>NZ_BMSG01000022.1 GCF_014649035.1 Streptomyces sindenensis
ACCCGATCGAGACTCCCGTTCGACGCCCACCCCTCAAGATCGGAACGACAACAGCTACTCAGATATAGGTGGCCGTTGAGCTGGACGGGAGCGTACGCGTCCACGAGGGTCTGGTAGTCGGTCGGCAGCCGGATGCCGAGTTCTGCGTGGAGGCGGTCCCAGGCGGCGGGGTCCGCGTAGTGGTTCTGGGCCGGGCCGAGCATCGCCATGACTGCGGGCAGGTAGTCGGTCATGACGCTCCTCGCTGCTGTGTCGTTTTCTACAGCAGGATCATCCCAGTTCGGAGATCATGGATCAGGCTGTCAGCCTGCGATAGCAGATCAGGGCCGCGGCGATGCCGGCGAATGCCACGAACACGATGGCAGCCACCACATCTCGGTCCCGGAACGACGTCGCCCTCCGCCTTGCGGTCGCACCGGTGGCACCGGAACCACCCGTTGGAACAACTCGCAAAAAGCGTCTGGCACCAGCCGCTCCGCCATGGCCATCATGACGTTCAGCCTGGTTTCGGGTCAGTTGAGACGCCCCCTAAGCACCCGGACTCCAGGGCTCCATGGGCTCCACGGGCTCGACGTCTCGGGTCAGCCCTCCGGACGGGCGTTCGCCACCCGGTCGAGCCACTCCCTCATCAGTGCCGCCTCGGCGGTGCTCAGCCCAGCCCCGTGCTCCTTTCGCAGCAGGGCACTCAATCGGGCCGCCGCCGTGGGGACTTCGGCTTCCGCCGGGGCGCGCGGCGATTGTTCCTGCGGCAGTTCCGGCGTGAGCACCGTGGCGTGGAGCGCGTCACGCACCCGGTGGGACACCTCGATGTCGTCGAACGTCGCCGGGCGGGACACCAGCATCAGCGCCACGCCCACATTGGCCGACATGATCATCTGGGCGGCCAGCTCGGGCGCCACTCGCATCCGGCCCTGGGCGGCGGCCCGTTCGAGGTCTCCGGTCAGGATCCGGTGGGACTCCAGCGCCGCGGCGGGCGGCGTGCGCATCGCCGGCGAGTTCATCAGGCGGTAGAGATTGCGGTTGTCGAGAGCGAAGGCGACGTGACTGTCCCACCCCTGCCGCAGGTCCTCCACCGCGTCCGTCGTCTCGCCGCGCTCCCTCTTCGTCGCCAGGTACTTCTCGAAGCCGTGGTCGACGACGGCCGACAGCAGTCCCTCCTTGTCGCCGAAGTGGCGGTAGAGGGCCGGTGCGCCCACCTTCGCCGCCTCGCACACGGCGCGCGTGGAGATGTCGCCGTCGGGCGATTCCCTCACCAGGGCGGCGGCCACTTCCAGGATGCGTGTCCGGGTACTCGTGCTCACCGGACGGACGCTATCAAGCGCCACGGCGGCCCTCAGACGATGCCGCCGTTGGCCCGCAGCACCTGCCCGTTGACCCAGCGGGCCGGGCCGGCGAGGAAGGAGACCACCTCGGCTATGTCCTGCGGGGTCCCCAGCCGTTCCAGCGGCGGCTGGGCGGCCATCCGTGCGACCGTCTCCTCGTCCTTGCCGTCCAGGAAGAGAGCGGTGGCGGTCGGCCCCGGCGCCACGGCGTTGACCGTGATGTCCCGGCCGCGCAACTCCCGGGCGAGGATGAGGGTCATGGCCTCGACCGCGCCCTTGGTCGCGGCGTACGCGGAGTAGCCGGGCAGGGACAGCGACAGCACCGAGCTGGAGAAGTTGATGATGGCCCCGCCCGCCCGCAGCCGCCGCGCAGCCTGCTGGTCGACGACGAACGTGCCCCGGATGTTGGTGCGGTGCATCCGGTCGAGCGCGTCGAGTTCGAGCTCGGCCAGCGGGGCGAGCGCCATGACCCCCGCCGCATGCACCACCACGTCGATCCCGCCGAACTTCTCCTCGGCGGCGTCGAAGAGCGCGGCGACGGCCACCTCGTCGGCCACGTCCGCCTGCCGGGCGATCGCCTCCCCGCCCGCGGCGGTGATCGCGGCGACGGCGGCTTCCGCCTCGGTCCGGTTGCCCGCGTAGTTCACGACGACCGCGAAGCCGTCGGCGGCGAGACGTTCGGCGCTCTCGCGGCCGATGCCCCGGGACCCTCCGGTGACCACGGCGACCCGGCGAGGGGCGGAAGTCGAGGCGGACGTGGACTGCGTCATGGACTGTTCGGTCATGGCTTCGCTCCTGGCGACTGGGGTCGCGGCCGTTCCGTGAAACCCGGTGACATCAACGCTAACACCAATACGTTAGCGATGCTACCTCAGGATGGTAGCGTCGCTAATAAGCATCGCTACCCGCCTCCGCACCAGCCCGCACACGGCAGAACCCGCCGGGTACTCCCCGGCGGGTTCTGTCGTACAGGTCCCTAGGTGCGCGAAGTGCGCGCGTCGGTGAGCGCGGGCTCAGCTCATCGCACCCGCGGTGTGCGGTGCCGCCGCGCGCGTGGCAGGCGTCAGGAGCCGTTCCGTGAGATGGCCGAAGACGATGCCGAAGGTGCTCCACAGCGTCGCCTGGACCGCCAGCGTCGAGAGCCGGAACTCCCACAGCAGCGTCGCCGGGACGTCCTTGCCCACCTCGTCGAAGGAGGGCAGGAAGGCGTAGGCCAGACCGATCAGCACGACGAATCCGGCGACGGCCGCGATGCTCGCGTTCCAGTTGCCCAGGCGGGGTGCGAGCCGCTTGCCGATGATGACGGCGGCGACGGCCAGCAGCACACTGAGGGCGACCATCAGGAAGAACAGGGTGGTGCGCCGGCCGATGGTGTCCGGGTTGCCGACGGCGGGCGGGTTCGCCGGGTACTTGAGGAACGGTACGACGTAGACCGTGAGCAGGGCGGCGCCCGCGACCAGCGCCGCGGTGGCCCGGGGGCCGAAGGCGCCGATGCGGCCCAGGGCGTAACAGAACACGAGGGCGGCGATCCCGCCCGCCGCGACTCCGAAGACGAGGACGCCGGTGGCGAGTCCGCCGGTGGCTTGCATGGTGCGGCTGACCAGCTCTTCGCCGCCGCCGTGGTCGTGGCTGTGGGCCTCTTCGAGGGCGATGGCCGCGTCCACCTGGGACTCACCGAGGAAGTAGGCGACGACGAGCGCGAGCCCGCCCGCGACCAGGCCCGCGAGCATGCCGCGCACGAGCAGGGCTCTGACAGATAGGGAGTTCACAAGGGTTTCCTGACTTTTCTGGCTTGCCGCTGTCGGCCGCGCCGCCATTCCCCGGCGGGGCCGTTGTTCCTCAGGTGTCTCAGTGGCAGGGGAAGCCGAGCAGATGGCGGCCGTCGTGAACCCACTCGTGGACGCCTTCGCCCGAGATGAGTGCGGTGGCGCCCTGTTCGGCGCCGACGAAGTACAGCAGGACGAGCATGAGAATGCCGAAGAAGACCGCCCAAGGGGCCAGGGGCTTCGCCGAGATCGGAGTGATCCCGGACGCCTCCGTCGCGGGAACGGCGGACTGAGCCATGGCAGAACCTCCTGTGGGAACACGCGTCCCTGTCGTGGTGCCTCGGACGAAGGTGGCGGGTCTGACTTCCCCGCCCGGAGGCGGGTTCACAGTGGCGCGACCGTGCCGGACTCTCACCGGACTTCCGTCCCACCCTCGTCATGGTCGAGGTGACCATACCGCCTCTCCCCAGGCACCGCCATGGTCCAATGTGCAGCGTCACGGCGGACGGATCCCTTGGGGCGACAGGGCTGCGGGGCCCCTGGTGCGAAGGTGAGAGCAGGGACATGACAGTACGGGTGATGTTGATCTCACCGGCGATGAACGCCGCGCTGCGGGAGGCCCGTTTCGACGGCGACTCCCCTCTGGACCGTTCCGGCCGGGAGCGTGCGCGGGCCGCCGCCGGCGCGGTGCCGGTGGCCGGGCTCGCGCTCAGCGGCCCCTCCGGCCGGTGCCGCGAAACCGCCGGGGCCCTCGGTCTGGGGGCCCGCACCGAACCGGCCCTGGCCGGCTGGGACCTGGCGGGCTGGGCCGGCCGCCGTCTCGACGAGGTGGCCGCCGCCGAACCCGCCGCGGTGGCCGCCTGGCTCGGCGATCCGTCGGCGGCTCCGCACGGCGGCGAGTCGCTGCGCGACCTGGTGGCGAGGACCGGGGCGTGGCTGGACTCCCTCGGCGGACCGGACGCACCCGGCGCGAGCTTCCTGGCGGTGGCCGAGGCCGCGTCCGTCAGGGCGGCGGTCGTCCACGGCCTGCGGCTGCCCGCGGAGGCGTTCTGGCGGCTGGACGTCGCCCCGCTGACGCTGACCGAACTCAGCGGGCGCTCCGGCCGGTGGAACGTGGCGCTCGGACGCCCCCTCACCGCTCCCCCGCTCGGCTGACCTCCGCGGCCCGCCCTTACCCGGCCGACTGGCCGTCACATCCCTTCGCGCTCCCGCCAGTCGGGCCTGACCAGCACCGCTGTGACGACGATGTCGTCCTCGACCCGCCAGCGCCCGTGCAGCGTCGTCGGCAAGGCCGGGTCGGTGAGCAGCAGGCGGGCGGCGAAGGCGCCCTCGGCCGCGACCGGGCCCGGGGACCCCTCGCCACTCCCCGGAGCGTCCGGGCGATGGAACGTCAGATCCGCCTCGACGAAGTCGAGTTCCACACCGGTGACCGGATACCAGGCCTTGAAGACGCTCTCCTTGGCGCTGAACAGGATGCGGTCCCAGTGGATCTCGCCCGTGCCCTCCCGCGCGGGCGGGCCGATCCGCTCGCGTTCGGCGGGCAGGGTGACCAACTCCCTCACGCCGGTGGGGAGCGGGCCGTGCGGCTCGGCGTCGATGCCGAGCGACAGGACGTCCGTCGCACGGGCCAGCGCGGCCGCCCGGTATCCGGCGCAGTGGGTGAGGGTGCCGACGATTCCCTCGGGCCACAGAGGTCTCCCCCGGCGACCGCTGAGTACGGGCACGGGGGGCAGGCCGAGTCCCGCCATGGCGCGCCGGGCGCAGGCGCGGGCCGTCGCGAAGTCGTTCCGGCGTTTGGCCACGCTCTTGGCGACCAGCGCCTCCTCCTCCGGGAAGAGGGTTCCGTCCGGGACGGTCTCCGCGCGGGTGGCCGCCGAGGAGACGTCGGCGGGCAGCAGCAGTTCGATCACGACGCCCCTCCGGTGGTGCGCGGCTGGGCGGACGGTCCGGTACCGGCCCCCTCCGGTGGGGCGGGCTCACCCTCGTACGGGAGGATCTGCCGCAGCAGCCCGCGCGGGTGCCCCCGCTTGCGCCACTCCCTGGGATAGCCGATGGAGACCTCCTCGAAGCGCACCCCGTCGTACCAGGTCGTACGGGGGATGTGGAGGTGGCCGTAGACGACGGCGGTGACGTTGAAGCGGCGGTGCCAGTCGGCGGTCAGTTCGGTGCCGCACCACTGGGCGAACTCCGGGTACCACATCACCGACGTGGGTTCGCGGACGAGCGGCCAGTGTCCGGCGAGGACGAGGGGTATCCGCCGGTCGTGCTCCGCGAGCCGGCGGGCGGTCTCGGCGACGCGGGCGCGGCACCAGTCCTCCCGGGTCGGGTAGGGGTCGGGGTGCAGGAGGTACTCGTCGTTGCAGACGATGCCGCTCTCGTGCGCGACGGCGAGCGACTCCTCCTTCGTGTGCGTTCCCGGGGCGCGGAAGGTGTAGTCGTACAGGAGGAAGAGCGGCGCGATCGCCACCGGTCCGTCGGGGCCCGGCCAGAGCGGGAAGGGGTCTTCCGGAGTCGTCACGCCGAGCTCCCGGCACAGTGCGACGAGGTGGTCGTAGCGGGCCTGGCCGCGCAGTTGGACCGGGTCCTTGGACACGGTCCACAGCTCGTGGTTGCCGGGGGTCCAGATGACGTGTGCGAAGCGTTCCGCGAGGAGCCCGAGCGCCCACCGGATCTCCTCGGGCCGTTCCGCGACGTCGCCCGCGACGATCAGCCAGTCGGCGTCGGACGTCGGGTGGAGGGACTCGACGATCGGCCGGTTGTCGGTCACCGCCGCGTGCAGGTCGCTCACGGCCAGCAGACGGCCCCCGCCCCGCTGTTGGGATCCGGCCCCGGGGGACGGTACGTCGGCGGGGGCACCGTGCGGTGCCGGGGCGCTCGGAGGAGTCATGGGCACGGGCATCCTGATCTGTCGGCAGTCGTCCGGCTCCGTCCGCACGGTGAGGAGCCCCTGGGTACGTAGCCTCTCACGCCCCCTCCCCGGCCTCCCGGGGGTTTTGGGGTGCGGCCGCGTCGGCGGCGGCGCGGGGGCGGTTGCGTCAGTCGTCCTGTGTGCGGCGGGAGTTGAGTTCGTTCACCGCTCCGAGCGCGTCGCCGATCGTGGTGTAGTCGACGGCGATGAAGGTGACCGGGCTGCCGCGCTCCGCCTCGCAGGCCCGGGTTCGTTCCAGGACCCGGTCGCGGGTGTTGACACGTCCGGCGTCCAGGCGGCTGCCGCCGGCGTTCGTGATGAAGTGGTTGAGCAGGAAGAGCTGTTTCCCGGTGCCGCCCCGGTGGGGTGCGCAGGTCATCTCGGAGGGGCTCCGGAAGGCGAACGGGGTCTCCATGCCGTACCGGTAGAAGTTGCGGTACCAGGGGGCCGGGCCGTCGGCCTTCTCGGCGAACACCACCAGCCTGCGGCCGCTGTCGATCATCTCCTCCAGGGTGGGCCACGGGGCGTTCGGGTCCGCGTCGGGGGTGTACAGGAGGTCGTCCAGGCCGGCCGCGTCGAACGCCTCCTCGGTGTCCTCGGGGCTGATGTCGTCCTGGACGATGAGGGTCACGATCTCGGTGGGGTGGGCGCGCAGCCAGTCGCCGATGTCCTCCAGGGCCGGGACCAGCTGGATGGCCCCGGCGCGGCAGACGCCGTGGCAGAGCCACAGGCCCTCGCGGGGTGGATTCGCCTTGTCGATGGCGCCGGTGATCAGGCGCCGCTGCTCGGCGGTGAACTCGGGGGAATCGAGCCGTGCGGCGATGTCCTCGGGGCTCTCCCAGCGGTACGTGTCGAGCTGGAGGGCCCGGACCCCCGTGTTGAGCTGGGTGGTGATGTCGGGGTCCTGGAGGGGGCCGATGAACCGGTCCGCGGTGGTGGACATGGCGTTGTGCGAGGTGAGGTAGGCGGCTTCGTCGTAGCGTAGGTCGCACAGGCGGCTGCTGCCCTGGCACTGGCGGGGTGCGGACGGGCCGAACACGGGTGGAACGACCAGGACGCCGGCCAGTGCGGCACAGGCCACGCCCGCCGCCGCCGTCCGCACTGCCGTCGGGGTCGGCGTCGGCATCCGGTCCGGGCGCACCAGCAGCGCCCAGCCCGCGCCGGTGAGGAGTACGCCGCTGACGAGGCCCGTGAGGGCTGCGCCGAGACCCGTGGCCACCGCCTGGCTCACGGCGTTGCGCTGGAGATCGTCGACGAGGGAGGTGACGCTCGGGGCCCACGAGGCCGGTGTGCCGAAAAGGCGTCCGCCGGTGATCAGCCGAGCGAGAAGCACGACCGCGGCGGTCAGCACACCCGCGCAGGCCAGCGCCTGACCGAGCCGCATCAGTCTGCGGGCCGGGGTGGCGGGGCCGGTGAACCAGAGCGTCACGAGGGCGGCGAGCGCGAGGGTGAGGGCGAGGACCTCAAGGAGCGTCAGGAACCTGATGGTGTCGCGCGCCTGTTCCAGAGCGGTCAGGTCGGCCCCGGCGGCGGTCAGGGTGGCGGTGAGGTCCCACGTACCGTCCTGGAGGATGCCCCGGAGGTCGGCAGCGGCGCTGCGGGAGCCGTCGGAGAGCGCGGCGGCGGCGGTGGCGGCCAGGGCGGTCGCCACGTCCCCCTCGCCCAGCGCCACCTCGATCTCGGGGCGCAGCGCCGTCCGCTGTCGCTCCGGTACGGCCGTGAGGAGGGCGTCGGTGGCGCGGTCGGCCTGGTCCTCGGTGAGCGGCAGCCTGGGCAGTTCGGGGGCCCGGCCCTCCTTGAGGTCGTCGAGCCCCGCGGCCAGGTCGGCGGTGAACCGTTCGAAGTCCGGCCGGTCCCGGCCCTGGACGTCCGCCACCAGGTCGCCGAAGTAGACGCGGGCGAGATCGGCGAGGTTCTCCAGCACCGGGGCCAGGTCGACGGTCAGCCGGAGCTCGTCGCGGTCGCCGCGCAGATAGCCGGTCACCGCGTCGATCTGCTGGTCGGTGAGGGCCCGGACCGTGGCGGGTCCCAGCACGACCTTGATGTTCGAGGTCACCAGCGCCTCGGGCACGGGCAGATGGGCGAGGAGATCGCGGGTGACGGGTGAGATCTCCGGGTCGACGAGCACCTCGCTGTAGAGGCGGTCGTAGGCCGACTCCTCGTCCAGCACCGCCTGGTAGAAGCCGGGCGAGACGACCGTGGAGCGGAGGGTCGCGGTGAGCGCGACCGTGCTCACGCACAGCACGGCCAGCAGGAAGGCGAGCACCGGCACGAGGCGGCCGGACCGGCGCGGGGGCGTGGGGCCCCGCACGGGCCCGAGCGGGTTCGCGATCGGTTCGGCGCTCACCCACCCAGCCTATGCGGAATATCAGCTTTTATGCATGAATGATGAGACCTGAGGAGCTGAGGAGCCCGCCGTGCACTCCGTCCACCTGGCCGTGCTGATGACGAGTCACGACCACCGCGCGCGGACGCTGTCCGCCCTGCGCGCCCTGGAGGAGCAGCGCGCTCTCCCCGCCGGGACGACGCTGGGCGTGCATCTCGTGGACACCGGCAGCTCCGACGGTACGCCGGAGGCGGTGCGGCTGCGTCATCCCGCGGTGGAGGTCATGCCGGTGGGCGCCGACGTCTCCCGCAACCAGGCGCTGCGCATCGCGAGCCGGAACAGCCGCAGTGGCGGCGGGGGCGGCGGCCCGCTCGGCGGCATCCCGGGCGGACCGAGCCACGCGTGGACACATCAGCTGTGGCTCGACGACGGCGTGGAGCTGTTCCGGGACGCCCTCGCGACGTTGTTGCGCACCTCGGACGCGGCCGGTTCCGACGCGGTCGTCGTCGGCGCGGTGCGCAACGCGTACGGGGGCACCGTGTACTCCGGACGACGGGGCCGTTCCCTGACGCTCGTCGAGCCGGGCGCGCACCGGCCGGAGCGCTGCGACACGTACGACGGACGGGTTGTTCTGGTACCGCGTGCCGTGTACGACGTCGTCGGCGACCCCGACAAGGTCTTCCGTCATCGGATGGGCGACTACGACCACGGTCGGCGCGCGCGGCGGGCCGGGGTGGTCGCGCTCGTCGCCCCGGGCCACGCCGGCGCGTGCGTGGAGGGACCGGCGGCTCCCGGCAGCCAGGAGCCGGGCATCGGCGTCCGGGAGGCGCTGCGCCGGGTGACCTCCGTGCGGGAACTGCCGCCGCGCCAGTGGTGGGCGTACTGCCTGCGGCACACCTGGCCGTGGGCTCCGTATCTGATGGTCTCCCCGTACGCGCGCACCGCGGCCCGCGCCACGCTCGGGCGGCTGCGGGGGTGATCGCGGACCGGGCGGTGTCAGCCCCGTTCGGCCGCGGCCGTGGCGGCTTCGGCGGGGCGGCCGTTGGGCGGGGGCGGCACGGTGGGGCGCCCCGCGGCGGTCCTCGCCGTGGCGGCGGGCGCGCCGTTGCCGGGAGCAGAGCCCTTGGCACCGGTCGCGGGGGCCGCGGCAGGGATCGCGGCACCGGGGGTGGACGTCTCGGGGCGTCGGGCGGTGTTCGTACGGGCCTGGTTCGCGCGGGACGTGGCGGTACGGGACGGAGCCGCGCCGGACGGGGTCGTGCGGGAGGAGCCGGTACGGGTCGGTTGCGTGCGGGGCGGGGCGTACGGCGGGATCCTCAGCAGGGCGTACACGGCGGCGGCCGTCCCGGCCAGCGGCAGGAGGAGGAACGCCGGGTGCAGCAGCTTCGCGTACACGAGGGTCCCGGTGGCCACGGGCACCGCCGCCCACAGCGCGGTCAGGACCGCGGCGCCCGGCACGGTGACGCGGACCCGGCGCAGCCGGTGCGCGATGTGGTCGTCCGTGTCGCGCAGCGGGGAACGCGCCGCGCGGCGGCGGGAGATCAGGACCAGGGCGCTGTCGGCGAGGGCCACCGTGGCCAGGGCGGGCAGCGCGGCCCACGCGGCGCGGCCGGACGGGGCGGCCGCCAGGATCAGCGCACCGGAGGCCGCCAGGGCGAATCCGGTGAACTGCGCACCGGCCGCGCCGAGCCGGAGCCGCGCGGGGTGCCAGGTGTGGAGGAGGAAACCGGCCAGGCCCGCGACCAGGGTCGCCGGGAGCAGCGCGAGAGCGGGGTCCCCGCCGGCCAGGGCGCACGCGAGCAGTCCGGCGGCGGTGACCAGTCCGACGGCGGTGAGCAGCCCGTCGGCGTGGTCGAGCAGGGCGAACGCGTTGGTGACGAGGACGATCCAGAGCACGGCCAGGATGCTCCCCGCCGGTGAGAGGCCGGCCAGGCAGACGACGAGGACCGCGGCGGCGACCTGGACGGTGAGGCGCAGGGCGGCCCACAGCGGCTTCAGGTCGTGGACGAGACCGAGGGCCGCCACGAGCCCTGCCCCGGCGAGCAGCCCTGTGACGGAGCCCGCCGCGTCGGCCCCCGCGCCGAGCCACAGGGCCGCGCCGGTCGCCGTGCCGACGCCGAGCACGGCCGTCGCACCGCCGGCCCTGCGCAGCGCCTCGGCCCGTGGCGCACGCCCGCCCGGTTCGTCCGGGACGCGGGGGCGGAGCGCCACGCGGCGGACACTCTTGGCGAGTGCGACCGTGATGAACAGCGCGGCCACACCGGAGGCGATGATCCCCAGCACGTTCACCTGCCCTGCCTTTCCTCGTTCATGACCTGCGGCGCGGGTGCCGGGCGGCCGGCGGAACTGCGGCCGCCCGGTCTCCAACCTACGGGCCAATGCCCGGATTCCCCCTAAATAACACGAAAAGGGCGACGTATTGTTCTGTCGCCCGCTCGCGCGGCGACCCGCGCCGGTCAGTCGACGGACCCCAAGGGGACTCGGCTCGGCAGGGGTTGTGAGGCGATGTGGACAAAGGGGCCGTCAGCCGCCGGGACGACGTGCGGCGTTGCGCTCGGCGGCGGCGTGCCACCAGCGCGGCGGAGAGGGCGCGGTGATCACGGAGGTGGGCTGATCGGGGTGCAGGCCCAGGGCGTGCAGCGCGGCGGCGTCGACCCGGACGGCGTACCGGCCGCGCCAGTGGCCGTCCGCGCCGATGCCGCAGGCGAGATCGCAGCGGATCAGCTCCCCGGCGAAGGGCATCCAGTCGATCCCGCGGTCACGCAGTCAAGCGCGCAGCGCCGCCGGGGGCCGCGGGCAGCCCGGCAGGTTCTCGTACGACACGACGGTCACCCACGCGGTGCCCGGCCTGCTCCTCGCCGTCTCCCTGCTCTCCGTGCGCATGGCGTCGAGCGTAGCCGTCACCCCGCGGCGCGGGTGTCCCGGCCGTCCACGTAGGTCCGGACGATCTCGATGTCCCCGATCCGGGAGGGGTCCACGCGGTGCGGGTCGTCGCCCAGCACCACCAGGTCGGCGCGCATCCCCGGTGCGAGGGCACCCGCCGCGTCCTCCCAGCGGCAGGCGTGGGCGCCGGCGACGGTGTAGGCCCGCAGCGCCTCGTCGACGGTGACGGCCTCGTCCGGGCCGACGAGGCGGCCCGAGGCGGAGGCGCGTTCGACCATGAACTGGATCGCGCGCAGGGGTGCGCCGTCCGCGACGGGGCGGTCAGAACTGCCGACGAGCGCGACGCCGTGGTCCAGGAAGCCCCTCCCGCGGTACATCCAGCCCGCCCGCTCCCGGCCCATCACCGTCGCGTAGTCGTCGCCGAAGCAGCGCAGGAAGTTGGGCTGGATCACCGCGCTCACGCCGAGCGCGGCGAACCGGGGCAGCTGGTCGGGTCGGATCAGCCCGGCGTGTTCGATGCGGTGGCGCGCGTCCGGGCGGGGCCGTAGCTTCTGGGCCCGCTCCAGGGCATCCAGGGCGAGGTCGGCGGCGCGGTCGCCGATGGCGTGAACGGCGAGCTGCCAGCCGGCGAGGTGGCCGTCGACGATGAGGGCGGCGAGGCGTTCCGGGTCGTCCTGGAAGCGGCCGACGTTGTCGCTCGTGCCTTCGTACGGTGAGGTGAGCGCCGCCGTCCGGGCCATCATCCCGCCGTCGGTGTAGATCTTGAGAGCGCCGAGCGACAGCCAGTCGTCGCCGAAGCCGGTGCGCAGGCCGAGATCCAGGGCCTGGGTGAACCCGTCGTCGATGTGCGCCGCGCGGGGGCGCAGGGTGTCGCCGGAGGCCATGAGCTGGACCCGCAGGGGCAGTCGACCGCGGTCACGGAGGAGTTGGTAGGCGCCCAGTTCGACGGGGCTGTGACCGAGGAGTCCGCCACCGATGCCCGCCTCGGCACAGGCGGTGATCCCTTCGTCCAGGCAGGCGCGGGCGGCGAGTTCGATCGCGTCGGCCAGCTCTTGCTGGGAGTACGGGAGCCGCAGCCGGCGGGCGGTGGTCATGGCGCTCTCGGCGAGGAAGCCGTCCTCGTGCGGGGTCCCGTCCGGCAGCAGGTCCAGCACGGCGGTGTTGACGACGCAGGCGTGCCCGGAGTCGTGCATCAGGAAGACCTTGCGACCGTGGCTGACCCGGTCCAGTTCGGCGGCGGCCAGGTGCCGGCCCAGGGCCCGCTGGTCGTATCCGGCCACGTCGACCCAGGCGCCGGGAGGGGCGGGCCGCCGGGCCGCCGCGTCGACGACGGCGAGGATGTCCTCGATCCGTTCGCACGGGGCGACGCTCGGAGTGCCGGCCTTCAACCCGGCCCAGGCCAGGTGGACATGGCTGTCGATGAAGCCGGGCAGCACGGTCGCCCCGCCCAGGTCGACGACCTCGCGGGCGGGCAGGGAGGTCACGGCGTCGTCCACGCCGACGATCCGGCCCCGCCAGATCCCCAGGTCACGGGCGACGGGATGGCGGGGATCCATCGTGAGGACGCGCGCGTTCGTCAGTCTCGTGCAGAGCACGGGCGGTGCCTCCCCGTCGCGTTCGGACCCACGGCCCGCGGCCGGAGAGCGGGCCGGGTCAAGTTAACCCGCTCGCCCCCTCCTGTCGACGTCAGGGGATGTTTCCAGCCGTCTTCCGCTGTCAACATCCCGGTGAAGCATGGGGCGTTGTGTTATTAGGTAAGCCTTGCTTTACTGATGCGCGCCGGTCATCGCTTTCCAAGGAGGCACCTTCATGCGGGTCGTCATGTTCGGATACCAGACCTGGGGCCATCGCACCCTGCAAGCCCTGCTGGACTCCGAGCACGACGTGGTGACCGTGGTGACCCATCCCAGGAGCGAACACGCCTACGAGAAGATCTGGGGCGATTCGGTCGCCGATCTCGCGGAGAAGCACGGCGTCCCCGTGATCATCCGCAACCGGCCGGACGGCGAACTCGTGGACCAGCTCAGGGAAGTGGCCCCGGACATCATCGTGGCCAACAACTGGCGGACGTGGATGCCGCCGGAGATCTTCACCCTGCCGGTCCACGGCACGCTCAACATCCATGACTCGCTGCTGCCCGCCTACGCGGGTTTCTCGCCACTGATCTGGGCGCTCATCAACGGCGAGCCGGAGGTCGGTGTCACGGCCCACATGATGGACGAGGAGCTGGACGCCGGTGACATCGTCGTCCAGCGGGCGGTGCCCGTGGGACCGACGGACACCGCGACCGACCTCTTCCACCGCACGGTCGATCTCATCGCACCGGTCACCGTCGAGGCCCTCGGGCTGATCGCCTCCGGGCAACGGGAGTTCACCCCGCAGGACCGGTCGAAGGCGAGCTTCTTCCACAAGCGCGCCGAGGAGGACATCCGCATCGACTGGAACTGGCCCGCCGAGGACCTGGAGCGCCTGGTCCGCGCCCAGTCGGCCCCGTACCCGGCCGCCTTCACGTACCACCGGGGGCGCCGGATCGAGGTCGTCTCGGCCGTGGTTTCCGAGGGCCGCTACGGCGGCACCCCGGGGCGCGTCTTCTACCGCGAGGGCGACGGCGTCGTGATCGTCGCCGGAGCCGACGCCCGCACCGGCCGCAATCGCGGTCTGGCCATCACCCGCGTACGGACCGAAGACGGCCGCGAGCTGCCCGCGACCGAGTACTTCACCTCGATGGGCGGATATCTCACCAGCCGCCCCTGACGATCGGGACCCACCCCTATGCGTACCGCACGTGCCCGGCACTACCTCATGTGCCGGCCCACCTACTTCGACGTGGTCTACTCCATCAACCCGTGGATGGACCCGGCGAAGCCCGTCGACACTCCGCTGGCCATCGCCCAGTGGGAGCGGCTGCGCGAGGTCTACCTGAGCCTCGGGCACACCGTCGACACGATCGACCCCGTCCCCTCCCTCCCCGACATGGTCTTCGCCGCCAACGGCGCCACGGTCGTCGACGGGCGGGCCCTCGTGGCCCGGTTCCGCGACGCCGAGCGCATCGCCGAGGGCCCCGCCTACCACAACTGGCTGCGCGACAACGGCTTTCCGGCGCCGCGTACGGCCGCCTTCGTCAACGAGGGAGAGGGCGACTACCTCCTGGCGGGCGACTGGCTGCTGGCGGGCACCGGCTTCCGCAGCGACCCCCGCTCGCACGACGAGGCGCAGGAGTACTTCGGGCGCCCGGTGATCGGGCTGACCCTCGTCGACCCCGACTACTACCACCTGGACACCGCCCTGACCGTGCTCGACGAGACGACGGTCGCCTACTACCCGCCGGCCTTCTCCCCCGGCAGCCGGGCGGTCCTGGAGCGGCTGTTCCCGGACGCCCTCCTGGCCACCGCCGCCGACGCCGAGGTGTTCGGGCTGAACGCGACGTCGGACGGATACAACGTGGTCCTGCCGCAGAACGCGACGGAGTTGGCCGGGCAGTTGCGTGAGCGCGGGTTCAACCCGATCGGCGTGGACCTCTCGGAACTCCTCAAGGCGGGCGGCAGCGTGAAGTGCTGCACGCTGGAGCTGCGCCGGGACGCCTGACGCACGAACGGACGGCCTTCCCGCGGAAACTCCGCGGGAAGGCCGTCGGCGCGCCGTCGGCTCGGGCGCACGACCACCGGGCCGAGGACCTTCCCGCCCCGCCCCCTGACGCGAGGTCAGAGCAAGGAATCCGGGCCGCGGGCGCCCCGCCGCTGTGAAGTGGCTCACGATGTCGGGGACTTCAGGGCGGGCTACTCGATCATGACCGGATGGACACTCGATTCCTCGGCATCCCCGAGCTGACCGAAACGCCCTCCGTGGCGGTCGTGGTCGACGTCATGCGCGCCTACACCGTGGCCGCCTGGGCCTTTGCCCGGGGAGCGGAGAGGATCGTCCTCGCCGAGTCGCTGGACGACGCCCTGGCGCTCAAGGCACGTCATCCGGACTGGGTGGCGCTCAAGGACGGCGCGCCCGCGCCCGGCTTCGACGCCGTCAACTCCCCGGGCCTGCTGCGCTCCGCCCACCTGGGCGGACGGACTGTCGTGCAGAAGACCACGGCGGGGACGGTGGGCGCCCTCGCGGTCAAGGAGGCGTCACTGGTGCTGTGCGCCGGCTTCGTGGTGGCGGAGGCCACGGCGGAGCTCCTGCGCCAACGCGGGTGCGAAATGGTCACGTTCGTGGTCACCGGCGAGGACGGGAGCGCCGAGGAGGATCTGGCGTGTGCCCAGTACATCGCGGGGAGGGCCACGGGGAAGGGGACGGACGCGACCGCGTTCGTGCGCCGCGCCGCGAAGTCGCGCGCCGCCGCGGAGCTCGATGAGGGCATCCGCGAAGGAGCCCACCGCGACGACGTCGCCCTCTGCCTCGAAGTCGACCGGTTCCCGTTCGCCATGGTCGCGACCCAGGAGGACTCGCTGATGGTTCTCCGTCCGCACGGCGTACCCGCGTCGGCCGACGCGGGTACGCCGGCCTGATCGTCCGGCGAGGCGGCCCCCGGCCCGCTCCAGGACGGCAGACCGGCAAGCCGCAGGGAACTTGGTGTTGACTATCGTTTTCATATAGCGTTCGAGCTCAACGACGAAAGGTGGTCCCTCATGGCGGTTCCCAAGCGGAAGATGTCCCGCAGCAACACCCGTCACCGGCGCGCCCAGTGGAAGGCCACGACACCTCAGCTCGTCCCCGTGACGATCGAGGGAACCGTCCACCACGTGCCGCAGCGGCTGGTGAAGGCCTACGAGCGCGGGCTCCTGCGTCCGGAGGGCTGACCGGGCCCCCTCGGGCACACCGCGTTCCGCGCATCCGGGACAATGGGGCGTACGGCCGCGGCACACCGCTGCCGGCAGCGCACGCCACCAGGAGTCAGCGTCTTGTCCCAGCGCACCTCGTACGCCGCCCAGCCCGACCTGCAGTCCGACTGCGGGAGCTGCTTCGGGCTGTGCTGCGTGGCGCTGCCCTTCTCGCGCTCCTCGGACTTCCCGGTGGACAAGTCCGCCGGCACTCCCTGCGGAAACCTCCAGGAGGACTTCCGCTGCGGCATCCACCGGCGGCTGCGTGACACGGGGTACAACGGCTGCACGGTGTTCGACTGCTTCGGGGCGGGACAGAAGGTCTCCCAGGTCACCTTCAAGGGCGTCAGCTGGCGCGAGGAGCCGGATTCGGCCCGCGTGATGTATGAGGTCTTCCCCGTCGTGCGGCAGCTCCAGGAGCTTTTGAAGTACGTCGCGCAGGCCCTGGACCTGTCCGCGGCCGCGCGTGTCCACCGCGACCTGCGTCGCGCGTACGAGCGGCTGGACGCCCTCACCCGGGACCCGGCCGAAACCCTGCTCGCCGTCGACGTGGACGCGCTGCGCGGCGAGGTGAACCCGCTGCTCCTGCGGGCCAGCGAGCTGGCCCGGGCGGACGTGCCGGGGCGGAAGAACCACCGGGGCGCCAACCTCATGGGCTCCCGGCTGCGCGGTGCGAAGCTGCGGGGCGCCAGCCTGCGCGGTGCCCTCCTCATCGCGGCCGATCTGTCCGACGCCGACCTTCGCGACGCCGACCTGATCGGCGCGGACATGCGGGACACCAACCTGTGCGGGACGGATCTGCGCGGGGCGCTGTTCCTCACCCAGCCCCAGCTGAACGCCGCGCGGGGCGACGCCCGCACGAAGGTGTCCCAGCCCCTGGAGCGCCCGGCCCACTGGGCGGCCTAGAGTTTCCCTGCGCCGCTTGCCCGGCGGCGCCCTGCCGCTGGCTGCCGGCTGCCGGTGACCGCCGTCTCAGCGCGGCGGGGACGTCCCCATGGAGCGCGGCGGCCCCAGACGCAGACGGGCGAAGATCTCCGGACGGGCGATGCCCGGCATGACGAGCGCCCACATGGCGCTGACCTGCTGGTGCAGGGCGTCCCGCTCGGCCAGGGCGAGGGACAGCATCTGTACGCCGCTGTAGCAGCCGACGAGGGTGCGCGCGGTCTCCACGGGCTCGACGTGGTCCTGGAGTTCCTCGGCCTCGCGCGCGGATTCGAGGGCGGCGGTGACAGCGCCCAGCGAACCCGCGTAGCTCTCCGCGGTCTGGTACGGGCCCGGCTCGATCGAGAGGCGCACGGCGGCCCGCAGGACGGGGTCTTCCAGGAGGCCGGCGGTGTAGTGGTGGCTGATGTCCACCAGGGCCTGGAGCCAGATCTCGGGGGCCGGGCCCGCCGCCATCTGCTCGGAGACCTGCTGGAAGTACGTGTGCTGACGGGCCAGGATCTCGTCGCCGAGATCCTCCTTCGACGCGAAGTGGTGGTAGAAGCCACTGCGGGAGACATTGGCCAGCCGGAGGATCGCCGGGGTCGAGGCACCGGCGTAGCCGTCCCGGTCGATCACGATTCCGGCGGCCTGGACGATCCGCTGAAACGTCTGCTCCCCGCGATCCTGCGTCATGGCCAGCCACACCTTCCTCAGCCGCGTCCGACGTTACCCGGGGTCCCGGCGGTGCGCTCCCGGGACACGGCCGTATGCTCTCGGACCGGTCGCCGCCGAGCAGGTCGTCGCCGGGCGCGTACCCGCGCCGGGCCAGATGCCCGGCGCCGACGGCGTACGACGCCCGGTGGGGGGCGAGGCCGGCCGGGCGGAGGGTGAGGGGCTCGCCGCGCACGGTCGGGGCGGCGGTGGCCGCACCTCGATGGCGGCGGACATCTCGACGAAGGCCCGGTCGCCCCCGATGCGCGCGCCGGGCGGGAAGAGGCGGTGGACACGGGCGTCGCCCCGGTCGCGTCCTCGGCGTTGTGGCAGGACCATCTGGGTGACGACGTCGATGTCCGTCACGGGTTGCTCCTCGCTGAGCGCTGCTCGGGACCGGACCTCTTCCGGAAGGCGGGGGCGTGCCGGGTTCCCTCGGCCACGCGACGCTCGGCGAGTTCCCGCGAACGGCAGCCCGATCTTCGGCAGCCCGAGCCGCTGTCCGGTTCGCGCGAAACCCTCGGCCACCGGGGGGCGGGAGCTCACGGCACTGCCCCATCGGGGGCGGCCGTCGAACATCACGGGGGTGGCTGTGGACGGGAGTCCGGCGTACCGGCGGAGTGACGCGTCGGCGATGTGATCGACGGCCGCTACCGGGTCTCCCTGGTGCACGGGCGCGGCGGGACAGGAGGGGAGCCTCCACTTCTGGGACCTGCACAGAGCCCGGGCGCCGATGACGCTGGAGGCCGGGCGCGGACAGGCGGACACAGACGGAGCCAGCGACGGCCGGCGCCTCGTCGCCCGCCGGGGGACGCCGCGGATTCCGTCCGGTGGCGGTCCCGGACAGCGGCCAGGGCATGCTGACGCTGCGGGAGCACGCCGAGCGGCTGACCTCGGTGTGCCTGAGCGCCGACCAGCGGACCGTGCTCTCCGACGAGCGGACCATCCGGCTCTGGGACACGGCGAGCGGGCAGTGCCCACGGGTGTCGGACGAGCGGCCGGGCCGGGCGAACGCGGTCCGGCTCGGCGCGGACGGCCGGTTCGCGCTGTCCGGCCACAGCGGCTCCCCCGTCCGCCTGCGGGACGTCGGGAGTGGACGCCGCGTGCGCGTCCTCGACGGTCACCGTACGGGCGTGGTCGGCGTCGCCCGGACACCCGACGGCCGGAAAGAGGCGGCGGTGAGCGGCGCGGCGGCCCGGTCCTCCCCCGTCGGGTTCCAGGCGGCCGCGCACAGCGATTCGGACACGGCGGCCGAGTAGCGGGCGGCTGCCAGCCAGTACGCGGCGAAGCCGTCGGTGTCGGCGGGGAGCAGACGGCCGAAGTGGTCGCGGTCGCGCTGGGCGGCCGAGGCGCACAGGGCGGTGAGCAGTGCGGCGGCCGTGGGGAGACCGCCGCGGCGGATTCGGCGGGTCTCCCCGGTGATGTCGCCCAGCATGCCGAGGGCGGCGCGGCCCGCCGGAACCGTCTGCTCCACCCGGCGCTCCAGGAGGTACAGGGGCGATGATGCGCCGGGTCCCGCGGGCTGCGGCGCGGCGACGTGCGCCGGGGCGGCCGGGTCCGGGAGGTCGGCGCGGCGCAGCCGATCGAGGCCGAGGTCGATCGTGCCCTCGCCGGTCGGGTGCGAGCACGCGAGGAGCGTGAGCCGGGGGTGGTCTGCGGGGATCAGCCGGCCGATGATCCTCAGCCGGGTCCCCGGCGCCGCGGCCAGCAGGGACAGGTTGTCGCGGTGGGCCAGCGCGGGGTCGTCGTCGGCGGCGGTGAGCCGGACGGGCACGCCTCCCTCGCACAGCGCGAGCAGGCAGGTGCCGCCCGGTTCCCGTACGGCGCCGAGAAGTTCGATGTCCAGGAAGAGCAGGTCGCTGCCGCTGCCGTCCGGGTCCGCGTAGCGGGAGGTGGACCGCAGGGCGCGGGCGGCCTGCTCGGCCGGTGGTGTCTCCCACAGAGCGGCGAGGGGTGGCTCAGTCCACGCGGCACCCCGGGCGGTGACGGCCTTGACGCTCTTCCCAGCACCGAGTCTGCCGTCCGGCGAGACCGTCGCGCCCGAGACCGCCAGACCGGCCCGGCCCAGCTCCCGGTGGGTGAGCGCGCTGTCGCCCAGGCGCACGGCCCGGTCGGCCACGCCGAGGGCGCGCCCCGCCCCGCCGGGCGCCACGTCTCCGACCGTGAAGAGACGGCCGTCGGCTGCGGCGACCCAGGTGCGGACGCCGCCGTGCCCCGAGTCGGTGACCACGGGTTCGGTGAACAGGCCGTACAGGCGGAGCGAGCCGTCCGGGCTGTACGGGCGGCGCACCCGGCCTCGGACCGCGGCCAGCTCCGCCCCGGACGCCGTCGCCACGCGACGGGCGGTGCCGAGGAGTTCGGCCAGGACCGTGACGAGCTCGGCGGTGCGGTACGACGGATCTCCGGCGCGGGCGGCGCGCAGCAGCGTGACGACGGAGAGCGCGGCGCCCGCGGCACGGGGCAGGTGCCGGAGCCGGGCGGTGTGCGCGGCGCGCAGGAGGGCCGACTGGGCGACGGCCCCGGCCCCGTCGACCCCGGCTTCCAGCACGGCGGCGCCCGCCGCCCACAGGGCGTCGGCGGCGGCACGCTGGTCCGGGGTCGCGGTCTCCGGCGGGGTGGTGTCGGGGGCGTGGGCGGGGGTGGACTCGGCGTCGGGGGTGCGGCCGGGTGCGAGGCCCGGGCCGGGGGCCGGGCCCGTCGTTGAGGTCCGGTGCGTGGCCGGGGGCGGGTCTGTGGCCAGGGCCGTGGCCGGGGTCGTAGTCGGGTCCGTGACCAGGGTCGTGGCCGTGGCCGGAGTCGTGGCCGCGATCGACGCCGGATCCGTGACCGGATTCGTGGCCGGGCCGGGGGCTTTCGGGGCGGGCTCTCCGGCGGGCTCCGGCGCCAGGTCGGCCGTGGGAGCGGCGCAGGCGGCGGCCGCGCGGTGGACGCAGGCCGGGGCGAGGAGGCAGCCGCAGGTGATGTCCTCCACCTTCGCCACCACGCCGCCCGGAGCGTGCAGGCGCAGCTCGGTCTCCTCGTCGACCTCGATCGTCGTGGTGTCTGCGTCGCGGTGTGCCGGGCGGGCGGCGAGCTTGGTGACCGCGGCGTCGAGCCGCTTGCGCAGCCGGGGCGAGAGGCCCTCCACGAGCGTGGCCGTGACCTCGGGTGCGACGGGCGGCAACCGATCGGCGTTCATGCGGTCTTCTCTCCTATCCAGCGGGCCAGTTCCAGCGGGCTGAGGGCCGCCACGGGCATGCCGGCGGCCACGAGCTGCCCGGCGACGCCCGTCGAATAGCGAGGGCGGCCGGCGTCGTCGAGACTCGCGCACCCGAGGACATGGCAACCGGTGTTCACCAACGCCCGCACCTCGGCCAGCAGTCCGGCGAGCGGCGCCCCCTCCTCGAAGTCGCTGATGACGACGACGAGGGTGCGCGAGGGCACCTCGATCAGGCCGCGGGCGTGCCGGAGCCCGGCGGCGATGTGCGTTCCGCCGCCCACGCTCACTTCCAGCAGGAGCGAGAGCGGATCACGCACATGGCCGGTGAGGTCGACGACCTCCGTGGAGAACGCCAGGAAGTGGGTGCTCAGGGTCGGCACCCCGGCGAGCACGGAGGCGGTCAGCGCGGACCAGATCGTGGAGGCCTCCATGGATCCGGAGACGTCGGTGACCAGGATCAGACGCCAGTCGGCCGATCTGCGGGCGCGGCTGCGGAAGACGGGCTTCTCGGGGATCACCTGGACCGTGCCGTCGGCCGTCCGGCGTGCGGTGGCCAGATTGGCATGCAGGGTGCGCGGCAGGTCGAGCCGGCCGCCGGGGCGGCGGGTGGGCCGGGCCGTCGTCGTACCGGTCAGCGCGGGTCGCAGCCGGGTGGCGAGCTGCCGGGTCAGTTCGTCGACCAGGTGGCGCACGAGCGGGCGGAGGGCCGCGAGGCGGGCTTCGGGAAGGCCGCCTGCGTACTGCAGGATCGTCCGGAGCAGTTCCACGGAGGGGGTCGCCGCCGCCGGGTCGAGTTCGGCCAGGACGTCCTGGCGGCCCGTCACGGCCGCGGCGGCGAGGACCTCTTCGCGGACGCCGGGGCCGAACAGCGCGGCCAGCTCCTCCGACCATTCGCGGACGCCGGGGAACGACGGCTCCCGGCCGCCGCCCGCTCCGGAGCCGCCACGACCGGGGAGGCCGCCCCGGGAACCCTCGCCGTGTCCCGCGCCGTAGAGCTCGTCCAGCGCGGTCGCCAGACGGGCGGCACCGGGCGGCAGTCGGTCGGCGCTCCGGCCGAGCACGAGCCGCCAGCGGTCGGCGGGCGCGAGGGTGCGGGAGAGAGCCTGCGCGGGGGCAGCTTCGGCGAGGGGCGCGGACCCGGGTGCGGTGGGGTGGCCGGACGGCGGTGGGAGCCGGTCGTCGTCGTGGGCGGGCGCCGTGACCGGAAGGCCGAGTGCCGTCAGCAGCTCGCGGGCCGCGAGGTCGGCGGCCGTACGGCGGGCCAGTTCGGCCGGATCATCGGCGTCGAGGTCGTCCACCCGTTCGCCCAGCCGCTCCTCGACGGTGCCCAGCAGCCGTTCCCGGGCGGCCGGGCTCAGGGTGTCGAAACCACCGCGCAGGGCCGGCAGGCGGGCCAGGAACGCGGAGTCGTCCAGCTCGACGACCCGCTCCAGCAAGGGGTCCAGGGCTCCGACACCGACGGTCAGGAGCGGGCCCGCGACCGTCAGGACGCCGGAGAGGCGGGCGGTGAGCGTGGCCCGGGAGGCGCTGTCCACGGCTCCGTCCACCCAGGAGGCGACGCGCTCCCCGAAGGCCTCGGCCTCGTCGTGGCCGGTGAGCACCCTGACCGCTCCGGCGGCCGCGGCGATCAGCGGGGCGCCGTCGGCGGCCAGCCGGGCCAGGGCGTCGGTGAGCCGGATACCGCCCAGCCGGTCGGCCCGCTGGGCCAGTTCGAGCAGTGCGCGGGCGTCCTCCGGCTTCTCGGAGCCGGTGAGGCCCTCGACCTGGCGCACCGCGGCAGCGGTCAGCAGCTCCACCGCGTGCGCGATGCGGGCGGCCCTCGCGGTAGGAGCGGTGCCCGGGGCCGCAGCGCTTTCGGCGCTTTGGGGCAGGTCCCCGGAGCCGTCGGGCCGGCTGCCGGGGCCGTCGGGCCGGGTGTCAGGACCGTCGGGCCGGGTGCCGGGGCCGTCGGGCCGGGTGCCGGGGCCGTCGGGCTCGGTCAGGCCCGGCAGGTGGCCTGCGTCGATGCGGTCCAGCAGGTCGAGCCCGGCGAGGAGTTCGGGAAGGGTGCCGCTCGCGGGGAGCACGGCCGCGAGTTCGGTCAGCCGTTCGTCGGCCGGGGCGGGCAGTCCGCACGCGGCGGCCGCCGCGAGGCCGCGCACGACCTGGGCGGCCGTCGGACCGCCCTCCGCGCGCTCGGCCGCGTGGCGCTGCCGCAGCACGCCCTCGGCCGCCTGGGCCGGGGTGACGCCACGGGCACCGGCCGCGGTGAGCATCGCGGCCGTCGCCGGGGTCCACCGCACCTGCCAGCGCGTCGTCAGCCCTTCGCCGCCCGCCGCGCCGGTGACCTCCTGCTCCTGCCCGTAGGGGATACCGCACACGGTCAGCCTGCGCAGCAGCAGTTCGCGGCGGCTGTCCAGTGCCGAGCGTGCCGGGTCGAGCCGGAGGTCGCGCGGTGCCTTCTCGTGTGCGTCCCCCGGGCCGGGGAGCCCCAGCGCCGCGGTCTCGGCCTCGACGGCCGGGCTCAGTCCGCTGCGCGGAGCGGCGGGTGCGGGCCGCCCGGTGCGCGCTCCGACGAGGACGCGTTCGAGGGCCTGGGCGACGGCACGGCCCGTGCCGTAGGTCTCGCCGCGCCCCAGCACGGTCTGCACGGCTTCCAGGAGTTCGCCGCGGCCCGGCGCGGGCAGATCGCGCAACCGGGCCAGGTCACCGGCGACCCGGACGATCTCCCGGCCGTCCGCCGGGCCGTAGGGGTGGCCCTGTTCGCGCAGGGCGGCGCAGAGGCGTACGGCGGTGCGGACCAGCGCCTCGTGGATCACCTCCGGGTCCCCGGCGGCCTCCAGGACGGTGTGCTGCCACTCCGGGTCCCGGATACCGGCCGGGTAGCCGGAGCGGGAGTCGAGCAGGGGGTACGTGTACGGGATCAGGGAGACCGTGCACGTACCGGTCCCGGGAGCGGCGTCGGCGCGCTTGCCCGCGCCCGGCTCCGGCACGGCGGCCGGGTCGGGTGCTTCCTGTTCCCGCGCGGTGGCCGGAGCCGGGTCGGGTGCTTCCTGTTCCCGCGCGGTGGCCGGAGCCGGGGCTGCCGGCTCCGGCTGTCCGGCGCTCCCGGCGGGCCCGGCCGCCCCCGCAGCTGACGGCAGCAGCGCCGGGGTGTGGAAGGCGCCCACCACCACGGCGGGCCGCCGTCCGTTCGCGAGGGCCTCGGCGACGTGCCCGCGCATGCACGCCTCGCGGACCAGGTCCGTGCGCTGCACCCCGCCCCGCGCCTCGGCCTCGTAACGCAGGGCCCAGCCGGTGAGCAGGGCGGCACGGCGCAGCGCCTCGGGGGTCGAGCCGGGCGCCCGGGCCTCCACCAGCCGGTCCCACAGGTCGTCGCCGTCCCGGCCGGTGAGCCGGGACCGGAGTGCGGTGGACAGCCCGAGTCCCTCGCCCGGCACGGGTGCGGAGGCGGCGCCCGGAGCCGGGGCGGGGGTGACGCCGCCCTCCGCCCACGCCCGGTCGGCCAGGGGCAGATCGCAGGCCACGGCCGGGATGCCGTTCTGCGCCGCCCAGCGCAGCGCGACCAGTTCGGGCGAGAAGTCCGCGAACGGGTAGAAGGCCGGGCCCCGTTCACCTCCCGGTCCGGCTCCGGGGCCGTCGGGCACGGCGGCCAGCGCCACCGGGGCCTCGGTCTCCTCGTGGGCGAGCCAGCCCAGCCAGGGCTGGAACTCGGCGGGCAGTTCGACGAGGAGGAGGTCGGGGGCCGCCGCGTCCAGCAGCGCGGGCAGGGCCGCCGCCAGCGAGGGCGCGTGGTGGCGCACCCCGATCAGGAACGGCTCCCCGGGACCGGACGCCGCGAGGGCCGCCACCGCGGCCTCCGCGGTGGCGGGTCCGCCCGCCGAACCCCGCACCGGGGTGGCGGCGGGAGCGCCGGCGGCCGACGGCGCCTCGGCGGCGTCGGCCTCCGCCGTCGTCCCCGCTCCCGTCCCGGCACCGGCCTTGTTCGTTTCGTTCATCGGTCAGCTCTCCAGCACCGAACGCAGGTCCCACAGCGCGCGCCAGGTGGCCGAACCCTGCTCCGCACGCCTGCGCACCGGCCCGTCCCAGTACCCCAGCAGCCGTGCCGCGTCGGCGGGGTCGTCCTTGCGGACGACGCCGAGCAGATGGCCGGGCAGCAGGGAGAGCACGTCCCGGTCGCCGGGGAAATAGGCGGCGGCCAGGCCCAGGGAGCCCGCGACGGAGACGGCCTCCGCCGTGCTCATCACCGTGGAGGGGCGCTCGACCTCCCAGCCCTCGACGGAGCGGCCGTCGCGCAGGTCCCGGAAGGCGGTGACGAGGGCTTCGAGGACCGCGTCGTCCACCTGGTAGGCGGCGCCCACCCGTTCGACCGCGGCCCGCGACTGGCGCCGGACGAGCGCGGTCTCGGCGTCCACGTCGCCGATGGGGCCCACCGTCTCGAAATTGAAGCGCCGCTTCAGTGCGGCGGACATCTCCGAGACGCCCTTGTCCCGGAGGTTGGCGGTGGCGATGAGGGTGAAGCCGGGGGCCGCGTGCACCTGGGCGCCGTCGCCGCCGGCCAGCTCGGGAACCGCGATCCGCCGTTCGGAGAGCAGGGACACGAGAGCGTCCTGGACCTCCGGCAGGCAGCGGGTGACCTCCTCGACACGGGCTACGGCGCCCCGGGTCATGGCGGTGAGGACCGGGGAGGGCACGAGGGCCTGCTCGGTGGGGCCCTGGGCGAGCAGCAAAGCGTAGTTCCAGCCGTACTTGAGCTGGTCCTCGGTGGTGCCCGCGGTGCCCTGCACGGTGAGCGCGCTGGTCCCGCAGACGGCCGCCGACAGCAGCTCGGAGAGCATGGACTTGGCGGTGCCCGGTTCGCCGACGAGGAGCAGTCCGCGTTCCCCGGCGAGGGTGACCACGCACCGTTCGACCAGGGCGCGTTCGCCGACGAACTTCTGCTCGATCACCAGACGGCGCGGCACCCCGGCTCCGGGCCGGGCGCCCTTGGGCAGGCTCAGTGCGTCACCCGCGCTGCCCATCACGAAGGTGACGACGGCACGGGGGGTGAGCAGCCAGCCGGGCGGGCGGGGCCCGGAGTCGTGCGCGGCGAGGAAGGCCAGCTCGGTGGCGTACCGGTCCTCGGGCGGGGTGATCTGCCGGGGCCCGTGACCGGGCGCGGTCGCCTGGCCCGGGACCCCTCCCGCGGTGGTGCCGGCCGGGGCGGTGCTGCCGGGAGCGGGGCTGTCCGGGGTGGTCGTGGTGTCGTTCGTCATCGGCGGCGGCCCTTCCGGGTGGCGCGGGTGTTGAGTTCTTCGAAGGCGGGGGCGTCGCCGCCCCGGACCCGGGCCCAGGCGGCTGCGTACAGCGCGGGGACGGGAAGGTGGGGCAGGGTCCGGGCGGAACCCTCCACGGGGTACAGGCTTTCCTTCCAGGTCTCCAGCGGCAGCCCGGGGGCGCCGCGTTCGAGCCAGCCGCAGGGAAGGAACAGGGTGCGGCCGGCGCGCGAGCGCTTCGCCTCCACGACGAGGTCGGTGGCGGCGAGTTCCGCGCGGGCCTTCTTGATCCGGGCCGGCTTCCACCCGGTCCAGCGGACGCAGTTGCGGTCCGTGGGGTCGGGCAGGGTGAGCAGCATCAGATAGAGGGCGGCGGCGTCCTCGCTCAGGGCGAGGGCGTCGGCGGCCTCGGCCACCAGGTCCGGCACCGCACGCGTCGGGTCCTGGGCCGGGTGGTGCGCCGAGCCGTCGGGGGCGCCCGCCGAGGCCAGGGCGTCGGCCTCCGGGCCCAGCAGGGCGCGCAGGGCGAGGAAGTCGCCGGTGCGGTGCGGGCTGACGGTGCCCTCGACCAGGCCGAACGCCGGGTCGTCGGGGCCCGCCAGGCCGGCCGGGCGGATCAGCAGCCTCTCGCTGTCGCCGTAACCGGGGGCGAGGAGCAGGGCCGATCCGGCACGGACCATGCCGTCGGCCTCGGCGCCGCCGGACTCCGGGAGGCCGTGCGCGGCGCGGATCGCGGTGCCGAGGGAGACCCCCGACTCGGTCCAGTCCAGACCGAGGTCCAGGACCAGTGAGGGGTCCGTGACGCGGCTGCGCAGGGCCGCGAGGCCGACGGGCAGGCGGGCCCGCAGAGGGTGCCCGTACGGCAGCGTGTACGCGAGGGTGCGCAGGGCGGTCAGGACGTTGGAGATCGCGCCGCGCCCACCCACCCGGAGGAGGGCGGGGCGGGTGCTGCCGTCCGGTACGGGCGTGCCGTGGGCCAGCCAGCCCTTGGTGCCCGCGTTGAGGAGCAGGTCGACGGAGGCGGCCGTGGCGCCGCTGAGGTCGAGGTCCAGTTCCTCGGGGACGCGGACGAGGGAGCCGAGGTGTTCGCGCCACGCCTCGGCCGCGGCCCGGACGTCGGGGCCCGTGGTCCACAGCTCGGCCGGGTCCGCGGGCAGCAGCGCCCGCAGCACGGTGTGCCGGTCGTCGCGGGGCAGGGCGTCCAGCCGGTCCTGGGCGCTCTCGAAGGCGCGGGTCTTCGCGCCGAGGAGGGCCAACGCCTCGGCGTCGGGCTCCTCGACGGCCGCCGACAGCAGCGCGGTGGCCTGGAGGGGGCCGACTCCGGTGGCCGTGTGGAACGCCTCGGCGGCTTCCGGGCGCCAGGGCGCGGGGCCCTTCTCCCGTACGAGGGCGGTCAGCCGGGTGAGCCGGTCGCGGGTGATGCCCTGCCGGTAGACGTGCTCGCGGTCGAGGGTGAAGCCGGGGACGGGTCCGAAGGCTGCGGTCGGATCGTGGTCGAGGGCGAGCCAGCGGGCGGAGTCGTCCCGGGAGTTGCGGCCGTGGTCGGAGAGGACCACGACGGTGCGGGAGCCCTTGCGCAGGACCTGGCCCAGGCGGTGCACGGCCTCGGGGCGTCCGTTCCGCCCGGGGTCGGCCGTGTCGAGCGGTTCGACGAGTTCCACCCGCCGGACCGTGCCCGCGGGGTCGGCCAGCGGGCCCGCGGCGAACGCTTCCAGCAGCACGAGGAGCCCGGCGCGGTGCTCGGCGGAGGTGGCCTCCGAGGCGGCCCGGTAGGCCAGTTCGGGCAGCTTGTCGAGGAGGGTGGTCCAGGCGGGGGACTCGCCGGGCACCGTGTACGCGTCGCGCTGCCAGCCGTCCACGGGGGTGAAGGGCACCTTCGACGGCGTGGCCGGGCCGAAGGCCGGCTCACCGCCGAGGACGTGGTTGACGGCGAGGATCTGCCGGATCGCCGTCCACCGGGACCCGCCTCCCCACCAGGAGCCGCGCATCTTCTCGGCGCCCCAGGCGGTGGCGGCGCGCAGGGTCGCGTCGTCGCCGTGCTCGGGCTCGTGGTCGAAGAACATGCCCTGGGTGCGTGCCGTGTTCCTGGGCGTGACCGGCTGCGCGGGTGCGGGTGGTTCCAGGTACTGGGCGACCGCGACGGCCCGGTCGACAGCGGTCCGCACGAGCGCGGTGACGCCCGCGAGGAGGCGTGCGTCGGACACCTCGGGCAGGACCCGGGCGACGGCTTCCTCGCTCATCTCCCGCGACGAGGGCCCGGTGTACTCCTCGGCCGCCCGGAACGCCTTCAGGTGGCGGGCGACCGCGGTGGCGACCTCGTCGAACAGCTCCTGGGCCCGGGCGTCCGTCAGCTTCCGCAGGGCGGCGGAGCCCTGCTCGTCCCTCGGGCGCAGGGCGTGCCAGTAGACGGCGGGAGGAACGTAGGGGGTGCCCGCCGCGTCATTCCCGCCGGAGGAGTCGGTGCCGACGGACCACAGGCCGCCGCCGGTGCCGTCGGTGTCCGCCGGGTGCGCTTCGACGGACCGGTGGCGCAGGACCGCGACGGGCCGGGACCCGCCGGGCAGGGTGAGGGCGCCGAGCGGCACCACGGTCGCGCCGTCGGGCAGCGGGTGCGGCAGGGTGACCGTGTGGCCGTCGGGGGTGCCGGCGACGGTCCGGTCCCCGTCGGCGGGAGCGGCCGTGCCGGGCTCGGTGGCGGTGCGGCGGACCCAGCGGCCGAGGACCGTGCCGTCCGTGCCGAAGGGGGTGGTCTCCAGGCCGGGCTGGAGGGGCAGCACCTGGCAGTGTTCGGCGAGCAGCCGGGTGCCGTCCCGCACTCCGGAGCGGAGGAAAGCGGGGAGGGAGGCGCGGCCGTGGGTGCCGTTGGCCGGGTCGTACTCCAGCCATACTTGGCGGGTGCCCTGGTGGCCCTCCCGCCAGTACCCGGTGCCGTCCGCGAGGACGGCGCGCTGGGGCGGGAGAGTGGTGTCGCCCGCGTGCAGGGCTTTGCCTCCGGTGGCGCGGCCGCCGCCGGGCAGCGGTACGCAGACCTCGTCCGACAGACTGGGGCGGCCCCAGCGGGGGACCTGGTCGCCTCCGACGGTGAAGACCTCGGCGGGGCGGTGCGACCAGTAGCCGCGCTGCTTGCCGTCCTCCCACCAGATCACCAGCAACTCGCCGTCGACGAACCGGAAGGCGGGTGTCCGCCACTGGTCGGTGCTCGGGGGCAGCCGCAGGGTGTGCCGCAGCAGCACGCCTTCCGGCCCGACGACGACCGCCCGCTCCAGGGTGTTCAGGATCAGGGCGGGCCAGGCGCCGGTGACGCCGACGTTCTGCGACCGGTTGTTCCCCCGCCGCGCAGCGGTGGCGGCCTCGGCGGCCAGTTCGGCGTAGGTCTCGTCGAGCGCGGGCCAGCCCAGTTCGTCGAGGACGCCCGTGCGCAGGGTGTCGGCGAGCAGGGGGACGACGTCGTGCTCGTCGAGCAGGCGCGCGGCCTTGGGGGCCACGTCCGCGACGACGGCGCGGAACGGCGAGAGCTTGTTGAGGGCGATGCGCAGCCCGGGCAGTCCCCGCGCGGCGGTGTACTGCTCGGCGCAGCCGGTCAGCCACTCGCGCAGGAGGACGGAGAGCACCGGGTGTGCGGCCAGCTTCGCCGTGCCGGCGTCGCTCAGCCGCTGATGGTGCCCGTTGCCGAGACCGCCGACGTTCCGGCGCAGGAGGTCGCGGAAGCCCGGGTGCCCGGCGATGGCGGCGAGGTCCCGCCGCCCGGGCGCGTCGTCGGCGAGCCACTGGCCCAGCGCGAAGCCGTGCGACCGCGCGTGGCCGCGGCCCGTGACCTCGTCGTCCGGCTCGGCCACGGGGACTCCGGAGGCGAGGCAGAGGTCGAGGAGGTCCAGGTCGGCGGTGGGCTGCCAGCGGCCCTGGAAGAGTTCGACGGGGCGTCCGTCGGCGCGCAGCCGGTCCGTCATCCGGGCGGTGAGGTCCAGGGTGCGGGGGCTGCGGCCCGAGGTGGCCCGGTTGCGGCGTCGGTACGCCTCCCAGCGGGCGAGCCAGTCCGCCGGGGAGACGGCCGCCTCGCGGATGCCGGTCGAATCGGAGGAGGCCGGGTCGTCGGCCGGGAGGGCGGTCAGCAGTTCCTCGGCGCCGGACTCGGCCAGCAGCCCGAGCCAGCCGGATTCGCCGTCCGTGTCCCCGCCGCTCTCGCTGAAGGTCTCCGGGAAGAATCCGAGGAGCCGGGCCCTCACGGACGCGTCCGCCCGGGCGAGAGCGATGAGCGCGGCGCCGTAGGTCGCCCAGAACGAGGCGGGAGCACGGACGACTCCGGGAGAGCCGATCAGGTCGGCCACCAGCTCGCGTTCGGCGCTCTCGCGGTCCAGCCCGGCGGCCTTGACCAGCGTGCGTACGTCCTGCGGAAGCGCCGCGTACGGCGGCATCCCGGCGGCGCACCGCTCGACCAGCAGCCGGCGGAACTGCGCCCAGGCGTCCGCCGGGGCGAGCCGGGCCACCAGGTCGCGTACGTACTGGCGCAGCGCCTTGACGGTCAGTGCGCCGGCGAGGGCGAACTCCAGGAAGACGGCGCGCTGCCGGTCCTCGTCCACGACCAGGCCGTGGACCCGCTCGGCCTCACGGGCCTTGCCGAAGAAGGAGGCGGCGTAGGTGGCGTTCTCGGCCTGGAGGAAGAGGCGGGCCACCTGCTCGTAGTAGGTGGGGAGGAAGTGCGGGACGGCCCGGCCGAGGCGGGTGCCGAGCTCGTCGAAGCCCTCCTTGGCGGCGCCGGCGCGGGTCTTGGCCTGTCGGCCGAGCCGCTCGATGTCCTTGACCAGGGCGAGGGCGTGGTGCCCGTTGGCCGGGTCGTTGACCAGTGCCCAGGCGGGGAAGCCCAGCGTCTCGCGGCGGACCTGTCCGACGACGGGAGCCTCCGCCGTCCGGGCCAGCCCGAGGAACTCCAGGGCGAGGTCCTCGGCTTCGCCGAGCGTGCCGGGGACGAGCCGGACCACCGGGCGGTCCCCGAGGACGGTGTGCGTGTAGGTGCGGGCGGTCAGCGTGTCGGCGTCGTCCCGGTCGGTGGTCCCGGCCGGGAGGATCGCGCCCGCGTCCAGCAGGCTCGCCGCGCGGGCCTCGGCGGCGGGGTCGAAGGCGCCGCGGCCCCGGTTCTGGGCGGGCAGGGCCGTCGAGCCCGCTGCCGCCGTGTTCGCTTCGGTGTTCGTCGTGATGCTCATGCCGCCCGCTCCTCGTCCTCGACGTCGCGGCCGGCGTAGAGCGCCGCCGCCATGCGCATGCCCTCGGACCACGCCACGGGGCCGACCTCGGCCGCGGTCAGGGCGCGTCCCGAGGCGTCGGTCCAGCCCAGCGGACCCGTCTCGGTGTCGTACGCGTCGTATCCGTCGTGTTCGCCGATCCAGATGCGCGCCTCGACACCGGCTCCGTCCTCGACGACCGGGCAGACCGCGTATCCGCCGCGCGACCGGTACCCGAGTTGGGTGACGCGGCCGTGCAGGAAGCGCAGTTCCTTGAAGACGCCGCCGGCGTAGGTGTCCACGGAGGTGGTGTCCGGGGCGAGGCCGGCCGGGCGGTGCCACACCTCGCGGAACAGCTGCTCGACGTTCTGGCGGACTTCCAGCTCGACCGCGAACTCCCGCAGTTCGTCGAGGTCCTCCAGCAGGACGGGGTGGGGCACGTGGACGATGCCGGGGGTGATGCGGACCGTGTCGCCGTCCAGGTCGACGAGGCCGAGGCCGCGCTCGGGATCGACGTCGCGCAGGAACCCGGCGACCCCGCCGTCCGCGCCGGTGACGACCACGTCCCGCAGGGCGGCCTGCCACGCCGGGTCGGGCCAGACCCGGGCGAGCACGGCCGTGGGGACGGGCAGCGAACGCACCATCCACTGCTCGACGTCGCTCAGGCACCGCTTCTCGTGCCGGTCCAGCCACTCGGTCAGCTGCCGGAGACCGACGACCGCCGGATCGTCCTTCACCTTGGCCGGAACGGACTTCAGCCGCCGGCCCTTCCCGTTGCGGCAGACCACCTTGCCCGCCTCCAGAGCGACTTCGTAGTCGCCCGCCGAAACCCACCCCATGCGCTGTTCTCCCCGTCGTGCCGGACAGTTGCCGCCGTGGCGGCATGCTGATGAATCCCGTCGACGGCAACGCACCGTGACGATTGAAGGAGACTCTAGGCGGCACCAGTGACAATGGGTTCGGAGCCCCGGGAGAACCGCGGCCGCGGTGACCCGAGGACGGCCCGCGACGCGATGGTTCCGCCGTACGAGCAGCCGTTCCGCGCCCCGCGGCGTTTCCGGACGGACCGTCCCACGGCATTTCCTGACGGACGGAGAAGGGGAAGACTGGGCCCATGAGAGACATCGTCTTCACCCGCCGGAGCGGCTGGATCCCGAGCGTGATCCGCGAGGACGGCGGGCTGAAGCTGATGCTGGGCGCCGGGGCCGACGCCAACCGCGAGCCCCGCACCTTCACGTTCCCCATCGGGGAGGCCCATCTCGCGGTGATCCAGGAGGATCTGGCCAGACACCTGCTGCTGTGGAGCGCCGTCCTCCCCTTGTGCGACGCCGCCGGAACCCGGGGCGAGCTCGACGAGAACGCCGCCGTCGCACTCCTGGACCCGGTCCTCCTCTCCGCCCCCGCGGACGTCGACGCGCTCTTCCGGCGCATCCCGTGGGACAGGGGCCGGCTCATCTCCCACGGGGCCGACATCGGTCTGCTGGAGCGAGGTCAGCTCTGCGCGGCCCTGCGCACGGCGACGGAGATGTCCGACGCGAAACGCGCCCAGGAGTACCGCGCGAACCGCCGCCGCGCCGAACGCGGGACAGTGCTCGGTCCCCTCGACACCGCGATTCTGCGGTACACGGGCCAGTACCTGCACGGCGCGACGATTCCGAGGCGGACCCCCGACGCCGTCACCCCCGCGCTGCTGTCCGAAGTCCTACGGGTGGTCGCCACCGCCGAACGGGCGTGCGCCGGGATGCGGATCGGCCGCGACCCACGAAGGGGGAAGCGCGCCACGGACAAGCGTGCGTGGAACCGGATGGCGACGACGGTGGAGGCCGCCGTACGCCGTGCATACCCTGAGTTCGCCGATGACACGGTGCGCACCCTGAGTTTCCTGATGTGCTCGGAGGCCGCGGAGCGCTCCAGGAACACACCCCTGGAGGATGACGAGGAGGCTGCCGGCGTCGGCGGGAGCGCGCGGAAGACGGCCCTGTCGTTCACCGACGACAAGGACGTCGAGAAGAAGTGGCGCCGGGACGGTCCCCGCACGGCCGTCGCGGAGTTCTGGGAGTTCGTCGGCGACCGCTCCGCCGCGGACAACGAAGTGTTCACCATCGAGGACGAGGAGATGGGCGAGGGGATCCAGCTCCACTTCTACGCGGACTCCATCGCCCGGGTCACCACGGTACGAGAGGGTGTCGGCGGGGCGGATCCGGAGTACCGGGTCGAGTACGGCCTCGTCGACGGGATCGACGGGTACCGGAAGCTGGTGAGCGCCTTCGTCCTCGGCGGCTGCGCCGCACTCGACGGGCACGGGCCCTGGATGTCGGATGTCGCGGAGTTCGAACGCGCACGTCGACAGCGCCGCGCCGAGTAGTCCCGACCGGTCTCGCGCAGTCCCGACCGGTCTCGTGTCGCCCGTTCGACGCGTTCGGGCGCCGGCCTGGAGGCGCGCCCCCGCGGGCACCGGCTGACCAGGAAAGGGGAGGGGGCGCCCGTCCGTGCGGGCACCCCCGGGGTGGTTCGGCCGCGATCGCCCGACGGCGATCGAACAGTGGTGGTTCGCGGCGTCAGAGCGTGCGGGCGGCCGAGGCGATGGCGGACGCGAAGGTCGAGACCTCGGCGTAGACACCCGGGTAGCCGGGCCGGGCGCAGCCGTAGCCCCAGCTGACGATGCCGACCTGGATCCACTCACCGGCGTTGTCCCTGCGGAACATCGGGCCGCCGGAGTCGCCCTGGCAGGTGTCGACGCCACCGGTGTCGGGGTATCCGGCGCAGATCTCCTCGTTCGCCACGAGTTCGTTGCCGTAGGCGGCACGGCAGGCGGCGTCGGACACGAACGGGACGTTGGCCTTGAGCAGGTAGCGCTGCTGGCTGCCGCCCTCGCGGTTGGCACCCCAGCCGGCGACGGTGAACGTGCCCTGGTTGAAGGCGGTGGTGGTGGCGATCTTCAGCGTGGGCTGGTTGATGGGCTGGGCGAGCTTGATGAGCGCCCAGTCCTTGCCGGCGCCGTTGTAGCCGGGGGCCCGGAGAACCTTGGTGGAGCGGACCTTGACCGCGCTGGACGACTGGAGATCGACGACGCCGCCGGTGGCGGTGATCGATGTGTTGTTGCCCGACGCGCCCACGCAGTGGGCGGCGGTGAGGACGATGTCCTGGGCGTACAGGGCGCCGCCACAGCCCATGGAGAGCCGGACCATGAAGGGGAACTCGCCCTGGGCGGCACGGGTTCCGCCGACCACGGGGTTGGGGGCGGCCGAGGCCGTGACGGGCTGGAGACCGACGACCGCGACAGCGACGGTGGCGACGACGACGGAGCATCTCTTGAGCGCACGCAGGAGTTGCTTCACGGACTGCCTTCTTTCGTGGGGGGCTGCTGGGAGGACCACGCCAGGGGCACGACGCAGCACTAGCCATGCACCTGTCAAGGTGAATCGATTGTCAGGACCGGTCCCCGCTGCCACAAGGCACACTTTCCGGCCAGCCTCAGCCGGTCAGACAGGCCCCTCGCCCTCGGCTTCGCCCGCAAGGCCGTCGGCCCCGCTCTCTTCGGCGGACGACCCCTGCCCCACGAGCGCAGTCGGCGGCCGCCCTCTCCGCCCCGCCCTGCTCGCCGGATTCATCGGCGTAGCCGTACCGGGCCCCGGCTGGACCGCCCTGGGCCGGGCCAGGACCGCGGCGATGGCCGCGGCCGCACCGGCCATGCCCCCCCCGTCCGCGCTGCGACGGCCTCCGAGTCCCCCAGCCCATCGAGGCGATTCCCGGTGTGCGTACGCGACGGCGGTTCCTACCCCCTCAAAGTCTCCAGCAGCCGCAGCCACACCTCGCTGATCGTCGGGTACGCCGGAACCGCGTGCCACAGGCGGGCGACGGGCACCTCCCCCGCGACCGCGACCGTCGCCGAGTGCAGGAGTTCGCCGATGCCCGGGCCGACGAAGGTGACGCCGAGCAAAATCTCGCGGTCCAGGTCCACCACCATCCGGGCGCGGCCCCGGTAGCCGTCGGCGTAGAGGCCCGAGCCGGCGACGGAGGCGAGGTCGTAGTCGACGGCGCGGACCCGGTGACCCGCGCGTTCGGCCTCGGCGAGGGTCAGGCCGACGGACGCGGCCTCGGGGTCGGTGAAGACGACCTGGGGAACGGCCGCGTGGTCGGCGGTGGCCGCGTGAGCACCCCACGGGGCGGTGTCCAGCGGGTCCTTCGCCGCGCGGGCGGCGATCGCCGCTCCCGCGATCCGGGCCTGGTACTTGCCCTGGTGGGTCAGCAGAGCGCGGTGATTGACGTCCCCGACCGCGTACAGCCAGTCCGTGCCCTCGACGAGGCAGCTGTCGTCCACGGAGAGCCAGGAGCCGGGTTCCCGTCCGATCGTCTCCAGGCCCAGTTCGTCGGTGCGCGGGGCCCGGCCGGTGGCGAAGAGGATCTCGTCGGCCTCGACGCGGCCGCCGTCGTCCAGCTCGACGGTGACCGGACCGTCGGGTGCGGGGCGGTGGAGGGCGGTGACGGAGACACCCGTACGGATCGTGGCTCCGGCCTCCGTGAGCGCGTCGGCGACCAGCTCGCCCGCGAACGGCTCCATCCTCGGGAGCAGGCCCGCGCCCCGGATCAGCAAGGTCACCTCGGAGCCCAGCGCCTGCCAGGCGGTGGCCATCTCCACGCCCACGACTCCCCCGCCGACGACCACGAGCCGGCCGGGAGCCTCCTTGGCGCTGGTGGCCTCGCGGCTGGTCCAGGGGCGGGCCTCCGCGATGCCGGGGAGGGCGGGGACGACGGCCCGGGTGCCGGTGCAGACGGCGACGGCGTGCCGGGCGGTGAGGCGGTGCTCCGTACCGTCGGGGGCGGTGACGGTGACCTCCCGGGGGCCGGTGAGCCGGCCCGTACCGCGGTACACGTCGGCTCCGACGCTCTCCAGCCAGGCGACCTGGCCGTCGTCCTTCCAGTGGCTCGTCTCCTCGTCCCGTTTGGCGAGGACGGCTCCCACGTCCAGCGGGCCCCGGACGGCGGCGCTCAGTCCCGGCACCCGGCGGGCGTCGGCACGGGCGACGACGGGGCGCAGCAGCGCCTTGCTCGGCATGCAGGCCCAGTAGGAGCATTCGCCGCCGACCAGTTCGGATTCCACCACCGCCGTGGTCAGCCCGGCGGCGCGGGCCCGGTCCGCCACGTTCTCGCCCACGGGCCCCGCGCCGATGACCACCACGTCGTAGGGCGAGCCTTCGGGGATCTTGCCTGCGTCAGTCATGGAAACAGTCTCCTCGTGGGTGTGCGCACCGGCCACATGGGCAGGCGGAATAGCGCAAGTGCAGTCACCGTTGTGCCGGACAGGACCGGACAGGACCCCACGGGCACAGGAAGAGGTACCCCAGAATGAGCACCGTCGAGCTCACCAAAGAAAACTTCGATCAGGTCGTCAGCGACAACGATTTCGTCCTGATCGACTTCTGGGCTTCCTGGTGTGGCCCCTGCCGGCAGTTCGCGCCGGTCTACGACTCGGCCTCCGAGCGCCACCCGGACCTGGTCTTCGCCAAGGTCGACACCGAGGCGCAGCAGGAGCTGGCGGCGGCTTTCGACATCCGCTCCATCCCGACGCTGATGATCGTCCGGGACAACGTCGCGGTGTTCGCGCAGCCCGGCGCCCTGCCGGAGGCGGCCCTGGAGGACGTCATCGGACAGGCCCGGAATCTGGACATGGACGAGGTCCGCAAGTCGGTCGAGGAGCAGCAGCGGGCGGCGGAAGCGGGGCAGGCACAGCCCGAGGCCCAGTAGTCACGCGGCCGGGCGGTCGGCCTAGGCGCCCGGCCTGGCCTCACCCTCCGCCCCGGCGACGCGGACCGACATACCGTAGTCGAGTTCCTCGCCGTCGATGAGTACGGCCTCCACCGTCCGGGTCTCCGGATCGACGTCCGCCTCCATGCCCTCGCCGGCGTACCGGGGGTAGCCGGAGGCCCCCGTCTCGCCGGTGGCGGCGACGACCGCGGACCGGATCGGCCGACCGGGGGCTCCGGACCGCGTCCTGCTGTGGTCGGGGATCAGGAGCAGCTCGTAACTCTGCGGATGGCTCATGCCTCCGACGCTAGACATGCGCCGTGCACCACGCACGTCCGGCGTCGGAGGCGTTCAGCTGGATTCCCGGTGGACGGCGCTGGTGCGGAGCAGGTCGTGGTGGACCGGTGGCCCGCCCGGGTGCTGGACCATGCGGTCGATCGTCTCCGCCAGCGGCTGCGGCATGGCCAGCTCCATCCGGACGGTGCTCAGCCGGGGGCGCAGCAGCCTGCCGATGAGGGAGTCGTCCGCGCCGATCACCGCTGTGTCGGCGGGCACGGCCACCCCGGCGTCCTGGAGGGCCCGCATCAGCAGCATGGCGTACTCGTCGTTGTACGCGAACACCGCGTCCAGCCCCAGTTCCCCCCAACGGGCGGCGAGCCGCTGCGCGGATTCCTCGTCGTACCCCAACGGCAGCGGGCAGACGCGGGCCCTCACGGATTCGGCGGCGCGCCGGGCGCCGGCGAGGCGGGTTTCCGAGAAGGACTCCCGGCAGGGTTCCTGGGGCATGACCACACCGATGTGGCGGCGGCCGCGGGCCACCAGGTGTTCCACGGCGCTCTCCCCGACCCGGCGCTGGTCCATGACCAGGCCGTGCGCCCCCGGCACCGGGTCGGGCCCCAGGGTGATCACCGCCTTGGCGCCGGACCGGGTCAGGATGCCCGTGCCGTGGGGGGTGAGGGTGATGCCCGGCGGGACGACGACGGCGACGGGCCGCAGTTCGGCCCAGGCCGTGGCCGCCTCGTCGGCGGTGAGGCCGACGCTGCCGTACTGGACGACGGTGTAGTCCAGCCGGCGCAGCCCCGACTGGAGTTCTTCGAAGAAGTACTGGTGCAGGGGCCCCCCGGGTATGTGGCCGGAGGGCAGCAGGACCATGCGGCTGTGTCCGGCGCGCAGGCTGCGGGCGGCCGCGTGCGGCACGTAACCGAGTTGGAGGGCGGCCTCCCTGACCCGGCGTCGGGTGGGATCGCTGATCCGGACGGTGGCGTTGTTGTTCAGCACGTAGGACACGGTGGCCCGGGACACTCCGGCGAGGCGGGCCACATCGGCGCTGGTCGGGACGGAGACTTCGGCGGGCTGCTTGGGTAACTGGCTCATGGCGTCGGGCAGTCTTCCAGACCCGTGGGAGCGGGTTTCGGCCCGGGGCCCGCAGCCCCGGTCACGGTGGCCGGAACACCGCCCCGCGCCCCCGCTCCGACGCCCCCCTCCCGGGATCCGGAGGCAGGGGTTCTACGGTGTGGTGATGACGTTCCACGACAGCGCCTACCGTTCCGACAACCCCTCTGACGTGCCCGGCAGCAGCGGGCCGAGTGCCACGGTGCAGGCCGATCCCGCCGAGGTGGGATCCGTGCGCACCTCCTACGCCCCCGATCGCGACGGCGATCCCGACCCCGGCGAGATCGTCTGGACCTGGGTGCCCTTCGAGGAAGGCGACGGGCGCGGGAAGGACCGCCCGGTGCTCGTCGTGGCCCGCGAGGAGGCGGGCACGCTGCTCGCCGTCCAGCTCTCCAGCAAGCAGCACGACCGGGACCACGCGTGGGTGGCGCTGGGCGCGGGTCCCTGGGACAGCTCGGGGCGGCCGTCCTGGGCCGATCTGGACCGGGTGCTGCGGGTCCACGAGGACGGGATGCGCCGGGAGGCGTGCGCGCTGGACCGGGACCGTTTCGACCGGGTCCTCGAACGGCTGCGTGAGCGGTACGGCTGGAGCTGAGCGCCGGGGGCGGGTCGGCCGGTCAGGACCTGGGGCGCGATGCCTGCGAGGCACCCCGCAGCGGAGCCCGGCGGGCTCCGGGTCAGGCGAAGGTCCGGGTGAAGGCGGCCCGGACGGCGGAGTCGGGGTTCCGGTCCAGGATCCCGAAGACGATCTGCTCGAAGTGGCCGCCGAACCGGCCGCCCTCCCCGATCAGTGCCCGGAACGCCTCCGCCACCTGCCCCGGATCGTTCTCGAAGACTCCGCAGCCCCAGGCGCCCAGGACGAGCCTGCGATAGCCGCGGACGGCCGCGACCTCCAGGACCCGTTCGGCGCGGGACGCGAGGGCGGCCGGGATCAGGTGGGCGTCCTCGGGGGTCTGCCGTCGGATCACTCCGGCGTTCGGCGCGGGCGAGGTGAGGAATCCCGCCGCGTACGGGGCGTCCAGAAAGCGGCCGCGGTCGTCACGGAAGACCGGCACGGCGGGCGAGTGGATCACCCGGTCGGTGTAGAAGGCGCTGCGTTCCGCGCGGTGGTGCGCGTAGTACTCGGGGGCGCGCAGGAGGGTCGTGTGGAGGGCCGATCCACGGCACAGGGCCTCTTCCTGGGCCTGGGCGCCGTTGAGGTAGCCGCCGCCGGGGTTGCGGGCCGAGGCGTAGCTCAGGACGGCGACCCGGCCGGGGCCTTCGCCGGTCATCCGGCGGGCCGCGGCGAGGCTGCTCTCGGCGGTGACCTCGATGTGCGGGGTGCGGTCGGTGTCCAGGGCGGCGACCGGCACCGGATCGGGGCCGTAGAGCCGGGTGCCGGAGCGCGCGGCGGCCACCGCCCGTTCGATGGACACGTCCTGACCTGCCGCGTTGCGGTATCTCCCGGTCTCGACGACCGCTTCTGTCTCGCGCGCGATGCCGCGCAGCCGCGCGCTCACCGGCGCTCCCCCGTGTGGTGCATACGGGGCATGCTGGCGGGAAACCCGGCCTGGGCGCAATCGGATTTTCCTGGCTCGGGGGCACCCTTGTGCGATCTCCGGGTACGGGTTTGGCTGGGAGGCAGGCAGCTGAGGAGGAGACCCCATGGCCTTGGACATTCCCGGCGCGACCGGCTCGCGCCCGGACGCCACCCCGCTCGACGAGAGCGGGGCGGAGGACTTGCTGCGCGGCATATGTTTCAAGACGGGTCCGCCCCGGACCGTGGGCGTGGAACTCGAATGGCTCATCCACGACCGGGAACGTCCGCACGTTCCGGTCGGCCAGGAGCGGCTGGACAGCGCCGTCGAGGCGGTCCGCGCGCTGCCCCTGAGCGCCGCGCTGACGTTGGAGCCGGGCGGGCAGCTGGAGCTCAGTTCGCAGCCGGCCGGCTCGTTGATGGAGTGCGTCGCGACGACCGCGGCCGATCTGGCGGCGGTCCGTGCGTCGCTCGGCTCGGCGGGGCTCGCGCCGGTGGGGCTCGGCGTGGATCCGTGGCAGACCGCGCACCGCAGGCTGCGGGAGCCGCGTTACGAGGCGATGGAGACCGCGCTGGACCGGGCGGGGCCGGCCGGGCGGGCGATGATGTGCACCTCCGCCTCGGTCCAGGTCTGTCTGGACGCGGGCGAGGAGGAGCCGGGGCCGCTCGGTCACGGGCGGCGCTGGCAGCTCGCGCACCTGCTGGGCGCGGTGTTGGTGGCGGCGTTCGCCAATTCGCCGTTCCAGCAGGGCCGCCGGACCGGCTGGTCCTCCACCCGGCAGGCGCTGTGGACCGACCTCGATCCGGGGCGGACCCTCGCCCCGGGCACCGGGCACGCGCCTCGCGAGGCCTGGGCGGCTCATGTCCTGGACACGACCGTGCTGTGCATCCGGTGCGAGAGCGGCCCGTGGGACGTCCCCGAGAATCTGACCTTCCGCGAGTGGATCCGCACCGGTTCGCCCCGGCCTCCGGTGCGGGCCGATCTCGACTACCACCTCACCACGCTGTTCCCGCCGGTCCGGCCGCGCGGCCATCTCGAACTGCGCATGATCGACGCGCAGAGCGGGCCCGACGGATGGCTGGTGCCGCTCGCCGTCACCACGGCCCTGTTCGACGATCCGGAGGCCGCCGAGACCGTCTACCGGGCCGTGAAACCGCTGGCCGAGACGGCCGGCTCGTCGGCCGCCCCGCGCAATCCGCTCTGGACCGCCGCCGCGCGCGAGGGTCTCGCCGATCCGGAGTTGCGGGCCGCGGCCGTCGCCTGCTTCGGAGCGGCGCTCCCGGCGCTGGAGCGGATGGGCGCGAGCGACGCGGTGCGCGACACGGTGGCCGCCTTCACCGACCGCTACGTCGCCCGGGGCCGATGTCCGGCCGACGATCTGCCGGAGCCGGACGACCTCACCGATCTCAGCCTGCTGACCGAGCGGAAGGCGGCCTCCGCATGACCGAGCACCGTGGACCCCAAGAGCACCGCGCAGAGTCCGAGCCCCGTGAGCTGTCCGACGCGTTCGATCCCGCCCAGGTCTCCGGCCCCGCCGCCGGCGGCTTCCCCTTCGCCGCCGGTGTCGATCCGGAGGTCCTGCGTCGGCGTGCCCTGGCCGCGCTGCTGGCCGCGCGTGAGCGCACCACCCTGCTCACCGACAGCGTGGACGACGGTGAACTGACCGCTCAGCACTCGCCGTTGATGTCGCCGCTGGTCTGGGACCTGGCGCACATCGGCAACCAGGAGGAGCAGTGGCTGCTGCGCGCCGTCGGCGGCCGGGAGGCGCTGCGCCCGGAGATCGACGGGCTCTACAACGCCTTCGAGCACTCGCGCGCCTCCCGCCCCTCGCTGCCGCTGCTGGCCCCCGCCGAGGCCCGGACGTACGCCTCCGACGTACGGGGCCGGGCACTGGAGCTGCTGGAGGGCACCCCTCTACACAAGGGCGGAGGCCCGTTGGAACGGGCCGGGTTCGCCTTCGGGATGATCGCCCAGCACGAACAGCAGCACGACGAGACCATGTTGATCACCCATCAGCTTCGGGCGGGGCCGGCGGCCCTCACCGCGCCGCCGCCTCCCGCGCCCCCCGAGCCCGTCGGCGCCGAAGCCGTTGCGGCCGAAGTGTTCGTCCCCGGGGGCCCGTTCACGATGGGGACGTCCGCCGAACCGTGGGCGCTGGACAACGAACGCCCCGCGCACCGGCGCGACGTGGCGGCGTTCCACCTGGACTCCTCGCCGGTCACCTGCGGCGCCTACCTCCGCTTCATCGAGGACGACGGGTACGGCGACGAGCGCTGGTGGGCCCCCGAGGGCTGGGCCATGGTCCGTGAACACGGCCTCTCCGCACCGCTGTTCTGGCGCCGCGACGCGGGGCAGTGGCTGCGCCGCCGGTTCGGGGTGACCGAGCCGGTGCCGCACGACGAACCGGTGCTGCACGTCAGCTGGTACGAGGCGGACGCGTACGCCCGCTGGGCCGGGCGGCGGCTTCCCACGGAGGCCGAGTGGGAGAAGGCCGCCCGGCACGACCCCGCCTCCGGCCGCTCGCGGCGCTATCCGTGGGGCGACGAGGACCCGACGCCGGAGCGGGCCAATCTGGGGCAGCGCCATCTGCGCCCGGCGCGGTCCGGGGCGTATCCGCTGGGCCGGTCGCCGGCCGGGGCGGGGCAGTTGATCGGCGATGTGTGGGAGTGGACCGCCAGCGACTTCCTGCCCTATCCGGGGTTCGTGGCGTTTCCCTACCGCGAGTACTCGGAGGTCTTCTTCGGGCCCGGGCACAAGGTACTGCGGGGCGGCTCGTTCGCCGTGGACCAGGTCGCCTGCCGGGGCACCTTCCGCAACTGGGACCTTCCGGTGCGGCGGCAGATCTTCGCCGGTTTCCGTACGGCGAGGGATGCCTGATGTGCCGCCATATCGCCTATGTGGGCGAGCCGGTGGCGCTGGGCGAGGTCCTCCTGCGGCCTCCGCACTCCTTGGTACGGCAGTCCTGGGAGCCGCGCCGCCAGCGCCACGGCACGGTCAACGCGGACGGCTTCGGCGTCGGTTGGTACGCCGACGGGGACCCGGCCCCCGGACGCTACCGCCGCCAGGGCCCCATATGGGGCGACGAGACCTTCACCGATCTGGCCCGGGTGGTCCGCAGCACCGCGCTGCTCGCCGCCGTACGGGATGCCACCGAGGCGGGTGCGGACGGGGAGGCCGCGGCCGCGCCGTACGCCGCCGGGCGGCTGCTGTTCAGCCACAACGGGGCGGTGAGGGGCTGGCCCGCGTCGCTCGCCGGCCCGGCCGCCGCCCTGCCCGCCGAGAGGCTCCTGTCGCTGGCCGCCCGGAACGACTCGGCGCTGATCTGGGCGCTGATCCGGCACCGGACCGACGCCGGGGACGAGGTGCCGCGCGCCGTCGCGGAGACGGTCCGCGAGGTCGCGTCCGCCGCCCCCGGCTCGCGGCTGAATCTGCTGCTCACCGACGGCGCCACCATCACGGCGACCGCCTGGGGCGACACCCTCTGGTACCGCACGGAACCGGGCCGCCGCACCGCGGTCGCCTCGGAACCGTATGACGACGACCCGCTCTGGCACGAGGTCCCCGACCGCACCCTGCTGGTCGCGACCGCTTCGGACGTCCTGCTCACCCCGCTCAAGGAGCCCCTCGCGTGAGTCCCTATTCCCTGACCCGCACCCTGCCGGTGGACGCGACGGAAGCCGCGCTGCGCGCCGATGTCCTCGGCGGTCTGACCCGGCATCCCAAGACGCTGCCGCCGAAGTGGTTCTACGATGCCCGCGGCAGCGAGCTGTTCGAGGAGATCACCCGGCTGCCGGAGTACTACCCGACCCGCGCGGAGCGGGAGATCCTGCAGACCCGGGCCGAGGAGATCGCCGCCGCTTCGGGGGCCCGGACCGTGATCGAGCTGGGTTCGGGGTCGTCCGAGAAGACCCGCCATCTCCTGGAAGTCCTCCCCGAGTTGCACTCCTACGTCCCGGTGGACGTGAGCGAGAGCGCGCTGACGGGGGCGGCCGAGTCGCTGCTGGCCGAACACCCCGGCCTCTCCGTCCACGCACTGATCGCGGACTTCACCACCGGCCTGGTCCTGCCGGGGACGCCGGGCCCCCGGCTGGTGGTGTTCCTGGGCGGCACGATCGGCAACCTGCTGCCGGAGGAACGGGCGGCGTTCCTGCGGTCGGTGCGCGCGCTGCTCTCGCCCGGTGACGCGCTGCTGCTGGGCACGGACCTGGTGAAGGAGGAGGAGACGCTGGTGGCCGCGTACGACGACGCGGCCGGGGTGACGGCGGCCTTCAACAAGAATGTCCTGAGCGTCGTCAACCGTGAGTTGGGGGCCGATTTCCCGCTCGACGGCTTCGACCATCGCGCGGTGTGGAATCCGCAGGAGCGGTGGATCGAGATGCGGCTGCGGGCCCGGCGGGCGCTGAGCGTCAAGATCCGGGAGCTGGATCTCGTGGTGCCGTTCGAGGCCGGTGAGGAGCTGCGTACGGAGGTGTCGGCGAAGTTCCGCCAGGAGGACGTCCGCGAGGAGCTGGCCGCCGCCGGGATGCGGCTGGCTCAGTGGTGGACGGACTCGGCGGGCCGGTTCGCCCTGTCGTTGGCCACGGCGGTCTGACCGGGCCGGCCGGACGGGCCGGCCCCGCGGGGCCCTCCGGGCCCGAGGACGGCCGCTCGTGCCCTGCGGGCCAGGGCACGGCGGCCGGCCCCGCCGTCCGCGGCGATCGGCGCGAGCACGTCGACACGGGCGGTGAGCCCGGCCGCCCGCACCACCCGCCACAGGGAGGCGGCGAGCGGGTCGGTCCCGACGAACGCGACCGCGCCCGCGGGCCGGTCCGAGCAGTGCGCCGCGACACCGTGCGCCGCGGCGCGGTAGGTGATCCGGACCGGCCGGACCGTCGCGCCGGAGTCGATCGCCGCCTGGAACACGGCGGGCCGGAACACGCCGCCGCCCCGTCCGCACCAGGTGCTGCCCTCGGGGAAGACCACGACCCGGGAGCCGGAGCGCAGGGCCGTCGCGATGTCCCGTACGGCGGCGGGCAGGGCGCGCAGCCGGTCGCGGTCGATGAACAGGGTGCCGCCGAGCGCGGCGAGAGGCCCCAGGAGCGGCCAGCCCCGGATCTCGCGCTTGGCCACCGTGCGGCCGGGCAGCACGGACGCGACCAGCGGTATGTCGAGCCAGGAGATGTGGTTGGCGACGACCAGTTCGCCCCCGTCCGGGGCGCGGTCCGGCGCGTGCCGCCGGACCAGGACGCGTACGCCGAAGGCCCGCACGACGGCGCGCGCCCAGCGCCGGGTCAGCCGGAGTCGCGGGCCGGTCCCCAGCGGCCGGACCAGCGGGACGCAGGCCACCCCCAGCAGGACGAGGGCGCAGCCGGCCAGCAGGAGGAGGGCGGCGGGCAGCGGAGCGCGTACGGCTCCGGTGTGCCGGGCGCAGCCGTCCGGGGTGCACGGGGCGACGGGCAGCCAGCCGGTCATCGCAGCGGGGCCAGGGACAGGAAGTGGCGCAGATAGCGAGGGTCGGTCCGGCGCAGGGAGAGCAGGACGTACAGGTCGGCGACGTTGAAGTCGGGGTCGTACGCCGGGGCGCCGCAGATCTGGGCGCCGAGCCGGAGGTAGCCGCGCAGCAGCGGCGGGAGGTCCGCCCGGGAGCCGGCCTCCGGGCCGTGCGCGGAGGAGTCCCAGAGGCGGTGCGGGGTGACCCAGTACTCCTGGGGGGCGAGGTGTCCCGCGCGTACGGTGTTCCAGCTGCGGGCGGCCGAGGCGCCGCCGTCGGCCAGCGGCAGGGAGCAGCAGCCCGCTATCCAGGTGTGGCCGGTGCGCTCCATGTAGCGGGCGAGTCCGGCCCAGACGAGGGCGATGACCGCGCCGTCGCGGTGGGCGGGGTGGACGCAGGAGCGGCCGACCTCGACGAGGTCGTCGCGGATCGGGGCGAGCCTGCTGAGGTCGAACTCGCTCTCCGCGTAGAGGCGTCCGGCGATCCGGGCCCGGTCCGGCGGCAGCAGCCGGTAGGTGGCGACGACATCGCCGGTGGCGGTCTCCCGGACCAGCAGGTGGTCGCAGTAGGCGTCGAAGGCGTCGCTGTCCAGGCCGGGTTCGGGTCCCTCCAGCCGGGCTCCGAGCTCCCCGGCGAACACCAGGTGGCGCAGCCGCTGCGCCGCGCGTACGTCCTCCTGGCAGGTGGCGAGGGAGACCCGGTAGGCCGGTTCGGGGGCGGTGGCGGTCTCGGGCGCGGGGCTCGGGGCGGCGGCGGGAGGAGCGTGGTGCGGGGCGACGGGCAGCACGGTCATGGCGGTCTCCGGGGACGGAAGAGGTCTGGGGCCGGACCGTCGCGGGTGCGACGCACCGACCCCTTACTTCTTCCGTCACCGGCTGGATTCGACGTGACCGCCGTGGGGAGCGCGGATGTGCGACGGCTGAATCCCCAGGGACGGGGCGTCCGGGCCCGCCGCCCGCCGTCCCCGGGTGCGCGGGATCAGCCGGTGCCGGTGAGCAGAGCGGTGATGCGCTCGGAGGCGGCCCTGGCCTCCCGTGCGGGATCGCCGCCCTGGAGCACGGCCGTCATGTAGGGCTTGATCGGGTTCTCCGCCTCGACCCTGGCCCACTGGGCAGAGTTGGGGGTGGCGCGGCCGCGGGTGGCGCCTTCCGCCATGGCCGCGGTGCCCTCGTCGCCCTCGATGACATGGGCGAGGTTCGGCTTGTTGGGGACGTAACTCATGCCCTGGGCCAGCTCCGTCTGCCACTTCTCGCCCGCCAGCGCCTTGACGACGGCGATGCCCGCGCTGCGCTCGTCGGCGTTCTTCGGGACGATGAGGTCGGATCCGCCGGTGAATACCGAACCGGGCTCCTTCGCGGTCTTGCCGGGAATGGGGAAGTAGCCCAGCTTTCCCTTGAGTTCGGGATTCTTCTGCTCGATGAGCGCGGCGCTGCCCGGCACCGAGATGATCTGGGCGACGTCGCCCTTGGCGAATACGTCGGTCTGCGGGGGCTTCTCCTCGTCGGCGTCCTTGGGGCCGTCGCCGAGCGCCTGGAGTTTCTGGTAGAACTCCATGCCCGCGAGGGCCTCAGGGGTGTCCAGGGCGCCCTGCCAGTCGCCGCCGTTCTCGTCGGCGAGCTCGCCGCCCTCGTCCCAGATGAATCCGGCGAGCACGTACCAGTTCTGACCGGCCAGGTAAATGCCTTGGTTTCCGCTGTTGTTGAGCTTCTCGGTGGCGGCGATCCACTCGGCGCGCGTCTTCGGGACGGCGTCGATGCCCGCCTCCCGGAAGATGTCCTTGTTGTAGATCACCACCCGGTTGGCCGCGTACCAGGGGATGCCGTACTGGACGCCGTTGATGCTGCCGGGCTGGGCCAGGCCGGGCAGCCAGTCCTCACTGCCCAGATCACGCATCGATTCGAGGGTCAGATCCCGCAGGCCGCCGCTCTCCGCGTACTGCGCGACCTGGGTGTTTCCGACCTCGATCACGTCCGGGGCGTCGTCACCCTCCAGCGCGGCGATGACCTTGGGACCGATGCCGCTCCACTCCTGGATCTGGAAGTCCAGCTCGATCGAGGGGTTCTCCTCCTCGTACGAGCGGGTGAACTTGTCCAGGAAGCCGGGCGAGACGCTGTCCTTCATCAGCCAGACCGTCACGGTCCGGTCACCGCCGCCCGCCCCGGATATCAAGCCGCATCCGCTGAGTGCGACGGTCGAGACAAGCGCGACGGCTCCGGTCAGGATGCGGTTCTTCACGTAGTCACCTTCTGCGAAACGGCACAACGAAATCGGGACCCGGTGTGGGGGGATTGCGGGCGGCGCTCGCACGGGTGGTTGGCTGAATTTTGGTATGGACCAATGGGTAGGTCAAGGCGGACGCCTGTGCCGATTCGCCCCACTCTCCCCCTCGCGGGACGCCCGGGATTGGGGCACGGTGGTCACAGGAGAGGAGACAAACAATGGCGAACCACACCTATCGGGTCACCGAGATCGTAGGAACCTCCGACGAGGGCGTCGACGCGGCGATCCGGAACGGCGTCGCAAGAGCCGCGGAAACGTTGCACAATCTCGATTGGTTCGAGATTAATCAAGTTCGCGGCCATATCGAAGATGGCCGAATCGCGCACTATCAGGTCGGCCTGAAGGTGGGCTTTCGGCTCGACGAAAACACCTGATCACGTACGCCCCTCGCGCTCCTGGGCGTCCTTCAGGACGGCCGACGGATCGGCCCAGCGGGCCCGCACCACGGCAAATCCGGCCACCTCGGCCGCATCGCAGACCAACTCGTCGTCGTCCACGAGCATGCGCACCCGCCCCGTCCGCCCGAGCCGCCGGAGGATGTCCAGCTTCGTCCGGCGGGCGGGGCGCCGGTCGTCGTCGCGCCGCATGAACAGCGTGCCCTCGGGCAGCCCCTGGCGGCTCAGCCAGCGCACGGTGTCGCGGCGGCACCGCTCGGGGCGCCCGGTCAGATAGACGATGCGGCACTCCTCGGCACTCGCGTGCACCATCCGTACGCCTTCGGGGAGCGGCGGGTCGTCCACGGCCGCGGCGAAGAAGCCCGCCCAGTCGCGCTTGGCGCCCTCCAGGAAGTGCTGGCGGTGGGCGGTGCCCGCGAGTGTGTTGTCCAGGTCGAATACGGCCAGCGGCCGTGCGTCGTTCTCCACTCCCCCAGCTTAGGAAGCGCCTCGGCTCAGGAAGTGCCTCGGCTCAGGAAGTGCCTCGGCTCAGGGTGCGCCTCGGGAATCCCTGCGGAGCCGGCGCGTTGAACAGATCGTGAGCTCTGTGATCGCGTCGACCCGCTTCTCCGTCCTGGACCGTTCCCGCACCCGCGAGGGGCACGAGGCACCCCGGGCGCTGCGCGACACCGTGGATCTGGCCCGGGAGGCGGAGGCGCTCGGCTTCCACCGCTTCTGGGTCTCCGAGCACCACGGCGTGCCGGGGGTCGCGGGGTCCGCGCCGACGGTGCTGGCCGCCGCCGTCGCCGCGGCGACCTCCACCATCCGGGTCGGCACCGGCGGAGTGATGCTGCCCAACCACCGGCCGCTGGTCGTCGCGGAGCAGTTCGGGGTGCTCGCCTCCCTCTTTCCCGGCCGGATCGACATGGGGCTCGGCCGCTCGGTGGGCTTCACCGACGGCGTCCGCCGGGCCCTGGGCCACGGCAAGGAGGACGCCGAGGACTTCCCCGGACGGCTGGCCGAACTGCTCGGCTGGATCGACGGCACCCAGCAGGCCCACCCCCGGGTGCACGCCCGTCCGGCGGAGGGCCTGCGGATCCCCGCGTACGTGCTCGCGACCGGCGAGGGCGCGTCGGTCGCGGCGGCCGCCGGTCTTCCCCTCGTCATCGGCGACCTGCGCGGCCGGGAGAAGGTGCTGCGGGCCATCGAGGTGTACCGCCGCGATTTCCGCCCGTCCGCGCGCGCCGAGCGCCCCGAGGTGATCGTCGCGGGCACGGTGGCCGTCGCCGGCACCGAGGAGGCGGCCCGTCGGCTGCTCGTACCGGAGGCGTGGGCCATGGCGTACTCCCGTACGCACGGAGACTTTCCGCCGCTCGCCCCGGCCAGGGAGATCGAGCGCCGCACGATGACCGCGAAGGAGCGGGAGCTGTACGAACGGGGGCTCGACGGTCACATCCACGGCACCGAGGAGCAGGTCACCGAGCAGCTGGAGCGGGCGATCAAGGAGACCGGGGCGGACGAGGTGCTCGTGACGACCAGTACGTACGACCGTGAGGCGCTGGTGGATTCGCTGCGGCGGCTGGCGGGGATCGCCCGCACGCCGTGAGGCGGGCTGCCGGGTCCCGGGCGGCCACCGAAGGCGCCGACGCCTAGAATCAGACTGTTTGTCCCCCAGGCGGTCCGCCGGACGCCCACACCCCACCCGTACGGAGCCGAGCCCCATGCACTCCCCCCACGATCCGTACGTCCGGGTGCGCGGTGCCCGCGAGCACAATCTCCAGGACGTGAACGTCGACCTCCCGCGCGACACCCTGACGGTCTTCACCGGGGTGTCCGGGTCCGGCAAATCGTCGCTGGCGTTCGGCACCATCTACGCCGAGGCCCAGCGCCGCTACTTCGAGTCCGTCGCCCCCTACGCCCGGCGGCTGATCCACCAGGTGGGCGCACCCGCCGTCGGGGAGATCACCGGGTTGCCACCCGCCGTCTCGCTGGAGCAGCGGCGCTCCGCCCCCGGGGCCCGGTCGTCCGTGGGGACGGTGACCACGCTCTCCAACTCGCTGCGGATGCTGTTCTCCCGCGCGGGCGACTATCCGCCGGGGGCCGAGCGGCTGGATTCCGACTCCTTCTCCCCCAACACGGCCGTCGGGGCGTGTCCGGAGTGCCACGGCCTGGGGCGGATCCACCGGACGGACGAGGAGCTGCTCGTCCCGGATCCCTCGCTGTCCATCCGGGAGGGGGCGATCGCCGCCTGGCCGGGGGCGTGGCAGGGGAAGAATCTGCGGGATGTGCTGGACGCGCTGGGCCACGACGTCGACCGGCCCTGGCGGGAGCTGGATCCGCGGGACCGTGAGTGGATCCTGTTCACCGACGAGCAGCCGGTGGTGACGGTGCATCCGGTACGGGACGCGGGCCGGATCCAACGCCCTTACCAGGGCACGTACATGAGCGCGCGGCGCTATGTGCTGCACACCTTCGCCGACACCAAGAGCCGGTCGCTGCGGGCGAAGGCGGAGCGTTTCCTGACCAGCGCCCCGTGTCCGGTGTGCGGCGGGAGCCGGCTGCGGCCCGAGGCGATGGCGGTGACCTTCGCCGGGCGGACCATCGCGGAGCTGGCCGGGCTGCCGCTGTCCGACCTGGCGGAGGTGCTGTCGGGCGCCGGGGCCGGCGGTGCGGGGGCGGGCGGCGAGGAGACGGCCCGGGTGCTGACGGCCGATCTGCTGGCGCGGATCGGGACGGTGACGGAGCTGGGCCTCGGCTATCTGAGCCTGGACCGCACGGCCCCGACCCTGTCCTCGGGTGAGCTGCAACGGCTACGGCTGGCCACGCAGTTGCGGTCGGGGCTCTTCGGTGTCGTGTACGTCCTGGACGAGCCGTCGGCCGGGCTGCATCCGGCGGACACCGAGGCGCTGCTCGGGGTGCTGGCCCGGCTGAAGGAGGCCGGGAACTCGGTCTTCGTGGTGGAGCACCAGATGGACGTGGTGCGGCGGGCGGACTGGCTGGTGGACGTGGGCCCGCTGGCCGGGGAGCACGGCGGGCGGGTACTGCACAGCGGGCCGCCGGAGGGGCTGGCCCGGGTGCCGGAGTCGGCGACGCGCCGCTTCCTGTTCCCCGAGGACGCCCGCGACGCCTCGCCGGTGCGTGAGCCGCGCACCCCGTCCGGGTGGATCCGGCTCACCGGCGTGGAGCGGCACAACGTGCGGGGTGTCGACGCGGCGTTCCCGCTCGGGGTGTTCACGGCGGTCACCGGGGTGTCCGGCTCGGGCAAGTCGACCCTGGTCGGCCAGGTGCTCGCGGGGGTGCTCGCGGACCGGCAGGCGGGCGAGGAGGCGGCCGGGGCGGGCGTCGAGCAGTTCTGTGACTCCGCCACCGGTCTTGAGGCCGTGGACCGGCTCGTCCAGGTCGACCAGAAGCCCATCGGGCGTACGCCCCGGTCCAATCTGGCCACGTACACCGGACTGTTCGACGCCGTGCGGAAGCTGTTCGCCCGGACGGAGACGGCCCGGGAGCGCGGCTACGGAGCAGGGCGGTTCTCGTTCAACGTGAGCGGCGGGCGGTGCGAGACCTGCCAGGGCGAGGGCTTCGTCTCGGTGGAGCTGCTGTTCCTGCCCAGCACCTACGCGCCCTGCCCGGACTGCCATGGTGCGCGCTACAACCCGGAGACGCTGGACGTCACCCTGGACGGCCTGACGATCGCTCAGGTCCTGGATCTGACGGTGGAGTCGGCGGCGTCGTTCTTCGCCGGGACACCCGCCGCCGAGCGCGCGCTGCGGACCCTGCTGGACGTGGGGCTCGGCTATCTGCGGCTCGGGCAGCCCGCCACGGAGCTGTCCGGCGGTGAGGCGCAGCGCATCAAGCTGGCGTCGGAGCTCCAGCGCACCCGGCGCGGGCACACGCTGTATCTGCTGGACGAGCCGACGACAGGGCTGCACCCGGCCGATGTGGAGGTGCTGATGCGGCAGTTGCACGCGCTCGTGGACGGCGGGAGCACGGTGGTGGTCGTGGAACACGACATGGCCGTCGTGGCGGGTGCGGACCATGTCATCGACCTGGGCCCCGGGGACGGGGACCGGGGCGGGCGGATCGTCGCTGCCGGCACCCCGGCCGAGGTGGCGCGTGCCGCCGGGAGCCGTACGGCGCCATATCTGGCGAAGGCACTGAGCGCAAGCGGGAGTTGATCCCGTACGACTCCGGACGTGATCGGAGCCGTACGGGATCGACTCTCGCGTCAGCGGCGGACTTTGCGGGTCGCCCGCAGCCACTCCTTGTTCATCGCGGCGATCGACGGCAGCGGAATGCCCTTGGGGCAGGCCGTGGCGCATTCGCCGGTCAGGGTGCAGCCGCCGAAGCCCTCCTCGTCCATCTGGGCCACCATGTCCAGGACGCGGGTCTCCCGTTCGGGGGCGCCCTGCGGCAGGACGTTGAGGTGGTTGACCTTCGCCGAGGTGAACAGCATCGCCGAGCCGTTGGGGCAGGCGGCGACGCAGGCCCCGCAGCCGATGCACTCGGCGTGCTCGAAGGCGAAGTCGGCGTCCGGCTTGGGCACCGGGGTGGCGTGGGCGTCCGGCGCGGTGCCGGTGGGGGCGGAGATGTAGCCGCCGGACTGGATGATCCGGTCGAACGAGGAGCGGTCCACGACCAGGTCCTTGATGACCGGGAAGGCGGAGGCGCGCCAGGGCTCGATGTCGATCGTGTCGCCGTCCGCGAACGACCGCATGTGGAGCTGGCAGGTGGTGGTGCGCTCCGGCCCGTGGGCGTCACCGTTGATGACGAGGCTGCACGCGCCGCAGATGCCCTCGCGGCAGTCGTGGTCGAAGGCGACGGGCTCGTCCCCGGCGAGGGTGAGTTCCTCGTTGAGGGTGTCGAGCATCTCCAGGAACGACATGTCCTGCGAGATGTTGTCGACTTCGTAGGTGGCCATGGCGCCGGGCTCTTCGGCGTTGCGCTGACGCCAGACGCGCAGGGTGAGCTTCATGCGTAGCTCCGCTGGGTGGGGTGGACGTACTCGAAGACGAGGTCTTCCTTGTGCAGGACGGGGGCGCCGCCGGTGACGGTGAACTCCCAGGCGGCGGCGTAGGAGAACTCCTCGTCGCGCCGTTCGGCCTCGCCGTCCGGGGTCTGGGACTCCTCGCGGAAGTGGCCGCCGCAGGACTCGGCGCGGTGCAGGGCGTCGAGGCACATGAGCTCCGCGAGCTCCAGGTAGTCGACGATGCGGTTCGCCTTCTCCAGCGACTGGTTGAACTGCTCGCCGGTGCCGGGGACCTTGATCCGCCGCCAGAACTCCTCGCGGATCTCCGGGATCTTCGCCAGCGCCTTGCGCAGGCCGTCCTCGGTGCGGGCCATCCCGCAGTACTCCCACATGAGTTCACCGATCTCGCGGTGGAAGGAGTCGGGGGTGCGGTCGCCGTCGACGGAGAGCAGCAGGTTGATGCGGTCCTCGGTCTCCGCCACCACCTCGGCGACGGCGGGGTGCTCGGCGTCGACGTTCCCGGTGTGCGGATTGCGGGCGAGGTAGTCGTTGATCGTGGAGGGCAGGACGAAGTAGCCGTCGGCGAGGCCCTGCATCAGGGCCGAGGCACCGAGGCGGTTGGCCCCGTGGTCGGAGAAGTTGGCCTCGCCGATGGCGAAGAGGCCGGGGATGGTGGTCTGGAGGTCGTAGTCGACCCAGAGGCCGCCCATCGTGTAGTGCACGGCGGGGTAGATCCGCATGGGGACCGTGTAGGGGTCCTCGTCGGTGATCCGCTGGTACATGTCGAAGAGGTTGCCGTACTTGGCCTCGACGGCCTTGCGGCCCATGCGCTGGATGGCTTCGGCGAAGTCCAGGTAGACCCCCTGCCCGCCCGGGCCGACGCCGCGCCCCTCGTCGCAGACGTTCTTCGCGGCGCGGGAGGCGATGTCGCGGGGCACCAGGTTCCCGAAGGCGGGGTAGATGCGCTCCAGGTAGTAGTCGCGCTCGTCCTCGGGGATCTGGTTGGCGGGGCGGGTGTCGCCCTTGGCCTTGGGGACCCAGATGCGGCCGTCGTTGCGCAGCGACTCGCTCATCAGGGTCAGCTTGGACTGGTGGTCGCCGGTGCGCGGGATGCAGGTGGGGTGGATCTGGGTGAAGCAGGGGTTGGCGAAGTACGCGCCGCGCCGGTGGGCCCGCCAGATGGCGGTGGCGTTGGAGTTCATGGCGTTGGTCGACAGGTAGAAGACGTTGCCGTAGCCGCCGGTGGCCAGGACGACCGCGTCGGCGAAGTAGGTGTCGATCTTCCCGGTGACGAGGTCGCGGGCGACGATGCCCCGCGCCTTTCCGTCGACCACGATGAGGTCCAGCATCTCGGTACGGGCGTGGAGTTCGACGCCGCCGGTGGCGATCTGCCGGGACAGCGCCTGATAGGCGCCGAGGAGGAGTTGCTGTCCGGTCTGGCCGCGCGCGTAGAACGTACGGGAGACCTGGACGCCGCCGAAGGACCGGTTGTCGAGGAGGCCGCCGTACTCGCGGGCGAAGGGGACGCCCTGGGCGACGCACTGGTCGATGATCTCGACCGAAATCTGCGCCAGCCGGTGGACGTTGGACTCCCGGGCGCGGAAGTCGCCGCCCTTGACGGTGTCGTAGAAGAGCCGGTGGATGGAGTCGCCGTCGTTGCGGTAGTTCTTCGCGGCGTTGATGCCGCCCTGGGCGGCGACCGAGTGGGCGCGCCGGGGCGAGTCCTGGAAGCAGAACTGGACGACGTGGTAGCCCTGTTCGGCGAGGGTGGCGCCGGCAGCGCCGCCGGCCAGGCCGGTGCCGACGACGATGACCGTGTGTTTGCGCCGGTTGGCGGGGTTGACGAGTCTGGCTTGGAAGCGGCGGGTGTCCCAGCGTTCGTTGACGGGGCCCTCGGGGGCCTTCGTGTCGACGGCGGGCTCGCCCGTGCGGTACTGCGTGTAGTCGGGCATGTCAGCTCACCACTCCGGTCATGACGGCGACGGGTACGGAGACGAAGCCCAGGGTCAACACCGCCGCGAGGAGGTTGGCGAGGGTCTTCAGGATGCGGTCGCGGGTCGCGTTGCCGACGCCGAGCGTCTGCGCGGCACTCCAGAATCCGTGCTGGACGTGCAGGCCCATGGCGAGCACCGCGACGATGTAGATGACGTTGCCGTACCAGGTGGAGAAAGTGTCGATGACGTTCTGGTACGGGTGCCCGGCCTCGAAGCTCGTGTGCACGGTGCCGGTCGTCAGGTCGAGGATGTGCCAGACGATGAAGAGCGCGAGGATGACGCCGCCCCAGCGCATGGTCCGGGTGGCGTAGCTCGCGCGGGGCTTCTTGTGGACGTACTTGGCGGGGCGCGCCCTGATGTCGCGGCGGCTCAGCTGGTACGCCGAGACGCCGTGCAGCACGACGGCGGCGACGAGCCCCACGCGGACGATCCAGAGCGCCCACTCGTAGTGCAGGACCGGTTCGCCCAGGGTGCGCAGCCAGTGGGCGTACCCGTCGAACTCACCGGGTCCGAAGAAGATCTTCAGGTTGCCCACCATGTGGGCGACGAGATATCCGAGCATGACCAGACCGGTCACAGCCATGATCGTCTTCTTGCCGACGGTCGAGTCCCAGAGCGTACGCGTCATCGACGGCCGTCGGTCCGTCCGCGTTGCCAATGCCATGGACACGACGGTAGGGGCGGAGGGCCCGATCAGTCCAAGACATGGTCCGGCTGATCTCCATAGGCAGCACCTATCAGTGAGCTTTATCGTCGGTGTATGCACTTCCAGCAGCTCACCTACTTCGTGGCCGTCGCCGAGACCAGGCACTTCACCCGGGCCGCCGAGGCGGTGCATGTGTCGCAGCCCTCGCTCTCCCAGCAGATCCGGGCGCTGGAGGCGGAGTTGGGCGCGGATCTGTTCAGCCGCGCCCGGGGCAACATCACCCTCACCGACGCGGGCGAGGCGCTGCTGCCGCTGGCCCGGCGGATCCTCGCCGACGCGGAGACCGCGCGCCACGAGGTCCAGGAGCTGGTCTCGCTGCGCAGGGGCCGGGTGCGGCTGGGGGCGACGCCCAGCCTGTGCACGGGGCTGCTGCCGGACCTGCTGCGCGCCTTCCACGACCGGCATCCGGGGGTGCGGCTGCTGCTGGAGGAGGGCGGGTCGCACGACCTCGTACGTCAGCTGGCGCGCGGGGCGCTCGATCTGGCGCTGGTGGTGCTGCCCCTGCCGGCCGCGTCCCCCGCGCTTACCACGGTGGAGCTGCTGCGGGAGGACCTGGTGGTGGTGTCCGCGGCGACGGAGCCGCCGCCCGGCCGGGACGGCTCGATCCGGATCGCGGATCTGGAGGGGGCGCCGCTGGTGATGTTCCGGCACGGGTACAACCTGCGGGAGCTGACGCTCGCCGCGTGCCGCGCGGAGGGCTTCGAGCCGACGTTCACCGTCGAGGGCGGCGAGATGGACGCGGTGCTCGGTTTCGTACGGGCGGGGCTCGGCGTCGCCGTGGTGCCGAGCATGGTCGCCGCCCGGGCGGGCCACGATCTGCGCAGGACCGCGCTGGCCGGGAGCGGACTGCGGCGCACGATCGCGCTGGCGCACCGCAGCGACGTGGACCCGCCGCGGGCCGCGCGCGAGCTCCAGCGGATGCTGCTGGAGCACCGGCCGGTCCCCGGCTGACCCGGACCCCGCACGCCGGGCGGGGGCTCCGCCCGGCGTGCGGCTCAGACCGCGTCCGCCAGCAGCAGGGAGTGGATGCGGTCCGGGGCGCCGGGGCGGGCGTAGTACCAGCCCTGGGCGGTGTCGCAGCCGATCCGGCGCAGTTGCTCGGCCTGCGCGCCGGTCTCCACGCCCTCGACCGTGACGGCCAGCTCCAGGCTGTGCGCCAGCGACACGATGCCCTCGACGATCTTCAGGTCGACCGGGTCCGCCGGGTGCTGTTGCATGCCCCGGGTGAAGGAACGGTCCAGCTTGAGCACGCTCACCGGGAGCCGGCGCAGGTTCGCCAGGTTCGAGTAGCCCGTACCGAAGTCGTCGAGCGCGATGTCGACGCCCATCTCCGCGAGCTGCCGCAGCGGCTTGAGGAGATCGTCGTCGGCGCCGATCAACGCGGACTCGGTCACCTCCAGGCAGAGCGCCCCCGGCTCCAGACCGGAACGTTCCAGTACGTCGACCGTCTCCGCGACCAGCCGGGGGTGGTGCAGCTGGGTCGGCGACAGGTTGACGTTGATCCGCAGCGGGCCGCCGTCGCTGTGCCGCTCCTGCCAGAAGTTGGCCTGCCGTACGGACTCCTCCAGCACCCAGCGGCCGAGCGGCACGATGAGGCCGGTGTGCTCGGCGAGCGGGATGAACCGGTCGGGGCCGAGCACCCCGTGCTGCGGGTGGCACCACCGTACGAGCGCCTCCGCGCCGTGCACCGTGCCGTCGCCCAGGTGCACGAGCGGCTGGTACTCGATGAAGAACTCGCCCCGGTCCAGGGCGGCCGGGAGCGCGGTGGTCAGCCCGTGGCGGGTGATGGCGCGCTCGTCGGCCTCCGCGTCGGCGAGCTGGAAGCGGTTGCCGCCCGCCGCCTTGGCCCGGTACATCGTGATGTCGGCGCTGCGCAGCACCTCGGCGGCGCTGCGCTCCCCGGCGGGCCCCTCGACGATGCCGATCGAGCCCCGGACGGAGAGCTCACGGCCGTCGAGGCGGATCGGGGTGGCGAGCGCGTTCAGGATGCGGCCGGCCAGTTCGTGGACCTCTTCGGCCGTGTCCGGTCCGGTGGTCAGCGCCACGAACTCGTCGCCGCCGAGCCGGGCGACCATCTCGCCGGGCGCGGTGGCGCAGCTCTGGAGCCGGTCGGCGACCTCGACCAGGAGGCGGTCGCCGGCGGCGTGGCCGAGGCTGTCGTTGATGGCCTTGAAGCCGTCGAGGTCCAGGTAGCAGAGGCCGAAGCGGCCGCCTTCCCGGGCGGTGAGGGCCTTCTCCAGGCGCTCGAAGAACAGGGTGCGGTTGGGCAGCCCGGTGAGCGCGTCGTGAGTCGCCTCGTACCGCAGCCGCAGATTGAGCAGCCGGCGTTCGGTGGTGTCCTCCATCAGCGCGAGCTGGTATTCGGGGCGGCCCTCGGAGTCGCGCAGCAGGGAGACGGTGAGGTTGGTCCACAGGACGGTGCCGTCGTTGCGGTAGTAAGCCTTCTCGACCCGGTAGTGCTCGCGTTCGCCGCGTACCAGCTCCTCGTAGTACTTCCACACCTGGGGCGAGTCCTCGGGGTGGACCCACTCGTTCACCCTGTGGCTGCGGACGTGGTGTTCGAGACCGCCGAACATCCTGGTCAGCGTGTCGTTGATCTCCAGGATGTTGCCGTCCAGGTCGGCGATGCCGATGCCGATGGCGGCGTCCTTGAAGACCGCGCGGAAGCGGGCCTCGGTGGCGTGCAGGGCCTCTTCGGCGTGCGAACGGGCCGTCAGCGCCGAGCGGGCGATGGCCTCCTGCTCGGCGAGCGTGCGCTCGCGCAGGGCCCCGGTGAACCCGGCGGCCAGCGTGTGCTGGATCCGGGCGCAGCGGGCCCGGCCGTCCTCCGTGGACAGCGTGCCGGGTCCGTTGCCGCCGCAGTAGAGGACGAGATAGGAGTCGACGACGCCGAGCGTGGAGCTGAGGGCGTCCGGATCGGTGCAGTGCGCGTCGATCAGGGCCGCGCCGATCCGCTGGGCGGGCGAGGCGTCGAAGGGGTGGGCGTGCAGGATGCCGTTCAGCTCGCGTGCCAGGGGCAGCAGATGCTGTTCGAACTCCGGCCGGGTCAGGGAGGTGGCCGTCAGGGGGAAGATGGCCCGGCTCCAGATTCTGGCGAATCGCCGGAGCCGGCCCTCCGGGCCGTCGGGTTCCGCGTCCGGCTCTCCGGACGCCTGGGCGGGAATGCTCACGCCTTGCGCCCGACCCCGCCGAAGCCCGAGAAGGCGTACGGGTCTTCCTGCTCCGGCGACTGCGGGGTCTCCGGCCGCCATTCGGGCATCGAGACGAGTCCCGGTTCGACCATCTCGTAGCCCTTGAAGAACCGGCCGATCTCCTCGCGCGAGCGCATGATCAGCGGGTTGCGGATGTTCTTGTAGACGCCGACCGTGCCGGCCGCCTCCGCCTGGGGCAGCGGGATGCCCTCGTACGAGGCGTGGGTCAGGACGATGAGGCTGCCGGGGGCCAGCGCCTCGCGCAGTTCGGCGACCGCGGCGTACGGCTCGTCGGCGTCCTCGAGGAAGTGGAGCACCGCGACGAGCAGCAGAGCCACCGGCCGGTCCAGGTCGAGCAGTCCGGTGATCTCCGGGTTCGCCAGGATCTCCTTGGGGCGGAGCAGGTCGGCGGCGGCGATGACCGCGCGGTCGTTGCCCTCCAGCACGGCCTGGCTGTGGGCGACGGCGACCGGGTCGTGGTCGACGTAGGCCACCTTGGCGCCGGGGTCGGCGGCCTGGGCGACCTCGTGGACGTTGCCGAACGTCGGGATGCCGGAGCCGATGTCCAGGAACTGGTCGATGCCCGAGTCGACGGCGTGGCGGACGGCCCGGCGCATAAAGGCGCGATTGGCCTGCATGATCTTGGGAAGGCCCGGGAGGAACTCCATGGCCTTGCGCGCGGCTTCCCGGTCCACCTCGAAATTGTGCGATCCGCCCAGATAGAAGTCGTACATGCGGGACACGCTCGGCACCGAAATATCTATGCCCTGCGGTGCCCAGGCGGGACGCTCCATCGATGTCTCCAACAAGTTCGCCACGGCGATCCGGCCATGTTCATGGTCAGTGTTGACCAGAGGCTACTGATCGGCCGCCAGGAGAGCGAGTGGAAACGGAAATTAGCGATCCGTTATTGGTCACACTCAGGTGGCATACCCGGCCGGTCCGTCGCTGCGCGTATGCGGACAGCGACGGACCGGCACTCCGGATGCCGTTTCCCGGTGGTTCGGGGCCACTTGGGGCTCCTGGGCGATTGTTCTCAAGCAGTCCGTGATTACTTGGCCGCGCCGACGAGTTCGGAATCCGGCGAAACGGCGTACCAGGTTCCGCCGACACCCTGCCCGTTGGTGTCTCCGGGCCTCTTGTCGCCCGCGAAGGTGTAGATCGGCCAGCAGTCGATGGTCTGCTGCTTGATGCCGTCGGGGCGGTCGAAGGTGACGAATCCCTTCGTCGTGACACCGTCCACCGCGTTTTTGGCCATAGGGGCGACTACCGGCCACTTCTTGAGGCACTCGCCGGTACAAGCGGTCTTCATCGGCCAGGCGGAGTCCTTGGTGAAGCGGTAAACCGTCATGCCCCGGCCGTCCACCACGATGTCGCCGAGTTCCGGGTCCTTGCGGACCGAGAGCCCCGCGGGATCGGCCGGTTCGGCGACCCCCTCGCTGTCGGCGTTCTTCGCCGCCTTCTTCCCGTCGGGGGCCGCGGCGAACCAGGTGCCGCCGACCCCCTGGCCGTTGATCTGGCCCGGAGCGGTGTCCTTCGCGTACCGGTACATCGGCCAGCCGTCGACGGTGAGTTGGCTGGTGCCGTCCGGGCGGGTGACCTCGCCGAGCAGTTCCTCGTCGGTGCCGGCCGCGGCGGTCGTGCTGCCCGAGGCCACCACCGGCCAGATCGCGGCGCACTCGCCCTCGCAGTTCGACTTCGGCGGGTTCGCGGTGTCCTTGTCGAACCGGTAGAGCGTGAACCCCTCGCTGTCGGTGAGTACCTTTCCGAGCTGCTTGGTTTCCTGGACGGCGAGTTGACCGGCCTCCTTCGGCTCCGCCGCCTCCTTCTCCGCCCCGGATCCGTATCCCCCGCCGGCCGATCCGTACCCGCTCTCGGCGGGCTGCCGGGCCGGGGCGGCGTTGCCGACCGCCTGGCCGTTCGGCGATGTGCCGCCCTGCTCCTGACCGCACGCCGTCGTGAGCGTCAACAGAGCCGCGGCGGTGACCGCGAGCGAGGCGTTGCGCCAGGTGTTCATGTCGACTCCCGTGGTGCTTCGTCGTAACGCTGGTGATGCCGGCGCGGGACCGCGCCGTTCATGGCCCTAGGTACGGGACGCCGACGGGGTCGTGTTCAAAGGGAGGCCGAGAAGAATGCGGCGGGCCGGGGTGAGCGGGCAAACACGAATGGCCCATCAACCGCCCGATCGGGCGAATCGACTGCGCCAACCGCGTGTTCTCCGGCGGTGTGGATCATGCTTCCCGTCGTGCACGGATCACGCATCGCGCGGCTCACGGCAGTCGCCGCACTTCTCTGGCTGACAGCCGTACCGCCGCCCGCGACCGCCGACAGCTGCGCGGTGGCCTCGATCGGGGAGGACGGGAGCGTTTCCTCGGTCGCCGTGGCGGGCGACGGGGGCTGCGTCGCGGTCTCCGAGCCGGAGCCCCCTCCCCCACCGCCCCCGCCGAAACCGGTCCCTCCGCCTCCACCCCCACCGCCCCCGCCACCTCCGCCGCCCCCGCCACCTCCGCCGCCCCCGCCGCCTCCTCCCGTGGTCGCGGAACCACCGCCCCCACCACCCCCGCCGCCCGCACCCCCGCCCTCTCCGCCGCCGACTCCGCCGCCACCGCCCCCGAAGCCCTCACCGAAGCCCCCGGTGCGGACCGAGCCGCCGGCCCCCCGGCCCGTCGCGCTGCCGACGTACCGCAAACCGACCCGTAAAGAGCCGCGGAGCGGGCCGACACTGGTGTCGCTGACGCTGCTCATCACCGCCCCGGCGGTGTTCGCCGTTGCCGTGCTGCGGCCTCGGTCACACCGCTGACCAGGAGAGATACATGTCCGAGTGGCTCGTACTGAGCATTGCCATGGCGTCCGCCTGCACGGTCGTCCTGATCATCGTCGTGCTGAACAACCGGCGGGTCGCGGACGACGACGATCCGTCCGAGACCCCCGACGTCATCGAGTACATGACGATGATGATCGGGGTGGTCTACGCGATCGTCCTGGGGCTCGCCATCGCCGGGGTCTGGGAGGGGCGCAGCGCCGCCCAGGAGTCCGTACGCATCGAGGCTCAGGCGCTGCACGAGGTGCAGGCACGGGCGTCCGTCTATCCGGCGGAGGTCCGCGACCGCATCCGGGCGGACGTCGACGCCTATGTCCGCCATGTCGTCGACGACGAGTGGAAGGTGATGTCGGAGCGGAACACGCTCACCGAGCGCGGCACCGAACTGCTGGACAAGGTGCGGGCGGACGTCACCGATTACGAACCGAAGACCGATCACGAGGGGCAGGCCTACCAGCCGCTCGTCGACCAGGTGGCGGCGGCGGACGACGCCCGCAGCGCACGGGGGCAGAACGCCGGGGCGACGATGCCCGGGGTGGTCTGGTTCGGGCTGATCATCGGGGCGCTGGTGACCGTGGGGCTGATCTTCACGCTCCAGATCCGCAGAACGTTCCGCGAACTGCTCCTGGCAGGCCTGTTCAGCGCGTTGATCGCCTTTCTGCTCTTCCTGATCTGGGACTTCGACGCGCCCTTCGGCCGGGGCATGTCGGCCACCGCCGAGCCGTTCCTCGACACGTTCCCGGGCATCACCGGCTGACCGCCGCTCCCCCGGCCGGCGAGCAGGCCCGTGCGCCGGTCGGGGGAGAGCGTGACCCATTCGCCGGACCCCGATCGCGGGCCGGGAGGACCCCTCCTAGCGTGTCGGGCATCGAGGTGCATTTTTCCTGCTATGTGGAAATTGGTTCCGCAGCTGCCCCTCGGGGAACCCGGAGGATCCACCATGCGCGCGATACGTGTCGCACCGCTCGCCCTGCTCGGCGCCGGTGCCCTGACGCTCATCGCCCCGTCCGCCGCCTTCGCCGCGCCGGACGGGGCCTCCAGCACGTTCAACCCGACGATCACCCCCTCGGTGATCGCCCCGGGCGGCCGGGTCACCCTCGGCGCCGGTGGCTGCACGGGCGAGACGACCGTCAGCTCCGGCATCTTCGACACCACCACCATCCCGAGCGGCAGCACGACGGCCACCGCCACCGTCGACTCCGACGCGCGGCGGGGCGCCGTCTACGCGGTGACGTTCACGTGCGGCTCCACCGGCACCTCCCGGAACGTCAACCTGACGATCACCGGCGGCGCGACGAGCAGCCCCACGCCGGCCCCGACGCCCACCACGGTCCCGACCGCCAGCTCGACGGCGCTCGTGCCGGGCGGGGTGCGCGGCGGCCTCGGCGGCAGCACCGGCACCACCGACACGGTGGAGGTCGCCGCCGGCGGGGCCCTGGTGGTCACGGCGGCCTCGGGCGCCCTCTACTTCGCGCGTCGCCGTAACGCCGACCGCCGCCACTGACCGCGAGCATGCGGCGCACGGCAGTCGCCCCGGGTCCTGATCCAGGACTCGGGGCGACGGGCGTATCGGGCCGGGCGGGAGGTTCGCCGCCTTAGAACGCCGCATGACTCGTCCGCCGACGCCGGACGAGGAAGACCGCGCCGCCGACGGCCGCGGCCGCCACCAGACCGCCGCCGACCTGCATCTCGACGGAGCTCGGACCCATCGAACCGCCGAGCCCGCCCTGCGCGCCGTTGCCGGCGAGCACGGTGAACTTGTGCGTCGCGATCCGGTTGTTGTCGCTGCACTTCACGGACAGGTGGTACTGCCCCGGGGTGGTGTTGTCCCGGACCCGGGCGTGGGCGTGGTTGGTGCCGTCACTCGCGGAGAGGGTGGTCGTCGGGAACGCGTTCGACCAGACCTTGCCGCCGTGGCCGCAGCCCTGCGCGGTGATCTTCAGCGTGCCACCCTGGTGGACGGACTGAGGATTGACGGCGACGTTGACCGGGCCGTTGGTGGCGGCGGCCATGGGGGCCGCGAGCCCGACGGCCGCGAAAGCGGTCGCGGTGACCGCGAGAGCGCGTGAAGCACGCATCGTGTGAACCTCCAGCGAGAGACGCCCCCGGGGGCTGGTCCCCCGGTGGATCGACGAGAACGTCTCCCATGACGAACACTCACCAGTCGACCGGTGGCTCGCACGTCGGCGCTGCTCCACCCCGGTGACGCGACACGCCGTGCGGAGACCGCCGAATCTGACGGATCCGCAGGTCACGGGCCATCAGAACTTTTATCCGCTCATTACTCCGATGGGCAGTCAGCCATCAGGGGCACCCGCCGGGGAGCGGACCGGCCGCCACCCGTTCGCCGCTCCCTGATCGCCGACCGGACACCACGCACTTAACGTTCACAGCGTCGCGACGAAGGGAGAACCATGGGCCGGGACTACACCGGGGGCGAGCGGACCAGACGGGTGCCATGGGGTGCGATCGCTCTGGTGATGCTCAGCGGCCTCGCCCTCATGCGCAACGGCACGGAGTTCTCGGAGGCGGGCCCTCCGCAGCCCGCGGCCGCCGCCTCGCTGGATCTCAGCAAGGACGCGCCGGGCCCGCCGGTGGAGGGTGAACCGGTGCAGCCGCTGCCGTACGCCCCGGCCTCCCGGGTGAAGATCGGCTCCATCGACGTGGACGCGCCGATCATCGACGTCAACCTGGACGCCAACGGGTGGATCGACGCCCCGCCCGCCGAGGACCCCAACCTCGCCGGCTGGTACCAGAACGGCATCGCCCCGGGCCAGCGGGGCACCGCCGTGGTGGTCGGCCACGTCGACAACATGTCGGGCCCCGCGGTCTTCTACGGGCTCGGCTCGCTCCAGAAGGGGCACCGCGTCGAGGTCTCCCGCTACGACGGCCGGGTCGGGATCTTCGAGGTGTACGGGGTGGAGGTCTTCGCCAAGAACGACTTCCCGGGCCCCCGGGTCTACGGCGACACCGGCCACGCGGAGCTGCGCGTGATCACCTGCGGCGGGGGCTACTCCAAGGCGGGCGGCTACGACGGCAACGTGGTGGTGTTCGCCCGGCTCGTCGACACCCGCTGACGCGACGCGTTCCCTTCCGTGGTGGTGTCCCCGGCGGATCGCCGGGGACACCACCACGCGCACGCGTGCTCAGACGCGGTGCGGCACCGTGATGCGGTAGCCCTCCTCCAGGAGCCGGGGAAGGTACCGGCGCAGGGCGGCGACGCTCTGCGAGCGGTCGCCGCCCGCGTCGTGCGAGAGGACGACGACACCGGGCGCCGCCCCGTCCAGCACCCGGCGGACGATCGTGCCGGTCCCGGGCTCCTTCCAGTCGAGCGTGTCCACGGTCCAGGCCATCGGTTCCATGCCCAACTCGGCCCCGATCTCGAAGGAGTTGCGGTTCCACGCACCGTAGGGGGCGCGGTACCACAGCGGCGGGGCGCCGAGCGCCCGCTCCACCACGTCGCTGGTACGCCCCAGCTCGTCGCGGATCTCGGGGCGGGAGAGCTTCGGGATCAGCGGATGGGACCAGGAGTGGTTGCCCACCACATGCCCGTCGTCGGCCATCTCGCGCAGCAGGCCGGGGTTGCCCTCGGCCATCTCGCCGCAGACGAAGAACATCGCGCGGACCCGGTGGGCGCGCAGGGTGGCGAGGATGTCCGGGGTGTACCGCGGATCGGGGCCGTCGTCGAAGCTGAGGACCATCGAGTGCCCGAGGTCGGGAAGGTGCTCGAAGGGGCGGGTGCGCACGGGCGGTCTGGCCGGTCTGAACCGGGCCGGGGCGCCCGCGGTCATGGGCTCCAGGCGGTACGGGGAGGGCCTGCCGCGGACGGTCGCCGGGGGTCCGGCGGCCGCGGCGGGTGGCGTGCGGGCGGGACGGCCGGGCGTCGAGGCCGGATCGGCGACGGCCAGGTGCACGGCGGTGGCGGCTCCGAGACCGAGGACGGCCCTCAGGAGGGTGCGGCGCTCGGGTCCGGTGTGATCACGTGTCATGGCCAACTGCTCGCACGGCCGGACGTCCGCCCCGGCCGCCGACACGGAGGCCGACACGGACGCCGAACGTTTTGTACCCGATCGACGCACTATGTTCCTATTCGCCGGAGGTATCTGCCGACCGGGACGGCCCCTCTCCGGGCGAGCCGATAGCCTCGGAGCCGTGACAGAGCAGCAGCCTCATCAGTTCGAACGCGGTACGGACGGCCCCAAGGTGATCGTCGCGGGGCTCGACGGCTCCGATTCGTCGATGCGCGCGGCGGCCTACGCCGCCGGACTGGCCCGTCGGCAGCACGCCGTGCTGGCCCTGGTGTACGTGCAGCCGGTCCTGACGGCGGGCGCCGCCCTGGGCGTACCGGTCGGCGATACGACGGGTGAGGTCGCGGACTCCCTGGTCTCCGAGATCCGGGAGGCGACGGAGCGCTTCAAGGACGCGTGGGACGTGCGCTGGGAGTTCCACACCTTCCGCGGCGACCCCTACAACGGGCTGGTGACGGCGGCCGACGAGCTGACGGCGGACGCGGTGGTGGTCGGGGCCTCGGAGTCGGCCGGGCACCGCTTCATCGGTTCGGTGGCCGTACGCCTGGTGAAGGCCGGGCGCTGGCCGGTCACCGTGGTGCCGTAGAACCCCGCCGCCGACCGCCGCCTGACCCTACTTGCCCATGCGAAGCCCGTCCGCCTCCGCGCCCCGGCCGAGGACGACGGTACGGATCCGGTCGCGGACCTCACGGAGGTGCCCGGCCCCGCCCTCGGAAGAGTCGAGGGCGGCGTTGAGGTTGACGGCCCGCCCGGTCGCGGTGTCGTACCACTGCGGCACGAACTCGGCCTTCCTCACCTTCCAGCGCTCACCGCGTTTCACGGGCGGCGCGAAGGTGAAGCGGCCCATCGAACTCTGGTTGCCGCGCGGGTCCCGCGCGCCCTCGTGGTTGATCATGTCGCCGGCGATCTGGTCGCCCATGCCGTACACGACCCAGGTGCCGTTGACCTTCTCGTACGCCTGGGGCACATGGGCGTGGGTACCGATGATCAGGTCGATGTCGGGGCGGCCCCGGTCCGTGGAGGCGGTGAGCCGCTCGGCGAGGTCCAGTTGCCCCGCGTCGGGCTCGTCCTGCCATTCGGTGCCCCAGTGGGCGGAGAGGACGACGACGTCGGCGCCCGCCCGGCGGGCCGCCCTGGCCTCCTCGATGATCTTCCGCTCGTCGGTGACGTTCACCGTCCAGGGGCGGTCGGCGGGGAGCGGGATGTCGTTGGTGCCGTAGGTGTACGCGAGGTGGGCGACCCGGGCCGCACCCTTCCCCGGGCCGGCGGGCAGGATCGTCGGGCGGGCGGCCTCGGCGGCGGTGCGGGCGGAGCCTGCGTGCCGGATGCCCGCCCCGTCCAGCGCGTCGAGGGTGCGCCGGACCCCCTCGGCACCGTCGTCGAGGGTGTGGTTGGAGGCGGTGGAGCAGGAGTCGAACCCGGTGGTGCGCAGGGCGGAGGCGATCTCGGGGGGCGACTTGAAGTTCGGGTAGCCGGTGTAGGGGCCGCCCTCCTTCCCGTACACGGTCTCCATGTGGCAGAACGCCAGGTCAGCGCCGGAGACGACCGGAGCGGCACCGGCCAGCATCGGGGCGAAGTCGTAGCCGGCGCCGCCCGCGTCGGCGGCGGCCTGGTCGATGACGGAGGAGTGCGGCAGGACGTCGCCCGCGGCGAGGAGTGTGAACGGGCGGGGTCCGCCCGCCCCCTGGCCGCCCGCGCCCCGGGCGGCGGCGGGCGATCCGCTCGGCGCGGAGGTCCCGGGCTGCGGCCCGGTGCAGCCGGTGGCCGCGGCGAGCATGAGGGCGAGGGCGGCCACGGCGCCCGGTCGGATGCGCTGCGTCATCTGCTCGACTCCACGTTCGGATGATTACGACTATCCGACTACATAGATCCTCATATCGCATAAGCAAGGAGCATTGCCGCATATCTAGCTGAACTGGTCGTACCGGCCGACCCCGACGGCCCCTCGACCGTTCACCGCACCATTCGCCGCACTGAGCGACCGCTCGTCGCACGCCTCGGCGCACCGGGTGTTCCCACGCCGCCGAATGCGTTCGTATACGCCAGTCGGCAACGCGGCCGTCAGGGGCCTCGGCGGGAGAGGACGTTCATGAAGACCACCACGACGACCGACGAACGGACCCTGGCGGAGCTGCAGCGGGAACACGGCCCCGCCCTGTTCCACTTCCTCCTCGGCCTCACCTTCGGGGACCGGCAGCGGGCCGAGGACCTGGTGCAGGAAACCCTCGTACGCGCCTGGCAGCACCCCGAGGCGTTCGACGCGCCCTACGACTCGATGCGGCCGTGGCTGTTCACCGTCGGCCGGCGCCTCGCCATCGACGCGCGCCGCTCCCGCCAGGCCCGCCCCGTCGAGGTCAGCGACACGGTGCTGGAGAGCACTCCGGACACCCTGGACACCGCGGACCGCGCGGTGCACACCCTGGATGTGCGGGAGGCGGTCCGGACGCTGAGCCCCGAGCACCGCGCGGTGCTGGTGCAGATCTACTTCCGCGGGCTGAGCGTCGGCGAGACGGCGGAGGTGCTCGGGATCCCGGCGGGGACCGTCAAGTCCCGTTCGTACTACGCCCTGCGGGTCCTCTCCCGCACGCTTCCCGGCTACTCCCGCAGGTCCTCCGCCCGGAGCAGCGCCAGCAGGGCGGAGGCCTCGGCCACCTCCACATAGACCTGGGCGCAGCCGTCGCAGCCCTGGAGGTGACGGGCGACCCGGCAGGTCTCCTCCGCGTTCAGGGCGTCCAGGACGTACGCACCCAGCAGCAGGCGCACATGCGGGTCGTCGCCGGGGTCGGCACTCATTCGCAGCCTCGCATCTTCTGGGCGATCCTCCCCTTCTGCCCACGCGGGGCACCCGCCCCCGGTTCAATGCTGCGTGAAGCCCGGTACCGAGCAAGGAAAGAGGCGAGACGGGATGCGTCCCGAGGATACGGATGAGGCCGGTGGGAACGGGCTCCGGGTGCCGATGACCTGGCTGACCACCGAGTATCTGGCCGACGAGCTGTTACGGACCGGCGATCTGATGGAGCCGACGACGCTGGAGTTCCGGGCGGGGCGTGACGCCCTCGCGCTGACGATGTTCCTGTGCGAGTTCCCCCGCGACGCCCCCGCCCCTCGGGCCCTGCCCGAGCCGCGGGTCGACGAGCTGCGCGTGCTCACGGCGTACGAGGGCACCTGGCGCAGCTGGATCCGCGAGCGGCTGGCGACGTCGGAGCGGTGCGCCGAGCCGGGCGACCCCGATCTGGCGCTGGCCCGGTCTGCCTGGCGGTGGCTGGAGGAGACCGAACTGCTCGCGGCGGACCTGGACGCGATCGGCCCCGCGTCCTGGGAGGCCGCGCCGGACGGGGCGGGCGGCGACCAGGAGGTCCGGGTCTGGACGCCCGCGTGGCAGTTGGGGCTGCCGCTGGGGCATCTGGCCGTCCATCTGTGCTGACGGCCCCTCCTTCGAAGCTTGAGCTCCCTCCTCAGGAACCGTGCACGCCCGCGCGGTACTTGGGCAGCCGCAGCGTGATCTTCATGCCCGCCCCGACCCCGGTCTCGATGACGAGCCCGTAGTCGTCCCCGTAGACCTGGCGCAGCCGCTCGTCCACGTTGAGCAGGCCGATGCCGGTGGAGGCGCCGCCCTCGCCGCGCAGGATCTGCCGCAGCCGCTCGGGGTCCATACCGGTCCCGTCGTCCTCGATGACCACCTCCGCCTCCGAACCGGCGTCCAGGGCGCTGATGGTGATCCGACTGCGGGTGACCGCGCCTTCGAGACCGTGCTTGACGGCGTTCTCCACCAGTGGCTGGAGACACAGGAACGGCAGCGCGACCGGCAGCACTTCGGGGGCGACCTGGAGGGTCACGGCGAGGCGTTCGCCGAAACGGGCGCGGACAAGGGCCAAGTACTGGTCGATGGAGTGCAGTTCGTCAGCCAGGGTGGTGAACTCCCCGTGCCGGCGGAACGAGTAGCGGGTGAAGTCGGCGAACTCCAGCAGCAGTTCACGGGCCTGTTCGGGGTCGGTCCGGACGAACGAGGCGATGGCGGCGAGTGAGTTGAAGATGAAGTGCGGGGAGATCTGCGCCCGCAGTGCCTTGATCTCGGCCTCGATCAGCTGCGTGCGGGAGCGGTCCAGCTCGGCCAGTTCCAGCTGGACGCAGACCCAGCGCGCCACCTCCCCCGCCGCCCGGGCCAGCACCGCCGACTCGCGCGGGGCATAGGCGACGAGCGCGCCCAGGACCCGGTTCTCGACGGTGAGCGGGACGGCCACGGCCCAGCGCAGCGGGCAGTCGAGGTCGCCGCAGCCGCTGTCGAACGCGGTGTCGCGGCCGTTGTCCAGCAGCGCCTTCAGGTGCTCCATCACGTCCTTGCCGTGGTGGTGCCCGGCCCCGTCCCAGACCAGCACCCGCTCCCGGTCGGTGAGGCAGAGGGCGTCGGTGCCGAGGAGGGAGCGCAGCCTGCGGGCGGCCCGCCGGGCGCTCTCCTCGGTGAGCCCGGCCCGCAGCGGCGGGGCCGCCAGCGACGCGGTGTGCAGGGTCTCGAAGGTGGCGTGCTCGACGGGCGTGCCGACGTCGCTGGGGCGCACCGGGCGGGCGGTGCGGCGCCCCAGCAGATAGCCTGCGCCGAGCAGCAGCCCGGCGAGGACGACGACCACGGCGACGGCGGCCCCGGTCATCGCTCCCTCCCCACGGCGGCCCGAGCGGACGAGAGGGCTTCGGGGAGGTGGAAGCGGGTCATGGCGGCGTTGGTGCCCGGGGGGATGCGTCCCGGGGTGGCGAGCGAGACGAGGATCATCGCGAGGAAGCCGACGGGGACGGACCAGACGGCGGGCCAGGCGAGCAGGGCGTGCGGCCAGCCCGGCGGGCGTACGGCCCCGCTGACGGTGATGGCCACGGCGAGGAGCGCGGACCCGCCGCCGAGCAGGAGCCCCGCGACGGCCCCGGGCGGGGTGAGCCGCCGCCACCAGATGCCGAGGACGAGCAGCGGGCAGAAGGAGGAGGCGGAGACGGCGAAGGCCATGCCCACCGCGTCGGCCACCGGCACCCGGCTCACCAGCAGGGACCCGGCGAGCGGCACGGCGATGGCGAGGACGGTGGCGAGCCGGAAGTGGCGTACCCCGCGCGAGGGCAGGACGTCCTGGGTGATGACCCCGGCGACGGCCATGGTGAGCCCGGAGGCGGTGGACAGGAACGCAGCGAACGCCCCGCCGGCGATCAGCGCCCCGAGGAAGTCGCCGCCGAGTCCGCCGATGACCCGGGCGGGCAGCAGCAGCACGGCGGCGTCGGCGTCTCCCCCGTACCGCAGTTCGGGGGTGTAGAGGCGGCCGAGCGCCCCGTAGATCGGGGGCAGCAGGTAGAAGAGGCCGACCAGGGCGAGGACGGCCACGGTGGTGCGGCGGGCGTCGCGGCCGTTGGGGCTGGTGTAGAAGCGGACGACGACATGCGGCAGGCCCATGGTGCCGAGGAAGGTCGCCACGATCAGCCCGTACGTCGCGTACAGCGGGTGGTCGGCGCGGAAGACGGCGAGCTGGTCGTGGAAGCTGACCCGGGGGCGGCCGTCGCCCTGCCAGGCGAGGACCAGGAAGAGGGCGGGGACGAGGAGGGCGGTGAGCTTCAGCCAGTACTGGAAGACCTGGACGAAGGTGATGGAGCGCATGCCGCCCGCGGCGACGGCGGCGGTCACGACGGTGGCGACGAGGACGTCACCGAGCCAGCCCGGCGCGCCGGTGAGGATCTTCAGCGTCAGCCCGGCGCCCTGGAGCTGCGGTACGAGGTAGAGCCAGCCGGCCCCGACGACCAGGGCGCTGACGAGGCGGCGGACCTGCCGTGATTCGAGCCGGCCCTCGGCGAAGTCGGGCAGGGTGTAGGCCCCGGAGCGGCGCAGCGGTGCGGCGACGAAGATCAGGAGCACCAGATATCCGGCGGTGTAGCCGACCGGGTACCAGAGCATGTCGGGGCCGTGGACGAGGACGAGTCCGGCGACGCCGAGGAAGGAGGCGGCCGAGAGGTACTCGCCGCTGATCGCGGCGGCGTTGAGGCGGGGCCGAACGGTGCGGGAGGCGACGTAGAAGTCGGAGGTCGTACGGGAGATGCGCAGGCCGAAGCCGCCGACGAGGACGGTGGCGAGGACGACGAGGGCGACCGCCACCCAGGACGCCATGTGGTCGGGGGTGCTCACGGGGCGGGGCGGCCCTCCACCAGCCGGGCGAAGTCGCGTTCGTTGCGCTCGGCCCGGCGGACGTACCACCAGGCGGCGAGGGTGAGCGGCGGGTAGGTGGCGAACCCGAGGACGGCCCAGACGAGGGCGGAGCTGTTCAGCGCCTCGAACAGGAGCGGCAGGGTGCCCGCGACGAGGGCGAGGACGCCGAAGACGGTGAGCCCGGCGCGGAGCTGGCCGCGCATCAGCGAGCGTACGTAGGCGCCGCCGAGGGCGGTCTGCTCGTCGATCTCCGACTGGGTGCGGTAGCGGGGCAGCGGGCGCACTCGCCGCGGCTCTCCCGTGACCACTTCGCGCCGGGGGGTTGGCTCTGCGGACATGGGCTCGGAGTGTAGGCGTCGCCGGGTGGTGCTGGGAAGGGCTTCCGGCAGGTCTCCCCAGGTCAGCGGCGACCTGGCGGCCTGGGTCAGCGGCCGCCCTGGCGCATCAGGAGGTCACGCAGGGCGCGGGTGTGGCGGCGGCTGACGGCGAGCTCGGCCCCCCCGATGCGCACGCTCATGCTGCCCGCGTCCAGGCGCAGCTCGTCGATCCGGTTCAGCGCCACGAGGTGGCGGCGGTGGATCCGGACGAAGCCGCGGGAACGCCAGCGCTCCTCCAGGGTGGACAGCGGGATGCGGACGAGGTGGCTGCCGCCGGCGGTGTGCAGGCGGGCGTAGTCGCCCTGGGCTTCGGCGTAGGCGATCTCGTCGATGGGGATGAAGCGGATGACGCCGCCGAGTTCGACCGGGATCTGGTCGCTCGCACCGTCGTGGACGGGTGCGGACCGGTCCCCCACCTGTTCGGCGACGCGGCGGACGGCTTCGGCGAGGCGTTCGCGGCGGACCGGTTTGAGGACGTAGTCGACGGCCTTGAGGTCGAAGGCGTGGACGGCGAAGCCCTCGTGCGCGGTGACGAAGACGATGAGCGGGGGCGCGGCGAACCCGGCGAGGAGCTGGGCGACGTCGAGACCGGTGAGACCGGCCATGTGGATGTCGAGGAAGACCACGTCGATGGCGGACGGGTCGTCGGGGCCCGCCTCCACGGCGCTGCCGATGCGGCGCAGTGCCTCGGTCGCCCCGGTGGCGCCCTCGGCGCTGCGGACCCGGGGATCGGCGCGCAGGAGGTAGAGGAGTTCCTCCAGGGCGGGTTGTTCGTCGTCGACGGCGAGTACGCGCAGCATGGGCCGGAGTTTAGGACCTGTGGCGGCCGATGGCGTGAGTGATGCGCGGCTTGTTCCCGTACCGCAGTACATGCAGACGACCGAACCCCACGTCCGGGTGGGGGCCTATGCGCTGGGTGTGCTCGGGAGCGCCGACACCTTCCGCTTCGAGGAGCACCTGGCGGACTGTCCGGGGTGCCGGCTGCGGGCCGGTGAGTTCGCCGGGGTACGGGAGGGCCTGGCGGAGGTGGGGCCGCCGGTGGGCCCGGGGTCCGGGCTCGCGGAACGTCTGACGGCCGCGGTGGCGGCGGGGCGGCGCAGGGCGGGCCGGCGGCGGCTCGCCCTGGGGGCGGCCGCGGTGGTGCTGGCGGTGGGCGGCCCGGCGGCGGTGGCCGGAGTGTCGGGCGGGCCGGCGGACGGTGCGGGCGCGCAGCGGTGGTCCGGGACGGACGGGGCGTCGGGGGCGGCGGCGGTGGTGACGGCGGCGGGGCACGAGTGGGGGACGGCGGTGGCGCTGGAGGTGGCGCGGGTTCCGGTGGTGGGGGCGTGCGCGCTGGTGGCGGTGGGCCGGGACGGCAGCGAGGAGACGGTGGGCGGCTGGTCGGCCGGCGGCGCGGAGGACGGTCCGGTGGAGGTGTCGGGCGGGGCGGCGCTGAGGCCGGAGGGCATCGACCGTTTCGAGGTGCGCACGGCGGACGGGCGGCGGCTGGTGACGGTGACGCGGTGAGCCGGAGGCCCACTGCGGGAACGCGGGTCCGCCGCTACTTGAGGAACTTGGAGAGCCTGCGGTCGGCCAGCGGTTTTCCGCCGGTCTGGCAGGTGGGGCAGTACTGGAGCGCGGAATCGCTGAAGGAGACCTCCAGGATGGTGTCCCCGCAGACCGGGCAGGCCTCGCCGGTCCGCCCGTGGACCCGCATCCCGGTCTTCTTCTCCGCCTTGAGTCTGCCCGCCTCCACCCCGCGGGAGCGGTCCACGGCCTCCCGCAGGGTGGTGCGCAGCGCCGTGTACAGCCGGGTGACGTCGTCCTCGGTCAGGTCGGCGGTCCGCTTGAACGGGGACATCTTCGCGACGTGCAGGATCTCGTCGCTGTAGGCGTTGCCGATGCCCGCGATCAGCGACTGGTCGCGCAGCGCTCCCTTGATCTGGCGACGTGCCCCGGCGAGCAGCGCGGCGAACGCGTCGCGGTCGAAGGCGTCGGCGAGGGGGTCGGGGCCGAGGGTCGCGATACGGGAGACGTTCACGGGGTCGTGGACGAGATGGACCGAGAGGCTCTTCTTGGTGCCCATCTCGGTCAGGTCGAAGCCGTCGCCGTCCGTGGTGACCAGGCGGAGGGCGAGCGGTCCCTTGCCGGGGCGGGGCGGGGCGGCGGGGAAGGAGTCCTTCCAGCGGAGCCAGCCGGCCCGGGCGAGGTGGGTGCACAGGTGGAGTCCGCCCGCCTCGATGTCGAGGAACTTGCCGTGCCGGGCGACCGAGGTGACCCTCGTGCCCTCCAGGGCGGTCAGTGGGGGGTCGTACGTCTTCAGGACGCTGATCGCCAGCGGGAGGACGCGGGCGATCTCCTTGCCGGCCAGGTGGTCGGCGAGGAAGACCCGCAGGGCTTCGACTTCGGGCAGTTCGGGCATGGTTCAAGCCTGCCGCAGCCGGTACGCCGCTGCCTGTCAGGACACCGGTGCGCGGTCCGGGCCGGTGACGAGGGCGGACAGCTCCGTGAACTCGTCCTCGACCGCGGCGGCGAGCCGGTCCACGTCGGGCAGCGCCTTGCCGTCGGCCACCAGGCCCACGTGCACCCGCCCGCCGTAGGTGGACAGGGCGACCGCCAGGGACTGGCCCCGGGCCAGCGGCGCCATGGGGTAGAGGGCGGTCAGCGGGCAGCCGCCCAGCGAGAGCGCCGAGCGGGGCAGCGGCACGCTGGTGACCAGGACGTCGAAGAGCAGGCGGGCGGCGTTGGCCGCGAGCGGTGCACCGAACCGGTGGGCCAGCGGCGGCAGTTGGTCGGCGAGTACGGCGACGGCCCCGGCGCCCTTCAGGGGGCCCGCCGCCTTGTTGCGGTCCATCGCGGCCCGGACCGCCCGGAGCCGTCTTTGCGGGTCGGCCGCGGTGACCGGCAGACCCAGCAGATAGGCGGAGAGCCGGTTGCCGGAGGCGGCGGTCCCGCCCGGGCGGCGCCGGGAGACGGGGACCAGTGCGCGCGGGTCCGCGGCGGGCAGGGGCTCGCCCCGCTCGGTCATCCAGCGGCGCAGCGCCCCGGCGACGACGGCCAGGAGGACGTCGTTGGCGGTGCCGCCCTCGGCGCGCCGGATCCGCTGGAGGTCCCCGGCATCGAGGTGGGCGGTGGCCAGGCGCCGGGTGCCGCTGGAGGGAGCGGTGAGCGGGGAGGGGCCCCACAGGTCGAGGCGGCCGGCGCGGACGACGGAGGCCCCCACGCCGAGTGCCCGGCCGACCTCGCCGAGCCGCCCGAGCGCCATGCCCGCCATCTCCCTGGGGTCGGGCAGCCAGGAGCGGGGCGGGACGGCGGTGCGGCCCCGGGCGGTGGTGCGGGCCCCGGTGACGGCGGCGATCTCGTCGAAGATGCCGGCCCCGATGGCGACCGCCCGCATCCCGTCGGCCAGGGCGTGGTGCAGTTTGACCAGGACGGCGAAGGGCCCGTCGGCCGCGCCGCCGATCAGGTACATCCGCCAGGGCGGCAGCCCGCGCCCGAGCGGCCGCTCCATCAGTTCGCCGGCCAGCCGGGTGGCCCCCGCCATGAAGTCGGCGTCGGGCACGACGACCCGCTCGACGTGCCGGTGCACGTCGAAGTCCTTGTCCACCGTCCAGGCCTTGCCGCCGACCGGCAGCAGGACGTCCCGTACGGACATGCGCAGCCGGGGAATCGCGGCTGCGCGGGTCCCGAGCAGTTCGAGGATCCGCTCCGGGCCGGCGCCGGGCACCGGGGCGAAGACGGCGAGCGCGCCCAGGTGCATCGGGTGGGCGTCCGATTCGAGGTGCCAGAACGCCAGGTCGAGCGGGGCGAGAAGCTCGGTACTCAACAGGGGCCTCATGTCGTCGAAGCGGCGGGGCCGGGGTGGGCAGGCCCCCTCGCAGTCAATCGTTTGCAGTCAGTCACGGTCAAGCACAGACATATTACGTACTGTTACATCGGTGCGTCGGTCACGGTCGTACGGGCTGCGCCGGGCCGGCCTTCAGCGGGTCGGGATGAGGAACTCGCACCACACGCATTTGCCGCTCCCCCGCGACTCCACGCCCCAGACGTCGGCCAGCCGGTCGACCAGCATCAGGCCGCGTCCCGACACCCCGTCCTCCCCCGCGTCGCGGCGCCGGGGCAGGGCGCTGGAGCGGTCCTCGACGTCGACGCGCAGCCGCCGCTCGGTTCCGGCGAGCACCCGGATCGTCACGACGGCACCGCCGTCGGTGTGCATCAGCGCGTTGGTGATCAGCTCGTCGGCCGCGAGCTCGATCTCGTCGGCCCGGTCCTTCGCCCCCCAGGCCCGGACCGCGGCCCGGATCATGTGCCGGGACGAGCTCAGCGCCTCGGGGTCGTTCTGGGCGACGTGCTGCTGGAGCCGGCCGCCCGGCTGCGGGGCGTGGGCGGCCCGGCGGCGCAGCAGCAGGACCGCGACATCGTCCTGGCCGCCGCTCCCGTCGACCGCGTCACAGAGTTGATCGGCCAGTTTCTGGAGGTCCTGGGGGCCGTTGGCGACGAGGGCGGTGAGCCGCTGCATGCCTTCGTCCAGGTCGGATCCCGGCAGTTCGACGAGGCCGTCGGTGAAGAGGATCATGGTCTGGCCGGGGTCCAGCTCGACCGTGGAGACCGGATACTCCAGCCGGCCGAACTCCGCCGAGAGGCCGAGCGGCAGACCTCCCTCGGACACCACGCGGCGGCAGCTCCCGTCCACGTCCCGCACCACCGGGTCCACATGCCCGGCGCGGACGACCTGCACCACCCCGGTGGTGAGGTCGGCCTCGGCATAGGTGCAGGTGGCGAAGCGGTCGGTGTCCAGTTCGTGCAGGAAGACGGAGGCGCGCGCCATGACCGTGGCGGGGCTGTGCCCCTCGGCGGCGTACGCGCGCAGCACGATCCTGAGCTGCCCCATGACGGCGGCGGCGTGGGTGTCGTGCCCCTGGACGTCGCCGATGACGGCGCCGACCCGGCCGCCGGGCAGCGGGATCAGGTCGTACCAGTCGCCGCCGATGTCCCGGCCGAGGCGGGCCGAGCGGTAGCGGACGGCGACCTGCGCACCGGGGACGGACGGGATCCGGCGCGGCAGCATGGCCTGCTGGAGGCCTTCCGCCAGGTCGTGCTCCTGTTCGTAGAGCATCGCGCGCTGGAGGCTCTGGGCGATCGAGGTGCCGAGCGCCATCAGCAGATTGCGTTCGTCGGCGGTGAAGCCGTCCTTGTCCCGGTAGAGCAGGCCGAGCGCGCCGATCGGGCGGGCCTGGGCGATCAGCGGCATATAGGCGGCGGAGGTGATCCCGAGGTGGCTGATGTTGCGCCACAGGATCGGGTAGGAGGCGGCGAAGTCCTCGGCGGACTCGATGAAGCGCGGAGACAGCGTGCGGACGACTTCGCTCATCGGGTACTGCTCGTCCACCCGGGTGTACCGGGTGCCGGGGACGTACGCGCCTTCGGGGCCGTCGGCCACCAGGTGGATGCGGCCGGATTCCAGCAGCCCCATGACGAGGCTGGTGGCTCCGAGGTGGGCGAGGCCCTGGGAGTTCTTGAGGACGGCGATGACGTCCTTGACCGTACGGGCGTGGGCCAGGGCGGCGGTGGTGCCCTCGACCAGGCTGGTGCGCCGGCGGCGCTCCTCGTCCAGTTCGCGCCGGGCGGTGGAGTCGGCCAGTTCCTGGGTGGCGTCGCGGACGATCCCGATGATGCGGCGGGGGCGTCCGCTCCCGTCGCGGCGGACGAACCCCTGGGTGTGCGTCCAGCGCAGGGTGCCGTCGCGCCGCTGGACGCGGAAGTACGCCCCGTAGTCGGTGCGCCCGCTCTTGAGGGCGTGCGAGACCAGCGCGTCCAGGCGCTGAGCCTCGTCTGTCGGCACGCGCGGCGCCAGCGAGGCCGGCCGGCCGTCGTATTCGTCCGGGGTCAGATCGAACACGTCGAGGGCGGTCCGGTCCATGTGCATCAGGCCGGTGTCGAGGTCCCAGTCGAAGCTGCCCATACGGTTCAGGGCGAGGCTGAGGTCCGGGCGGGCGGGCCAGTCGTCGGGGAGTGACAGGGCACCCGCTACCCGATCATCCATGTGGGCCACTCTGCCACCATTTTCCCGATTCCTCTTGTCCGCTTCCGCCGGTCGGACATCGCCCGGTCAACCGGCGAACACGTCGCCGAGGTCCGCTTCCATGGGCGCGTCCGGCTCCGCGGGCACATCCGGCTCCCCCGGCTCGGCGGGGAAGACCTGGGTCGGCTCGGGCACCACCTCCTCCGGGTCACCCTCCTCGTACTCCCACGGCTCCTCGGGCAGCGGGTCGCCGAAGTCGTCGGACGACTCGTCGGGGCCGGGGTCCGTCGGCGCTTCCGGCTCGGAGGGGGCCGGGTCGGACGGGGCGGGGTCCGGGGGCTCGGAGGGGCGGCCCGGGGACGGGAAGAGCAGGTCGGCGTCGGGTTCGAAGGGCGGCGGGTCGTCCGGGTCCCGGTCCCGGCCGCCGCTGTCGCCCATGGCCCGCTCGATCCAGGTGTTGTCGTCGGCGTTCACGATGATCAGGCTCGTGGCCGCCTTGACACCGGGCTCGACGGCCACGATGCGCGCGGGGTCGTAGCCGGGCCAGCGCTCGCCCCGGTGGGCGACCTTCCCGTCGGCGACCACGGGCGGCCCCAGCGGGTTGCCGCAGGCGCAGCGGACCCGGGGCATTCCGCGGCTGTCGACCAGGACGGCGGTGCCCGCCTGGAGCACGGCCTGGAAGGCGGTGGCCGATCCGGCGCTGTAGCCGTGGTTGGTGACCTGGGCGTCGGCGCGCAGGACGACCGGGGTCAGGGACCTCAGATAGCCCGGGATCTGCACGGCCTCGATACCGGCCGCCTCGGCGAAGGCGCCCGCCTTGGCCTTGTCGTCGGTCAGGAGGGTGGTCTGGCGCTCGACATCGCAGGCGGCGACCGATCGGGTGCCGCCGTAGAGCCCGGGGACGGCGCCGGAGACCGGATGGACCGTACGGGTGGCGGAGCCCGGTTCGCCGTCCGGTGCGCCGGAGGGGGACGGGGCGTCCGCCGCCCGCGCCGTGGACGCGGTGAACGGCCCGGGGCCGGGGGACGCGAGCGGCTGGAGCAGGACGTCCTTGGCCTCCGCGGTGCCCGTGGTGCCCTTCGCCGTGCGGTCGCCGCCCTGGCCGCAGCCGGCGACGGCGAGCAGCACCCCGGCGGACAGCGCGGTGAGCGCGGTACGCCGGAAACGTCCTTGTGAGCGCACAGAGGTCTCCTGCCTGTCCCGGGGATGCGGATCGGTGTCACCATCTGTGCCGCACCGGGCACGGACCCGCAAGCGGACGGACGCCCCCACCCCCGCCTTGAACGCGTTCAATTAATCCTCTACGCTCATGACCAGAAGTTGAACACGTTCAAACGATGGAGGGGGAAGCATGTCCGTACTGGTCAACGCCATCGTCATGCTGGGCATGCTCGTCGTCGTGCCGGTGGGTCTGCAGCTGACCGGGCAACCGGAGCTGGAGCGGATCCGCCGCCTCTGGCCCCTCTTCGCCGCGCCGGGAGCGCTCGCCCTCTGGCTGCCGCGCGGTGCCACGGCCACGGCGCTCGCCGGCGTCTACGCCGTAGGGGCCGCGCTGCTCGCCCTGCACGCCCCGCGCCGCGTGGCCCGGGGCCGGGACCTCGACCCGGCCGGGATCGCCCTGCTCACCGCGCTGGTCACCCCGACGGTCGCCGCGACCGCCCTGGTCGCCGAGCGTTCGGGGCACGAGCTGTTCGGGTTCGGCCTCGGCATCCTGGCGCTGACCGTGCCGCACTTCCACTTCGCCGGATTCGCCGCCGCCCTGATCGCCGGACTGGTCTGCCGGGTCTGCGACGGCCCCGCGGGCCGCTTCGCCGCGCTGAGCGTGCCGCTGGGCACCCTGCTCGTCCTCGTCGGCTACTTCATCGGGGACTGGGCCGAACTCACCGGGGCCGTCGTCCTGACGGCCGGAATGTGGACGGTGGGCCTGCTGACCTGGCGGATGGGGCACGAGGAGGGCCGGGACCGGACGACGCGGCTCCTCCTGCTCGCCTCCGCCGCCGTCCTGGTGGCGACGATGCTGCTCGCGCTGAGCTGGGCGCTCGGCGAGGCGACCGGGCTCCCCCACCTGACCCTGACCTGGATGGCCGCCACCCATGGCCTGGGCAACGCGCTGGGCTTCGCGCTCTGCTCACTCCTGGCCTGGCGGCGCATCCACACCCACGATGCCGCCCGCACCGAAACCCGCACCGCCGTCCACACCCACACCGAAGGCAGGACCGCATGAGCACCCTCAGCTACCCGGAGGTCGGCGCGACCCGCCTCGGCCCGCTCCCCCGCGGCTACCACCACCTCCACCACCGCACCCGGGTCGGCCGGGGCGCGGCGGACTTCGCGGCCGCCGGCGCGGCGATAACCGAGTGGCGGATGCACCGGGCGTCGGGCGCCCGGGTGGAGGCTTCGGCACGGCGCGCGGAGCCCGGCGGCGGCGTCCGGGTCTCCCTGGGCCTGGGCCCGCTGCGGTTCACCGCCCCGTGCGAGGTGATCTGGACGGCGTACGGGGAGGACAGCCGTACCGGCTTCGGCTACGGCACCCTGGCCGGGCATCCGGAGCGCGGCGAGGAGTGCTTCGTGGTGGACCTCGCGGACGACGGCACGGTCTGGTTCACCGTCCTGGCGTTCTCGCGGCCCGCCTCCTGGTACACCCGGCTCGCCGGGCCGCTGGTGCCGGTCGCGCAGCACTGGTACGCGCGCAGGCTCGGCCGGACGCTCCGCCGGATCGTCGCCGCGGGCTGACCCGCCCGGCCCGCGAGCGGAGGGGCCCGGGAACCGCCGGTATCGGCCGGCGGAAAGCCCCGGGCCGCCCGACGGCCGATACTGGCAGGGATGGAATGGTTCACCGCGGACGGCTACTGGCTGAGCCGGCTGATCTTCCAGCGGGCGCTGGCCGTGGTCTATCTGGCCGCCTTCCTCTCCGCCGCCCTCCAGTTCCGGGCGCTGATCGGCGAGCGCGGCATGCTGCCCGCCCCCGAACTGCTGCGGCGCACTCCTTGGCGAGCCGCTCCGGGGCTCTTCCGGCTGCACTACTCGGACCGCCTCTTCGCCGCCGTCGCCTGGGGCGGCTGCGCCGTCTCGGTGGCGCTGATCGCCGGTCTCGACGGTCTGCTGCCGCTGTGGGGCGGGATGCTGCTGTGGGCGCTGCCGTGGGCGCTGTATCTGTCGATCGTCCAGGTGGGCCAGGTCTGGTACGGGTTCGGCTGGGAGTCACTGCTGCTGGAGACGGGGTTCCTGGCCATCTTCCTCGGCACCGGGGACACCGCCGCGCCCGTGCTGGTGCTGTGGCTGCTGCGGTGGCTGCTGTTCCGGGTGGAGTACGGTGCGGGGCTGATCAAGATGCGCGGCGACGCGTGCTGGCGGCGGCTGACGTGCCTGGACTTCCACCACGAGACCCAGCCGATGCCGGGACCGCTGAGCTGGTTCTTCCACCATCTGCCCCGGCCCGTGCACCGGGTGGAGGTGGCGGCCAACCATGTCACCCAGCTCCTGGTGCCCTTCCTGCTGTTCACCCCGCAGCCGGTGGCGAGCGCGGCGGCCGGACTGATGGTCCTCACCCAGCTCTGGCTGGTCCTGTCGGGGAACTTCGCCTGGCTGAACTGGCTCACCATCGCGCTGGCGCTCTCCGTGATCGACTGGACTCCCCTGGCCGGGCCGCCGCCGGCCCGGACCGCGCCGCCCCTCTGGTACGAGGTGGTCGTCATCGCCGTGACCGCCCTGGTGCTGGTGCTCAGCTACCGCCCGGCGCGCAATCTGCTCTCGCGACGGCAGGCGATGAACCGGTCCTACGACCCCCTGCACCTGGTGAACACCTATGGCGCGTTCGGTTCCGTCAGCCGGATGCGGCTGGAGGTCGTGGTGGAGGGCAGCGCCGATCCGGTGGTGCGCGAGGGTTCAAAGTGGCGGGAGTACGGCTTCCGGGGCAAGCCGGGAGATCCGCGCAGGCTGCCGCGTCCGTTCGCCCCGTACCACTTGCGGCTCGACTGGATGATGTGGTTCGCCGCGCTCTCCCCCGCGTACGCCCGCTCCTGGTTCGGCCCCTTCGTCGACCGGCTGCTGGAGGGCGACCGGGACACGCTCCGGCTGCTCGCCCACAACCCGTTCCCCGACGCACCGCCCCGCCACGTGCGCGCCCGGGTGTTCCACTACCGGTTCACCGGGCTCCGGGAGCTGCGGGCCACCGGATGCTGGTGGCACCGCACGTACGTCCGGGAATTCCTGCGGCCCGTCTCCCGGCCGCTGCCGCCGGAGCGGGAGGGCGGGGAAACGGGCCGCGGGGCGCGCCGGTAGATCCTCGGGGGTCAGTCGATGCCGGGCAGGATGTGCGGCTCGGCGAGGTCGTCCTCGTATCCGGCGAGGCGGATCGGGGCGGACCTGGCCCAGACCTCGATGTTCCGCAGCTTCTCGGGGCCGCCGGGCCGCCCGTGGGTCCGTTCGGCGGGGCGCATTTCGCGTTCGGTCAGTTCCGGTGTCGTCACCGCGCACTCCTCTGTGTCGCGTCACCCAGGGCGTCGCCGACGCTCCGGCACCGATGCCGGAGCGCGACCGCCCCGAGCGGGGCAGGGATGGTGATATTTCGGTCGCGGTGGCGCCGGTTGGGGGCGGAACAGCGGCCGGGTTACCGACGGTGTCCCAGGACGGTCGAGGAACCTTCGTGGGCCCCTCGATGGCGTCCGTTCGCCTCAGCCTAACCAAATGAGCGCCGCCGCGCTCGATAGAACGTGTGCGGTAGGTCACTTTCGGCCACCGGGGACAGCGAAAACCCGGCCCAGGAACATCCTGGGCCGGGTTCTTTGCCGCAGCGCGGAGAACGTCGGGCCGGTTGGGCCGTTCGGACTACCAGTTGGCCGGGGCGTAGTCCTTGAGGAAGCAGCCGTAGAGGGCCTCGCCACCCTCACCGCGCACGATCGGGTCGTAGACCCGGGCCGCGCCGTCGACCAGGTCGAGGGGGGCGTGGAAGCCCTCCTCGGCGAGGCGCATCTTGTCCGGGTGCGGGCGCTCATCGGTGATCCAGCCGGTGTCCACGGCCGTCATCAGGATGCCGTCCTTCTCGTACATCTCCTGGGCGCTGGTGCGCGTCAGCATGTTGAGCGCGGCCTTGGCCATGTTGGTGTGCGGGTGGCCCGCGCCCTTGTAACCACGGCTGAAGACGCCCTCCATGGCGGAGACGTTGACGACGTACGCGTGCTGGGCCGCGGTGGCCGCCATCGCCGGGCGCAGCCGGCTGATCAGGATGAACGGAGCGGTGGAGTTGCAGAGCTGGACTTCGAGGAGCTCGATCGGCTCGACCTCGTCGACCGTCTGGATCCAGCTGTTGGTGTCGTGCAGGTCGGGGACGAGGCCGCCGGCGTCGATCGCGGTGCCCGCGGCGATCCGGGCCGGCGAGGCGGAGCCGGTGACCAGGGCGAGGTCGGTGACCTCCTGGGCGCTCAGGCCCTCCTTGCGGGCGGAGGGCAGGGCGGCGACCCGGTCGACCGAACCGCTGTTGAAGGTGCCGATGACCTCGGCGGCGGGCAGCTCGCCCGCCGGCAGCGGCGCCGACTCCGCGCCGACCAGCTCGCTGTAGGCCCCCGGGGAGCGGCGCACGGTCTGGGCGGCGTTGTTGATCAGGATGTCCAGCGGGCCCTCGGCGGCGACGGAGTCGGCCAGCGCGACGACCTGGGCCGGGTCGCGGAGGTCGATGCCGACGATCTTCAGCCGGTGGATCCACTCGTCGCTGTCCTCCATCGCCTTGAAGCGGCGGATCGCGTCGTTGGGGAAGCGGGTGGTGATGGTGGTGTGAGCGCCGTCCCGCAGCAGCCGCAGCGCGATGTACATGCCGATCTTCGCCCGGCCGCCGGTGAGCAGCGCCCGGCGTCCGGTCAGGTCGGTCCGGGCCTCGCGGCGGGAGCGGTTCTCCTTGGCGCAGGGCTGGCAGAGCTGGTGGTAGAACGCGTCCACCTCGACGTACCGCGTCTTGCAGATGTAGCAGGACCTCGGGCGCTGGAGAATGCCCGCGATCTCGGCCGTGGCCGAGGAGGAGGGCAGCACGCCCTGCGTCTCGTCGTCGATGCGCTCGGCCGAGCCGGTCGCCGTGGCCTCGGTGACGGCCCGGTCGTGGGCGGTCTTCGCGGCACGGCGCTCCTGGCGGCGGCGCTGCTTCACGGTGCGGTAGATCCCGGCGGTGGCGCGGCGGACGAGGATGGCGTCCGGGTGGTCCACCTCGATCTTGTCGAGCTCGTCGAGCACGCTCAGGCAGACGGCCAGCCGCTCCGGGTCGATCCCGGGACCGAACTCCTCGATTCCGGGAGCGAACTCCGGGCTGTCCTCTGTCACCGTCATTGCCGTTCCTCTGTCATCCTCATCGCCGCGGGTCGTGGATCACCGCAGGCCGAAACACCCCGCTCAAGTTTGCCATGCGTGGGCCACTGCTCCGTTCGGGCGAAGAAAAGCGGAAGACGACAGGCATGACTTCGCGAGAACCGGGCAGGCGACCGTCCGACACATTGGGCAGCAGGGAGGGTGACACCATGACGGCGATGTCAGCGCGAGCCACCGGGACGACGCCGCTGAGCGGCGACCGCACCGGCGTGCGGACGGCGGACGTCTCCGGAGAGCTGCCCTGGGTCGAGGACGCCGGAAAGATCGCCCCGCAGGACGCCCGGGCCCTGTCGAAGATCTTCTTCGACCGGCTCCAGGTCCTGGAGGAGGGCACGCACGAGCACCAGTACGCGCGCAACACGCTGATCGAGATGAACCTCTCCCTGGTGCGCTTCGCCGCGTCCCGGTTCCGCAACCGCGGCGGTGACGACACCGAGGACATCATCCAGGTCGGCACGATCGGCCTGATCAAGGCGATCGACCGGTTCGACCTGTCCCGCGAGGTCGAGTTCGCCACCTTCGCCGTCCCCTACATCGTCGGGGAGATCAAGCGGTTCTTCCGTGACACCACCTGGTCGGTGCATGTGCCGCGGCGCCTCCAGGAGCTGCGCGTGGACCTCGCCAAGGCGAAGGAGCAGCTCTCCGCCCGGCTCGACCGCGACCCCACCGTCAAGGAGCTGGCCGCCCACCTCGACCTTCCCGAGGAGGAGATCATCGAGGGGCTCGTGGCCGCCAACGGCTACTCGGCCGGTTCCCTCGACACCCCCTCCGCGGACAGCGACTCCGGCCAGGAGCAGCGGGCGTACGCCGATGTCCTCGGCGAGCCGGATCCGGGCATGGAGACCGTCGAGAACCTGCACACCCTGGCCCCGCTGCTGGAGCAGCTCGACGACCGGGAGCGCCGGATCGTGCAGATGCGGTTCGGGGCGGAGATGACGCAGTCGCAGATCGGCGAGGAGCTGGGCGTGTCCCAGATGCATGTGTCGCGACTGCTCAGCAGGATCGTCCAGCAGTTGCGCAAGGGCATGAGCGTCGAGGCTTGAGCCTGCCCGAACCTTCCGCGCTGCGCACGGAATTCAGCCGTCCTCCCCTCCGGGCGGGCGGCTTCGTGCCGTCGGCCCGGAGGCCCCGTCCGCCACGAGGTCCGTCGCTCGCCTATGCTTCCTGAAGATCAGGCCGGACGAACCGCGCCGTCGAACGAGGGGGTGGAGGGTTGACCGAGTCGCCCGTGGGCACTGCGCCGATTCCTGTGGGCATCTCCGGAATTCCCTCCCAGCAGGTCGGCGCCTCGCAACCGGCCGAGCCCCCGCTGTGGAATCTCGACGCGGCGATCCTGCTCGTGGAGGACGACGCGGGTGACGCGCTCCTCGTCGAGGAGATGCTCACCGACAGCGAACTGGACTCCGCCCTCACCTGGTGCAAGACGCTGGCCGAGGCGCGCGCCTTCCTGGCCGCCTCCACCGCCCCCGTGTGCGTGCTTCTCGACCTGCACCTTCCCGACGTCCACGGCCTGGACGCCGTGCGACAGATACTGGCGTCCGACAGCGACGCCGCGATCGTCGTCCTCACCGGTCTCGAGGAGTCCGGCACCGGGCTCCGCGCGGTCGCCGGAGGCGCCCAGGACTACCTGGTCAAGGGCCGCCTGGACCCCGAGGTGCTCGCGCGCGCGATCCGCTACGCCCTGCAGCGCAAGGAAGTGGAACGGGCCGCGGCGGCCCTGCGCGCCAACCAGCTGATCGCCCAGGAGAACGCCCGGCTGGAGCGCGGCCTGCTGCCCGTTCCCCTGCTGCGGGACGACCGCTTCCGGGCCCGCGCCCGCTACGAGCCGGGGCGTGTCCACGGGCTGCTGAGCGGTGACTTCTACGATGTCGTGCAGACCGCGGACGGCACGGTGCACGCGGTGATCGGCGATGTCTCCGGGCACGGGGCCGCCGAGGCCGCGCTCGGCGTGTGTCTGCGGGTGGCCTGGCGTACCGCCGTGCTGTGCGGCACGTCCCACCCGGAGCAGATCGCCCTGCTGGAGGAGATCCTGGTCGCCGAGCGCTCGGACTCGCATGTGTTCGCCACCGTCACCTCGCTGGCGTTCCCGCCCGGTCAGCAGCACGTCCAGGTCCTGCGGGCCGGCCACCCGGGCCTGCTGCTGCGCCAGGGCACGGACGTCAGCTGGGTGGAGCCCCGGGGCGGTATGGCGCTCGGGCTGCTGCCGGGGGTGGGCAGCTGGCCGACGGTGGACGTCCCGCTGCCGCCCGGCGCGGCTCTGGTGCTCTTCACGGACGGGCTCTTCGAGGGGCGCGACGGGCCGGACAGCCGGCTCGGCGAGGAAGGGCTGCTGGCGATGGCACGGGCCAACGGACATCTTCCGGCTCGCGCGTTCGTGGACGCCCTGGTGGCGGGAGCCTCCGAGGGAGCCGCGCCCTACGGCGGCCTCGCGGACGACGTGGCCGTACTGCACCTGGGCTGGGGATCGGACGACGATGAGCACTGACAGGGCCGAAGCCATACCGGACAAGGGCCTCGCCGCCCGGCTGTCGGTGCAGTCCTGGGTCCACCTGATACTCGGCGGTTTCGTCGTGGTCGTCTGCGGCTGCCTGGTGATCGGCGGTCTGGTGCTGTCCCGGATGTCGGAGCGCACCGACGAGCTGGTGGACCGTATCCAGCCGGCGCGATCGGTCTCCTTCCAGCTCCAGAACGCCCTGCTCGACCAGGAGACGGGGGTCAGGGGGTTCGCCCTGACCGGTGACCGGTCGTTCCTGGAGCCGTACGAGGCCGGGAAGAGCGCGGAGCGGGAGCGGCTGGCCCTGGCGCGGGAGCTGGTCGGCGACGACGGGCGGCTCGCGAAGGACCTGGACGTCATCGAGGCCGCCGCCGGCCGGTGGCGGCAGGACAAGGCCGAACCGTTGATCGCGGCGGTGAGGGACAGCGGTCCCAGCCGCTCCGGCACCACCGCACAGCTCCAGAGCAGCAAGGCGGAGTTCGACCGCCTGCGGCGCGCGTACACCGCCCAGCAGGGCCACCTGGCCGAGGCCCGTGACCGGGCGCGGGCCGACCTGAACGACGCGCGCTCCACCCGGGACTGGGTGGTGGGCACTCTGCTCGGCGTCCTCGTGCTCACCATCGTGGCGCTGAGCGTACTGCTCCACCGGGTGGTGGGCGTCCCGCTGAACCGGTTGCGCGACGCGTCGGACCGGGTGCGGGCCGGAGCCTTCGGCAAGCGGATCGAGGTCAAGGGACCCTCCGACGTGCATGCCGTGGCGGGGGCGGTGGAGGACATGCGGCGGCGGCTGGCCGACGAGCTGGCCGAGGCACAGGACCGCGAGTCCCTGCTCTCGGAGCAGACCGAGGAGCTGCGCCGTTCCAACGCGGAGCTGGAGCAGTTCGCGTACGTCGCCTCGCACGACCTCCAGGAGCCGCTGCGCAAGGTCGCCTCGTTCTGCCAGCTGCTGGAGAAGCGGTACGGGACGGAGCTGGACGACCGGGGCAAGCAGTACATCGCCTTCGCGGTCGACGGCGCCAAGCGGATGCAGGTCCTCATCAACGACCTGCTGACGTTCTCCCGGGTGGGCCGGGTCCAGGAGAGCTGGAAGCCCGTCGATCTGGGGCGGTCCCTCGACCGTGCGCTGGGCAATCTGGCCGCGGCGGTCGAGGAGTCGGGGGCGGTCGTCGAGCGGCCCGAGGAGCTGCCGGAGCTCGTCGGGGACGCCACCGCCCTTACCATGCTCTGGCAGAACCTCATCGGCAACGCGGTGAAGTTCCGCCGGCCGGAGGTCCCCTGCCGGATCGTCGTCGACTGCATGCGCGAGGACGAGAACTGGCACCTGACCGTCTCGGACAACGGGATCGGGATCGCGCCCGAGTTCGCGGACAAGGTGTTCGTCATCTTCCAGCGGCTGCACGCCCGCGACGAGTACGACGGCACCGGCATCGGCCTGGCGCTCTGCCGGAAGATCATCGAATTCCACGGTGGCCGGATCTGGCTGGAGCCCGAACCGGGCGAAGGCACCCGGATCCACTTCACCCTGCCCGTGGCGCCCGAGGCGCCCGCGCACACCACGGCGGAGCTGCTCGCTCCCGCCCTGCTCACCAGCCAGCCGGGAGACGCTTCGTGAACACCCCTGTCCAGCCCATCGAGGTCCTGCTCGTCGAGGACGACCCCGGCGACGAGCTGATGACCCGTGAGGCCTTCGAGGACAACAAGATCCGCAACACCCTGCATGTCGTGCGCGACGGGCAGGAGGCGCTGGACTTCCTCTACCGGCGCGGCGAGTACACCGAGGCCCCACGGCCCGACCTGGTGCTCCTGGATCTCAACCTGCCCAAGTACGACGGCCGGCAGGTGCTGGAGCAGATCAAGGGCGACCCCGAGCTCTCCCTCATCCCGGTGGTCGTGCTCACCACGTCCTCGGCCGAGGAGGACATCCTGCGCAGCTACAAACTGCACGCCAACGCCTACGTGACGAAGCCGGTGGACCTCGACCAGTTCATCGCCGCGGTGCGCCAGATCGACGAGTTCTTCGTGACCGTGGTGCGACTGCCCGGACGTGCGTAGGATCGGTCCGGATCTCCTGGAGTGGGATCCTTCGCCACGGGTAGACGATTGGCGGAAAAGGTCTCCGACCTCACTGCGGCGCCCTGGCTGGAGCACATGAACGAACAGGTCACCTCCCCACCGGAAGAACCGGGTCAGGGGCCGGCTCTCGTCGAGGTACCCCCCGCCACCGAGGTCCTGCTCAGCGCCGAGGTCTTCGACGGCGAGCCGGGCTGCATCGCGCTGGCCCGTGCGCTCGCCGACCGCTTCCTGACGAGGCTCGCGGTGGAGTGCCTCGCCCCGATCGGCGAACACACGCGCAGCGATCTGATGCTGGCCGTCAGCGAGCTGGTCACCAACGCCGACCGCTACAGCCACGGCCCCTACCTGCTGGAGCTGGAGGGCAACGCGCAGCTCATCAGCGTCACGGTCTACGACAGCAGCACCGCGATGCCCGTGCTGTACGCCCCCGACCCGTCCCGACTCGGCGGCCACGGCATGGAGATCGTCGTGGCGCTGTGCGACCGGCTCACCGCCGAGCGGGTGCCGGTGGGCAAGCGGATCCGCGCGGAGTTCCAGCTCAGCACCTGAGCTACGCCGGCCCGCCCGGCCGCAGCTCCCCTCAGGAGTCGAGCACGGCGGTGGCCTCGACCTCGACCAGGTGGTCGGGGATGTCCAGAGCCGCGACGCCGACCAACGTGCCGGGCGCCACGGGAGTGGTCCCCAGTCGCGCGGCGGCCCGGGTCACGCCTTCCACGAACAGCGGCATCTTCTCGGGCGTCCAGTCCACGACGTACACGGTCAGCTTCGCCACGTCGTCGAAGGTGCCGCCGACCGCGGCGAGGGCCGTGCCGACGTTGACGTAACACTGCTCGACCTGCGCGGCGAGGTCGCCGGCACCGACGGTGGCGCCCTCCTCGTCCCAGGCGACCTGTCCCGCGACGAAGACCAGCTTCGAGCCGGTCGCGACGGACACCTGTCGATAGGCGCCGATCTCCGGCAGTCCGCTCGGGTCCACCAGGGTGATGGCCATACCTCTCGCCTCCTCGTTCCGGGGGCCGTGCCCCCGGTTCTCCACCGGACCGGAGGGTTACCGGTCACTTGTGGTTACTCAGGAACCGTAGGAGAGTGTAGGCCGACAGGGAAGAACGCACTTTTCGGTGACAGGGGAACCTGATGGTGACCAAGCAGTTCAGCGGCTCGCCCGAGGACGCGGATCTGCGGCGCGCGGACTCGCTGGCGCGCGAGATCTTCTCCGACGTCGCCAACAAGTGGGCACTGCTGATCATCGAGGCCCTGGGCGAGGGCACCCTCCGCTTCAGCGAGCTGCGGGGCGAGGTCGAGGGCATCAGCCACAAGATGCTCACCCAGAACCTGCGGATGCTGGAGCGCTACGGACTCGTCGAGCGGTGCGTGCACCCCACCGTGCCGCCGCGGGTCGAGTACACGCTCACCGAGCCGGGCCAGGGCCTGCGCCGGACGGTCCATGTGATGTGCGACTGGACCCATGAGCACATCGGCCACATCGAGACCTCCCGCCGCGCCTTCGACGCTTCCTAGCCGGTGCGAGTCCGGCCGGCCCCCCTTCCCGGTCAGTCCTTCTGCCGGCCGAACCAGTCCAGGCACAGCACGAGCGCATCGTCCAGCGTCTCCGTGACCCGGTAGTCCGCCAGCTCGCCGAGTATCGCGCGCGGGACGGTGGCGGCGGGCAGCAGCCGGGTCGACTGGATGGCGCGGGCCAGCATGCGGTCCCCGTACGCCTCGCCGAGCGGGGACACCGCGTCGTACACGCCGTCGCTCAACAGCAGCAGCCGGTCGCCGGGCTCGACCTGGAACTCCTGGACCGTGTACTGCGACTCCTCGAACATGCCGAGCGGCAGTTGAGCCTCCAGCTCCATCCGGCGCACCGAACGCCCGCGCTGGATCCACAGCTGCGGCGATCCCGCGTCGACGACGCCGACCCGCCCCGTCGCCAGCTCGAAACGGAGCAGCAGGGTGGAGACGTGCGAGGCGCCGCGGTGCTGGTCGTAGAGCGCCTGGTCGGCGAGGGCCGCCTGGTCCGCGATGCCGATGCCGGCCCGACGGGCGTTGCGCAGGGCGTTGACGGCGAGGTTGGTGAGGAGGGAGGCCTGTATGCCCTCGCCCATGCCGTTGGTCACCGCGAGGGTCAGCTCCTCGCCGTCGGCGGCCCAGTCGAAGTTGTCGCCGTGGATGGCGTACGCGGGCTCCAGCTGGGCCCCGATGGCGAACTCGGCGGCGGTGCAGGCGCGGGCCGGCAGCAACTGCCACTGCATCTCCGCGGCGAGGGTGAGACGGCTGGTGCGCCGGGCGCGCTGGTACAGGTCGGTGTCCCGCTCAGCCACCAGGATCTCGTGTCCCAGCAGGTCGGCGACGTGGGCCAGTTCGCCGACCAGCTCAGGGGTGGACAGCGCCCGGGGCAGCCGGACGGTGAGGATGCCGAGCCGCTCGCCCCGTACGGTGACGGGGAGGTAGTGATCGACGGCGTCGTTGTGCCGGACCTGCTGTTCGCGGGGCTCCTGGCTGTCGAACGCCCGGCCCTCGGGGCTGTGGTGGAGGGACAGCGGCTCGTTCTCGGCGTCGGGCCGGTCCAGCGACTTCAGGACCCGCAGACTGTAGTCGGCGAGGTGCAGCTCCACCGCGAGGGCCCCGTACGCGGCGCTGAGCTGGGTGCGCAGGGTCGCCAGCAGGGCGTGCGGTGCTGCGGCCCGCACGGCGGCCTCGATGTCCGTTCGTCTGTTCACGGTCTCTCGCGCAATCTTCTTCCTGCGACGTGGTAAGGGCCGGGCTCGGGCTGACAAGCGGGGGTGGCGGGTGACACAGTGGCTGAATGCCCCATCGAGGATTCCGCCCGAGCAGCAGCGAACAGGCGTCCGCCTACGCCGTCGCCGCCTCGGAGCTGCTGGAGGTGCTCTGGGGCCGGGGCCAGGAATCCGCCGCCTCGGGAACCGTATCGCCCTCCCAGCTTCGGGCCCTGCTCGTGATCGAGAGGCAGGAGGGCACCAACCTGCGGGCCCTGGGTGAGGCCCTGGGCTCGCGCGCCCCCTCCGTCAGCCGGCTCTGCGACCGGATGGAGGCGATGGGGCTCGTCCTGCGGGCGCCCAGCCCGACCAGCCGGCGCGAGGTGGAACTGCGGCTGAGCCTGCGCGGCCGCGCCCTTCTCGAAGAGTACCGGGCCCTGCGCGCCGCCGAGCTGAACGCGGTGCTGGAGCGGATGGCTCCCGCCGACCTCGCCGCGCTCACGGACGGTCTCGCGGCCTTCCACGCCGCTGCTTCGGAGCGCCTTTCTCCGCAAAGGGGTACGGACGCCTCCCCGCTCCGCAGAAATGTCGCCGACAGCGCCTAGCCTCATCCAGCCCCTGCTTCCGCATCCATCGGCACTGCGCCGTCGACAGCCGGACGATCAACCGTCGGCGATCAGATTGTTACCCGATGGAGAATGTTGTCAAATGGCAACTGTTACTTCTATCGTTATCCCGTTACCCCGCCGCGACCAGGGACGGAACAATGCCGACCCGTCCGGCGCCACGGCTCCCCGCTCCCTTCCGATCCCGCCCGAGGTGCCTTCCGTGCTTTCATCGCCCAACGAGGACCGAGCCGTCAGAATCACCACCCGGCGGGAGCGGGAAGCCCTGGTTCTCTCCGTGTCGGGAGACCTCGACATCGACAGCGTCACCCCCCTGGGCCTGGCCCTGTCCTCCGCGGCCGACAACGGCTCGGGCCCGGTCGTCGTGGATCTCTCCGGTGTGGGTTTCGCGGATTCGACGACGGTGAACGTGCTCCTCCAGGGGCACACCGCGCTCGGCGACCGGTTGCGACTGGCGGCCCCCTCCCCGTTCATGCAACGCCTGATCGGCATGATCGGCCTCGACAGCGCCCTGCCCGTCCTGCCGTCCGTGGACGACGCCATCGACGCCGTACCGCCCTCCTGACCGCGTTACGCTCCGGCCCGCGCGGAGCCGGGCGCCCGGTCGAACACGCAGTCGCCGCACAGCCCGCCGTCGGGACAGCGCCAGTACAGGCAGCAACTGCGCCGCCGGAACGCCGGGCCGTGCGGGGAACCCGTGTCGCGCAGCGCCTCGTCGGCGAAGAGCTCGGCCGCCAGCGCGCGGGCCCGTGCGGCCACGTCCGGCCGGTCCTGGGCACGCGCGAAGGCGACGAGTTCGCGTACGGCCCCGGCGAGCGCGGATCCCGCGTTGCCCCGCAGCAGTCGCGGCGAGATGTTCCCGTCCCGCCGGAACGCCTCGGCCAGCGGGGCCAGATGCCCGTACTGGACCTCCTCGCGGATCCGGGCCGCCGTGCCGGGCCGTTCGGCCGTCCCCGCCAGCCACAGGTCGTCCGGGGAGGTGGACGCCGGGTCCCAGTGCAGATCGCCGGGGGCCAGGGCGGGGATCCGCCCGAACAGCGCGGCCGGGCCCAGGGCGATGGACCAGAGCCGCGCGGCAAGCCCGAGATGGGCGATGGAGGCGGCGACCCGGCGCTCGGGGGTCCGGAGGCGCGCCGCGACCCGGTCCACACGCGCGGCGAGCGGCGCGTTCTCGCCCGCGTACAGGCGTTCCAGCGGCCGGTGCCCGCCCTCCGGCACCGGGGTGGTCCGCAGCGCGAAGAATCCCCCGACCGAAGCCAGTGGTGCCAGGTCCATGGCCTGCTCCCCCTCCGTTTCCGGTCCGTCCCCGGCCCTGCCCGGTGACCGGTCCCGCGCACACCGGCTGTGGCGCCCCGGCGGCTCACCGTATCCGCCGCGCGACAACTTCTGACGGCCGGGGGAGGCAGGACTACCGTCGGGAGGAGGACGTCGGTCCGAAGGGCGTACTACTGGGGCAGTAGGCCGAAGTGAAGACTCAAGGACGACGACGTGGGGCCCCGGACGGGACATCGTGGTGTACATGAGCTCCCTTGCGTTGTCCGTGCTGCTGTCACTGATCTCCGCGGTCGCCTACGCGGCCGGGGCGATCATCCAGGAGCGCGTTGCCGCGACCGATGACAACGCCTGGCACGCCCTGCTGCGCAACGGCGTGTGGTGGATCGCCGTCGTCCTCAACGGAATCGGCGCGGTCCTGCACGTGGTGGCGCTCGCTTACGGTCCGCTCAGCCTGGTCCAGCCCCTCGGGGCACTGACGATCGTCTTCGCCCTGCCGATGGCGGCCCTGTTCGTCGGACGGCGGGCGGGGGCCATGGCGTGGCGCGGGGCGCTGATGGCGACGGCCGGGCTCGGCGGACTGCTGGCGCTCACGGGGAACGCCGAACCGCACACCCTGAACGGCCCGGAGCAGGCGCTGCTGGCCTCGGTGACGTTCGGGGCCGTCGCCGCCCTCGTCGTCCTCTCCCGTACGCTGCGCCGGCCGGTCCTGCGCAGCATCGTCCTGGCCACGGGCGCGGGCGCGGCGTTCGGTATGGCCTCGGTGTTCACGAAGACGGTGGCCGTGGAGTGGACGTCCGGTTCGGTGCGCTCGGGTGCGTTGCCGCTGCTGGTGATCGCCGGGCTCGCCGCGGCGGGCCTGTTCCTGTCCCAGGCGGCGTACCGGGGCGCCGGGCTCACGGCGCCGCTGGCGACGGTGACGGTGGTCAACCCGGTGGTGGCCGCCGCCATCGGCATCACCCTGTTCGGCGAGCACTTCCGGCTCGGCGTCCCCGGCACCGTCCTGGCCCTGTCCTGCGGGGCGTTGGCCGCGGCCGGCCTGATCATGCTGACGCGGGAGCGGATGAACCGGGAACATGCCGAGGAGGCGGAGCCGGCGGGCTCCGGCGCCCGGCTCGCGGTCCCGGCTGTTCCGGAACCGGCGTCCGGTCAGCTGCCCAGGGCGGCCACGTCGTCGCCCCTGCCGCCGGGGCGCGCCGTGCCGCAGGTGGAGTTCGGCACGCCGGACCGGCTCGGGGAGCAGCAGCGGCGCGGCGGAGCCACCCTGCGGCGCTCCCGCTCCGAGCGGAGGGTCGAGACCCTGACGCCGCCCGCCCGGAGGTAGGCGGGAGGCAGGCGGACAGCCGGACCCGACGCCGCCGCTCGCAGGCGGGCAGGCAGGCAGAGGGTCAGACCCTGACGCCGCCTGCTCGCAGGTAGGCGAGCGGGTCGACGTCCGAGCCGTAGCCGGGGCCCGTGCGGATCTCGAAGTGCAGGTGGGGCCCCGTGCTGTTGCCCGTCGAGCCGGAGCGGGCGATGCGCTGCCCGCCGGAGACCGACTGCCCGGCGCGCACGTGGAGCGCGGAGAGATGGGCGTACTGGCTGTACTTGCCGTCGCTGTGCCGGATGACGACCTCGTAGCCGTACGCTCCGGCCCAGCCGGCCGAGACGACGCGGCCCGGGGCCACCGACTTCACGGACGTCCCGGTGGGCACGGGGAAGTCCACACCGGTGTGGTAGCCGCTGGACCAGGAGCCGGCCTGGCGGTACGGGGTGCCGGTGCCTGCGGCGACCGGGGCGCTGAAACCGGAGTGCCGCACGGCCCGTTCCGGGGCGGGCCGCTCCTTCTTGGGGGCGGCCTTCTTCGGCGCCTCCTGCTTCGGCGCCCGCTGCTTGGGCGCTTCCTTCTCGGGCGCCCGCTGCTTGGGCGCTTCCTTCTCGGGCGCCCGCTGCTCGGGGGCTTCCTTCTCGGGCTCGGCCCGGCGCTGGTCCGCCTTCTTCGTCCCGGAGGCGGCGGCCGAGGGCTTCGGAGCGGTCTGCCGCGCGGGCTTCCCGGCCTTCGTCCCCTTCTCCGTCTTCGGCGCCCGGCTTCCGTCCAGGCTCAGCCGCTGGCCGGGGAAGATCAGATTCGGGTCGTCCCCGACGACGGTGCGGTTGGCGGCGTAGAGGCCCTGCCAGCCGCCGGGGACCCGCCGGTCGGCCGCGATCCCGGAGAGGGAGTCGCCGCTCGCGACGGTGTACGCCTCGCGCTTGCCCGGCACATGGGTGGGCGTCGTCGCGGCGGGACGGGTCTGCGCCTTCCTGGGCGGTGCGCTCTGCGGCGCCACCGCCGCCTGGGCCGTCCGGCCGCCCGCGCTCTGCGGGGCGGTCCCGGTCTCCGGGGCGGTCTCGGGTGCGTCGCCGCCGCGCGTGAGCCCCGCCCGTACGGAACAGGTGGGCCAGGCCCCGGGCCCTTGGCCGTCCAGCACCCGTTCGGCGATGGCGATCTGCTGGTCCCGGGTGGCGAGGTCGGCGCGTGGGGCGTACTGCGTGCCGCCGAAGGCGGCCCAGGTGGAGGCGCTGAACTGGAGCCCGCCGTAGTAGCCGTTGCCGGTGTTGACGGCCCAATTGCCGCTGGACTCGCAGGCGGCGACCTTCTCCCAGACCGCGCCCGAGGCGGCCCCGGCCGAGGCCGCGGTGATGAGCGGGAGCGCGATGCCCGCGCCGCCCGCCGTCACCGTGAGCGAGGCACGGTTGATCCGACTGGGCTGATATCTGCGGTGCCGTCCGGTCGCGGCCATACGTGGCTCCCCCACTGGCTTCGGTACATCTCGCAAGGGGCAACGTAGGTCCGCACCGTGACTGATCACAAGCAAATCGTGATACTCGGCCGCCCCCGGCCGGTCCATGGCCGAATACCGACGCCCTGAACTTCCCCCTCGCCCGGATGCGTTCAGCCCCCGGGGACTCTTCCGGCCAGGCCCCTCCCCGGCCTGGGACGCGACGTCGGCGCCTCGGGGGACCGCAGGGGCGGCGGCCGCCCGTGGAGAGCGCTCTCCGTTAGTGCTATAAAGACGCCCATGACGGATGATCGGCGGGCGGCCGGAGCACCCACCCTGGAGGACGTGGCGCGGGCGGCCGGGGTCTCGCGCGCCACCGTCTCCCGGGTCATCAACGGAATACGCAATGTCGACCCGGTGATCCAGGAGGCCGTGCGGCAGGCGGTCTCCGTCACGGGCTACACCCCGAACCGGGCGGCCAGGTCCCTGGTCACCCGGCGGGCCGACGCCGTCGCCCTGGTGGTGTCGGGCGCGGGCGTCGAGCCGGAAGCCGCAGAGGAAGCCGAAGGCGCCGCAGCGTCCGGCGACAGGGGCTCGTTCACCGCGCAGGTCTTCGCCGACCCGTTCTTCGGCCGGGTGGTGACCGGAGTGGTCGGCTACCTGCGGCCGCGCGGGATGCACCCGGTGCTGATGTTCGCGGAGTCCTCGCGGGCGCGCGAGGAGGTGGTGGCGTACCTGCGGCAGGGCAGTGCGGACGGCGCCCTGGTCGTCTCGACGCACGCCGAGGACCCACTGCCCGCCCTGATCGCCGAAGCCGGCCTGGCAGCCGTCCTGTTCGCGCGCCCGGCGCGGCCGGTCCCGGTCAGCTATGTCGATCTCGCGCACCAGGACGGCGCACGGCTGGCGGCGGAACATCTGCTCGCCCGGGGCTGCCGCCGCACAGCGACGATCAGCGGTCCGCTGGACGTCCCGGCGGGGCAGGCGCGCCTGACGGGATTCCGGGACACCATGGCACGCCACGGGCACGCGTACGTCCCCGTCGCCGAGGGGCAGTTCACCCAGGAGAGCGGCGAGGTGGCGATGGAACGGCTGCTGGCCCAACACCCGGACCTGGACGGGGTCTTCGCCGCCAACGACCTGATGGCGCTGGGGGCCTGCCATGTACTGCGGGAGCACGGCCGCTCGGTGCCGGGGGACGTGGCGGTGGTCGGCTTCGACGACAGCAGCGCGGCGCCTGCCTGCCGTCCGCCGCTGACCACGGTCCGCCAGCCGGTGGAGCAGATGGCCGCGGAGATGACCCGCCTGCTGCTGGACCGGTTGGCGCGACCGGACGGCCCGGTGACCTCCGTGATCTTCGAGCCGGAGCTGGTGGTGCGGGATTCGGCCTGAACGGCGCACGCCCCGGGCCCGGGACCACGGACGTGCCGACCGGGCGGGTGGCCAGGGGGCGGCCTGAACGGCGTTCCCTTCGGGTCCTGTTGGGCGGGGGCTCACCGGCGTACGCCAGGATGCGGTTCATGGCCTCCTCTCCTCCCTTCTCTTCGCCCTCTTCTCCGCCCTTCTCTCCTCCCTCCTCTTCGCCCACTTCTCCGCCCTCCTCTTCGCCCTCTCCCCCGCCCCGCCTCCGGGTCGCCGCCTATGTGATTCGACGTCACCCCTCTCCCGCTCTACTGGTGTTCGACCATGTCGACTTCCCCGAGGCCGGCACCCAGGTGCCCGCGGGCGGGGTCGCGCCCGGCGAGGATCCGGAGCGGGCCGTTCTGCGCGAGGTCGCCGAGGAGACCGGGCTGCGGGGAGCCCGTGTCGTCCGGCGGATCGCGGTGGACGGGCGGCCGCATCCCGGGACGGGGCGGCCCCGGCTGACCACCTATCTGCTGCTCGACGCCCCGCCGGAGGGCCCCGTGGAGTGGGAGCACCGGGTCCGTGGCGACGGGGGCGACGCGGGGATGCGGTTCACCTGCCGGTTCGCGCCGCTTCCCCTGGCGCACCCGCTCGCCGACGCCCAGGACGCACACCTGGGCCGGGTGGACCCGCGCTGGGTCGCGCGGGGCGGCGCGGCAGGCCGGCCCGAGGGGGCGCGCCCTCTCAGGTGACCCAGGTCCGGTGCCGTTCCCGTACCGCCTCGACGGCCGTACGCGGTGGGGTGCCCGACCCGCCCGCCTCCGGGCGGCTGCCGCCCCGGGTCAGGAAGTCGGCGAGCGGGAGCGTGGCAGCCCCCACGGTGACCGCGTCCGGGCCGAGGCGGCCCATCTCGATGGTGGTGCGGGCCGCCGCATGACTCAGCGCGTACTCGTTCGCGTACCGGCGGATCTCCGGCAGCAGGCGGGGGCCGAGGAGCAGGCCCGCCCAGCCGCCGATCAGGATCCGCTCGGGCAGGAAGAGGTTCACCAGGTCGGCGAGGGCCGCACCGAGGCATTCGGCCGTCTCGTCGAGCAGCGCGAGGGCCACCGGGTCCGGGGTGCCACGGCGCCCCGGGTAGGCGGCGGCGAGCAGGGCGGCGAGAGCGGTCTCGTCGTCGGCGTCCTCGGGCAGCGGGCCGCCCGCCTCCCGCCAGCGCTCGCGCAGGGCTTCCGCGCCCGCGTACGCCTCCAGGCAGCCGATGGAGCCGCAGCGGCACCGGCGGCCGCGGAGCTGAACGGTGGTGTGGCCCCATTCGAGGGCGAGGCTGGTGCGGTCCTCGTCGAGGATGTCGCCGTGGTCGACGCAGGCGCCCACACCCGAGCCGATCAGGGCGATGGCGGCGGCGCCCGCGCCCCGGCCGCCGCCGAACCACATCTCGGCCTGGCCGAGCGTCTTGGCGCCGTTGTCGATGAAGAGCGGCACCTCGGGCGGTACGTCGACCGCCTCGCGCAGCAGCTGTTCGAAGGGGACCGCGCGCCAGCCGATCGTCTGGCCGTGCACCACCGCACCCCGGGTGCCGTCGGGGCCTTCGGGGCCGTCCCGTTCGATGATGCCGGGGACCCCGATCCCGATGCCGAGGAGCCGGCGCGGATCGGCGCCCGCGTCGCGCAGCACGTCCGCGACGCCGGTGCGGACATGGGCGACGATGCGCTCGACGTCGTAACCGTGCTGGGCCAGCAGCCGTTCCGTGCGGGCCAGTTCGGTGAGGGAGAGGTCGAACAGCTCGACGCGGACGCGGGTCTCGCCGATGTCGATGCCGACGAGGAGGCCGCCGTCCGGAGCGACGCGCAGCAGCGTACGGGGGCGGCCACCGTCGGAGTCGACGACGCCCGCCTCCTCCAGCAGGCCCTCGGCGGCCAGCTCCGTGACGACGTTACTGATGGACCCTGAACTCAGGCCCGTGACCGGGCCGAGCTCCTGACGGCTCAGCGGGCCGTCGAAATACAACCGTTGCAATACCCGCGCCCGGTTGCCCCGCCGCAGGTCACGCACGGTTCGTCTGTTGCGCTCGGCCATGGTGCTCCTTCCCGTCCAGGAACATACCCCGGCCCAAGGCCTTGACGCGACCTTCTCTCACCTCTTAAATCACGGCATAAATTAAGTCATGGAGGCCGTTCGGTTCCCGAACGCAGCCATCCCCGGAAAGGGGCCACCTCTCATGCGTCACCTCAGAGCCGCAAGCGCCGTCACCCTCGCCCTCTCCATCGCCGTGGCCGCCACCGGCTGCGGCGGGGGAACCACGTCGGGCGGCAGCAACGAGTCGCCGAAGACCCTCACGTACTGGGCGTCCAACCAGGGCCCCAGCATCGAGGCCGACAAGAAGATCCTCACTCCCGAGCTGAAGAAGTTCGAGAAGGAGACCGGGATCAAGGTGAAGCTGGAGGTCGTGCCGTGGGCCGACCTGCTGAACCGGATCCTCGCCGCCACCACCTCCGGTCAGGGCCCGGACGTGCTGAACATTGGCAACACCTGGTCGGCCTCGCTCCAGGCGACCGGTGCACTCCTGCCGTGGGACGACAAGAACTTCGAGGCGATCGGCGGCCGGGACCGCTTCGTCGACTCGGCGGTGGCCTCGGCCGGCAAGGCGGGCGAACCGCCCGCCGCCGTGCCGCTGTACTCGCTGGCGTACGCCCTCTACTACAACAAGAAGATGTTCGCCGAGGCGGGCGTCGAGAAGCCGCCGGCCACCTGGGACGAGCTGGTCGCGACCGGCAAGAAGATATCCAAGAACGGCAGGTGGGGTCTTGGCGCCGAGGGCGGCAACCTCTCCAACAACATCCACCAGACCTTCGTCCTGGGCCAGCAGCACGGCGCCGACTTCTTCGACCAGGACGGCAAGGCGACCTTCACCTCGGACGGTGCGGTCGCGGCGGTGAAGCAGTACATCGACTTCATGGCCAAGGACAAGATCATCGCGCCGGGCAACGCCGAGTACGCCCAGAACCAGTCGCTCACCGACTTCGCCAAGGGGAAGACGGCGATGGTGCTGTGGCAGGCGGCCGCCTCCACCTTCGCCGCGCAGGGCATGAAGCCGGAGGACTGGGGCGCGGCCCCGGTGCCGGTCCCCTCGGGCGCCCCGGGCACCGGCAAGCAGGTCAACTCCATGGTCGCGGGCATCAACATGGCGGTGTTCAAGAACAGCAAGAACATCGACGGCGCGAAGAAGTTCGTCAAGTTCATGACGAGCGACGCCGAGCAGAAGCTGCTCAACAAGACCTACGGCTCCATCCCGCCGGTCAAGGCCGCCCAGGCCGACGACGCGTTCGCGGCCCCCGACCTCAAGGTCCTGCGCGACACCCTCGCCACCAGCGCCGCCCCGCTCCCCCAGGTCCCCAACGAGTCGCAGTTCGAGACGGCCGTGGGCACGGCCGTCAAGGAGCTGTGGGCGGACGCGGCGGCCGGACGCCCCGTGACCGAGGAGTCCGTCAAGGCACGCCTCGAAAAGGCCCAGCAGACGATGCAGCAGTGAGGCCCTGATCCATGACCGCCACCGTCATCACGGACCCCGAGGTCGACAAGTCGACCAGCAGGGGCACGAACCGGGGCACCGGGGGTGCGCGCGGGAGACTGCCGCGCATCCCCGACCGGATCCGCCAAGGCGGACTGCCCTATCTCCTGCTTCTGCCCGCCGTCCTGCTGGAACTCCTCGTCCACATCGTCCCGATGGTCATCGGGATCGTGATGAGCTTCCGGCAGCTCACGCAGTTCTTCATCGGCAACTGGGGCGCCGCGCCCTGGTCCGGCCTCGACAACTACAAGATCGCCGTCGACATCAACGCGCCGATCGGTGAGGCCCTGCTCCACTCGTTCCTCGTGACCTGCGTCTTCACGTTCTTCTCCGTGGGTCTGGCCTGGCTGCTCGGCACAGCAGCCGCGATCCTGCTCCAGGAGAGCTTCCGGGGCCGGGGCGTCCTGCGGACGATCTTCCTGGTCCCGTACGCCCTGCCGGTCTACGCGGCTGTCATCACCTGGGCGTTCATGTTCCAGCGGGACAACGGGATGATCAACCACGTCCTGCACGACCAGCTCGGCCTGACGGACGAGCCGTCGTTCTGGCTGATCGGCGACAACAGCCTCTACACCCTGATCATCGTCTCGGTGTGGAAGGGCTGGCCGTTCGCCTTCCTCATGCTGATGGCCGGGCTCCAGAACATCCCGCGCGAGCTGTACGAGGCCGCCTCGATCGACGGCGCGGGCATCTGGCAGCAGATCCGCCGGATCACGCTGCCCTCGCTGCGCCCGGTCAACCAGGTACTGGTCCTGGTGCTCTTCCTGTGGACGTTCAACGACTTCAACACCCCGTTCGTGCTGTTCGGGAAATCGGCGCCGGAGAACGCGGACCTGATCTCGATCCACATCTACCAGTCGTCGTTCGTCACCTGGAACTTCGGCACCGGATCGGCGATGTCCGTCCTGCTGCTGCTCTTCCTGCTGCTCGTGACGGCCGTCTATCTGTTCTTCACCTCGCGCGGAAGGAAGGGCGCAGATGTCTAGCCTCACGCGGCCGGCCCGCACCGCCCGGTCGCGGGCCCGCTCGCCGATGGCGGCCCCGCAGTCCTTCCTGTGGACCCGGCGCATCATCCTGACCCTGCTCGCCGGCTTCGTCCTGCTGCCGGTCTACGTCATGGTCAGCAGCTCGCTGAAGCCGCTCCAGGACGTGTCGGGGAAGTTCCAGTGGCTCCCGTCGACGCTGACGGTCCAGCCGTACTTCGACATCTGGGAGACCGTCCCGCTCGCCAAGTACTTCGTCAACTCGCTGATCGTGGCGGTCTCGGCGACGGTGCTGTCGGTGACGATCGCGGTGTTCTCGGCGTACGCGGTGAGCCGCTACCGGTTCCGGGGCAAGCGGGTCTTCACCGTCACCGTGCTCTCCACGCAGATGTTCCCGGGGATCCTCTTCCTGCTCCCGCTGTTCCTTATCTTCGTCAACATCGGCAACAGCACCGGTGTCGCGCTGTACGGATCGCGCGGCGGACTCATCCTCACCTACCTCACGTTCTCGCTGCCGTTCTCCATCTGGATGCTGATCGGCTACTTCGACTCCATCCCCCGCGACCTGGACGAAGCGGCCCTGGTCGACGGCTGCGGACCGGTCCGCGCCCTCTTCCGGGTCGTCGTACCGGCGGCCGTCCCCGGGATCGTCGCGGTCTCCGTCTACTCCTTCATGACGGCCTGGGGCGAAGTCCTCTTCGCCTCCGTCATGACGAACGACGCCACCCGGACCCTCTCCGTCGGCCTCCAGGGCTACGCGACGCAGAACGACGTGTACTGGAACCAGGTGATGGCCGCCTCGCTCGTCGTCAGCGTCCCGATCGTCGTGGGCTTCCTGCTGCTCCAGCGCTACCTGGTGGCCGGCCTCACCGCGGGAGCCGTCAAGTGACCTCCACAGAAAGGCAGTACGTGTCCGATCTCACCGCCCTTCCGGCCGACTTCACCTGGGGCGTCGCCACCGCCGCGTACCAGATCGAGGGAGCCGTCGCCGAGGACGGCCGCTCCCCCTCCATCTGGGACACGTTCTCGCACACCCCGGGCAAGGTCGACGGCGGCGACACCGGTGACATCGCCTGCGACCACTACCACCGGGTGCCCGAGGACATCGGTCTGATCAAGCGGCTCGGTGCGGACGCCTACCGCTTCTCGATCGCCTGGCCGCGCGTCGTGCCCGGCGGTGACGGGCCGGTCAACAAGGCGGGCCTGGACTTCTACGACCGGCTCGTGGACGGTCTGCTGGAGGCGGGCGTCACCCCGTTCGCCACGCTCTACCACTGGGACCTGCCGCAGGTGCTCCAGGACCGGGGCGGCTGGACCGTGCGGGAGACCTCGGAGCACTTCGCGGCGTACGCCTCCCATGTGGTCGAGCGCCTGGGCGACCGGGTCAAGGACTGGGCGACGCTCAACGAGCCGCTGTGCTCGGCCTGGATCGGGCACCTGGAGGGCCGGATGGCGCCGGGGCTCACCGACCTGACCGCCGCCGTGCGCGCCTCCTGCCATCTGCACCTGGGCCACGGTCTCGCCGTCCGGGCGATCCGGGCGGCCTCCTCGGACGCCCGGGTCGGCATCGTCAACAACCTCAGCCCGATCGAGCCGGCGAGCGGGAGCGAGGCCGACCTCGCCGCCGCCCGCCGCGCCGACGGCCACATCAACCGCTGGTGGCTGGACCCGATCCTGGGCCGCGGCTACCCGCAGGACATGGTCGAGGAGTACGGCGTCGAACTCCCGCTCCAGCCGGGCGACTTGGAGACGATCGCGGCGCCGCTGGACTGGCTGGGGCTCAACTACTATTTCCGCCAGGTCGTCACCGCCGACCCCGACGGGACCGCACCGCACGCCCGGCAGGTATCCGTCCCCGGCGCCCGGCTCACCCACATGGACTGGGAGGTCCACGCGGAGGGCCTGGAGCAGCTGTTGCTGCGGCTGACCGAGGAGTACGGCGTCGGGCGGATCTACGTCACCGAGAACGGATCGGCGTACGAGGACGTCGTCGCGGCGGACGGCTCGGTGCACGACCCGGAGCGCGTGCGCTATCTGGAGGAGCACCTCGCCGCCTGCGCCCGCGCGGTCGCCGAGGGCGCACCGCTGGCCGGGTACTTCGCCTGGTCCCTGATGGACAACTTCGAGTGGGCGTACGGCTACGACAAGCGGTTCGGGCTGGTCCACGTGGACTACGCGACCCAGCGCCGTACGGTCAAGAGCAGCGGGCTCCGGTACGCGGAGCTGATCCGGGAGCATACGGAACGCCGCGACGGCCGGACGGTCGCCTGACCCTCCCCACCGGCACCTGCCGGCCCCTCCGGCCGCGGCGAATCTCGCCGCGGCCGGACGAGCACTGCGGCCCGTCCGGGGCGTACGGTGGGCCGCCGCCGCACGGGAAGGCCCGGTCGGCTCCCCGGGGCGAACGGCTTCGTCCCGCGCGGTGAGCCGTGGCCGGCCGGCCACGGCTCACCGGTCACATCGCGAACACGCCTACGGTGCCCACGGCTTCAGCATGTCCTTCATCGCGTCCGCCAGCGCGAACTGCAGCAGTGGACCGTAGGTGATGCGGCCGACACCGAGGCGGCGGAATCGCTCCAGGTCGTGCTTCACGGGATGTGCCGTGGTGTTCACCGGGACGGCGACGGCCGCGGTCACCGCCGCGAGCAGTTCGTCGTCGTCCTGGATGCGCACCGGATAGACGCTGTCGGCGCCGGCCTGCTCCAGGGCCCGCAGTCGCCCGATCACCTCGTCGAGGACGTCGGAGGGCTTCTCCGCGTGCACGAAGAGATCGGTGCGCCCGTTGACCCAGACCGGGACGCCCGCGTCGTCGGCCGCCGCGCGCAGACCCGCGACGTAGCTCGCGTGCTCCTGCGTGGTGCGCACGCGTCCGCCCTCGGAGTGCACGGTGTCCTCGATGTTGAGACCGACGCCGCCGGCCTCGATCAGACCGGCGACGAGATCCGCGGGCTTCTGGCCGTAGCCGGACTCCAGGTCTACGGAGACGGGCACGTCGACCGCCGCGATGATCGGCCTGACGGCGGCGAGCACCTCCTCGAAGGTCTGGCCCTCCTGGTCCTCGGCCCCGCGGGAGTCGGCGAGCGGGTGGCTGCCGATGGTCAGCGCGGGAAAGCCCGCGGCGACCGCGGTCCGCGCGGACCAGACGTCCCAGACGGTGGGCAGCACGAGCGGCTTGTGGTCGGCGTGCAGTTGCTTGAGGCGCTCAGCGCGCTCGACAGTAAGGCGAAAGTCCATGACGAGGACGCTACCCCGCGTCCCCCGTCGGCGGCACGACGAGCCCGCGTCGGCCACGGATGTCCGTGGCCGACGCCTGCTCCCGCCGCGCCGACGGCGGGGTTGGGACGGCGTGGTGGCCTTGCGGGCCCCACCGGATCAGCTCCGGTGGACGCCGAATCCGCAGAGCGGGCAGCCTCACGGAGTGCCGCGCTCTCAGGCGCTCACGCGGACACAGCGCGCGTTGCCGGTGGCCTCGAAGGTGCCGTCACCGCGGTCGGTGAAGTCCGCGTCCGTCAACTGACCTCTGTCGTCATGTGCTTGGAGCTGACCGGCACCTGGTGGGTGAGCGCGTCGCCGTCCGGGCCGGAGACGGACGCCTTCAGCGTGAACGGCTTGCCCGCCTCGGCTGCGGAGGCGTTGTCGGTGGTCGTGCCGCTGATGACCGGCGGGGTGTTGGCACCACAAGGAAGCGGCCCCGCACACCGGCGGGGCCGCTCACTGGTCCTGCGTCGTACCGCCGGGGGCCGCTCCGCCGAGGAGGACGGCGGGACGGCTCCCCCGGGTCACGCGGTGTGCAGCCTCAGTCCGTACCGGTTGAGGATCTCGTTGATCGGCTGGTACCAGGTCTCGCCGCCGCTGGAGCAGTTGCCCCAGCCGCCGGAGGTGACGCCCTGTGCCTGGTCGCCGCTGATGAACGAGCCACCGGAGTCGCCGCCCTCGGCACAGACGCTCGTCTTGGTCATCTGGTGGACCGCACCCTGGCTGTAGTTGACGGTCTCGTTCTTGGCGAGGACGCGGCCGCAGTGCCAGCGCGTGGTGGAACCGGAGCGGCAGATCGAGGCGCCGATCGGGGCCTCGTTCGAGCCACGGACGAGCTGGTCGGGAACGGTGCCCCAGCCGAGCACGACCGGGACGGTCCACCAGCCGCTGCCGACGTTCACCCAGGCGTAGTCGTTACCGGGGAAGGACGAGCCCTGGAAGTTGCCGATGTAGGAGTTGTCCCAGCCGCGGACCTGCTGGCCGGTGCCGCCGCAGTGCCCGGCGGTGACGAAGCCGCCGTGCACGGAGAACCCGATGGAACAGCGGACGTTGCCCGTGTAGTACGGGTCGCCGCCGACCGTTCCGGCGGCGAAGGTCTGCGGGGCCTGGGCAGTCGTCCGGACCGTGACGGGACCGGCCTTGCGGGCCTTCGCGACGAAGGCGCGGACATCGTTGTCAGCCTGCTCTGCGGCGACGACGTTCACGACGACACGGCTGGCGGCCGGATCGACGTGCCAACTGCTCACACCGGACGGGGCTTCGAGGGCGTCGATCCGCGCCTTGGCGGCATCGAGGCTCTTGGCCGAGTGCTCGACGAGCCGGGTGTCGGCACCGGTCGCCCGTACGGCTCCGGTCTTCTCCGTGGTGGTGACCGCGACGGTGAGCTTGCCGGTCTTCGCGTCGAGCCAGGAGCCCCCGAAGGCGGAGCCGGCGGCGCGCTGCGCCTTCTTCTCCAGGGCAGTGGCGGCCTTCTCGTCGGCGAGCCGGGTGAGGGCCTGCTTCTCGGTGAGGCCGAGGTCGCGCTGCATCGCGGAGAGCAGGGCGGCGGAGGCGGGAGGTTCGGCGGGGGCGGGCGCGGCGGAGGCGGACACCGGACCGGCGGCGGTCCAGGCTCCGAGCACCAGGAGCGCGGACAGACCGGTCCGCAGCAGGGTTGCGTGTCTCAAGGGAGTGACCCTTCCTGTTGTTCCAACGACGTGGGGGTGGAACGGGAGGCGTCCGGGAGCGCTGTCCGATCGTGCTTTTGAGAGCGCTCTCAGATGTGCCGTTCCCGGACTGTAGCGGAGTTCAAGAGTCAGGTCCATGCCAATGACAGGAGGGGTGCGCGAGGGGTTCGGGGCGCTGTGCGCACCGGGGTTGAGTAGGCGTACTCATCCGGCCCGCCGAGACTGGCCCTACGGTCGCAGAAACACGGGGCAGCACCCGACGGCAGGACCAGGTGGAGGAGCAGATCATGGCCGGATCACGCCGCAGACGGTGGAGAGCCGCGCTCACCGGCGCACTGGCGGGTTCGCTGGTCGTCCTGGTGGGCGCATGTGGCGTGGTGGACACGGAGGACGACCGCCGGGCCGCCGAGGAACTGGCCGAGAAGCACTTCCCCGGGCAGCTCAAGGCGATCGGGGCGCGCACGCTCTTCCCGGGTTCCGGCGGCTCGGAGGTCACGTTCGCGGTGACCGGCGACCGCGACGCCGTGGTCCGGCTCCGCATCGACACGGACGAGGCGGACCGGGGCATGTGCGACCGGAAGGAGTGCGCGGGCGCGCTGGCCGAGGCCGTACGGCGGGGGCGGCAGCAGGCGGAGGACTTCCGTACGCTCCGGGACGCCTTCGACGCCTGCGGCTACGACGTCGTCGCCCTCGGCCCGACCGGCACCCCGCCCTACGTGGTGGCCGAGCTGACGAACGCCACCGTGACGAAGGTGCTCGGCGAGATCGGGGAGTGCGTCCAGCGGTGGGTCACGGCGAGCGGGGCCGGCAGCGCGTTGGCGAAAGCGCGGGCCTCGTATGTGAACGTGGTCTCCCCGTCGGTCGCCGGCCGGCGTGACCGGGGCGAGGACTCCTGGCCGACGGTGATGCGGCTCACCCGGTCGGATCTGCTGGCCTCGCTCACCAAGCACGCCTACTTCTCGGCGAGTTACGAGATCGAGGCGGGCCGGGTCGACACAACGGGCAGCGCCAGAGTCGTCCGCCCGTTCCGGGAGAGGCAGGAGTTCGGCGACACCGTGCAGAACGCGGTGAAGGAGCAGCTGCGTGCCACGTACCCCCACGTGGTCGTGAGCGACTACCAGTGGATCTGGCGGCTGGAGCCGGGCCGGGTGGACCGGCAGACCGGCTATGTCCTGTTCTGCCCCGAGCCGGGGGCGCGCGGGCGGTGCGTCAACCCCGACGACGCGGCGCTGGTCACGACGGACGAGCGGGGCCATCCGGTGGGGAAGGTCCGGCTCGTCCATGACGTCCGCGAGGGCTCGGGAGTTCTGCGGCTGCCGCCGTACTGACGGCCGACCGGGCACCTTCCCGCCTGCCGGGACCGGGACAACGCTTAGGATCGGAGGCATGACGACGCCCCTTGCAGGCAGTGCTTTCGACTCACTCCGCCTCGACGCCGTGATGGACCAGGAGGCGCTGCGCCGGGCCTACGAGCTGCCCGGGGCCGCGGCCATCCGCAAGCAGATGACCGAACTCACCGAGCAGACACAGCGGTTGATCGGATGCTCGTCACTGGTCCTGGTCGCCAGCGCGGACGCGGAGGGCAACTGCGACGTCTCGCCGCGTGGCGGCCCGGCAGGTTTCGTCTCCGTCCTGGACGCGAAGACGGTGGCGATACCGGACGCGACCGGCAACAAGCGGCTGGACACCCTGCAGAACGTCATCGCCACCGGGCGGGCCGGGCTACTGTTCTTCGTCCCGGGGCGCAACACGACGCTCCGGGTGAACGGCCGGGCCTGCGTCTCGACCCGCCCGGAGCTGCTGTCGCAGCTCACCGCCGTCGGGAAGCCGCCGGCGAGCGCGCTGGTGATCGGGATCGAGGAGGTCTACCCGCACTGCCCCAAGTCGCTTCTGCGCAGCGGGGCCTGGAAGCCCGAGCAGTGGCTGCCGGCGGACGCCCAACCGACCTCGGCCGAGGTGACGCTGGCGCAGCTGCGGATGCCGGGGCTGACGATCGCCGACATCGAGCAGCGGGAGGCGGAGTCGCTGAAGTACCGGTACGAGTAGGAGGAGGCCCTTTGTCGCCCTGACCTGCCCTAGGCGAGGTCAGGGCGGGCCCACGGCCGCAGCTTCTCCGGGTTGCGGACCGCCCAGATCCGGGCGACGCGGCCCTCGGTGACGTCGAACGAGGCCACGGTCACGACCACGCCGTCGCGCCGGGCCACCAGGCCCGGCGCGCCGTTGACCGACCGCTCCAGGAGTTCGAGCCCCGGAGCCTTGTCGGCCAGGGCGACCATGTACTGGGCGATGCGCGCGCCGCCCTCGATCGGCCGCAGGGCGGTTCCGGCCAGGCCGCCGCCGTCGGCGGTCATCACCGCGGCCGGGTCGAGGAGGCCGACGAGGGCGGCGATGTCCCTGCTCTCCCACGCCTCTTTGACCTGCCGCACGGCATCGGCCTGCCCGGCCGTCGCCACCGACACCGGAGCCCGTGCGGCGCGCACCCGGCGCCGGGCGGACGCGGCCAGTTGCTTGCAGGCCGCGGGGGTGCGGCCGAGGACGGCGGCGATCTCGGCGAAGGGGTAGCGGAAGACGTCGTGCAGGACGAACGCGACGCGCTCGGCGGGGGTCATGGACTCCAGGACGACGAGGAAGGCCATGGTCACCGATTCGTCCAGGACCAGGAGGTCGGCGGGGTCGGCGGGGCCCGCGCCCGGGCCGTGGCCCCACTCGGTGCGGTCGGGCAGCGGATCGGGCAGCCACGCGCCGACATACCGTTCCCGCCGGGCTCGCGCGGAGCCGAGCACGTCCAGACAGATGCGGCCGGTGACCGTCGTCAGCCAGGCGCCGGGGGAGGTGATCTCGTCCCGCCGGCCACGCGGCAGCGCGTACCAGCGGGTGTAGGCCTCCTGCACGGCGTCCTCGGACTCGGCGACCGAGCCGAGCAACCGGTAGGCCACATTGAACAGTTGGCGCCGCTCGCCGGGTGCACCGTCGGCGCTCGTCCCCGCGGTCCCCCTGCTCACGTCCGCCCCCTCGCCTTACCTTTCGCGGGCCCGTCTCGTCGGACGGGTGAAACCTTATCGATCTACCGCCCACGGGCGGGAAATGGGGGCGTGGCATGACCACCCGAGTGACGGCCCGGCACAGCGGCTTCTCGTTCCTGCGGATCGCGATCGCCCTGCAGACCCTGACCATCTTCCTTCAGGCGGTCTCCTCCGGACTGCTGATGACCACGGCCTACGGCGAGGTCCTGCACAGCGTCGGGGCACGCGTGATGTACGGGGCCTCCATGCTGTACGTGCTCGCCGCCGTGCTGGCGTGGAAGCCGGGCGGCGGCTCGCCCCGGCCCGTCGGGCACGCCGTCGGCTTCCTGGTCCTCGCCTCGGTCCAGGTGGCGGTCGGCATCGCGCACATACCGTCGGTGCACCTACCTCTGGGCGTCCTGATGTTCGGGTTGAGCGTGCTGGCGCTGGCGCGGCGCTGAAGTCCGCGGCGCCCCTGCGCCGCAGTGCCGGTCCTCCGATTCCACGATGCAGTCACCCACTCGGATAAATGCTATCTACAGCTACCCTTGGTGCGGTGAACACCGACGCGAAGAAGCCGACCGACGCCGTGGACGGGAACACCGGCACCGGTCACGGGCGCGTGGTCGCCGCCCTCGACGGCGTGAGCCTGCGCCGCCACACCGGCGGCCACATCATCCTGGACGCCGTCGACTGGACCGTCCGGGCCGGTGAGCACTGGGCGCTGCTCGGTCCCAACGGGGCGGGAAAGACCAGCGTCCTGCGTCTCGTCGGCGCCACCGCTTTCCCGACGGCCGGCACGGTCGAGGTCCTCGGCCACCGGCTCGGACGCGTCGACGTGCGGGATCTGCGCGCCCTCATCGGCCACGTCTCCACCTCGCAGCGCGTCCCGGGCGACCTGACGGGCCACGGCGTCGTCCTCACCGGCCACACCGGCACGGTCCAGCCGCTGTGGAGGAAGTACGACGGTGAGGTGCGCGACCGGGCCGAGGCGCTGCTCGCCGAACTCCAGATCAAGGACCTCGCCGACCGTGAGTACGGCGTCTGCTCGGGTGGCCAGCGCGCCCGGATCCTCATCGCCCGCGCCCTCATGGCGGACCCGGCGCTGCTGCTGCTCGACGAGCCGTTCAACGCGCTCGACCTGCCCTCGCGCGAGGACCTCATCGACACCATGCGCCATCTCGCCTCGGCCCGGCCCGAGTTGTCGACGGTGACCGTCACCCACCATCTGGAGGAGCTCTCTCCGGCGATCGGCCACGCCCTGCTTCTGCGCGAGGGGCGCGTTCTGGCGCGAGGGGCGATCGAGGGCGTTCTCACGGCCGAGCGCATGACCGCCTGCTTCGGCCGCCCCATCGAGGTGACCCGGCACGCCGGCCGCTGGCTGGCACGCGCCGACGGGCACGCGTAGGGCACGGCACGGCCCGCGCGGAGGGGGCTGCGGGCCCGGGACGGACGGGTCGTGCTCGGGCCCGACCGGGCACGACCCCGCCCGGTCGTCCGGCTCAGGGAGCCAGCAGCGGCAGTCCAGCCGTACGCCACAGGTCACGGAAGCCGTCCTGGGCCCCGGGCGGCGGGTTCCCGGCCGGTCCGGCCGCCGCCCGCCGGGCCGCGCCCGCTGCCTGCTCCTCGCCCTCTTCCGCCGCCGTACGCCAGACCCGTACCGCCGCCCCGCTCCCGGCCGGTCCGTCCAGGGGGTCCCAGCCGGGATCGCCCTGGGCGGCGAATCCGGCCCAGGCAGCGGCCATACGCCGCGAAAGCTCCTCGTCGGCCTCACCGGGCGGGCCCCCGACGAGGAAGTGGACGCTCTCCTCGTGGAGGTTGCCGAAGGCGAACGGGATGTCCGCGCAGTGCCAGGCGCGCACCCGCTGCCCCGCGCGGTCCCGGCGGCGGTCGAAGCGGGCGAGGAAGGCCCGGCCGCCTGCCCGCGCATGGGCCTCCGCGAGACGGGAGCTGTACTCGGCGAAGAGGAGGCCGGAGCAGAGGGACAGGTAGACGTCGAGCACCCGCGCGTCCGGCAGGCGTTCGCGGTGGCCCTCGACGAGCGAGGCCGGGAGACCGAAGTCGGCGGCGAAGACGGCCAGTTGCTCCTCGGTCGTGACCTTCGCGCTGCTGCCGACCGCGTCCAGGAGCCAGTACTCCTCCGTGGTGTGGCAGACCAGCAGCTCCACCGCGCCGCCCGCGCCGGCCGCCAGCGCCTCCAGCGGGTCGGCGGTCAGGAGGACACCGTCGGCGACCGGACCGTAGATCGCCGGGTCGTAGTGGCGCTGCCCCGCCGCGGGGTCCTCGGCGTAGCGGGCGCACACCCGGTCCGTGGCGGCCACGAGGGCCTCGGGCGGAGCCGCGAGCAGCCCGGCGGGGGTGGCGGGCACCCCGGCCTCCGCTGCGACCTCGGCCGTGGCGCCGGCCGCCTGCTCCCGCGTGGCGAAGGCGTTGACGGCGCTGTGCAGGACGGCACGGCGGAACAGGCCGCGCGCCCGGTCGGCCACCGCCAGGCAGGCCACGGAGGTCGCACCCGAGGACTGCCCGGCCAGGGTGACCCGGTCGGGCGAGCCGCCGAACGCGGCGATGTTGTCGCGGACCCACTCCAGGGCGGCGATCTGGTCGAGGAGCCCCCGGTTGTCGGGGAAGGCCGCACTGTGGTGGCCGTCGGGCACATGGCCGAATCCCTCGAAGCCGAGACGGCTGTTGAGGGTGACGACGACGAGCCCTTCGCCCGCCAGCGCGGTCCCGTCGAAATCGGGCTGGGCCGAGGAGCCGAAGACGTACGCGCCGCCGTGGATCCAGACCAGCACGGGCAGATCGCCCGGCCCCTCGGCGGGCGTCCAGATGTTCAGCGTGAGGATGTCCTCGTCACCGGGTGACCAGACCGGCGCGCCCGGCAGTTCGGCTGACTGCGGGGCCACCGGACCGAAAGCGGAGCAGTCGCGCACGCCGTCCCAGGGTTCCGGCGGCCGCGGCTGACGAAACCGCAGGGTGCCGAACGGCGGGGCCGCGTACGGGAGTCCGCGTACGACGACGATGCCGTGGTCCCGGGCGGCGCGCCGCCCCCGTACCGTCCCGGACTTCGTCGTGAAGACGTCCACAGCTGCCGCTTCCCCCGCTCCCGCCCCGTCCGGCCTTCGGCGGGGCCGGGTCAGCATCGCAGGTCACCGGTGCCGCCGCCAGTGAGTTGATCTTGGCAGTGGTCAGGGGGCGCTCTCGACGAGCCGGACCGTGCCGATGATCTTCCGCACGGTCGGCTCGGGCACCTCGTCGTCCACACCGCGGACACCGACGAACGTCCGGGACAGGGTCTCCCCCGCCGGGTTCTCGAAGGCGAACCCGGTCGCCGTGCCGTCGTGGGTACAGCGGCCCGTCCCGTCGACTCCGGCCGAGGCTGCCGTCGCCACCCTCCCGGTGAGTCCGGACTCCGCGGTGAACGGCTTTGCGGCCCGGTGGTGACCTTCTCCTTCGACGGCTGGGCGTAGGCTGCCGTAGACCCGCAGACGGGCGTTCTCCCGGGCCGCTTCGGCGGTGTCGCGGGCGTCGGGCTCGGCCCGGAAGCCCACGGAGGCCGGCGGGGTGTCCTCCCGGGTGCCGTTTCCGTCGTCGTCGGAGCGGCACCACTTCTCCTTGAGGACCGCCGGGGCGGCGAACCCGACGAGCGGAGTCTCTTCGGGGGCGGGACCGCCGTTCTCCGCGACGTGGGTCACCCATCCGGACGACTTCACCGCCCAGTCCCCCGGCACGTCGGAGGCGATGCCGCGCTCGGGGTGGATCACCGTCTTCCAGCCCGGCACGAGGGGCGCGGTGGAGCCCCCGGTTCCGCCCCCGGGGTCCACCGGGGACGCGGACGGCGGGACGACGTCGCCTCCGCTGGGCCCCGCGGGCGGTGTGCCGAGCTGTCCGACGATGCGAACGGCCCGGCGTCCCAGGAGTCTCCGTGCGCCGGGGAACCGGGTGCGACCTGCGGACGGACCGTTTCGCGCCACCCGTGCGGGGCACCCGAATCCGATCTTCCCTTTGCGGCCGGAGCGGGACCGGAGTGGAATTGCGTACAGGGGACAGTGGGATTCGGTACGCCCGGAGACTCCCGGAGGAAAGGACGCGCCATGAGCGACAGCGACTGGGGGGACGACGTCTACCAGCCCCAGGAACCCGAGGCTTCCGACCCCGCCGAGCAGCTCGGCGCGGAGGACACGCTCATGGACCCCTCCGGCACCGGCGATCCGCTGGACGAGGGCTACGCGCCCCCGGACCGCCCGTGGGTGGTCGAGGGGCTCGGCACCACGGCCAACGAGCGGCACACCGGCGAGTCCCTGGAGACCCGGCTGACGCGGGAGGTTCCCGAGCCGGACGGCTCGCTCGGCGACGGTGTGGGCGATCTCGTGGACGGCGACGGCGAGCCCTGGGACAACGAGGTGGGCGTGGCTCGCGCCGGGCGGCTGACCCAGCAGGCGGAAGGCACCGTCCCGGCCACCCTCACCGCCAGCGACGTGGGCATCGACGGAGCGGCCGCGTCGGCCGAGGAGGCCGCGATGCACGTGATCCCCGAGCCGGGGGACGACGACGCGCTCCTGGAGCCCACGCCGGTCCCGGGCACTACGGGGTCCGATCCCGCCACCGGTGGCGGGACCGCCCCGCCCTCGCCCTGAGCGCGCGCCTGAACTCCCTCAGCGCGCCTGAACCCCCTCAGCGGGCCGCCGTGAGCGCCCGCACCTTGAACACTGCCGTCCCCGGGCCCGTACTCCTGCGGTCGCAGCACAGCCCCCGAAGAGCGGCACCTGCCGCACTGCACGCCCTCGATCCCCAGGCGCACGCGGATGGGCGGCACCGCTCGGACCGGTGGCAGCGGACTCGCGGTCGTGGGCCGCAACCTGGCCCGGGACTTCGCCCGCAACGCCCCGAGGCGGGCTGACCCGGCCGGGCGCTCCCGGCGTGCGGGCGGGGGCGGGGCGTGGGTTAGTGGCTGCGAGCCCTGTTCACCGTCCGCAGTGGAGTGCGCCCATGCCCGACGCCGTACCCGATCCCGTCTCCGTACAGCCCGTCGTGGCGCCACTGACCAACGCGGCGCTGATTCTGGTCGGCACGATCGAGCCGGGCGGCGAGAGCGCGGTGCGGGACGTGCTGCCGGATCTCGCGGCCGTGGGACGGTCGCTCGGCTTCCGCTTTCCGGATGCCGATCTCGCCTGTGTGGCGGGGTTCGGCTCCAGCGCCTGGGACCGGCTGTTCTCCGGGCCACGCCCCGCACACCTGCACCCGTTCCCGGAGCTGCGGGGGCCGCTTCACCACGCGCCCGCGACGCCGGGCGACGTCCTGCTGCACATCCGGGCCGAGCGGATGGACGTCTGCTACGCGTGGGCGGCCCAGTTGCTCGACAAGCTCGGCGGAGCCCTGCGGATCGTGGACGAGACGCACGGCTTCCGCTACCTCGACCACCGGGACCTGCTCGGCTTCGTGGACGGTACGGAGAACCCGGTCGGCGACGACGCCCGTGCGGCGGCGCTGGTCGGCGCGGACGACGACCCCGACTTCGAGGGCGGCAGCTACGTTGTCGTACAGAAGTATCTGCACGACCTGACGTCCTGGAACGCGCTCACCGTCGAGGAGCAGGAACGCGTCATCGGCCGCACCAAACTCGACGACGTGGAGTTCCCGGACGAGGAGAAGCCCGCCGACTCCCACCTCGCGCTCAACACCATCACCGACCCGGACGGCACCGAACGCGACATCCTGCGGGCGAACATGCCGTTCGGGAGCTTCGCGAAGGGCGAGTTCGGTACGTACTTCATCGGGTACGCCGCCGATCCGGACGTCACCGAGCGCATGCTCCGCAACATGTTCCTCGGCGATCCGCCCGGGACGCACGACCGCATCCTCGACTTCTCCACCGCGGTGACCGGCTCCCTCTTCTTCGCCCCCCGCGCCGACTTCCTGGACGCCCCGCCGCCCCTGCCCTCCCTGACCCGCTCGGGGGACCTGCCGGAGACGGCATCCGGACCGGTCCGACCGCAACCGGCGCCCGGCCCGGTCCGGCAGGAGCCGGTCCCTGCCGGTTCCGGTCACGGTTCGCTGCGCATCGGCAGCCTGCAAGAAAGTGCCCCCTCATGAACAATCTGCACCGCGAACTCGCACCGGTCACCCCGTCCGCCTGGGACGAGATCGAGGAGGAGGCCCGGCGCACCTTCCGCCGCCATGTGGCCGGCCGCCGCGTCGTCGACGTCTCCGAGCCGGACGGTCCGACGCTGGCCGCCGTGGGCGACGGGCATCTGCGCGACATCGATCCGCCCACCCCGGACGTGCTGGCCCGGGCCCGCACGTCGATGCCGGTCATCGAGTGGCGGGTGCCGTTCACGGTGAGCCGCCAGGCCGTGGACGATGTGGAGCGCGGCTCCGCCGACAGCGACTGGCAGCCGGTCAAGGACGCGGCACGCACCTGCGCGTTCGCCGAGGACATGGCGATCATCGACGGGTACGGGGCGGCCGGGATCACCGGGCTGCGGGACGGCTCCTCGCACGAACCGCTGCCGCTGCCCGCCGACGCGCGGGACTATCCGGTGGCGGTCAGCCAGGCCGTGACACGGCTGCGGCTGGCCGGGGTCGACGGGCCGTACCGCCTGCTGCTCGGCGCGGACGCGTTCACCGAGGCCGCCGAGACCTCGGACCACGGGTACCCGGTCAAGACGCATCTGAGTCGCCTGGTGGACGACGAGATCCTGTGGGCGCCCGCGGTCAAGGGCGGGGTCCTGCTGTCCACGCGGGGCGGCGACTTCGAACTCTGCCTGGGCCAGGACCTGTCGATCGGATACGCGGACCACGACGCCACCAGCATCCGCCTCTACTTCCATCAGGCGTTCACCTTCCGGATGCTGACGCCGGAGGCTGTCGTCGGCCTGATCGCCTGACCCCGGGGGCGGCCATCGGGGACTCTGGCCGTATGACTCGGACGACTTGCGCACCCCACCACGAGGACGGCACGACACCGCCCGCCGCCCGCTACGACGCCGTCGTCGAAGCGGCCGTCCAGCAGGGACTGCTGGGCGAGAGCGATCCGGTCGCCGGATTCATCGACACGGAGGGGGTCCGCGCCTCCGTGGGCAACCTGCACGACGCCTTCGCCGCCACGCCCCGGGTGCTGCACACCTTCGCGGCCAAGGCCTGCTCCCTCATCCCGGTGCTGAGGCTGCTGGCCGACTGCGGGATGGGGTGCGAGGTGGCCAGCCCCGGCGAACTGCGCCTCGCCCTGGAGGCCGGGTTCCCCGCGTCCCGTATCGTCCTGGACTCCCCCGCCAAGACCCGCGAGGAGATCCGGCTGGCGCTCGCCCTCGGCGTTGCCGTCAACGCCGACAGCCTCGACGAACTGCGCCGCATCGACGCGCTGCGGAACCCGAGCACGGCCTCGGTGCTCGGGCTGCGGGTCAATCCCCAGGTGGGCGGCGGCTCGATCGGGCCGATGAGCACGGCGACGGACACGTCGAAGTTCGGGGTGGCCCTGCGCGACCCGGGAGCCCGCGAGGCGATCGTGGAAGCCTTCCGGGAACGGCCGTGGCTGACCCGGCTGCACGCCCATGTGGGGTCCCAGGGCTGCCCGTTGGAACTGATCGCGGCCGGGGTGGCCCGGAGTCACGAGCTGGCCGAGGAGATCAACGCCACGCTGGGCGTCCGGCAGGTCACGAGCCTGGACATCGGCGGCGGGCTCCCGGTCAACTTCGCCGACGAGACGGTGCACCCCACCTACGCGGATTACGTGGCGGCGCTGACGGCCGCCGCCCCCGGCCTCTTCTCCGGCCGCTACGCGCTGGTCACGGAGTTCGGCCGGTCGCTGCTGGCGAAGAACGGGTTCATCGGGGCCCGGGTGGAGTACACGAAGGACGCCGGGGGCCGCCGGATCGCGCTCACCCACGCGGGGGCGCAGACCGCGACCCGCACGGTCCTGATGCCCGACGCCTGGCCGCTGCGGATCGGCGCGTTCGGCCCGGACGGCGCGCCCAAGGACGGCCCGCTGCTGGCGCAGGACATCGCGGGCCCTTGCTGCTTCGCGGGGGACGTGGTGGCGTACGGCAGTCAGCTGCCGGAGCTGGCCGAGGACGATGTGGTGGTGCTGTACGACACGGGGGCGTACTACTTCTCCACCCCGTGGGCGTACAACAGCCTGCCCCGCCCGGCGGTGTACGGATTCCGGGTGGCGGGGCCCACGGGGGCGGTGACGTTCGCGACGGTGCGGGAGCCGCAGTCGCTGGACTCGATCGCGGCGGAGAGCGGACTCGCGCACGTGGACGCCCTGATGGAGCGGGACCGCTGAGCGGACAGCATGGACCGGGCCGAGGAGCCCCGGGCGACGCCTGCTTGGGTTCTCGTGATCGCCGCCCGGGGACTCCTCCGGTCATGTCCCGGCGGGCTGAGGCTCAGGTTCCGGATCCGGTACGGGGTCGGGGCTGGGCCCCGGCGGCTGCGGGATCGGGTCCGGTGCCGGACCTGGCGGCATCGGACCGGGCCCCGGCGGCACGGGAGGCGGACTGGGCACCGGCGTGGGCGGGCCCGGCACGGGCGGAGGAGTCGGCGAAGGCGGTACGGGGTCGGGGTACGGGTGGGTCATCGCGATCCTCCACAACGGAACGAAAAGGACAGATGGAGCTTTCCTCCACCGTCTCCCGGTGCGGCTGCCCGCGCCTGCCGAGTCCACACCTGCGCCCCGTGACCACGGAGCGTACGGGCACGGGTGCGGGGCGGTCCGCAGTGGGCAGGCTCCGGGCACGACGCCCGGACCGCCGGGACCGGGACCACGTCGCCGCCGCTGCGAAAGGTGTCGCCATGCCCCTGCCGAGTGTTCTCGCCGTCCACGCCCATCCGGACGACGAGGCCCTGTTCTGCGGGGGTGTCCTCGCCCGGCACGCGGCGTCCGGGGCCCGTACGGCGGTGGTCACGGCGACCTGGGCAGAGGGCACGCACCGGGCCGGCGAGCTCGCCCGGGCCCTGGACGCCCTGGGCGCGGGCGCTCCGCGGCTGCTCGGCTACGCGGACGCCCGCGTACCGGAGTCGGCCCCGGGCCGGCCCAGGTTCCTGGACGCGCCCCTGGACGAGGCCGTGGCGGCCCTGGTCGGCCACATCCGTGACGTACGCCCGGAGGTCGTGATCACGACGGACGCCTACGGGGGCATGACCGGCCACCCGGACCACGTCCACGCCCACCGGATCACCGCACTGGCCGTTCGGTCTGCCGGACTTCCGGGGTTCTGTCCGGGCGCCGGTGCCCCCTGGCAGCCGAGCGCCCTCTACCTGGCCACGCACCCCCGCTCGGTGGCCGTCGCGCTGGGCGGACGGCTGGCCCGGCCGGGCACTCCGGCCGAGGCGCTGTACTGCTCGGAGGACGCCTGGATCACGACGGACGTCGGCCCCTGGCTGCCGCAGAAGCTGGCCGCGATCCTGGCGCACCGCAGCGAGGTGGAACGAGGAGCGGCACCCGGCCGGATCGCCGCCCTGGCTCCGGCCGTCCAGCGCGAGGTGCTGGGCACCGAGTGGTACATCCGCGAGGACCTGGGGCGCCGGGGCGGGTCGGCCACGGAACTGTGCGCGTGATCCGCTCCGGCCTGCGGCGGTTCCGCCGCGGACCGCCGCCCCGGCTCCGCCCGGGCGGGCCCGTCAGAACAGCTCGGGGTGGTGCCTGAGCTGCCGTTCCGCCTCCTGGACGAGCTCGACCGACACCTCGGGCGCCTCGTCGGGGTGGCGCTTCGCCCACTTCGCGGCGTACGGGCACAGCGGGACGACGGGGACGCCCTCACGTGCGGCCATCGCGTAGAACTCCCGTACGAGCGCGCCCGCGATGCCCTTGCCCTCGTGCTCGGGCCGGACGACGGTGTGGACGGCCACGAGCGCGCCGGGAGCCGGATCCATGACGAAGTACGCGATGGTCCCGGCCGACTCACCGCCCTCGTACGCCACGAGGTTCCCGTGGTCCCGGTCGTCCCTGATCTCCACAGCGGCGTTCTGCGCCATCGGCTTCCGTCCTCTCCCGGTCCTGGAGGCGGCCGACGCTCTCAGCCGCCCGCGACGACGGCCTGCGGGCTCCGCTCCGTACGGCTCCCGGGAACCGGCTCCGAGGCGTCGGTGCCGAGCGCCACGATCCGGTTGTCGGAGTCCACGTGCACGACCCGCGGCACGAAGGAGCGGGCCTCCGCGTCCTCGACCTGCGCGTAGCTGATCAGGATGACCAGATCACCGGGGTGCACGAGGTGTGCGGCCGCGCCGTTGATCCCGATGACACCGGAGCCGCGCTCGCCTTCGATGACGTACGTCTCCAGGCGGGCGCCGTTGTCGATGTCCACGATATGGACCAGCTCGCCGGGCAGCAGGTCGGCGGCCTCCATCAGAGCGGCGTCGATGGTCACGGACCCGACGTAGTGCAGGTCGGCCTGGGTGACGGTGGCGCGGTGGATCTTGGACTTGAACATCGTGCGTATCATTGAGGTACTCCAGGACGTAGGCTCCCTGCCTGCATTTTTGCAGGTCAAGTGCTGTTTCCACACTCTACAACGAGTCGCATGTTCGGGCGGCGTTCCCCAGGTTTTTCAGGACTCATGCTGACCACTTGCTGACTTCTTTGACGCTTCGTCAAGTGACACTGGGAGAGCCCACTCACTCTCCCGAACTCCACCGGGACGACTCCGCAAGCCTACGCAGCTCTCCCCTGCGGGTATCAGTGAGTAGCTGTTGTCGTTCCGATCTTGAGGGGTGGGCGTCGAACGGGAGTCTCGATCGGGT
>NZ_BMSG01000023.1 GCF_014649035.1 Streptomyces sindenensis
TCGGTCCACTGGAGGTCTGTGGTGGTCGGCTTGATGCTCACCCTGAGTCAGGGCTCCTCTCCACTGTTGTAAACCGGTGACTGTTGCCGCACCGGGCGTTGTCGAGCCTACCCCCGTTGCCGGACACGCTTTCCGTGCACTTTCCAGGGTGTGGGCGACCTGTGGAGTTCGCCTCCCGGCGGAATGCACATCCGGCGAACAGTCACCCTCAACACGACCCCACCCCCGCGAAGGGCGGTGTATCCCCAACGTCTAGAGTGGTCGAGTTCGCGCAAGTCTTCACAAGGGCCTCTCGGTCCGGAGCTTGCTGGGATTTCTCTGTCAGGGGTGTGCGTGACGGCCGTCGAGTCCCGACCCGCAGGGGTCGCCTTGACTCCCAGCCCAGGGGGCCATCGCCCGTTCGGGGCCCGCGTCAAGGCATTCGTGGCGCTTACCAAGCCACGGATCATCGAGCTGCTGCTCATCACCACCGTTCCGGTGATGTTCCTGGCTGCCCAGGGCGTACCCGATCTGTGGCTCGTTCTCACGACCACCATCGGGGGATACCTCTCCGCGGGCGGCGCCAACGCGCTCAACATGTACATCGACCGGGACATCGACGCGCTGATGGACCGTACGTCCCAGCGCCCGCTGGTCACGGGCATGGTCAGCCCCCGCGAATGCCTGGCCTTCGGCATCGGCCTCGCGGTGTTCTCCACGCTCTGGTTCGGACTGCTCGTCAACTGGCTCTCGGCCGCCCTCGCGCTCGGCGCGCTGCTCTTCTACGTCGTCATCTACACGATGCTGCTGAAGCGCCGCACCTCGCAGAACATCGTCTGGGGCGGTATCGCGGGCTGCATGCCGGTCCTCATCGGCTGGTCGGCCGTGACGAACACGGTCTCCTGGGCCGCCGTCATCCTCTTCGCCGTCATCTTCTTCTGGACGCCGCCGCACTACTGGCCGCTGTCGATGAAGGTCAAGGACGACTACGCCCGGGTCGGCGTCCCGATGCTGCCGGTCGTCGCCACCAACCGGGTGGTCGCCAAGCAGATCGTCCTCTACAGCTGGGTGATGGTCGCGGTCTCGCTGCTGCTGACCCCGCTGGGCTACACCGGCTGGTTCTACACCGCGGTGGCGCTGCTGGCCGGCGGCGCCTGGCTCTGGGAGGCCCATGGCCTGCAGAACCGTGCCAAGGCCGGGGTGACCGGGGCCAAGCTCAAGGAGATGCGGCTCTTCCACTGGTCCATCACCTACGTCTCGCTCCTCTTCCTCGCCGTCGCGGTGGACCCCTTCCTCCGCTGACACCCCCGCTTCCGGCGTACGGGCGGGTCGCGTGGCACAAGCCACGTGACCCGCCCGTCGCCAGTTCGTCTACCCGTCGGTAGCATCCTGTCCATGGCAGAGACGGCAGCAGACGCAGCGGACACCGAGCAGACCTCACGGACGGACGCCAGGAAGGCGGCGCGCGACGCGCGCAGGGCGGCGAAGCTCGCCCGCGAGATCGGTGCCTTCGCCAAGGAGCACGGCGGAGCGGAGGGACAGCTCGCCTACATCGGCCAGGCGGGCGCCCGCATCGTCCTGGTCGGCCAGGACGGCGCCTGGGGCGACCTGGTGGCCCCGACCTACGCGGTGGCCGAGAGCGCGACCGCGAAGTCCGGCATCACGATGCACGACGAGTTCGACGGGGAGTTCGCACTCAAGGTCCGCACCGGCCCGTACGAATGGTCCCGGATGGCCGGGATCCAGGTCGGCGGCCCCTCCAACGACCGCTGATCCGGCTTCCGCTCCCGGCGGGTGCCCCGTCGGGCCACGCCTGACCCGGGGCTCACCCGTTGGGCCGTGCGTACCCACGCCGTCCCAGGGAGCCCCGGATGACCGACACCGTGCCCGTGGCCGATCCGGTCGACCAGAACGGCCACGGCGTGCTCCGCACCGAGCTGGGCCTCGGCACCTTCGAGGCCCGGCTCGGTGCCGCCCGCGCCCCGGCCGCCCCCGGCACCACCTTCTTCGGCACCCGGACCGGCTTCGCCGTGCGCCGCTGATGCCCGCCGCTGCTCGGCCTCGAAGCCCACTGCCCGCCCACCCGCCATCCGGCCAGGCGGCGCGAGCCGGGCGTCGCCGAGACCTCTTCGCCGCCTGCTGCGGGCCACCGGGCCCGGTCCGGGTGTGGGCGGCGGCCGGACGCGGCCCGGGTCGCCACGATGATCGGGTCGGGCAACGCGCGCCGGGTGTACGGGCTGGAGTGAGGCGCGAAGAGGGCGGCAGGCCCTCGGCCCCGGAGCACGGGTGAGGGGCGGCAGCCCCCGGCCCGCCGCCCCTCACCCGCTGTACGTATGTGTCTGCTCAGGCCGTACGTGTGTGTCTGTTCAGACGGCCGTCGCCGGTGCCGTCCGAGGCCGCTCGGCGGACGGGCCGGGCAGCGGGGCGGTCGCGTCGTCGCCGCGCTCGCGCATGCTCAGGACGAGCCGTACCACGGCGATCAACAGGATGGCCGAGCCGAACATGTGGACGCCGACCAGGATCTCGGGGACGTCGCTGAAGTACTGCACGTACCCGATCGCGCCCTGGGCGAGCAGCACGAGCAGCAGGTCACGGGCGCGGGCCCGGGTGTCGGCGGGCGCGTCGACCACCCGCAGGGCCAGCCACATCGCGATGGCCAGGGCGCAGACCACCCAGGCGGCGATGGCGTGGACATGGGCGGCGGCCGACCAGTCCCACGGCATGCGCGGCACGTCGCTGCTGTCGCCGGCGTGCTTGCCGGAGCCGGTCACCGAGGTGCCCAGCACGATCAGTACCACCGTCGTCGCCACGATCGCCCACGCCAGCCGGCGCACCGGCAGCGGGGCCCGGGGCCGCGGCGGACCGTCGCCCTCGCCGATCCGTACCCAGGTGATCACGGCGATCGCCAGGAGCGTGTTGGCCAGCAGGAAGTGCCCGGCCACCGTCCACGGGTTGAGTCCCGCCCAGACCGTGATGCCGCCGAGCACGGCGTTGCCCAGCACGATCCAGAACTGCGACCAGGCCAGCCGGGTCAGCTTGCGGCGGCGTGGCTTCATCGAGCTGACGGCGATGATCGCCCAGCCGACCGCGGCCGACAGCACATAGGTCAGCATCCGGTTGCCGAACTCGATCGCGCCGTGCAACCCCTGCTCGGGCGTCGCGAACAGGCTGTCGTCGGTGCACTTGGGCCAGGTGTCGCAGCCGAGGCCCGAACCGGTGAGCCGGACGGCCCCGCCGGTGACGATGATGAAGACGCTCATCACGACGGCGGAGAGCGCGGCGCGCTTCACCACCTTGGTGGACGGCGTCCAGCGCTTGGCGATGAGGGAGATGGGGGTTTCCACGCGGACCATCGTAGGACGGGGCTTGTGCGCGTTTTCACGAGGGGGTGGTACGTGCTTGCTTGCCCGGGAAGATCCCCGTTGCAGCCCTACTCCCAGCGGAAGAACTTCGCGGCCGCGCCGAGCCCCAGCACCGCCCACACCGCGAGGATCCCGGCCTGGGCCCACGGCATCGACGCGCCGTGCTGGAGGACGTCCCGCAACCCTTCCGAGAGTGCCGAGACGGGCAGCAGCCCCAGCACCGACTGCACCGCGTCCGGGAACTTCTCCAGCGGCACGATGACCCCGCCGCCGACCAGCAGCAGCAGGAAGACCAGATTGGCGGCGGCGAGCGTCGCCTCCGCCTTCAGCGTCCCCGCCATCAGCAGCCCGAGCCCGGAGAACGCGGCGGTTCCCAGGACCAGGAGCAGCAGCACCGAGAGCGGGTTGCCCCCGGGCGACCAGCCGAGCGCGAAGGCGATCGCCGTCAGCAGCACGATCTGGAGCACCTCGGTGACGAGCACCGACAGCGTCTTCGCGGTCATCAGAGCCCAGCGGGGCAGCGGGGAGGCCCCGAGCCGCTTGAGGACCCCGTAACGGCGCTCGAAGCCGGTGGCGATGGCCTGGCCGGTGAAGGCGGTGGACATCACGGCGAGGGCCAGGATGCCCGGGGCCAGGAAGTCGACCGACGCGCCCGAGCCCGTGTCGACGATGTCGACCGCGCTGAACAGCACCAGCAGCAGCGTCGGGATGATCACCGTCAGCAGCAGCTGCTCGCCGTTGCGCAGCAGCATCCGGGTCTCCAGCGCGGTCTGCGCGGCGATCATCCGGGGGAGCGGGGCGGCGCCGGGGCGCGGGGTGTACGTACCGGCGCTCATGCGCGCAGCTCCTTGCCGGTCAGTTGCTTGCCGGTCAGTTCGAGGAAGACGTCCTCCAGGGTGTGCCGCTCGACCGAGATGCCCTCGGGCATCACGCCGTGCTGCGCGCACCAGGAGGTCACGGTGGCCAGCAGCTGCGGGTCGACGCTCCCGGTGATCCGGTACGTCCCCGGCAGCGGCTCGGCCGCCCCGCAGCCGTCGGGCAGCGCCTTGAGGAGGGAGCCGAGGTCGAGCCCCGGCCGGCCGGTGAAGCGCAGGGTGTTCTCCGCGCCGCCCCGGCAGAGCCGCTCCGGGCTGCCCTGGGCGACGACCCGGCCCGCGTCGATGATCGCGACGTCGTCGGCGAGCGTTTCGGCCTCGTCCATGAAGTGGGTGGTCAGCACCACGGACACGCCGTCGGCGTGCAGCTCGCGGACCAGGTCCCAGGTGGACCGGCGGGCCTGCGGGTCGAGCCCGGCGGTCGGCTCGTCCAGGAAGACCAGCTCGGGCCGGCCGACGACCGCCATGGCCAGCGAGAGGCGCTGCTGCTGGCCGCCGGAGAGCCGCCGGTAGGCGGTGCGGCCGCAGTCCCCCAGGCCGAGACGCTCGATCAGCGTGTCCACGTCGAGGGGGTGGGCGTGCAGCTTGGCCATGTGGCGGAGCATCTCGTCGGCGCGGGCGCCGGAGTACACGCCGCCGGACTGGAGCATCACCCCGACCCGCGGACGCAGCCGCTCCGCGTCGGCGACCGGGTCGAGGCCGAGGACCCGTACGGTGCCCGCGTCGGGGCGGCGGTAGCCCTCGCAGGTCTCGATGGTGGTGGTCTTCCCGGCGCCGTTCGGGCCGAGGACGGCCGTCACCGCGCCGGCCGCGACGACCAGATCGAGGCCGTTCACCGCGGTCTTCGCGCCGTACCGCTTCACCAGGCCGGTGACCTGTACGACGGGCTCGTTCTCCATGGCAGGGAAGTCTAGGCAGGGTCCGGAGGAGGCCCGCCCCCGGGGCCAGATTAGGTAACCCTAAGTGACGAACCACACCGTAGATCGTTTCGGACCGTGGTTGTCAGGGTCGAATGAATTACGCAACAATGGTGTTGTGAAATACGACGGACGGGCTCCTCAGGAGGAACTCGCGACCGGTGAGCGCTCGACGCGCAACCGGGTCGCGCGCTCCATCCTGGACCACGGTCCCTCCACCGTCGCGGACCTCGCCAAGCGGCTCGGTCTCACCCAGGCCGCCGTCCGCCGCCACCTGGACGCCCTCGTCTCCGACGATGTCGTCGAAGCCCGTGAACAGCGGGTGTACGGGGCGCGGACCCGCGGCAGGCCCGCCAAGGTGTTCGCCCTGACGGACTGCGGCAGGGACGCCTTCGACCAGTCCTACGACAAGCTGGCCGCCGACGCCCTGCGCTTCATCGCCGAATCCGGCGGGGACGAGGCGGTCATCGCCTTCGCCCGCGCCCGGATGGCCGCGATGGGCGAGGCGTACCGCGCCGCGGTCGAGGCCGCGGAGCCCGCGAGGCGCACCGAGGCCCTGGCCAGGGCCCTGTCCGCCGACGGGTACGCTGCTACGGCGCGAAGCGCGCCGGGCCCGCAGCAGGGCGAACAGCTGTGTCAGCACCACTGCCCGGTGGCGCATGTCGCCGAGCAGTTCCCACAGCTGTGCGAGGCGGAGACGGAATTCTTCTCCAGCCTCCTCGGGACCCATGTGCAGCGGCTGGCCACCCTCGCCCACGGCGACGGCGTGTGCACGACGTATGTGCCGCGAAGTGGCCACGCAGCACCCCCACAGACCACCCATTCAGCATCTGCAAGCACGGCCGGGAGGAACCCCGCATGACGCTCCCCACGGAGACTGCCCACCCTGAGCTCGAGGGTCTGGGTACGTACGAATTCGGCTGGGCCGACTCCGACGCGGCAGGCGCGGCGGCGAAGCGCGGTCTCTCCGAGGCTGTCGTCCGCGACATCTCGGAGAAGAAGAACGAGCCCGAGTGGATGCTGAAGCTGCGGCTCAAGGGCCTCAAGCTCTTCGACAAGAAGCCCATGCCCAGCTGGGGCTCGGACCTGTCGGGCATCGACTTCGACAACATCAAGTACTTCGTGCGCTCCACGGAGAAGCAGGCCGCCTCCTGGGAGGACCTGCCCGAGGACATCAAGAACACGTACGACAAGCTCGGCATCCCCGAGGCGGAGAAGCAGCGCCTCGTCGCCGGTGTCGCCGCGCAGTACGAGTCCGAGGTCGTCTACCACCAGATCCGCGAGGACCTGGAGGAGCAGGGCGTCATCTTCCTGGACACCGACACCGCGCTGAAGGAGCACCCGGAGCTCTTCAAGGAGTACTTCGGCACCGTCATCCCGGTCGGCGACAACAAGTTCGCCTCGCTGAACACGGCCGTGTGGTCCGGCGGCTCGTTCATCTACGTGCCCAAGGGCGTCCACGTGGACATCCCGCTCCAGGCCTACTTCCGTATCAACACGGAGAACATGGGCCAGTTCGAGCGGACGCTGATCATCGTCGACGAGGACGCCTACGTCCACTACGTCGAGGGCTGCACCGCCCCGATCTACTCCTCGGACTCGCTGCACAGCGCCGTGGTCGAGATCATCGTGAAGAAGGGCGGCCGCTGCCGCTACACGACCATCCAGAACTGGTCGAACAACGTCTACAACCTGGTCACCAAGCGGGCCGTGGCCTACGAGGGCGCGACCATGGAGTGGGTCGACGGCAACATCGGCTCCAAGGTCACCATGAAGTACCCGGCCGTCTACCTGATGGGCGAGCACGCCAAGGGCGAGACCCTGTCCATCGCCTTCGCGGGCGAGGGCCAGCACCAGGACGCCGGCGCCAAGATGGTCCACATGGCCCCGAACACCTCCTCGAACATCGTCTCCAAGTCGGTGGCGCGAGGCGGCGGCCGCACGTCCTACCGCGGACTGATCGAGATCGGCGAGGGCGCGCCGGGCGCGAAGTCCAACGTCCTCTGCGACGCTCTGCTGGTCGACACGGTCTCCCGCTCGGACACCTACCCCTACGTCGACGTCCGCGAGGACGACGTGTCGATGGGCCACGAGGCGACCGTCTCCAAGGTCTCCGAGGACCAGCTCTTCTACCTCATGAGCCGTGGTCTCACCGAGTTCGAGGCCATGGCGATGATCGTGCGCGGCTTCGTCGAGCCGATCGCCAAGGAGCTGCCCATGGAGTACGCCCTGGAGCTCAACCGGCTGATCGAGCTGCAGATGGAGGGTTCGGTCGGCTAGGTCCGCACCCGAGGACCACCGGGACGGCCGTGCGCGGCCGTCCCCGCCCCACCGAACCACCCCCCTTCTTGACTGAGAAAGCGAGCACTACGACAGCCATGGCTGAGGCTCAGAACACTCCGGTGGGCTCCACCACCGCCGGCTCCATCGCGGTCGCCGCCGAGTCGACCGTCGCCACGCGCATGAGCGCGCCCCCGTCCTTCGACGTCGCGGACTTCCCCGTCCCGCACGGCCGCGAGGAGGAGTGGCGCTTCACGCCGCTGGAGCGCCTGCGCGGACTGCACGACGGCACCGCGGTCGCCACCGGCAGCGGCGTGAAGGTCGCCATCGAGGCCCCCGAGGGTGTCACCGTCGAGACCGTCGGCCGGGACGACTCCCGGCTCGGCAAGGCCGGCACCCCCGTCGACCGGGTCGCCGCCCAGGCCTACAGCTCCTTCGAGCAGGCCTCGGTCGTCACGGTCGCCAAGGAAGCCGTGCTCACCGAGCCGATCCGGATCGCCGTGCACGGCGAGGGCGGCACCGCCTTCGGCCACCAGCTCATCGAGCTGGGCGCCTTCGCCGAGGCCGTCGTCGTCATCGACCACACCGGCGACGCGGTGCTCGCCGCCAACGTCGACTACGTCCTGGGCGACGGCGCCAAGCTGACCGTCGTCTCCGTCCAGGACTGGGACGACACGGCCGTCCACGTCGGCCAGCACAACGCGCTGGTCGGCCGGGACGCCTCCTTCAAGTCGATCGTCGTCACCTTCGGCGGCGATGTCGTCCGCCTGCACCCCCGGGTCGCCTACGCGGCCACCGGCGGCGAGGCGGAGCTCTTCGGTCTGTACTTCACCGACAAGGGCCAGCACCAGGAGCACCGCCTCCTGGTCGACCACAACACCCCGCACTGCAAGTCCAACGCGGTGTACAAGGGCGCCCTCCAGGGCGACGGCGCGCACGCCGTCTGGATCGGCGACGTCCTCATCCAGGCCGCGGCCGAGGGCACCGACACCTACGAGATGAACCGGAACCTCGTCCTCACCGACGGTGCCCGGGTCGACTCCGTGCCCAACCTGGAGATCGAGACCGGCGAGATCCTCGGAGCGGGCCACGCCTCGGCGACCGGCCGCTTCGACGACGAGCAGCTCTTCTACCTCCAGTCCCGCGGTATCCCGGCGGAGGAGGCCCGCCGCCTGGTCGTGCGCGGCTTCTTCGCCGAGCTGGTCCAGCAGATCGGTCTGCCGGACGTCGAGGAGCGGCTCATCGAGAAGATCGAGGCCGAGCTGAAGGCGTCCGTCTGATGTCCTTCGTCAAGGCCTGTGCGCTGAGTGAGCTGGAGGACGACACCCCCAAGCGGGTGGAGCTCGACGGCACACCCGTCTCCGTCGTCCGCACCGAGGGCGAGGTGTTCGCGATCAACGACATCTGCTCGCACGCGAACGTCTCCCTCTCGGAGGGCGAGGTGGAGGACTGCGCGATCGAGTGCTGGCTGCACGGATCCGCGTTCGACCTCCGCACCGGCAAGCCGTCCGGCCTTCCCGCGACGCGCCCCGTCCCCGTATACCCCGTAAAGATCGAAGGGGACGATGTGCTCGTCTCCGTCACCCAGGAGTCCTGAGTCACCCATGGCAACGCTTGAAATCCGCGACCTGCACGTCACCGTCGAGGCCGACAACGCCACGAAGGAGATCCTCAAGGGCGTCGACCTGACCGTGAAGCAGGGCGAGACCCACGCCATCATGGGCCCCAACGGGTCCGGCAAGTCCACCCTCGCGTACTCGCTCGCGGGTCACCCCAAGTACACGATCACCGGCGGTTCGGTCACCCTGGACGGCGAGGACGTCCTGGAGATGTCCGTCGACGAGCGGGCCCGCGCCGGCCTGTTCCTCGCCATGCAGTACCCGGTCGAGATCCCCGGCGTCTCGGTCTCCAACTTCCTGCGCACCTCCGCCACCGCCATCCGCGGCGAGGCCCCCAAGCTGCGGACGTGGGTCAAGGAGGTCAAGGAGACGATGGCCGAGCTCCAGATGGACCCGGCCTTCGCCGAGCGCAACGTCAACGAGGGCTTCTCCGGCGGTGAGAAGAAGCGCCACGAGATCCTTCAGCTGGAGCTCCTCAAGCCGAAGATCGCCGTCCTGGACGAGACCGACTCCGGCCTGGACGTCGACGCGCTCAAGACCGTCTCCGAGGGCGTCAACCGGGTCCGCGCGACCGGCGAGGTCGGCACCCTGCTGATCACCCACTACACCCGCATCCTCAAGTACATCCAGCCCGACTTCGTGCACGTCTTCGCCAACGGCCGGATCGCGGCCTCCGGCGGTGCCGAGCTGGCCGACCAGCTGGAGAACGAGGGCTACGAGGCCTACACGAAGGGTGGCGCTTCCGCGTGACTGACGCCCGACAGGGGCTCTCCGGCCTCCTCGACACCGAGGCGATCCGCAAGGACTTCCCGCTCCTGGACCGCACGGTCCACGACGGCAAGAAGGTCGTTTACCTGGACTCCGCGGCGACCTCCCAGAAGCCGCGCCAGGTCCTCGACGCGCTCAACACGTACTACGAGCGCCACAACGCGAACGTGCACCGCGGCGTCTACACGATCGCCGAGGAGGCCACCGCGCTGTACGAGGGCGCCCGCGACAAGGTCGCCGCCTTCATCAACGCACCCAGCCGTGACGAGGTGATCTTCACGAAGAACGCCTCGGAGTCGCTGAACCTCGTGGCGAACATGCTCGGCTGGGCGGACGAGCCCTATCGGGTGGACCGCGACACGGAGATCGTCACCACGGAGATGGAGCACCACTCCAACATCGTGCCGTGGCAGCTGCTCGCGCAGCGCACCGGCGCGAAGCTGAAGTGGTTCGGCATCACCGACGACGGCCGGCTCGACCTGTCGAACATCGACGAGATCATCACCGAGAAGACGAAGATCGTCTCCTTCACGCTGGTCTCCAACATCCTGGGCACGGTCAACCCGGTCGAGCGGATCATCCGCCGCGCCCAGCAGGTCGGCGCGCTGGTCTGCATCGACGCCTCGCAGGCGGCGCCGCACATGGTGCTGGACGTACAGGCGCTCCAGGCGGACTTCGTGGCCTTCACCGGCCACAAGATGGTCGGCCCGACGGGTATCGGCGTGCTGTGGGGACGGCAGGAGCTCCTGGAGGACCTGCCTCCGTTCCTCGGCGGCGGCGAGATGATCGAGACCGTGTCGATGCACTCGTCGACGTACGCCCCCGCTCCGCACAAGTTCGAGGCCGGTACGCCCCCGATCGCCCAGGCCGTCGGCCTCGGCGCGGCCGTGGACTACCTCACCTCGATCGGCATGGAGAAGATCCACAACCACGAGAAGGCGATCACCGAGTACGCGCTGAAGCGCCTGCTGGACGTCCCCGACCTGCGGATCATCGGTCCGACCACGGCGGAGGACCGCGGTGCGGCGATCTCCTTCACGCTCGGCGACATCCACCCGCACGATGTGGGCCAGGTCCTCGACGAGCAGGGCGTCGCCGTCCGGGTCGGCCACCACTGCGCCCGCCCGGTCTGCCTGCGGTACGGAATTCCTGCGACGACGCGAGCGTCGTTCTATCTGTACTCCACGCCCGCCGAGGTCGACGCCCTGGTGGACGGTCTGGAGCACGTCCGGAACTTCTTCGGCTGAGGGTTGTCTGGTGAAGCTTGATTCGATGTACCAGGAAGTGATCCTGGACCACTACAAGCACCCCCACGGGCGTGGCCTGCGGGACGGTGACGCCGAGGTGCACCACGTCAACCCGACGTGCGGCGACGAGATCACGCTCCGCGTGAAGTACGACGGCGAGACCATCGCCGACGTGAGCTACGAGGGCCAGGGCTGCTCCATCAGCCAGGCCTCCGCCTCCGTGCTGAACGATCTGCTCGTCGGGAAGGAGCTGTCCCAGGCGCAGAAGATCCAGGACGCCTTCCTGGAGCTGATGCAGTCCAAGGGCCAGCTGGAGCCGGACGACGCGATGGAGGAGGTGCTGGAGGACGCCGTCGCGTTCGCCGGCGTCTCCAAGTACCCCGCCCGGGTCAAGTGCGCGCTGCTGAGCTGGATGGCGTGGAAGGACGCGACGGCCAAGGCGCTGTCCGAAGGGAAGACCGCATGAGCGACAACGAGACCGCGACCATGAAGCCGGCCTCCGAGGAGGAGGTCCGCGAGGCGCTGTACGACGTCGTCGACCCCGAGCTGGGCATCGACGTCGTCAACCTGGGCCTGATCTACGGCATCCACGTCGACGACGCCAACATCGCCACCCTCGACATGACCCTGACGTCCGCGGCCTGCCCGCTGACCGACGTCATCGAGGACCAGGCGAAGTCCGCCACGGACGGCATCGTCAACGAGCTCCGGATCAACTGGGTCTGGATGCCGCCGTGGGGCCCGGACAAGATCACCGACGACGGACGCGAGCAGCTCCGCGCGCTGGGGTTCAACGTCTGATCCCGCGCTCCGCAGAGCGCTGAACGGCCATGCCCGCCAGGCAACACCGGCGGGCATGGCCGTTTCCGTGCGGCAGGCCGTCAGACGTGGGCGGGCGGCGGTGGCCCGTACTGCTCGGGCAGCGTCGAGGCCGCCGCCTCGGCCAGGACCGGGCCCAGGTTCTCCGTACGCATGCGGAGGTCGACGTAGAGCAGGCCGATCACCAGCGGCGGGAAGATCGCCGTGAACAACTGGGCGATCAGCTGGCTGATGAACGACACCAGGATCAGACCGCCGAACAGGGCGATGAGCTCCCCGCCGCTCGGGTCGGTGCCCATCTCCTCGGGTTCGAACAGACCGGGGAGCATGCCGACCATCTGGAACGGCATCTGGATCATGTAGCCGATCATGGACGCGAGCGCGTAGGCGAGCAGCCCGACGCCGAAGACCCGCCACCACGTGCCGCGCACCAGCTGGGCCGAGCGGCGCAGGGCCGCGACCGGGCGCTGGCCCTCGAAGACCACCACGGTCGGGGCCAGGGAGAACCGCACCCAGAGCCAGATCGCGAACGGGCCGATGAGCAGCGCGCCGATGAGGCCGGTCACGATCAGCGGCACGACGCCTTGCTCGTCCCCCAGCGAGATCGTGTAGATCATCAGCCCGGCGAAGCCGGCCAGGAAGAGCGCCATCGGGACGAGCATGATCAGCCCGGTCAGGAACACCGTGCCGATGATCGACCAGACCCGCGCCCACGCCCGCTTCCAGACCTCCCCGAAGCGGATCGGCCGGCCGAGGACGGCTTCCTGGAGGACGACGGGGACCGCCGCCTGCACCACGGCCGACGCCAGCAGGTAGGCGATGAGGCCGACGACCATCAGCACACCGAAGGCGACGCCCAGCGGGATCAGCTGCGCCGCGTCCGGAGACCCCGGGGAGTCGGAGGTCAGCTCGTCCCACTGGCTCGCGACGGCGGAGCCGGCCACCACCAGCGCGACGAGCATCACGAGCGTCGCGGCGCCGAACAGCGTCAGAGCCATGCCGATCAGCGGCTTCCAGTACCGCCCGAGTGTCGTGAAGGCGCCGCTGAGCATGTCCGAGATCCTCAGCGGCGCCAGGGGTATCACCCCCGGTCTGGGCGGTGCGGCCCATCCGCCGTGCCAGCCGCCGCCCGGTCCCTGCGCGCCCCCGTGGAAGGGCCCCCCACCGTGAGGTGCGCCCCCGTACGGGCCACCGCCCCACCCTGCGTCCTGCGCCACTGCTTCTCCGTCGAGTCGTCGGCCCGGTCGGCCGGGCCGTTCGTTCAGTCGGCACACCGTAGCGCCCCCCGGCGCGGGCCGATGATATGTACGGGCGTACGCAACGTTGAGTACAGTCGTACACATGGGATACGCATACGGACTGCTCGCCGGTGCCATCGCGGCGGAGGTGGCCGGGACGACGGCCATGAAGTACAGCGAGGGCTTCACCCGGCTCTGGCCCTCGATCGGCACCGTGGTGGGCTACCTCATCGCCTTCACCCTGCTCGCCCAGACCCTCAAGACGCTCTCCGTGGGCACCGCGTACGCCATCTGGGCCGGCGTCGGCACCGCGGCCGTCGCCCTCATCGGGATCCTCTTCCTCGGAGAGTCCAGCAGTCTGGTCAAGATCGCGGGCATCGCGCTGATCGTCGCCGGGGTCGTCGTTCTGAACCTGGGCGGTGCCCACTGATGGCCCGCCGGTACGACCCCGAGCGGCGGACGCGGATCATCGACGCGGCGCTGGCCGTGATCGCGGCCGACGGCATGGCCGGGCTCAGTCATCGCACCGTGGCCGCCCGGGCCGACGTGCCGCTCGGCTCGACCACGTACCACTTCGCCTCGCTCGACGAACTCCTCGTCGCCGCCCTGCGCCGGTGCAACGAGAACTTCGTCCAGGCGCTGCGCTCCAGCGGTCTCTTCGCCGAGGAGGGGGGAGCCGGGCGGGGTGAGGAGGGCGCCGGGCAGGGCGCGGCGGGGGCCGGCCTCGCGGAGGAGCTGACCCGGCTGCTCGACCGGTGGTTCGCGGGCGAACGCGGCGCGATCGAGCTGGAGTACGAGCTGTACCTCGCGGCCCTGCGCCGCCCCGCGCTGCGCCCCGTCGCCGCCGAGTGGACCGAGGAGGCCGTCGCGCTGCTGTCCCGGCGCACCGATCCGCAGACCGCGCGGGCCCTCGTCGCGCTGATGGACGGCGTCTGCCTCCAGGTCCTGCTGACCGGGGGCACGTTCGACGCGCCGTACACCCGCGTGATGCTGGAGCGCATCGTCGCGGGCGGCGGCGTCTGACCCCGCCGTGACCTCCGCTCAGGCCGCCCCGCGGCGTACCGCCTCCAGCGCCTCCCGCACGCTCGCCCCGATGTCCGTGATCGGGTACAGCACCTCGCGGATCGTCCGCTCCCGGTCCACCACGAGCGTCAGCCGCTTGAGTCTGCTCACGCCCGCCGCCCGGAACGTCGGCAGCCGCAGCGCCGCCGTCAGGGCCAGGTCCGCGTCCGAGAGCAGCGGGAAGCGCAGCGCCTCCTTCTCCGCGAAGGCGCGCTGCTCGTCCGGGCGTTGCACGGACACCCCGTGCACCGTCGCGCCCGCCGCCGTGAACTCGGCCAACTGGTCGCGGTACGTGCACGATTCGAGGGTGCAGCCGCTGGCCCCCGGGATCCCCGCCCAGCCCGGCGGATAGGCGTCGCGGGTGGCGTAGGCGCTGGGGAAGCAGTACAGGACGGTGTACGGGGTGCCGGCGACCGGGTCGCGGAGCCGGCCGTCGTTCCCCGGCAGCAGCAGCTCCGGCAGCCGCGTCCCCTTGAGCGCCCGCACCCGGGCCGCTTCCTGCGAGGCATCCGTCGTCGTCGCCATCGTCTCCCCTTCGCCCAGTACCCAGGTGTCGCCCCAGTCCTGGAGCGCGATCAGCACGGGCAGCAGGGCCCGGCCGCGCGGGGTGAGGTGGTACTCGTACCGGACCGGGCGGTCCTGGTACGGCTCCCGGTTCAGCACGCCGGCGTCGACCAGCAGCCGCAGCCGTTCGGTCAGCACCTTGCGCGAGACGCCCAACTCCCGCTGGAGCGCGTCGAACCGGTGCACCCCGCGCGCGGTGTCCCGCACGATCAGCAGCGTCCACCAGTCGCCCACGACGTCGAGCGCCTGGGCGATCGAGCAGTCGGCGTCGGCAAGGCTGGTGCGCTGGGGCATGGTCGTCCTCCGGTTGTGGCCGCTGTCCGCCCCGCCCACCCCGCCGGGGCCTTTCGGTTGACCCCGATGGAATCATGCTGCCATAGTCAGTTCCCATAAGGAACTCGCTGATGGGCGGCGGGTCGTCCAGAGGGGGGCGGGGGATGGGCATGGTGCGCGGAGTGCCGCGGACGGTACGGCTGCTGACGCTCGGGGCGTTCCTCAACGCCGTCGTCAGCTTCACCTTCGTCTATCTCTTCGTGTACCTCGTGGGGCCGCGCGGCCTGAGCGTCACCCAGGCCGGAGTGATCAGCGGCGTCGGCGGCATCGGCCTGGTCGCGGGGAACTTCACCGGCGGCTGGTTCGGCGACCGGTTCGGCCACCGCCGTGCCCTGCTGACCGGCGCCTGTGTGAGCGGCGCGGCGCTCGTCGTCCTGCCCGTCCTGCCGGTCGCCGCCCTGTACGCGGTGCTTCCGGTCGCCCAGTACGCGGCGGGCGTCGTCCGCGCCGCCAACGCCGCACTCGTCGCGGTCTCCGTACCTGAGGGCGGAAGCCGCCGCCAGAGCTTCGCCCTCTTCCGCTTCGCCTCCAACGGCGGCTTCGCCATCGGCCCGCCGCTCGGCGCGCTGGTCGCCACCCGCTTCTCGTACGACTGGCTCTTCGTCGCCGACGGCCTCGGCACCCTCCTCTTCGCGCTCTACGCCGCCCGGATCCTGCCGGCCCGCGGCAGCGCCCACGCGGTCCCCGCCCACGACCCGGACGCGCCGGGCCTCTGGCGCGAACTGCGGGCCCGGCCCGCCGTCCTGGTGCTGCTCGCCGCGATCGTGGTCGTCGACACCGTCTACCGGCAGCAGTACTCGACCCTGCCGGTCTTCCTCGCCGACCACGGGCACACCACCCAGCTCTACGGCTGGCTGCTCGCCGTCAACGGCGGCGTCATCCTCTGCCTCGAACTGCCCGCCGCCCACGCCCTGCGCCGCCGCACCCCGCTCGGCCTCGTCGGCGCCGGACTCCTGCTCGTCGGGCTCGGCTACGCCGTCCTGATCCCCGGCGCGGGCGTGCTCTTCGCCGTCACCATGATGCTCTCCCTGACCCTCGGCGAGATCCTCTACAAGACCCCCGCCACCGCCTACGTCGCCGACCAGGCGCCCGGCCACGCCCAGGGCCGGTTCCAGGCCTGTACGCCGGTGCCTCGATCAGCGGACAGGTGCTCGCCCCGCCGCTCGGGGCCGCCCTGTACGCGGCGGCGCCCGGCCTGCTCTGGCCGCTCTGCGCCCTGCTGGCGGCGGCCGCCGGGGTGGCGGTGCTGGCGGCGCGACGGCTGCCCGGGTCCACGGAGCGGGCCCGGGTGGCGGGAAAGGGGCCGCAGGCCGAGACCGGTTCGCCCGAGCGGGCCCCGGCCGGTTAGGTTGCTGTTCATGACCGACACGACTTCCCAGGGATCTGCCCGTACCACCGGCGCCGTCGCCGCCGGCCTCGCCACCGTCGCCGGTGACGGCACCGTCCTCGACACCTGGTTCCCCGCCCCCGAGCTGACCTCGGACCCCGGCCCGGCCGGTACGCAGCGGCTCACCCCGGACGAGGCCGTGAACCGGCTCGGCGAGGGCGCCGCCAAGGCGATCGGCGTGGACGCCCGGCGCGGCGTCGAGGTCGTCGCCGTGTCCACGGTCATCTCCTCGCTCGACGACAAGCCGCTCGACGCGCACGACGCCTACCTGCGTCTGCACCTGCTCTCGCACCGGCTCGTCCAGCCGCACGGCCAGAACCTCGACGGCCTCTTCGGGCTGCTCGCCAACGTCGCCTGGACCTCGCTCGGCCCGGTCGCCGTCGACGACCTGGAGCGCGTGCGGCTCAACGCCCGTGCCGAGGGCCTCCACCTCCAGGTCACCTCGGTCGACAAGTTCCCGCGCATGACCGACTACGTGGCCCCCCAGGGCGTCCGCATCGCCGACGCGGACCGCGTCCGCCTCGGCGCGCACCTCGCCGCCGGGACCACCGTCATGCACGAGGGCTTCGTCAACTTCAACGCGGGCACGCTCGGCACCTCCATGGTCGAGGGCCGGATCTCCGCGGGCGTCGTCATCGGCGACGGCTCCGACATCGGCGGCGGCGCCTCCACCATGGGCACCCTCTCCGGCGGCGGCAAGGAGCGCATCATCATCGGCGAGCGCTGCCTGGTCGGCGCCGAGGCGGGCGTCGGCATCGCGCTCGGCGACGAGTGCGTCGTCGAGGCCGGTCTGTACGTCACCGCCGGTACGCGCGTCACGCTGCCGGACGGCCAGGTCGTCAAGGCCCGCGAGCTGTCCGGCGCCTCGAACATCCTCTTCCGCCGCAACTCGGTCACCGGCACCGTCGAGGCCCGCCCGAACAACGCGGTCTGGGGCGGCCTGAACGAGGTCCTGCACGCCCACAACTGAGCTTGGGTGGCCGTGACCTGCAGCCGTCCACGTGCCCCCGGCTCTGAACTGGCGCGGTGCTTACGGCAAGTGTCGGCATAATCGCCGACGAGCGCCCTCTCACTTCCTGGACAGGCATGGGAGGGCGCTTGTCCGTCGCCCGCCAGCTCGCCTTGAAGCCCCGTCGCCCCGGGGCCAGGCGGCAGTTCGCCTCATAGTGAGCGTTTTCAGCCTTGTCTCGTTCGACGGGTGCACGGGCTGCGGACAGGGCCCGGTTCGCGGTCTGCTCGGTGGTCGTGACTTCGCAGCTCGGTGGGCGGCGCCGGGCGTGGTGATCCAGTCGTCGGCACTGATACAGGCCACGGCCATACGGGCGAGGGTGTCGTGGCGGCGCAGGTGCACGAGTGTGATCAACGCACGCTGGTACGGCAGGAGTTGCACCGGCCGGCGGTGACCTTCACAGGTGACGATGAGTAGCGTGCCCCGCTCGACCAGGGCGTGAGGCTGGTCGAGTGCGGCAGGATACGGAACCGACAGGGCTCCTGGGTTGCTGAGTTGAGACGTAGAGCACCTCCCTCGACGGCACGGGAGCCCTGTCCGTTGCGCACTCAGATCCCACACAGCCCCGTCACCCGATCAGTGGCGACGCTGAAAGCGCTCAGTGAACCCCCTGCTCGTATCCGGCGTCGGCTACGATCGGAGAGCGTACGAAAGCGCCCTGTATCCAGGCTCGTGGGGGAAACTTGGAAGCAGTTCGGGTTTTCTTCGGGCTGTCGGCGCCGTTAGTCGTGTGCTGGGAGCGAAGGTGGTTCACAGCCCGCCCGGGGCTGACGATTTTGCTGACGCTCGCGTATGGCACCTATGCGATAGCTCCGTACGTCGATGACGTCAGGTCGTGGAGCGCCCTGGTGAGCGCGGCATTGCTGGCCGTGGGCTGCATCCTGCTGTACCGGTCTTCATCCACTCCAGCACTGGGGTTCTCGATCACGAGCCCGTTACCCACGGGCCTGAGCGTCGGCAAGCGATTAGGTATCGTGGCGGTACTGCTGGGCGTGTCGGGCGGCACATGGACGGCTTGGGCTACCGCCTCGGCCTTTTTCGATCAGGTACTCCACAATGACACGCTGGCTGTGATGTTGTCCGCCCTGCTTATTGCGGTTTTCGGAGGCGGAGCCTTCGTCAAGGCGGCAACCGACCCTGTGGTGGAGGAGGTCCACCGGCTGCCCAGTGGGCCGAACAAAGACGCAGCCCTGGCGTTGATTCGAAGTGGCGGCCGGGCTATCGGCCTCTTTGAGCGTGGGCTGCTGTTCATCTTCCTTGCCGCAGGCCAGCCCGAAGCCGCCGCCTTGGTGCTGGCGGCCAAAGCGCTGGCGCGTGCTCCGGTCGATCACGTCAACCAGGCTTCCAAGTACTTCCTCACCGGTACGCTGGCAAGTGTCATCGCGGCATGGATTATGAGTGTGGCTGCACGCGCGGCTGTAGGGCTTCCGATCCTCTAGGAGGAACCTTGGGACTGCGGCAGCACCCTTTCATCCGAGAGTTGCTCTCACTGAATCTGCCCACTGATGACTACGTAGTAGCCGGAAGTGGCCCCTTGCTTGCGCATGGTCTCAGAGGGGATGTGAATGATCTCGACATCGTGGCGCGTGCGGATGCCTGGAAGATCGCTCTGAGCATGGCCGATGCGACGGTGCCGCCATCGGGCCACGGCCAGATGGTGGCACTGTTCGATGGTGACATCGAGATCTTCGACCGGTGGCTGCCGGGGGCACCGAACCCAGATGAGATGATTGATTGTGCGGAAATGGTGGACGGGATCCCTTTTTGTCCGCTCTCTTGGGTTCTGGAATGGAAGCTGTTCTCAAGTCGAGAAAAGGACATGCGGGACATTGAGTTGATCAGGCAGAGGATGGAAACGCCTCAACCGTAGAGGCTGCTTCGCCCGTCGGCCGGATCAGCAGGCGGCGGGGAGTTCCTCGTACGCCTTCCGCAGCCCGTCGGCCGCCTCGCGCCCGGCGGGCTGCAGCGGTTCCCGGACCGGGCCCGCGTCCAGGAGCGCCTTCGCCGTGACGGTCCCGGGCAGCCCGCTCGCCATCATCAGCTCGACGAGCCGGGCCGTGAGTCCGTTGAGCCGGGCCGCCTCGTCCGTGCGGCCCGCGTCGAACGCGTCCAGCGGCGCCCGCATCTGGCGCGGGGCCACGTTCGCGACCGTACTGACATAGCCCGCGCCGCCCACCGCGTACAGCGGCAGGTTCAGTTCCTCGCTGCCCGAGTAGTACGCCAGCGAGGTGCGGGCCAGCACCTTCGTCGCGCCGAGCAGGTCGTAGGAGCAGTCCTTCACCGCAACCACCCGCGGGTGGTCCGCCAGCCGCAGCAGGGTCTCCGGCTCGATCCGGACGCCGGTGCGGCCGGGGATGTCGTACAGCATCAGCGGCAGACCGGTGGACTCGGCCACCCGCAGGAAGTACGCCTCGACGGCGGCCTGGGGCGGGCGGCTGTAGTACGGGCTCACCACCAGCAGTCCGTCCGCGCCCGCCTCCTCGGCCTCCCGGGCCAGGCGCAGGGCGGACGCCGTGTCCGGGCCGCCGACGCCGGTGAGCAGCGGCACCCCGTCACCGACCTCGGCCCGCACGGCACGCAGCAGGGCGGACTTCTCGGCGCCGGTCGTGGTGGGGGACTCGCCCGTGGTGCCGCTGAGGACGATCCCGTCGCAGCCCTCGGCCACCAGGCGCGCGGCGTGCGCGCGGGCGGCGTCCGGGTCCAGGGCGCCGTTGGCGGTGAAGGGTGTGATCATGGCGCAGAGCGTGCGGCCGAAGGGGCGCGGCGGGGTGGTGGTCATGGAGGAAGTCTCGACGCCCGGAACCATAAAGGTCCACTTAGATCTCCTTGTGGTGAACGGCAAGAGCTGCTGAAGAGTGGGGTGGCCGCTGCCGTTCCTCTGACAAGATCGAACGCGCGGACGACCGGCCGCGGCGAGGGGTGGGCGACATGAGTGATGGCGTACGGGTCCGGGTGCGGAGACGGGTCCGGGTGGCCCTGACGGCGGCCGCGCTGACGGCACTGACCGGCTGTTCCGGCTTCCTCGTCCCGGCAGGCGAGGGCGAACGGCCGGACCCCACCCCGTCCGCCTCCGCGTCCGGGCCAGGCATCGTCCGCGCCGAGACCCTGCCCCCGACCCCCGCGCCGGGGGCCGACGCGCCCGCCTACGGCGCCCCCGCGCAGACCGGCCCGACCTCCGCCCCGCCCGGGACGTGCCCCGCTTCCGGGGTCGTGGTGGACATGGGCCCGGTGGAGACCGGCATGATGCACCGGGCTGTCGTGCTCACCCTCACCAACTGCGGCAGCAAGCCCTACGCCGTCGACGGCTACCCCTGGGTCCAGGCCCTCGGCGAGGACGGCAACCCGCTCCCCGTCAAGGTCAACGAGGACGGCTCGTACTTCGGCAGCGACCCGGGCCCGAAGAAGCTGCTCCTCGACCCCGGCCTCACCGTGAAATCGATCCTCGCCTGGGTCTCCACACCGGAGGGCGGCGACCTCATCGAGGGTGACGCCCTGGCCATCTCGGCCGCCCCCGGCCTCCCGGTGCGGGTCTTCCCGCTGGAAGGCCACGACATCCGGCTGATGGACGAACTCAACACGACGGCCTGGCGCACCGAACTCGGCGGCTGACACCGGGAGATCACCGGCGATCACGGCACAGCCCGGGAGCGGGCCCGCCGGCGGATCGCCCCCGCGCCCCTCACGCCCCGGGCGAACGCGGTACGGCCGCACCCGGCGACATCCGGCCGGTACGGCCGCATCCGGCGACATCCGGCGGAACCGCCTTGACCTCAACCGAGCTTGAGGTGTGAACGTGGTGGTCACGCGCACCGAGCGGTGCGCGCGAGAGGGGAACGCCGCCATGACCACGCACTTCACCGACCGCCCCGACCCGGCCCGCGCCGACGCCCAGATCGCCAAGGCCAGCACCTGGAACGTCGGGACACCGCAGCGGCAGCAGGAGGCCGTCGACGCGATCCGGGAGGTCTGGGGGAGCCGGGAGTGGCCGCATCCCGGGCTGCTCTCCTACAGCGTCCACACCGGGGAGGACGGCGCGACCCTGCTGCACTACTCCCAGTGGACCGGCGAACAGGCCTACCAGGACTTCGTGCGCGAGGGGCGCGACGCCCGCAACGCCGAGATCGACGCGGCCGTTCCCGGTATCGAACGGCTCGCGCTGCACACGTACGAGCTGTACCGCTCCGGGCCGCGGGCCGAGGGTGACACCCGGGAGACCGGCTGCGTCGTCATCGTCGACGTCGAGTTCGACGGGCCCGACGCGGCGCGTCAACGCGACTGGGTGGACAGCGTGTTCGAGGCGCTCGGCGAGGAGGAGAGCCTGCCCGCCGGCGGCATCGCCGCGCACTTCCATGTCGGCACCGACGGCACCCGGGTCCTCAACTACGCCGAGTGGGAGAGCGCCGAGCACCACATCGCGGCTCTCGCCGCACCCGGCGAGGGCGTCGGATCCCCCTCTCCGCTCTGGGAACGCGTCCAGAAGTACCCGGGCATGACCGGCGGCGGCGTGCACCGCTACACCCCCTCGCTCAGCATGGAACCGGGCGCGGGCGCGTGAGGGGAGGGCGCGTGGCCGAAGCCGTGGGCGGCATGAGGGGAAAGCGAGGGGGCAAGCGGCCGAAGCCGTGGGCGGCATGCGGTGAATTGCGTCTAGGCTTGGGCGGCTGAACCGCGTACGCACTCCGTACGCCCCCGAGCACGCACCGAGGAGAATCCCCGATGTCCGCAGAGCGCCCCTCCCTGCCGCCGGTGCGGCTCAACTCCGAGGCCGAACTGGCACGGGACGCGCTCGCCGCTCCGCTGTTCGTCCGGGCCGTCAGGCTCGCCCGGTGGGCCGGCGCCGGCACCCGGGTCGGCGCCGGCGGCGAACTCGTCGAGGCGCAACTGCCCGCGGCCGCCGAGCACCTCGGGCTCGCGGCCGACGACGACGGTGCCGCGTACGCCAGCGAGGCCTGGCGGCTCGCCGTGGACACCGGCCTCCTCGACGTCACCGACCCCGAGGAGGAGGACGCCGAGGGGACCGTCTCCGCCGGCGAGAACCTGGCCCTGCTCACCGGCGGCTCCCCGCAGGACGTCCTGTCCATCTGGCTCGACGGCCTGGACGCCGTGCACGCCGACGCCACCGCGCCCGTCCTGGACGACTTCACGGACCTCGTCGGCGAGGACGGTTCGATCGACTTCGACGCCCTGGACTGGGACCCGGAGGCCGAGGCGGAATTCCTCGACGGCGTCCTCGGCAACCTCTACCTGCTCACCCTCGCGGACAACGGCGCGGGTGAAGGACCGGTCCCGCTGCCCGCCCTCGCCGCGTCGATGATCGTCCCCGACGACATGGGCGAGCCCACCGACGACATCCTGGAGCAGGTGTCGGAGGCCATGATGCGCCTCGACGACCAGTTCCGGCTCCTCGAACCCATCGGGATCGTCGAGTACCGGCCGGTCGACGAGGCGCTGATGGTCGAGGAGGGCGAGGCGCCGGTCGACGCCGTCGCGGGCGACGAGGACGACGTCACCCGGTACGGCATGGTCAAGCTCACCCCGCTCGGCCTGTACGGCGTCCGGGCCCGGATGCTGGAGGCCGGGGTGGACGCCCCCGCCGTCGGCGACCTCGCGGGCAAGGGCGCGGACGCCCTCCTCGACGGCATCGCCCGCTACCCGGAGTCCGCCGCCCGCGCCGAGGTCAAGCTCTGGCTCGCGGGCTACGCCGACGGCGCCGTGCCGGCGGCGGCCGAGCTGCTGGCCGCCGCGCGCGGCACCGACGAGGGCGGACCGCTGCGTCGCCTCCACTGCCAGCAGGCCCTCGCCCTGGCCGGCCCGGAGGCGGAGCCCGCCGTACGCGCGGTGCTCGGCGACCGGGAACTGGGCGGCCTCGCCCGCGTCTGGCTCGCGGAGCGCGGCGCCGCCGACGTGCCCGCCCCGCCGGAGGACATGATCTTCTGGCTGGCCATCGACACCATCGCCGCCCACCTGGACGCGGACGGCGAGCTGGACGAGCTCCAGGGCCTGATCGAGGGCCTCTCCGCCCAGCACAGCGGCTTCTTCGACGAGGTCTGGCGCGTCGACCACCCGGCCACCGCCGATGTCCTGGAGGCCATGGGCCGCCTGCACAGCGACAAGAAGGCCGCCAAGGACGCCCGCAAGGCGGCGTTCAAGGCCCGGTCGCGCGCGGGGGGCTGAGGGCGGGGAGAGCATCGCTTTTCCGCTGAGCGCGGCTCCTGCACAGCAGCTGCCGGCGGTCGCGCCACCACACGTTCGGGGTGCTTTTCCGGCGCCCCGTGACGCGTCGTTCTGCCGCTGGAGGCCGGGGAAAGCGCTGACCGGCCCCGGTCGGCGCGGGTCACGAATGCGGTACGTCTGGGCGTCGAGCGGCGGACGGGCATGGCGTCGCGCCTCCACAGGGCGCATACTCGACTTGATGAAACAGTCAGCCGGTTCCCGGCGTCACCTGCCGTCCAGTCCCTTCAACCGCCCGGCCCAGGAGGCCCCACCGGTCGAATGCTTCGATGTGGGCGACAGGGTGTCGCACGACCAGTTCGGACTCGGCAGGATTCTCGCTGTCGAGGGCGACAATGACGCGGTCCTCATCGACTTCTCGGGGCGACAGGGAAGGATCCTGAGCCCCTACTCCAAGCTCACCAAGCTCTGAGACGCCCGCCTTTCTCCGTATCCGGGGCACCTGAACCCAGCCGGTTCAGGTGCCCCGGACGCGTCTAGAGGGCCTGGGCGGCGGGCTTCACCATGCCCCGCACGGTGCGCGACTTCACGAACTCGCCCATCGCGGTCATCTCCCACTCGCCGGTGAACTGCTTGATCAGCTTGGCCATCATCACGCCGGTCTGCGGCTCGGCGCCGGTGAGGTCGAAGCGGACCAGCTCCTCGCCGGAGGCGTCGTCGATCAGCCGGCAGTAGGCCTTGGCGACCTCGTTGAACTTCTGCCCGGTGAACGAGTTCACCGTGAAGACCAGGCCCGTCGCGTCGGCGGGGATCCGGCCGAGGTCCACGACGATCGTCTCGTCGTCGCCCGCGCCCTCACCGGTGAGGTTGTCCCCGGAGTGCCTGATCGCCCCGTTGAGGATGGTCAGCTTGCCGAAGTAGCAGCTGTCCAGGTGGTTGCGGTTGGGGCCGTAGGCGATCACCGAGGCGTCCAGGTCGATGTCCTTGCCGCGGAACGCGGGCTCCCAGCCCAGGCCCATCCTGACCCGCGAGAGCAGGGGTGCGCCGCCCTTCACGAGGGACACGGTCTGGTTCTTCTGGAGGTTGACCCGGCCCTTGTCCAGGTTGATCTTCCCGGAGCCCGCGGCGGGTGCCGCCGGGGGAGCGGGCGGGGCGGCCGGGGCGGGCGGGGCGATCCTCGGGTCGACGGGGGCGGCGACCGGGGCCGGGGGCTGGGGCGCGACCGGGGCGGGGGCCGCCGGAACCGGAGGCGCGACCGGGGCCGCGGGCTCCTCGACCGAGACGCCGAAGTCCGTGGCGATGCCGGCCAGCCCGTTCGCGTACCCCTGGCCGACCGCGCGGGCCTTCCAGGCGCCGTTGCGCAGGTAGACCTCGATGACCACGAGCGCCGTCTCGGAGCCCAGCCGCGGCGGGGTGAAGGTGGCGATCGCGCTGCCGTCGTCCGCGTTGCGCACGGTGGCGGTGGGCTCGATGCCCTGGAAGGTCTGGCCCGCGGCGTCCGGGCTCGCGGTGACGACGATCTTCTCGATGCCCGGCGGCACGGCGGTGGTGTCCACCACGATCGCGTCGGGCGCCGAGCCCCCGCCGGCGCGGTAGGTCACGCCGGGGCCCGAGGGCTGGTTGTAGAAGATGAAGTCGTCGTCGGAACGGACCTTGCCGTCGGCGGTGAGCAGCAGGCCCGAGACGTCGAGCCGCACCGGAGCGGCGACGTCCACCGCCACGCGGGCGACGGAGAGGGGAATGTTCGAGCCGGGGGTCATTGCGGTCATGCACGGGGTAACGAACGACCCGGCTTTGCCGTTCCCTTACCTTTCCCTCTCTCCACCGGATGCTTTTCGGCCGTCCCCCAGGTGCTCAAAAGGGGGCCCGGAAGCGCCTCAGCGGCGGTTGCGCGGGTGGTTGCGGGCGGTGCGTTCGTTGCCGTGCTTGTACGCGCCCGTCCAGCGCGCCATCACCAGCTGCGCGTCGCCCGACGCCACCTCGGCCAGGAACTTCTCCGCCCGGCCGCCGCGCAGCGTGCCCGCGGGCCTGCCGTGGTGGGTGATGGTGACGCTCTGGTCGCCCTGCTGTTCGTACTGGAATCCGGAAGGTCTCGGCATGGCCGTATCCTGCCCGTCCGGACGCCCCCGCGTCGTCCGGATTTCCGTCGTCCCGGCCTTGCGCCCGCTGTTCCCGCCGCCGCCCCGAGAGGCTCAGTGCGGCCAGACCGGCGGGTCCGTCACGAAGGGGCCGCCCACGCAGGCGTGCGCCGGGTTGTCCGGATCCAGCTCGCCCTGGTCGGCCATGAGCTGGGCCGCGTTCACATGCGTGGACAAGCTAGGGAGGAGTGATCGGCGGCGTCAAGAGCCTGCGTCCGCCTTGACCCGTCGACGCAGACTGGCTTAGCGTGACGTTGTTCATAAATATGGACGTCGATCAGGATTATGCACGCCTGTATCTGTTCAGGGAGCGCCCGTGACCTCAGCCCCCCTCGCCGCCCGGCTCCGCGGAGTCGCCGGGCCGCTCTTCTTCCCCGTGACCGCGTTCGGACCGGACGGCACCGTCGACCTCGACGTCTTCCGCGCCCATGTGCGGGCCGGGATCGACGCCGGAGCCGCCGCGGTCTTCGCCTGCTGCGGCACGGGCGAGTTCCATGCGCTGACCCTCGGGGAGTTCCGTCTCGCGGTCGCCGCCGCCGTCGAGGAGACGGCCGGACGGGTCCCCGTCGTCGCCGGAGCCGGTTACGGCACGGCCCTCGCCGTCCAGTACGCGCGGGCCGCCGAGGAGGCCGGAGCCGACGGGCTCCTCGCCATGCCGCCCTACCTCGTCGTCGCCGACCAGGACGGGCTGCTCCGCCACTACGCGGCCCTCGCGGCGGCCACCGGCCTGGAGACGATCGTCTACCAGCGGGACAACGCCGTCTTCACCCCGGAAACCGTCGTCGCGCTCGCCCGCACGCCCGGCGTCGCCGGGCTCAAGGACGGGCTCGGCGACCTCGACCTCATGCAGCGCATCGTCAGCGCGGTCCGCACCCACCGGCCCGACGGCGACTTCCTCTACTTCAACGGGCTGCCCACCGCCGAGCTCACCGGCCTCGCCTACCGGGGCATCGGGATCACCCTCTACTCCTCCGCCGTCTTCGCGTTCGCCCCCGACCTCGCGCTCGCCTTCCACCGGGCCCTGGACTCCGGCGACGACGCCCTGGCCGACGCGCTGCTCGACCACTTCTACCGACCGCTCGCCGAACTGCGCGCGAAGGGGCGCGGATACGCCGTCTCCCTGGTCAAGGCCGGGGTCCGGCTTCAGGGCCTGGACGTCGGCGCAGTCCGCACCCCCCTCACCGAACCGTCCGCCGCGCACGTCAAGGACCTCATCGAGATCATCGCCGGCGGTCGCACCGTGCTGGAGGAGCACGCCGGTCAAGGGCGCTCCGGTCAAGCGGGCTCCGCTCAAGGGCGCTCCGCCGGGGGACGTGCCGCTGAGGGGCACGTCGCTGAGGGGCACGTCACTTCGGGAGGCCCGGCGTGAAGGCGGGCGTCTTCCTCTATCCCTGGGACGTCGTCGGGGACCCGGACGCCGCCGACCGGATCGCCGGCCTCGGCGTCCGGCAGGTCACCCTGGCCTCCGCCTACCACTCCACCCGGGCCCTGACCCCCCGCCACCCCGCCCACCGCATCGTGACCGCCGAGCACGCCGCCGTCCTCTACCCGCCGGACCCGGACCGCTGGGCGGGCCGGCCCCTCGCCCCGTACCGCCAGAGCTGGATGCCCGGCGACGATCCGTACGGGGAGGCCGCCGAGGCGCTGGCCGCCGCGGGCCTGGAAGTGCACAGCTGGGTGGTCCTCGCGCACAGTTCCCGGCTCGGCGCGGAACACCCGGACACCTCGGTGGTCAACGCCTACGGAGACCGCTACCCCTGGGCGCCCTGCATCGCCCGCCCCGCCGTGCGCGCCTACCTCGTGGACCTCGCGGCGGAGGCCGCAGTCCGGCCCGGCGCGCGCGGCACCGAACTGGAGTCCTGCGGCTGGTACGGCTTCGCCCATCTCCACGCCCACGACAAGGTCGCGGGCGTCGGTCTCGGCGACGCGGCGCAGTATCTGATGTCGCTGTGCTTCTGCGCGGTGTGCCGCGAGGGGTACGAGGAGGAGGGCGTCGACCCGGAGGCGCTGTCCGCCGCCGTACGCCGGGCCCTGGAGCCGGCCTGGTCCGGCGGCGGCTCCCCGGAGTCCGGCCGCGACGGCATCGCGCGGCTGCTCGGGCCGACGTCCGCGGACGCCACCCTGCGCCGGCGCGGCCGGGTGGCCCGCGCGTTCCAGGAAGCGGCCGTCGCGGCCGTACGGGCGGCGGCCCCGCCCGGCTTCCAGGTGCTGCTGCACGCCGACCCCGTGCCGTACCGCACGGGGGCCAACGTCGGCGTCGAACCGGACCACATCCTCGCGGTGGCCGACGGGGTGGTGCTGCCCTGCACCGGGGCCGACACCGTACGGGAGGCGGTTCTCGGGCCGTTCGCCGGACGCGGCGGAGTGCGCGCCGCCAACTTCGGGATCGTCACCGGGATGGGCGGCAGCCCCCGCACCCTGGAGCGCGACGCGGCCCACGTCGCCTCGCTCGGCGCTGACCAACTGCGCCTGTACCACGCGGGACTGGCCTCCGGCCCGGACCTGGAGGCGGTCGCGGCGGCACTCTCACGGCTGGGGTGACGGGCCCCCGCACCTCACACGTGCGCCCCTCGGCGTCGCGCGCCCGCCGCCAGCGCCACCGCGGCCAGCACTCCAGCGGCCCCGGCCGACGCCGTCAGCACCCGCACATCCGCCACCGCGACCAGCCCCGCCCCCAGGGCCAGGGCCACCGCGTTGGGCGCCGTCATCAGTGAGCCCGCCGTCGCCGCCGTACGCCCCAGCACCGCGTCCGGCGTCTCCCGCTGCACCGCCGTCGCCGCCGCGACCAGCACACACGGCAGACCGAACCCGATCACCGCGCTGGCCCCCAGCGCCACCGCGTCCGACGCCACCGCCCGCGCCCCGACCCTCAGCGCGAACAACGCGATCCCGCCCGCCGCGAACACCCGCTCGGGCAGCCGGCGCAGCAGCGGGCCCGCCAGCAGGCCCACCGCCACCGACCCCGCGCCCTGCACCGCGTACAGCACGCCCGCGTACGCCGGGGCCCGGCCGAGCACCTCGTCGACGTACGCGAAGGTCACGGCCCCGTTCACGCCCGCCAGCAGCATCGTGGCCGCCCCCGCCGCCACCAGGGGGCGCAGCACGGGCGAGGCGCCAATCCGCCGCAGCCCGGCGGCGAGTTCATCACGCCGGGAACCCGCCGGGGCCGGGTCCCGAAGCGGACTTCCCGCCGGCAGCCGGGCGAAGACCAGGGCGGCCAGCGCGCAGGTCGTCGCCGCCAGCAGCGCCACGGCCGGGCCGCCGAAGCGGACGTACAGCCCCGCGCCCGCCAGCGGGGCGACCAGCTTCATGCCCTCGTTGGCCGTCATCCGCAGCCCGTTGAAATCCGCCCGCAGCGAGGCGGGCACGGCCCCCGCGACGAGTGCCGACTCCGCCGCGTCCAGCACGACGCCGCCCGCCCCGTGGAGCACCAGCACCGCGAAGACCAGCCAGACGGCGCTGCCCGAGTCCACCGGTACCAGCGGGAGAAGCAGGCAGGCCATCACCAGATTGCCCCGGACCAGCAGCACCTTCCGGTCCATCCGGTCCGCGAGCGCGCCGAGCGCCGGGCCGGCCAGTACCGGGGCCCACAGGGCGAACACCGTGAGCGCCGCCAGACTGTTCGACCCGGTCAGCGACTTGACCCAGATGCCCGCCGTGAGCCACATCGCCGATGTACCGAATCCGGAGACGACCACCCCCGCGAGACAGCGCCCCGCCGTCCGGTCCCGCAGGACCCTCCCCACCGCCGAACCGCCGCCCATGCCGCCGCCGTCCTCTCCGCTCCGCGCTCCGCGCCGCGCATCCGCGCCGTGTGCGGCTCATGGTGGGGAATAAGGCCGTTCGGCGGCATCGGGCGGATGCCTTAGGCGTGTCCTCCAACGTCCTCCGTGCGGTGTGCAGCCACTGGGAGTACAGATCCCGCCCGTCGCGGGCACGGGCCCGGCCCGCCCCGCCCTCGCCGTGGGCGGGTGCTCGCCCACGGGCTCACCTCTCCAGCGCCGCCTTCATCATCTTCTGCGCGATCGGTGCGGCCAGTCCGTTGCCGCTGACCTCGGCGCGCGCCGAGCCGGAGTCCTCGACGAGCACCGCGACCGCGACCTCCTTGCCGCTGCGCTCGTCCTTCGCGTACGAGGTGAACCAGGCGTACGGGGTGTTGCTGTTGTCCACGCCGTTCTGCGCGGTGCCGGTCTTCCCGCCGACCTCGGCCCCGGCGATCTTCGCGTTGGTGCCGGTGCCCTCCTCGACCACGGTCACCATCGCGCTGCGGAGCTGCTCGGCGGTCTTCTCCGCCACCACGCGCTTCGTGTCGCCGTCCTCGGTCTCCTCCAGCACCGTGCCGTCCCCGTCGGTCACCGAGGACACCATGTGCGGCGCCGCCAGCTCACCGCCGTTGGCCAGCGCCGAGGTGACCATCGCCATCTGGAGCGGGGTCGCGGTGACCTCGAACTGGCCGATGCCCGTCAGCGCCGTCTGCGCCTTGTCCATGCCGGTCGGATACACGCTCCGCGCCGCCCGCACCGGCACGTCCAGCTTCTCGGTGTCGAACCCGAACGCGTCCGCCGTCTCCTTGACCTTGTCCTGGCCGAGATCGGCCGCCACCTTGGCGAAGACGTTGTTGCAGGAGTACTGGAGGGCGGTGCGCAGCGTCGCGTTCTCGCAGGGGGCGGACGCGTTCTCGTTGCGCAGGACCGTGCTGGTGCCGGGCAGGGTGTACGGGTCGGGGCTGTCGGTGGCCTCGTCGACCGAGCCGTACAGCCCGTTCTCCAGCGCCGCCGCCGCGACCACCAGCTTGAACGTGGAGCCCGGCGCCAGCGGCTGCCGCAGCGCCCGGTTGACCAGCGGCTTGTCCGGATCGTCCAGCAGCTTCCGCCAGGTGTCGCCGTCCGTCGTCCCGCTGATCTTCGAGGGGTCGTACGAGGGGGTCGAGACCATGCCGAGGATCCGGCCGGTCGCCGGGTCGATCGCCACCGCCGCGCCCTTGTCGTCGCCGAGCGCCTCGTACGCCGCCCTCTGGACACCCGGGTCGATGGTGGTGAGGACGTTGCCCGGCTTCGCCTGCCCGCCGGTGATCAGGTCCTTCGGGTTCTTCAGCCGGTCGTCCGTGCCGTCCAGGACGTCGCCGTGGATGCCTTCGAGCTGGGTCGCCCCGTACGCCTGCGAGCTGTAGCCGGTGACAGCCGCGTACAGCTCGCCCTGGGTGTACGTGCGCTTGTACCGGAGGTCGCCACCACTGGTCCCCTTCGATCCGGTGACCGGCGAACCGGCCACGATGATGTCTCCGAGCGGCTGCGCGTACCGCGCGATCGTGTTCCGCCGGTTGTGCTCGTCGTCTGCGAGCGCCTTGGCCCCGTAGCCCTGCACCCAGGTCGCCCGCACCAGCAGGGCGAGCACCATGAGCAGGCAGAAGGCCGAAGCGCGCCTGATGGTCTTGTTCATCCCGCTGGAGGGACGAGCGGGCCCGCTCCGCCCGTTCCCGATCGTGCCGCTTCTCACCGTTTTCTCACCCTGGTTCCTCACCCGGGGTTTCCTCCCGGGGTGGGGAGCCGGCGCGGCTCAGCCCGGGGTGATGAAGCCGGACTCGTACGCCGCGATGACCGCCTGGGTGCGGTCCCGGGCGCCGGTCTTCGCGAGGACCGCCGCCACATGGGTCTTCGCCGTCGCCGGGCCCACGGAGAGCCGGCCCGCGATCTCCGCGTTGGTCAGCCCCGCCGCCATCAGCCGCAGCACGTCCGCCTCCCGGTCGGTCAGCCGCGCCACCCACGCCGGGGCCCTGGCCGACCGGCGCGCCGCGTGCTCGGCGGCCAGCGTGCGCACCGCCGCAGGGTAGAGGAGCGAGTCGCCGCACGCCACCAGACGCACCGCCTGCACCAGCTCCTCCGCCGCCGCCCGCTTCAGCAGGAACCCGGCCGCCCCGGCGTGCAGGGCCTCGTACACGTACGCGTCGTTCTCGAAGGTCGTCACCACGACGATCCTCGGCGGGTCCTCCAGCGTGGCGAGGATCTGCTCCGTGGCCCGGATGCCGTCGATCTCCGGCATCCGTACGTCCATCAGCACCACGTCGGGCCGCAGCTCCCGCACCACGGAGACGGCCTCCGCGCCGGTGGTCGCCTCCCCGACGACCTCGACGCCCTCCTCGGCGTCCAGGATCACCCGCAGCGCCGTACGCACCATCCGCTCGTCGTCCGCGAGCACCACCCGCACCGGAGCCCCGCTCATCCCCGTCCCTCCGCCCGGCCGGCCGTCCCCGCCGCTCCCGTTCCCGGCATCGTCAGCGGCAGCCGGGCGGTGAGCCGCCAGACCCCCTCGCACGGTCCTGCCTCGGCCCGGCCGCCCAGCTGGACGGCCCGCTCCACGGTGCCGCGCAGTCCGCGACCGCCCCCGGGCCGTGCCACGGGTGGGCGCTCGCCCAGCGGATTCTCCATCACGATCTCCAGCTCCCTCTCCCGTTCCCGTACCGCGATCAGCAGCCGCACCGGGGCGGGCTCGTCGCCCCCGCCGTGCCGCAGGGCGTTGCTCAGCCCCTCCTGGACGATCCGGTACGCCTCCCGCCCGACCACCGGGTCCACCGTGCCCGGGTCCTCCGGACCGCCCTCCCGCTCGTACGCCACCGGCACCCCGCAGTGCGCCAGCAGCCCGCCGAGCGCGTCGAGACCCGGCCCGTGCGCCGTGCCCTCCTCGCCCGGCTCCCCGTCCTGCCGCAGCAGCCCCAGCACCGAGTCCAGCTCGCCGACCGTGCGCCGCGTCGTCTCCTCGATGGCGGTCAGCGCCTCCCGCACGAACTCCGGGTCCCGGTCCAGGACCCGGCGCGCCGCCCCCGCCTGAAGCGTCACCGCGCTCAGCGCGTGCCCCACCGAGTCGTGCAGTTCCCGGGCGAGCCGGTTGCGCACCGCCAGCTCCGCCGCGCGGCGCTCGGCGGCGGCCAGCCGGTCCTCGGGCGTCGGCCCCAGCAGCACCGGCGCCCGCCGGGCCAGCACCTCCCCGGCCACGGCGGCGGCCAGCGCCAGCGCCAGCAGCAGGGCGAGCCCCGCGAACGGTGCGAGGGCCAGGGCCCACGGCTCTCGCAGCGCCTCCGGCCCCTCCAGCAGCCAGGTCTCGCGCAGTCCGGCGAAGAACGGCAGGGCCATCACCACCACCGCGAACGGCGGCAGCGTCAGCGTGGCCCCGCTGATGATCCCGCCGAGCGCCAGATGCAGGGTGTACCAGCCGGCGGTACGTGCCCGGGCCTGCCGGGTCCGGGCGGGCGGCCCGTCGGCCAGCAGGGCGGGCGGGACCCCGCACAGGGCGCGGGCGGCGGCCACGGACAGCGGCCGGGCGAGGGCGGAGAAGCCGGTGACCGCGGCCATCGGCAGGGCGAGGCCGAAGGCGATGAGCTGCCCGGACACGGAGGAGAAGAGCGGTTCACCATCGCCCGCCATGCCCACCAGGACCGTGCCGACCAGGAAGTACGGCATCAGCAGCGCGCCGCCGATGATCAGGTGCAGCCAGCGCAGCCGGGCCCGCCGCCCGAACAGCGCGGCGAGCGGCCTCACGACCCCCGGCTCTCGTCGAGCTCCCCGCGTGCGGACAGCGCGGAAGCCGCCGCGCGCTCCGCGAGGAAGTACGCGCCCAGCGTCACGACGAGCGCCCCGGCCAGCATCTGGACAGCGTAGGTCACCGTGGTCGCCGCCGTCGGCCGGTCCGCCGCATCGCCCGCGCCCATCAGCCCGGCGAGGCTCAACCACCCGCCCCAGCAGGCCATCTGAGCCGAACCGCACCAGGCCAGGACCAGCGGCAGCCGCAGGGAGAGGCCGCCGGTGCGCCGGAAGGCGAGCAGCAGCCCCCCGACGGCGGTGACCACGACGAAGAGCAGGCTGACCGCTTCGAGGACGTAGAAGTCGCTGGTGCGGTCCGCCGCCCGGGCCGGCTCCAGCCCGGCGGTCGAACCGGTCGCCCACAGCAGGTGGGTGACGCCCGGGACCAGGGTCGCCGACGCGGCGGCGACGGCGGTCGCGCGCAGGGCGGGCGCGGTCGGAGTCGCCGGCAGGTCCCGCAGCCGCCCCCGCCACAGATGACCCCAGCGCTCCCTGGCGTACAGGGCGAAGAGGCTGCCCAGGGCGAGGCCCTGGACGATGAAGCCGCCGTAGACGACACCGAACACCCACGTTTCGAGGAACGTCTGGGAACGCCCCTCGCCCACCGGCCCGCCACCGCCGAGGAGCCGTACGACCAGCTGGACCGGGTAGGCCGTCATGATCGGCAGCAGCAGACCGCTCGCCACCCACATCGGCAGCACCAGCAGCCAGGCGGGCACCCGCAGCCCCCAGGGCCGGGTGAGCAGCAGCGCGAGGACGACGACGCCACCGTCCATCAGCACGGTGGCCCCGTTGGCGACGGCCAGCGCGGTGCCGCCGTCCAGCAGCGGGCTTCCGTCGGGGATCCCGAGCCGGCTGCCCGCCATCCAGGCCGTCTTGAGGCCGATGTACGGCAGGCAGGACGCGATGGCGACCACCCGCAGCACGGACCGAGCGCGGCCGACGCGGTACGGGGGCGCCCCGGGCGGTACGTCGGTGCCGGTGCGTTCCTCGGGTGGTGCGTCGGTGCCGGTGCGCGGGTTCGCTGTCATGCCACCAGGCTTTCGCGCGGGCCGCCCCCGTACGTCCTGCCCGCCGACGATCCGCCTCCGCCGCGCGGGGGAGGCCGCGACGTGCGAGGGAGCCTTACGCGCGCAGCGTCACCAGCACCTCGTCGATCTCCTCGCCCCGGGCCCGGGCGAACCCCCGGTCCGTACCGGTCACCACGAAGCCGCACTTCTCCAGCACCCGGCGCGAGCCGAGGTTGTCGGCCGCCGCCCGGGCGTGCAGCGGGCGCGTGGACGTCTCGTCGAGGAAGGCCCGCAGCGCGGCCGTCGCCAGCCCCCGGCCCCAGTGCGCGCGGGCGATCCAGTCCGTCACCTGGCGGCCGCCGGCCTCCCCGTACGCCCCGACATGGCCCACCACGACGCCGTCGGCCAGCACCGTGCGCATCACCACCCCGCCGGACCCGGACCGGATCCGCGCCCAGCGGGCGTCGAACGCGGCGCGGTCGGTGGGGTCCTCCGGGGTGAACGCGGCGACCCGGGTCGCGTCCGCATCGCTCATCCAGGCGAAGAACAGCGGCAGGTCGGCGTCCTCCACCGCACGCAGCGTCACCTCGGCCATCAGAGCCTCCGCGTCGCGAGGGAGAGCCGGTCCCGGGCGTCGAACAGGGCGTCCTTCACCATCTGCTCGTGGCCGGGGGTGAGCCGGGCGACCGGCACCGAGCAGCTGATCGCGTCCCTGGCGGGCGTCCGGTAGGGGATCGCGACCCCGAAGCAGCGCAGACCGAGGGTGTTCTCCTCGCGGTCCACCGCGTAGCCCTGCTCGCGGACCAGCCGCAGCTCCTCGATGAGCTTCTCGCGGTCCGTGATGGTGTGCTCGGTCAGCGCCGGCAGCGTCTCGGGCAGCATCTTGCGGACCTGCTCGTCGCTGTGGGTGGCCAGCAGCGCCTTGCCGAGCGACGTGGAGTGCGCGGGCAGCCGGCGGCCGACCCGGGTGAAGGGGCGCAGATAGTGCTGGGACTGCCGGGTCGCGAGGTAGACCACGTTCGTCCCGTCGAGGCGGGCCAGGTGGATGGTCTCCGTGGTGTCGTCGGAGAGCCGGTCCAGCGTCGGCCGGGCGGCGGCCACGACCTCGTCGCCGTCGATGTACGAGGTGCCCACCAGCAGGGCGCGGACCCCGATCCCGTACCGGGTGCCCGTCGCGTCGGTCTCGACCCAGCCCAGCTCCACCAGGGTGCGCAGCAGCATGTAGAGGCTGGACTTGGGGTAGCCAACCGCCTCCTGGACGGCGGCCAGCGAGTGCATGCCGGGCCGCCCCGCGAAGTATTCGAGGAGCTCCACGGTCCGTACCGCGGACTTGACCTGTGCCCCACCGGACTCGGCGACCGACATCGCCCACGCCCCCTTCTTCTTCCAGCTCATCGACTTCTCGTCCGCGTCGCCGCCCGCGTCGCGGACCGCGTCGCCGTCCGAAAAGCCGCCACACGATTGCCAACACGGAACGCCCGGAAATAGAGTCCCAGGACATTCACGATCAGGAACGCTGTTCAGAATACCGAACACTTGCTGATGTGCGGCCGAAGTCGGCCGGGACGCCGGCGGGGTCTCGGCCGCGCGGCGACCGGGAACCGGCCGGGGACCGGTCGCGCGACGGAAGGGAATCACGGTGAGCGCAGTACAAGTCTGGAGTGTCGACCCCCGAACGGGGAACCCGCGCGAGCAGGTTGCCGTGGAGGCCACCGCCGAGGAGGTCGACCGCGCGGTCCGGTCGGCCCACGCCGTACGGGACGCCCTCGCCGACCGGGTGGCGCGGGCCGCGTTCCTGCGGGCGGCGGCGGAGCTGCTGGAGGAGTCCGGCGAGCGCGTCATCGAGGCCGCCGACGCGGAGACCGCCCTCGGGCGGGCCCGGCTCACCGGTGAACTCGCCCGTACGGCAGCCCAGTTCAGGGCCTTCGCGGAGGTCGTCGACGAGGGCGCCTACCTCGACGTGCACATCGACCACCCGGACGCCTCCCGGACCCCGCCCTGGCCCGACCTGCGCCGCTACAAGATCCCGCTCGGGGTCGTCGCCGTCTACGCCGCGAGCAACTTCCCGCTCGCCTTCTCCGTGCCCGGCGGCGACACCGCCAGCGCCCTCGCGGCCGGCTGCCCGGTCGTCGTCAAGGCGCATCCCGACCACCCGGCCACCTCCGAACTCTGCGCCTCGGTCCTGCGCCGCGCCGCCGCCCGCACCGGGCTCCCCGAGGACGTCCTCACCGTGGTGCACGGCTTCGACGCGGGCGTCGAACTGATTCGCCACCCGCTGGTGAGCGCCGCGGGCTTCACCGGCTCCGTACGCGGCGGACGCGCGCTGTACGACGCGGCGGCCGCCCGCCCGGCCCCCATCCCCTTCCACGGCGAACTCGGCTCCCTCAACCCGGTCGTCGTCACCGCGGCCGCCGCCGCCGAGCGCGCCGGGGAGATCGGTACGGGCCTCGGCGGCTCGATGACGCTCGGCGTCGGCCAGTTCTGCACCAAGCCCGGCTTCGTCCTCGTCCCCGAGGGCGCGGCGGGCGACCAGCTCCTCAAGTCCCTCGCCGGGACGGTCGGTTCGACCGGTTCCGGCGTCCTGCTGGACCACCGCATGCGGGACGCCTTCGTCGCGGGCGTACGGGAGCGGGCGGCGCTGCCCGACGTCGACGCCCCGGTCCCCCCGGGCGCGGCCGGCGAGCACACCGTCTCCGCCGGATTCCTCACCGTGCCCGCGGCCCGGCTCACCGCCGAGGGCCCGCACGACGCGCTGCTGGAGGAGTGCTTCGGCCCGGTCGCCGTGATCGCCCGGTACGCCTCCGTCGACGAGATCGCCGCCGTCCTCGCCCGGCTGCCGGGGAACCTCACCGCCACCCTCCAGACCGCCGGCGACGAGACCGGGGACCCCGACGCGGGCCCGCTGCTCGCCGCCCTCACCCCGCTCGCCGGGCGCATCCTCGTCAACGGCTGGCCGACCGGCGTCGCCGTCGCCCCCGCCCAGCACCACGGCGGCCCCTACCCGGCGACCACGTCCACCTCGACCTCGGTCGGCGCGACGGCGATCGAGCGCTGGCTGCGCCCGGTGACGTACCAGTCCACCCCCGAGACGCTCCTGCCGCCGGAGCTGCGCGAGGACAACCCGCTCGGCCTGCCCCGCAGGGTGGACGGGCGCCGCGCATGAGCCTGCGTCTGGACCGCATCCCCTTCGCCCTGGACCCGGCGGGCCCCGACGGGCGGTGGACCCACGCGGACGGCGTCCTGACCGGCCGGTCCGGCCCCGGCCAGGACCTCTTCGTCCCCCCGTCCGGCGACTCCCTCGCCCCGGCCTCCGACGCCCCGCGCCTGCTCGGCGCTGTGGGCGACGGGGACTTCCGGCTGGTGGCCCGGGTCCGGCCAGGGCTGGCGGCGGCCGGCGACGCGGGGGCGCTGTTCCTCCGGGTCGCGGACCGGGAGTGGGCCAAGCTCTGCCTGGAGCACTCCGCCGGCCTCCCGACCGTCTGCACCGTCGTCACCCGGGGCCACTCCGACGACGCCAACGCCTTCGTGGTGGAGGAGGGCGTCTGCTGGCTCCGGCTCAGCCGCACCGGCAGCGCCTACGCCTTCCACGCCTCCGCCGACGGCGACAGCTGGACCTTCGTCCGCGTCTTCACCCTCGGCACGCCCGACGAGCGGGCGGCCGCCCGCGTCGGCTTCCTCGTCCAGTCGCCCACCGGGGACGGCTGCGGCGCGGTCTTCGACCGGATCGCGTTCCTGCCCGGGGGAGTGGCCGACCTGCGCGACGGGCGGTGAGGTGACCGGGGAGGGGGAGGGCGCGGGGTGCGCGCCGGGCGTCAGGGCCTGGGGACGTGCGTACGGGCGTCAGGGCGCCGTCGCGGCCCGGTCCGACTCGCCGCGCAGCACGCAGAACTCGTTGCCCTCGGGGTCGGCGAGCACCGCCCAGCCGGAGCCGTCCGGATTGCGGAGATCAGCGACGAGGGCGGCGCCGAGGGCCAGCAGCCGCTCCACCTCCTCCTCGCGCGAGGTCCGGGGGCGCAGACACAGATGGAGCCGGTTCTTGCCCTGCTTCGGCTCGGGGACCTGATGGAAATAGAGCATCGGGCCCTCCGCCATCATCACCTGCGTCTCCGCCATGCCCGGCTCGTCCTCCGGATGCAGCGGACGGCCGGTCACCTCGCTCCAGAACCGCGCCAGCTCATACGCGTTCACACAGTCGATCGCCACGTTCTGCACCACTGAGACCATGCGCGCGAGCTTCCCCGATTTCCGCTCCGGACGCCAGCGGGTCGCGGGGCGGGAATCACCAGGTCAGGTTCGGTGTTCGCACGGAGACGTGACGTACGGAGGGCCTCTCCGCACGCCCCCTGTGAGCCTGGGAGAGAAGAAGAGTCATGCGCGTCGAGATCTGGAGCGACATCGCCTGCCCGTGGTGCTACATCGGCAAGGCCCGCTTCGAGAAGGGCCTCGCGGAGTTCGCCCACCGCGACGAGGTCGAGGTGGTGCACCGGTCCTTCGAGCTCGACCCCTCCCGGGCCAAGGGCGACACCGCGCTCGTGATCGACATGCTGGCCGAGAAGTACGGCCGCAGCCGCGAGGAGGCCGCCGCGATGGAGGCCAACGTCGCCGCCAACGCGCAGTCCGAGGGGCTCGGCTACCGCACCGAGGGCCGTGACCACGGCAACACCTTCGACATCCACCGGCTGCTGCACCTGGCCAAGGCCCGGGGCCGCCAGGACCAGTTGCTGACCCTCGCCTACCGGGCGAACTTCGCCGAGGAGCGCTCCGTCTTCGACGGCGAGGTGCTGGTCGCCCTCGCCGAGGAGGCCGGACTCGACGCCGACGAGGCCCGCGCGGTGCTCGCCGACCCCGAGGCGTACGCGGACGACGTCCGGACCGACGAGCGCGAGGCGGCCGAACTGGGCGCCAACGCCGTGCCGTTCTTCGTCTTCGACCGGCGGTACGGCATCTCCGGCGGCCAGCCCTCCGAGGTCTTCGTCCAGGCGCTGGAGCAGGCCTGGAAGGACCGTCCCGCCACCGCGCTGACCACGGTCGGCGACGACGCGGCGGCCTGCGGCAGCGACGGGGCCTGCGAGGTTCCGCAGGACTGAGCCGCAGGGCTGGGCCGCAGGGCTGAGCTCGCGCCGGTCCCGCCGGTCGCGCCGGTGGCGATTCATAAGCACTTCTTTGGGGTTCCCCTTAACTCTCTGTAATTGACTTTGGGTTGAGGGGGCTCCAGGGTGGACGCATGACGATTCCCGCGCCCATCCAAGCCGCTGCCGTCGAGTTCGCGCCCGAGGTCACCTACCTCAACACGTCCAGCTGGGGCCTGCTGCCCCGCCGGACGATCGCCGCCGTCAAGGCCCTGGCCGACGAGAACGCCGCGGGCCGCAGGGTGGGGGCCGGCGGCTTCGAGGCCGTGGAGGCCGCCCGGGTCGGTTTCGCCCGGCTCGTCGGGGTCCATCCGGACCGGGTCGCCACCGGCAGCTCCGTCACCGTCCATGTCGGCCTGATCGCCGCCTCGCTGCCGCCCGGCGCCGAAGTCCTCTGCCCCGAGGGCGAGTTCTCCTCCGTGGTCAGCCCGTTCGCGCTCCGCGGCGATCTGCGCATGCGGTACGCGCCGCTCGCGGACCTCGCCGGGGCCGTCCGCGCGTCGACCGCGCTGGTCGCCTTCTCCGCCGTGCAGTCGGCCGACGGCCGGGTCGCCGACCTCGCCGCCGTCCGCGCCGCCGCCGCGGCGCACGGGGCCCGCACGCTGCTGGACGCCACCCAGGCGGCGGGCTGGTTCCCGGTGGACGCCGGGGCGTACGACTACACCGTCACCGGCGGTTTCAAGTTCCTGCTCTGCCCGCGCGGTACGTCGTTCCTGACCGTCACCGAGGAGGCGCAGGACACCCTGCCCGCCCTCTTCGCGGGCTGGGTCTCCGCGGGTGCCCCCTGGACGAGCAACTACGGCCCGCTGGAGCGCCTCGCCCCCACCGCCCGCGGCTTCGACGAGCCGCCCGCCTTCCTCTCGTACCACGGGGCCGAGCAGTCCCTCGCCCTGCTCGCCGAGGTCGGCACCGACGCCCTGTACACGCACGCCACCGGGCTTGCCGCCCGGCTGAGGGAGGGGCTCGCCGCCCTCGGGCACGAGGCCGTCCCCGGGGAGTCGGCGATCGTCGCCGTACCGGGGCTCGACGGGCGTCAGCCCGAGCTGGTGGAAGCCGGGATCGCCGTTTCCGCCCCGGCCGGGAATCTGCGGATCTCCTGCCACCTCTACAACACCGAGGCCGATGTGGACCGGCTGCTGGACTTCCTGGCCTGAGCCGTGTCCGTACGGGCTTGGACCGAGCCGTACGGACGCGGCTCAGGCGGACGCGGCCCGGCGCCGGTCGGGGCAGTCCTCGGTCTCCCGGCAGAGGTTCTCCTCGACCTTCGCCAGCAGCCGCAGCAGCTCCGTGCGCTCGGCCGGGTCCAGGCCCGCGAGCGTGTGCTCCTCCAGGTCCCCCCAGGCGGCCTCCACCGCGGTGTGCAGCGCGCAGCTCTCGTCCGTCGCCTCGACCAGCACGGCCCGCCGGTCGGCCGGGTCGGGGCGGCGACGCACATGCCCGGTCTGCTCCAGCCGCTGGAGCATCTTCGTGACCGTGGACGGGTCCAGCTCCAGGGCCCTGATCAGCTCGGTCTGCCGGACCGCCCCCCGGTCCCACAGGTGCATCATCAGCAACTCCTGCCCCGGGTAGAGGTCCACTCCCCTGAGCGCCTTGCCCGCCGCGATCCGGTGCAGCCGGGCCACCCGGGAGACGGCGTGGCTGATGGGCCCGCCGAGCGCCGCCCTGGGCAGCGCGTTCGTACAGGCGTCTTCCGCGGGGGTGGCGCGGCCGGTGGTCATGGCGGGCTCCTGGGTCCTCGGGGCGGCGAGCGGCGGCTTCGGTGATGGCCTCGGTGGCGGCTTCCGATGATGCCCGACGGTTTCGGACAACTTTACCTTGGTCGGCCAATGGATGGGTTACAGTTACTCCCGGCGGCGATTGTTGGCCGACCACATATTTTCTCTTGGCCGACCACATACTTTTCTGGGAGCCCCTCATGACCACCGTTTTCGACCCGATCGACCTGTCCGGCACCCCCCTGGCCAACCGCATCGCGCTGGCCCCGATGACCCGCAGCCGGGCCGGTGAGGGCGGCACCGCCACCGAGCTGACCGCCACGTACTACGCCCAGCGCGCCTCGGCGGGGCTCGTCATCACCGAAGGCATCCAGCCGTCCGTCGTGGGCCAGGGCTACCCCTCCACGCCCGGCCTGCACAGCGCCGAGCAGGTCGCCTCCTGGCGTACGGTCACCGACGCGGTGCACGCGAAGGGGGGCCGGATCTTCGCCCAGATCATGCACGCGGGCCGCATCGGCCACCCGGTCCTGCTGCCGGACGGGCTCGTCCCCGTCAGCGCCTCCCCGGTCAAGGCCGAGGGACAGGTCTACACCCACGTCGGACCGAAGGACTTCGTCGAGCCGCACGAGCTGACCGACGCCGAGGTCCGCGCGACCGTCGCCGACTTCGTCACCGCCTCCCGCAACGCCGTGGCGGCCGGGTTCGACGGCGTCGAGCTGCACGGCGCCAACGGCTACCTCATCCACCAGTTCCTCGCCCCCAACACCAACCGGCGCACCGACGCGTGGGGCGGCTCCGACGAAGCCCGCACCCGCTTCGCCGTCGAGGTCGTCAAGGCCGTCGCCGCCGAGATCGGCCCGGAGCGCACCGGACTGCGCATCTCGCCCGGCAACCCGTACAACGACATCGACGAGCCCGCGCCGGAGGCCACCTACACCGCGCTGGTCCGCGCGATCGAGCCGCTCGGCCTCGCCTATCTGCACATCCTGGAGGCCACCCCGATCCGCGAGCTGACCCTCGCCCTGCGCAAGGCATTCTCCGGGACCGTCGTCATCAACGTGCACTCCGACGGACCCACCGGGCCGGGCGACCACACGGTGATCGACGACGGCATCGCCGACCTGATCTCCTACGGGGCGCTCTTCCTCGCCAACCCGGACCTGCCCGCCCGGCTGAAGGCGGGCGGCCCGTTCAACACCCCCGACCCGTCGACCTTCTTCGGCGGCGACGCCAAGGGCTACACCGACTACCCGGCGCTCGACGCCGTCTGATCCTCCAGGGGCCGCCCGTCCCACCGCCACGCGGTGCGGCGCGGGTGGCCCGGCAGTTCGGCGCGGCCGGTGGCCCACAGCAGGACGGCCCACCGGTCGCCACCCGCCGGCGCGTCCGGGAAGAGCCGCGCCAGCGCCCGGTCGCAGAGTGCGGCGGGCGGCTCCCACGACAGCCCGAGGCCCGCCGCCAGGTCATGGGTGTGCACCAGGGTCTCCACCACCCCCATCGCGGCGAAGCCCTCCGGGTCGGAGATCCCGTACCCGTGGTACGAGCGCACTCCGGGCGGCGTCGTGCGCACCATCGAGGCCAGCAGCGCCCCGCTCGCCTCCAGCGTGGCGAGCAGCCCGGCCGGCCCGGCCGCCCGGGCGGCGAAGACCGCGTTGTGCGGGCCGCCCTCACGGTCCGGCGTCCACCGGTAGGGCACATCGTGGTCCAGCGGGGGCGTCCGGGGCCCCAACTGCACCGCGTACGCGAACAGATCGTCGCTCAGGTGCTCCGCCGTCTCCCAGCAGGTCCACTCCAGCGAGCCCGCCCGGGCCTCCCAGCGGTCCGCCGGGGCCGGTGCCAGCGTGTCCACCGCGAGCCGCACGGCGGCCGTCACGTCGTCGGCGGTCACCGGCAGCCGGGTCCCGGTCAGCGCCGCCCGCTCGGCCGCGCCGCACTCCACGCAGAACTCGTTGCCCTCGGGGTCGGCGAGCGTCGCCCAGCCCCGCCCGTTGGGTTTGCGGTGGTCGCCGACGAGGGTCGCCCCGAGCGCGAGCAGCCGCTCGACCTCCTCGTCGCGGGAGCGGTCGTGCGGCTGGATGTCGAGATGGACGCGGTTCTTGGTCTGCTTCTTCTCGGCCACCCGCACGAACAGGAGCGCCGCGCCGGGGGCCTCCACCAGCGCCTCCGGGTCGCCGGGCTGGTCCTCGTCGGACAGCGGCGCACCGAGCACCCGGGCCCAGAAGCTGCCCAGCGCGTAGGCGTCGGCGCAGTCGATCGTGATGTGGCGTACATGGGAAGTCATGGCGGACACCCTCTCCGCCGACCCGGGCCCCGGTCCAGCGAGTTACGCGGCGAGCCGCCCGTGCCCCGGACCCGTACGGCACGCGCGAAGGGCCGGGACGGCGTACCGTCCCGGCCCTTCCCAGCCTCGCGTCGTGCTACCTCACCGGGGTGAAGTCCCGCGCCCCGATGAACTCCGGGCGGCGGATCGGAGCCGCGAAGGGCTCCTGCGCCGCGTTCTCCACGCTGTTGAAGACGATGAAGACGTTGCTGCGCGCGTACGGGGTGATGTTGTCGCCCGAACCGTGCATGGCGTTGCAGTCGAACCAGGTCGCCGAACCGGCCTTGCCCGTGAAGAGCTTGATGCCGTGGCGGTCCGCCATCTTCGTCAGCGCCTCGTCGGACGGGGTGCCGGCGTCCTGCATCTGGAGCGACTTCTTGTAGTTGTCCTTCGGCGTCTCGCCCGCACAGCCGAGGAACGACTTGTGCGAACCGGGCATGATCATCAGCCCGCCGTTGGTGTCGTAGTTCTCCGTCAGCGCGATCGACACGGACACCGTCCGCATGTTCGGCAGACCGTCCTCCGCGTGCCACGTCTCGAAGTCCGAGTGCCAGTAGAAGCCCGAGGCCCCGAAGCCCGGCTTCACATTGATCCGGGACTGGTGGACGTACACGTCCGAGCCGAGGATCTGGCGGGCCCGGCCCACCACCCGCTCGTCGCGGACCAGCCCGGCGAAGACCTCGCTGATCTTGTGGACCTCGAAGACGGACCGCACGTTCTGCGACTGCTTCTCCACGATGGAGCGCTCGTCGGCACGGATCAGCGGGTCGGCGACCAGCCGGTCCAGCTCCGCCCGGTAGACGGCGACCTCGTCCGGCGTGATCAGCTGCTCGATGCTGAGGAAGCCGTCGTGCTCGTAGCTCTGGAGGTCCTTGGCGGCGATCGGACCCGGTGCGCCCGGCGCGGACCAGATGACCGGGTCCTGGCGGGGAGTGGTCATCTCGGCGGCGCCGCGCGAGGGGTACAGATCGGCGCGTACTTCGGTGGTCATGGTTCAGCCCTCCTCGGTCAGCAGTGGGTAGACACCGTTCTCGTCATGGTCCTCCCGTCCGGTGACGGGGGGATTGAAGACGCACACGCAGCGGAAGTCGGTCTTGGGCCGCATGGTGTGCCGCTCATGTCCGTCCAGCAGATACATCGTGCCGGGCGTGATCCAGTGCTTCTCGCCGGTCTCGTCGTTGGTGAGCTCGGCCTCGCCCTCGGTGCACAGCACCGCCTCGATGTGGTTCGCGTACCACATGGAGGTCTCCGTGCCCGCGTACAGCACGGTCTCGTGGAGCGAGAAGCCCACCTTCTCCTTGGCGAGCACGATGCGCTTGCTCTCCCAGGTGCCGGACGCGGCCTTCACATGCCGGTCGGTGTTCTCGATGTCACTGAACGATCGGACGATCACGGTGAGCGGTTGCCTTTCTCTTCTCTGCACGGGGCCCGGGCCGCGAGGCCCGGGCCCTCTTCTTCTCCGCCTGCCCCGGGAGTGCCGGGTCAGGCCGTCTCGCGGACGGAGCGGGCCAGCGTGCGCAGGCCCTCGTCCAGTTCCTCGGGGGTGATGGTCAGCGGCGGCAGCAGCTTGACCACCTCGCTCTGCGGGCCGGAGGTCTCCAGCAGGAGCCCCAGCTCGAAGGCGCGGGCACAGACCGCGGAGGCGCGGGCCGGGTCCTCGAACTCCATGCCCCACACCAGGCCCCGGCCGCGGAAGCTCGCGGTCGACTCCTCGGCGCAGATGGCCAGCAGCGTCTGCTCGACCTGCTCGCCGCGGGCCAGGGTCTGCTTCTCCGTCTGGCCGTCCGCCCAGTACGCCTGCAGCGCGGCGGCGGCCGTGACGAAGGCCGGGTTGTTGCCGCGGAAGGTGCCGTTGTGCTCGCCCGGCTCCCAGATGTCCAGCTCCGGCTTGAACAGGCAGAGCGCCATCGGCAGACCGTAGCCGCTGATGGACTTCGACAGCGTGACGATGTCCGGGACGATGCCGGCCTCCTCGAAGGAGAAGAAGCCACCGGTCCGGCCGCAGCCCATCTGGATGTCGTCGACGATCAGCAGCATGTCCTGGCGTTCGCACAGCTCCTTGAGCGCGCGCAGCCACTCGGGGCGGGCGACGTTGATGCCGCCCTCGCCCTGGACCGTCTCCACGATCACGGCGGCGGGCTTGTTCAGCCCGGAGCCCTGGTCCTCCAGCAGCCGTTCGAACCACAGGAAGTCGGGGACCGTACCGTCGAAGTAGTTGTCGAACGGCATCGGGGTGCCGTGCACCAGCGGGATCCCGGCCCCGGCGCGCTTGAAGGCGTTGCCGGTGACGGCGAGCGAGCCCAGCGACATGCCGTGGAAGGCGTTGGTGAACGAGACGACGGACTCGCGGCCCTTGACCTTACGGGCCAGCTTCAGCGCCGACTCGACGGCGTTGGTGCCGGTCGGGCCGGGGAACATCACCTTGTACGGCAGGTCGCGCGGGCGCAGGATCACGTTCTGGAACGTCTCCAGGAACGCGCGCTTGGCGGTGGTCGCCATGTCCAGGCCGTGGGTGATGCCGTCGCGCTCGATGTAGTCGATCAGCGCTCGTTTCAGCACCGGGTTGTTGTGGCCGTAGTTGAGCGAGCCGGCCCCGGCGAAGAAGTCCAGGTAGGAGTGGCCGTCCTCGTCGGTCAGCCGGGCGCCCTGCGCACGGTCGAAGACGGCGGGCCAGCCGCGGCAGTAGCTCCGGACCTCGGACTCCAGGGTCTCGAAGACACTCAGTGCGGGCGGGGTGATGGTCACAGCGGATCTCCTGCGTGAGGGGGTGTGACGGGCGGTGGTCTCGTGCTCCCCGCCGCACGGATGCGGCCGGGATCGCGCCGGGCGGTCGGCCGGCGCGAAAAGTCGTGGGGGCCGGGCACACGGATCGGGTGCCGGGCTGCGAGGGGCGGGCGGCGGGCGTACGGATCGGTACGCCGAGGGCGCACCCGGGCGGGCTCAGGTGGCGAACGGGCCGATCCGGTAGAGCACCTCGGGCAGGTGGGTCCCCTCGGGGAACAGGTCGCCGTCGAAGAGGACCTCCTGCTCCAGTGCCACGTCGTGCCGCTGGGCGTAGGACGTGAACAGCCGGTCGGAGGCGGTGTTGTCCGGGGTGATCGTCGTCTCCACGGACGACAGGCCCTGGTCGGCGGCGACCCGGGCGGTCAGCGCGTCCAGCAGCGTCGCGGCCAGCCCCTTGCCGCGGTGGGCCGCGTCGACGGCCACCTGCCAGACGACGAGGGTCTGGGGGCGGTCGGGCCGGATGTAGCCCGTCACGAAGGCGATGGGCTCGCCGCTCTCGCCACGGGCGACGACGGACGTCGCGGCGAAGTCACGGCACCACAGCAGGTAGCTGTACGAGGAGTTCAGGTCCAGGACCTGGGAGTCGCGGGCAATGCGCCAGATCGCGGCTCCGTCCTCCACTCGCGGCGCATCGATACTGAGGAATTCGCTTCGGGCACGGGCAAGATCTGCTGGTGCGGCGGTCATGAAATTGAATTTACCCAGCAAATTTCGAAATTGCATCGCGGCGAGGGGTTGGGTGAAGACGCCCGATGTGTTATCAGGCGTGCGCGAGCTGCCTCGTGATTCGAGGGGAGTTTCAGCCCCTTTGTCCTGAATTTAACGGGCATAACGCCCACTCTGTGGAGTCGGTCACAAGGTCGTAACTCTCGTGGAACGTGTCCGAATCTTGAAGTCGGATCCGCGCGAAAAACTTCCGTGTTTAGAAGACGGAGAAGCGGGCAAAAGAATGCGGGGAGCTGCTTTGAATAAAGTAGCTCCCCGCATTGTGGGTGTTTATCGGCTCGGCCAGGTTTCCGAAACGGCCCGGCGGGCAGCCTCGATATCGACCGGCCGGCCCGCATCGGTCAGCGCCGCCCCCAGAGCCGCGAGCGAGGACAGCACCGTGCCCCGCGTCGCATCCGCCCCGTAATGGTTGACCCGGATCATCTCCTTGGACAGCGCCCCGCCGCCCGCGACCAGTGGCAGCGCGGGGTCCGCCGCCAGTGCCGCCGCGACCAGCGCGGCCGCGTCCGTCCCCGCCGGGGCGCGCAGCGTCGTCGCCACCGGGGCCGCGTCCCGCGCCTCGTGGACATACGGCTCAAGACCGCCGCCCAGCGCCACCGCTCCCGCCCGGGTCGCCGCGGCGGCCGAGGCGTGGCGGGCCATCACCGTCTCCAGCCCCTCGTCCTCGATCCGGGCCACGCACGCCTCGAGACCCAGCATCTCCAGCTGCGCCGGGGCGTGCGGCAGAGCCGTGCGGCCGCCGTCGATCCAGCGCTCCTTCCAGTCCAGCAGCGAGAGGTAGGAGCGGCGCGGGGCGGCCGGGTTGGCGGCGATCCGCTCCCACGCCCGCGCGCTCACCGACACCGCGGAGACCCCGGCGGGCCCGCCCATGGCCTTCTGCGCGCCGATCACGCACAGGTCGACGCCCCAGACGTCCGGCAGCAGCGGCTCGGCGCCCACCGAGGCGACCGCGTCCAGCATGAACAGCGCCCCGTGCGCCCGGACGACCTCGCCGATCTCCGCGACCGGGTTGGTGTTGCCGGTCGCCGCCTCCGCGTGCACCAGCGAGACGAAGTCGATCTCCGGGTGCCCGGCCAGCGCTTCGGCGACCTGGTCGGCGGTCACCGCCGTGTGGAAGGGCACCGCGAGGTCGACGACCTGGGCGCCGCAGTCCCGCAGCCAGTTGCCGAAGGTCTGCCCGTACGGGCCCGTGACCACGTTCAGCGCGGTCGAGCCGGGCCGTGCGCCGCCGCGGATGCAGCCCTCCAGCGGGAGCAGCGCCTCGCCCTGGGTGATGACGACGTCCTGCTCCGTGGCGAGGAGCCGGGCCACGCGCCGCTCGATCGCCGCGAAGTGGCCGGCGGTCAGCGGGGGAAGGTCGAGGAAGGGGTGCGTCACGGTGGGGCTCTCTTCGGGTTCGTCCGTCGGTCGAAAGGCACTGGCAGCCTACCGACGGCCCACGGGCGGCCTCGTACAGTGCCGCGTATGAGTGATCGGGTGAGGGTTCGGACGGTTGTCGGGACGGGTGGTCGCAGTGAGTGACCGAAAGGAGCGGCCGGTGCTGCGGGTGAAGGGCCGGGTGCTCGTCGGCCCGGACGAGGTGCGGGACGAACTGTGGGCGGTGGACGGACGGATCACCTACGAGCGGCCGCCCGGCGCGGACGGGGCGGTGACGGTCAGGGGCTGGGCGCTGCCCGGCCTCGTCGACGCCCACTGCCATGTCGGCCTGGACCGGCACGGACCGGTCGACGCGGCGACCGCGGAGAAGCAGGCGCTCACCGACCGGGAGGCCGGGACCCTGCTGATCCGGGACGCCGGATCCCCCTCCGACACTCGCTGGATCGACGACCGCGAGGACCTGCCGAAGATCATCAGGGCCGGCCGCCACATCGCCAGGACCCGCCGCTACATCCGTAACTACGCGCACGAGATCGAGCCCGGCGACCTCGTCGCGTACGTCGCCCAGGAGGCCCGGCGCGGCGACGGCTGGGTCAAGCTGGTGGGGGACTGGATCGACCGCGACGCCGGGGACCTCACCGCCTGCTGGCCGCGCGGCGAGGTCGAGGCGGCCATCGCCGAGGCGCACCGGCTGGGCGCCCGGGTCACCGCGCACTGCTTCGCCGAGGAGTCGCTGCGCGACCTGGTGGAGGCGGGCATCGACTGCGTCGAGCACGCCACCGGCCTCACCGAGGAGACCATCCCGCTCTTCGCCGAACGCGGCGTCGCGATCGTCCCCACGCTGGTCAACATCGCGACCTTCCCCGACCTCGCGGCGGGCGGCGAGGCCAAGTTCCCCCGCTGGTCGGCCCATATGCGGCAGCTGTACGACCGCCGCTACGACACCGTGCGCTCCGCGTACGACGCCGGGATCCCGGTCTACGTCGGCACCGACGCGGGCGGCTCCCTGGCGCACGGCCTGGTCGCGGGCGAGGTGGCCGAGCTGGTGAAGGCGGGCATCCCGCCGCTGGAGGCCCTCTCCGCGACCGCGTGGGGAGCCAGGCGGTGGCTGGGGCGGCCCGGCCTCGACGAGGGGGCTCCGGCGGACCTGGTCGTGTACGACGCGGACCCGCGCGCGGACGTCCGGGTGCTGGCGGCGCCCCGGCACATCGTGCTGAACGGGCGGGTCATCGGCTGACCCGGCGGTGCGTTGACGGGCAGTGACGGATGCGGCCCCGGCTCGTTGACACGGCCGGCCCGTCCACGCGCCGCGGCCCTCACCGCGTGAAACGGGTGACGGAGGGAGGCGGGAGGGAACGCACGTGCCGAAAGATTCGAATATGCGCGCGGAAACCCCCCTTTGGGGTGAACTCACGTCAGGTATCCGCCAGTTCACCCTCAGTGCGTAAAGATTCACGGAGTCGAGGCCACCGGCCGGGCGATGTCCCCCATTGGACTGTGCCGGTGGCTCCATGTCTCTTGTGGGGGTTCCACCATCTTGAACAGCAACACCTTCCGTCTCGCCGCCGTGGCGGTCGCCGCCGCCCCCGTCGCGCTGCTTGCCGCCGTCCCCGCGCACGCAGCCCCGGCGACGCCCACCACCGGCGGTGAGGGCAGGGCGAGCGCCGTCGTGCTCCGTACCGGGCTCGACGTCTCGCTCCTCAACAAGTCCGTCCAGGTGCCCCTGAAGGCCACGCTCAACGAGGTGCAGGCCCCGGCCAGTGCCGAGAAGACCGCGCTGACCGTCAACCTGGACGGGGTGGAGGGCCGCCCGGTGGACGTTCTGCGCGCGGACGTGGCCACCGCCAACGCCACCGTGGACGAGCACAGGGCCGAGGGGTACACCAACCTGGCGAAGGCCCGGATCCACGTCCCCGGACTCGCGGCGATCCCGCTCGTCGAGGTCGAGAAGGTCACCTCCAAGGCGCTCTGCGAGACGGGCAAGCAGCCCGTCGCCGAATCGAACGTGCTCGGCCATGTCGCGGTGCTCGGCAAGAAGGTGACGCTCAGCGCGGGCGGCCCGACCCAGGTGTCCGTGCCGGGCGTCGGAGAGGTCACCCTCGACCTCTCCAAGACCGTCACCACCGAGCGCACGGCCGCCGCGACGGCCCTTCAGCTCAAGGTGGCGGTCAACCCGCTGAAGCTCAACGTCGCCGAGGTCGACGGCGACGTCACCCTCGCCGAGGCGACCTGCGAGACCCCGAAGGGGCCGAAGACGCCCGAGGAGCCGAAGACCCCCGAGGAGCCGAAGACGCCCGAAGAGCCGAGCTCCACCGACGGCGGCTCCACGGGCGACGACGTGAAGACGCAGACCGGCTCCGACACCGGCCCCGCCCCCACCGAGGCCAACCTCGCCGAGACCGGCGGCAGCTCCACCACCCCGTACATCGCGGGCGGCGCGGCCCTCCTCCTCGCCGTCGGCGCGGGCGCCACGGTGCTGGCGCGCAGGCGCAGCAGCGGCCAGAGCTGATCCGTACGACGGGGGACGGGGGCGGCATGACGGGGGACGGGGGCGGCGTTCGCACGGCGAGCGCCGCCCCCACGTGCCAGGCCCTCAGCGCCCCGATCTCGCGGGCAGCGCCTGCACGGCCTGGTCCAGGGCCTGGAGGAAACGATTGGTCGTGGCCCGGTCGCGGACCGCGAGCCGCAGCCACCGCGGCCCGAGCCCCGGGAACGTATCGCCGCGCCGGGCCGCGAAGCCCAGCAGCCGCAGCCGCTCCCGGACCTCCGCCGCCCGCTCCAGCCGCACCAGCACGAACGGCCCCCGGGCCGCCTCCACCACCTCCACCTCGCTGAACTCCGCGAGACCGGCGAGCAGATGCGCCCGGTCCACCGTGATCCGGTCCGCCGCCTGAGCCGCCTCCACCAGCGCCCGCGGCTCCATGCACGCCTCCGCCGCCGCCAGCGCCGGGGTGGACACCGGCCACAGCGGCTGCGCGTCGGCGAGCCGCGCCACCGTCTCCGGCTCGGCCAGCACGTATCCGATCCGCAGCCCGGCGAGCCCCCACGTCTTGGTGAGGCTGCGCAGCACCACGAGCCCCGGAATGTCCGTCCGGTCGCACAGCGCCTCGCGCTCGCCCGGCACGACGTCCATGAACGCCTCGTCGACCACCAGCGTCCGCCCCGGCCGCGCCAGCTTCTCCAGCAGGGCCGCCGGATGCAGCACGGACGTCGGGTTCGTCGGATTGCCGACCATCACGAGGTCCGCCTCCTCGGGCACCGCCGCCGGATCGAGCCGGAAGCCGTCCTCGGCCCGCAGCAGAACCCGCCCCACCTCGTGCCCGGCCGCCCGCAGCGCCGCCTCCGGCTCCGTGAACTGCGGGTGCACCACGACCGGGCGGCGGGCCGGCAGCGCCCGGGCGATCAGGACGAACGCCTCGGCCGCGCCGGCCGTCAGCAGCACCCGCTCCACCGGCAGCCCGTGCCGGCCGGCGACCGCGGCCCGGGCGGACGACCCGTCGGGATAGGCGGCCAGCGAGGTGAGCGACGCGGCTATCCGCTCGCGCAGCCAGGGGGGAGGGGTGTGGGTACGGACGTTCACGGCGAGATCGGTCAGATTCTCGCCGCGCACCTCCGCGTCGCCGTGGTGCCCCAGGTCGGGCCCGGCGCTCTCGAGGTCCCGCGTGGGGGGATGCGTGGGGGGGTTCATGGCAGCCATGGTGAACGGGCGGGAGCCTGCCGTCACCGGTGAGGTGGAAGTTTTCCCGCCGGAAACATCGAAAGTCCCGTCGGCGGCCGGAAAACGGCGGGCCACCGCACACGTCGCCACCCCCTTCGCCGCCGCCTTCCCGCCCGGGGAGCGGGTCTTCGGCACCACCAGCTCGTCCGCCTCGATCAGCGCGGCGGCCTCCGCGACCGACGGAGTCCCCGCCGCCGCGCCCACCCCGGCCGACGGGTGCGGCACCCGGACCGCGGCCAGCGCCCCCGCCGGATGGGTGCGCACCGGTACGCCGAGCCGGGCCGCCGCCCCCACGATCCCCGGCTCGTCCCCCTTGGCGTCGACCGTGGCCACCTCCACCACGTCCGCCGGGTCCAGTCCCGCCCCGCTCAGCACCGCCTCGATCAGCGCGAACACCGCGTCGCCCGGAACACCCCGGCGTGCGCCGACCCCCACGACCAGACTGCGGGCGCCGGACTCGGGTCCAGGGCCGAGGGATGCTCCGGTCATCGGCGGAGTCCTGCCTTTCAGGTCATACGTCTCGGTGGTGCGGGGGAGGGGGCGGGGCCGCTCCGTATACGAATCCGGATACGGAGGACGGGCCCGGGCGACGGGAGGGGCGGCGGGGACGCCACCGGTAAGGACACCCTGAGATGCGCGGAGGGGGCCCGATCGGCTAGCAAGGCCCCATGGCGGTGTTCGTCGCGCTCGGCGCGTTCCTGATGACCCTGGCCGGTGGCTGGGTCGCCCAACGCGTCACCGACCGCCGCCATCTGGTGCTCGGTCTCGCGGGCGGGCTGATGCTCGGCGTGGTCGGCCTGGACCTCCTGCCGGAGGCGATCGAGGCGGCGGGCGAGCCGGTGTTCGGGGTGCCGATGGCGCTGCTGCTGTTCGTGGGCGGCTTCCTGGTGGCCCATCTGGTCGAGCGGCTGCTCTCCGCACGCCGGGTGGCACACGGGGCGGGCGGCGGGCACCACGGCGACCGCGTCCCGCAGGTGGGGCTGACGGCGGCCGCCGCGATGGTCGGCCACAGCCTGATGGACGGCATCGCGCTCGGCGCCGCCTTCCAGGTCAGCGGTTCCATGGGCGTGGCCGTCGCGCTGGCGGTGATCAGTCATGACTTCGCCGACGGATTCAACACGTACACCCTCACCAGTCTGTACGGGAACGCCCGCCGCAAGGCGCTCGTGATGCTGTTCGCGGCCGCCGTGGCACCGGTCGTGGGCGCGGCGACGACGCTGCTGTTCACCCTTCCGGAGGAACTGCTCGGCGGCTATCTCGGTTTCTTCGGCGGAGCCCTGCTCTACCTGGCCGCTGCGGAGATCCTTCCCGAGGCGCACCACACCCATCCCACCCGCTCCACCCTTCTCTGCACCATCGGGGGCGTGGGCTTCATCTGGCTGGTCGTCGGCATCGCGGAGTGAGCCGCGCGTACGCCCCGGACGTCCCGGTGCGCCGGACGCGCCGCAGCCCGCCACGCCGGACGCGCCCGTCGGCACGCGATCCGCGAAGCCGGGCGGAGGTGGTCCGTTCACCGTGCCGGATGCGCCCGGCAGTGCTCGACGAACCGTCGGGCCACCTCGGGCGACGCGGCCCAGTGCGTGTGCAGATAGCTCGCGTGCACGCCCCGCTGGACGTATCCCTCGACCCGCCGCTCCGGCTGGTGCATGCCCCAGGCGGGCGTGGTGCCCGCCGCCGGCTCCAGCACCGTGCGGTGGAACTCATGACCGCGCATCCGGGTTCCCGCCGCCGCCAGCGGGCTGTCCGAGACCGCCACCGCCTGCCGGTAGCCGAGCGTCAGCCGCTTGGACATCCGGGCCTCGGCGTCCAGCACCCCGCACATCGGCTTCCCGTCCAGCTCCCGGGCCAGATACAGCAGCCCCGCACACTCGGCGGCCACCGGCGCCCCGCTCAGGGCCAGTTCCGTGACCGCCCGCCGCAACGACTCGTTGGCCGACAGCTCGGGGGCGTACACCTCCGGGAACCCGCCGCCGATCACGAGCCCCGCCGTCCCCACCGGCAGCTTCTCGTCCCGCAGCGGATCGAAGGTCACGACCTCCGCACCGGCCGCCGTCAGCAGCTCCGCGTGTTCCGCGTACGCGAAGGTGAACGCCGCCCCGCCCGCCACGGCGACAACGGGCTTCTCGGCGCCGGCCCCGGGGGCGTACGCGGGCTCCCACGGCTCGTCCGCCAGCGCGGGAGCCGTCCGCGCCAGCGCCAGCAGCGCGTCCAGGTCGCACCCGGCGCGCACCCGCTCACCCATGGCCCGTACGGCGTCCACCGCGTCGCCCTGCCGCTCGGCGACCGGGACCAGACCCAGGTGCCGCGAGGGCGTCGCGACCTGCGGGGCCCGCCGGATCACCCCGAGCACCGGCAGCCCCGACTCGTCCAACGCGTCCCGCAGCAGCGCCTCGTGCCGGTCGGAGGCCACCTTGTTCAGGATCACCCCGCCGATCCGCACCTCGGGGTCCCAGGAGGCGAACCCGTGCACCAGGGCCGCCACGGACCGGGACTGCGAGGACGCGTCCACCACCAGCACCACGGGCGCCCTGAGCAGCTTGGCCACCTGCGCGGTCGACGCCAGCTCGCCCTGCCCCGAGGCACCGTCGTACAGCCCCATCACGCCCTCGACCACGGCGAGATCGCACCCCGCCGACCCGTGCGCGAAGAGCGGGGCGACGAGGTCGGTCCCGCACATGTACGCGTCGAGATTCCGGCCGGGGCGGCCCGTCGCCAGGGAGTGGTAGCCCGGATCGATGTAGTCCGGGCCGACCTTGTGCGGCGAGACGGCCAGCCCGCGCGCGGCGAAGGCGGCCATCAGACCGGTGGCGACGGTGGTCTTGCCGCTGCCCGAGGACGGAGCGGCGATGACCAGACGGGGCACACTCACCACTCGATGCCCCTCTGGCCCTTCTGCCCCGCGTCCATCGGGTGCTTGACCTTCGACATGTCGGTCACCAGGTCGGCGGCCTCGACGAGCTTGTCGGGCGCGTTGCGGCCGGTGATCACCACATGCTGGGTGCCGGGCCGGTTCCGCATGACCTCGACGACCTCGTCGGTGTCGATCCAGCCCCAGTGCATCGGATAGGCGAACTCGTCGAGCACGTACAGCTTGTACGTCTCGGCCGCCAGGTCCCGCTTGACCTGCTCCCAGCCCTCGCGGGCCTTCTCCTCGTTGTCGAGCTGGCCGTCGCGCTGGACCCAGGACCAGCCCTCGCCCATCTTGTGCCAGTCGACGGTGCCGCCCTCGCCGCTCGCGCCGAGCACCTTCAGCGCGTTCTCCTCGCCGACCTTCCACTTCGCCGACTTGACGAACTGGAACACCCCGATCGGCCACCCCTGGTTCCAGGCCCGCAGCGCGAGCCCGAAGGCCGCCGTCGACTTGCCCTTCCCGATGCCCGTGTGGACGAACAGGAGCGGGCGGTTGCGGCGCTGACGGGTGGTGAGCCCGTCGTCCGGCACGGTTGTCGGCTGTCCCTGCGGCATTAAGCGGCCCTCCCGGCTGCGGTGACGTCCTTGACGAGCCCGGCGATCGAGTCGGCCCGCAGCTCGTCGAGCGTCACGGCGGTGCCTCCCAGTTCCCGGGCCAACTCCCCGGCGAGGCCGAGGCGTACGTACCCCGACTCGCAGTCCACGACGACCGAGGCCGCCCCCTCGGCCCGGTGCAGTCGCGCCGCCCGCCCCGCGAGCGCCACGGGCTCGGGCCCGCCGGTCGCCCGCCCGTCCGTGACGACGACGAGCAGGGGCCGCCGCGACGGATCGCGCAGCCGCTCCACCCGCAGCACGTCATGGGCCTTGAGCAGTCCGGCGGCGAGCGGAGTGCGCCCCCCGGTCGGCAGCGACTCAAGCCGTGCGGCGGCCGCGTCCACCGACGAGGTCGGCGGCAGCGCCACCTCCGCCTCCTTGCCCCGGAAGGTGACCAGGCCGACCTTGTCCCGCCGCTGGTAGGCGTCGAGCAGCAGGGACAGCACGGCCCCCTTGACCGCGCTCATCCGCTGCCGGGCCGCCATCGATCCCGACGCGTCCACGACGAACAGCACGAGGTTGCCCTCACGCCCTTCCCGGGCCGCCTGCCGCAGATCGTCCCGGCGCACCACGAGCCCGCGCCCCGCGCGCCCGCGCGCCCGCTGGTGCGGGGCGGCGGCCTGCACGGTGGCGGCCAGATGCAGCTTGGTCAGCGCCCCCTCGGGCCGCCGGGCGCCGGTGGTACGTCCATGCTCGGTACGCGCCCGGGAGCGCCGCCCCGCAGCACCCTCGCCGAGCCCCGGCACGCTGAGCATCTTCGTCCGGAACGGCTCGGCGGCGGCCACGGGCCGCTGCTCGCCACCGGCGGGCCGGCCGGGCGTGTCGGGCGCGTTCTCGGGGGCCTGGGACGGCGTGTCGCCGCCTTCCGGGGCCGGAGGCGTACGGTCCTCGCCCTCGGCCTGCGGCGGCACACCCCCGCCACCACCACCATCGCCCCCGCCGTCGGGCCCGGGGCCGGGGTCATCGTCGTCGTGGTCGTCCCGGGGGCCGGCCTCGTCCAGGGTCTGATCGAGTTTGTCCTCGTCCAGACCGGGCGCGTCGAACGGGTTGCGCCGCCGCCGGTGGGGGAGGGCCAGCAGGGCCGCCTGCCGTACGTCGTCGGCGGTGACCTCCTCGCGCCCGGCCCAGGCGGCGAGCGCGGTGGCGGTACGGGCCATCACGATGTCGGCCCGCATCCCGTCGACCTCGAACGCGGCGCAGGTGGCGGCGATCTGCCGCAGGACGCCGTCGCTCAGCACGACCCGGGGCAGCAGGACGCGGGCGGCGGCGATCCGGTCGCGCAGGGCACCCTCCTCCTCGGCCCAGCGCGCGGCGAACCCCTCGGGGTCGTCGTCGTACGCGAGCCGGCGCCGCACGACCTCGACCCGCTCGTCGGTGTCCCGGGAGGCGGAGACCTCCACGGTCAGCCCGAACCGGTCCAGCAACTGCGGCCGCAGCTCGCCCTCTTCCGGGTTCATCGTCCCGACCAGCAGGAACCGTGCCGCATGCCGTACGGAGACGCCCTCGCGCTCGACGTACGAGGCACCCATGGCCGCCGCGTCCAGCAGCAGGTCCACCAGGTGGTCGTGGAGGAGGTTGACCTCGTCGACGTACAGGATCCCGCGATGAGCGTCGGCCAGCAGCCCCGGTTCGAACGCCTTCACGCCCTCCGAGAGCGCCCGCTCGATGTCCAGCGCCCCCACCAGCCGGTCCTCGGACGCCCCGACGGGCAGCTCCACGGTCCGCGCCGGACGTGCCACCCCGGCCGCCTCCGCGTGCGGCCCGTCGGGACACGCCGGATCGGGCGAGACGGGGTCACAGGAGAACCGGCACCCGGGTACGACGGAGACCTCGGGCATCAGCGCGGCGAGCGCCCGTACGGCGGTGGACTTGGCGGTCCCCTTCTCACCCCGCACGAGCACGCCGCCGACGGCCGGACTGACGGCGTTCAGCAACAGCCCGAGCCGCAGGTCGTCCTGGCCGACGATCGCGGTGAAGGGATACGGCGTACTCACAAGGCCTCCTGGTCGACATGGTGTTCAGCTTCTGCGTGACCGGTCACATCAAGCCCCTGGCCCCTTGACCCGACGGGCCCGGCGGACCCGGCGGACCCGGCAGGATCAAGCCCCTGGGGCGCGGCTTGCGCGGACCGGGCGAATCCGATCCCCTGCTCCGTTGACTCCGTTGACTCCGTTGACTCCGCGGACCCGGCGAGAACAAGCCCCTCCGGCGATGGCGGAGCGGGGTCCTGGGCAGCCCCACGGCTCGCCGCACCCCCCGCACCCGCACCCACGTCACGCGGCCTCGGAGGAGCCCCCGGCGGCACGAACGGCAATCCGGACGGCGCCCCACCCTCGATCAACCGCCACAACGCATCCGTGTCCGCATGCTCCTCCACCAGATCCCCGAGCCGATCCAGCTGCTCCTCCCGCAGCACCCCGAAACTCGTGTCCGGCGCGGGAACGAACCGCCGCCCGGCGGCCCGGGCCACCTCCACCAGGAACCGCCGCCGGAACGCATCGCTCTCCAGCGACCCGTGCCAGTGCGTCCCCCACACCGCCCCCACCCGGCACCCGTCCAGGAACGGCTCGCCGCCCCGTACGTCGGCCACCCCGTGGTGGATCTCGTACCCCTCCACGGGCTCGCCCAGCGCCGAACCGACCGGCCGCGCCAGCGTCTTGTCCCGGTCGAAGCGAATCCGCACAGGAAGGACGCCCAGCCCGTCCACGACCCCCGCCCGCGACTCCACCTCGTCCTCGATGCGCTCACCGAGCACCTGGAACCCGCCGCAGATCCCCAGCACCGGCCGGCCCTCCGCCGCCCGCCGCACCAGCGCCTCCGCGAGCCCCCGCTCGCGCAGCCAGGCCAGCGCCTTCACCGTGCCGCGCGTTCCCGGCACGATCACCAGGTCCGCGTCGGCCAGCTCCTCCGCCCGGTCCACGAACCGCACGACGACGCCCGGTTCGGCGGCCAGCGCGTCCACGTCCGTGAAGTTGGACATCAACGGCACCGCGCAGACCGCGACCCGCAGCACGTCCTCACCGTGGGGCGGCGCCACGACCGACTCCCGCACCGCCCCCCGCAGGGAGACCCGCAGGCCGTCCTCCTCGTCGATGCCGAGCCCGTGGGCGTACGGCAGCACCCCGTACGTCCGCCGCCCGGTCAGCCCGTACAGCATGTCGAGCCCCGGCTCCAGCAGCGAGACGTCGCCCCGGAACTTGTTCACCAGGTAGCCCGCGACCAGCGACTGGTCCTCGGCGCTCAGCAGGGCCGTGGTCCCGAAGAACGAGGCGAAGACCCCGCCCCGGTCGATGTCCCCGACGACCAGCACGGGGAAACGGGCGGCCCGGGCGATGCCCATGTTCACGATGTCGGTGCGCCGGAGGTTGATCTCGGCGGGGGAGCCCGCCCCCTCGCAGATCACCGCGTCGTACGCCGCCCGAAGCTGCTCCAGGCAGTTGGTGACCGTCCCGAGCAGCGCCTCCTGACGGCCCCCGTGGTACCCGCGGGCGCTCATCTCGCCGACCGGCTTCCCCATCAGGACGACCTGGCTGGACCGGTCGCTGCCGGGCTTCAGCAGCACCGGGTTCATCAGGGCCGTCGGCTCCACCCGGGCGGCCTGGGCCTGCATCGCCTGGGCGCGTCCGATCTCCGCGCCCTCGCGGGTGACGAAGGAGTTGAGGGACATGTTCTGCGCCTTGAACGGCGCCACCTTCACGCCCCGGCGCACCAGCCAGCGGCAGATGCCCGCCGTGACGACGCTCTTGCCCGCGTCGGAGGTCGTTCCCGCGACCAGCAGCCCGCCACTCATGCCCGTCCCCGCCTCTGTCCTGTCGACGACCGTCCCGCGACCGGCCGCCGCGCGGCCCAGTGGCCCGCCGCCAGCCGGCCCGCCACACACACCCCCAGAGCCAGCGCACTCACCCGCCGCGACAGCCGTACCGCCCGCTCGATGTCGTTGCCCCGGACCTCCCGCCCGGCCGCCCCGTTCAGTACGGGCCGGTGTTCGACGCGCCCCGCGTACGCGAGCGTGCCGCCCAGCCGTACGCCGAGCGCCCCCGCGAACGCCGCCTCCACCGGGCCCGCGTTCGGGCTCGGGTGGCGGTGTGCGTCCGCCTTCCAGGCGCGTACGGCCCGGGCGGGCCGCCCGCCGGCCGCCACGGCCAGCACGGCCGTCAGCCGGGCGCCCGGCCACCCCGCCACGTCGTCCAGGCGGGCCGAGGCCCAGCCGTAACGGCGGTGGCGGGGCGACTTGTGGCCGACCATCGCGTCCAGCGTGTTCACCGCCCGGAAGCCGACGAGCCCCGGCACCCCGCCGACCGCCCCCCACACCAGCGCGCCGACGACGGCGTCCGAGGTGTTCTCGGCGACCGACTCGACGACCGCGCGGGCGATCCCCGGCCCGTCCAGGGAGTGCGGATCGCGCCCGCACAGATGCGGCAGCCGCTCCCGGGCCGCCTCCAGGTCCCCGGCGGCCAGTGCGCCCCCGATGGCACGGGCCTCCCGGCCCAGCGACGTACCGCCGACGACGGACCAGGCGGTGGCGGCGGTCAGCGCGACGGCGAGCGCCGGACGTCCCCGTACGGCGCGGGCGGTCAGCGCGGCGGCCCCCACGGCGCCTCCGGCGCACACCAGGGCGTGCAGCGCGCCCCGGCCACGGTCGTCACGCCACAGCAGGGACTCGACGCGCGCCGCGGCGCGGCCGAACCCGGCGACGGGGTGGCCCCGCCGCGGATCGCCCAACAGCGCGTCGGCGACCATCCCCGCCGTGGCGCCGTACGCGAAGATGCGATCGGCACGCACGGCTCAGCCCGTCGCGGAAAGAGGCGTTCCGGCACGGAGAGGGTCATGGAGGGGCACAGGAAGCGGCGCGGGGAACGGCGCACGGCGGCCGGGCATGGCGTAGGTCCTCACTCAGGGTCCGCGCCCTGGTTCGACGTGACCGGCGACGAGAGTCTCCTGGCTCCCGGATCCGCAGTTCCCCCGGCCTTCCAGCCCGCGTACCGCGAGCCGTGACGTCCGGTGTGGGGGAGTGCTCCCCGGTGACAGTGGCGGGACCGCGCCGGATTCGCACCGGCTTCCTCTGCTGTCGCCGTAAATGGCTCGGGCAGTCCACCACGCCCCGAGAACAGCCGTCAACTCGCTGTTGACCTGCGGGGCTGCACTGTGGCCGGACGCACACCGGGCCGGACACACGAGGGTGTGTCCGGCCCGGAGGAGTGCGAGGAACGCGGCGACGCGAGGTCAGGCGACGATCAGATAGATCCCGTACGAGACCGCCGCCACGCACAGCCCGAAGCAGGCGTACGCGCCGGTGCGCGCCAGCGCGACCGACCCGCCGGAGGCGCTGCCCCCGGCCGTCGCGGACTGCTTGGAGAGGGCGACGATGCCCAGGGTGAAGAGGCCGACCAGCGCGATGGTGACCACGAGGCTGACACCGAAGACGGAGGCGAGAGCTGCCCAGTCGATTTTCATGCGGATCTGTCCTTACACCTTGGCCGGCGGCCGGGCCGGGTCGTCGGGCGCCGAGGCCGGGGCCGGGATGGTGGTCGTGAGGTCGGAGGCCGGGGCCCCGGCCGGCGGCGGCTGGACCGCCGCGATGGCCGTGGTGACGACGCCCTGGGGCTCGTCGCCGTCCGTGTCGTTGACGTTGGTGTGGTTGACCGGCTGGCGACGCGAGGCCAGCCAGATGGCGAACGAACCGCCCACGAGGATGACCGCCGTGACGGCGATGCCCCACGTGCCCTGCTTGGTCAGGAACTCGGCGCCCGCGCCGACCAGACCCGCGGCCGGCAGCGTCAGACCCCAGGCGACGAACATCCGGGTGGCGGTGGACCAGCGGACCACACCGCCCTTGCGGCCGAGGCCCGCGCCCATCACGGCACCCGAGCACGACTGGGTGGTGGAGAGGGAGAAGCCGAGGTGCGAAGAGGCCAGGATGACCGTCGCCGCGCTGGTCTGGGCGGCGAAGCCCTGCGGCGGCTGGAGGTCGGTCAGGCCCTTGCCCATGGTGCGGATGATGCGCCAGCCACCGAGGTAGGTGCCGAGCGCGATGGCGAGACCGGCGGAGACGATGACCCACAGGGGCGGGTTGGAGCCGGGGGCCAGGATGCCGCTGGTGACCAGGGCGAGGGTGATGATGCCCATCGTCTTCTGGGCGTCGTTGGTGCCGTGGGCGAGCGAGACGAGACCGGCGGAGGCGATCTGCCCGGCCCGGTAGCCCTTGGCGGTCGACTTGAGCTGGTTCGGGTCGGTGACGTTCCGGTTGATGCGGTACGTCAGCCGCGTGGCCAGCATCGCGGCGATACCGGCGACCAGCGGGGCGGCGATCGCGGGGAGCAGCACCTTGGTGACGACGGTGCCACCGTTGATCGAGGACCAGCCGGCCGACATGACCGCGGCGCCGATCAGACCGCCGAACAGGGCGTGGGAGGAGCTGGAAGGCAGCCCCAGCAGCCAGGTCAGCAGATTCCACAGGATGGCGCCGACGAGCGCCGCGAAGATGACTTCTGTTCTGATGCCGTCTTCGTTGACGATCCCGCCGGAGATCGTCTTGGCGACCTCCACCGACAGGAACGCGCCGATCAGGTTGAGAACGGCGGACATGGCCACCGCTGTCTTGGGCTTCATCGCGCCGGTCGAGATGGTGGTCGCCATCGCGTTGGCGGTGTCGTGGAAACCGTTCGTGAAATCGAACACGAGAGCTGTTACGACCACAATCGCAAGCAGCAGCGTGATGTGTTCCATTTACCCAGGCAATCGTTCGACGTCAGTGGCTCGTGGACCGTAGGCAACCTGGGTGAACGGAAGATGAACTGGGCAGGGCGCTGTGGTGACTCCAAGCGGAGTGCGGTGCTTCCGCTTGTGTGCGGGTGAGGTTGTGCGAGGCCGGTGGGGTACGGCGTGGGCTGCCCTTTGCCGCTTGTTGGCGAACATTTTGAACGGCCGTTCGGCACCCGGAAGAGATCCCCGTCACGCTCTGTGTGACGTTCCGGTTGCGTGCCTGCACCCCTACGCTCGCCCCATGAGCGAGCAGCAGCCGGAATCCGTCCGCCAGGCCTGGCAGGACGTCGTGGACACGGCCCGCCGGAGCGCGGCGGACGGCCTCGTCGTCGGCACCTCCGGCAATGTCTCCGCCCGCGTCGGCGACCTCGTCCTGGTGACGCCCAGCGGGGTGCCCTACGACCGGCTCGGACCCGAGGACGCGGTCGGCGTCGACCTGGAGGGGCACCAGGTGCTCGGGGATCTCGGCCCGACCAGTGAGCTCCCCCTCCACCTGGCGGTCTACCGCTCCACCGACGCCGCCGCCGTCGTCCACACCCACGCCGTGCACGCCACCGCCGTCTCCACCCTCGTCGCCGAGGTCCCGCTCGTGCACTACGCGGCGGCCCTCCTCGGCGGTCCCGTCCGCACCGCCGCCTACGCGCGCTACGGCACCCCGGAGCTGGCCGACGCCATGCTCGAAGCGCTCCGGGACCGCACCGGCTGTCTGCTCGCCAACCACGGCACCGTCACCTACGGCGACACGCTCGACCAGGCCTACGACCGCACCGCCCAGCTGGAGTGGCTGTGCCACCTCTGGCTCACCGCGAGCTCGGTGCCCGGCCGCACCCCGGCCCTGCTCTCCACGGCCCAGCTGGCCGAGGTGACCGAGGCGCTCAAGGGGTACGGCCAGCACGGCTGAACCGGACCCGCCCGGGCCGGGAGACCGGGGCCGGGGCCACTCGGCCCGCCCGAGGCGGACCCGGGCGCCGAGCCGCCCCGGACGGCCCCCGCCCGCTGGCCGCCCGGCCCCCGGCCCACGACACTGGAGCGGTGCGCCCGGTAACCGCGACGGCAGCGGCCGTCACCTCGATCCTCGGCGTCGGCGCGGCAGCGGTCGCGGCCGGCCGGTACGCCAGTGACGTCGCCCTCAAGGCGACGCCCGGACGTCCCCTGCCCGCCGACCGCAGACTCACCGTGCACGCCACCGCGGCCGGCCGGGTCACCCTGACCCGTTCCTTCTCGGCGCTCCGCCCCGGCACCTGGGGGATCGCCGGATCCGGGGTCCACGCGGTCGTCGGACCGGTCGTCGAAGGTGCCTCCGAAGGCGCCGACACCGTCGTCCGCAGGCTGGAGAGCGTCGGCCGGGGGATCCTCGAACCGGGCGCGAAGGTCCGGCTCACCCCCGCCCTGTACGGCGGCGACCCCGGCAGCGACCTCGGGCTCGACCACAGCGAGGTCGAGAACCCCGGCGAGCTCGGGACCCTGCCCGCCTGGTACCTCCCCGGCGCGCGCGACACCTGGATCATCACCGCGCACGGCCTCGGCACCACCCGGGCGCACCCCATGAACCTCATGGGCTTCCTGCACCGGCAGCGCTTTTCCGTGCTCGACCTCGCCTACCGCGGCGACCCCGGAGCCCCCCGCCCCGCCGACGGCCTCGGCCACTTCGGCGCCTCCGAGTGGCGCGACCTCGACGCCGCCCTCCGCTACGCCCTGCGGTACGGCGCCCGGAACGTGATCGTCCACGGCTGGTCCACCGGCGCCACCATGGCCCTGTACGCCGCCGTCGAATCCCCGCTCCGCGACCGGATCAGCGGGCTCGTCCTCGACTCCCCGGTGCTGGACTGGCCGGTCACCCTCCGCGCCCTGGCCGCCGCCCGGGGCGTCCCGGCCGCCCTGCTGCCGCTCGCCGTCCGCGCCGCCCAGGGCCGCACCGGGATGGGCGCCACCCCGGTGCTGGAGACCTCCGTACCGGCCTCCCTGCGCACCCCGACCCTGATCCTGCACGGGCCCGACGACACGATCGCCCCGTGGGGCCCCTCCCGCGAACTCGCCGCCCGCCGCGCCGACCTGGTCAGCCTCCACGCCGTACCGCAGGCTCCGCATGCGGCGATGTGGAACGTCGGCCCGGACCGCTACGAGGAGACCCTGCGACGCTTCCTCACGCCCCTGATGTGAGCCGATGGGGTGAACTCTCCCCTTTGACGCCGCGCCCGGGGAACCTTTCACGTACCGGTGAAACGGCTTCCGTTTGGGCTTTCGGGCCGTCAGGGGCAAGACTGCTCCCGTGACGTCCCGTACTCCGCGCGACTCCAGGCTGCGACTTGTCCGCCCGCGACCCCTTGCCACGGCCCGCAAGGCCGTGACCAACCGGCGCACCAGGCCGGCCCCCCGCCCTCCCGAGGGCACCCCGCCCCGCGCGGAACTGGCCCGCCAGGCCAGGGCGGTGCTCGCCGACGCCGTGCGCATCGCCCACTGGGCGGCCGGCACCCCGGGGCCGGGCACCGCCACCCCGCTCGCGGCCCACGCCCTCGAACGGGCGGCCACCGCCCTGGAGCTCTCCCCGGCGCAGGTCCGGGCGGGCTGGGACCGGGCCCGGCTGGCCGGACTCGTCGAACTCCACGGCGACACCGTCCGCCCCGGCTGGCGGCTGCGCGCCTGGGACCGGGACGACTCCGCCGTGCTGCGCGGCTGGGTGGCGCTCTTCGACGCCTGGTCGCTCGTCCACCCCGCACCCGCGGGCATCGAGGCGGGCGCGGTCGCCGAAGCCGTCGAGGCCGTGCCCCAGGTGCTCTCCCTCCTCCAGCTCTCGGCGGGCCCCGTCACCGTCCCCGCCCTGCTGGACCTCCTGGGCCAGCGCGTCGCCGAACTCCATGAGGAGCGCTGCGAAGTGCCCCTGGGCCCCGGCAGAGCCGCCCCCGCCGGCCCGGCGGAGACAGCCGCCGACGAGGACACCGGCCGGGTCGGCGGCCGGGACACCGGACCCGCCCGGAGCGCCGACCTCAACGCCCTGCTGCTCGACTGGGCCCTGGAGGGCCTCGCCGCCGTCGGGGCGCTGACCCTCGGCACGGGGCACGCCACCCTCACCCCGCTCGGCAACTGGGCGGTCTGGGTCAAACTGGAACAGATCTGCGTCGCCGCCCAGAGCCCGGCCGGAAACATCGAACAGTCCGCCGCCGACATGCTCCTCGGCTGCGCCCGGCTCACCCCGGGGCCGGCCCGCGACGAATACCGCGCCTGGCTCGCCGCCCGCACCGTCGGCAGCGCCGTCGCCGAACTGCTCGCCGTCGCCCGGGGCGAGGACGCGCTGCTGCGCGGACTGGCCTTCGAGGCGCTGCGCGTCGTCGGCGCCCCCGCCGAACCCGAGGTCCGCGCCGTCCTCGCCGAATCCTCGCTGCGCCCCTACGCGCTGCTCTGGCTCGCCGAGTACGAGGGCAACGACCCCGACGACGCCCAGGACGTCCTCAGCCGTGAGGAGTCCACCTGGCTCTGGGTCGACACGGCCGCCGCCGTCGCCGACCACGGCGAGACCGGACTGCTGGTGCGCCACCTCGACTCGGCCGTCCAGGGCACCGTCCCGGCCCTCCTCGACGAGGTCAGGGCCGTCGGCCACCCCCGGACGGTCCAGGTCCTGGTCGCCCTGGCCGCGGCCCACCCGGACCCGGCCCTGGCCAAAGCGGTCCGCCGGGCCGCCTTCCAGGTGCACACCGGGGGAGCCTGACCCGTACGCCGGGTTCGCACGCCCGATCCGCACGCCCCGGGACTCCGTTCAGCCGGCCGACCCCGGGGCGTACGTCCCGAAGCTCCACACATTGCCCTCGGCGTCCCGCGCCATGTAGTCCCGGGAGCCGTAGTCCTGGTCGGTCGGCTCCATCAGGATCTCCACGCCGAACTCCCTGGCCCGCGCGCAGTGCTCGTCCACCTCGTCGACCACCACGTACACCCCCGCCGGGCCTGCGCCCGCCATCGCCCGCGCGAACACGCCCTCGCGCCCCTTGGAGCCGAGCATCACCCTGCCGTTGCCCAAGGACAGCTCGGCATGCAGCACACTGCCCCCCTCGCCCTCGTACACCGCCTCCTCGGTGAAGCCCAGGCCCTGCGTCAGCGTCCTGATCGCCGCCCTCGCGTCGTCGTAGAGGATCGTCGGGTAGATCGTCGGAACCCCGCTCGCCGCGCCCGCCATGACACTCACCTCTCCTGCCGTCCGCACCGTCCGATGTGATCCACGTCTCAGTCTTCCACCAGGCACTGACAACGGCAGGCCGTCCCGGACCGACTGCGCCCGACCGGCTGCCCCTGACCGGCTGCCCCGACCGGACGTCCCGGATCAGGCGCCGGCCGTCCCGGACGTCCGCCCGGGTCGGCTCCGTGATCAGCGGCCGACCGGTCGACTCGTCCGGCGTCGTCGTCGCGTGGTGCGCCCGGACCCCGGCCTAGCGGTCGGCCTGAAGCCCCACCCGCGCGGCGATATCGGCGTCGCAGTCGAACCGCACGGTCGCACCGCCCTCGGGATCGGGGCGGGCGACGGCGTGCCGCCCCGCGGCGAGTATCGGACGGTTCGTCCCACCGAGCACGCGGAAAAGCAGTTGCGCACCGCCAGTAGAATGGCCGTATGGCCTACCTCCTTGTGCATTAGCGGCGTCGAGAGACCTCCGCCCTCGTCCCTCCGCCGTCCTGACTGCCCTGGAGTTTTTCCCGTGATCACCGCTTCCGGCATCGAGCTGCGCGCCGGCGCCCGCATCCTCATCGAATCCGCTTCCTTCCGCATCGCCAAGGGCGACCGCATCGGCCTCGTCGGCCGCAACGGCGCGGGCAAGACCACCCTCACCAAGTGCCTCGCGGGTGAAGGCACCCCCGCGGGCGGCACCATCACCAAGTCCGGTGAGGTGGGCTACCTCCCGCAGGACCCGCGCACCGGCGACCTCGACGTCCTCGCCCGCGACCGCATCCTCTCCGCCCGCGGTCTCGACGAGATCCTGCGCAAGATGCACGAGAACGAGGACCGGATGGCGAACGGCAAGGGCGCCACCCGCGAGAAGGCGATGAAGAAGTACGAGCGCCTGGAGACGGAGTTCCTCACCAAGGGCGGGTACGCCGCCGAGGCCGAGGCCGCCACCATCGCCGCCGCGCTCAACCTGCCCGACCGGGTCCTCGGCCAGCCCCTGCACACGCTCTCCGGCGGTCAGCGCCGCCGCGTCGAGCTGGCCCGGATCCTCTTCTCGGACGCCGACACCCTGCTCCTCGACGAGCCGACCAACCACCTCGACGCCGACTCCATCGTCTGGCTGCGCGACTACCTCAAGTCCTACCGCGGTGGCTTCGTCGTGATCTCCCACGACGTCGAACTGGTCGAGACGGTCGTCAACAAGGTGTTCTACCTCGACGCCAACCGCTCCCAGATCGACATCTACAACATGGGCTGGAAGCTCTACCAGCAGCAGCGCGAGGCCGACGAGAAGCGCCGCAAGCGCGAGCGCCAGAACGCCGAGAAGAAGGCCGCCGCCCTCAACTCGCAGGCCGACAAGATGCGCGCCAAGGCCACCAAGACCGTCGCCGCCCAGAACATGGCCAAGCGCGCCGACCGGCTGCTGGCCGGCCTTGAGGCCGTCCGGGTCTCCGACAAGGTCGCCAAGCTCCGCTTCCCGGAGCCCGCCCCCTGCGGCAAGACCCCGCTGATGGCGGAGGGCCTGTCCAAGTCGTACGGCTCGCTGGAGATCTTCACCGACGTCGACCTCGCCATCGACAAGGGCTCCCGCGTCGTCATCCTCGGCCTCAACGGTGCCGGCAAGACCACGCTGCTGCGCCTGCTCGGCGGTGCGGAGAAGCCCGACACCGGCGAGATCATCCAGGGCCACGGCCTCAAGCTCGGCTACTACGCCCAGGAGCACGAGACCCTCGACCCCGAGCGCACGGTCCTGGAGAACATGCGCTCCGCCGCCCCCGACCTCGATCTCGTCGAGGTCCGCAAGACGCTCGGCTCCTTCCTCTTCTCCGGCGACGACGTCGACAAGCCCGCGGGCGTCCTCTCCGGCGGCGAGAAGACCCGCCTGGCGCTCGCGACCCTGGTCGTCTCCTCCGCCAACGTGCTCCTGCTCGACGAACCCACCAACAACCTCGACCCCGCCAGCCGCGAGGAGATCCTCGGCGCGCTGCGCACCTACAAGGGCGCCGTCGTTCTCGTCACCCACGACGAGGGGGCCGTCGAGGCGCTCCAGCCGGAGCGGATCATCCTGCTCCCGGACGGCGTCGAGGACCTCTGGGGAGCGGACTACCGCGACCTCGTCGCCCTCGCCTGACCCGCCGGAGCCCCTGCCCGATCCACCGGGGATAGATCATTCGGCCTACGCGCGATCCGTCATCTGCGTGAGAGCGTCTCGTACTCCGGTGGTGCGCCCGGCGCTCACCCGTCGCACGCCCCATTTCCGGACGCTTCGCTCCGTACGGCCCTGACCTGCCGGTTCTCCGGTCGGTGAGGGCCGTACGCCCTTGTGCGCCCGCGGGAATCAGGGATTCCGCTCGCTCTGACGCGCCTCTCGTCAGGGAAACCGCTCGCACCGACCTTGCCGAATGGGTGGCCAGGAAGCGCGGGAGGGGTGATCATGAGAAGTCCAGAGCGCACTTCCCATGAGGAGGCACGGGTGGCCGAGACTCTGAAGAAGGGCAGCCGGGTGACCGGCGCCGCGCGTGACAAGCTCGCGGCAGACCTGAAGAAGAAGTACGACTCCGGTGCGAGCATCAGGGCGCTGGCCGAGGAAACCGGCCGCTCCTACGGGTTCGTCCACCGGATGCTCAGCGAGTCCGGAGTGACGTTGCGGGGACGCGGCGGCGCGACACGGGGCAAGAAGGCCGCTTCGGCCTGAGGCCTCCGCGTTCTCGGCGCCATCGGCGTCATTCGGGACCGACGGATTTCGGGGTGGCCACCCGGCTGACCGCAAGGTCGCCCGGGTGGTTACTGTTCAGTCACTTACTACCGAGTGCTGACTGCACCCCATCCGGAGGCGCCCCATGACCTCGCTCGACACTGTGCTCGACAAGGACGGCGTACGGCTCACCGTCGACGATGCCGTTGCCACGGTGACGCTCACCAACCCGGCCAAGCGCAACGCTCAGTCTCCCGCTCTGTGGCGGGCGTTGACCGAGGCCGGACGGGCGCTGCCCGGCACGGTACGGATCGTGGTGCTCCGCGGCGAGGGCAAGTCCTTCTCCGCGGGCCTCGACCGGCAGGCCTTCACCCCCGAGGGCTTCGACGGCGAGCCGTCGTTCCTCGACATGGCGCGCGGCCCGGAGGCCGAGCTCGACGCGACCATCGCCGAGTACCAGGAGGCGTTCACCTGGTGGCGCCGCAACGACCTCGTGTCGATCGCGACGGTCCAGGGCCACGCCATCGGCGCCGGCTTCCAGCTCGCCCTCGCCTGCGATCTGCGGATCGTCGCCGAGGACGTGCAGTTCGCCATGCGTGAGACCAGCCTCGGTCTCGTTCCCGACCTCACGGGCACCCACCCCCTGGTGCACCTCGTGGGCTACGCCCGCGCGCTCGAGATCTGCGCCACGGGCCGCTTCGTCCACGCGGAGGAGGCCGAGCGCAGCGGCCTCGCCAACCTCGTGGTCCCCGCCGACCAGCTCGACGCGGCGGCCCGCGACCTCGCGGGGGCCCTGGTGGCAGCGCCCCGCGACGCCGTCGTCGAGACGAAGGCCCTCCTCGCCGGCGCGCTCTCGCGCGACTACGAACAGCAGCGCGTCGCCGAGCGGGCCGCCCAGGGCCGCCGCCTCCGCGACCTGGCGGGCATCACCGACTGACTCCCACGGGGGCCGCGCGCGGCCCCCGTCCACACGGCGTTGCGGCTCTGCCTCCGGAGGCCGTCCCCCGCTGTCCCGGCCGGGCTGCGTCTCCGGCGGCCGTCACACCCGGGCCGGGCCGGGCCCTGCCCCGGAGCCCGTCACCCGTCGGCCGGGCCCGGCTCCGCCGTCGGCGCCCGGCCCGGCCCCACCACGTCCGTGACCAGCACCGACACCGGCAGCCGCTTCTCCGTGGCCGCCGCCACCGCCGTACGCACCGACCGGGCGACATCCAGCGCCCGGTGGTCCCCGGCCGTCGCCACCTCGACCCGGACATGGTCCCGGGCGGTGTGCACCGGGCTGCCCAGGACCCGGGTCAGCGAGACGACGCCCGGCGCCCCGGCCGCCGCCGTCGCCACCGGGTCCTCCGGCTCCGCGACCCGGGCCGCAGGTGCGGCCGGGGCCGGGGTCACCTGATCGGGCGCACCGTCCTCCAGCAATGCCGTCACCGTCAGGTCCACCTCCGTGATCTCCAGGCCCAGCCGGGCGGCGGCGGCCGTGAGGAGCGCCGCTCGCAGGGCTGCCGCGGTGTCCGGGAGCGGCCGGTCCAAGGCCGCCGAGAACTCCGCCTCGATCCGCAGCGGCCCCGTCGGCAGAGCGCTCGGCGGAGCCGGGGGCGACGCCGGGCCCCTCGGGTCCGCAGAGGCCCGCGCACCAGCGGGGCCGCCCCCGGCTCCCGCGTCCGCCACCAGGTCTCCCTCCGCACCCTCCCCGGGCACCGCCTCAACCGCCAGGCCGATCCGCAGCTCCCCGAGCACCGCCCCCGGGCGGGCCGCCGCCCCGCGCAGCACCGACGTGGCAGCCGTCTCCGCGATCCACACACCGTCCGCCGGATCACCCAGCGGCAGCAGCCGGCCCAGACCCAGTCGTTCCCGTACCCCAGCGGTCCATCCGTCGGCCCTCCGCGGGCCCCGCGCCGTCGTCATCGCCCCAGCCTGCCGCATCCACGGCGCGGGATGCGGAAAGCGCACTTAACGTGGGCAAGGAAGTCCAACCCTGTCCCGAAGGGAAGAGCGGCGATGACTGAGAGTTCCCAGCGCAACAACCCCAGCGGCGGTTCGGGCGACAAGTCCCTCGGCAAGCGCGGCGGCGGTGACCCCGGGACCCGGGGCCGCACCACCATCGCCGACGGCGTCGTCGAGAAGATCGCCGGAATGGCGGCACGCGACGTCGGTGGCGTTCACGCCATGGGCAGCGGACTGTCACGGACGTTCGGCGCGGTCCGTGACCGGGTCCCCGGCGGCGGCAAGTCCGTCACCCGCGGGGTGAAGGCGGAGGTCGGCGAGTCGCAGGCGGCCCTCGACCTGGAGATCGTCGTCGACTACGGCGTCTCCATCGCCGATGTGGCCCGCGACGTCCGCGAGAACGTCGTCGCCGCGGTGGAACGTATGACCGGTCTCGAAGTCGTCGAGGTCAACATCGCGGTCAGCGACGTCAAGCTGCCCGACGAGGAGGACGACGAGGACGAGACCGGACAGCGGGTCCAGTAACCCCTTCCGTACCTTCCGTCGCACGGCAGTTGAGGAGAGAGACACGATGAGCATGGCTGTCGCCGGTCTGCTGGCCGGCATGGCGCTCGGGTTCGCCGGATACTTCGGCGGTTTCGGAGCCTTCGTACTGGTGGCCGCGCTGGGCGCGATCGGCTTCATCGCCGGCCGCTTCCTGGACGGTGACCTGGAGCCCGGCGACTTCTTCCGGAGTCGCGAGCGCGGCGACCGGCGACGGTGACGGCGGTGACCGGCCGGGTCGCCGCCGCCGAACGGGGCGAGACCCGGATCGCCGACCGCGTCGTCGCCAAGATCGCCGCACAGGCGGCGAAGGAAGCCGTCGGGGAACCGCCCGCAGAGGGGGCGTCCCCGCGTGCCACGGTCACCGTGCACCGCGACGCCGCCCGGGTCCGGGTCAGCCTGGAGCTCGGCTACCCCAGCGACATCGGCAGCCAGTGCGGTGCCGTACGCCGCCGGGTCGCCCAGCGGGTCAAGGCGCTGGCCGGCATGGAGGTGCCCGAAGTGGCCGTCCAGGTCGAACGGCTGCACCCCGCCGGAGCGAACGCCGCACACGGGAGGATCCGATGACCGATCCCGGCGAACCGACCGGCTCCACCCGGCGGATGCCCACCGTGGAGCAGAGCGACGACGCGCACACCCCCGCCCCGGACGCGCCGGCCGACGCCCGCGAACCGGTCCCCACCCTGGAACGGGGCGACGGCCGGGCCGGCCGCTTCTGGTCCGCGCGCCGGGTCCCGGCCGCCCTGCTGGCCCTCGTGCTCCTCGGCGCGGCCGGACTGCTCCTCTACGACATCGCCGCCGTACGGGCCGATCACCCGGCCATGCAGTGGCGGCGCTCCCTCGCCGACGGGCTGGCCGAACAGCGCCTGGACGACACCCCCGTGCTCGTCGGAGCCGGGGTGGCCGCGGCGATCGGTCTCTGGCTGGTCCTGCTGGCCCTCACCCCCGGACTGCGTGACCTGCTGCCGATGCGCCGCGACCGCGCCGACATCCGGGCCGGACTCGACCGCACCGCCGCGGCCCTCGTCCTGCGGGACCGGGCCGTGGAGGTGCCCGGTGTGCAGTCCGTACGGGTCAGGATGGGACGGCGGAAGGCGAAGGTGCGGGCGCTCTCGCACTTCCGGGAGCTCGACGACGTGAAGACCGACCTGGACGCCGTGCTGGAGGAGGCCGTCCGGGAACTGGGCCTGGCCAGGCCGCCGGCCCTCTCCGTCCATGTGCACCGACCGGCGAAGAAGGGATGAGCCGTATGCGCTCCACCGTCAACCGGGTCCTGCTGGCCCTGGCCGGGCTGGTGCTGGTCGTCGTCGGCGGAGCCGTGCTCGCCACCGGACTCGGCGCGTCCGTACCGGCCTGGTGGCCCTGGGACGGCGGACACGACGTCCTGCTCAGCGTGGCCGACCGGCACCGCTGGCGGGACGAGGGCTGGTGGTGGCCGACGGTGATCGCCGTCCTCGCCGTCCTCGTGGTCCTCGCCCTGTGGTGGTTCTTCGCCCAGCTCCGGCGCGGCCGGCTCACCGAGGTCCTGGTGGACAGCGGCGACGGCGAAGGGGCCCAGCTGCGGGGCCGGGCCCTGGAGGGCGTGCTCGCCGCGGAGGCGGGCGAACTGGACGGAGTGGCTCGCGCCCAGGCGATGCTGACCGGCCGCCGCCGCACCGAGCCCCGGGCCCGGCTCCGACTGCTGATGGAGCCGCACGCGGCCCCGCTCGGAACGCTGAACGCGGTCGCGGACGGGGCGCTGGCGCACGCCCGTGTCTCGGCCGGTCTCGACGAGCTTCCCGCCGAGGTGCGCCTCAAGGCCGTCAAGCACCGCGCGGAGCGGGTGTCCTGACGGCCCCGGAGACGTACGGACGGGGGCGCGGACTCAGAAGCCGTGCCGGTACCCGCCGTCGACCGGGACCATGATGCCCGTGAGGTACGAGGCGGCGGGGGAGAGGAGGAAGGCCGCGGTCTTCCCGAACTCCTCCGGCGTCCCGTAGCGCCGCAGCGGGATCCTGGCCTCGTTCGCGGCGCGGGCGGCCTCCGCGTCGCCGGAGAGCGCGTCCAGCTCGCGGACCCGGTCGGTGTCGATCCGGGCGGGCAGCACGCCCACCACCCGGATGCCGCGCGGGCCCAGCTCGTCGGCGAGCGACTTGGCGAAACCGGCGAGACCGGGGCGCAGCCCGTTGGAGATGGTCAGCCCCGCGATCGGCTCATGGACCGACCCGGAGAGCACGAAGCCGATCACCCCGCCCTCGCCGAGCGCGGCCGCCGCAGTCCGGGCCAGCCGTACCGCCCCCAGGAACACTGTCTCGAACGCCGTCTGCCACTGGTCGTCCGTGTTGTCCGCGAGAAAGCCGGGGGCGGGTCCGCCGACGCTGACGAGGATGCCGTCGAGCCGCCCGAAACGCTCCCGGGCCGTGTCCACCAGGCGCTGGGCGGCGCTCGGGTCGGCGTTGTCGGCGGCCAGCCCCAGCACGTCCCCGCCCAGCTCGGCGGCGGCCTCCTCGACGGACTTCTCGTCCCGGCCGGTGATGATCACCTTCGCGCCGTCGGCGGCCAGCGCCCGGGCCGTGGCGTTGCCGAGGCCCCGGGTCGCTCCGGTGACGATGTAGACGCGGTCCCTCAATCCAAGATCCATGGCCCTATCCTGCCGGGTCGTCCCCGGCCAGGTCGACAGCGGAGTTCACCAGTCCGATATGGCTGAAGGCCTGCGGGAAGTTGCCGAGCTGCCGCCCCGCCGCCACGTCGTACTCCTCCGCCAGCAGCCCCATGTCGTTGCGCAGCTCCAGCAGGTGCTCGAACAGCTCCCGCGCGTCGTCCGGCCTGCCGATCCGCTGCAACGCGTCCACCAGCCAGAACGAGCAGGCGAGGAAGGCCCCCTCGTCGCCGGGCAGTCCGTCCACACTGGCGCCCTCGGTGCTGTAGCGCCGGACCAGCCCGTCACTGCCCAGCTCGGCGCGGACCGCGTCGACCGTGCCGATCACCCGGGGGTCGTCGGGCGGCAGGAACCCGGTCCGCACGATGAGCAGCGTCGCAGCGTCCAGCTCCCGTGACCCGTAGGACTGGGTGAAGGTGTTCCGCTCGGGGTCGTACCCCTTCTCGCAGACCTCGGCGTGCACCGCGTCCCGCATCGCCCGCCAGCGGTCCGCGTCGCCGGGCAGCTCCGGGTTCTCCTCCAGTGAGCGCACCGCCCGGTCGGCAGCGACCCAGGCCATCACCTTGGAGTGCACGAAGTGCCGCCGCGCGCCGCGGATCTCCCACAGCCCCTCGTCCGGCTCGCGCCAGGTCGACTCCAGGAAGCCGAGCAGGCTGAGCTGGAGGTTCCAGGCGTGCGGCTTGTCGTGGAGCCCGGCGACGCGGGCGAGGCGGAGCGCGTCGATGACCTCGCCGTACACATCGAGCTGACGCTGCCGCACCGCCGCGTTCCCGGTCCGCACGGGACGGGAGTGCTCGTACCCGGCGAGCCAGGGCAGCTCCATCTCGGGGAGCCGGCGTTCGCCCGCCAGCCCGTACATGATCTGGAGGTCGGCCGGATCTCCCGCGACGGCGCGCAGCAGCCAGTCCCGCCAGGCCTCCGCCTCCGCCAGATAACCGGCCGAGACCATCGCCCCGAGGGTCAGCGTCGCGTCCCGCAGCCAGCAGAAGCGGTAGTCCCAGTTCCGTACGCCGCCGATCTCCTCCGGCAGGGAAGTGGTCGGGGCCGCCACGATGCCGCCGGTCGGGGCGTACGTCAGCGCCTTGAGCGTGATCAGCGAACGCAGCACGGCGTCGCGGTAGGGCCCCTCGTACGTGCACCGCTCGGTCCACTTCGCCCAGTCGTGCAGGGTGTGCTTCAGCGCCTTGTGCGGGTCGATCAGCTTCGGGCGCGGCGAGTGCGAGGGGTGCCAGGTCAGCACGAAGGCGACGCTCTCTCCCTCGGCGACGGTGAACGAGGAGCAGGTGCTGAACTGCTGGCCCCATGTCTTGACCGGCGGTTCGCTGCGCAGCCACACGGAGTCGGGCCCCGCGATCGCGACCCGGTGGCCGTGGGACTTGCGGACCCAGGGCACCACGGACCCGAAGTCGAAGCGCAGCCGCAGCACCGAACTCATGTCGACCGTGCCGCTGACGCCCTCCACGATCCGCATGAGGTCCGGGGTGCTGTCGCGCTGCGGCATGAAGTCGATGACCTTCACCGTGCCGGTCCGCGTCTCCCAGTACGTCTCCAGGACCAGGGAGTCCTTCACGTAGGCGCGCCGGGTGCAGACGTCCGAGGGGCCCGCTCCCTTGGGCGCGACGCGCCAGTGGCCGTTCTCCTCGGTGCCGAGCAGGGCGGCGAAGCAGGCGCCGGAATCGAAGCGGGGCAGGCAGAGCCAGTCGACGGAACCGTTCCTGCCGACGAGCGCGGCGGTCTGGAGATCGCCGATCAGGGCGTAGTCCTCGATGCGTGGGGTCACGCCAGGCGTTTTCCCGAACCGGGCGGTTGTCAACCAGCCGATATCGCCCGAGAGGTGTGCCTCGTGTCTCAGGCGCTCGCCGGTTCGGGCTGCTCGGAGGCGTCGGCCGTGGCGTTCGAGGCCGCGGCCTCCTCGCGGTCCCGCTTCTCCCGGCGTACGAGAATGATCCAGCCGACCGGGACGGCGGCGACGAACAGCCACCACTGGACGGCGTAGGCCATGTGCGGCCCGATCGAGCTGTCGTCGGGGCGGGCGATCTGCTCGGGCAGGTCACCCGAAGGCACCGGCCCGGTCTGCTCGATGTATCCGCCGAGGACCTTCCGGGACAGCAGCTGGGACTGCTGCTCGCTGTTGATCAGCATGACCTGCCGCTCCGGCAGCCCCGCCAGGTCCTTGATGCCGCTGCTGCCGGTCGTCTCGTCCGCCTTCAGACGGCCGGTGACGGTCACTTCGCCCCGGGGCGCGGGCGGCACGTCGGGGAAGGAGGTCTGGTTCGGCGCGGCCGGGACCCAGCCCCGGTTGACCAGCACCGTGCCGCCGTCCCTGAGGTCCAGCGGGGTCAGGACGTGCACGCCGATGCGGTCGTCGTCCGAGGTCCGGCGGCGGACGACCACCTCGTGCCCGGTGTCGAACGTGCCCGTCGCGGTGACCGTCCGCCAGTAGTCCGACCGGGGGACGGTGTGCCCGGCGGAGGTGAGGTCGGTGACCGGGACCGGCTGGGCGTCGAGGTTCCGTGAGATCAGCGCGTTCTGCTCGACCCGGTGCTCGTGCTTGTGGAACTGCCAGAAACCCAGCTCGATCATCGTCGGGATCAGCGCGAGGCCGAGCAGGGTGAGGATCACCCACTGCCGGGTCAACAGGAAGCGGTACACCCCATGACCGTACAACCGGGGTCATGGGGTGCGGCACTCAGGGGTGCTGCCGGGCAAGCCCGACCATGAGATGATCCGTCACACTTTGTCCACGATGCCCGCCTTCCCTTCGGCGCGGGCGCAGTGGGCGCCGCAGTACCAGTGCCCGTCGGCCTCGACGCCCTGCCCGATCACCTGGACCCGGCAGTGCTCGCAGATCGGCGCCATGCGGTGGATGGCGCAGGAGAAGCAGTCGAAGACGTGCACCGCGCCCTGCGCGTGCACCTCGAAGGACATGCCGTAGTCGTTTCCGCAAACCTCACAACGTGCCATGCGCCACAGGGTGGGACGCCGGGCGGCCCCGGGCGAGCGGCTGACGGGCGAGTCGTGCCCGGTTCACTCCGATGACGCGGTCGACTCCGGGGGCGGCGGGGACGCCTGCTGCGGAAGGACGGCCCCGTCGGCGGGGGCCACATCACGCAGCAGATGGGTGAAGGCGCTCTCCTCCAGGATCGGCGTGCCGAAGGACTTGGCCTTCTGCGTCTTGGAGGTGGCCGCGTCCGGATCGTTGGTCACCAGCAGGCTGGTCAGCCGCGACACGCTGGTCGCCACATGGAGACCGGCCTCGATCGCCCGGTCCTCCAGCAGCTCCCGGTCGACCGAGGTGTCCCCGGAGAAGGCCACCCGCATCCCCTGCTTGAGCGGCTTCTCCTTCTCGTACCGCCCCGGATTGGGATACGGGCAGGCCGGCCGCTTGCGCGAGGGCCGCCAGCTGTTCGGCTGCCGCGTGGTCCGGTACCCGACGCGCGGGGTGACGGGGGAGTCGGACCACTCGGTCAGCGGCCGGCACTCCAGCAACGGCAGCCGCACCCCGCCCCGGGCCGCCGCGTGCAGGCTCGGCCGGAACGCCTCGGCCAGCACCCGTGCGTCGTCCAGGGCGTGGTGGGCCTGCTGCTGGACGACCCCGAAGTGCGCGGCGAGGGAGGCCAGCTTGTGGTTGGGCAGCGGCAACCGCAACTCCTTGGCCAGCGCGATCGTGCACAGCCGCTGCTCGACCGGGGCGACCACCGAGGCCCGGGCGTACTCCCGGGCGATCATCGACCAGTCGAAGGCCGCGTTGTGCGCCACGAGCACCCGGTCCGCGAGCCGCGCGGACAACTCCTCGGCCACCTCGGGGAAGAGCGGCGCACCTTCGAGCACATCACTCGTCAGACCGTGGATCCAGACGGGCCCGGGATCGCGCTCCGGGTTGACCAGCGTGTACCAGTGGTCCTCGACGTTGCCCAGGGCGTCCAGCCGGTAGACGGCGGCGGAGATGATCCGGTCGTCGCGGGCGAGGCCGGTGGTCTCCACGTCGACGACCGCGTACCCCTGGGGGTAGGCGGTCGGCCACGGTGCGGCTGTCTGGCGGTCGTCGAGCATGGTCACAGACAATACGGGCCGCGACTGACAGTTCCCTATTCGGCCGGGGGGGGCCGGGCCCCGAGCGGTGGGGCGGAATCACAACTCCGTTCCCCGCCCGCCGCCTTCGGGTCAGCCGAGCGCGGCCACCAGGTCGCCCGCGGCCACCCGGTCGAGACCGCAGCCGTCCACCGGACCGGGCAGCAACCGGTAGACCGTGCCGCTCACCTTCTCCGGGGCCGCGTCCCCGTTCACCACCGCGAGGAACACCCGCTTCCCGGCCGCCGCCCGCTCCACCGCGGCGACCCCGTCCCCGTCGCCGGACTCCGCACCGTGCGGCTCCTGGGCGTCCGGGGTGCGGAGCGTGCGTATCCGCCTCGCGAAGGCGGCCGTGTCCTCCCCGGTCCCGCGCCGGTAGCGCACCAGTCCGTGCCTGCGGGAGACCGCCACCTCGTCGGTCCGGGCCGCCGCGTGCCACACCGCCAGGTCCCACAGCGTCGTACGTCCCGCGGAGAAGTACTGGTACAGGTCCCGGCCCGCCCGGCCCAGTTCGTCGATGTGCCGCTCCACGCTGTGGTAGCCCTCCGACGGCGGCAGATGCAGATCGGTCCAGAGGAAGGTGCGCCGCTCCACGTCCACCACCATCGGCACATGGACCCGGGAGTGGCCGATCAGGTCGTAGCGCTGGCGGACGGTCCGCGGGTCGAAGTGCGCGGCGCGCCCGTCCACCGACGGCAGCGCCATGAACCCGGCGAACGCGTCGGGCAGCAGCTCGAAGGGCACGTTGTTGTAGCTGAACACCACCGGCATCGCGAACCGCGCCCCGGCCCGGGTGAGCCCGTCCAGGTCCAGGTCGGCGTACTCGCTGGCGCCCCTCGGCGCGGGCGCGGAGGTCAGGTCGCCGGAGTGCACGGCCACCCGGTCCCGGTACACCAGGTTCGTGTAGTCGCAGAGCCCGAGGTACGTCCAGCCGGCGTCGAAGAAGGCCACCGACAGGTCGAGGTCGACGGTCTCGGCGGGCGGCTGCATCCAGTGCAGGAACATCCGCAGCACCTCGCCCTCGGGCAACGGCTGCGTACTGCCCCGGTCCACCGCGACCAGAGCCTTGGCCGCCGCGCTCTCGGCGGAGGGCACGGCGAGCGCGGCCAGCCCCTCGTCGAGCACCGCCAGATCGAAGCGGGACGCGGTGGAGAGACGCCGCAGCACCTCCCGCTCCAGCAGCGCGCAGACCCGCTCCACGGTCGGGGCGGGCAGCGGGGGACGGGTGTCGTCGAGGGTGTACGAGTGCGTCACCCGGCCCCGGGGGAAGAAGACCCGCCGCCCGCCGGGAACGTCACGGACCCTCAGCCGCCCCAGCGCGGCCAGCAGCGGACCCGGCCCCGCCCCGGCGAGCCCGTGCTCCAGCACACCGGCCAGCGCCTCCGGCAGCGTCCCGTCACCCTCCAGCCGCAGCACCTGGTCGAGCCGGCGCAGCAGGGTGCCCGGGCGCTGGGCGAGGAGGGCGGTCACGGTGCCGCTCTCGCGCGCCGCGAACGCCTGCTCGACCCGTGCGGTCCAGGTGTTGGCCTTGAACAGCGCCCCGTCCGCCCGTACGGCGAGCGGGTTCTCGGCCGCCGTACGCACCAGGGTCGCCGCGAGCGGTTCCGACACCGTGGACACATGCGTCGCCCGCAGCACGGCGAAGGCCAGGGCGGCCCGGGGGTGGCGGGCGTGCTGTTCGTTCGGGTGCAGCGTCTCGGCGGCCCGCTTCCACCGCTCGGGGTGCCGCAGGACGTCCTCGACCAGGGAGGAGGGGGCCAGTCCGTCGAGTACGGCGAGGAGCTCGCGCCGCAGCCCGCGCGGCAGGGACCGGTGCCTGGGTGTGTCCAGCAGGTCGGCCCCGCCGCCCGACCACACGGCGAGCAGCCGCAGCACATCGGTGGCGGTGGTCAGCCGGGTGGGCAGGACCGCCCGCACGGCGTCCCGGGTCCGCCGGTCCCGCAGCAGCGTGCCCAGGACCAGCGCCTTCGTCTCCCGTACGGGAATCTCCGCCGGCAGCCATCCGAGCCCCGCCGGAGTGTGGGCCAGCAACGCCACGACGTCGTCCCGGTCCTGCGGAGGCAACGGGGTGCGCCGTGCGAGCAGCCGCCCCAGCGCCGTGACCGCGTCCGCCGCCGCGTCGGTGCCGAGAGCCAGGGGCTGCACCGGCCCGGCCGCCGTCTTCACCCGCCGGAGCGGCGGCGCGGGTTTCAGGAACGGGTCGTCGTCGGCGGTGCGGCGGTGGCAGATCGGACAGCCGGAGTAATCGGCGCCGTCCCAGCACTCCCGGCACACGAGGTGGGCGCAGGGGGCGACCGGGTGCACGCTGCCGACCGTGGAGCAGAGCACGCACGGCTGCTGCGGCCACTGGAGCAGCAGGGTGAACACCCGGTCCACGTACAGCTGGAACGTGTCGTCCGGCACGGAGGCCGGGAAGCTGCGGAAGAGCGGCATGTGCGTACGGTCCGCGCCGAGCTCGGCGTCGATGTGCCCCACCAACCGCTTTCCCGCGTCGGCCAGTCCGGCGGGCCCGAGCCACGCGAGGGCCGCGTGCAGAGCGGGTGTGAGAGCGAACCCGCGGTCCAGGAGCTCGGCCTCCAGGGCCACCAGCCCGGTCGTGGTCGGCGGATCGCCGGGCCGGGGCCCGGCCTCCCCGACGTACACCGTCCGAAGACGGCGGAGCAGCACGGACGACAGCGACGGCGACACGGACAAACAGGCCCCAGGAGAGGAGAGGGAGGAGGTGTGGGGCGGGGGCGGAGAGTGGGTGCGCTGCGGGATTCGAAGAGGTGGAGAAGGAAGCACACCGCGGAGCCGCCCCCGCGCAAGAGGGAGCTTAGGGAGGTGCGTTGGGGCGCGCTACGTATTTTCCGGGGCTCTTGGCAGAAGGTGCCAAAGACTGCTGACAGCAGGTCTCGCATACTTGTGGGTAACAACCTCTAGCCCTCGCCGACCGGCGGCCCTACGGTGCTCGCATGGAGCCGAACCTGCCCGATGTCGTGCTGTGGTCAATACCGGCCTTCGTGCTGCTCACCGTGATCGAGATGGTCAGCTACCGCCTCCATCCGGACGAGGACGCGGCCGGATACGAGACCAAGGACGCCGCCACCAGCGTCACCATGGGGCTCGGCAGCCTGGGCTTCGACCTGCTGTGGAAGATCCCCATCCTGGCCATCTACATGGGGGTCTACGAGCTGACGCCGCTGCGGGTGCCCGTGGTGTGGTGGACCGTCCTGCTGATGCTCCTCGCCCAGGACTTCTTCTACTACTGGTCCCACCGCGGCCACCACGTCATCCGGATCCTGTGGGCCTGCCATGTGGTCCACCACTCCAGCGAGAAGTTCAACCTCACCACCGCGCTGCGCCAGCCCTGGACCTCCGCGACCGTCTGGCCCTTCTACCTGCCGCTGATCGCCTGCGGTGTGCACCCGGCGGCGCTCGCGTTCTGCCAGTCGGCCAACCTCGTCTACCAGTTCTGGGTGCACACCGAACGGGTCGGCAAGCTCCCGCGCCCCTTCGAGTACGTCCTCAACACGCCCTCCCACCACCGCGTCCACCACGCCTCGCAGGGCGGCTACCTGGACCGCAACTACGGCGGGATCCTGATCATCTGGGACCGGATGTTCGGGTCCTTCGCGGCGGAGGCCGAGCGGCCCGTCTACGGGCTCACCAAGAACATCTCCACCTACAACCCGCTGCGCGTCGCGACCCACGAGTACGCCGCCATCGCCCGGGACGTCCGGGCCGCCGACACCTGGAGCGAGCGGGCCGGACGGGTCTTCCGCGGGCCGGGCTGGCAGCCCGCGGTGAAGGCGGGGGCGACCACGGCCACGGCCACCACGACCCTCGCGCCCGCTCCGGAGACCGTCTCCCCGCAGGCATCCGCCCCGGAACGCGCCCGGTGACCGCCGCCACCGCCCGCCCCGGCTCCCCGGGGACCGGCCGGCCGGCCGAGCGCTTCGCCCGCCCCGTGCTCCTCGCCTTCCTCCTCGTCGCCGCGGCCGACCTGGCCGGGCTCCTCGCCGGGGCCGGGACCGTCCACCTGGTCGCCAAGCCGCTGCTGATGCCGCTGCTCGCCGGGTACGCGGCCCTGCGCGGCGCACCCAAGCTGCTCGTCGCGGCCCTGCTGTTCGGGTGGGGCGGCGATGTCTTCCTGCTCGCCGACAACGACCTGGCCTTCCTCGTCGGCATGGGTTCGTTCGCCGTCGGCCATGTCTGCTACCTGACGCTGTTCGGGCGGGGGGAGGGCCGAGGCCGGGGTCCCGCGCCGCTGGCCGCCGGGGCCGGGTACGCCGTCGTCCTTGCCGTCTTCCTCGTGTTGATCTGGCCGGACCTCCCGGCGGACCTGCGGATCCCGCTCACCGGGTACAGCCTGCTGCTCACCGCCATGGCCTGGCGGGCGGGCGTGTTCGGACCGTACGCGGCGGCCGGCGGCGCGCTCTTCCTGCTCTCCGACGCCCTCATCGCCACCGGCATCGCCGAGTGGCCGCAGGCGCCCGCCCCCGACTTCTGGGTGATGCTCACCTACATCGCCGCACAGGCCCTGCTGACCCTCGGGGTGCTCACGCAGGGCACCTCGGAGGGCACGCCGGGTCCGTGATCCCTGCCATGCCCGAGGGGCCCGGGGAGAACCTTCTCCCCGGGCCCCTCGGCCGTACCGTGGCGTGCTGCTACCAGCGCACCGCGTCGAGCGCGTCCACCACGCCGGCCCCGTAGAAGCCGTTGTAGTTCTTGCCGCCCTCGCAGACCGCGTCGATGACGCCGTCACCGTTGATGTCGTACGGCTCACCGCACGCCTTCGCGTCCGCCTCCAGCGTCAGCAGGGCCTTGACCGCGGCCGGCGAAGCGTAGGGGTGCTTGGACTTGATCAGCGCCACGACGCCCGCGGCGTGCGGGGACGCCATCGACGTACCGGCCTTGTAGCCGAACTTGCCGCCCGGCAGGGTGGAGAGGATCAGGCCGTTGACGGCGGGCGGCTCGGGGGTCTGGTAGACCGTCGAGTCACCGCCCGGGGCCGCCACGTCGATGACGCCCTTGCCGTAGTTCGAGTACGAGGACTTCAGGCCCTTCGCGCCCGTCGCGGAGACCGTCACGACGCCCGGCAGCATGGTCGGGATGTCCGGGCAGGCGCTCGGGTCGATCGTCCGGGTGACCGGCTCCGTGTCGTTCGGGCTGGTCCTGTCCTCGATCGCGTCGAGCGCCAGGTCGTGGCGGGAGTTGCCCGCCGCCGCGACGTTGACCGTGCCCTTGCGCTCCGCGTACTTCACGGCGCGGGTGAGCGCGTCGACCAGAGCGCCCTGGTCGGCGTCGTTCTTGCAGTTGAACAGCCACGGGTCGGTGTAATAGCTGTTGTTGGTCACCTCGACGCCGTGCTCGGCGGCCCAGAGGAACCCGCAGACGACGGCCTCGGTGTAGAAGAACCCGTCCGGGTTCGACACCTTGATGCCCGACACCTTCACGCCCGGAGCGACGCCGGTGACGCCGACGCCGTTCTTCGCGGCGGCGATGGTGCCCGCCACATGCGTGCCGTGGTCGCTCTCACCCGCCGCGGGACGCCAGGAGCCGGCGGTGGTGTCCGGAGCGCCCGACACGCAGTTCGCCGAGGCGCGCTCGTCGAAGTTCGGGGCCAGGTCCGGGTGGGTGTCGTCGACGCCCGTGTCGATGACGGCGACCGTCACCTTCCGCGAGCCCAGCGACTTCTGGTGCGCCTTGTCCGCCTTGATGGCGGGCAGCGACCACTGGAGGGGCTCCAGCGGGTCCTCGCCGGCCTTCGCCTCCGCGGCGGCCGCCGCGGCCTGCTCAGCGGTGAGCGGCTCGGCTATCGAGCCGATGTCCTTCGTGGCCTGCGGCACGATCGGGTTCGTGCGGGTGGCGCCCGCCGACTCGACGCCCCGTGCGCGGCGAATCGTTTCGCCGAAGGCCGGGTTCTGCGAGTGGACGACGATGACGCCGATCTGCTCGTAGGTGATGACGACGGTGCCGCCGGCCTTGGCGATCGCCTTCTTGACGTTCTTCACCGTGCCGTGGCCGCCCCGGACGTTGACCACGTAGGACAGCTTCGGCCCGTCGGTCCGCACGCTCGCGGAGGCCTGTTCGCCCGTGGGCGCCGCCGTGGCCGTCGCCGTCGGCAGGAAGCCGAGCGAGGCGGTCAGCGCGAGTCCGACGGGTACCGCCAGTGCGCGGGTCCGTCTCGATGCCAGATGAGCCATGGGTTCTCCACATCATCCGTCGAACGACCGGACACCTGGCGTGTTCGGTCGCGTACATGACGAGTGAAGCTATCGCCGATCATGCCGGCGCATCAACGTTTACGGGCAAGTGAGTTCGAAGAGTGACCGAAGCGGCCGAACGTGGACGGGCGACGCGCAGCCAACCGGCCGAACGGCGACCCCTCCGGGCAGGCGAACGAGAAGGCGAAAGACGCGGTGAACCGCTTCGTCGCGCCCTCCGTGCCGTTGTCCAGGAGGTACATCACCGTCCCCGCCGGTAGAGAGGCCTCCTTTGACATCCAACGTCCCCCAGATCACCGCACCCGCGTCGCGAGGAGTTTCCGTGGCAACCGATGCACCGCCCCCCGAGGGCACATCGCCCACCGGACCTGTCCAGCCCACCACCGAGGCGTTCGTCGCGGTGCAGTCGAGCCCGGAGTTCGCCGACCTGCGCCGCTCCTACCGTTCCTTCGCCTTCCCCCTGACCATCGCCTTTGTGACCTGGTACCTGCTCTACGTCCTGCTCTGCAATTACGCGGGCGGATTCATGGCCACCAAGGTCGTCGGCAACGTCAACGTGGCGCTCGTCCTCGGACTCGCCCAGTTCGCCACCACCTTCCTCATCGCCTGGCTGTACTCCCGGCACGCCGCCGGCAAGCTCGACCCCAAGGCCGAGGCGATCAAGTCCCGTATGGAGGCCGACGCATGAGCGCCGCCCACACCCTCTACCCCGCCGTCCAGCTGGCCGCCACCGAGGGGGCGAGCGAGCACCGGCCGCTGATCATCTCGCTGTTCGCCGCGTTCGTCGTCGCCACCCTCTTCATCACCGTGTGGGCGGGCCGGCAGACCAAGAGCGCCTCCGACTTCTACGCGGGCGGCCGCCAGTTCACCGGATTCCAGAACGGACTCGCGGTCTCCGGCGACTACATGTCCGCCGCGTCCTTCCTCGGCATCGCCGGAGCCATCGCCCTCTTCGGCTACGACGGCTTCCTGTACTCCATCGGCTTCCTCGTCGCCTGGCTCGTCGCCCTGCTCCTGGTCGCCGAACCGCTGCGCAACTCCGGCCGCTACACGATGGGCGACGTCCTCGCCTACCGGATGCGCCAGCGCCCCGTCCGTACCGCCGCCGGCACGTCCACGATCGTCGTCTCGATCTTCTACCTGCTGGCCCAGATGGCCGGAGCGGGCGTCCTCGTCTCGCTGCTGCTCGGCATCACCAGCGACGCCGGGAAGATCCTCATCGTCGCCCTGGTCGGCGTGCTCATGATCCTCTACGTCACCATCGGCGGCATGAAGGGCACCACCTGGGTGCAGATGGTCAAGGCCGTCCTGCTGATCGCGGGCACCCTGCTCATCACCTTCCTGATCCTGCTGAAGTTCAACTTCAACATCTCCGACCTGCTCGGCACCGCCGCCAGCAACAGCGGCAAGGGCGCGGCCTTCCTGGAGCCGGGCCTGAAGTACGGCGCCGACAGCGTCTCGAAGCTGGACTTCATCTCGCTCGGCATCGCCCTGGTCCTCGGCACCGCCGGCCTGCCGCACATCCTGATCCGCTTCTACACCGTGCCCACCGCCAAGGCCGCCCGTAAGTCCGTGAACTGGGCGATCGGCATCATCGGCGCCTTCTACCTGATGACGATCGTGCTCGGCTTCGGCGCCGCCGCGATCCTCAAGCCGGACGACATCATCGCCTCCAACAAGGCGGGCAACACCGCGGCGCCACTGGCCGCACTGGAGATCGGCGGCGGCGCCGGATCCACCGGCGGCGCCATCCTCCTCGCGGTCATCTCCGCCGTCGCCTTCGCCACCATCCTGGCCGTCGTCGCCGGACTGACCCTTGCCTCCTCCTCGTCCTTCGCGCACGACATCTACGCCAACGTCATCCGCAAGGGGCAGGCCACCGAGAAGGAGGAGGTCCGCGCGGCGCGCTGGGCCACCGTCGCCATCGGCATCGTCTCCATCGCACTCGGTGCGCTCGCCCGCGACCTGAACGTCGCCGGACTCGTCGCCCTGGCCTTCGCGGTCGCGGCCTCCGCCAACCTGCCGACGATCCTCTACAGCCTCTTCTGGAAGCGCTTCACCACGCAGGGGGCCCTCTGGTCCATCTACGGCGGACTCGCCTCCTCCGTCCTGCTGGTGCTGTTCTCGCCGGTCGTCTCCTCCAAGCCCAGCTCGATGTTCCCGGACGTCGACTTCGCCTGGTTCCCGCTGGAGAACCCCGGCCTGATCTCGATCCCGCTCGGCTTCCTGCTCGGCTGGATCGGCTCGCTGATCTCCAAGGAGAAGGCCGACTCGGACAAGTACGCCGAGCTGGAGGTCAAGTCCCTCACCGGCGTCGGAGCCCACTGAGCACACCAGAGCGGGCGGGCCCGTTCGGCCCATCGCCCACCACCCGCGGCCGGGCCGCGTCGTAGAGTCCTACGACGCGGCCCGGCCGCACCTCGTGGCAAACGGGCCACGCCGTTGTCACATGTCTCACGTAGGCTCGGAAGTACCTGAAGCGAAGAGAAGCGATCGCACCACCGGGGGAGGGGCCCACCGTGCTCATCGACACCTACGACCGGGTCGCCACCGACCTGCGCGTGTCACTCACCGACAAGTGCAATCTCCGCTGCACCTACTGCATGCCGGAAGAGGGCCTCCAGTGGCTCGGCAAGAGCGAGCTGCTCTCCGACGACGAGATCGTGCGCCTGATCCGGATCGCCGTCACCCGGCTCGGCATCACCGAGGTCCGCTTCACCGGCGGCGAGCCCCTGCTCCGCCCCGGCCTCGTCTCCATCGTCGAGCAGTGCGCCGCGCTCACCCCCCGCCCCCGCATGTCCCTCACGACCAACGGCATCGGGCTCAAGCGGACCGCCACCGCCCTCAAGGCCGCGGGCCTCGACCGGGTCAATGTCTCGCTGGACACCCTGCGGCCCGACGTCTTCAAGACCCTCACCCGCCGGGACCGCCACCAGGACGTGCTGGACGGCCTGGAGGCCGCCCAGGAGGCCGGGCTCACCCCGGTGAAGGTCAACTCCGTCCTGATGCCGGGGCTCAACGAGGACGAGGCCCCCGAGCTGCTCGCCTGGGCCGTGGCCCACGACTACGAGCTCCGCTTCATCGAGCAGATGCCGCTCGACGCCCAGCACGGCTGGAAGCGCGACGGCATGATCACCGCCGGTGACATCCTCGCCTCGCTGCGCACCCGCTTCACCCTCACCCCCGAGAGCGACGCGTCCCGCGGCTCCGCCCCCGCCGAGCGCTGGACCGTCGACGGCGGCCCGCACCGAGTCGGCGTGATCGCCTCCGTCACCCGCCCGTTCTGCCGCGCCTGCGACCGCACCCGGCTCACCGCCGACGGCCAGGTCCGCACCTGCCTCTTCGCCCGCGAGGAGACGGATCTGCGCGGGGCGCTGCGCGGGGACGCGCCGGACGAGGAGATCGCCCAGCTCTGGCGGACGGCCATGTGGGGCAAGAAGGCGGGCTCCGGACTGGACGACCCCTCGTTCCTGCAGCCCGACCGCCCGATGTCGGCGATCGGCGGCTGAGACCGGAGCCGACGGTCCGGCCCGCCGCCGCTCGGACGTTCCGCGGGCCGACGCTCAGGCGTCCCGCGATCCCTCGCCCCCGGGGCCGGGCTCCCAGTCCTTCAGCGCCACGACGTCCTTGAGGAAACCCCGTACGCCGAGGAACGACGACAGGTGCTCCCGATGCTCGTCACAGGCCAGCCAGGTCTTGCGCCGCTCGGGCGTGTGCAGCTTCGGGTTGTTCCAGGCGAGCACCCACACGGCGGCGGCCCGGCAGCCCTTGGCGGAACAGAGCGGGGCACCGGTGGGACTCTCGGCGGACGTCTCGGGAAAAATCACAGCTCCCAGCCTAAATCAGGTACGCGCGGGCCAAGTCAGCTGGATCGCAAGGCTCCTGACGCGCACCCCGGCCGGAGAAAAGGCGACGCCGAGCAGCCACGGGGGGAGCTGCCCGGCGTCGGTCCGTCGCTCCGACGGGGGATGCGGAGCGCCTTCGAAGTATGTCACGGGGACCGGGGTGCGGTGCACCGGAACGTCATGATTGATCTGAGCTTTTCCTGAGCTTCGCGCAACGTGTGTGCTCAGCCGGCCTCATGCGGCGGCGGAACCCGACCGGACGCCCCCCGCGCGTCGCCCGGCTCCGCCGAACCGGTCACCGGAGCGGCCTCCAGAGCCGGCCGCACCGGCATCGGCACGAACGTCGTCGGCAGCGAAGTCGCGTTCTCCCGGCCCGCGTTGGCGATGACCACCGCCACGTACGGCAGCAGCACGCCCAGCACGAGCGCCACGATCGCCACATGCCGCTCCACGTTCCACAGCACCGCGGCCAGCACCACCGACACCGTGCGCACCGACATCGAGATCACATAGCGCCGCTGCCGCCCGCGGACGTCCTCCGTCAGCCCCTGGCGGGCGCCCGTGATCCGGATGACCTCCGAATCCGCGTTCTTCCGCAGCATGCTCCACCACCAGATGTCGTCGCCGGACGTTCACGGACCGGGCCGCATCCACGGTACGCCCGGTGTCCGCCGGGCGGGCGGCCGGGGCCCGCCCGGCGGGTGGGACCCGGGTCCCCCGGACGGCCCAACCTGGCATGCGGGCGCCCGGACGGCGGGCCAAGACTGGACGGACGCGCACTCCGCGCCGCACGAGGAGGCGAAATGAGCTGGTTGTGGGCGATCATCGTGGGATTGGTGCTCGGTGTCATCGCCAGAGCGATCCTGCCGGGCAAGCAGGACATCCCGCTCTGGCTGACGGCCGTGTTCGGCATCCTCGGCAGCATTCTCGGCAACGCCGTGGCGGGCTGGATCGGGGTGGAGGACACCAAGGGCATCGACTGGATCCGCCATGTGCTCCAGCTGGCGGGCGCCGTGGCGGTCGTCGCCGTCGGCGACATGGCCTGGCAGAAGATCCGGGGCGGCCGCAGTCAGAGAACCTGACCCGGTCACCGCACGACCGATACACCGCGGCCGGACACGCGAGGAAAGCGTGTCCGGCCGCGGCACTGCGTTGTGGGCGGTCGAGGCGGCGACAGGACGACGGAGCCGATCCGTGCCCGCCTGGAACCGTGCCCCGCTCCGTCACCGCTGTCCCGGCCTCCGGATGACGGGGCGTACAGGCTCGCGGTGCGCAGCTCCCGGGCCCAGACTGGAGGGGAGGAAGTTCTCGCTGTTCCCTTCGACAGATGAGCGAGGAGGAACCATGACAGCGACGACGCGGAAGGACACTCCTGTCGTCATCGAGGGCGACGGAGTGGAGCTGCGTGTTCAGGACGTCGGTGGAGGCATGTCCGTCGCCTTTGTGAAGTTTCCCGAGGGCACCGACATGGGTCCGGCTCTCCAGGGGCTGGCCGACGACCTCTGCCCGTGCCCGCACTGGGGCCATCTCTTCAAGGGCCGGCTGAAGATGCGGACCCCCCACGGCGACGACGTCTACGAAGCGGGTGAGACGTTCTACTGGCCGCCCGGACACGCCCCGGTGGCGCTGGAGGACTGCGAGTACCTGGACTTCTCGCCGACCAAGGACTTCAACGAGGTCATCGAGCACATCAAGGCGCAGAAAGGATGACGGACATCCCGTGAGGGCCGGGCGCCCCACGCGCCGGAAACCGTACCGCACGACGGCCGGGCCGGACCCGCCGCGGCCGGACACGTGAGAAGACGTGTCCGGCCGCGGCGCCGTCACCCGCGAGGTCAGCCCGCCGGGCTGACCTCCACGGCCGCCAGGTTCTTCTTGCCGCGGCGCAGCACCAGCCAGCGCCCGTGCAGCAGCTCCCCGGAGTCCGGCGCGGCCTCGCCGTCGACGACCTTCACGTTGTTCACGTAGGCGCCGCCCTCCTTGACCGTACGGCGGGCCCCCGACTTGCTGGGGGCGAGACCGACCTCCACCAGGAGGTCCACCAGCGGACCCAGCTCGGCGACGGTGGCGTGGGGCACCTCGGACAGGGCCGCGCTCAGCGTCGCCTCGTCCAGCTCGGCCAGCTCGCCCTGCCCGAACAGCGCCTTCGACGCCGCGATCACGGCCGCGCACTGCGCACCGCCGTGCACCAGCGTCGTCAGCTCCTCGGCCAGCGCCCGCTGTGCGTTGCGGGCCTGCGGCCGCTCCTCGGTCAGCTTCTCCAGCTCCTCCAGCTCCTCACGGCTCTTGAAGCTGAGGATGCGCAGGTAGCGCGAGACGTCCCGGTCGTCCACGTTCAGCCAGAACTGGTAGAACGCGTACGGCGTCGTCATCTCCGGGTCGAGCCAGACGGCGCCGCTCTCGGACTTGCCGAACTTCGTCCCGTCCGCCTTCGTCATCAGCGGCGTCGCCAGCGCGTGCACGACCGCCCCCGGCTCCAGCCGGTGGATTAGGTCGATGCCCGCGGTGAGGTTGCCCCACTGGTCGCTGCCGCCCTGCTGGAGGGTGCAGCCGTGCCGGCGGTACAGCTCCAGGAAGTCCATGCCCTGGAGCAGCTGGTAGCTGAACTCGGTGTAGCTGATGCCCTCCTGCGACTCCAGCCGGCGGGCGACGGAGTCCTTGGTGAGCATCTTGTTGACCCGGAAGTGCTTGCCGATGTCCCGCAGGAACTCGATCGCGGACATGCCCGCGGTCCAGTCCAGGTTGTTGACCATCGTCGCCGCGTTCGGACCCTCGAAGGTGAGGAAGGGCTCGATCTGCCCCCGCAGCCGCTGCACCCAGGCGGCGATGGTCTCCGGGTCGTTCAGCGTCCGCTCGGCGGTGGGCCGCGGGTCACCGATCTGCCCCGTGGCCCCGCCGACCAGCGCCAGCGGCTTCAGCCCGGCCTGCTGGAGCCGGCGCATGGTGAGCACCTGCACCAGGTGCCCCACGTGCAGGCTGGCCGCGGTCGGGTCGAAGCCGCAATAGAAGGTGACGGGACCGTCCGCGAGAGCCTTGCGCAATGCGTCCTCGTCAGTGGACTGGGCGAACAGCCCGCGCCACTTCAGCTCGTCGACGATGTCCGTCACGGTTCCGGTGCTCCTTATGCCTGGTAGAGATGTACGGGTCAGTCTAGGCGGGTCGTACGCCCGGGCTGACCGAGTCATACGCCCGGACTGACCGAGCTCATGTTGAAGTCCGGGATGCGCAGCGCCGGCATCGCGGCCCGGGTGAACCAGTCGCCCCACTCGCGCGGCAGCGTCTTCTCCGTACGGCCCGCCTCCGAGGCCCGCGACAGCAGGTCCACCGGCGACTCGTTGAACCGGAAGTTGTTCACCTCGCCGACCACCTCGCCGTCCTCGACCAGATAGACGCCGTCCCGGGTCAGCCCGGTCAGCAGCAGCGTCGCCGGGTCCACCTCGCGGATGTACCAGAGGCAGGTCAGCAGCAGCGCCCGCCCGGTCGTCGCGGCGACCATCTCCTCCAACGACTTCTCGCCGCCGCCCTCCAGGAGCAGGTTGTCGATGCCCGGGGCGACCGGGAGGCCGGTCAGACCCGCCGCGTGCCGGGTCGTCGTCAGCCGCTCCAGCCTTCCGTCCCGGATCCAGTCCGTCGGGGCCAGCGGCAGCCCGTTGTCGAAGACGGAACCGCTGTCGCCGGAGGAGTGGGCGATCACGAACGGTGCCGCCTCCAGACCCGGGGCGTGCGGGTCGCTGCGCAGGGTGAGCGGGAGCGGGGTGAGCGTCTCGCCCAGCCGGGTCCCGCCGCCCGGGGTCGAGAACACCGTCCGGCCCTCCACCGCGTCCCGCGCGGTCGACGACCAGAGCTGGTAGATCAGCAGGTCCGCCACCGCGGTCGGCGGCAGCAGCGTCTCGTACCGCCCGGCGGGCAGCTCGATGCGCCGCTGTGCCCAGCGCAGCCGTTGCGCCAGCTCCGCGTCCATCGCCGCCGGGTCGACGTCCTTGAAGTCCCGGGTCGCCCGGCCCGCCCACGCGGAGCGCGTCCGGTCCGGCGACTTCGCGTTCAGCTCCAGCGTCCCGTTCGGCTGGTCGTGGCGCAGCCGCAGCCCGCTCGACGTCCCCACGTAGGTGGAGGTCAGCTCGTGGTTGGCGAAGCCGTACAGCTCACGGCCGCCCGAGCGGGCCCGGGCGAAGGCGTCGCCGAGCGCCGGGGCGAAGTCCGCGAAGACCTCCGAGCCGGTCTCGGCGGGCGCGTCCGTGAAGCCGGGCGACGCGGGCACCCCGCTCACCAGCGGCTGCGCGTCCTCCGCCGGACCCGCGCCCCGGGCGGCGGCCTCGGCGGCGCGGACGACCGGCTCCAGGTCGTCGGTGGTCACGGCGGACCGGGAGACCACACCGGAGGCGGTGCCCTCGGCCCCGTCCACGGTCGCGATGACGGTCAGGGTCCGCCCCCGGGTCACCCCGTTCGTGGTGAGCGCGTTGCCCGCCCAGCGCAGATTGGCGGAGGAGTGCTCGTCGGCGATGACCACCAGACCGTCCGTGGTGGACAGCTCCAGAGCCCGCTCGACGATCTCGTACGGCTTGCTGACGCGGCTCATCGCCCGGCCTCCTGCGTCGTGTTGAGACTGTGCTTGCCCGGGGGACGACCCCCGGACCCCCAGCCGGTTCCGTGGTCGCCGTTCATCGCCCGGCCTCCTGCGTCGTGTTGAGGATGTTGACGCCCCGGAAGAGGGCGGACGGGCAGCCGTGCGAGACGGCCGCGACCTGGCTCGGCTGGGCCTTGCCGCAGTTGAACGCGCCGCCGAGGACGTACGTCTGGGGGCCGCCGACCTTCTCCATCGAGCCCCAGAAGTCCGTGGTCGTCGCCTGGTACGCCACATCCCGCAGCTGCCCGGCGAGCTTCCCGTTCTCGATGCGGAAGAACCGCTGTCCCGTGAACTGGAAGTTGTAGCGCTGCATGTCGATGGACCACGAACGGTCGCCGACCACGTAGATCCCGCGCTCGACCCCGCCGATCAGGTCCTCCGTGGACAGCCCGCCCGGATCCGGACGCAACGACACGTTCGCCATGCGCTGGACGGGCACATGGCCCGGCGAGTCCGCGTACGCGCACCCGTTGGACCGGCCGAGCCCGGTGAGCTTCGCGATCCGGCGGTCCAGCTGGTAGCCGACGAGCGTGCCGTCCTTCACCAGGTCCCACGACTGCGCCTCGACGCCCTCGTCGTCGTACCCGATCGTCGCGAGCCCGTGCTCGGCCGTGCGGTCGCCGGTCACGTTCATCACGGAGGAGCCGTACGCCAGCTTGCCGAGCTGGTCGAAGGTGGCGAACGAGGTCCCGGCGTACGCCGCCTCGTACCCCAGCGCCCGGTCCAGCTCGGTGGCGTGGCCGATCGACTCGTGGATCGTCAGCCACAGGTTCGACGGGTCGACGACCAGGTCGTACGCCCCCGCCTCGACGCTCGGCGCCCGCATCTTCTCCGCCAGCAGCCCGGGGATCTGCTCCAGTTCGGCGTCCCAGTCCCAGCCCGTGCCGGTCAGATACTCCCAGCCCCGGCCCACCGGCGGCGCGATGGTGCGCATCGAGTCGAACTCGCCGGTCGTGCCGTCCACCGCGACGGCGGTGAACTGCGGGTGGATCCGCACCCGTTGCTGCGTGGTGACCGTGCCCGCCGTGTCCGCGTAGAACTTGTTCTCGTGCACGGTCATCAAGGACGCGTCCACGTGCGCGACACCCTCCGCGCCCAGCAGCCGCCCGCTCCACTCGGCGAGCAGCGCCGCCTTCTCCTCGTCCGGTACGGAGAAGGGGTCGACGTCGTACGCCGAGACCCAGGTCCGCTCACCGTGCGACGGTTCGTCCGCCAGCTCCACCAGCTCGTCCGAGCCGGCCGCCGCGATCACCTTCGCCGACAGCTTGGCCATCGCGACGGCCTGCGAGGCCACCTTCGCGGCCGCGTCCATCGTCAGATCGACCCCGGACGCGAACCCCCAGGCCCCGCCGTGCACCACGCGCACCGCGTACCCCAGGTCCGTGCTGTCCGACGCCCCGGCCGGCCGCGCGTCCCGCAGCCGCCAGGTGGCGCTGCGCACCCGCTCCAGCCGGAAGTCGGCGTGTGTCGCGCCGAGGGCCCGCGCTCGGGCGAGCGCCGCGTCGGCCAGCGCGCGCGACGGCAGGGCCAGGAATGACTGATCTACCTCGTGGGGCACAGGGAGTTCCCTTCTCGATACACCACGGCAGTGAACCACGCCGGAGGGTGACCGTACCGGGGGATATCACGGACGCGTGGGCCGACCACGCATCGCCCCGGACTGTAGGAACCCCACAGCACCCCGGACAAGCCACTGTCAGGGCCCGATTCCTCGATCGGCCCACGGTACCGATAGGTTTTCGACGTACCCGACCGCCCGGGACCACGCACCAGACCGCCAAGGAAAGGGTGATCCGTTGAGCCGCTCGGTTCTCGTCACCGGAGGAAACCGGGGCATCGGCCTCGCCATCGCCCGCGCCTTCGCCGACAACGGCGACCAGGTAGCGATCACCTACCGCTCCGGAGAGCCCCCTCAGGCCCTCACCGAAGCCGGGGTTCTCGCGGTCCGCTGCGACATCACCGACGCCGAGCAGGTGGAGCAGGCCTACAAGGAGATCGAGGAGAAGCACGGCCCCGTGGAGGTGCTCGTCGCCAACGCGGGCATCACCAAGGACCAGTTGCTGATGCGGATGTCGGAGGAGGACTTCACCTCCGTCCTCGACACCAACCTCACCGGCACCTTCCGGGTCGTCAAGCGCGCCAACCGCGGCATGCTGCGCGCCAAGAAGGGCCGGGTCGTCCTGATCTCCTCCGTCGTCGGCCTCCTCGGGTCGGCCGGTCAGGCCAACTACGCCGCCTCCAAGGCCGGGCTGGTCGGCTTCGCCCGGTCGCTGGCCCGCGAGCTCGGTTCGCGGAACATCACCTTCAACGTCGTCGCGCCCGGTTTTGTCGACACCGACATGACCCAGGTGCTCACCGAGGAGCAGCGCAAGGGCATCGTGGCCCAGGTGCCGCTCGGCCGCTACGCGCGGCCCGAGGAGATCGCCGCCGCCGTGCGCTTCCTCGCCTCCGACGACGCGTCGTACATCACTGGAGCCGTCATTCCCGTTGACGGCGGATTGGGCATGGGTCACTGATCACCATGAGCGGAATTCTCGACGGCAAGCGCATCCTCATCACCGGGGTGCTGATGGAGTCGTCCATCGCGTTCCACGCCGCGAAGGTGGCCCAGGAGCAGGGCGCCGAGGTCATCCTCACCGCCTTCCCGCGCCCCACCCTGACCGAGCGCATCGCCAAGAAGCTGCCGAAGCCGGCCAAGGTCATCGAGCTGGACGTGACCAACCAGGAGCACCTGGACCGGCTGGCGGGCCTGGTCCGCGAGGAGCTCGGTTCGCTCGACGGCGTCGTCCACTCCATCGGCTTCGCGCCCCAGGACGCGCTCGGCGGCAACTTCCTCAACACGCCCTTCGAGTCCGTCTCCACCGCGATGCACGTCTCGGCGTTCTCGCTGAAGTCGCTGGCCATGGCCTGCAAGCCGCTGATGAGCGAGGGCGGCTCGATCGTCGGCCTCACCTTCGACGCCCAGTACGCCTGGCCGCAGTACGACTGGATGGGCCCGGCCAAGGCCGCACTGGAGGCCACTTCCCGCTACCTCGCCCGTGACCTGGGCAAGGACGGGCTGCGCTGCAACCTGATCTCCGCCGGACCGATCCGCTCGATGGCCGCCAAGTCCATCCCGGGCTTCGAGGAGCTGGCCGACGTCTGGAACACCCGCGCCCCCCTGGCCTGGGACATGAACGACCCGGAGCCGGCCGGCCGCAGCATCGTCGCCCTGCTCTCCGACTTCTTCCCGCGCACCACGGGCGAGATCATCCACGTCGACAGCGGCGTGCACATGATCGGCGCCTGACCGCGTACCGCCTCAGCTGAACGGCCCCCGGCCGCGTCACCCCGTTGTGGAGGGTGGCGCGACCGGGGGCCGTCGCCGTGCGTGGTCGCTCCGGTCGAAAAGTCGGCCGATCCACCGCAGAATGAGGAGGAACCGGACTTCTGGTCAGGCTGCGGGAGGGAGATCGCTGTGCGCCCCACGCGCCGACGAACCCGTCTCCTCCTGGCCGTACCGGTGGCCGTGGCCGCCCTCGCCGTACCGCTCGGGGTCCACGCCGCCAGGGGAGCCGACTCCGGTACGCAAACGGCGCCCCCGAAGCCCGAACCGGCCGGATCGGAGTGCCGTACGACCGTCGAGGGCTCCCGGGTCCTGGCCTACTGCCACAACCCCTACCCCTCCGTCGATCTGGTCCGGCTGCACACCGAGTGCGACCGGTGGTGGGACGTCGACGCGGACGGTGAGGTGGTCGCGGTGGAACCCGGCCGGACCGTACGGCTGGAGGACCGCTGCTGGAAAGAGGTCGTCACCGCCTGGGTGAGCCACCGGCCCGCCCCGCTGTGAGCGGGCCCGAGGGCTACACCCGGTCCGTGAAGCAGCGCAGCGCGTGGCTCGCCGCCTCGGCCGCGGCCGTCTCCGCGTCCCGGGCCCGGATCGCCTCGACCAGCCTGCCGTGGTCCATATGGTTCTCCGGCCGCAGCTCGGGGCCCACGTCGCCGCGCAGATAGTCGCGCAGCAGATCCCCGAGATCGGCGTAGAGCCCGGTCAGGACATCGTTGTGCGAGGCGGCGACCACCGCCAGGTGGAGCGTCGCGTCCGCCGCCACGAACGCCTCCGCGTCACCCGACTCCCAGGCCCCCTCCCGGCGCGCCATCAACGCGTCCAGCTGCCGCAGATCCCGGTCCGTGCGCCGGACCGCCGCCAGCCGGGCCGCCGAGGACTCCAGGGTCGAGCGCAGCTCCGCGACATGCCGGGGGTCGGCCGCCGCGAACCTGCGGTGCATCACCCCGGCCAGCTCGCTCGTGGCGATCACATACGTGCCGGAGCCCTGCCGGATGTCCAGGAGCCCGTTGTGCGCGAGCGCCCGCACGGCCTCGCGGACGGTGTTACGGGCCACGCCCAGCTGTTCGACCAGCTCGGGCTCGGTCGGAATCCGCGAGCCGACCGGCCACTCGCCCGAGGTGATCTGGTTCCGCAACTGGGCGATCACCTGGTCGGAGAGTGCCGAACGCCGAGGAGACGTCAGCGCCATGGTGCTCCTTGCTCGTGAGCGGTGAGGTCCGGGCCGGATTCTCTCCCGCATTCTCTCAACGTACGCGGGGGCTCCGGGCTAGGTCCTGTCCTCAGACTGCCGTCTGCCGCGCGACGCCCGGCACGCACGCTCGCGGCGTTGCCCAAATGCCCTGGTAGCTCCGCTACAAGACCATTCAGGCGCCTTGCGATCGCACGCACCGGACGCCGCGCGGCCGCCCTCCGGGCGACGACGGCAGTTTGACGACAGGACCTAGGGCCGGAGTGGACAATCAATCATCCCATGATTCTATGATGGCTCCATGCCGGACGACGAGACGCAGACCCCGACCCTGAACCGCGACACCCCCGCGCGCACGTCCCCCGCCCCCCGGGCCCGGTCGCTTCCCGGGGCAGCCGAGGGGCCCTCCCCGTGGCTGCTGCGCCTCATCGCCGTGGGGCTCGTCCTGGCCGCGCTCAACCTCCGCCCCGCCATCACCAGCCTCGGCGCCCTCCTCGAAGAGGTCCGTGAAGGGCTGCACATGAGCGGCAGCGTGGCCGGCGTCCTGACCTCCGTACCGCCGCTCTGCTTCGCCGTCTTCGGCGTCATGGCACCGCGCCTCGCCCGCCGCTTCGGCGCGGGCGCCGTCGTCTGCGCGGGCATGGCAGCGATCGCCCTGGGCCTGGCCGTCCGCCCCTACATCGGCTCCACCGCCGGGTTCCTGGCCGCCAGCGCCCTGGCCCTCATGGGCATCGCCGTCAGCAACATCCTGATGCCGGTGATCGTCAAGCGCTGGTTCCCCGACCGCGTCGGCACCATGACCGGCCTCTACTCCATGGCCCTGGCCCTCGGCACCGCCCTGGCCGCCGCCCTCACCGTCCCCGTCACCGGGGCGCTGGGCGGCGACTGGCAGACGGGCCTGGTCGTCTGGGCCGTGCTCGCCGCCGTCGCGGTGCTGCCCTGGATCGTCCTCGTACGCGACCGCACCCCGGCCCCCGGCCGGCCGGAGCCGGCCGCCGCGAACGCCACCGAGGCGCCGGCCCTGAAGATCACCCGCAGCCGGACCGCCTGGGGCCTCGCCTGCTTCTTCGGGCTCCAGGCCACCGCCGCGTACATCACCATGGGATGGATGCCGCAGATCTTCCGCGACGCCGGGGTCTCCGCCGGCACCGCCGGACTCCTGCTCGCGGTCACCATGGCGATGGGCGTCCCGCTGGCCTTCGTCATCCCCCGGGTCGCCTCCCGGCTCAAGAACCAGGGCCCCATCGTCGTCGTCCTCGGCCTGTGCGGCCTGATCGGCTACAGCGGCCTCTACCTCGCGCCCGCCGCCGGAGCCTGGGCCTGGGCCCTGCTCCTCGGGATCGCCAACTGCGCCTTTCCGCTCGCCCTCACCATGATCGGCATGCGGGCGCGGTCCGGCGCGGGTGTGGTCCGGCTCTCCGCCTTCGCCCAGTCCACCGGCTATCTGCTCTCGATCCCCGGCCCGCTGCTCGTCGGCGTGCTCTACCAGCACAGCGGCGGCTGGGGGCTGCCGATCGCCCTGATGGCGGGCCTCATGCTTCCCCAGATGGTGGCCGGCATCCTCGCCGGCCGGGACCGGACGATCGAGGACGAGTGCTGAGATGCGACACTGACCTCATGCCAGTGCTCGATCCGAATCCCCAGAACGGCCAGAAGAAGCTTCTCCTCGTGTTCGGCGCGATGCTTCTCGTCACCGTCGTCATCGGTGTCATCGCCACGATCGCCTCGCCCTGAAGCCTGACGCCCTGACGCCTCGGGCCCCGGGGGTGGGGCTAGCCCCACCTTCCCCTAGGGGGCCAGGGTCAGGGTCGAGTGGGTGGGTCACCGGATGGGACCGGCCGTGCCCGTTCCGTAGGTTCTTCGGTAACGACCCGCTGACTTGACGGAGGCGCACATGCCGGCACCGACGCACACCAGGTCCCACCGACCGGCCGCCGACAGTGTCGAGATCCGGCTGCCGTGGTGGGCGGTCGCCCTGCCCGCCGTCGTGTTCGCCGCGCTGCTGCTGATGATCCTCAGCCCCGGACAGGCCCAGGCCGCCACCGCCGCCCCCGCTTTCGGACAACTGATCGAGCTCACCTTCCAGCTGCTGTTCCGCTGAGCCGAAGCCGCCCCGGACCAGCGCGTCAACCGTCCGGATGAGCCCGTCAACACCCTGCGCCCGAGGGCGCGTTTCATGCGAAGCTGAGATGTATGAGCGTCGAGACACCTCGCAGGATCGTCCTTCTCCGGCACGCCAAGGCGGAATGGTCACAGGCTTCCGATCACGAGCGCCCGCTGGCCGAGCGCGGCCGAAAGGACGCGCCCGTGGCCGGCCGCAGGCTCGCCGATTCCGGCATCGACTTCGATCTGGCCCTCTGCTCCAGTGCCGCCAGGACACGGGAGACCTGGAAGCTGGCGGTCCATGAATTCTCCCAGCGCCCCCGGACCGTCTATGAGGAGAGGCTGTACGAGGCCTCCCTCGGCGAACTGATCGCCCTGTTCAACGAGACCCCCGACGACGTGCGCAACCTCCTGGTCATCGGCCACAACCCGGGGATGCACGGCGCCGCCGACGCCCTCTCCGGCTCGGCCGAGGGCGACACCCTGGCCCGGATGACCCGGGACGGTTTTCCCACCGCCGCCTACGCCGTGGTGGAGTTCCCCGGCTCCTGGAAGAGCCTGGAGCACGGGGCGGGCAGGCTCACGGAGTACTGGACCCCGAACGACTGATCACCCACGGGACCACTGGGCGCGCGCGGAGCGGCCGAGCGCACCCACGGGACCACTGAGCGCGCGGAGCGGCCGAGCGCACGGACAGGGCCCCGGCGCCATCGCGGTGCCGGGGCCCTGGCCTTCGTACGGACGGGCTCAGTCGACGAGGCCGTCCGCCGCTTCGACCTCTTCCCGGGTGATGCCGAGCAGATAGAGCACGGTGTCCAGGAACGGCACGTTCACCGCGGTGTGCGCCGCCTCGCGGACCAGCGGCTTGGCGTTGAACGCGACACCGAGCCCGGCCGTGTTCAGCATGTCGAGATCGTTCGCCCCGTCCCCGATCGCCACCGTCTGGGCCAGCGGTACCCCCGCCTGCTCGGCGAAGCTGCGCAGCAGCCGGGCCTTGCCCGCCCGGTCCACCACCTCACCGACGACCCGGCCGGTGAGCCTGCCGTCGACCACTTCCAGGGTGTTGGCCGAGGCGAAGTCCAGGCCGAGCCGCTCCTTGAGGTCGTCCGTGACCTGGGTGAAGCCGCCGGAGACGACGCCGACCTGGTAGCCGAGCCGCTTCAGCGTGCGGATCAGCGTGCGGGCGCCGGGCGTGAGCCGTACCTCGGTGCGGACCTTGTCCACCACCGAGGCGTCCAGACCGGCCAGCAGTGCGACCCGGGCGTGCAGCGACTGCTCGAAGTCCAGCTCGCCGCGCATCGCCTGCTCGGTCACCTCGGCGACCTTGTCCTCGCAGCCCGCGTGGGCCGCGAAGAGCTCGATCACCTCGTCCTGGATCAGTGTGGAGTCGACATCCATGACCACCAGCCGCTGGGCCCGCCGGCTCAGCCCGGCCGAGACCACCGCGACGTCCACGCCGATCTCCGCGGCCTCGGTCGCCAGCGCTGTCCGCAGCTCCGCGGTCCCGGTCCCCGACACCGCGAACTCGACGGCGGTCACCGGGTACTTCGCCAGCCGGAAGACACGGTCGATGTTCCCGCCGGTCGAGGTGATGGTGGCCGCTATGGCGGCGGTCGACTCGGCGGTGAGCGGGTGCCCCAGCACCGTCACATGGGAACGGCCGTCACCGCGGGGCCGGTTGTCGCCGATGCCGGAGATGATCTCGGCCTGCAGCTTCAGGGAATCGGCCCAGCTGTGCACGGTCGCCCGCAGATCGCCCTCGGTGGTCCCGCCCGCCGTGGGCGCGGTGACCAGGGCGCACAGCACGATGCGGCCACGGGTGACGACCTGCTCGATGTCCACGACGTCGACCGCGTACGCGGCGAGGGTGTCGAAGAGCCCGGCGGTGATGCCGGGACGGTCCTTGCCGAAGATCTTGACCAGCAGCGTGGGTGCGTCGCTGCCCGGAGGGGGCCCGTCGCCGCTTCCGTCGGCCCGACGGGGCCCGCGGGGCTCAAGGGACTCACCGGGCTCAGAAGAGGAGGGGTGCTGAGGTGGCTGAGATGCGCTCATGGTGCTCCCACCGTATCGGTCCCGCCCTCTCCTCCGGCCGCCCGTCCCGAGTGCCGGACGGAGTCCCACCGGTACCGCCGACGGCGCGTCCGGATCCGGGCGGTACAAGATCTGGCCGGTACAGGTCTTGCGCTCGGCCGGACCAGGTGTCTCGTATCAACCGTTATCACGTCGCTGAGAACCCTTTGGGAGGTTGCAGAGCCTTCAGTGTGATCTGACCATGTCCGCTCCTGTTTCACCCCCCGGTACGGGGGTGCTCGCGCAGGTCTCCCCGCGCTCTTCACCCGCCCGACTTTCGGATCGGGGACAGGTCCTGGAATAGTTCCCCACGATGTTCAGCATCCCTAGACTCCCTGCGACGGGGGGTATCACGGGGGACAACTAGTGGGGCGCGGAGTGCCGGAACTCGTACTGGAATTGAATGGCAGCACCTGGACGCTCGATCCGTCCAGGTCGTACACCCTTGGACGTGATCCGCAGGGCGACCTGGCGATCGACGACGCCAGAGTGTCGTGGCGGCACGCCACGATCAGCTGGAACGGCCGCAGTTGGTCCATCGAGGACCACGGCAGCACCAACGGCACCTATGTGCAGGGCCGACGGATCCAGCAGGTGGAGCTCGGCGCCGGTTCGGTGCTGCACCTGGGCAACGCCACCGACGGCCCCCGGGTGAGCCTCAGCGCCGGCGCGGGAGCCGGTGTGGCCGGCGGCCAGGCGGCCGCAGCGCAGCAGGCCCCGGCGCACCAGCCCCACCAGCAGCCCCAGGGCGGCGCCCCGGGCTGGCACGGACAGCAGGCACCCGCCCAGCACCAGGCCCCGGCGCACCACCAGCCCCCTGCCCAGCAGCAGGCCTGGCAGCAGCCTCAGGCGCCCCAGCAGCAGGTCCCGCACCAGCAGCCAGCGCACCAGAACGTGCCGCATCAGCAGAACCCCGGGCAGCAGGGCGGACCGGGACAGGGCGGCGCCGCGGGGGCGCCGCCGGTCTACGGCGACCGCAGCCCCACCACGTTCCACCAGCTGGCTCTCGGCCGGGTCATGCGCATCGGTCGTGCGCTGGAGAACGAACTGGTCGTCTCCGACCTCCAGGTCTCCCGCCACCACGCCGAGTTCCACGCGACGCCCGACGGCCGCTTCGAGATCCGCGACCTCGGCTCGCACAACGGCACCTACGTCAACGGGCAGCCGCTCCACAAGTCCGGCTCGGCCCTCATCGGCCCGAACGACATCGTGGGCGTCGGCCACTCGACGTTCCGGCTGGTCGGCGACCGGCTGGAAGAGTTCGTCGACACCGGTGAGGTCTCCTTCTCCGCCCGCCACCTCACGGTGACGGTCGACGGCGGCAAGCAGATCCTCAAGGACGTCTCCTTCGGCGTCCCCGAGAAGTCGCTGATCGCGGTCATCGGCCCGTCCGGTTCCGGGAAGTCCACCCTGCTCAAGGCGCTCACCGGCTACCGGCCCGCCAACCAGGGTGACGTCCTCTACGACAACCGGAACCTGTACAAGCAGTTCGCCGAGCTGCGCCAGCGCATCGGTCTGGTCCCGCAGGACGACATCCTGCACAAGGAGCTGTCCGTCGCCAAGGCCCTCAAGTACGCGGCCAAGCTCCGCTTCCCCGCGGACACCACCGAGGCCGAGCGCCAGGCCCGGATCACCGAGGTCCTCGCCGAGCTCAAGCTCGACATCCACAAGGACAAGAAGATCACCTCGCTCTCCGGCGGCCAGCGCAAGCGCGTCTCGGTCGCCCTGGAGCTGCTCACCAAGCCGTCGCTGATCTTCCTGGACGAGCCGACCTCCGGTCTCGACCCGGGCATGGACCGCGACGTCATGCAGCTGCTGCGCGGCCTCGCCGACGACGGCCGCACGGTGCTCGTGGTCACCCACTCGGTCGCCGAGCTGGCGATCTGCGACAAGCTCCTCGTGATGGCGCCGGGCGGTTCCGTCGCCTACTTCGGTCCGCCGGAGGAAGCGCTGAACTTCTTCGGCTACACCAGCTGGGCCGACGTCTTCTCCGCCTTCGAGAACTACCGCGACTACGACTGGGCGGGCCGCTGGCGCGGTTCGCAGCACTACCAGATGTACGCCGCCGACATCGACGCCGTCGCGGCCCAGCCGGTCAACATGCCGCCGCCCCAGCAGATGCGGCCCCCGAAGGCGCAGGGCTGGGGGACACAGCTGTGGACCCTGGTGCGCCGCTACACCTCCGTCATCGCGTCCGACAAGGCCTTCCTCGGCCTGATGGTGGCGCTGCCCGCGGTGATCGGTGTGCTGGCCGCGGTCATCCCGGCGGACTTCGGACTGGCCCCGCCCACCCCGCCGACCCGGTTCAACGGCAAGGCCGGGATGATCCTGCTGATCCTCGCGGTCGGCATCTGCCTGGCCGGTTCGGCCAGCTCCGTACGAGAACTGATCAAGGAACGCGTCATCTACGAACGGGAACGGGCCACCGGCCTGTCCCGCTCGGCCTATCTGACGTCCAAGGTGATCGTGCTCGGCGTGATCACGGCCTTCCAGAGCGTCATCCTCTGCGGCATCTGCTTCGCCGTCCGTGACCTGCCGGAGGAAGGGCTGTTCATGCCTCCGGCCGTCGAGATCTGCATCTCGATCGTGGTCCTCGGGTTCACCTCGATGATGTTCGGTCTGATGATCTCCGCGATGGTCAAGACCTCCGAGATGACCATGCCCCTGTTGGTCATGTTCGCGATCGTCCAGCTGGTGTTCACCGGTGTCCTCTTCCAGGTCTACGGGACGCCCGGCCTGGAGCAGCTGACCTGGCTGATGCCGTCCCGCTGGGGCGTGGCCGCAGCCGGTACGACGCTGGACCTGGCCAACCTGATGCCGCCGTGGGACCCGAAGAACCCGACCGACCTGGATCCGCTGTGGGAGGCCACGGCGACCCAGTGGGGGATCAACATCTTCGTGCTGCTGGTGATCGGCGCCGTCTGTGCCGTCGCGGTCGCGCGCCTGCTGCGCCGCCACGAGCCCGAGGTCATGCGCAAGTAGGCACCGGGACACGACACCGCGGCCGGCACCCCCGAGGGGGTGCCGGCCGCGGTGTTTGCACGGCTGGGCCGAGCGGATCAGTACGCGCTGTTGACGTTGTCCATGGAGCCGTAGCGGTCGGCCGCGTAGTTGCAGGCGGCGACGATGTTGGCGACCGGGTCGTACAGGTCCTTCTTGGTGCCCGCCACGTGGTAGCGGTCGAAGGTCGGCTGGATCACCTGGAGCAGACCCTTGGACGGGACGCCGTTGCGGGCGTTGATGTCCCAGTTGTTGATCGCCCAGCGGTTGCCGCTGGACTCACGGATGATGTTGCGGTGGATCCCCTCGTAGGAGCCGGGGATGCCTTCCTTCTTCATGATCGCCATGGCCTCGCGGATCCAGCCGTCCAGGTTGTTGGCGTAGACGGGCTTGCGCGCGGTGGAGCGGTTGGCCTTCTCGGACGCGCGCTTCTTCGCGTCCGCCTTGGCCTTGGCGGCCTTCTCGGCCTTGTCCTTGGCCTCGGCGGCGGCCTTGGCCTTCGCCTCGGACGCGGCCTTCGCCTTCGCGGCCTTGGCCTTGGTCTCGGCGGCGGCCTTCGCCTTGGCGGCGTCGGCGGCCTTCACCAGCTTCTCGGCGGTCGAGTGCTGCTCGATCATGCTGTTCTGCACGGTCTTGGCCTGGGCGGTTCCCGTGGCGTTGGTGAAGGCCACGGGCGCAGCGGCGGCTGCCGCCTGCGGGGCAATCTCGGCATCGGCGTTCGACGGGACGAGCGAGAAGGTCAGGGCGGCGACGCCCAGGGCCGACACACCGGCCACGGAGATCTTCTGGACCTTGTTCAGACGACGGAGACGACTGGGAATGCGAGTCGCAGACATGTAGGGCTACCTCTTCGAATGCTCAGGTGTCCTCACGGAGGACGAGACCGGAGGCGGTGATGCGCACCTCCGTCGGGGACGAGAGCAATTCTTAGCGGCAGCAAAATCCTGTGGCAAAGGTGTGACGTACGAAGCCGGGTAGTAGAGAAGGGTCCCGTTCGTCCGAAATGACCTCCATTTATGCCTGCTCAAAACGCCCTTATGGGCCCACTAGGTACGTTCGTAAGTGACGTGCATCCTATGCCTGGGCTCACATCGGCGAGGTAACAGTCTCACCACTCGTTGCTGGAGCAATTCGGAGCGTTACGTTCCTCATCCGGCAGGATGAGGTGGACGTCCCCGAACTCATGCCACAGGTACCGCTCCTGGAGCGCCGCCTCGTACCCGTGGCGCAGCGCCTCGCGCCCCGCCACCGCCTCCAGCATCAGCAGATGCGAGGCCCGCGGCTCGTGCAGCCCGGTCAGCAGCCCGGCCACCACCCGCACCCCCCGCCGCGGCGTCACCACGAGGTCCGTCCACCCCTCGGCGGGCCGCACCACCCCGTCCGCGCCCACCGCCGACTCCAGCGCCCGCACGGCCGTCGTCCCCACCGCGACCACCCTCCCGCTCCCCGCCGCCCGCACGGCGTTCACCAGCCACGCCGTCGCCGCCGGCACCGCGAACCGCTCCGGGTACGGCGGCTCGTGCGCCTCCGCCGAGGCCACCCCCGTATGCAGGGACAGCGGGGCGAACAGCACCCCCCGGCGCACCAGCTCCGCCACCAGCGAGGCCGTGAAGGGGCGCGCGGCGCTCGGCATCTCCGCCGAACCGCTCCCGTCCGGGGAGTCCACCGCGAACACCGTCCGGTACGCCGACAGCGGCTGATCCCGATCCGTGTACCCGTACCGAATGGGCCGCCCGTACCGGCGCAACAGCTCCGGCACCGGCTCCGGCACCCGCGCCCACCACAGCCGGGCCCCGGCCGCGGGCCCCAGCGGCTCCTCCAGCACCAGGGCCCGCCCGCCCGGCAGCCGCACCACCGCCCCCGCCGGACCACCGGGCCGCGGCCCGGTCACCCCCGCCCCCACGGGCGCCCGCAGCTCCACCGCCCACCGCCCGTCCGCACCCCGCGTCGAGAAGTGCACGACGACCCGCTCCCCGCCCACCCGCCCGTTCACCGCGGCGGGCAACGTCATGGACGTGTTCACCACCAGCACGTCCCCGGCCCGCAACTGCCCCGGCAGCTCCCGGAACGCATGGTGCGCGACCGCCCGCCCCCGGGACACGAGCAGCCGTACGTCATCACGCCCCGCCCCGCGCTGCTCGGCCGGCACCCGAGCCGACAACTCCTCCGGCACCCGCAGGGCCTCCAGCGCGGTGGCCTCCGCTGCGGTTCCGGCCCCGCCCGGCTGCGGCGAGGGCGCGTCCAGGGCGGGGAAGCCGACCGTGCCCTCCGCTGCGGTTCCGCCCCCGCCCGGCTGCGGCGAGGGCGCGCCCAGGGCCGGGGGACCGACCGTGGCCGCCGCAGGCTCTGCCCCGCCCGGGCCGGCCGGGGCAGACGGCTCCCCGCCCGTCCCCGGCACGGCAAGGGCCACGTCGCCGCCCTCGCACCGCCCCCGCGCGGTCATCGCGCACCCCCGTCCTGCCCCGCCGGCCTCTCCAGCAGGGCCGGAGCCGCGTACCGGCCCCCGGCGGGCCGCTCCCGCACCAGGCGCAGGAACGCGGGCGCCACGCTCTCCGGCGACGGCCGCGAATCGTCCGCGTCCTCCGGGACCGCCGCCGCGTACAGGTCCGTCGCCATGTCACCCGGGTCGACCGCCCACACCCGCAGCCCCGGCTCCTCCTCGCCCAGCACCGCCGCCAGCTGGTCCAGCGCCGCCTTCGACGCCCCGTAACCACCCCACGTCGGGTACGGCTCCGCCGCCGCGTCCGAGCTGATCACCACCACCGACCCCGCCTCCGAGGCCCGCAACAGCGGCAACGCCTCCTGCACGAGACCGAGCGCCGCCACCACATTCGTCTCCAGCGCCAGCCTGAGCCCCTCCAGCGGCAGCGCGTCCAGCCGGACCAGCGGCTCCGCCCCCAGCACGCTCGCGTTGCTCACCAGGAGATCGAGACCGCCCAGCTGACCGGCCGCCGCCACCAGATCCGCCCGGTGCGCCGCGTCCGTGACATCCCCCGGCACCGCCGCCACCCGCGTCCCGTACCGTCCGCGCAGCTCCCGCGCCGTCTCCTCCAGCACCCCGGCGGTCCGGGCGTCCAGCACCAGGTCCCAGCCCTCCCCGGCCAGCGCCCCCGCCAACGCCCGTCCCAGCCCCTTCGAACCACCTGTGATCATCGCGACCGGCATGGTGACCGTCCCCTTCGTACCCTCGGCGTCCGCCGGGAGACCCCGGCGACTTCACCGTAGGAAGGCCCCGCAGCACCGCGCCTCGCCCTGGAGGCGCACCCGTACCCGGCACTTCGGCGTAGGTCCCGGGCAGTCCTACGACCTCCGGCCGAGAGGCGGGCCCGCAGGGCCCAGGCCGCGGCGCGCCGAGCACCGACCCGGGCCCGATACGACCGCCAGGCCCCCGCCGGTACGGTGATCCCATGAGTCATCGCCCACCGTCGGGCCTCGCCGCGGTGAGTGCCGCGCTCCTCGCCATGAGCCGGCACCTCGAAGTGGGCGACGTCCTGAAGACGATCGTCGCCTCCGCCCGCGAGCTGCTCGACGCCCAGTACGCGGCCCTCGGCGTCCCGGACGACCACGGCGGCTTCGCCCAGTTCGTGGTCGACGGCGTCAGCGACGAACAGTGGAAGGCCATCGGCCCGCTGCCCCGCCAGCACGGCATCCTCGCCGCGATGCTCCACCAGGCGAAGCCCGAACGCCTCGCCGACGTCCGGCAGGACCCCCGCTTCGGCGGCTGGCCCGACGCACACCCCGACATGTCCGACTTCCTCGGCCTGCCGATCACGGACGGCGACGAGATCATCGGCGCGCTCTTCCTCGCCAACAAGATGTGCCCCAAACCCGAGGGCGGCTGCGGCTTCACCGCCGAGGACGAGGAACTGCTCTCGATCCTCGCCCAGCACGCGGCGATCGCCCTCACCAACGCCCGCCTCTACGAACGCAGCCGCGAGCTGACCATCGCCGAGGAACGCTCCCGGCTCGCCCACGAGCTGCACGACGCGGTCAGCCAGAAGCTGTTCTCGCTCCGCCTCACCGCCCAGGCCGCCGCCGCCCTCGTCGACCGCGACCCCGGCCGCGCCAAGGGGGAGCTCCAGCAGGTCGCCGCCCTCGCCGCCGAGGCCGTCGACGAACTGCGGGCGGCGGTGGTGGAGCTGCGTCCGGCCGCCCTCGACGAGGACGGTCTGATCGCCACCCTCCGCACCCAGATCCAGGTCCTGGACCGGGCGCACACCGCGGAGGTCGTCTTCGAGAGCTGCGGGGTGCGCGCGCTGCCCGCCGCCCAGGAGGAAGCGCTGCTCCGGGTCGCCCAGGAGGCCCTCCACAACGCCCTGCGCCACTCCGGGGCGGAACGCGTGAGCGTCACCCTGGCCCGGCGCGGCCCCGCCACCGTCCTGCGCGTCACCGACGACGGGGACGGGTTCGACCCCACCGCCGTCCGACGGGCGGGCCGCCACCTCGGCCTCGTCTCCATGCGCCACCGGGCGAACAGCGTCGGCGGCCGACTCACCGTTGTATCGGAGCCCGGCAAGGGCGCCACGATCGAGATGGAGGTCCCCGGTGGCTGACAAGATCATCAGGGTGTTGCTGGTCGACGACCATCAGGTGGTCCGCCGCGGACTGCGCACCTTCCTGGAGATCCAGGAGGACATAGAGGTCGTCGGCGAGGCCTCCGACGGCGCGGAGGGCGTGGACCGGGCCGAGGAGCTGCGCCCCGACGTCGTGCTGATGGACATCAAGATGCCCGGCACCGACGGTATCGAGGCGCTGCGGCGCCTGCGCGAACTCGACAACCCGGCCAAGGTCCTCATCGTCACCAGCTTCACCGAACAGCGCACCGTGGTCCCCGCCCTGCGCGCCGGAGCCTCCGGTTACGTCTACAAGGACGTCGACCCGGACGCCCTGGCGGGGGCGATCCGCTCGGTCCACGCCGGACACGTCCTGCTCCAGCCCGAGGTCGCCGGGGCCCTCCTCGCCCAGGAGGACGCGGGCACCGGCACAGGCCGGGGGAGCACGCTCACCGAACGGGAACGCGAGGTGCTCGGCCTCATCGCCGACGGCCGCTCCAACCGGGAGATCGCCCGGGCCCTCGTCCTCTCCGAGAAGACGGTCAAGACCCACGTCTCGAACATCCTGATGAAGCTCGACCTGGCCGACCGCACCCAGGCGGCGCTGTGGGCGGTACGCCACGGAGCGGTGGGCTGACGCAGCAGCCTCGGGTGCGGGTTCCCGCCCGGACTGAGATTCATACTGTCGGGTGTATGTCACCCGAACGGCGCATCCTCCCGGGCGGCACGGCGTTCTCCAGGGCGTGCTGCGGCGGTTCGCCGCAGCCTTTCCAGGAGGAGCCTGAAGTGAAGAACCTGAAGAAGGCCGCCGCCGTCACGATGATCGCGGGCGGGCTCATCGCCGCCGGCGCCGGCGCCGCCTCCGCCACCGGCCACAGCGGTGCCGACGCCCACGGCGTGGCCACCGACTCCCCGGGCGTCGCCAGCGGCAACCTCGTGCAGGTCCCGGTGGCCGTCCCGGTGAACGTGGTCGGCAACACGGTCAACGTGGTGGGCCTGCTCAACCCGGCCTTCGGCAACCTCGGCCTGAACCACTGACCAGCCCCCCTGACGCCGGAAGCCCCGCCCGCTGTTCCAGCCCGCCAGGCGAGCTGTTCCAGCCCGTCCGGCGCTTGAGGACGGAACCCTCAGGGCGGGGCTCCCGCACACCAACGGGCTCCCCGCCCGAGGGGTCCCCTTCCAGCCCGTCCGGCGCTTGAGGACAAGAGGCCCGCGGGCCTACCGCCGTACCTCCCCGCCCTCCACATACGCGTTGTACGCCGCCACCAACGCCCGCCGAGCCACCCGCTCCACCGGCCGCAAAGCCTCCCCCCGCGCCGCGATCTCCGACGCGCTCACCGCACTGCCGTGCCCGTTCTCGTACGCCACCGAGACGAGCAGCCCCACCCGCTGCGCCATCTCCAGCACCCGCACCGCCCGCGGCGGATACCCGGGCGCCAGCACCTCACGCCCGCCACCCCGCTCCACCCGCGCCCGGTAGGCATCCACCGCCGCCTCCGCCACCGGCCCGGAACCAGCCACGTCCAGCCGCGACAGAACCGCCGTCGCGTCCCGCAACGCCTCCGCCAGCTCCCGCTCCGCCTCACCCAGCGACGGCACATCCGCGGGCGGCGCCTCCCGCACCGGCAGCACCCGCCACACCACCTCGACGTGCAGATCCCCCTCCGGCCCGGCCTCGCTCACCTCCGGCACCAGCCCGTACGGCACCCCGTACGCGACCACGGCCTCCTCCGCCTCCAGCGCCCGCGCGTTGAAGTCCGGCGGACCGCTCAGCCCCAGCGGATGCCCCGGCGCCGGCAGCGCCACCCGGAAACCGGTCGCCCCGAGCCCCCTCAGCCGGCCGAGCGCCAGCGTGAGCCCGACCGGCCCCGCCTCACCCGGCAGCCCCGCGACCCGGTGCACCGCGTCCTCTCCGACAATCGCGAGGGCCGCCTCGTCGGGCGAGACGAGTCCCGCCAGAAGCGCGTTTCCCCAAGCGGCCAACAACCCTGAACGTGGTTCGACAAGCATGCCCACAGCCTAGGGAACGCCCGGACCGTGCCTGGCGTACGGACCTCACGCCCGAACCACTCGCGCGGTGGCGTAGGTTTTCCCTGGGAGCCGTGCCCACCGGCACGCGACGATCGACGAGACTGCTTGGGGAGACAACGCGCCATGAGCGATGTACTGGAGCTGGTGGACGTATCCGTGGTCCGCGACGGACGCGCTCTGGTGGAAGACGTCTCCTGGTCGGTCAAGGAGGGGGAGCGCTGGGTCATCCTGGGCCCCAACGGCGCCGGCAAGACGACCCTCCTCAACCTTGCGTCCAGCTACCTCTTCCCCAGCAAGGGAGCGGCGACCGTCCTCGGCGAGAAGCTCGGCGGCGTGGGCACCGACGTCTTCGAGCTCCGCCCCCGCATCGGCATGGCGGGCGTCGCGATGGCCGACAAGCTGCCCAAGCGCCAGACCGTGCTCCAGACCGTCCTCACCGCCGCGTACGGCATGACCGCCACCTGGCACGAGAACTACGAGGCCGTCGACGAGGAGCGCGCCCGCGCCTTCCTCGACCGCCTCGGCATGACCGAGTACCTGGACCGCAAGTTCGGCACGCTCTCCGAAGGAGAGCGCAAGCGCACGCTCATCGCCCGCGCCATGATGACCGACCCCGAACTGCTGCTCCTCGACGAGCCCGCCGCCGGGCTCGACCTCGGCGGGCGCGAGGACCTCGTCCGCCGCCTCGGCCGTCTCGCCCGCGACCCGTACGCCCCCTCCATGATCATGGTCACCCACCATGTCGAGGAGATCGCCCCCGGGTTCACCCACGTCCTGATGATCCGCCAGGGCAAGATCCTCGCCGCCGGCCCCATGGAGACCGAGCTCAGCTCCCGCAACCTCTCCCGCTGCTTCGGCCTGCCGCTCATCGTCGAGCACACCGGCGACCGCTACACCGCCCACGGCCTCCCGCTCTCCTGACCGAGGCCGCCGCACGAGGCCATCGCACCCCGACCGGCAAGCGGTTCACCGCAGTTGACCCCCGTGCGCCCTGTCGGTGACGCACCGACAGTCCTACGATGACCATGTGGACATCGACGCATGGGTGTGGTGGCTGATCGGCGCGGTGGGACTGGGCATCCCCCTCGTCCTGACCGCGATGCCCGAATTCGGCATGTTCGCCGTCGGGGCGGTGGCCGCATCGGCCGTCGCGGCCCTCGGCGGCGGAATCGTCGCCCAAGTGCTGGTCTTCGTGCTGGTCTCGGTCGCGCTGATCGCCGTCGTGCGCCCGATCGCCGCCAGGCACCGGGCCGGACAGACCGGGCAGGCCAGCGGCATCGACGCCCTGAAGGGCCGTCAAGCGGCCGTGCTGGAGCGGGTGTCGGCCGACAGCGGCCGCATCAAGCTCGCCGGCGAGGTCTGGTCGGCCCGCTCCTACGACCCCGACCAGGTCTTCGAGCCCGGCACCCAGGTCGATGTCGTCGACATCGACGGAGCGACGGCCGTCGTCATGTGACCGAAGCCCGCACGGGGCGGGCCCACGTCTGCCAGACTCGAAGTCGATCATGTCGATCATCACGGAGATCCGGACCGGCCCGCAACACGCCGGCCACCGGCCACGCCTGAGGACCGACCCCGATATCCGCGATCCACCGGCCAACCGAAGGACACGAAAGACACCATGAATGCGATCGTCATCGTCCTGATCATTCTGGTGGTGCTCGTCTTCATCGCCCTGATCAAGACGATTCAGGTCATCCCGCAGGCCAGCGCCGCCATCGTCGAGCGATTCGGCCGCTACACCCGCACCCTGAACGCGGGCCTGAACATCGTCGTTCCGTTCATCGACTCGATCCGCAACCGGATCGACCTGCGTGAACAGGTCGTGCCCTTCCCACCGCAGCCGGTGATCACCCAGGACAACCTGGTCGTCAACATCGACACCGTCATCTACTACCAGGTGACCGACGCCCGCGCCGCGACCTATGAAGTGGCCAGCTACATCCAGGCGATCGAGCAGCTGACCGTCACCACCCTCCGCAACATCATCGGCGGCATGGACCTGGAGCGGACCCTCACCTCCCGCGAGGAGATCAACGCGGCCCTGCGCGGCGTCCTCGACGAGGCGACCGGCAAGTGGGGCATCCGCGTCAACCGCGTCGAGCTCAAGGCGATCGAGCCGCCCACCTCCATCCAGGACTCGATGGAGAAGCAGATGCGCGCCGACCGCGACAAGCGCGCCGCGATCCTCACCGCCGAGGGCATCCGGCAGTCCCAGATCCTCACCGCCGAGGGTGAGAAGCAGTCCGCGATCCTGCGCGCCGAGGGTGAGGCCAAGGCCGCCGCCCTGCGCGCCGAGGGCGAAGCCCAGGCCGTCCGCACCGTCTTCGAGGCCATCCACGCCGGAGACCCGGACCAGAAGCTCCTCTCGTACCAGTACCTCCAGATGCTCCCGAAGATCGCCGAGGGAGACGCCAACAAGCTCTGGATCGTGCCCAGCGAGATCGGCGACGCCCTCAAGGGCCTCAGCGGAGCCTTCGGCAACCTCGGCGGCGGCGTACCCGGCTTCAACACCGGCGGCGACGGCGGAAACGGCGGCGGCCCCAAGGGCGGCATCCCGGCCCCCGCGGTGGAGCGCCGCGAGGAACCCCCGGTCTCCTGAGCCGGAATCCCCTTCGGGCATGATCAGTGAGGCCCCTCGACCTTCATGGCGGGGAGGCGTCACTGACCACCGAAGGAGATGGCCTTGTCCATCTGGGAAATACTCGCCGTCTTCGCGGCCGGGGTCGGAGCGGGCACGATCAACACGATCGTCGGCTCCGGCACCCTGATCACCTTCCCCGTCCTGCTCGCCACCGGCCTCCCGCCGGTCACCGCGACGGTCTCCAACGCGCTGGGCCTCATCCCCGGCTCCATCAGCGGAGCCATCGGCTACCGCAGGGAACTGGCCGGCCAGCGCCGCCGCATCATCAAACTGGGCATCGGAGCCGCCATCGGCGGCCTCACCGGAGCCACGCTCCTGCTCGCCCTGCCCTCCACGGCCTTCGAGACGATCGTCCCGGTCCTGGTCGCCATGGCGCTCGTCCTGGTGATCCTGCAACCACGCATCAGCAAAGCCGTGCAGCGCCGCCGTGAACACACCGGCGCCGTGGCCCGCACCGACGGCGGCCCGCTCCTGTTCACCGGCCTCATGCTCGCCAGCGTCTACGGCGGCTACTTCACCGCCGCCCAGGGGATCATCTACCTCTCCCTGATGGGCATGCTGCTCGACGACACCATGCAGCGCCTCAACGCCGTCAAGAACGTCCTGGCCGCCATCGTCAACAGCATCGCCGCGCTGTTCTTCCTCTTCGTCGCCCACTTCGACTGGACGGCCGTCCTCCTCATCGCGGTCGGCTCGGCCATCGGCGGCCAGATAGGCGCCAAGGTCGGCCGCCGCCTGAGCCCCACCGTCCTGCGCGCCCTGATCGTCGCCGTCGGCACGGTGGCCATCGTCCAGCTGCTGCTCCGCTGACCGACGGTGGGCCCGCCCCCACCGAGGGACGGGCCCACCTCTACGTCATCAGGCGTACGCCGGCTAAGCCGCCGCTACCGCCCGGTCCAGCCACTCCGGCAGCTCCGCCCGGTCACCCGCCCCCATCGCCAGCAGCATCGCCTCGGCGGGGGAGGGGACGAACGGCTGCCTCAGCAGCGGCATCCCCGCCTGCTCCGGCGTACGGGCAGCCTTGCGGTGGTTGTCCTCGGCGCAGGAGGCCACCGTGTTCAGCCAGGTGTCCTGCCCGCCCTGGGCACGCGGCACCACGTGGTCGACGGTGGACGCCCGCCGCCCGCAGTACGCGCACCGATGCTGGTCCCGGATGAGCACACCCCTTCTGGACCACGGGGCCTGTCTTCGGAACGGCACCCGTACGTACCGGCAGAGCCTGATCACCCGGGGCGCCGGAATGTCCACGGCGGCACCGCGCATACGGAGTTCGGGATGCGACTGCTCGACGACGGCCTTGTCCGTCAGGATCAGGACCACCGCACGGTTGAGGGTCACTGTCGACAGCGGCTCGAAGCTCGCGTTGAGAACCAACGTGTCACGCATCCTGCCCACCTCCCGTGTGCCGCCCGCCCCCTGGCAGGCCCGGATCAACTCTGGCTGGGCAGGCCGCGATGGACAACGCAATAAAAAATGCCCTGCTCTGGTCTCTCCAAGACCAGAGCAGGGCAAACAGCAGACGAACTAATCGCCGGCGGGAGCCTGGTACTCACCGATCAGCTGCGCACGCCCGAGCGTGTGGAACCGGAGGTTGAACCCGACCACCGCGGGCGAGGAATCACTGTCGATCCCGAGCTTCTCGGTGTCCACCGCGTACACGGTGAACACATACCGGTGGTTCTCGCCGGGCGGCGGCGCGGCACCGCCGAAATCCTTCGACCCGTAGTCGTTGCGCGCCTGGACGGCGCCCTCCGGCAGCCCCTTGAACTCCCCGCTGCCCGCACCGGCCGGCAGCTCGGTCACCGACACCGGGAGGTCGAAGAGCACCCAGTGCCAGAACCCGCTGCCCGTCGGCGCGTCCGGGTCGAAGCACGTCACGGCGAAGCTCTTGGTCCCCTCGGGGAACCCCTCCCACCGCAGCTGCGGCGACGTGTTCCCTGCCGCAAGCACCTGGGCGTCACCCAGCACGGCCCCCGGCGCGAGGTCGTCGCTCACCACGGTGAACGCCGGCACCTCCGGATGGAAGTCGTGCGGCAGCGGGGCCCTCTTCGACTCGGTCACGTCCGGCACCTCTCCTGATCGGTTCGTCCGCCTTCTTACCCGACTGTAGGGGGCGTACGAGCACCGCCGCTCCGGAGGGCGTACAGCCGCTCAGAGCCAGTTGCGCTGACCGCCGACCTGGGCCAGCCACTGGTTGAGGTACGCCGCCCAGTCGGTCTGCTGGTAGTCGTGCAGCCCGACCTTGAACGCGCGGTAGGAGTCGCTGCCCTCGCTGAACAGCCCCGGCTTCTTGTCCATCTCCAGGACGACGTCCATCTCCCGGTCGTCGGCGACGAAGGTCAGCTCCACCTGGTTCAGCCCGCGGTACTGCGTCGGCGGGACGAACTCGATCTCCTGGTAGAACGGCAGCCGCTGACGCGTCCCCCGGATGTGGCCGCGCTCCATGTCCGCGCTGCGGAAGCCGAAGCCGAGCTGACGGAAGGCGTTGAGGATGGCCTCCTGAGCCGGCAGCGGGTGCACGTTGATCGGGTCCAGGTCACCGGAGTCCAGCGCCCGGGCGATCTCCAGCTCGGTGGTCACACCGATGTTCATCCCGCGCAGATGCTGGCCGCCGAACATCGTGATCGGCGTCTCCCACGGGATCTCCAGGCCGAACGGCACCACGTGCACCGCGCCCGGCTGCACCTCGAAGGCGCCGCCGAGGTTCAGCTTGGTGAACTCGATGTCCTGCTTGGTCTCCTGGTCGCCGCCCTCCACCTCGACCCGCGCCTGGAGCCCGACGTTGAGCCCCTCGATCTGCTGGGCGACCGAACCGCCCTGGATCCGCACCTCACCCTGGACGACCCCACCGGGGACGACATTCACCTCGGTGAGCTCGGTCTCCACCGAGGCACCGCCGGCACCCATGCTCGCGAGCAGCCGCTTGAAGCCCATAGTCACTCCTTCTAGGTCCTGACCCCTACATACGCGCCACGACGGTAGCCGGTTCCCGTCGCGGCGATCCCAGTACCCTCGGACGCCATGACCAAGAACCCGGACCGCACCCCGCTGACGCGGGACTTCTTCGCCCGCGACGTCCTGGAGGTCGCCCCCGACCTGCTGGGCCGCACCCTCGTACGCCGGGAAGCGGCGGGCACGATCGAGCTGCGCCTGACCGAGGTGGAGGCGTACGCGGGCGAGATCGACCCGGGCTCGCACGCCTTCCGCGGCCGCACCGCCCGCAACAGCGTGATGTTCGGCCCGCCCGGCCACACGTACGTCTACTTCACGTACGGGATGTGGCACTGCCTCAACCTGGTCTGCGGCCCGGACGGCCACGCCAGCGGAGTCCTGCTCCGGGCCGGCGAGATCAACGTCGGCGCCCACCTGGCCCGCGACCGGCGCATCTCGGCCCGCAACGACAAGGAACTGGCCAAAGGCCCGGCCCGCCTCGCCACAGCCCTCGACGTCGACCGCGACCTGAACGGCAGCGACCTCTTCGGCGGCCCCACCCCCGCGCTGTCCATCCTGCACGGCACCCCGCCGTCCCGTGACCTCGTACGCAGCGGCCCCCGCACCGGAGTGGGCGGCGACGGAGCCCACCAGCCGTGGCGCTTCTGGATCGAGGGAGACCCCACGGTGAGTCCCTACCGCGCCCACGCGCCGCGCCGTCGGCCGAGCCGTAAGGCGACTTGACGCGCCCTCGGCGGACGCCTAATGTAGTCCGAGCCGCTTGACACGGGTACAGCTATCGGCACAGTCCATCGGACCGGACCGAGCCACTCGAAGCGGCCACACCACTACCTACGACTCACCCTGGCGGGTGCGAATTCGGCATGCCCGTAATTCGCCCTATCGGCTCGATTATGAGCTGCCATGAGAATCGGTTAACGTAGTGGACACGCCGAAAGGCAAGGCCACTCCACAGGCCACCGGAAATCGAATTCGGACCGGAAACGGAACGAAAAAGAGTCTGGTAAAGTTGGAGCCGCCGGAAAGGGAAAGCGCGAAAGCGGAGAACCTGGAAAGCGAAACTGCACGGCCCGCTTCGACCGGGAATCGGACA
>NZ_BMSG01000024.1 GCF_014649035.1 Streptomyces sindenensis
CGCGGGGCGAGAAGCCGCGCAAGGTCCACCGGGGCGTCGTCACCCGCGACTTCACCCCCAATGACGCCGTCAACACCGTGGCCCGGGAGATGATCGACGAGGCCCGGGGAAGCCAGGGCGACCCGGCCGGCTACCAGCAGTTCCTGATGGCCCTGGCCGAGTTCTACTGCCAGGGTTACGAACCCGGCCTGGAGCACCTGTTCGCCGAACCGCCCGCCTTCGTCTCGCTGCCCACCCAGCCCTTCGCCGCCCGGCACTGCTGGGTCGGCGCTCACGCGGCCCGGCAGCAGGCGGCCGCCGCCGCTGCTGCCGCACCGGCCGCACCGGTCGTCCCGGTCGTCCCGGCGGCGCCGGTCGCGCCCGCCGCGCACCCGGCGCCCGCACAACGCACCACGTCCGCACCGCCGTTGCCGCAACTGACGGAGCGGCCGGTCCCGGTGGAGCCGGCGGAGCGAGCGGGCGGCACCGTGCGCCTGCTGCCGGTGGAGGCCGCCGCCGCCCTGGTGGCGGCACAGGGCCAGGCCCCGGACCGGGACGCCCAGCCCCGGATATCCCTGCGCCCGCTCGCCACGGCCGGGACCCCCGCGCCCGGCCCGGTCACCCCCGACTCGCCGACCCGGGCCGCGGCCCCGGCCGCCCGTCGCGCCGCCGCGACTGTGGCCCCCGCGGGCCCGCCTGCCACCACCGCGATGCCAGCGGCCGTGGTTTCCGGTGAGGTGTTGGAGCGGTTGCGGGTGAGTTTGGCGGGTGAGTTGTTCGTTGAGGTGGAGGAGGTGGATCCGGATCGTAGTTTTACGGAGTTGGGTCTGGATTCTGTGGTGGGCGTGGAGTGGGTGCGTGTGGTGAATGAGGAGTTCGGTACGTCGATCGGGGCTACTCGGATTTATCAGTATCCGAATGTCCGTGAGTTCGCGGCGTATGTTGCTTCTCTGGTTCCGGCGGGTGGTGGTGGAGCGGTGTCGCAGGGTGTTGCGGTCGTTTCTCGTCCGGTGCCGGAACAGCGTGTGGTTGAGCCGGTGTCTGTGGGTGTGGTTTCCGGTGAGGTGTTGGAGCGGTTGCGGGTGAGTTTGGCGGGTGAGTTGTTCGTTGAGGTGGAGGAGGTGGATCCGGATCGTAGTTTTACGGAGTTGGGTCTGGATTCTGTGGTGGGCGTGGAGTGGGTGCGTGTCGTGAATGAGGAGTTCGGTACGTCGATCGGGGCCACCCGGATCTACCAGTACCCGAACCTCCGCGAATTCGCCGCCCATGTCATCGCCGAAATTCCCCCGCCGGCGGACGACCTGGCCGAGATGCTGGCCAAGGTCTACGACGGGCAGATCGATGTCCAACAGGCCGAGGCGCGCCTGGGCATGCCGAAGACGGAGGCCTGAAGACCATGAACCGCCAAGAGATCCTTGTCGCACTGAGCGAGAAGCGACTGACCCCGGACGAGGCGGCCAGGCTGCTGAGGGGCGAGACCCCCGCCCCGGCCTCCGCCCCGGCCTCCGTCCCCACTCCGGCCTCCGCCCCGGCCCCCGCCACGCCTGTGCCGGCCACCGCACCCCCGGTCACCGGTCCCGCCCAGGCCGGCGTCGCGGCCGGGCCGTGGGACCAGAGCGGCCGGGAACAGCACGGCGACGACACCCGGCCCAGCCCGATCGCGATCGTGGGCATGTCGGGCCGGTACGCCAGTGCGCGGGACCTGGAGACGTACTGGCAGTTGATCTCCGAGGGCGGTGACGGAATTCGTGAAGTTCCGGGCTCCCGCTGGGACATGGACCGGTACTACGACCCGGAGATCGGCAAGGAGGGCTCCATCTACTGCCGGTGGATGGGCGCGCTCGACGACATCGACCGGTTCGACTCGTTCTTCTTCGAGATCTCCCCCTCCGAGGCGGAGATGATGGACCCGCAGCACCGGCTCTTCCTGGAGGAGTCGTACCGGGCCTTCGAGGACGCCGGATACACGCGGCGCACCCTGAACGGCGTCAACTGCGGCGTCTACCTCGGCCTGGCGAGCGGCGACTACCACCTGCTGTGCCAGCGGACCCCGCGACAGGAGGAGGAACAGCCCAGCGTCACCAGTGTCAGCAACGCCATCGCCGCCGGGCGGCTGGCCTACTACCTCAACCTCAAGGGCCCCGCGCTGACGGTGGACACGGCGTGCTCCTCCTCCCTGGTCGGTGTGCATCTCGCGGTGCAGGCGCTCCAGCGCGGCGAGGTCGACATGGCGCTGGCCGCCGGCGTCGCCCTCTATCTGAGCGCCGACTCCTACCAGCACATGTGCGCCGCCGGCATGCTGGCGCCCGACGGCAGGTGCAAGTCCTTCGACAACGGCGCCGACGGCTTCGTACCGGGTGAGGGCGCCGGTGCCGTGGTGTTCAAGCGGCTGGCCGACGCCGAGCGGGACGGCGACCACATCCACGGCGTGATCGTGGCCAGCGGCATCAATCAGGACGGCCGGACCAACGGCATCACCGCCCCCAGCCTCGACAGCCAGGCCGAACTGGTGCGGTCCGCCTACGAACGGCACGGCATCGACCCCACGAGCATCAGCTACGCCGAACTGCACGGCACCGGCACGAAGCTGGGCGACCCGATCGAACTGGAGGCGCTCACCACGGCGTTCCGTAACTGGACCGACCGGCGGGCCTACTGCGCCATAGGTTCGGTGAAGTCCAACGTCGGGCACACGTCGGCCGCCGCGGGCGTCGCCGGGCTGCACAAGATCCTGCTGTCGATGCGGCACCGGACCCTGGCGCCGACGCTCCATGTCCGGGAACCCAACGAGCACTTCGACTTCGAGCAGTCGCCGTTCTACCTCAACACCGGGTCGCGGGAGTGGCAGCCCGCACCGGGCGCACCGCTGCGCGCCTGCGTCAGCTCCTTCGGCTTCAGCGGAACCAACGCGCACGTCGTCGTCGATGCCTACACCCCGACCGCCGCGCCGCGACCCCGTGGCGGCGACCGGGACCGCACGTTCGTGGTGTCGGCCAAGCGGGAGCCGCAACTGCGGGAGTACGCCCGGCGGTTGGCGGCTCACCTGGAACGTCACCCGGACGTCGACCTGGACGACGTCGCCTACACCCTGCACACCGGGCGGGAAGCCATGCGGGAGCGCCTGGCCGTCGTCGCCAGGGACCGCGCCCAACTGATAGATGCCCTGAACGGCTTCGCCAAGTCCGGCGAAGCGGGCCCCGGGGTGCGGCGCGGGCGGGCCGCGAACCGGCCCGCCGAGGACGCGGGCTGGGTGGATGGTGCCGCCGCGGACTTCTCCGCCGAGTGGAGCGGCCTCGATCCGCGCCGGATACCGCTGCCCACCTACCCCTTCGAGCGGGAGTCCCACTGGTACCCGCGCGAGACGGACCCCGCCCCGCCCGCCGTGACGGCCGGATCTCCGGCCTCCTCGGCACAGGGGCCCGTGCTCCACCCGTTGGTGCACCGCAACATCTCCGACTTCACCCGCCAGCGCTTCCGCTCCGACTTCACCGGCGCGGAGTTCTTCCTCGCCGACCACCATGTGAACGGCGTGCCGGTCCTGCCGGGCGCGGCCGTGGTGGAACTGGCCAGGGCGGCCGGCACGCTGTCGGCGGGCCGGGAGGTCACCGAGGTCACCGACGTGGTGTGGACACATCCCGTCACCGAGCGCGTGGTGGAGATCTCCCTGCTGCCGTCGGGTGAGGACGGCGCGACGTTCACGGTCACCACCGTCGACGACGAGGGTGCGGAGACGACCTGTGCCGCCGGCACGGTAGGTTTCGCACCGCGCACCCCGCCCGCGGCGCTGGACATCGCCGCCCTGCGGGCGAAGTGCCCCACCCGCCTGGACCGCGCGGCGCTCTACCCGGCCTCCATCTCACCGGAGGCCGGGGTGGTCTACGGTCCGGCGTTCCAGGCCCTGACCGAACTGGCCCACGGCGCTGACGACGCCCTCGGGACGCTCGACCTCGACCTCGGCCGCGCCGGCGCCGACGACGGCTTCACGCTCCATCCGGCGCTGCTCGACGGTGCCTGGCAGGCCGTCGGGCCCTTCCTCGCGGATGCGGAGGGCACCTTCGTGCCCTTCGCGGTCGATGCGGTGCGGTGCTTCGGACCGCTGCCGTCCTCTGCGGTGGTGCATGTCCGGCCGGCCGGTGGCGCCGGTGCCGGCAGCCGGTCGTTCCACCTCACGGTGGCCGGCCACGAGGGCACCGTCGCCGCAGAGATCACCGGTTTCACGGTGCGCTCCACCGACCGTGCCGCCGGCCGCGGGGAGGAACGTGCGGACCAGCCGCAGGACGTGTTCCTCACCCAGCGGTGGCAGGACGAGCCCCTGCGTCCCCGGACCGGCACGGGGCGCGTCCTCCTGCTGCATACCGCCGCCCCGGGCCGCGACGCCCTGGTCACGGCGGCCGATGTGGAGGCCGCCGCCGAGGCCGTCCCCGGGGACGGCTTCACCGTCGACGGCACCGGCACCCGCTTCACCTACCGTCCGGCCGAGCCGGACGATCACGGCCGGCTGCTGCGGGAGCTGCGCGAGCGCGGCCTGTCGCCCGACCGGATCGTGCTGGCGGACCCGACGCCGGGTGACGGTCCCTACACCGTGCATGCCCTGGCCCGGGCGCTCGCCGCCGGCCGGCCCCGCCACCCGGTGGAGCTGGTGTACGCGTACTCCGTGCCGGCGGACGGCGAACCGGCTCCCGAGGCCCTCGCGGTGGGCGGCTATCTGCGCTGCCTGACGAAGGAGGACCGGCATGTCACCGCCCGGGCGGTGGGTGTCGCGCCGGGCTCAGCCGCCAGGATCCGGCAGGAACTCGCGGCCGAGCCGGGGGAGTCCCACGCCATCTGGTGGCAGGGCGGAAGGCGCACCGCGCTGCGCTCCGCCGAGGTGGGCGGCAGCGGTGAGGGGGCCGCGTTCCGCGAGGGCGGGGTGTACCTGATCACCGGCGGCGCGGGCGGCGTCGGGCTGATCCTCGCCCGGCACCTCAGCCGCACCTACGGAGCCCGCCTGGTGATCGCCGGGCGCACCGCCGAGCAGGACCTCGGGGACGCCTGGCGGGACGCGGACCTGCCCGCCGGGCGGACGCTGTATCTGCGGGCGGACGTTTCCCGCCGCGAGGACGTTGACGCCCTCGTCGCCGGGGCCAAGGAACGCTTCGGGCGGATCGACGGTGTGCTGCACTCCGCGGGCGCGCTGCGCGACGGACTGCTGCGTGACAAGCCGGCCGAGGACATCGCGGCGGTGCTGGCCCCCAAGGTGGCCGGGACCCGTCATCTCGACGAGGCTCTGCGGGACGAGCCGCTGGACCTGTTCGTACTGTTTTCCTCGATGTCCGCGGTGCTCGGCAACCTCGGGCAGAGCGACTACTGCTACGCCGGCGCCTACCAGGACGCCTTCGCCGGCCTGCGGGAGCGCCGCCGCAGGTCGGGCGAGCGCAGCGGCCGCACCCTGTCGGTGGGCTGGCCGCTGTGGGCGGACGGCGGAATGCGGATCGACGAGGACGCCGAGCGCCGCCTGCGCGAGCACCTGGGCATCGTCCCGCTGGAGTCCGCACGGGGCTGCCGGGCCCTGGAGCACGCCCTCACCCTGGGGGACACCCACGTGGTGTACGCCCCGGGAGACCCGGTGGCGATCCGCCGCACCTTCGGCCTGGCGGAGCCGGAACCCGCGACCGGGTCCCCGGCCGTGCCCTTCGCCGAGCCGGACACCGCCCCTTCCGCGGCCCCGGTGGACCGGCTGAAGTCCCCGCTGGCCGCCTACCTCGCCCGGATCGTCAGCGAGCGCACCAAGCGTGCCGTGGAGAAGATCGACATCACCGACGACTTCGAGGTCTACGGCATCGACTCCATCATGATGATGAGTCTGACCCGGCGCATGGAGGAGGACTTCGGGGAACTCCCCAAGACCCTCTTCTTCGAGTACGGAACCATCGAGGAACTCGCCGGCCACTTCCTCGACGAGCGTCCCGAGGACGTGCGGCGCGTCCTGGGCATGACCGACGCCGAGTCGAAGACGCCCGAGCCGCCCGCCCCCGCTCCGGCCACCGCCGCGCCAGTTCCGGCCCCCGCCGCGGCCACCCGGTTCCTGCCGGACCCGGCACGGGCCGCGGGCCCCGCGGCGTCGCGGGGCGCAAACCCCGCCGGCCCCGCCACCCACGACATCGCGGTCGTCGGCATCAGCGGCCGCTACCCCGACGCCGACGACCTGCCCGAGTTCTGGGACAACCTGGCGTCCGGTACCGACTCCATCCGCGAGGTGCCCGCCGAACGCTGGGACCACAGCCAGTACTACGCGCCCGAAGGCAGGACCCCCGGCAAGGCGTACGCCAAGTGGGGCGGCTTCGTGCGGGACGTCGACCGCTTCGACCCGCTGTTCTTCAACATCTCTCCCGGCGAGGCCGACTTCATCGACCCCCAGGCGAGGCTGTTCCTCCAGACCGCCTGGCACGCCGTCGAGGACGCCGGATACACCCGCGCCACCCTCGCGGACCACACCGTCGGCGTCTACGTCGGCGTCATGTACGGGATGTACGAACTCTTCCAGGGCGAGGTCAAGGGCGAGCCGACACCCGTCTCCTCGTCGTTCGCGGCGATCGCCAACCGCGTCTCCTACGTGCTGAACCTGCGCGGCCCCAGCATGGCCGTGGACACCATGTGCTCCTCGTCGCTGACCGCGCTGCACCTGGCCTGCGAGAGCATCCGCCGCGGTGAGAGCGACATGGCCATCGCCGGCGGCGTCAACCTCACCATCCACCCCAACAAGCTGATCCTGCTCAGCCAGGGCAACTTCGCCGCCACCGACGGGCGGTGCCGCAGCTTCGGGGAGGGGGGCGACGGCTATGTGCCGGGCGAGGGCGTCGGCGCGGTGGTACTCAAGTCGCTGGACCGTGCCATCGCCGACGGCGACCACATCCACGCCGTCATCAAGGGCAGTGCCCTCAACTCCGGCGGCCGGACCACCGGCTTCACGGTGCCCAACCCCAACGCCCAGGCAGCGCTGGTGCGCAACGGACTCGCGGACGCCGGTGTGGACGCCCGCAGCATCTCCTGCATCGAGGCGCACGGCACCGGAACCGCGCTCGGCGACCCCATCGAAGTCACCGCGCTCACCCAGGCGTTCCGCACACAGACGCCCGACGTCGGTTTCTGCTCCATCGGTTCGGTGAAGTCCAACATCGGCCACCTGGAATCCGCGGCCGGGATCGCGGCCCTCACCAAGGTGATCCTTCAGCTCAAGCACCGCAAACTCGTACCGTCGCTGCACGCCGCCACGCTCAATCCGTTCATCGACTTCGAGCGCAGCCCCTTCCGGGTGCAGCGCGAACTCGCGGACTGGGCGGAGACCGGAGCGCAGCCGCGCCGCGCGGGCATCAGCTCCTTCGGCGCGGGCGGCGCCAACGCCCATCTCGTGGTCGAGGAGTTCATCGACGACCGGTCCGCTCCGGCGGACTCGGGGCCCTTTCTGTTCGTGTACTCGGCGCGGGACGAGGAGCGGCTGCGGGAGCTGGTCGCCCGCCATCTGGTCGCGGCCCGCGCCGGATTCGACGGGGCGGCCCTCGCCTCGGTCGCCTACACCCTCCAGACGGGGCGGGAGGCGATGGAGTGCCGGCTCGCCGTCGTGGCGGACTCCGCCGGCGAGCTGGCGACGCTGTTGGAGGGCTATCTCGCGCGCGACCACGGCTCGCCGCGGCTCGTCACCGGGGACACCCGGGGGGCGAAGCGGCAGTCGACGCTGCTGGATCTCATCGAGGACTCCGACATGACCGCCCGGCTGCTGCGGGAGCGCCGGTTCGACAAGGCGGCCGAACTGTGGGTCGAGGGCGTCGCGCTGGACTGGTCGCAGCTCCACGGGAGCCGTCCTCCGCAGCGGGTGCCGCTGCCCGGCTACGCCTTCGCCAAGGAGCGCTGCTGGGTCACCGGATTCGCCCAGGCCCCGGCGGCCGGCGCCGCCACCGAGCGGCTGCATCCGCTGCTGCACCGCAACAGTTCCACCCTCGAAGGCCTGCGCTTCAGCTCCACGTTCACCGGCGGGGAGTTCTTCCTCAGCGACCACCGGGTCGGCGGACGTCCGATGCTGCCCGCCGTGGCCTATCTGGAGATGGCACTGGCCGCCGTGCGCAGCGCGCTGCCCGCGCAGGCCCGGGACACCGATCTGAGCGTCCGGGACGTGGTGTGGCTGCGCCCCTTCGCGCTCGGGGACGGTGCGCGGGAGCTGCACATCACGCTCTCCCCGGGGGCCGGGCAGGAGACCGTCGCGTTCCGGATCCACGGTGACCACACCCACTGCCAGGGCGAGGTCGGCCTGGGCCCGGCCGCCGGGCCGGAGCACACCGTCGACCTGGACGAGGTGCGTGCCCGTTGCGACCGTCCCCGTGTCGAGGGCGCCTGGTGCTACCGGGCGTTCACCCACATGGGCATCGACTACGGCCGCTCGCACCAGGCCATCGGCACCGTGCACCGGGGCGCCGAGGAGGCACTGGTCGCCTTGCGCCTGCCGGACGGGGTCGCCACCGACGGGTTCACCCTGCATCCCGCGCTGCTGGACGCGGCACTCCAGTCGACGCTCGCGCTGGGTCTCCCGGAGACCCTGCCGGACGACCCCGCCGCGCTGGGTTCCGACGGGGCGTCGGCCGAACTTCCCTTCGCGGTCGAGGCGGTCGAAGTCATCCGCCCGACGGAACCGGTGATGTGGGCGCACCTGCGGCGCGCCACCGGCACCGGCGGGGACCGGATGAAGCGGGTCGACATCACGCTCTGCGACGCCGAGGGGCGGGCCTCAGTCCTGCTGCGCGGTGTCGCCTTCAAGACCTTCGACTACGAGCCGCGGGCCGCCGCCGAGGAACGTCTGCTGTTCGCCCCGCGCTGGCGCGAGTCGGACCCGGAGCCCGCCCCCGAGGGGCCGGCCCGCTTCGACCGGTGGGTGGTACTGCTCGGTGACGGGGCGCCGGTGACCGCGGCGGACCTGGGACGGTCGCTGCCGGAAGCCGACTGCCGGACCCTGGACTCCGGCGTGCCCGCGGACCCCGCCCGCAGGGGCGAGCGGTACCTCGACCAGACCGTGGAACTGCTGCGACGGGTACGGGAACTGGTGCGGGAGCACCGTGGCGGACGCCTCCTGGTGCACCTGGTCGCCGCGGACGGCCACAGCCTCGGGCTGGCCGGGCTGCTGGGCACGCTGCGCACGGAGCACCCGGCGGTCAGCGTGCAGATGCTGGACTGCCGGGACGTGCCGCCCGCCGTGGTTCTCGCCGAGCGGCTGCGTGCCGAGCGGCTCTGGCCGACCGCGCAGGTCGTCCGGTACACCGGAGGCGGACGTCGCGAGGTGCGCCGGTGGGAGGAACTGCCCGCCCCGGCGGAGGAGCCGACCGCGCCGCTGTGGCGGGCGGGCGGGGTCTACGTGATCACCGGGGGTGCGGGCGGCCTCGGCCTGCTGATGGCCGACGAGATCGCCCGGAGCGTTCCGGACGTGCGCCTGGTCCTCACCGGCCGGTCCGCGCCCGGTGCCCGTACCGAGGAGGCGCTGACGGGGCTGCGGGCCCACGGCGCCGTCGCCGAGTACGCGCAGACCGACGTCACGGACGCGGCGGCGGTGAGCGCGCTCATCGCGCGGGTGAGCGCCGAGCACGGCGGGCCGCACGGGGTGCTGCACTGTGCGGGCGTCACCCGGGACAAGCTGATCACCGCGAAGGAGCCCGAGGACGCGCGGGCGGTGCTCGCACCCAAGACCGTCGGCGCGGTGGCCCTCGACGAGGCCACGGCACGGCTGCCGCTGGAGTTCTTCCTGCTGTTCTCCTCCGTGGCCGGCGCCCTGGGCAACGCCGGCCAGGCCGACTACGCGGCGGGGAACGCGTTCCTGGACCGGTTCGCCTCGTACCGCGAGGAGTTGGTGGCCCGCGGTGAGCGCCACGGCCGGACCCTCTCGGTGAACTGGCAGTTGTGGCGGGACGGCGGCATGGGGGTGGCCGCCGAGCAGGTGCGGGCCGCCGCCGACCTCGCGGGTCTCGCCGTCCTGGACCGGGCGACCGGGCTCGGGGTGCTCGCCGCCTGCGTGGCGAGCGGTGAACCCCAGGTGTTGCCGCTGGTCGGGAACGCCGTCAAGCTGCGCGCCTACCTGCGGGCGCAGACCACCAACGCACCGGAGCCCGAAACGGCCGGGGCGGATCGCGCCGCAGGTGGCGAGGGCGGCCCCGCGGTCGCCGGACGGGCCGAACTGCTGGCCGAGGCGATCAAGGAGGTGATCGCCGACGAGATCAAGCTGGACGCGGCGCGGATCGACGCGTATCTCGCGCTGGAGAACTACGGCATCGACTCGGTTCTCATCATCAATCTGACGCAGCGCCTGGAGGAGGACTTCGGGCCGCTGGCGAAGACCATCTTCTTCGAGAACCAGACCGTGATGGAACTGGCCGAGGCGCTGAGCCGGAGCCACCCGGACGAGACCGCCGGGCTGCTGGCCCGGCGGTCCGGTGCGGTGGCGCGAGCGGAGGAGCCCGCGGCGGGTCCCCGGGCCGGGACGCGCGGTGACGGCGTTCCCGACACGCGCACCCCGGCGGCCTGGTCGCCGCTGTGGGGGAGCGCGGCCGACCGCCGGACCCCCGAACGGTCGGGCGGCAGCGGCATGGACATCGCCATCGTGGGTGTCGCGGGCCGCTACCCGCAGGCGGAGGACCTGGCGGCGTTCTGGACGAACCTGCGCAAGGGCCGGGACAGCGTCACGGAGATCCCGGCCGACCGCTGGGACCACGCCCCCTTCCACCGCCCCGAGCCGGGCCGGCAGGACGCCACCTACGCCAGGTGGGGCGGGTTCATCGACGACGCCGCCTGCTTCGACTCGCTGTTCTTCAACATCTCGCCCGGTGAGGCGGAGATCATGGACCCCCAGGAGCGCGTCTTCCTGGAATGCGTCCACCACACCTTGGAGGACGCCGGATACAGCCGCCGCTCCCTCACCGGCCGCCCCGTGGGCGTGTACGTCGGAGTGATGTACGAGGAGTACCAGCTCTACGCCGCGCAGCAGCAGCTACGGGGCGAGATGGCGACGCTGAACGGCAGCGCCGCCTCGATCGCCAACCGGGTCTCCTACCACTACGGGCTGCACGGGCCCAGCATGGCGGTGGACACGATGTGCTCCTCGTCGCTGGTGGCGATCCACCTGGCCGCGCAGAGCCTGCGGTCGGGTGAGTGCGAGGCGGCGATCGCGGGCGGGGTGAACCTGTCCCTGCACCCCAACAAGTTCCTGATGCTGGGCAAGAACCGCTTCGCCGCCACCGACGGCCGCTGCCGCACCTTCGGCGAGGGCGGCGACGGCTACGTTCCGGGCGAGGGCGTCGGCGCCGTACTGCTGAAGCCGCTGGCCCGCGCCGAGGCGGACGGCGACCACATCCACGGGGTGATCAAGGGCACGGCGGTCAGCCACGACGGCAAGACCAACGGCTACACCGTGCCCAATCCGCACGCCCAGACCGCGGTGATCGAACGCGCGCTGGAGCGGGCCGCCGTCGACTCCCGGGACATCACCTACGTGGAGGCGCACGGCACCGGGACCCGGCTCGGCGACCCGCTCGAAGTCGCGGCCCTCACCAAGGCGTTCGGCGGTCCGGACGCCGGGGCGGCGCGCTGCCACCTGGGCTCCGCCAAGTCGAACATCGGGCACTGCGAGAGTGCCGCCGGCATCGCCGGCGTCAGCAAGGTGCTGCTGCAGCTCCGGAACCGGGAGATCGTCCCCTCGCTCCACTCGGCCACCCTCAACCCGGAGATCGACTTCGCGGCGACACCCTTCACCGTCCCCCAGGAAGTCATCCCCTGGGAGGTGGATCCGTCGCGTACCCGCATCGCGGGGATCTCCAGCTTCGGGGCCGGCGGCACCAACGCCCATGTGGTGATCGGCGAGTACCGGGCGCCCGACCGGCCCGTCCCCGAAGACCCCGGCGGCCCTCTGGTGATCCCGCTGTCGGCCCGCCGCGAAGACCAACTGCGCGGTGTCGTATCGCAGTTGCTGGACTGGTTGCGGGCCCGGCGCCTCACGCCCGCGGAGCTCGCGGACGTCGCCCACACCCTCAGGGTGGGGCGGGACTCCTACGAGGAGCGGCTCGGCCTGCTCGTACGCTCGCAGGACGAACTGGAAACGGCCCTGGGCGACTTCCTCGCGGGCCGCCCCGTCGGACACCGCGGCCGGGGCGTCACACCCGCCCCCGCCGCGCACGCGGACGCCCTGTACGAGCAGTACCGGGCGGGACGGTTCGACGAGGTGCTCGACGCGTGGGCCGCCGGGCAGGACCTGGACTGGGACCGACTCGCCGCGTCCGGCGCCCGCAGCAGGATTCCGCTGCCGGTCTACCCGTTCGCGCGGCTGCGGCACTGGCATCCGCCGCACGGCACCGCGGCGCCCCTCGCCCCGGTGCCCCCGGCGGCGGCCGTGCAGGGCCTCCACCCCCTGCTGCACCAGAACCGCTCTTCTCTCTTCGAGCAGCGCTTCACCGCCGCCTTCACCGGCGAGGAGGCATTCCTCGACGGGCACCGGGTGGAAGGCCGCCGGGTGCTGCCCGGCTCGGTGTCGCTGGAGATGGCCCGGCTCGCGGGCGCGCTCAGCCTGGAGCGGGAGGTCCGCTCCGTCCGGAACGTGCTGTGGCGGCATCCGGTCGTGGTGGCCGACGAGCCGGTGGAGACGACCGTACGGCTGTACCCCGAGGAGGACTCCGTACTGGTCCGGATCGGCGTGGACCAGGGACCGCCGGAGGCACGGATCTGCATGGAGGCCCGGATCTCCCCGGACCCCGCGTCCTTGGAGCCTTTCGGCCGGGCCGGGGCGCTGGACCTGGCCGAGGTGGTCGCGGGCTGCGACGGCCGGCTGTCCGGTTCCGCGGTGTACGCCACCATGGCCGAGGCCGGTCTGTACAACGGACCCGCGTTCCAGGTCATCGAGGAGGTCCTCTTCCGGGACGGGGAGGCCGTGGTGCAACTGGCGCTGCCGTCGGCAGCGGACCGGCACGAGGCCGACGTACTGCCCCCGGCCCTGGTCAACGGCGCGTTCCAGGCGGTCAGCGTGCTGATGGCAGGTCACGGCAGCGGACTGCTGCTCCCCTTCTCCATCGGGAGCGTCGACATCCGGGGCCCGCTGCCCGACGAGTGCGTCGCCCACCTGCGCCACCGCGGTGCGGACGGTGGCACAACCGTCGACCGCTTCGACATCACCCTGACCGACCTGGCCGGTACGGCCCTCGTCGTCGTGCGGGACTACGCCCTGAAGTCGCTCCCCGACGCGGCTCAAGACAGGTGAATGAGGAAATGACCGAGCACGTCCGGTACTGGACCCCCGAGTGGCAGCCGTCCCCCGAGCCGGGTGGCCCCCGGAGCGGCGGCGTGCGGCCCGCCGGCCGCGTCCTGCTGCTCACCATGGCCGAGGACGCCGAGCAGGCCGTCCGCCGCGAGCTGGCCGCGCGGCACCCCGGCGCCACCCTGGACGCCGTGCGCGGCGCGGACGCCCTAATCGCGGCGCTGAGCGACGGGCCGCCGTTCGATCGCGTCCTGATCTGGCGCGGCCCCGACGCGCCCGGCGGCATCGGGAGCGCGGACGCCGCGGCGCGCGAGTACCTCCTGCTCCAGGACGCGACGCAGGCGCTGCTCCGGCGGCGGACCGGCGGCGATGTGCGGGTGGTGCACGCGGTGGTCGAGGACGAGGCGCACCGTGGGCTCGCACGGCCGGAGTACGCGGCCGTCGGCGCCTTCGCGCGGGTCGTCGCCCTGGAGCGGCCGGGCTTCCACTACCGGAGCGTGGCGCTGACCGCGCGGAGCGCGGACGAGGCCGCCGCCACGCTGCTGGCGGAGTCCGGCCTGACCGACGCGGCGACGGAGGTCCGCTACGACGGCGCCACCCGGTCCGTGCGGCGGCTGCGCGCGCTGCCCCCGGCCGGCCCGGGCGGGCAGGGGGCGGTCTCGGTACGAAGCGGTGGAACGTACCTGGTCACCGGTGGACTCGGGGGCCTCGGGCGGGTGTTCGCGCGGGAGGTGGCCCGGTGCGGCCAGACCGGCCTGGTGCTGACGGGCCGCCGCCCGCTGGACGACGGGGGCCGTGCGTTCCTCGCCGAACTGAGGGGCGCGGGCGCCCAGGTCCGCTACGTGCCGGCCGACATCGGTACTCCCGCCGGGGTGGACGCGCTGCTGCGGGAGGTCCGGTCCGGGTTCGGTCCGCTCACGGGTGTCCTCCACTCGGCCGGCGTGATCCGGGACTCCTTCCTGCTGCGGAAGACCCGGGAGGAGGCGACCGCCGTACTGGCGGCCAAGCTGCACGGCACCCGGCTGCTGGACGAGGCGCTGGGCGAGGAACCCCTGGAGTTCTTCGCGCTGTTCTCGTCGCTGGCCGGGGTGCTGGGCAACCTCGGTCAGGCCGACTACGCCTTCGCCAACGCCTACCAGGACCACTACGCCGGATGGCGCGAGTCGCTGCGGGGACGCGGACTGCGGACCGGCCGCAGCGTGTCCGTGGGGTGGCCGCTCTGGGCGGAGACCGGCGACGGGGGCGCCATGCATGCCGCGGACGGCGCCGAGGAGCGGGCCCGCGCCCGGCTGGGCCTGCACCCGCTCACGGTCTCCGAAGGGGTGGACGCGTTCCGTGACGCGCTGGCCCGGGAGGCGACGCAGGTGGTGGTCGTCAAGGGCGAGCCGCGCACCTGGGACCTCCTGGCGTCCGGTCCCGCGGACGGGCCCGCGCCGGCGGCCCCCGCCGCCGGAACCGCCGTGGACGCGCCGGAGCCCGCCGCTGCGGAGGGCGCCGACGATCCGGTGCTGCTGGCCAGGACCCGCGAACATCTGGTGCGGCAGGTGAGCCGCTTCGCCAAGCTGCCCGTCTCCGAGATCCGCACCCATGACTCCTTCGGCCGCTACGGCGTCGAGTCGATCATGATCATCGGGATGACCGAGGAGCTGGAGAACGACCTGGGCCCGCTGCCCAAGACCCTGTTCTTCGAGTACGACAGCGTCGACGAGCTGGCCGCCCACCTGGTCCGCACCGCGCAGCCCCGGCTGCGCGCCCTCCTCGGCCTCGGCGACACCCCGCGCCCGGCCCCCGGCACCCCGGCCGCGTCCGCCGCCCCCGCGGCGACCGCTCCGCCGGGTGCTCCGGGCACCGCCGCGCCCTCCGGTAAGTGGGCGCTGCTGCGGAGCAGTGGCCGCACGCAGGCCCCCGCCGTCGAAGCCGCCCCGCGGCCGCCGGAGCCCCGGGTGCCGGCGGAGCGCGAGCAGGACGTCGCGATCATCGGCCTGGCGGGCCGCTACCCGCAGGCGGACGGCCTCGACGCCTTCTGGGACAACCTGCGCCACGGCCGGGACTCGGTCACCGAGATACCCGCCCGCCGCTGGGACCACCGCCCCTACTGGGATCCCGAGAAGGGCAAGCCCGGTACCTCGTACAGCCGTTGGGGCGGCTTCATCGACGGGGTGGAGCTCTTCGACCCGCTGTTCTTCAGCATTCCGCCGGTGGAGGCCGAATACCTCGATCCGCAGGAGCGCCTCTTCCTGGAGACGTCCTGGGAGGCCGTGGAGGACGCCGGGTACGCCCCCGCCGCGCTCGCCGGCCGCAAGGTCGGCGTATTCGCCGGGGTGATGTTCGGCCTGTACCAGTTGCTGTCCACGGACAAGCACGGCGGTGTACTGCACGGCCACTCCTCGTACGCCTCCGTCGCCAACCGGGTGTCGTACTTCTTCGACTTCCGCGGGCCCAGCGTCACGGTCGACACCATGTGCTCCTCGTCCCTGGTGGCGGTCCACCAGGCGTGCGCCAGTATCCGCAGCGGTGAGTGCGAGGTGGCGCTGGCGGGCGGCGTCAACGTGATGACGCACCCGTCGAAGTACGTCCAGCTCTCCCAGGGCGGCTTCCTGTCGACGGACGGCCGCTGCCGTGCCTTCGGCGAAGGCGGTGACGGCTACGTTCCGGGCGAAGGCGTCGGCGCCGTGGTGCTCAAGTCCCTGAGCCGGGCGCGGGCGGACGGCGACCACGTGTACGCGGTCATCAAGGGTTCGGCCGTCAACTCGGGCGGCCGCACGAGCGGTTACTCGGTGCCCAATCCGCAGGCGCAGGCCGCCGTGATCAGCGAGGCCCTGGCGGCTGCGGCCGTCTCCCCACGCGACATCTCCTACGTGGAGGCGCACGGCACCGGCACCGCGCTCGGCGACCCCATCGAGATCACCGGGCTGACCAAGGCATACCGGCTCGCCACCCAGGACCGGCAGTTCTGCGGCATCGGCTCGGTGAAGTCCAACATCGGCCACCTGGAGTCGGCGGCCGGCATCGCGGCCCTGACGAAGGTCGTCCTCCAGATGCGGCACCGGCAACTCGTGCCGTCCCTGCACACCGCCACGCTCAACCCGCTGATCGACTTCGGCAGCACCCCGTTCTCGGTGCAGCGGCGGCTGAGCGAGTGGGAGAGCCCGGCGGGAGTGCCCCGGCGCGCCGGCGTCAGCGCCTTCGGCGCGGGCGGCACCAACGCCCACCTCATCCTGGAGGAGGCACCCCCCGAGCCGTCCGGGACCGGCGGCGGAGAGCGGCCGCAGCGCGAGGAACTGCTGCTGTTCTCGGCGCGCGACCAGGAGAGGCTGGCCGACGTCGTCCGCCGTGTCCTGTCGCACCTGGACCGGCACTCCAGCCCGCCCGCCGCCACGGACGGCAGCGCCGGCGGCCCCCCGGGCGACGGCGCCATCACCCCGGACGCGGTGCGTGACCGGGTGCGTGCCGTGGTCGCGGACGCCCTCGGGGTCCGCCCCGGCGACCTCGACGACCACGAGTCCTACGCCGACCAGGGTCTCGACGCCTACGCCACGGCGGCCTGCCACGAGCGGCTCCAGGAGGAGCTCGGCACCACCCTGCCCGCGCGACTGCTGCACGAGGAGCCGTCCGTCGCCGCCACGGTCGCCCGGCTGACCGGACTGCCGGCCGGTGACGGCCCCGCGGCCGGACAGGACCCGGCCGCTGCCCCGGGCACGCCCGAACTCTCCCTCGAAGACCTGGCGTTCACCCTGCAGACCGGCCGCGAACCGATGGTGGAACGCCTCGCGGTCCGCGCCCGCACCGTGCCGGAACTGCGGAACGCGCTCCGCGCCCACCTGGACGGCGACCCCGATGTCCCCGGGGTGTGGTCCGGCTCCGCCGGCGACCAGGACCGCCGCCTGCACTCCCTGCTGCGGCACGACGTCACCCAGCAGTACACCCGCCAACTGCTCGCCGAGCAACGGCTGGACGAGGTCGCCGGGATGTGGGTGATGGGCGCCGAGGTGGAGTGGTCCGCCGCCTGGGCGGACCGCCGCCCGCGGCGGCTGGCGCTGCCCACCTACCCCTTCGCACGCGAGCCCCACTGGATCCTGCCCGTCGAACCGGACGGTCCGCTGGTCCCCCCGCCCGGCGCGCCCGTGTCCGTGCCGCCCGCCGCCGTGCCCACGGCCCCGGTCGCCGCGTCCGCACCCGCCGCCCGGAGCGCCGACCGGGGCGAGGACCTGTACACCGAGGTCCTCGACGACCTCAAGGCCCGGTTCTCCGGGGCGCTGAGCATCCCGGTGGACCGGCTGAAGGCCCGTACCCCGTTCGAGGACTACGGGATCGACTCGATCCGCGTCAGCCAGCTCAACAAGGTCCTGGAGGAGGGCTACGGCTCGCTGCCCACCTCGCTGCTGTTCACCTACAAGGACCTGGAGTCCCTGGCGCGGCACCTGACCGCGGTGCGCCGCACCCGGCTCCCGCGGGAACCGCGGCCGGCCGGCCCGCCCGCCGCCGCCCCCGCTCCCGTCGTCGGCGACATCGCCGTCATCGGGCTCAGCGGGCGCTACCCGCAGGCGCCGACCCTGGAACGGTTCGCCGACAACCTCGCGGCAGGACGGGACAGCATCACCGAGATCCCCGCCGAGCGCTGGGACCACCGCGACTATCCCGAAGTCGCCTGCCGCTGGGGCGGTTTCATCGACGACGCCCTCGGTTTCGACCCGTCGTTCTTCAATCTCTCGCCCAATGCCGCCGCCTATATGGACCCGCAGGAGCGGCAGTTCGTCCAGGCGGTGTGGCACTGTCTGGAGGACGCCGGATACACCCCGGAAGCCCTCGCCGACCCCGAGGCGGGCGACCGGCGCGGCAACGTCGCCGTCTACGCGGGCGTCACCTTCAACGAGTACGGTCTGTACGGTGCGGCCGATCTGGCGGCGGGCAAGACCGTCCCCCTGGACGCGCAGCTGTACTCGGTGGCCAACCGCATCTCCTACCTGCTCAACCTGCGCGGCCCCAGTCTCGTCGTCGACACCGCCTGCTCGTCCTCGCTGTACGCCATTCACCTGGCGTGCGAATCGCTGCGGCGCGGGGACAGCGAGGTGGCCATCGCGGGCGGCGTCAACCTCTCCCTGCACCCCAGCAAGTACCTGACCCTGGGCATGTTCAACTTCCTGTCCCCGGACGGCCACTGCAAGAGCTTCGGCGACGGCGGCAACGGCTACGTGCCCGGTGAGGGCGTCGGCGCGGTGCTGCTGAAACCGCTGGAGCGGGCGGTGGCCGACGGGGACCACATCCACGCCGTCATCAAGGGCTCCGCCGTCAACCACGGCGGCAAGACCAACGGCTACACGGTGCCCAACCCCGTGGCGCAGGCCGAAGTGGTGCGCGCCGCCCTGGAACGCGCCGGAGTCGAGCCCGGCGGCATCAGCTACCTGGAGGCGCACGGCACCGGCACCTCCCTGGGCGACACGATCGAGATCGAGGCGCTGACCACCGCGTTCGACGGCTACCCCGCCGACGGACGGCACTGCGCCATCGGCTCGGTGAAGTCCAACGTCGGCCACCTGGAGGCCGCCGCCGGAATCTCCCAGATGACCAAGGTCATCCTCCAGATGCGGCGCGGCCGGCTCTTCCCCAGCCGCCTGAACTCCGAACGCCTCAACCCGGAGATCGACTTCGGCCGCACCCCGTTCCGGGTGCAGCTCGCCGACGAGCCCTGGGAGCCGCCCGCGGGCCAGCCGCGCCGCGCCGGTATCAGTTCCTTCGGCGTCGGCGGCGTCAACGTCCACCTGGTGCTGGAGGAGTACACCGGGACGCCGCGTCCCGGCAGCGGCAGCGGTGACGGGGGCCCCTGGCTGATCCCGCTCTCCGCGCGTACCCCGGAGATCCTCACCCGTTACGCCGGGGCGCTGCTGGCGTTCCTCCGGAACGCCGGGCCCGGAGCCCTGCCCGACCTGGCGGACACCGCGTTCACTCTCCAGACCGGGCGCCGGATGCTGCCCAGCCGGGTCGCGTTCGTGGTGTCCGACCACGCGGACCTCGCCGAGCGGCTGGAGGAGTTCGTCACCGGCGGCCGGGTGCCCGGGGCGACCGGCGACCTCGCGGACGAGGCCCGCCGCTGGGCCGAGGGCGAGGACATCGACTTCGGTGCCCGCTGGACGGGCCGCCCGGTGCGCCGCACCCCGCTGCCCGGCTACCCCTTCGAGACGGACCCGTACTGGATGTACACGGCGCCGGTGCGGGGCGGCGGCACCGAGCGGCTCCCGGCGGCGCCCGGAACCGTGGCGCGGGCCGACGGGCCGGACGCCGACGGGGTGGACCGCGCGTTCCTCCGCCGCCTCGCCGGGGCGTTCCCCGGCGAACGCCCGGAGCTGATGACCGGATACCTCCAGCAGCGGCTCGCCGACCTGCTGGGATTCACCGGCGACAAGCTGCCCGAGACCGACCGGGGCTTCTTCGAGCTCGGCATGGACTCCATCACCTCCACCCAGGCCCACAACCTGATGGAGCAGCTCTTCGACCGGGAACTCGACCTCCAGCTCTTCTTCAACTACCCCACGATCGAGGAGACGTCCGCGTACCTGCTCGGACTCCTCGACCTGGACGCCCGGACCGGCTCCACCGAGCCCTCCACCCCGGCGGCCCCCGCCGCGGACGACACCGACGCCCCGGTCTGGCTGTTCACCCGCGACTGGACGGAGACCGGACCGGCCGCCGGCGCCCCCGGGACGGACACCGGCGGAACGGTGCTGCTCTTCGACACCGGCGACGAGCTGCGCTCCGCTCTGACCGGCCTGCCGGCGGCGCGGCGCCCGGAGCGGGTGGTCCTGGTGCGTCCCGGGAGCGAGGGCTTCCGGGCGCTCGGCGACGACACCTTCGAGGTCGGTCCGTCGGCCCGCGCCGACTACGAGCGACTGCTCGCCGCACTGGTGGACGAGGGCCGCACCGTGGACCGGGTGATCCACGCCTGGTCGGCGGACCGCTCCGAGTCCGACCCCGACCGCCTCCAGGCCGGGCTCGACAAGGGCGTCTACGCCCTCACCGCGCTCAGCCAGGCCCTGCTCGCGGCACTTCCGGGGCAGCGGGTGACCCTGCTGTACACCTTCGGCACGGGGGAGCCGGGCGCCGCACCGGAGAACCGGGCGGTGGCCGGCCTGATGCGGGCCGTGCGCATGGAGAACCCGTCGCTGGTCTACAAGACGGTCGAGCTGACCCGCACCGGCCTCGACCGGGCCGGGGCCGCGGACGCCCTCCTGGCGGAGTTCGACCGGCCCGAGGCGGACGTCGAGCTGCGGCACGACGGGACGCGCCGCTGGACGCGGAGCTTCCGTCCGGTGCCGGCCGCACAGGTGGAGGCAGCCCGCACGCCGTTCGGCACGGGCGGCGTCCACCTGATCACCGGCGGCCCCGGCGGACTGGCGGGCCTCTTCGGCCGCTACCTGTGCCAGGACCACCGGGCCACCGTGGTCCTGGTGGGGCGCAGGCCCGCCGGCCCGGAGCGGCTCGCGGAACTGGAGTCCTGGAGCCGCGACGGCGCACGCGCCGTCTACCTCCAGGCCGACATCGGCGACCGGAAGCAGGCCGAGAACCTCGTCGGCGAGATCCGCTCCCGCTTCGGCCCGGTCACCGGCGTGATCCACTCCGCCGGTGCGCTCCGCGACGGTCCGATCAAGGACAAGCGGCCCGAGGAGATGGCGGAGGTGCTGCGCGCCAAGGTGTTCGGCACCCGCAACCTCGACGAGGCGCTGCGCGGCGAACCGCTGGAACACTTCGTGATGTTCTCCTCGCTCGCCGCCGTCCTCGGCAACTTCGGGCAGAGCGACTACTGCTACGCCAACAGCTACCTGGACGCCTTCGCCGAGTACCGCGAGGAACTGCGCGAACGGGGCGAACGCAGCGGCCGGACGCTGTCGGTGAACTGGTCGTTCTGGCGCAGCGGCGGCATGGAGACCAGCGACGCCATCCTCACCTGGATGCGCAAGCGACTCGGCACCGTGGTCATCGAAGGCCCCGAGGGCTGGGAGGCGCTGCGCGTCACGGCCGGGCTGGACCACCCGCAGGTCGTCACCGTCAAGGGCGACATCGGCAAGATCGGCGCCCTGATGGGCGTGTCCGACGAGGACATCGCCTCGACCGTGCCGGTCCCCGGACGCACCGCCCCGGACAGGCCGGCGGCGGCGCCCCCCACGGCTGCCGCCGTCCCGGCCGAGGTGGTCGAGGCCGCTCCCGGCGCCGTGCTGCCGTCCAGCCTCGACGGCATGGACGAGGACGCTCTCGTCGCCCTGTTGCGTAACGAAATCGAGCTGAGTGAGAACGAGGGCCGTTGAGTCATGAGTGAGCACGTCAAGAGCAGCACCGCCGAGGTGCTGAAGCGGTCGGTGGTGACGATCCAGAACCTGCGCCACCAACTGGAGTCGACGCGCCGCGCGGCGCGGGAGCCGATCGCGGTGGTCGGCATGGCCTGCCGGTTCCCCGGCGGGTGCGACACCCCTGAGCAGTTCTGGCAGTTCGTGCGTGCGGGCGGCGTCGGCGTCCGGGACGTCCCGGAGGACCGGTGGCCGGTACAGGACCACTACGACCCGGTGCCCGGCACGCCCGGCAAGATGTACCTCCGGCGCAGCAACTTCCTCGAACGCGACGTCGCGTCCTTCGACGCCCGGTTCTTCAGGATCTCCCCCGTGGAGGCCAACTCCATGGATCCCCAGCAGCGCCAGTTGCTGGAGATCAGCTGGGAGGCGTTGGAAAACGCCGGGCAGAACCCCGAGGAGCTGCGCGGCAGTTCCACCGGGGTCTTCGTCGGGATATCCAGCAACTCCGAGTACGCCCAGCTCGTCCGCGACTCCACCGAGGCCAACGAGTACATCGGCACCGGCACCACCTCCAGCATCGCCTCCGGGCGGGTGTCGTACGCGTTCGGGTGGAACGGGCCCGCGCTCTCCGTGGACACCGCCTGCTCCTCGTCGCTGGTGGGCGCGCAGCTCGCGGTGGAGTCGCTGCGCCGCGGGGACTGCGACATGGCGCTCGCCGGGGGCGTCAGCATGATGCTCTCGCCCGGGGTGATGGCCTCGCTGTGCGCGATGAACGCCCTGGCGCCCGACGGGCGGTCCAAGCCCTTCGACGCCGCCGCCGACGGCTACGGCCGAGGTGAGGGCGCCGGCATGGTGGTCCTCAAGCGGCTCTCCGACGCGCAGCGCGACGGCGACACCGTCTACGCCGTGATCCGCGGCGGCGCAGTCAACAACGACGGCGAGAGCAGCGGCCTCACCAAGCCCAACGGCCGCGCCCAGCAGGCCGTGCTGGCCCGCGCGCTGGACAACGCGCGGATCGACGCCGACGCCGTCGACTACCTGGAGACCCACGGCACCGGCACCCTCCTCGGCGACCCCATCGAGATCGACGCGGTGCGGCGGGTCTACGGCGGCTCCTCCCGCAAGCTGACGCTCGGCGCGGTGAAGGCGAACATCGGCCATCTGGAAGCCGGAGCGGGCATCGCCAGCCTGATCAAGGCCGTGCTCTGCCTGCACCACGAGCAGATCCCGCCGATCGCCGGACTCGGCACCCTCAACCCGCGCATCGAGCCGCTGAGCGACTCCTTCGACTTCCCGAAGGAACCCAAGCCGTGGCCCGCCACCGCGGACCGGCCCCGCTACGCGGCCGTCAGCTCCTTCGGGTTCAGCGGCACCAACGCGCACCTGATCGTCGAGGAGGCCCCGCGCACCCGCCCCGAGGCGCCCGCCGCCGGGGCCGGGCGGCCGGCCGCGTCGCTTCTCACCCTCAGCGCAGCCGACGAAGAGCGCCTGATCCAGCAGATCCGCGACTTCGACGCCCACCTCGCCGCCCGGCCCGAGGTCCCCTTCGAGGACGTCTGCTACACCGCCAACGCCTGCCGCGCGGCCTTCACCCACCGGGCGGTCTTCCTCGGTGACGGCGCCGAAGCCGTCCGGGAGACGTTCCGCGAGGTGCTGGCGGCGTACGACGAGAAGAAGACGCTCTATTCGGACACCACGGAGATCCTCGGCAGCAGCCACGGACGGGACCGCTGGAACGCCAAGCGGACCCTGTTCACCACGCACGCCGGGGGCCGTGCGTTCGCCGCGCTGACCGACGAGAAGATCCAGCCCAAGCTGGCGTTCCTGTTCGCCGGAGTCTCCGGCGACACCGCCCGCACCCTCGCCGCGGCCCGCTCCCTGGCCGCGCGTTTCCCCGTCTTCCGTGCCGCGCTGACGGAGTGCCTGACCCTGTTCGAGGGTGAACTCGGGCCGCAGGGCGAAGCGTTCACCGCCGAGGACACCACGCCCGCCGACTCCCGGGCGACGCGCGCGTGGCTCTTCGCCTCCGAGTACGCACTGAGCCGGCTGCTCGCCTCCTACGGTGTGCGGCCCGAGATCACCTTCGGGGAGCGGACCGGCTCCCTCGTCGCGGCCGTCGTCTCCGGGGTGCTCGGTCTGGAGGCCGCCGTCCGCCACCACACGGCACTCGAAGCCGCCCGGTGCGCCGGTGAAACCGTCCACCACGCCCGGGTGGTGCTCGGGGCCGAGGCATTCGACGGCGTACTGCGCGACTGGCAGGGCCACGTCCACCTCTCCGCCGTGTACGGGCCGGACGAGCGGATCGTCTCCGGCGAGCCGGACGCCCTGCAGATGGTGTCCGAGGCGCTGACCGCCGCGGGCGCCGCCGTCACCGGGGAACCCGACGGCGACTGGCCCTCCGACGCCTACCGGGCCGGCGCCGAGACCTGGCGGCGTGCCGTCCGGGACGAGGAGTACCGGCAGCCGGCCAGCCGGTACCAGTCCGCCCAGACCCTGCGCACCAGCCACAACCCGGACGAGCTGCGCGCCGAGTTCCTCGACCACACCCTGACCGCGCCCGTCCGTTACGAGGAGGGTCTGGAGGAGCTGTACGAGCAGGGCTACCGCTTCTTCGTCGAACTGGGCGCCGGACCCGCCGCCGGCGTCCTGGAGCGCGAGGACGTGGTGGTGCTGCGCCCGGCCGAGGACGCCGAGCCGCTGGAGTCCCTGCTGCGGGTGCTCGCCCAGCTCTCCTGCCTCGGCTCGTCCCTGACCTGGCGCGACCACTACGACGGGCAGGGCCGGCGCAAGGTGATGCTGCCGAACCACCCCTTCGAACCCACCCGCCACTGGCTGGCCCGCACCGACGCCGGCCAGGCCGCCGAGGGCCTCACAGCCCGGCTCGCCGGCGGCCTCAGCCGCGACGGTCTCCATGCGCTCCCGCTGGACCTGCCGATCCCGTCCAGGCAGTACCTGTACACGTTCGGGCACCGCAACTTTCCCGAGCTCGCGGACAACTCCGGTGTCGTGCACGTGGGGTACTACCTGGAGATGCTGTGTGCCGTGATGGCCGAGCAGCACGGCGACGGGGCCTGCCACGTACGCCAGATGAGGTTCGACGCGCCGGTCGTCGTGGCGGCGGAGGAGATCAAGGAGCTCCTCCTGGTCCTGGACCCGCAGGGCGACGGCTCCTATGCCTTCGCCTTCCACAGTCGCGAATCGGCCGCCGCTCGCTGGACCCGGCATGTGCACGGCACCGTCGCCGCGCACACCGCCGCCGCCGCCGACGGGCCGCTCGACGTGCCCGCCCTGCGGCGGGCCGGAACGCGGCACGTGGACCGCGAGGAGTTCTACCGGCCGCTGGAAGGCGACCGGGGCTTCTTCTTCGGTCCCGCCGTGCGCTTCGTGGACGAGGCCTGGTGGACCGGTGACACCGAGATCCTGGTGGGCTTCGCCGGACCCGCGGACGGCTCGCCGGTCGACCGCTACGCGCTGGGCTTCCACCCCGGCGTCCTCGACAGTTGCGCGCAGAGCTGCAACTACGCGGTGCTGGAGCGGTCCGCGGCCGGACAGAAGTACATGGTCGCGTCCCTGGACGACGTGGTGCTGCGCCCCCGCGGCGCGGACGGGAGCGCGCTCTTCGCGTCCGTGTCCGTGCCCGACTTCGACCGGGAGAAGGGCGAGGCCGCCGGCGCGATCCGGCTGGTCGACGGCGCCGGGGAACCGGTGGTCTCGATCGGGAGCATCCGGCTCAAGGAGTTCGACGAGGAGCGGATCGGCGCGTTCAAGGCCATGATGGACGCCGCCGCCCTCGAACGGGACGGCGTGGACCGGGACTTCTACCAGCGCTACCACCAGGCCGGTGTCGAACGCAAGCGGGAGATGGTGGTCGAGTACCTCAGCCGCCTGCTCGCCCACATCCTGGAGATGGAGCCGGAGGAGGTGAAGCCCGAGGACTCCATGGAGTCGTTCGGCCTGGACTCCATGACCGGACTGCGGTTCTTCAACAAGACCGGCACGCTGCTGTCGGTGGACATCTCCTTCGCCGACATGGTGTCCAGCGGGACCCTCGGCGGCCTCGCCGACAACGTGATGGACCTGATGGTCGGCGGTGCCGGCAAGCTGCGCGAGGCCCAGACCAAGCCGTACGACACCGATCTCACGCCCGGCCACTGGGTGTACAAGCACCGGCCCAGGCCGGAGGCGAAGGTCAGGCTGTTCTGCTTCCCCAACGGCTACCGCAACGCCGACCTGTTCGACTCCTGGCAGGAGCGGCTCGGCCCCGAGATCGACGTGTGCGCGGTGATGTTGCCCGGGATGGACACCCACCGCCTCGACGAGCGGTCACCGGCCGACATCGAGGACTTCATGAAGACCATGGAGCGGGTCGTGGACCCGGACCTGCTGGACATCCCCTGCGCCACCTTCGGCCACAGCTGGGGCGCGCTGTTCTCCTTCCGGCTCGCCTACCGGCTGGGTCTCAACCCCCGCGCGAAGCTCGTGAAGGCGTTCGTCTCGGGCTTCGCGGCCCCCGTCACCAAGAACCCCAGCATCCAGGACGTCCTGGACCAGCTGGCCAAGCACGGCATGACCCGGATCCCCGGCTACGAGGAGATCCGGCAGGACCAGGAGAGCCTGGACGCCGTGGTCCGGGCCTACGAGACCGCCTGGGGCTACGGAGAGATGGAGACCAGGGCGACGCTGCCGCAGCTCCTCGCGGCGTGCACGCTGATCGACCGCTACGAGCACACCCCGCAGGAGGTCTTCGCCACCCCCATCACCGCCTTCCACGGGGTGGACGACTGGGTGGCATCGGAGGAGTCGAAGCTGTGGGAGCGGCTGACCACCGGCCCCTTCGTTCTGCACACCATGGCCGGTGACCACCAGTTCATCGATGCGCACCAGTCGCAGCGCAGGCTGCTCGGTCTGATCCGTGAGGAACTGATGGGTGCGGTGGACCCGTCGTGAGTGGTGTCAACACAAGGAGAAGCGGAATGGAACGGCGTGCGGCGGGCATCGAGGCCGTCAACTTCTACGGCGGATCGGCATATCTGGACGTCGGAACCCTCGCCCGTTACCGGGGACTGGACAACGAGCGGTTCGGCAACCTGCTCATGCTGGAGAAGTCGGTGGCGATGCCTTTCGAGGACCCGGTCTCCTTCGCGGTCAACGCCGCCAAGCCGATCGTCGACGCGCTCAGCGAGGCGGAGCGCGACAGCATCGAGATGCTGATCACCTGCACCGAGTCCGGTATCGACTTCGGCAAGTCCCTCAGCACCTATGTGCACGACTACCTGGGGCTGAGCCGTAGCTGCCGGCTGTTCGAGGTCAAGAACGCCTGCTTCTCGGGGACCGCCGGCTTCCAGAACGCGGTGAACTTCGTGCTCGCCCAGGTCTCGCCGGGCGCCAAGGTACTGGTGGTCACCACCGACATCGCGCGCTTCAAGGCGACCGAGGGCGGGGCGGGACTGGAGGAGGACTGGCTGTTCGCGGAGCCCACCGGCGGCGCGGGCGCCATGGCGATGCTGGTCAGCGACACCCCGCACATCTTCAGCGTCGACATCGGAGCCAACGGCTCCCACGGCTACGAGGTGATGGACACCTGCCGCCCCGTACCGGACAGCGAGGCGGGCAGCGCCGACCTGTCGCTGATGTCCTACCTCGACTGCTGCGAGGCGGCGTACCGGGACTACGAGCGGAAGGTGGAAGACGTCGACTACGCCACCACCTTCGACTACCTCGCCTTCCACACCCCGTTCGGCGGCATGATCAAGGGCGCGCACCGCACCATGATGCGCCGGGTGTGCAAGGCCAAGGGCCCGGCCATCGCGGCCGACTTCCAGCAGCGGGTCGTGCCGGGCCTCACCTACTGCCAGCGGGTGGGGAACATCTTCGGCGGCACCGTCTTCCTCAGCATCCTCTCCACCATCGCCCACGCGGACCTCTCCGCACCCAGGCGTCTGGGGGTCTTCTCCTACGGCTCGGGCTGCTGCTCGGAGTTCTACAGCGGTGTCGTCACCGCGGAGAGCCGGCGCCGGGTGGAGGCGATCGACGTCGAGAGCATCCTGCGGGGCCGCCACGGGCTGACCATCGACCAGTACCTCCAGCTGATGAAGGAGAGCGAGGTCATCGAGTTCGGCACCCGCGACGTCGAGCTGCGGCTGGACGTCATCCCCGAGGTGCTGGACAACATCTCCGGCACCAACCGCCTGGTGCTGAGCCGTGTGGACGACTACCACCGGGAGTACCAGTGGGTGTGAGCGACGCCGTCACGTTGTCGGAACCCCGGCCGGGGGTCGCGCTGGTCACCATGGAGGACCGCGAGCACAAGAACACGTTCACCGACGCCCTCCAGGTGGGGCTGGGCGAGGTCTTCCAGGAGGTCGCCGCCGACGAGCGGTACAAGACGGCCGTCCTGACCGGCTACGGCTCGTTCTTCTGCTCCGGCGGCACGCGGGACGCCCTGTTGAACATCCAGGCGGGCGGGGCGACCTTCCAGGTCGAGGACCGTCCCAACGTGTACTCGCTGCCGTTGGACTGCCCGGTCCCCGTCATCTCGGCGATGCAGGGCCACGCCATCGGCGGCGGGCTGTCGATGGGCCTCTTCGCGGACCTCGTGGTCCTCTCCCGGGAGAGCGTCTACACCGCCAACTTCATGAAGTACGGCTTCACGCCGGGCTTCGGCTCGACCCGGGTGTTCCCGGAGAAGCTCGGCACGGCCCTGGGCGGCGAGCTGCTGCTGACGGGACGCACCTTCCGTGGTGCCGAACTCGCCGAGCGGGGCGTGCCGTTCCCGGTGCTGCCGCGCAAGGACGTGCTGCCGACGGCCCTGGCCCAGGCGGAGAACCTGGCGGAGAAGCCGCGCACCTCGCTGGTGATGCTCAAGGCGCATCTGACCCGTCGCCTGCGGGCGGAACTGCCCGGCGTCATCGAGGAGGAACTGGCCATGCACGAGGTGACCTTCCACCAACCCGAGGTCAAGAGCCTGCTCATGAGCCGCTACGGCACCTGAGCGGCGCCGGGACCCCTTTACCGGCGTGCCCGCCCGCCCGCTCCCCGTGAGCGGGCGGGCGGGCACGCCGGACCATCGCACCAGGAAATCGCACGAGGAAAGAAGAACATGACCGAGGACGAGATCTTCACCACCCTGACCGGCGTCTTCCAGGAGATCATCGAGGACGTGGACGTCAAGGCCATCACCCGCGAGGACAGCCTGCGCGACCTGGGCGCCAACTCGATCGACCGGGCCGAGATCATCACGGACACCCTGGAGCAGGTCGGCGTCACCATACCGATGGTGAAGTTCGCCGACGCCCGGAACATCGGCGACATCGTCTCCGTGATCGCCGCAGGGGCCCGCTCGTGAGCGGCCCCGGCGCCCTCAGCGGCAAGGTCGCGCTGGTCACCGGAGGCTCCCGGGGCCTGGGCCGGGCCATGGCGCTGCGCCTGGCCCGGGACGGGGCGGCGGTCGCCATCGTCTACGTCAGCGACGAGTCCAGCGCCAAGGAGACGCAGGGGGAGATCGAACGCCTCGGCGGCACGGCACGGAGCTACCGCTGCGACGTCTCCGACGCCGAGCAGGTCACCCGCTGCGTCAAGGCCGTCAGTGCGGACCTGGGGCCGGTCGACATCCTCGTCAACAACGCGGGGATCATCCGTGACGGGCTGGCCGCGTCGATCAAGGACGAGGACTTCGACGCGGTGGTGAACACCAACCTCAGGGGTGCGTTCCTGTTCATCAAGGCGTGCTACTTCGGCTTCATCCGGAAGCGCAGCGGCTCCATCATCAACATCTCGTCGGTCTCCGGCGTCTTCGGCAGCGCCGGCCAGGCCAACTACGCCTCGGCGAAGGCGGGGCTGATCGGTCTGACGAAGAGCATCGCCAAGGAGCTGGCGGAGCGGAACGTCCGCTGCAACGCCGTCGCCCCCGGTCTGATCGCGACCGATATGACGCAGGACCTGGTCGATGACTCCAAGCGGCTCGACCCGGTGCCCATGCGCCGCTTCGGCCGCCCGGACGAGGTCGCCGGCCTGGTCGCCTTCCTGGCCGGGGACGAGAGCTCGTACATCACCGGGCAGGTCGTGTGTGTGGACGGCGGCATGGCGATGTGACGCTGCCGGCCCTCGATAGGGGTGCCAGGTACCTGACACGGATGAGGGTGCTCGCGACCAGGAACGTCCTGGTGGCGGGCACCCTCACCCTGTTTCCGGGAGCCGGGGTCACTCCCAGCGGAAGAACCGCGCGGCGAGCCCGGTGGCCACCACGAGGAGGCCGCCCAGCACCGACACCGCCACCAGGTTGTCGCCCCAGGTGCCGCCCTGCCACAGGTCCTGGAGGAACTCCGTGAGCTGGGTGAGCGGGGAGATCTGGGCCACGCTCCGTACGTTGTCGGGCAGGCTGTCCAGCGGCACCGCGCCACCGGAGACCATGATCAGCGGGTACACCAGGGTGTTGCCCACCGCCTGGGCGGCACCGGAGGACGGGAGCGCCGCGGCCAGTGCGTAGCCGACCGCGAGGAACGCGGAGATGCCCAGCAGCAACGCCAGCAGCACGGCCACGATGCTGCCCTCGGTCTTGGCCCCGAAGGCCGTCATGCCGATGACGAGCATCAGCACCAGGCTCACCGTCAGGATGGCGAACCGCACCGTCACGTCGGCCGCGATGTATTTGGCCGGCTTCAGCGGCGTCGCGCGGAAGCGGCGCAGCGCGCCGTTGTCCCGCTGCCCCACCAGGTCGACGGGGATCATCACGAAGCTCGTGATGGCGAGGACGATCGCGGAGAAGCTGACGAGGTTGGCCTCGACGAAGCTGCGGTCGCCGAACTCGGGCCGTGCTTCGGTGCCGAAGATGGCGCCCATGATGATGACGAACAGCGGGCCGAAGGCCAGCATGAAGAAGACGCTCGCGGGTTCCCGCAGGGTCCGCTTGGTCTGGACGGCGACCAGGTTTCCGAAAGCCGATGTCACTGACCCGACCCCTCTCGCATCGGACGGCCGGTCAGAGACAGGAACACGTCTTCCAGATTGGGCTGTTCGGAGCGGAAGTCCTCCGCCACGAGCTGGAGGTCCGCCAGCATCCCCATGACCTCCTGGGCGAAGGTCCGGCCCTTGCCGCGGGCCACGACACGTCCCTCGCTGCGCTCCACGTGGATGAGCGAGGGCAGTTGCTGGAGCTCTCTGATCGGCGGGCGGCCGTTCACCGTGAACGTCAGCTTGGTCTCGCCGTCGAGGGAGTTGATCAGGTTCGTCACGGTGTCCAGCGCGATGAGCCTGCCGTGGTCGACGATCGCCACCCGGTCGCAGAGGCGCTCGGCCTCTTCCATGAAGTGGGTGGTGAGGAACACCGTGGTGCCGTTGTCGCGGATGTCGCGGATCACGTCCCACACCGCGTGCCGGGACTGCGGGTCGAGCGCCGTGGTGATCTCGTCGACGAAGATCAGCTCGGGGTTGTTGACCAGGGCCAGCGCGATGAACACGCGCTGCCGCTGGCCCCCGGACAGCTTGTCGACGTAGGAGTTGACCTTCTCGTCCAGGCCCAGGTCCCGAAGTGTCTTCCGCCAGTCGCCGGGGTTGCGGTAGAAGGAGGAGAAGAGCTGCAGCGCTTCCCCGACCTTGATGCGGGGCGGCAGCGCGGAGGTCTGGAGCTGCAGACCCACGCGCTCGTGTATCTCCGCCGCGTCCTTCGCCGGGTCCATGCCCAGCACCTCGACGGTGCCGCTGTCACGGGTGCGCAGTCCTTCGACGCACTCCATGAGGGTGCTTTTTCCGGCCCCGTTGGGGCCGATCATGCCGAATATCTCGCCCTGCTGGACCTCGAAGGAGACGCCGTCGACGGCGAGCAGATCCCCGTACCTCTTCGAGAGGTCCTGGCAGCGGATGACAGTGTTCATGTCTCGTTCATTCCTTGTCGTCAGCCTCCTGTGACTGCCCCTGACCCTGCTGGAGATGACCGCCGAGAGGGGGGAAGCCGCTTTGCATCAGCGATTCGATCTTCATCAGAGCGATGCCGTGCTGCGGGTCACCGAGAACCAGGAGCTTGTCGCCCGCGTTGATGTCCAGATCACGCCGGGCCTTCGCCGGAATCACGATCTGACCTCGCTCGCTGACGGTCACAGCACCGTAGAAACCCCGCCCCTTCGGGTCGTACGACGCGCCGCCGGAAGCGTCGCGCCCCTTGTCTCCGACCGGGGTCATCTGACCGTTCCTCTACTCGCGGTACACATGATTCGGCATGTATATCATGTGGATCTCTCGCGTCTGTGGGGGTCCGGCGACGGCTTGATGACGATGCTGTCTCGGAGGTACGAGTGGTCGTCATAAGTCGTGAACTCGGCCTGACAGAGGGCGAAATCGCCGTCAGGGCCGGTGCCTCTCCGACCACCTGGCGCACTCCTTTGGACCGTTGCCCGGACCCGTGCGGCGATGCCGCCCCGGCCCCGGGAGGTCCAGCGCGAACGCCGTGACGGTGGCGGCTCAGTGAAGGACCGGCTCAGACCCCGTCTGAGCCGGTCCTTCTGGTTTCCTGGGCCGGTCCCGGACGGGCGGTCCCGGGGGACTGAAGGTGTCGGGCGGCTGAAGGTCTTCTGCCGCGATGGCAGGAAGGTGCCAACTCCTCCCTCCCGGCAGTCGGCCTGTCCTATGGTTTCGCTGGCCGGGGGGCTGTGCAGTGACGGGCGACTTCTCGCTTCCGAGCTGCCGGCGCACACAATGCTGTGGGGGAATTTCTGATGCGATCGCACCGGAGCGCATTGGCTGCGCCCACGACGGACCGGGCCACAGGAACACTGCTCGCTCAGCTGGAGATCGAGGACGGTGAGCTGACGGCGCGGCTGGCCGACGGGCTCGAAGCGGCGGAGAAGGGGCTCCAGGACACCGCGGCCACCGCCGCGGACCCCCGGATCGCGGAGCTCACCGGGCATCTGGCCGCGTTCGGGGGCAAGCGGCTGCGGCCGCTTCTGGTTCTGCTGGGGGCGGAGTTCGGGGAGCCGTGGAGTGCGGGGGTGACCGAGGCCGCCGTCATCGCCGAGCTGGTCCATGTCTCCTCGCTCTACCACGACGATGTGATGGATGCCGCCACCACCCGGCACGGGGTGCCCAGCGCCAACGCCCGCTGGGGGGAGCGGTCCGCCGTCTTCGGCGGGGACTGGCTGCTGGCCCGCGCCGCGCAGCTCTCGGCGGCGCTCGGGGCCGAAACGATTCGGCTCAATGCGGAGGCGGCCGGGCGGCTGGTCACCGGGCAGCTCCGGGAGCTCACGGGGCCGGCTCCGGGGGAGGATCCCGTCGAGCACTACTTCCAGGTGCTCAGCGGGAAGACGGCCGCGCTGTTCTCCCTGGCCCTGTCCATCGGCGCCCATCAGGCGGGCGCCCCCACCGCTTCGATCCAGGCGCTCGACGAGTACGGGAGACAGCTCGGCCTCGCCTTCCAGATAGCCGACGACCTGCTCGACCTCACCGCGCCGGTCGACTGGACCGGCAAGGAACGGGGGAAGGACCTGGCCGCCGGAGTGGCCAGTCTCCCGGTCCTCCTCGCCCGCGCCGACGAGAGCACCGACGGCGCCGAACTGCGGGAGATCCTGCTCGCCGGGCCGTTGACCGACACAGCGGTACGCCAACGAGCCCTGGAGCTCTTCCGGACCTCGCCGGCCCTCGCCACCACCGAGGACATGATGCACCTGCGGCTGGCCCGGGCGCGGGCCGCGATCCAGGGTCTTGCTCCGCACCCGGCGCACCAGGCCCTCCTCGCGCTCTGCGCGTTCATGGCGGCGAGAACGGCGTAGGTCCGCGACTCGCGCGTGCCCCACGGCGGCACCCCGGGCGCTGTCCCCCCACGGCGGCGCCCCGGCCGCCGTGACCCCCACGGCGGTACCCGGGCTGCCGTGCCCCCCACGGTGGCTCCCGGCCGCCGCACCGCAACCTCGACGCCTACCGCGCAGCTCCTAGCTGACCGAAGGAACCGCTCCATGCAGGCTCTGGCCGCCGACAGCGTCGGCGACGTCCCCTTTGCTGTGTTCATCGTTCTGGCCGCGGCGGTCTCCCTCGGTGTGATCGTCTTCGCCGTCTCCACGGCCTCGCGCCGGCTGCTGGGCATCCGGGTCGGCCCCATGAGAGCCATGACGTCCGGACTGGTCGGCCTGGCCGTCTTCATCCTCTTCGACCAGGTGGTGCGGGACGAGGAGAGCCTCAGAGCGCTCTCGACGGTTCAGGTGGCGCTGTCGCTGCTGGGTGCGATGGCCACCCTCGTGGTGGTCGAGGTCTTCGTCCCGTACGGCAGTTGGGCGCGGCCTCTCCAGATCGTGCGGACGCTGGGGCACAGGCTCCGCCGAACGCGCCGCTACATCCAGATCAGCCGCATTTTCATGCGCCACGGACTGGGGCGCTATCTGCGCGGCCGGAGCAGCATGGACCGCGCTTTCGAGGCGAACGAGGCCGGCCGGCAGTCGGCCAGGGCGCTGCGGCTCGCGCTGGAGGACTGCGGGGGCGCGCTGATCAAGCTGGGCCAGGTCCTGTCCACCCGGAGCGATCTGCTGCCCCCGCACTTCATCGACGAGCTGAGCCGGCTCCAGTCGAACGTCCCCCCGGCACCGTGGCCCGAGGTGGCGGCGGTGCTCCACAAGGAGCTCGGCAAGCCGGTCGATGAGGTCTTCGACTGGATCGAGCACGTGCCGCTCGCCGCCGCCTCCATCGCGCAGGTGCACCGGGCCCGGCTGCGCGGCGGGCCCAGCGTCGTCGTCAAGGTCCAGCGGCCGGGGATACGCGAGAGCATCGAGCGCGACCTCGACATCGTGCTCGCCATCACGCGCAGCCTCCAGGACCGGGCCAGGTCGGTGCACGCCCTCGGGCTGCGGGACCTGGGCGACGGCTTCTCCGTGTCCGTGCGCGAGGAGCTGGACTTCCGGATCGAGGCGCGCAACTCCTCGGCGGTGGCGGAGGCCTGCGACGGGTACGCGCCGGACGCGACGGTGCGCATCCCCCGGGTCCACTACGAGTTCACCTCGTCCCGCCTCCTGGTGCAGGAGTGGCTGGAGGGCGTCACGCTCGACCGCGCGGGGAAGGTGGCCGACGAGAGGGGGTGGGACCGGCACGCCCTGGCCCGTACCGCGCTGGGCGCCGTGCTGGACCAGATCCTCCGGTACGGCGTCTTCCACGCCGATCCCCACCCGGGCAACATGCTGCTGCTCGACGACGGGCGGCTCGGGCTGCTCGACTTCGGTTCGGTGGGCAGGATCGACCCGTCGGCGCGGCTCGCCATCCAGGAAGTGCTGGTCGCCATCGACCGGGGCGATCCCGCCGCCCTGCACGACGCGCTGATCGACCTGCTGGGGACCAGGGCCACTTCGCGCGACGGCATCATGCCCGACTCGCTGCTCCTGGAGCGGGCGTTGGGCAGGTTCATGGCCCAGTACCTCGGGGCCGGCGGTCAGCCCGACGCCGAGATGTTCACCGCCCTGTTCCGCATGCTGACCCGCTTCGACCTGGCGGTGCCCCCGGAGGTCGCCGCGGTCTTCCGGGCGATCGCCACGATCGAGGGCACCCTGGGGCGGCTGGCGCCGGGCTTCAACATCCTCGATGAATCACGGGCGTTCGCCGCCGATCTGCTCACCGACCGGCTGCATTTCGGCTCCCGGCGGAAGACGGCGGGCGGGAAGACGGGCTTCTCGGGCTTCGACCTGCCGTCGCTGGCCCGGGAAGCGGCCCAGGAGGCGATGGCGATCCTGCCCATGCTGCGGAGGCTGCCGCGGCGGGCCGAGCGCATCAGCGCCTCGCTGGAGGAGGGGCGGCTCGCGGTGCGCGTGCGCGTCCTGGCCGACGAGCGGGAACAGCGCTTCGTCGCCGGCCTCGTCCACCAGGTGGTGATCGGCCTGCTCGCCGCCTGTACCGGGGTGATGGGCGTCATGCTGGTCGTGTTCGGAACCGGCAAGGGACCACGCGTCACCCAGCAGTTGGAGCTGTTCCCGCTGCTCGGCTATCACGCCCTCGTGGTGAGCGCCATCCTCACGCTCCGGGCGCTTTACACGGCGATGCGCAGATCCGTCCGGTGACCGGGGCGGGCGCGGGACTCCACGGTTCACCGCAGCCTGACCGGAAGCTCCTTCAACGGGCGTACGACCACGTTCTGTTCGTAACGCAGTTCGGAGGGCGCGACGGCCAGCGAGACGGCGGGGAAGCGTTCGAAGAGCCGCCGGGAGCCGATCTCGGTGATGACCTTCGCCAGATGGGCGCCCGAGCAGTAGTGGATGCCGAAGCCGAAGCTGAGGTGGGCCGGCTTGTGCCGGTCGAGGTCCAGCCGGTCCGGGTGGTCGGGGAACTGATCCGTGTCGCGGTTGGTCGACATCACGCTGATGACGACGACCTCACCGGCGGGGATGGTCACCCCGCCGATCTCGACCGGCTCGGTGGTGACCCGCTGGAGGGCGTTGCTGATGGGGCCCACGTACCGGATGAGTTCGTCCATCGACTTGCCCCAGCGGCCGGGCTCCGCCAGCAGCTGGGACCGCTCCGCCGGATGGGTGAGAAGGGCGGCCATGACCCCGCCGAGCAGGCTGGCGGTGGTGTCGTTGCCGCCGGTCATCAGCGCGAAGCCGGTGGACAGGATCTCGGTGCCGGTCAGCCGGCGTTCCGGGTCGGCGTGGATGAGCGCGGAGAGCAGGTCGTCGCCCGGCTCCCGGCCCTTGCGCTCGATGAGCTCGGACATGTACGTGGAAAGCTCCTGGATGCTGCGGTCCAGGACCCCGGAGCCGTCCGTGGGGGAGTACGTGCGCAGGGCGGCCGACCAGCGCAGGAAGTCGGGCCAGGCATCGGCGGGTACGCCCATCAGCTCGGCGATCGTGATGACGGGCAGCGGGTCGGCGTAACCGGTGATCAGATCGGGGCGGGGGGCTGCCGCCAGCCGGTCCAGCAGCTCGTCGGCGATCTCCTCGACGCGCGGCCGCAGCGCTTCGGCCCTGCGCGGGGTGAAGGCGAAGCTGATCGCCCGGCGCAGCGGTGTGTGGCGCGGCGGCTCCAGATTGGCGAGGTGGTTCGCCTCCTCCGGCGGAGGGGTCATCGGCCGTCCCGTCCGCTTCGACATCAGCTCGTAGTGCACATGGATGTCGCGGCTCAGCCGGGGGTCGGCGAGCGCGTCCTTCGCGTCGTCGTACCGGGTCACCACCCAGACACGGTCCCCGCCCGGCATGGACAGCTCGCGGACGGGGCTCTCGCGCCGCACGTACTCCAGGATCGGATAGGGGTCCTGCGTGAAGTCGTTGGTGAGCATCCAGTACTTGGAGAGTGTCCGCGTGCCTGCCATGTCCGTCCTCCGGGCTGTGGGCGGGGTTGTCGGCCCGTCGTCGGGACGGTAGGTGAGCTCGCCCTTTCGGCGCATGCCTGGTTCCAAGAGTTCGAAGCGCGGGCGCGCGGGGCGGCGTACCCCGGATGCTCTCTGCCGAACGGTAGATGTGGCGGGGTACGGCCCGCTCCTAGGCTTCGAGCGATCGCCGGGCATGGTGCACAGTGCTCCGGATCTCGACAGCCCGTGACACAGCCCGTTGGGGAGAGTGAACCGCGTGAGCGCGACGATGACGACGGAGCGGCAAGTAGCCGCTCGAGCCGTGAAAGTGGAGAAGTTGTACGGCGAGGGGGAGGCGCAGGTAGCCGCTCTCCGCGGGGTGGACATGGAGATCGCCCGGGGCGAGTTCACCGCCATCATGGGTCCCTCGGGCTCGGGCAAGTCCACGCTGATGCACTGTCTGGCAGGCCTGGACGTGGTCACATCGGGCGAGATCTTCGTCGGTGACCAGCAGGTGAGCGGCATGTCCGAGAAGAACCTCACCCAGCTCCGCCGGAGCCAGATCGGCTTCATCTTCCAGCAGTTCAACCTGCTGCCCACGCTGACGGCGGAGGAGAACATCCTGCTGCCGCTGGCGATCGCCGGCCGCAAGCCCTCCAAGGACTGGTTCGACCGGGTCATCGACACCGTGGGTCTGGCCCAGCGGCTGAACCACCGGCCGACCGAGCTGTCCGGCGGTCAGCAGCAGCGTGTGGCGTGCGCACGCGCTCTCGTGTCCCAGCCGGACGTCATCTTCGCGGACGAGCCCACCGGGAACCTGGACTCCACGTCGGGTACGGATGTGCTCAAGTTCCTGCGGGACTCGGTCCGTTCGCTGGGCCAGACGATCGTCATGGTCACGCACGACCCGAGCGCCGCGGCGTACGCGGACCGGGTGGTGTTCCTCGCCGACGGCCGGATCGTCAACGAGCTCAGGGATCCGACGGCGGACTCCGTGCTGGACGCGATGCGGAAGCTCGATGTCCGCGAGCGGGTGGCGTGATGCTGAAGGCAACGCTGAAGAGCCTGCTCTCGCGCAAGCTGCGGCTGATCCTCTCGGGTCTGGCCGTCGTGCTGGCCGTGATGTTCGTGTCCGGGTCCATGGTCATCCGGGACACGCTCGGCCGGTCCATCGACGCGCAGTTCGCCGGAGCCTATGACGACACCGACCTCCAGGCCTCGCTCAAGCCGAAGGTGGACGCGGACGTCGGCGACTCCGAGGTCATCCCCGTGACCGACGCGGCTGCCGTCGAGCGGGTCTCCAAGGTCTCTGGTGTGGAGCGCGCCCGCGGGGTCGTCCAGGCCGAGGGCGCCCGTGTCCTGGGCAAGGACGGCAAGCTGGTGCCGAGCACCGGCGGTCCGCGCTACGGCGAGAGCTGGCGCGGGGAGAGCGATCTGATCGCCCTGCGGTCCGGCCACGAGCCGCGTACGGACGCGGAAGTGGCGATCAACGCCGGACTGGCCGAGAAGGCCGGCTTCAAGGTCGGCGACCGGATCCAGGTGCTGACCACCGAGCCGCAGAAGACCTTCACCGTGGCCGGCGTCTTCGGCTACTCGGGCGACCGGGACGCCATCGGCGGCGAACAGACGGTGGCCTTCACCGAGCCGGTGGCCCAGAAGCTGATGACGGGTACGCCGGGAGGCTTCACCGGCATCACCGTCGACACGGCCTCGGGTGCGTCGGTCGCCGCGGTGAAGGCCGCGATCGGCAAGGAGCTGGGCGACACCTTCCGGGTCGCGACCGGGGAGGAACTCTCCAAGAAGGCGTCCGACAAGTCGCGCGGCGTCCTCGATCTGATGAGCCAGCTGCTGCTGGGATTCGCCGCGGTCGCGGTGCTCGTCGGCATCTTCCTCATCGTCAACACCTTCTCGATCATCATCGCGCAGCGCATGCGGGAACTCGCCCTGCTGCGGGCGCTGGGGGCCAGCCCCCGGCAGGTGATCGGTTCGGTGCTCCTGGAGTCCTTCGTGGTCGGGCTCGTCGCCTCGGCGATCGGGCTGGCGGCCGGTGTCGGGATTGGCGCGCTCGGCGCGAAGATGCTGGCCGGCACCACGGACGGTCTCAAGGTGGCGCCGCTGGGCGTGCCGGCGAGCGCCGTGATCACCGCCTTCGCGGTCGGCATCCTGGTGACCATGTTCTCCGCGCTCTTCCCGGCGCTGAAGGCGGCGAAGGTCGCCCCGATCTCGGTCATCCGCGCGGCCGTCAACCCGGAGGGCAAGCACCGCAAGCAGACCTGGACCGGTGGGATCCTGTTCGGTCTCGGCATCATCATGCTGGCGCTGGGCCTCTTCGGATCCAGCGGCATCGCTCTGATCCTGACCGGTGTGCTCTTCACCTTCGTCGGGGTCGCGCTCCTCACCCCGCTGGTCAGCCGCCCCACGGTCTGGGCGCTGGGCGCCCTGTTCGCCCGGTCGCTGCCGGGGCAGCTGGGCCGGCGCAACTCGGCGCGCAATCCGCGGCGTACCGCGGTGACCGCCTCGGCGATGATGATCGGCGTCGCGTTGGTCACCGCGATCAGCACGGTGGCCGTCTCGTCGGAGAACAGTGTCACCGACGAGCTCTCCCGGGACCTCAAGGCCCAGCTCGTGGCCATGGGCGAGGGTGGTTCGGCGGCCTCCGCGACCATCGACCCGGCCGCGCTGACCGCCGTCGGCCAGGTGAGCGGCGTCAAGAACGTCGCCGCCGCGATGCTCGACTCGGGCAAGGTCGGCAAGGAGGCCGCGGGCGTCGCCTCCTGGCAGGACTGGGGCAAGGCGCGGGAAGTCCTGGGTCTGAAGGGCGACAAGGGGAACATCGACTCGCCGGGCGACGGCGAGGTCGTGATGAACACCGCCACCGCGAAGAGCCACGACCTCAAGACCGGTGACAAGGTCGTCGTCCAGCTCCAGCGCGGCGAGCCGCACACCTACGTGCTGGCAGGAACCTTCAAGGACTCGAACCTGGCCAACAGCGTGGTCGTCCCGTGGGCCGACGCGCAGACCGGATTCCGCAACAAGCTGCCTTCGCAGGCCTTCTTCCAGCTGGAGGACGGCGCCGAGACGGCCGCGGTGCAGCCGAAGATCGAGGGGCTCCTCAAGGACAGCCCCGAGGTGTCGGTGCAGACCAAGTCCGATGTCATCGGGCAGTTCAGCCAGGGGTTCGCGATGATGCTCACGGTGGTCCAGGCCCTGCTGGGGGTGGCCATGCTGATCGCGGTGCTGGGCATCATCAACACCCTGGCCCTGTCGATCCTGGAGCGGACGAAGGAGATGGGCGCGCTGCGGGCCATCGGCCTCAGCCGGGGCCAGACGGTCCGCATGATCATGACGGAGTCCGTGGTGATCTCACTGTTCGGCGCGGTGCTCGGCATCACGGTCGGCGGGCTGCTCGGGCTGGCCGTGGCCCACGCCATGAAGGACCAGGGTGTCAGCCAGCTGTCACTGCCCTGGGCGCAGATGCTCGCCTATCTGATCGGCGCGATGGTCGTCGGCGTCATCGCCTCGCTGGCTCCGGCCCGCCGGGGCGCCCGTCTGAACGTGCTGAAGGCTATCGGTCACGAATAGGAGAAAACTTCTCGAACACAGGCCGAATGATGTCCCTCGGGGAGGGTGCCCGAGGGACCTTCGGCATGCGTGAAACAGCCGAAATCGCGTCGGTTGCAGCTTCCTGCATCCCCCATTGCCTACCCACTTTGACTGAGTTGATATGGAGGCGAATTCATTGGTGCCGACGCGTGGCGTCGGAACGCGGCGAGCCGGCTTGCGGCTCGTCGGAGACAGGGGGACAGATGCACGAGCGGGAGTTCCGGGCTTTTGTATCCATAGCGGAGATCGGCCGCATGGATCAGGCTGCGAAGGTACTGGGGTATTCGCAGCCGGCCGTCAGCTACCAGATCAAGTGCCTGGAGCAGATGCTGGGTACGAAGCTCTTCACCCGGGACTCCACAGGCGCGCGGCTCACCAGGGAGGGGCGCATGATCCTGCCGTCCGCCCGCGCCGTGCTCGCCCTCATCGACAGCATGAAGGGTGTCTGCGCGGCCTGACGGAGTGGGGCTCCGGGCCGGTGGTCCGGCCCGGAGCCCAGGTCAGTCGGGCCGGATGTTCTCCCAGACCCAGGCCGCGATGCCGACGCGGTTGCGGACATCGAGTTTGCGCTGGATGTTGGCGACATGGGTCTTGGCGGTGCCGGAGGAGATGAACAACTCCGTTCCGATCTCCGCGTTGGTGAGGCCCTTGGCGACGAGCCGGGCGATTTCGATCTCACGCTCCGTGAGAGCCTCGGTTGGCTGCTTGCCCCGTTTCTGCTCCCGGCCCTGAAGGTGCTTCAGCAGTTTCACGGTCACCGACGGACTGATCATCGTGTCGCCCGCCATCGCGGCGCGGACCGCCTCCACGAGCAGGGCGGGACCCGACCGCTTCAGCAGGAATCCGCAGGCGCCGTGACGCAGCGCGGCATGGACGTACTCGTCCAGGTCGAAGGTGGTCACGACGATGACGCGGACCGGGTTCTCCACCTGGGGGCCGGCGAGCAGACGGGTGACCTCCAGACCGTCCATCCGCGGCATACGGATATCCGCCAGAACGACATCGGGACGTAGCTTCGCGGCCAGTTCGACGGCCTGCAATCCGTCGACGGCCTCACCGACAACCTCCATGTCCGGTTGGGAGTCGAGGATCAGCCGGAATCCGACTCGGACTGATTCCTGGTCGTCTGCGAGAAGTATGCGGGTGGTCACAATCAATACCGTAGCCGTCGGTGGCACTGCGTAGCCACCGGATCGCGTATTCAAAGATTCTCTGCGGGCTATGGGCCGGATACCGCTGTTCGGCAGTATCGCGACAGATACCTCTCGACCGCCGTACGCGGTGCGTTTTCCTACGAGGAGTGGTGGGGTGGGCATGGCTCACAGCAGAAGGCTCGGAGTGGCTGTGGCGAGCGGGGCGGCGGTCTCCCTCGCGATCGCGCTGCTCGGCTCCGAGACGCCGGTGTCGGCGCGGGAGGGCGGTGCGCACGATGTGGCTCTGCTGTCGGCCGTGTCCGGTTCCCCGGTTCGGGCGGCCTGGCCCGACGGCGTGTTCGGCGCGGAGCCGAAGTCCTCGGGCGGTCCCGCGGCGCGGGCAGCCGGGCCCCGGGACGGCGCGGTCCTGACGGACACGCGTCCCGAGCTGGCCGTCGAACGGACCAGGGGCGCCCGGGCGTACGAGTTCGTGATCGGCACGGGCGCGGACCCGCGCACCGGCCAGGTGACCTCTTCCGGGTGGATCTCGCAGCCCCGCTGGAAGGTGCCCGCCGGTCTGCTGAAGGACGCCGGGCAGTACCGGTGGACCGTGCGGGTCCGGCACCGCGACGGCCGTGCCGGCGCCGACGCCCCGGCGAGGTCCTTCACCGTCAATCAGCGCCTCGTCGGCGCGGAGGCGGGCGGCCCCGCGCCGACGGACACCCTCGGCCCCGTGACGGTCAACCTCGCCACCGGCAATGTGAGCGTCTCCGTCAACACCGCGCAGGTCCCCACCGGCGCGGGCCAGCTCGGCGCCACCTTCAGCTACAACTCGCAGGCCGTGGCCGACTCCGGCCTGACCGGCTCGTACTTCCCGGGCGACTCGGCGACCGGAATCGGCGCCGAGGAGCGGCCCGCCGCCGTGCGCACCGACGCCCGGATAGGCTTCCGCTGGGGCGCCGAGGCTCCCTACCCGGAGGCCGACGCGGACTCCGCCTTCCGCGTGCGCTGGACCGGAAAGCTGCGGGTGCCGGCCCACGGAAGGTACCGGCTGGGCGGTGCGCACGACGGCGGGCTGCGGATCTGGCTCGACGGAAAGCTGGTGCTGGACGACTGGGACCGTACCGCCGCCACCGGCGCCGGCGCGTCCTACGGCAAGGCGCTCATGCTCCGTTCCGGGCGTGCGCATGACCTCAAGGTCGAGTACCGGCGCACCGGCCCCGGCGGAGAGGTCGGACTCCGGGCCAGCCGGGGCGGCCGTGCCGTCGCCGTGCCGGCCTCGTGGCTCTCGCCGTCCGGCTCCGTGCTGCCCCCGGGCTGGACCGTGACGCCCGCCGCCGAGGGCGGGGCGACCGCCGGTGCGGCCAACTCCGTCCAGGGTCCCGCAGCCGCCGCGGCCGCTCCCGGAGCCGCGGCCGACCGCGGCCAGGAGGGTGCGCCCGCGACCGGGAGTGCCGCGCCGGACACCGCCGGGAAGCGTGCCGCCGAGGGCGGAAGCAAGGGCAAGAAGGGCGAGGGCAAGGGCGAGCAGGCCCCCGAGTCCGGCCCGGATGCCCAGGCCGGTCTGATCGAGGCGGCCGAGGAGCAGGGGCTGACCTTCTCGTACGCGGGCAGCGCCGCGTGCGCGGACAAGGCGGCACCGGCCGGCTTCGTCTGCGCGGTCGCGGTGCCGGGCGCCGGGACGACGCAACTGCACTACAGCGAGGGCAAGCTGACCCGGTTCGAGAACCCGGGAGCGGAGAAGACTGACCTGGGATTCAGCGCCGACCACCGGCTGACGGCGGTACGCACCCCGCTGCTGATGGACTGGATCGCCGTGGACCCCGCCCGGCGGGACTCGAAGGCGGCCCAGTACCGCGTCGACTACTCCCGGGACGGCCAGTTCCCGAAGAGCGTCACGGGCCCCGAGCCCACGGGATTCGCCACCCGTCACTCCAGGAGCCCGCAGCACGGGTACACCTTCCGCACGGGCGGCACCGACGTGTGGGTCGCCGGGGTGGGCGCCCCGCGCCGCACCACGCACGACGCCGCCGGCCGGCTGCTGACCGACACCGACGCGACCGGGCGCACCGTGCGCACGGCGTGGACGCCCACGGACCAGATCGCGTCGCGCACCGACGCGGCGGGGCTCGTGACGACCACGGTGTACGACGAGAACACCGGGCAGCCCTCGGGGACGTACGGGCCGGGGCCGGCCAAGTGCTTCGGTCCCGACCTGACCCCGGTGAGCCCGGCGCCCGCCGGCTGTGCGCGGATCCCGGCCGAGACGACGACCCTCGGGCCCACGGGCATCACCACCGTCCGCGCCGACAGCGACGGTGTTCCCGAGCGGGTCGTGGAGAACCGCTTCAACGCGATGGGCATCCCGGACACCACCGTCGTGGACCCCGAGGGCCTGGCCCTGGCGACCACCATGGAGTTCGACGCGGCCTTCCGGCCCGTCGCGCAGAAGCTGCCGAGCGGCGCCAGGCGGACGTACGAGTTCCATGGCCCGGACGAGCGGGTCGACAACCCCTGCACGCCCGAGAACGACCCGGCTCCCCAGCGCGGCCTGCCCAAGACCGTGAGCTCCGCCGTCCCGGGCGCCGGAAAGACGCCGCGGGCGGAGAAGTTCGTCTTCAACGCCCGGGGACTGCCCGCCGCCGTCAACTTCGGCGGGGGCGACTGGACCTGTGTCACCTACGACGACCGCGGCCGCATCGCCAAGATGTTCATCCCCGGCAACGAGGCGCTGGCGGAGCGCACGGTCGTCTACGACCTCGCGATCGGCGGCGACCCCCTCCTCGGCGGCTCGACCGAGCCGGACCACACCGTGCGGATCCGCACGGACCTGCTGGGCCGCGAGATCGCGTTCACCGACACCTACGGCACCCGCACCGAGACGTTCTTCGACCGGGCGGGCCGGCCGGTGACCGAGAAGGTGACGCCGCCGAACCACCGCGACGCGGCGCAGACCAAGCGGACGCGCTACGACGCCGCGGGCCGGGTGCTCTCCGTCGAGCTGGACGGCAGGAGCCTGGCGAGCACGGAGTACGACGCGGGCGGCCGGCTCGCCGGCGTGCGGTACGGCAACGCGACCCGGCTGACCGTCGGGCGTGACGAGGCCGGCCGGATCGTGGCGAAGAACTGGCTCCTGGCCGACGGCCGGAAGGTCGCGGCCGAGGTCACCCGGTCCCGCTCGGGCACGGTCGTGGACGAGTCCGTGGCGGGCGAGGAAGGCCGCACGGACGGGCCGGACTTCCGCTACGACGGGGCCGGACGCCTCGTGGAGGCCTGGCTGAAGGGACACCGGTACGGCTACGACTTCACCTCGCCGGCTCCCGCCGACTGCCCGGAGGGCACCCGTTCCAACGCGGGCCTGAACTCCAACCGGGTCCGTCTGACCGACCGTACGGCCGAGGGGACGACCGAGACCGGCTACTGCTACGACGACGCCGACCGGCTGATCGCCATCACCGGGGACGACCCGGTGACCGGCTTCAGCTACGCCGAGAACGGTCACCTGACCGGCTACGGGCCCAAGGACGCGAGGACGACGCAGCGGTCGGACGCCGGTGAGCGCTACCTCGGCGGCGGCACGAGCGGTCCGGGCGCGGTGGACGTCACGTACACGGAGGACACCGTCGACCACCAGGTGGGCCGCAAGGTCACCGGTGCGGGCGCGGAGGAGCACCTCTACGGAAACACCTCGATGGACGACGCGGACCTGGACCTGGTCCTGCGGACGGACAAGCGGGTGCTGTCGCGGATCGTGGCGCTGCCCGGCGGTGTGGTCCTCGGTACGAAGAGCGCCGCGTACAGCGGCAAGGAGACCTGGAGCCACCCGACGGTGCGCGGGAACATCTTCCTCGTGACGGGTGACGACGGCCGGCAGGCCGGCGAGATCCACCGGTACACCCCGTTCGGCGAACCGCTGGACACGAAGGGCGCGGTGGACCGCGACCACGTGCCCGACAACATGCCCGGTGACTTCGACCACGGGTGGCTGGGCCAGTACCAGGTGCTCACCGAGCACTCCGGCGCGCAGTACGCGACCGTGCTGGACACGCGGGTGTTCAACCTGGCCTTCGGCAGGTTCTCCGCCCCCGTGGGGGACGGCCCCTTCCTGAACGGCTACGAGTACGCGGCCGGTGACCCGGTCAACCACACGAGCATCAACGGATTCGACCTCGAGGTGGAGACAGAATGATCAAGACGCCCTTTACCGACGCCGAGGCCGAAGTCCTCGAGCACAACGGAACCCGGCTCGTCCGCGTCCGCCCCCGGCACGACGGGGACCACCGCGCCTGGTTCACGGCCAACACCGAAGCCTTCCGCTCGGCGATGTACGAGCACGCGGCGGTGATGGTGAAGGACTGCGGGATCGTCGAGCAGAGCGAACTGGCCGTCCTCGCCGAGGAGATCGGCGGCAGCACCCTTGAGTACAACGAGCGCTCGACGCCCCGCAGCCGGGTCACCGGCAAGGTGTACACCTCGACGGAGTACCCGGCCGACCAGAGCATTCCGCAGCACAACGAGAGCGCGTACTCGGAGAACTGGCCGCACAACGTCTTCTTCTTCTGCGCCCTCGCGGCGCGCACCGGCGGCGAGACCCCGGTGGCCGACAGCGGCGCCGTGCTCGACCGGCTGCCGGCCGGTCTCGTCCGGCGGTTCGAGGAGAAGGGCGTCGTGTACACCCGCACCTACCGCACCGGCATGGGGCTGTCCTGGCAGGAGGGGTTCCAGACCGACGACAAGGGTTACGTGGAGAGCTACTGCGCCGACCACAACATCCAGACGGACTGGGACGGCGACCTGCTGCGCACCCGGCAGAAGCGCCAGGCGGTGACCGTGCACCCGGTCACCGGCCGGAAGGTGTGGTTCAACCAGGCCCACCTGTTCCACGTGAACGCGCTGCCCGAGGACGTACGCGAAGGGCTGCTCGAGATCTGCGGCGAGGACGGACTGCCGCGCAACGCCTACTACGGCGACGGCACCCCCATCACCGCGGACGAGCTGGCCACCATCCTCGGCGTCTACGACGAGACGACCCTCGCCGAGACCTGGGGCACCGGGGATCTGCTCGGGATCGACAACATCCTCACCTCGCACGGCCGCCGCCCCTTCACCGGGGACCGCAAGGTACTGGTGGCCATGACGCAGCGCGAGGCATAGCCATGGCCGTGGCCACGCAGCCGCCGGGAGCCGTGGATCTCAGCGACCCGCAGACCTTCCTGGACCATGAACTGGTGCCGATGTGGCAGCGGTTCAGGCGGGAGAGTCCCGTCCACTGGCATGCCGTCGAGGGCTGGAAGGTGCCCGGTTTCTGGGTGCTCTCCCGCTACGACGACGTCATGTCCGTCTACCGGGACAACAAGAGGTTCACCTCGGAGCGGGGCAACGTTCTCGCCACCCTCCTGGAGGGCGGCGACTCGGCGGCGGGCAAGATGCTGGCGGTCACCGACGGCCGGCGCCACCGCGAGCTGCGCAATCTGCTGCTGAAGGCCTTCGCGCCCCGGGTGCTGGAGCGCGTGGTCGAGGGGGTGCGGCGCCGGGCCGACCGGCTGGTGCGCCAGGGGCTCGAACGCGGGGACTGCGACTTCGCGCAGGACATCGCGGAACACATCCCCATGGCCACCATCGCCGATCTGCTGGGGGTCCCCGCGTCCGACCGGGACTACCTGCTCTCGCTGACCAAACAGGCGCTCAGCGCGGAGGAGGCCGACCAGTCGGGCGACGAGGCCCTCGTCGCCCGGCAGGAACTCCTCCTCTACTTCGCCGATCTGGCGGAGGACCGCCGCGAGAACCCGGAGAGCGACGTGGTGAGCGTGCTCGCCACGGCCACGATCGACGGCGAACCGCTCACCGAGCAGGAGATCGTCTTCAACTGCTACAGCGTGATCATCGGCGGCGACGAGACCAGCCGGCTCTCGATGATCGGCGGGATGCACGAACTGATGGAGCATCCCGAGCAGTGGCGGCGGCTGAGCTCCGGGGAGGTCTCCGTGGACAGCGCGGTGGAGGAGGTGCTGCGCTGGGTGACGCCGGCCATGCACTTCGGCCGCCGGGCCCTGACGGACGTGGAGATCGGCGGCACGACGATCCGGGCCGATGACGTCGTCACCCTGTGGAACACGTCGGCCAACCACGACGAGGAGATCTTCGAGGACCCCGGCACATTCGACCTCGGCAGGACACCCAACAAGCATGTGTCCTTCGGCTACGGACCCCATTTCTGCCTCGGCGCCTATCTGGGCCGGGCGGAGATCCACGCCATGCTGACCGCCCTGCGGACCCATGTGTCCGAGGCGGCGCCCACCGGGCCCGCCAAACCCATCCACTCCAATTTCCTGCGCGGGTACAGCAGTCTGCCCGTCTCCATGCGTCCACACCGGTAGGACCGTCCCCCGCTCCTGCCGGAGTGAACGAACGAGTGCCCCGACCTCCCCTTGGTCGGGGCACTCCATTCTTGCGCCGCCGTCTAGACCGCCGCGCCCGCGTTGACCAGGGCAATGCACATCTTTCGATATGACGATCTCGGCGGATAGAAGTTTTTCATGCGCCCATGGAGACGCAGGCCCGCGTTCGTACTGTTGATCCGGTCGCCTACAGGTACTTTCTGTGCGATTTCACGGGTCCCGCAGTGTCTATTCAATCGGAGTGAATGGAAATGGCCGATCAGAACGGACTCCCATTGCCGCTGACGGCCGCACAGTCAGGAATGTGGCTGGCGCAGCAGATCAATCCGGATAACCCGATGTACAGCATCGCGGAGTGCGTCGAGATCGCGGGGGAGATCGACCCCGCCCGATTCGAGGACGCGCTGCGCCGTACGGTCGCCGAGGCCGAGACGCTGCGGATCCGCTTCACGCCCGGTGCCGAGGGGCCCGTCCAGAGCGTCGTGCCCGAGCTGGACTGGACGCTGCACACCGTCGACGTCAGCGGGGACCCGGACCCGGCCGCCGCCGCCGAGGCGTGGATGCTCGCCCGGGTGCGGACGCCGGTCGACCTCGCCGACGGCCCGCTCTTCACCTTCGGGCTGCTCAAGCTCGCGGACGACCGCCACACCTGGTTCAGCCGCGTCCACCACACGATCGTCGACGGCTACAGCTGGTCCCTGATCGTCTCCCGGGTCGCCGCCGTCTACTCGGCGCTGGTGGCGGGCGAGGAGCCGAAGCCCGATCCTTTCGGCTCCGTCCGGGACCTGGTCGACGCGGACGCCGCCTACCGGGCGTCCGAACAGTTCACCGCGGACCGGGACTTCTGGTCCCGGCGCCTGGCGGGGCTGTCCGAACCGGCATCGCTCGCCCCCCGCCCCACCCGGGTCCCCACCGATCACGTCCGGCACGCCGGCGAGGTCTCCGCCGACCGCGCCGACGCCCTGCGGTCCTTCGGCCGCGAGACCGGCGTCAGCTGGCCAGCCGTCGTCGTGGCGGGCATCGCCGCCTACCTCCACCGGGTCACGGGCGCGCCGGACGTCGTCCTCGGGCTGGCGGTGGCCGCCCGCTCCGGCAGCGCCGCCGCACGCACCCCCGGCATGGTCTCCAACGCCCTTCCGCTCCGGCTGACTCCGCAGGCCGACGCCACCGTGGCGGGCTTCGTGCGCGCGGTGAGCGACGAGCTGCACGAGGTGCTGCGGCACCAGCGCTACCGCTACGAGGACATCCACCGCGACCTCGGCATGGTCGGCGACCGGAAGCGCCTGTGGGGCCCCGAGGTCAACCTCATCATGTACGGGACGCGGCTCGCGTTCGCCGGGCAGCCCGCGACGGTACGCGGCTTCTCGATCGGCCCCGAGGAGGACCTCTCCCTCGTGGTCGACAACCGCGCGGACGGCGACGGCTTCCTCATCGACTTCCACGCCAACGCCGATCTCTACACCGCGGACGGACTCGCCGGGCACCGCGAGGCGCTGGCCGACTTCCTCGGCGCGCTGGCCACCGCGGCGCCCGAAGCCCGCCTGGACACGGTCGCCCTGCGGGTCCCCGACGGCTGGACCCCGCCCGCGCAGACCGCCTCCGGGGCCGCCGAAGCGCAGACCGGGGCGCCCGCCGCCTACCGCGCCCCCGGCACCCCGCGAGAGAAGCAGGTCTGCGGGCTGATCGCCGACGTGCTCAAGGTCGACGACGTCGGCGCGGACGACAACTTCTTCACGCTGGGCGGCCATTCGCTCTCCGCGATCCGGCTGCTGAGCCTGGTCCGCGAGACCTTCGGCGTCGAGCTCTCCATCCGTACGGTCTTCGAGGCGCCGACCGCCGCGGGGATAGCCGCGCACATCGAGGGAGCCGACGGCCGCCGCCGCGCCCTGGAGCCCGCGAAGCGCCCCGCCGAACTTCCGCTCTCCCTCACCCAGCAGCGGCTCTGGCTGGTCAACCGGCTCCACGAGCCGAGCGGCGCCTACAACATGGGCCTCGCGCTGCGCCTCACCGGACAGCTGGACCGGGCCGCGCTCGCCGAGGCGCTGCGCGACGTCATGACCCGGCACGAGACGCTGCGCACCCGCTTCCCCGAGACGGACGGCAGGCCCCGTCAGCAGATCCTCACCCCGGAGGAGGCGGCCGGTCTGGTCGTGCTCACCGAGCAGCCGGTCACGGCCGACGAGCTGGACTCCCGGGTGGCGGCGGTGGTGGCCGAGGGCTTCGACCTGACGACCGAGCTCTCGGTCCGCCCCCGCCTGCTCGTGCTCGGACCGCGGGACCATGTGCTGCTGGTCGTGCTGCACCACATCGTCGCCGACGGCCTCTCCCTGGCCCCCCTCGCGCGCGACCTGGGCCGGGCCTACACCGCCCGCACGCAGGGGCGGCCGCCGGCCTTCGACCCGATGCCGGTGCAGTACGCCGACTACACGCTGTGGCAGCAGTCGGTCCTCGGCCGGGAGCAGGATCCGGACAGCCCCCTGGCCCGCCAGCTCGACCACTGGAAGGAGGCGCTGGCGGGACTTCCGGAAGAACTCGAACTGCCGACGGACCGGCCGCGCCCGAGCGAGCTGAGCCAGCGCGGCGACATCGTCCGGTTCGAGATCGACGCGGACCTGCACCGCCGTCTGACCGAGCTCGGACAGTCCAACCGGGCCAGCCTCTTCATGGTGCTCCAGAGCGCCGTCGCCGTCCTGCTCCATCTGCACGGCGCCGGCACCGACATCCCCCTGGGAAGCGCCGTGGCCGGCCGCGGCGACGCCCGGCTGGACGGGCTCGTCGGATGCTTCGTGAACACCGTGGTCTTCCGCAACGACGTGTCGGGCAACCCGACCGTCCGTGAACTCCTGGCCCGTGCACGGGAGATGTCGCTGGCCGCCCATGCCCACCAGGACGTGCCCTTCGAGCGGCTGGTGGAGGCGCTCAACCCGGAACGGTCGCTGGCCAGGAACCCGCTGTTCCAGGTCATGATGGACGTACAGACACCCGCCGAGTCCACGCTGGAGCTGCCCGGTCTGGAGACCACTCCGCAGGAGGTCACCCCGGGCGTCACCAAGATCGACCTGCTCTTCGGCCTGGACGAGCGCTCGACCGGCCAGGAGAGCGCGGCGGGCATCGCGGGCAGGCTGGAGTTCAGCACCGACCTCTTCGACCGCGCCACCATCGAGCTGATGGCCGCGCGCCTGGTGCGCCTGCTGGAGTCGTTCGTCGCCGACCCCGGGCAGCGGCTCGACCGCATCGGCCTGCTGACCCCGGCCGAACACGACCTGGTCACCCACGGGTTCAACCGCGCCCCGGTGATCGAACCGGCCCTGCTGCTGCCCCGGATGTTCGAGGCCCAGGTCGAGCGCACCCCGGGGGCGACCGCCCTGGTCGAGGGCGGTCTGACGCTGACGTACGGCGAACTCGACGTCCGCGCCAACCGGCTGGCCCATGCGCTGATCGCGGCCGGCGCCGGTCCCGAGCAGCGGGTCGCCGTCGTGCTGCCCCGCTCGGCGAACCTCGTGGTGGCGCTGCTCGCGGTGCTCAAGGCCGGTGCGGCCTACGTGCCCGTGGACCCCGAGTACCCGGCGGACCGGATCGCGTTCATGCTGGAGGACGCCGAGCCCTCGCTCGTGATCGCCGACGCGGTGACCCGGGGCGTGGTGCCCGGCGCCCTCCCGGTGCTGGACGTGGGGGCCGACCGGTACGCCCCGGCCACGGCACCGCTGGACGGGGACCGGATGTCCCCGCTGCGGGCCGGCCACCCCGCCTACGTCATCTACACCTCGGGCTCCACCGGCCGCCCCAAGGGCGTGGTCGTGACCCACCGGTCCGTCGCCGTCTACCTGGAGTACGCGCGGCAGAACTACCCCTCGGTCGCCGACAGCGCGCTGCTGCACTCGCCGGTCTCCTTCGACCTGACGGTCACCGCGCTGTTCGCGCCCCTCGTCTCCGGCGGCCACGTGCGCGTCGCCTCCCTCGAAGGGCCCGGCACCGGCGCGCCCCGCCCCGCGTTCCTCAAGGCGACCCCCTCGCACCTGGCGCTGCTCGGCATCCTGCCCGAGGAGTTCTCGCCCAGCGGCGAACTGGTGGTGGGCGGCGAGATGCTGATCGGCGAGGTCGTCGAGGAGTGGCGACGCAGGCAGCCCGGGGTCACCGTCGTCAACGAGTACGGTCCGACCGAGGCGACCGTGGGCTGTGCCGAATACCGGCTGGGCCCGGACGACGCGGTGGACAGCGGGCCCGTGCCGATCGGCCGGCCGATGTGGAACTCCCGGATACACGTCCTGGACCAGGCGCTGCGCCCGGTTCCGCCCGGGGTCGCCGGCGAGCTGTACATCGGCGGCGGGCAGCTGGCCCGCGGCTACCTGGGCCGCGCGGGGCTCACCGCCGAGCGCTTCGTCGCGGACCCCTACGGCGATGCCGGCGCCCGCATGTACCGCACGGGCGACGTGGGCCGCTGGCGGGCGGACGGGGAACTGGAGTACCTCGGCCGCCTCGACGACCAGGTCAAACTGCACGGCTTCCGGATCGAGCTCGGCGAGGTCGAGGCCGTGCTCGCCCAGCACCCCCGGGTGGCGCGCGCCGCGGCCATGGTCCGCGAGGACGTGCCGGGCCACCGGCAGCTGGTCGGATACGCCGTGGCCCGGGACGGGGAGAGCGTCGACGGGGCCGAGCTGGCCGCGTTCGCGGCGGGCCCGCTGCCCGCCTACATGGTGCCGTCCGCCGTCGTCGTCGTGGAGAGCCTGCCGCTCACCCCCAACGGCAAGCTCGACCGCAAGGCGCTGCCCGCGCCCGCGTTCGAGGCCGAGGAGAGCGCCGCGCCGCGCACCGAGCTGGAGGAGACGCTCGCGGGCCTCTTCGCCGAGGTGCTGGGGCGTGACTCCGTCGGCCTGGACGACAGCTTCTTCGGGCTCGGCGGGGACAGCATCGTCTCCATCCAGCTGGTGGCCCGAGCGCGGCGGCTCGGTCTGGCGATCTCGCCCAAGGACGTGTTCGAGCTGAAGACCGTCGCCGCGCTGGCGGCGGCGGTCGCCGAGGCGGCCCCCGAGCCGAGCGCCGGCCCCGACGCGGGTACCGGCCCCCTCCCGGCCACGCCGATCATGCGGTGGCTGGAGGACCGGGGCGGTCCCGTCGACGCCTTCCACCAGTCCGTGCTGGTCCGGACGCCGCCCGAGCTCGGTGAACGCGAGCTGGCCATCGCCCTCCAGACCCTGCTGGACCACCACGACGCGCTGCGGATGCGCCTGGACCGTCAAGGGCCCGGCGGCCGCTGGGCCTACGAGATCCCGGAGCGCGGCAGCGTGCAGGCCCGGACCCTGATCCGCCGGGCCGACATCGCCGGACTGACCGGCGACGCGCTCCTCGCGGCCGTCAGGTCGCAGGCCCGCGAGGCATGGAAGCGGCTGGACCCGGGAGCCGGGGTCATGGTCCAGGCGGTCTGGTTCGACGCCGGACCGCAGGAGACGGGCCGGCTCCTGATCGCCGCGCACCACCTGGTCGTGGACGGGGTCTCCTGGCAGATCCTGCTGCCCGACCTGCGCACCGCCTGGGAGTCGGCGGCCGTCGGGAAGGACCCCGAACCGGAGCCGGTGGGCACGTCGTTGAAGAGCTGGGCCGAACTGCTGGAGCGGCGCGCCGCCGCCCCGGCCGACGGCGAGGCCGCCCGCTGGGCCGAGGCGCTCCGGCTGCCCGCCCCCGCCCTGGCCGCCCAGCCGCTGAACCCGCGTACGGACACCGCCGTGGGGGCCCGCAAATTCACCCAGGCGCTGCCCGCCGACCGCACCGAACGGCTGCTGACCCAGGTGCCCGAGGTGCTCAACGCGAGCGTCCACGAGGCGCTGCTCACCGCCCTGGCGCTGGCGGCCGACACCTGGCGCCGCCGGCGCGGCCACGCACCGGGCGACGGAGTCCTGATCGACGTGGAGGGCCACGGCCGCCAGGACATCGCCGAGGGGGTGGACCTGTCGCGCACGGTGGGCTGGTTCACCACCATCCACCCGGTCCGCCTCGACCCCGGTGTCAGCGACTGGCAGGAACTCTGGCAGGCGGGCCCCGAGGCGGGCAAGGCGCTCCGCACGGTCAAGGAGCAGGTGCGGGCCGTGCCCGACGGCGGCATCGGCTACGGGCTGCTGCGGCATCTGAACCCGGAGACCGGGGCCCGGCTGGCCGGACTCGCCCGGGCCCCCATGCTCTTCAACTACCTGGGACGCGAGGCCTCTTCCACCGACGTGTGGGGCCCCGCGCCCGAGAACGAGGCGGTCCGCGCCGAGGGCGCGGACCTGCCGCTCTCCCATCTGCTGGAGATCAACGCGGTGGTCCGGGACCACGTGGACGGCCCGCAGCTCGTCGCCGAGTGGACCTGGCCGGCCCGGGTGCTGTCGGTCGCGGACGTACGGGAGCTCGCGGAGGACTGGTTCCGCGCACTGCGTGTCCTGACCGACCACGCCGAACAGCCCGGCACCGGCGGCTACGCGCCGTCCGACCTGGCACTGGTCGACCTTTCCCAAGACGAGATCGACGGCCTCGAAGCCGAGTGGAGGACGCTGTGATGACGAAGTCGGGCCCCGAGGACATTCTTCCGCTGTCCCCGCTCCAGGAAGGCCTGCTCTTCCACGCGTTGTACGACGAGACCGGCAGCGACGTCTACACCGTGCAGGTGGTGCTCGACCTCGGCGGCCGGCTCGACGAGGACGTCCTGCGCGCCACCGCCGAGGCGCTGCTGCACCGCCACGCCAACCTGCGCGTCGGCTTCCTGCACCCCAAGCAGAGCCGGCCCGTGCAGGTCGTCGCCCGGGAGGTCCAACTCCCCTGGGAGCGGACCGACCTGCGCGCGCTGGGTGAGGAGGAGCGCGCGGCCGAGCTGGACCGGATCCAGGCCGCGGAGAAGGCCCACCGCTTCGACCTGGCGCGCCCCCCGCTGATGCGCTACCGGCTGGTGCGGCTCGCCGACGACGCGTACCGCCTGCTCTGCACCTTCCACCACATCCTGCTCGACGGCTGGTCGACCTCGGTGCTGCTCGGCGAACTCTTCGAGCTGTACGGGAAGGGCGCGGACGCCACCAGCCTCCCGCCGGTCACACCGTTCCGCGAGCACCTGGCCCATCTGGCCCGGCGGGACAGCGCGGCCGCCGAGGAGGCGTGGCGGCAGGCGCTGGCCGGTATCGAGTCGCCGACCCGGCTCGTGCGCTCCGACCCGGCGCGGGCGGTCGTGCACCCCGAGCAGCTGGCCATCGAGCTGTCCGCCGAGGACACCGCCGCCCTCTCGGCGCGGCTGCGCGCCAACGACCTGACCTTCAGCAGCGCCGTGCACGGCTCCTGGGGCCTGTTGCTGTCCGTGCTGACCGGCAGTGAGGACGTCGTCTTCGGCACGGTCGTCTCCGGCCGCCCGCCCGAGACGCCGGGCGTCGAGCGCATGGTCGGCATGCTCATCAACAGCCTGCCCGTGCGCGTACGTCTGCACGGCGGCGACTCGCTGGTGTCGGTGCTGGGGCGGCTCCAGAGCGAGCACCTGGAGATGATGCCCCACCAGTACACCGGGATGCGGGACATCCACCGGCTGTCCGGGCACGCCGAGCTCTTCGACACCTACGTGGCGTTCGAGAACTTCCCCTTCGATCTCCAGAGCCTGCGGGACCTCGCCGGCGATCTGACCATCGACGGCTTCGACGTGCTGGACGCCAACCACTACCCGCTGTGCCTGGTGTCGCACGTCTACGAGGGCAGCCTGCGGCTGGTCCTCAACTACCGGCCCGACCTGTTCGAGCGGGAGCAGGTGGAGGTCATCGGCGGCCGTCTGGTGCGGCTGCTCCAGGCGCTGATCGAGGACCCGGGGCGGGCGGTGTCCTCCCTGGACCTGCTGACCGGGAGCGAGCGGGCCGAGCTGGCCGCCGCGGCCGACGGCACCGTACGGCGGGAGACGTTCCCCGAGCTGTTCGCCGCGCAGGTGGCGCGGACCCCCGACGCGGTGGCCGTGGAGTCCGACGACGTGTCGCTGACCTACGCCGAACTGGACGCCCGTGCGGAGAAGCTGGCGGCCCGGCTCGCGGGCCTCGGCGTGGGGCCCGAGCAGGTCGTGGCCCTCGTGCTGGGGCGGTCGGTGGAGTCGGTCGTCGGGTCGCTCGCCGTGATGCGGGCGGGCGCCGCCTATCTGCCGGTGGACCCGGACTACCCGGCCGAGCGCATCGGATTCGTGTTCTCCGACGCCCGCCCCGCCGCGGTCCTCACCACCGCCGCCTACGCCGCCGTGGTGCCCGGGAGCGAGGGCATGCCCGTGCTCCTGCTCGACGGCGACGGCGACGGCGACGGCGACCACGAGGACGAGGGCGGGACGCCGGCCGCCGCGGCGCCCGCGGGCCCCGCCTCCGTGGACAGCCCCGCCTACGTGATCTACACCTCCGGTTCCACCGGTGTGCCCAAGGGCGTCGTGGTGACCCACTCCGGGCTGGCCGCGTTCGCCGCGACCGAGCGGGACCGGTTCGCCGTGACGGAGTCGAGCCGGATCCTGCAGTTCTCCTCGCCGAGCTTCGACGCGTCGGTGCTGGAGCTGTGCATGACCCTGACCGCCGGGGCCGCGCTGGTGGTTCCCGGACCGGCGCCGCTGGCGGGTGAGCCGCTGGCCGAGGTGATCGCGGACCGCCGGGTCACCCACGCGCTGATCCCGCCCGCCGCCCTCGCGAGCGTGCCGGTGAGCGGGCTCGACGGGTTCGCGTGCCTGATCGTGGGCGGCGACGCGTGCTCGGCCGAGCTGGTCGAGCGGTGGGCCCCGGGGCGCCGCATGGTCAACGCCTACGGCCCCACCGAGTCCACGGTCGCCGTGTCGATCAGCACCCCGCTGGAGCCGACCGGCGGCGTGCCGCCCATCGGCACGCCGGTGCTCGGCACCCGCGCCTACGTTCTGGACGGATCGCTGCGCCTGGTCGCCCCCGGGGTGCCGGGTGAGCTGTATGTGGCGGGCCCCGGACTGGCGCGCGGCTATCTCCGGCGCGCCGCACTGACCTCGGAGCGGTTCGTCGCCGACCCGTTCGGCGCGCCGGGGGAGCGGATGTACCGGACCGGCGACGTCGTGCGCCGGCTGGACAACGGCGAGCTGGAGTTCGTCGGCCGCGCCGACGCCCAGGTCAAGGTGCGCGGCTTCCGGATCGAGCTGGGCGAGGTCGAGAGCGCCCTGGTCCGCGACGAGGGGGTGGACCAGGCCGCCGTGGTGGTGCACGAGGCCCAGCCCGGTGTGAAGCAGCTCGTCGCCTACGTCGTCCCCGCGGGTCCGGGCACGGTCCGGCCGCAGGCGCTGCGGGAGTCGGTCGCCGAACGGCTGCCCGACCACATGGTCCCGGCGCTCGTCGTCGAGCTGGACGCGCTGCCGCTGATGGTCAACGGCAAGCTGGACCGCAAGGCCCTTCCCGCCCCCGTGTTCGCCGTGAAGGAGGGGCGCGCCCCGGCCAACCCGCGCGAGGAGCTGCTGTGCACCCTCTTCGCCGAGGTCCTCGGGGTGCCGGAGGTCGGGGTCGACCAGAGCTTCTTCGAGCTCGGCGGCGACAGCATCGGCTCCATCCAGCTGATCAGCCGCGCCCGCAAGGCCGGCCTGCGCTTCAGCCCGCGCGACGTCTTCACCCACCGGACCGTCGAGGCGCTCGCCGCCGCGGCCAAGGAGGCGGCCGCCCCCGCCCGCCGCGCGCCGTCCGACGGGGTCGGCGGTGTCCCGCTGACCCCGATCATCCACTGGTTCAGCGAACACGGCGGCGACGTCACCCACTTCAACCAGTCGATGCCGCTGCCGACACCCGCCGGACTCGACTCGGCCCGGGTCGCCTCGGTGCTCCAGACCTTCCTCGACCACCACGACGCGCTGCGGCTCCGGCTGACCCGTATCGAGGACATCGGGGAATGGACCCTGGAGGTCACCCCGCGCGGCACCGTGCCCGCCGAGGACTGCCTCCACCGGGTGGACGTCCAGGGCGTCGGCGCGGACGAACTCGCGGCCGTCCACCGCCGGGAGGCCGCCGCCGCGCAGGCGAGGCTCGCCCCGGAGGCCGGCCGCATGGTCCAGGCCGTCTGGTTCGACGCCGGATCCGACCGGCCCGGCCGGCTGCTGCTGGTCATCCACCACCTGTCGGTCGACGGCGTCTCCTGGCGCATCCTGCTGCCCGAGGTCGCGGCAGCCCTGGAGGCCGCCGCCGAGGGAGCGCCGTTCACCCCCGAGCCGGTCGGCACGTCCTTCCGCCGGTGGGCCCAGCAGCTGACCGCGGCGGCCGGCGAACCGGACCGGATCCGCGAACTGCCGCTGTGGCGCGACATCCTGTCCGCACCGGACCCGCTGCTCACCGAACGCCCGCTCGACCAGGAACGCGACACCCTCGCCTCCGCCGGGCACCTCACCCTGCGCCTGCCGGCCGAGGTGACGGAACCGCTGCTGGGCCGGGTGCCCGCGGCCTTCAACGCGCAGATCAACGACGTGCTGCTCACCGCGCTCGCCGTCGCCGTGGCCGACTGGCGGCGCCGTCAGGGCCGCGGCGACGGCTCCTCCGTCCTGGTCGGCCTGGAGGGCCACGGCCGCGAGGAGATCGCCGAGGGCTCGGACCTGTCCCGGACCGTCGGCTGGTTCACCAGCCTGTACCCCGTACGTCTCGACCCCGGCGAGGCGCCCGCCGCCGAGCTCCTCAAGGGCGGCCCCGCCCTCACGTCCGCCCTCAAGGCGGTCAAGGAACAGCTGCGCGCCATCCCGGACAACGGGATCGGCTACGGGCTGCTGCGCCACCTCAACCCGCGTACCGCCGTGACCCTCGCCAAGTTCGCCGAGCCGCAGATCGGGTTCAACTACCTCGGCCGCATCGGCGGCGACGACACCCAGGACGCCGGTCTGGGCGGCGGCGCCGACCCGACGACCCCGCTGCCGTACACCCTGGTCGTCAACGCGGTCACCGAGACCCACAACGACACGCCCCGGCTCTCCGTGACCTGGTCCTGGCCGGGCGAACTGCTGGCCGATGCCGATGTCCAGGACCTGGCGCAGGCGTGGTTCACGGCGCTGGAGGCGCTGGTCGCGCTCGCGGACCGGCCCGACGGCGGGGGCGGGCTCGTCCCCTCCGATCTGCCGCTCGTGCCGCTCGCCCAGGCGGAGATCGACCGGCTGGAGCAGGCGCAGCCGCGCCTGGCCGACGTCCTGCCGCTCTCCCCGTTGCAGGAGGGGCTGCTCTTCCACACCGAGTACGACCAGCGGGCCGAGGACGTCTACATCACCCGGCTCGCCGTGGACATCCGCGGTGACCTGGACACCGGGGCGCTCCGCTCCGCGGTGGCCGGACTGCTGCGCCGGCACGACAGCCTGCGTGCCGCGTTCCGCCACACGAGCGAGGGCACGCCCGTACAGCTCATCCCCCGCGAGGTCCGGCTTCCCTGGTACCAGGTGGACCTGAGCGAACTGGACGAGGAGGAGCAGCGCACCCGGCTGGAGGCGCTGCTGGTGCAGGAGAGGGCGCGCCGCTTCGACCCCCAGCAGCCCCCGCTGCTGCGCTTCACGCTGATACGTCTCGGCGCGGACAGCCACCGGCTGCTGGTCGCCGCCCACCATCTCCTGCTGGACGGCTGGTCGGCGCCGGTGCTCGCCGGTGAGCTCTTCGCCCTCTACGGCACGGCGGGCGACGACTCCGCGCTGCCGCCCGTCGTTCCGTACAAGGAGTATCTGAGCTGGCTGGCCGCGCAGGACGGATCGGCGGCCCGGGACGCCTGGCGCGAGGCGCTGGCCGGTATCGAGGAGCCGACCCTGGTCGCCCCCGCCGCCGGGGAGGCCGGGCCGAGCCTGCCGGGCCGGATCGTGGACGAGCTGCCGGCCGAGCTGACCGCCGCCCTCACCGCCGTGGCCCGTACGCACGACCTCACCATGAACGCGGTGGTGCAGGGCGCCTGGGGCATCGTCCTCGCCGGGCTGACCGGCCGCGACGACGTGCTGTTCGGGGAGACGGTCTCGGGCCGGCCGCCGGAGCTCCCGGGCGTCGAGTCGATGGTCGGGCTGTTCAGCAACACCGTGCCCGTACGGGTGCGGATCGTCCCGGACCGCTCGGTCGTCGACACCCTCCGCACGGTCCAGGACCAGCGGGTGCGGCTCCTCGCGCACCACTACATCGGGCTGGCCGAGCTCCAGCAGATCGCGGGCCTGAACACGCTGTTCGACACCGCGGTGGTCTTCGAGAACTTCCCGGCGGGCCCCGGGGACCGGACCCTCGTGCACGGCCTCGCCCTGACCGACGTGGACACCAAGGGCGACAACCACTACCCGCTGGGCATCGTGGTGATGCAGGACGACGAGCGGATGACCCTCAACTGGTACTACCGCACCGACCTGCTCGACGCGCGCCTCGTCCGGGCCGCCACCTCGCGGCTGCGCCGGGTGCTGGAGACCGTCGCCGCCGCGCCGCAGACGCCCCTGGGCCGGCTCGACCTGCTGGGCGAGGAGGAGAGCTCGCGGCTGGAGGCCGACGTCAGCGGCCCCGAACTCCCCGCGACCCGGGCCGTCGTGCCCGAGCTGTTCCAGGCCCAGGCCGGGCGGACGCCCGACGCCGTGGCGCTGGCGCACGGTGACACCGAGCTGACCTACGCCGAGCTGAACCGGCGGGCCAACCGGCTGGCGCACACCCTGATCGCCCGGGGCGCGGGCCCCGAGCGGCTGGTCGCGATCGCCATGGGGCGCTCCGCGGACCTCGTCGTCACCCTGCTGGCCGTCCTCAAGTCCGGCGCGGCCTACCTGCCCGTCGACCCCGCCCTGCCGCAGGAGCGCATCCGGCACCTGCTCGACGACGCCGCGCCGCAGCTGCTGGTGACGACCCGCGAAGCGGGCGCAGCCCTGCCGGCCACGGACGTCGCCCTGCTGGTGACCGACGACGCGGACACGGCGGCGGAGACCGCGCGGCGGAGCGACGGCGACCCCACCGACGGGGACCGCACCGCACCGCTGTCGCCGGAGAACCCGGCGTACGTCATCTACACCTCCGGTTCCACCGGCCGCCCCAAGGGCGTCGTGGTCACGCACCGTTCGGTCGTGGACTACCTCGGCTGGACCCGGCGCTCCTACCCGGGCGCCGCGGGCGTCGCGATGCTCCACTCGCCGGTCTCCTTCGACCTGACCGTCACCGCCCTGTTCACCCCGCTGACGCTCGGCGGCACCGTCGTCGTCGCGGACCTGGAGGAGGACGACAGGCTCTCGGGCAGGCTCGCCCGGACCCCCTGCACCTTCATGAAGGCGACGCCCAGCCACCTGCCGCTGCTCGGCGCGCTGCCCGCCGCCTACTCGCCGGACACCGAGCTGCTGCTCGGCGGGGAGGCGCTGTTCGGCGAGGCGCTCACCGACTGGCGCGCACGCCACCCCGACGCGACCGTCTGGAACGTCTACGGGCCCACCGAGGCCACGGTCAACGTCACCGAGTACCGCGTCGGACCCGGCGCGGACCTCCCGGCGGGACCGGTCCCCATGGGGCGGCCCCAGGGCAACGTCCGGGCCTACGTCCTGGACGCCCTGCTGCGGCCCGCGCCGGCCGGGGTGCCGGGCGAGCTGTACGTCGCCGGGCCGTGCCTGGCCCGGGGCTACCTCGGCAGGGCCGCCCTGACCTCCGAGCGATTCGTCGCCGACCCCTACGGACCGGCCGGCGGGCGGATGTACCGCACGGGCGACGTGGTCCGCCGCCGGGCGGACGGGAACCTCGTGTTCGTCGGCCGCGCCGACGACCAGGTGAAGGTGCGCGGCCACCGGATCGAGCTCGGCGAGGTGGCGGCCGCCGTGGCCGCCGTTCCCGGTGTGGCCTCCCAGGCGGTCGTCGTGCGCGCCGGACGGACGGACGGCGACCGCCTGGTCGCGTACGTCACCGCGGCCGACGGAGCCGCGCTCAGCGGCCCGGCGGTGCGGGACAGGCTGGCCCTGGTGCTGCCCGAGTACATGGTCCCGGAGGCCGTCGTCGTCCTCGCGGAGCTGCCGCTGACCCCGAACGGCAAGCTGGACCGCAAGGCCCTGCCGGAGCCGGAGTTCACCGTGGCGGCCGCCGTCCGCGCCCCGCGGACCCCGCAGGAGGAGATCCTGTGCGGCCTGTTCGCCCAGGCGCTCGACGTGCCCGGGATCGGCGTCGACGACGACTTCTTCCAGCTCGGCGGCAACTCGCTGAGCGCGGTGCGGCTGCTCAGCCGGGTCCGTTCGGCCTTCGGCACGGACGTCGACGTACGAGCGGTCTTCGAGGCCCCGACCCCCGCGCGGCTGGCCGCCGTGCTGGGCACGGGCGGTTCCGCCCGGCCCGAGCCGGTGGCGGGCCCGCGTCCGGCGGAGATCCCGCTGTCCTTCGCCCAGCTCCGCCTGTGGTTCCTCGACCGGCTGGAGGAGGGGCCCGGCGGAACGTACAACGTGCCCATCGCCATCCGGCTCAGCGGCGCCCTCGACCGGGACGCGCTGCGTGCCGCCGTGGGCGACGTCGTGGCACGCCACGAGGTGCTGCGCACCGTCTACCCGGACACCGGGGGCAAGCCGCGCCAGCAGGTCCTGGAGCCCGCCGCCGCGACCGTGCCGATGGAGTTCGTCCGGACGACGGAGACCGAGCTCGCCGGGGCCCTGCGCGCCGGCGCCCGCCGAGGCTTCGACCTGTCCCGCGAGATCCCGCTCGCCGCGACGCTGTTCGCGCTGTCGGACACGGAGCATGTGCTGCTGCTCACCGTGCACCACATCGCGACCGACGGCTGGTCGAACGCCCCGCTCGCCCGCGATCTGTCGAGCGCGTACGTGGCCCGGCAGGCCGGCCGCGCCCCGGAGTTCGCGCCGCTTCCCGTGCAGTACGCGGACTACACCCTCTGGCAGCGGGAGCTGCTCGGCGACGAGGCGGACCCGGACAGTGTGGCCGCGCGCCAGCTGGCCTTCTGGAAGGAGACCCTCGAAGGGTCTCCCGCCGAGCTGACGCTGCCTCTCGACCGGCCCCGGCCGGCCGAGATGTCCGCCGAGGGCGGCACCGTCGAGTTCGGTGTCGACGCCGAACTCCACGCCGCCCTCGCCGCCCTCGCGAGGACCCACCAGGTCAGCCTCTTCATGGTGGCGCAGGCGGCGCTCGCCGCGCTGCTGACCCGGCTCGGCTCCGGCACCGACATCCCCGTCGGGACCGCCACCGCGGGCCGCGGTGACGAGGCGCTCTCGGAACTGGTCGGATTCTTCGTCAACACGCTGGTCCTGCGCACCGACACCTCGGGCGACCCGGCCTTCACCGAACTGCTCGCCCGGGTCAGGGCGGCGGACCTGGCGGCCTACGCCCACCAGGACATCCCCTTCGACCGGGTCGCCGACGCGCTCAGCCCCGTACGGTCCACGGCCTTCACCCCGCTGTTCCAGGTGTTCCTCGCCTTCCAGAACCACGCGGCCCCGCGACTGGAGCTGCCCGGTCTCACGGTGAGCCCCTCGGACATCGAGCTGACCGCCGCCAAGACCGACCTGGGCGTGGAGCTGACGGAGACCTTCGCCGAGGACGGCGCGCCCGGCGGTCTGCGGGGCCAGGTCAGCTACCGCACCGACGTGTTCGACCGGAGCACCGTCGAGACGGTCGTGGCCCGCTTCGCCGCCCTGCTCGAAGCCGTCGCCGCCGATCCGGGGCGTCCGCTCAGCCGGATCGACCTGCTGTCCGGAACCGAACTGCACCGGGTCCTGGAGGAGTGGAACGACACGGCCCGCGAGGTCGAGCCGACGCCGTTCCCCGCGCTCTTCGAGGCCCACGTGGCCGCGCACCCCGACCGGACCGCGGTCATCGCCGGCGACACCAGGCTGACGTACGCCGAGCTCAACGCGCGCGCCAACCGGTGGGCGCACCACTTCATCGGCCGGGGCGTCGGCCCCGAGCAGCGGGTGGCCGTCGCCGTACCGCGGTCGCTGGACTGGCTCGCGGCGACCCTGGGCGTCCTCAAGGCGGGCGCCACCCACCTCCCCGTCGACCCCGGCTATCCGGCGAGCCGGATCGCCTTCATCGCCGAGGACTCCGGCCCCGTGCTGGTCCTCACCACCGAGGACGCGGAGATCCGGGCGGCCCTGCCCGCCGGGACGGAGGTACTGACCGTCGACGCGCCGGACGTCCGCGCCGCGGTGGACGCGGCCCCGGACACCGATCCCGGCGACACGGACCGTACGGCTCCGCTCAGGGTGGGCCACCCGGCGTACGTGATCTACACCTCGGGCTCCACCGGCCGGCCCAAGGGCGTCGTGGTCACCCACCACGGCATCGCGGGCATGGCGGGCGCGCACGCGGAGAACTTCGACATCGACGACGACAGCCGGGTGCTCCAGGCGGTCTCGCCGAGCTTCGACGTCTCGATGGCCGACCTCTCCATGACCCTCCTCAGCGGGGCGACCCTGGTGCTGCCGGAAGGCAACCAGCAGCCCGCGGGCGGCGAACTGGCCGCGCTCGTGGACGAACACGAGGTCACCCACCTCCAGATCACCGCCGGAGTGCTGGCCACGCTGCCCCGGGCCGAACTGCCCACGCTGCGCACGCTCGCGGTCGGCGGCGAGGCGTGCCCGCCGGACCAGGTCGCCCGGTGGTCGCCGGGGCGCCGACTGCTCAACGTGTACGGGCCGAGCGAGACCACCGTGTGCGCCACCATGAGCCGGCCCCAGTCCGGCGCGGTACGCCCGCCCATCGGACTGCCGGTGTGGAACACCGCGGTGTACGTGCTCGACGACTTCCTGAAGCCGGTGCCGGTCGGGGTCGCCGGGGAGCTGTACATCGCCGGCGCCGGCCTGGCCCGCGGCTATCTGGGCCGTGCCGCGCTGACCTCGGAGCGCTTCGTGGCGCATCCGTTCGGCGCGCCGGGCGAGCGGTTCTACCGGACCGGGGACGTCGTACGCCGGCTGGAGGACGGCCAGCTGGAGTTCGTCGGCCGCGCCGACGACCAGGTGAAGATCCGTGGCTTCCGGATCGAGCTCGGCGAGATCGAGGCCGCGCTCCTCACCCACCCGGACGTGGCCCACGCCGCGGTCACGGCGCACACCGACGGGTCCGGGCGCACCCGCCTCGCGGCCTGCGTCGTGGCGGGGAGCGCGAAGGAGCTGCCCGCCCGGACGCTGATGGGCCACCTGGCGGAGCGGCTGCCCGAGTACATGGTGCCCGCCGCCTACACGGCGCTGGCCGAACTGCCGCTGAACGCCAACGGCAAGGTCGACCGCAAGGCCCTGCCGGAGCCCGACTTCGGGGTCCGGCCGGACGGGCGCGCACCGCGTGACCCCAAGGAGACGCTGCTCTGCGAACTCGTCCGCGTGCTGCTCGGCGTCGAGCACGTGGGCATCGACGACAGCTTCTTCGAGCTGGGCGGCGACAGCATCGTCTCCATCCAGCTGGTGAGCCGGGCCCGCGAGGAGGGACTCGAGTTCACCGCGGCCGACGTCCTGCGCCACCGCACGATCGAGGAGCTGGCCGCCGCGGCGGTCACCATCGGCGAGGCGGACGGCGAACCCGCCGCCCTCGACGCGGGGACGGGCGAGGTCCTGCTCACCCCGGCCGTGCACGCGCTGCGCGAGCGCGGCGGCCCGGTGGACCGGTCGGTCGCCACCGCGCTGCTGAGGCTGCCGGCCACCGGCGACCCCACCGCCCCGCACACCGTGCTCCAGACGCTCGTCGACCACCACGACGCCCTGCGGCTGAAGCTCAGCCGCAGGGCCGGGAACCACGTGTGGGCCCTGGAGGTACGGCCCCGGGGCGAGGTGCGCGCCGAGTCCCTGCTCACCCGGGTCGAGGTGCCGGACAGCGACCCGGCCGCGTTCGCCGCGCTGCTGGCGGAGCACGAGGGCACCGCCGTCGCCTCCGTCGCACCGGAGGAGGGCGTGGTGTTCCGGGCCGTCTGGTTCGACGGCGGCCCGACGGGGGAGCACCACCTGCTCCTGGTCGCGCACACCCTGGCCGCCGACACCGCCTCCTGGCGGATCCTCACGTCGGACCTGCACACGGCGTGGGAGGCCGTGGCCGCGGGAGCGGCCCCGAGGCTGCCCCGGGTGACCACGAGCTACCGGGAGTGGGCCGAGGGCCGCGCGGCCGCGGCCGCCGCTCCGGAGCTCATCGACGAACTCGACGCGTGGACGCGGATGCTCGGGGCGGACACCGCCCCGCTCGCCGGCCGGCCGCTGGATCCGCGACGCGACACCGCGGGCGCCGTACGCGACATGGAGCTGGCCTTCTCCGCGGCGGAGTCCCGGGAGCTGCTGACGGAGGTGCCGGAGCGCTTCTCCACCGGCACCGAGGAGGTGCTGCTCGGGGCGTTCGCGGCCGCCGTGGAACAGTGGCGCGCGGAACGGGGCCTGGACACCGGGAAGGGCGTGCTGGTCGGCCTGGAGGCGGACGGCCGGAGCGCGGCCCACCCCGGAGCGGACCTGTCGCGCACCCTGGGCCGGTTCGCGTCCGTCCACCCGGTGCGCATCGGTCACGCCGGCTCCGCCGACGACGGGCAGGACGGCCAGGTCTCCGCGGGCGCCCTGCTGAAGCGGGTCAAGGAGCAGCTGGCGGACGTGCCCGGCGACGGCCTCGGCCACGGGCTGCTGCGCCACCTCAACCCGCAGACGGCGCCGCTGTTCGCGGGCCTGCCCACCCCGCAGGTCCGGCTCCGCCACCGGGGCGCCTTCGACGCCCCGCTCGCCGACGGCTCCGTGCCGCTCGGCGCGGCGCACGCGGTCCGGGCGGTCGAGGCCGAGGACCCGGACATGCCGGTGACGTACGCCCTCGACATCGACGTATGGGTGACCGAGGAGCCGGACGGTCCCCGCCTGCACGCCCGTTGGGCCTGGCCCGACACGGTGTTCGCCGAGGCGGACGTGACCGGGCTGGCACGGAGCTGGCAGCGGGCGGTCCGGGAGATCGTCGCCGACGCGAGCCCCGCCGGTGGCGGGCACACCCCGTCGGACTTTCCCCTGGTCCGGCTCGACCAGCGGGAGATCGAGCTGCTGGAGAGCGGTGGGCAGGGACTCGACGACGTGCTCCCGCTGGCGCCGCTCCAGGAGGGGCTGCTCTTCCACTCCCTCTACGACCAGAGCGAACGCGACGTCTACACCGTCCAGTTCGGCCTCGACCTGGAGGGCGACCCGAAGACCTCGGTGCTGCGCGACGCGGTCCGGGCCCTGCTGGAGCGTCACGAGAACCTGCGGGCCGGATTCGCCTACGAGGGCCTGTCCCAGCCGGTGCAGTTCGTGCCTGCCGTCACCGAGATCCCCTGGACCGAGACCGATCTCGGCACGATGGACGCCACGGAGCGCGGCGCCGAGGTGGACCGGCTGATGCGGGCCGCCCGGGCCGAGCGGTTCGACGTCACCCGGCCCCCGCTGCTGCGCTGCGCCCTGCTCCGGCTCGGCGCGGGCCGCGCGCGACTGGTGCTCACCCTGCACCACCTCCTGCTGGACGGCTGGTCCACGCCGATCCTGCTGGACGAGCTGATGCGGCTCTACGCCTCCGGGGGCGACCCGGCGGGCCTGCCCGAGGTCAGCCCGTACCGCACCTACCTGCGGTGGGTCGCCGGGCAGGACCGGGAGTCCTCCGAGCGGGCGTGGAGCCAGGTGCTGGACGCGACGGTGCGGCCGACCCTGCTGGCGCCCGCCGACCCGGACCGCGCCCCGGTCGCCACCGAGAAGGTCTCCGCGACCTTCGAGAGCGACCTGGTCACCGGGCTGACCGCGTTCGCCGGCCGGCACGGCATGACGATGAGCACCGTCGTGCAGGGCGCCTGGGGGCTGCTGCTCGGCAGGCTCACGGGACGCGACGACGTCGTCTTCGGGGCCACCGTGTCCGGCAGGCCGCCGGAGGTCCCCGGGATCGAGCGGATGGTCGGCCTGTTCATCAACACCGTCCCGGTCCGCGTCGGCCGAAGCGCCGACGAGCCGGTGGAGGACATGCTGGTACGGCTGCGGGACCAGCAGGTCGACCTGATGGCCCACCAGCACGTCGGGCTGGTGGACCTGCAGCGGATGGCCGGACAGGGCGAACTGTTCGACACCCTGCTGGTGTTCCAGAACATCCCGGCCGACGGTGCGGGCTTCGGCGGCGACGCCGACCAGGTGCGCGCCGTGGACCTGGAGATGAACGACGCCACCCACTACCCGCTCACCCTGGACGCGGGTCTCTCCGGCGACCAGCTGCACTGCCGGCTGGGCTACCGCCCCGACCTGTTCACCGTGGAGCAGACCGAGGTCGTCCTGCGGGGGCTGCGCGAAGTGCTGGAGGCCATCGCCGCCGGCCCGGAGCGCCGCATCGGCCGGCCGGCCGAGGATCCGCTGGCCCGCTGGTGGGACGGCGTACGGGCGGAGCTGGAACAGCGGGTCGGGCACGGTGCCCCGGAGACCGCCGAGGACGGGGCACAAGCCTCGGACGGGGAGCGGGCCCTCGCCGACCGGGAGGCCGTCCTGGCCGGGCTCTTCGCCGAGGTGCTGGGCAGCGAGCGGGTCGGTCTCGACGACGACTTCTTCGAGCTGGGCGGCGACAGCATCGTCTCCATCCAGCTGGCGGGCCGGGCCCGCAAGGCCGGTCTGCTGGTCAGCCTGCGCGATGTGTTCAAGCACCGGACGGTCCGGGCCCTGGCGAGGGTCGCCCGCGCCGAGGAGGACCTGCCCGGGGCCGAGAGCCCCGAGGACGCCGTGGGCGAGCTGGCGCTCACCCCGGTCATGCTCGACCTGTACGAGCGGGGCGGACCGACGGACGCCGTGCACCAGGCGGCCCTCCTCCAGCTGCCGGCCGACTGCGACGAACAGCGGCTCGCGGCGACCCTGCAGGCGGTCCTGGACCACCACGACATGCTGCGTGCGCGCATCATCGACGAGCCGTCGGGGCGACGCCTCGACATCGCGCCCCGGGGCGCCGTCCTCGCGGCCGGGCTGATCAGCCGGGCCGACATCTCCGAGGTGGCCCAGGGCGACCTGATCGGGGTGGTCGCCGACGCGCAGACCCGGGTGCAGACCCAGCTCTCGCCGGCCGACGGCCACCTGGTGCGGGCGGTCTGGTTCGACGCCGGTCCGCGGCGACCGGGGCGGCTGCTGCTCCTCGTGCACCACCTGGCCGTCGACGGGGTCTCCTGGCGCGTCCTTCAGGAGGACCTGAAGTCCGCCTGGCAGTCGGTGGCCGCCGGTGAGGAACCGCGGCCCGCGCCGGTGGGGACGTCGTTCCGCCGGTGGTCGGGGCTGCTCGCCGAACAGGCGACGTCGCCGGCCCGCACCGGTGAGGCCGAGCTGTGGCACTCCGTGCTCGCCACTCCGGACCCGTTGCTCGGCACCCGGCCGCTCGACCCCCGCCGCGATGTGGCGGACTCGGCACGGCAGTTGACGCTGTCCCTGCCGCACGCGGTGGCGGAGCCGCTCCTCGGGCGGGTGCCCGCGGTGTTCAACGCCGCTGTCGACGAGGTCCTGTTGACCGCGCTCGCCCTGGCCGTCGGTCGCTGGCGGTCGGCGCGCGGGCGCGGCGAGGGCACCGCGGTGCTGGTGGGCCTGGAGGGCCACGGCCGTGAGGAGATCGTGGACGGGACGGATCTGTCCCGTACGGTCGGCTGGTTCACGAGCCTCTACCCCGTCGCGGTCGACCCCGGGGCGCTGCCCGAGGGCGAGGCGTGGCCGGGCGGCCCGGCTCTGGGCGACGCGCTGAAGCGGGTCAAGGAGCAGCTGCGGGCGATCCCGGACAAGGGGATCGGCTACGGCCTGCTGCGGCATCTGAACCCGGACACCGGACCGGACCTCGCCCGTCGTCCGGAGCCCCAGCTCGGCTTCAACTACCTGGGCCGGTTCGACGCCGCCGACGCGGAGGCGGCCGTGGCCGAGGACTGGGCGGCCCCGCCGGAGGCCACCGAGACCCTGGGCAGCGGGGGCGACGGCGCCAGGCCGCTGCCCCACGCGCTCGGCCTGAGCACCGTGGCCCAGGACGGCCCCGACGGGGTCCGGCTGGTCGCCATCTGGTCCTGGCCCGGCGAGCTGTTCGAGGAGCCGGAGGTCCAGGAGCTGGCCGATCTCTGGTTCCGGACCCTGTCGGCGCTGGCCGAGTACGCGGAGCGGCCCGAGGCCGGTGGCCTCACCCCCTCCGACCTGTCCCTTCTGGACTTCTCGCAGGACGAGCTCGATGAATTCGAAAGTGATCTGAGCTGATGGAAGGAAACAGCAAAGTGACAAAGCCGGGGTTCATCGACATCTGGCCGCTGTCGCCGCTTCAGAAGGGCATGCTCTTCCACGCCCTGTACGAGGAGCAGGGTGCGGATGTGTACGTCATCCAGATGGCGTTGGACCTGCGGCGCGCCCTGGACGCGCCGGGGCTGAGGCGGGCCGTGACCGGGGTGCTCGCCCGTCACGACAACCTGCGCGCCTCCTTCCGCAACCGGAAGTCCGGCGAGCCGGTCCAGGCGATCCTGCGCGAGGCGGACCCGGACTGGTCCGAGACCGACATCAGCCATCTGACCGGCGACGAGCGGGCGGCCGAGCTGGAGCGTCTCCTGGAGGAGGACCGCGGCCGCCGGTTCGACCTGACCCGGCCGCCGCTGAGGTTCTCGTTGATCCGGCTCGGCGACGAGGAGTACCGGTTCGTCTTCACCGCGCACCACATCCTGCTGGACGGCTGGTCCATGCCGCTGGTGCTCGGCGAGCTGATGACCCTGTACAACAACGGCGGTGACACCTCGGCGCTGCCGCCGGTCGTCCCGTACAAGGGCTACCTCGGCTGGCTCGCGGAGCAGGACCGGAACGAGGCCGAGCGGGCCTGGAAGCGGGCGCTGGCGGGGACCGGCGGGCCGACGCTGATCGCCCCGGCCGGCTCCTCCGCGGGCCCGGCCCTGCCCGAGACCCTGATCGAGCAGGTCTCCGGCGAGCTGTCGGCGGCGCTGGTGGAGCGGGCCCGCTCCCTCGGACTGACGCTCAACAGCGTCGTGCAGACGGCGTGGGGCATGGTGCTCGGCGGACTGACCGGCCGCGACGACGTGGTGTTCGGCGAGACCGTCTCGGGCCGTCCGCCCGAGCTGGCCGGCTCCGAGAAGATGGTCGGTCTGTTCATCAACACCCTGCCGGTGCGGCTGACGATCGACCGTACGCTCCCGTTCGGCGACCTCGTGCGCCGGCTCCAGGACCAGCAGGCGGAGCTGATCGCCCACAAGCACCTGGGCCTGGCCGAGATCCAGCAGCTCACGGGCGGCGGGCCGCTGTTCGACGCGATCACGATCTTCGCCAACTACCCGATCGACACCGATGCCCTGCAGTCGTCCGCCGACGACATCGGGGCGGTGGCCGCGACGACCGTGGACGCCACGCACTACGCGCTCAACCTGGAGGGGACGGTCCGGGGCGACCGGATGACGGTCCGGCTGGACCACCGGCCCGACCTCTTCCCGCAGGGGGCCGGACGCGAGATCCTCGACCGGCTCCTGCGGCTGCTGGCCGCCTTCGCCGAGAACCCGGACCGGCCCGCGGGCGAGGTGCCGCTCTTCACGGCCGAGGACCGCGAGCGCCTGCTGCCGTCCGCGGCCCCCGCCGTGACTGAGGCCGCGGCGCAGGCCGTACCGTCGGCGGCCGTCGCGGATTCCGGGGCGTCCGGCGAACCGCGCGACGAGCACGAGGCGCTGCTGTGCCGGCTGTTCGCCGAGGTGCTCGGCACCGAACGGGTCTCGGTCCACGACAGCTTCTTCGAACTCGGCGGCGACAGCATCAGCTCGATCCAGCTGGCGCACCGGGCCCGGAAGGAAGGCGTCGCGCTGAGCCTGCGCGAGATCTTCGAGCACCGGACCGTCGCCCGCCTCGCCGCCCTCGGGGGCGTCGCGCAGCCCGCGCCGGTGGCCGCGGACGACGGCACCGGCCCCCTGGCGCTCACCCCGATCATGCACTGGCAGCAGGGCCTGGGCGGTCCCGTCGACGCCTTCAACCAGACCATGACGGTGCCGGTCCCGGCCGGGCTGGACGAGACGAAGGTGCGGGCCGCCGTACAGGCCCTGCTCGACCACCACGACGCGTTGCGCATGCGGCTGGAGCGCGGTCCGGACGGCGGCTGGGCGCTGCAGATCGCCGAACGCGGCGCCGTCCCGGCCGAGGACTGCGTCCGCCGGGCCGAGGCGGCCGACGGGGCGGCGGCCGAGGCGCAGGTGCGCGCGGCCATGGAGCGCCTCGCCCCCGGGGACGGCCGGATGGTCCAGGCCGTCTGGTTCGACGCCGGTGCGCGGCAGGAGGGCCGGATCGCCCTGGTGGTCCACCACCTGGCCGTCGACGGTGTGTCCTGGCGCATCCTGCTCCCGGACCTCCAGGCGGCTCTCGCCGCGCTGTCGGCCGGCGACGAGGTGAAGCTGGAGCCGGCCGGGACATCGCTGCGGCGGTGGTCGCAGGTGCTGGGGCGCGAGGCCCTGTCCGAGCGCCGGACCGAGGAGCTGGAGCTGTGGCGTTCGGTGCTCCGGACGCCCGATCCGCTGCTGACGGAACGCCCCCTGGACTCCTCCCGCGATGTGGTCGGCGTCGCACGCCAGCTGACGATGTCGCTGCCGGCCGAGGTGACCGACGAGCTGCTGGGCCGGGTGCCGGCGCGGTTCAACGCCGGTCCGGACGAGGCGATGCTGACCGCGCTGGCCATGGCGGTCGCCCGCTGGCGGCGGGAGCGGGGGCGCGGCGAGGACTCCGCGCTGCTGGTGGGCCTGGAGGGCCACGGCCGTGAGGAGTTCCTCGACGACATCGATCTGACGCGTACGGTCGGCTGGTTCACGAGCCTGTACCCGGTGGCGGTGGATCCGGGAACCGACGGGCCCGAGCTGTGGTCCGGCGGCCCGGCTCTGGGCGCCGCGTTCAAGGCGGTCAAGGAGCAGCTGCGGGCGATCCCGGACAAGGGGATCGGCTACGGCATGCTGCGCCACCTCAACCCCGCCACGGGCCCGGAACTCGCGGAGCACGCGGAGCCGCAGGTCGGCTTCAACTACCTGGGCCGGATGGGCGGGGCGGACACCGAGGAGGCCGCGGAAACCGCCGCCGGCGCGGTGCGCGTACGCGATCTCACCGGGGCGGGCGACGCGGCGATGCCGCTGGCGTACGCCCTGGAGCTCAACGCGGCGGCCGTGGACTACCCGGAGGGGCCGCGGCTCGTCGCGTCCTGGACCTGGTCCGGCGAACTGCTCGGCGAGGACGAGGTCGAGCGGGTCGCCCGGTACTGGTTCGAGGCGCTGGAGGCGCTGGCCGGGCACGCCGCCCGTCCGGACGCCGGCGGTCTCACCCCGTCCGACCTGCCGCTGGTGACCGTGGACCAGGCCGAGATCGACCGGATCGAGTCCGGGGCCGGGACCGCGGGCGTGGCGGACATCCTGCCGCTCTCGCCCCTTCAGGAGGGCCTGCACTTCCACGGCCTGTTCGACGAGACGGCCTCGGACGTCTACACGATCCAGACGATCCTCGAACTCCGGGGCGAGGTCGAGGCGCCCGCCCTGCACGCGGCGGCCCGGAGCCTGCTGGCCCGCCACGACAACCTCCGCGCGTACTTCGTCGAGGGCCAAGCCGGCCGGCCGCTGCAGGTCGTGCCGCGCGAGGCCGGGCTCCCGTGGTCCGAGGAGGACCTCGGCCACCTGGACTCGGACGACGCCGCCGCCCGCTTGCGGTCCCTGCTCGCCGCCGACAGGGCGGCACGCTTCGATCTCGCCGAGCCCCCGCTGCTCCGCTGCATGCTGGTCCGGTTGGGGGAGGGTCGGCACCGCTTCGTCCTGACGGTCCACCACATCGTGCTGGACGGCTGGTCGATGCCGCTGCTCGTCAGGGAGCTCTTCGAGCTCTACGGGCTCCACCGGAGCGGTGGCGACCCCGGTGCGCTCCGTCCCGTCACGCCGTACCGGGACTATCTCGGCTGGCTGGCCGACCAGGACCGTACGGCCTCCGAGGAGGCCTGGCGGCGGGCGTTGGACGGCATCGAGGAGGTCACCATCCTCGCTCCGGACGCCACGGGCAGCGCGCCGGCGGTTCCCGAGCGCTGGAGCGTGGAGGTTCCGCAGGAGCTGTCGCGGGAGCTGATCGCGGCAGCACGGCAGCACGGCTTGACGGCCAACACCCTGGTACAAGGCGCGTGGGGGCTGACGCTCTGTGCCCTGACGGGCCGCGACGACGTCGTGTTCGGCAACACCGTCTCCGGCCGCCCGCCGGAGCTCGGCGACGTGGAGAACATGATCGGCCTGTTCATCAACACCCTGCCCGTGAGGCTGACCATCGCACCGGGCCTCTCGCTGGCCGGGCTGTTCCAGCGTCTCCAGGAGCAGCAGACGGGGCTCATGGCGCACCAGTACCTGGGCCTCGCCGACGTGCAGCGGCTGGCCGGGACCGGCGAGCTGTTCGACACCCTGGTGGTCTTCGAGAACTATCCGGTGGAGGCCGAGCCGCTGCGCCGGTCGGCGCAGGAACTGGGCGTGGTCGACGCCGAGGTCCGCGACGCGGTCCACTACCCGCTGGCGCTGCTGGCGACCCAGCGCGGGGAACGGATGACCGTGGACTGGTCCTACCGTCCCGACCTGCTGGAGCCGAGTGAGGTCCGCACGATCTCCGAGCGCTTCCTGAGCGTGCTGAGAGCGTTCGCGGACGACGCGTCGCGGCCGGTGGCCGGGCTGGACCTGCTCACCGGAGCCGAGCGGCAGCGTGTGCTCGTGGAATGGAACGACACCGCCGCCGAGGCCCCGGACCGGTCGGTGACCGAAGCGTTCGAGGCCCAGGTGGCCAGGAGCCCGAAGGCGACCGCCCTCATCGATGAGGACGAGGAGCTGTCGTACGCGGAGCTCAACGCACGCGCGAACCGGATGGCCCACTGGCTCCTGGAGCGCGGTGCTGGGCCCGAGCGGTTCGTGGCCGTGAAGTTGCCGCGTTCGGCCGGCCTGCTGGTGGCGCTGCTCGCCGTGCTCAAGACGGGAGCGGCCTATGTGCCGGTCGACCCCACGCTCCCGGCCGACCGGATCGCCTACCAGCTCCAGGACGCCGACCCGGTCCTGACCCTGACCGAGCAGGAGCTCGCGGGCGCGGAGCTGGACGCGTACCCGGCCACCGACCCGAAACTGCCGAGGCTCGCGACGCAGGCCGCGTACGTCATCTACACCTCGGGTTCCACCGGACGGCCGAAGGGCGTCGTGGTGCCCTCGGGTGCGATGGCCAACCTGCTGGAGGCCGTCCAGGAACATGTGCGGCTGACGCCCGCGGACCGGCTGGCCGCGGTGGCCACGGTCGGTTTCGACATCGCCGTGATGGAGCTCTACCTTCCGCTGCTCAACGGCGCGGCCGTGGTGCTCGCGGGGCCGGACACGGTGAAGGACCCCGAGGAACTGGCCGGTCTCATCGCGCGGACCGGCGCGACCGTGATGGAGGCCCCGCCGAGCCTGTGGCACGTCCTGGAAGGCGCCGTGCCGCACGCGCTGCGCGGTCTGCGCAAGGTCACCGCGGGCGAAGCCCTGACGGCCGACCTCGCTCAGCGTCTGTGTGCGCTGGGAGGCACCCTGACGAACCTGTACGGCCCCACCGAGACGACGGTCTACTCGACCGGCACCGACATCGACGGTACCCACGTCACGATCGGCGGCCCCCTCGCCAACACCCGGGTCCACGTCCTGGACGCGGCCCTGCGACCGGTCCTGCCGGGCGTGGCCGGCGAGTTGTACATCGCGGGTGCCGGACTGGCCCGCGGCTATCATCACCGCCCCGCTCTGTCGGCGGAGCGGTTCGTGGCCGATCCGTACGGGCCCGCGGGTTCCCGTATGTACCGTACGGGCGATCTGGTGCGCTGGACCGAGGACGGGCGGCTGAGCTACCTCGGCCGCACCGATTTCCAAGTCAAACTGCGCGGTTTCCGCATCGAACTCGGCGAGATCGAGGAGGCCTTGAACGCTCACGTCGACGTCGGCCGCGCGGTCGTGAGCGTCCGGGAGGACCGCCCCGGTGACAAGCGCCTGGTCGCCCACGTGACACCGGCCGGGGGACGTTCGGCGGACCCGGCCGTGCTGCGCGCGCACCTGGGCGAGGCGCTGCCGCACTACATGGTGCCGTCGGCGTACGTCGTGCTGGAACAGCTGCCGCTGACCCCCAACGGCAAGGTGGACCGCAAGGCCCTGCCCGCCCCCGAGACCGCAGGGGCCGTCGGCGGCCGAGCCGCGCGCACGGACGCCGAGGAGGCGCTGGCGGAACTGTTTGCCGAGTTGCTCGGTGTGGAGCGGGTCGGGATCGACGAGAGCTTCTTCGAGCTCGGCGGCGACAGCATTCTGACCATCCAACTGGTCACTCGTGCTCGCGGGGCCGGATTCACGTTCAGCCCGCGCGATGTGTTCGCGTACAAGACAGTGGAGGCCCTCGTGGCAGCAGTGGACGCGGCGGAGGAACCGGCGGCCCGGCCCGCGACCGGGACGGCCGACGGCGTCGGTGACGTACCGGTGACTCCGATCATCGACTGGCTGCGTGAACTGGGCGGCTCGGTGGACCAGTTCAACCAGACCATGTCACTGCCGGCTCCCGTGGGACTCACCGGCGAACTGGTGACGGAGGCCGTTCAGGCCGTCCTGGATCACCACGATGCCCTGCGGATGACCTTGACCCGGATCGGCGGGAACATCGCCTGGTCACTGGAGACCGCCCCGCCCGGCGCCGTCCGGGCCGAGGACTGCCTGCGCCGGGTCGATCTCGGCGTACTGGTGCGGGCCGGAGCGTCCGAGGCCGATCTGGACGAGGAGGGAGCACGGGTCACGGCGGAGGAACAGGCGCTGCTGGACCCCGACTCCGGAAAGATGCTCCGGTTCATCTGGTTCGACATGGGCCCGGACGCCCCGGGGCAGCTGACGGTGATCGCCCACCACCTGGTGGTGGACGGAGTGTCCTGGCGCATCCTCATACCGGACTTCCAGGCAGCTTTCGCGGCCCTGCTCAAGGGCCATCCGATCGAGCTGGAACCGGTCGGCACCTCCTTCAGGCGCTGGGCCCAGCATCTGAACGCAGCCGCCGCGGAGCCCGCGCGGCTCCAGGAGCTGGCCCTGTGGAGCGAGGCTCTCGCCGCCGAGGACACGCAGCTCGCCGACCGTCCGCTGGACCCGGCCCAGGACACGGTCGGCACGGCGTCGGTGCTCAGCGTCAGCCTTCCGCCGGCGGTTACGGAACCGCTGCTCGGCCGGGTACCCACCGCCTTCAAGGCGGGGATCAACGACGTGCTGCTGACGGCGCTCGCCATCGCCGTGCGCGACTGGCGCGGCCGGCAGGGCCGCGGCGACGCCCCGTCCGTCCTCGTCGACCTGGAGGGCCACGGCCGCGAGGAGATCATCGACGGTGTCGACCTGTCGCGCACGGTCGGCTGGTTCACCAGCAAGTACCCGGTGCTGCTGGACCCGGGCGAGCTGCCCGCCGACGAGCTGTTCGGCGGCGGGCCGGCTGTCGGCACCGCGCTCAAGCGGATCAAGGAACAGCTGCGCGCCATTCCTGACAACGGCATCGGCTACGGGCTGCTGCGCCATCTGAACCCGCAGACCGCCCGGGTCCTGGCCAGGTGCCCGGAGCCGCAGATCGGCTTCAACTACCTGGGCAGGCTCGGCGCCGCCGAGCCGTCGGAGGACCCCACCCGCGCCACCGTGCAGGACCTTTCGGGCGTCGCCGAGACCGCGATGGTCCTGCCGCACCTCCTGGACATCAACGCACGTACCGTCACGCGCCCGGACGGCCACTGGCTGGCCGTCTCCTGGACCTGGCCCAAGGCGCTGTTCTCCGAGGAGGCGATCCACGACCTGTCCCAGGCGTGGTTCACGGCGCTGAAGTCGCTGGTCGCCCATGTCGAGGGCGTCCCGGAGGTGGCTCTCAGCCCCTCGGACCTTCCGCTGGTGAACGTCACCCAGGACGAGATCGAGACGCTGGAAGCCGCTCACCCCGGGCTTCTGGACGTGCTGCCGCTCGCGCCCCTCCAGGAGGGCCTGCTGTTCCACGCCCTGTACGACGAGGGCGGTCCGGACGTCTACAGCCTTCAGACCGTCCTGGACCTTCGGGGCGAACTGGACCCGGCCGCTCTTCAGGACGCCGCCCGCGCGGTGCTCGGCCGGCACGACATCCTGCGTGCGGGCTTCCGCCCGGGATCGTCCGGCCAGTCCCTCCAGGTCATTCCGCGTGAGGTCCAGCTGCCGTGGACCGAGGTGGACCTGAGCGGGTCCGGACCGGCGGAGCGCGAAGCGGCGCTCGACCGGCTGACCGCCGACGACGTCACCCGGCCCTTCGACGTCGTCCGGCCGCCCCTGCTGCGGTTCACCCTGATCCGGCTCGGCGAGGAGGAGCACCGGCTGCTCTTCACGCACCACCACATCCTGCTCGACGGCTGGTCGGCCCCGCTCGTGATGGGTGAGCTCTTCGAGCTCTACGGGCGCCGCGGGGACGTCTCCGCGCTGCCCGCCGTGGTGCCCTACCGCGACTACCTCGGATGGCTGGCCGGGCAGGACCGCGCGGCCGCCGAGGAGGCCTGGCGGACCGTCCTGGACGGGCTGGAAGAGCCGACGCTGATCACCCCCTCGGGCACGGGCCGCAACCCCGTGCGGTCCGCGTCCTGGGAGGTGGGGCTCTCGCCGGAGACCACCGCGGCCCTCACCGCCCAGGCCCGCCGCCACGGGCTGACGCGGAACACCGTGGTGCAGGGCGCGTGGGCGCTGCTGCTCGGCGGGATCACCGGCCGGGACGACGTGGTGTTCGGCGAGACCGTGAGCGGCCGGCCGGCCGAACTGCCGGGCGTGGAGTCCATGGTCGGCCTGTTCATCAACACCCTGCCCGTGCGCGTCCGGATCGAGCAGGGGGACAGCCTGCTGAGCCTGCTGGACCGGTTGCAGAACCAGCAGCTCGACCTGTTGCCGCACAAGTACGTGGGCCTCGCCGACATCCAGCGGCTCGCCGGTTTCCGTGAACTCTTCGACACCGCGACCGTCTTCGAGAACTTCCCGGTGGACGCGAACGGCCTCCAGGAGTCCTCGCAGGGGCTCGGCGTCGTCGACGCGCGGCTGGAGGAGGCCACCCACTTCGCGCTGGGCCTGTCCACCGCGGACAACGCCCACTCGCTCGGGCTGAACGTCACCTACCGGCCCGACCTCTTCACCGAGGACGACGCGCGGGAGTTCGGCGAGCGGCTGGTACGGATCCTGTCGGCCTTCGCGGACGACCCCGAGCAGCGGATCGGAGGCATCGGCGTCCTCTCCGCCGATGAGCACCACCGGGTGCTGGTGGAGTGGAACGAGACCGGGCACGAGGTGCCGGCCGCGACCTTCCCCGCCCTGTTCGAGGCCGCCGTCGCCGCATGGCCGCAGCGCACCGCCGTGATCGCGGACGACCGGAAGCTGACCTACGCCGAGCTGGACGAGCAGGCCAACCGCTGGGCGAACCTGCTGATCGGACGCGGTGTCGGCCCGGAGGACCGGGTCGTCGTCGCCGTGCCCCGGTCCCCGCTGTGGCTCGCGGTCACCCTGGGCGTCCTCAAGGCGGGCGCGGTCTACGTGCCCGTGGACCCGGACGGCCCCGCCGAACGCCTCGCCCACCTGCTTGCGGACGTACATCCGGCCCTGGTGCTGGTCACCGAGGGCGGCGCGGAACTTCCGCTGTCGCCCGGCACGGCCGCGCCCCTGCCGGTGGACTCCGCGCAGACCGCGGCGGCGCTGGCCCGGGCGGCCGCCACCGCCCCCCGTGACGCGGACCGGGTGCGTCCGCTCGCCCCCGCCAACGCCGCGTACGCCATCTACACCTCGGGCACCACCGGCCGTCCCAAGGGCGTCGTGGTCACCCATGCCGGCTTCGCCGATCTGGCGGCCTCGCACGCCGGGAACCTGGGCGTCGAACCGGATTCCCGGGTGCTCCAGCTGATCGCGCCCAGCTTCGACGTCTCGGTGGCGGACCTGTCGATGACCCTGCTGAGCGGAGCGGCTCTCGTTCTGCCCGACGGCAACGGCCAGCCCGTCGGTGACGAGCTGACCGCGTTGATCCAGCAGAGCGCCGCCACCCATCTCCAGCTCGCGGCGGGCACGCTGGGTACCCTGCCGCCCGACGCCCTGCCGAGTCTGCGGACCCTGGTGACCGGGGGCGAGCCGTGCTCGCCGGAGCAGATCGCGCTCTGGTCCGCGGGCCGCCGGATGATCAACGCGTACGGTCCGACCGAGACCATGGTGTGCGCCACGATGAGCAGCCCGCTGTCGGGCGCCGTCCAGCCGCCCATCGGCCGGCCGCTGCGCAACCGCCAGGTGTACGTGCTCGACGGGCATCTGCGGCTCGTTCCGCCGGGCGTGCCCGGGGAGCTGTACATCGCCGGAGCCGGGCTCGCCCGCGGCTATCTGGACCGGGCCGCGCTGACGTCGGAGCGGTTCGTCGCCAACCCCTTCGGCCCGCCGGGCGGGCGCTTCTACCGGACCGGTGACGTCGTGCGCTGGACCGCCGACGGCGAGCTGGAGTACGTCGGCCGGACCGACGGCCAGGTGAAGATCCGCGGCTACCGCGTCGAGCTCGGCGAGATCGAGGCCGTCATCGGCGCGCGTGCCGACGTCGAGCAGGTCGTGGTGCAGGCCCGGGACAGCGCGCACGCCGGCCGCAGGCTCGTCGCCTATGTGGTGCCCGCGGCGGGGTCCCGCTTCGACGGGCAGGCCGTCCGCGACGCCGTCGCGGCGCAGCTGCCCGAGTACATGGTCCCGGCCGCGGTCATGGAGCTGTCCGCGATACCGCTGACAGGCCCCGGCAAGATCGACCACCGGGCCCTGCCGGAACCCGTGTTCCCCGGTGCGTCCGAGGGCCGGGCCCCGCGTGACGAGCGGGAGGAGACGCTCAGCGCCCTGTTCGGCGAAGTGCTCGGTCTCCCGCCGGTCGGCATCGACCACAGCTTCTTCGACCTCGGCGGGCACTCCCTGCTCGCCACGCGGCTGGTCAACCGGGTCCGTTCCGTCTTCGCCGTGGAGCTGCCGGTGCGGGCCGTCTTCGACGCGCCGACCGTCGCGACCCTGGCCGAGCGCATCGAAGGGGCCGCCGCGGCCCGCCCGGCGCTGGGACCCGTCGAGCGGCCGGACGAGATCCCGCTGTCCTACGCACAGCGCCGCCTGTGGTTCATGGACCGTACGGGCAACGGCGACGGGCGCTACAACATCCTGCTGTCGGTGAGGCTGCTGGGCGACCTGGACACCGGTGCGCTGCGGTCGGCGCTGGCGGACGTGGTGGCCCGGCACGAGAGCCTGCGTACCGTCTTCCCGGTCGACGAGGGCGTGCCCCGTCAGCGGATCCTCGCCCCGCAGGAGTCGGCCGTGCCGCTGACCGTCGAGGAGGCGGGCCCGGACGGGCTGGACGCGGCCCTGGCGGCCGCCGCCGCCAAGGGCTTCGACCTCGCGGCCGAACTGCCGCTGCGCGGCCACCTGTGGCAGCTCGCCGGACGCGAGCACGTCCTGCTGCTGGTCCTCCACCACATCGCGAGCGACGGCTCCTCGATGGCCCCGCTCGCCCGGGACCTGGGCGCCGCGTACGAGGCCCGGGTCACGGGCAAGTCACCCGAATTCGCCCCGCTGCCCGTGCAGTACGCCGACTACACGCTCTGGCAGCGGGCGGGGCTCGGTGACGAGGAGGACCCGGACAGCGCCATCTCCCGGCAGCTCGCGTACTGGCGTGCGGCCCTGGCGGAGCTGCCGGAGGAGCTGAGCCTGCCGTACGACCGCGCGCGTTCGGCCGAGTCGGGCAACCGCAGCGGGGAGGTCGCGCTGCCGCTGACCGCCGAACAGGTCGACGCCGTCGTGAGTTTCGCCCGGACGTCGGGCGTCAGCCTCTTCATGGTCGTCCAGGCGGCGGTGTCTGCCCTGCTGCACCGGCTCGGCGCGGGGACGGACATCCCGCTGGGCTCGGTGGTGGCCGGACGGACCGACGAGGCGCTCGACCAGCTCGTGGGCTTCTTCGTCAACACGCTCGTGCTGCGTACGGACCTCTCCGGGGACCCGGACTTCGCGGAGCTGGTGCGGCGGGTCCGGGCCGGCAACCTGGAGGCGTACGGCAACCAGGAAGTGCCCTTCGAGCGGGTGGTCGAGGAGCTGGCCCCGGTGCGGGTGGCGAACCGCAACCCGCTCTTCCAGACGGCCGTCAGTTACCAGAACAACGAGGAGGCGACGCTGGAGCTGCCGCGCCTCACCCTGGCGCCCCAGCCCCTCGGCTCGGACGTCGCCAAGTTCGACCTCTCGTTCAACTTCGAGGAGGAGCGCGGCGCCGACGGTGCCGTCACCGGTCTCGGCGGCGTCATCGAGTACAACAGCGCCCTGTTCGATGCCGCCACCGTGCGGTCCTTCGCGGACCGGCTGGTGCGGCTGCTCACCGAGGCGGTGCTCCACCCCGACCGGCCGCTCAGCCACTGCGAAGTGATGTCGCCGGCCGAGCGGAAGCTGTTGCTGGAGGAGGTCAACGACACCCGCCGGGAGGTGCCCGAGGGGACGATCGCCGACCTGTTCGAGGCCCAGGCCGCCCGGACCCCGGAGGCCGTCGCGATCGTCGGGAACGGCACGGCACTGAGCTACGCCGCCCTCGACGCCCGCGCCAACCGCCTGGCGAACCATCTCATCGCGACCGGCGTCCGGCCGGGCTCCGCCGTCGCCGTCCTCCAGGAGCGGTCGGTCGACCTGGTGGTCTCCCTGCTGGCCGTGGCCAAGACGGGCGCGGCGTACGTACCGCTGGACTCCCGCTACCCGGCGCCGCGACTGGAGCTGATCGTCGAGGAGACCGGGTGCCACACCCTGCTCACCGACCGGGCCGGCGCGGCGACGGAGTTCCGCCACGGGGCGCGGACGGTGGTGGTCGACGAGGACCCCGCCGTCCCGTCGGCGGACGCGAGCCTTCCGGACGTGCGGCGGCGCGCGGACGAACTGGCGCTGATCATCTACACCTCCGGCTCCACCGGAGCGCCCAAGGGGATCGGCGTCACCCACCGCGACGTGGTGGCCATGGCCAACGACGAGCACTGGCGGACCGGGCACGAGAGGCTGCTGGTCCACTCGCCGCAGGCCTTCGACGCCCTGTCGTACGAACTCTGGGCCGGCCTGCTGGGCGGCAACCAGCTGGTGGTCGCCCCGCCCGGGCGGATGGACGCCGAGGTGCTGCGTGGCCTGGTGGCCGAACACGGTCTGACCGCCATGTTCCTGACCACCGCCCTCTTCAACCTCCTGGCGGAGGAGGAGCCCGAGTCCTTCACGGGCATGAGCACGGTCCTCACGGGCGGCGAACAGGTGTCGCCCACCGCGATCCAGCGGGTCCTGGACGCCTGCCCGGAGACCGAGGTGGCGCACGTCTACGGCCCGACCGAGACCACGACGTACGCCACGCGGTACGGGATGCGCTCGCCGTACCGCGTGGGCCGGACCGTGCCGATCGGCCGGCCGCTGGACAACATGCGCGCCTACGTGTTCGACGACCGGCTGCGGCCCGTACCGCCGCAGGTCGCCGGTGAGCTCTACATCGCCGGTACCGGGGTGACCCGGGGCTATGTGGGCAGGCCCGGACTGACGGCCGAGCGGTTCGTCGCGGATCCCTACGGTCCGCCCGGCAGCCGGATGTACCGGACGGGGGACGTGGCCCGCTGGGACACCTCGGGACAGCTCGAATTCGTCGGCAGGGCCGACCAGCAGGTGAAGATCCGCGGTCTGCGGATCGAGCTCGGCGAGATCGAGGCCGCGCTGGACGCGCAGCCGGAGGTCGCCCAGGCCGTGGTGGTGGTCCGCGAGGAGGAGAGCGGCGGCAGGCATCTGGTCGCCTATGTGGTGCCGGCCGCCGGGACCGCGTCGCTCGACACCGCCGTCCTGAAGAAGGCGGTCACGGCGAATCTGCCCGACTACATGGCGCCCACCGCCTTCGTCGTCCTCGACACCCTGCCGCTCAACACCAACGGAAAGGTGGACCGCAAGGCGCTGCCCGCACCCGAGCTGAAGACGCGGGCCGGTGGCCGGGGGCCGCGCAACCCGAAGGAGGAGCTGCTGTGCCAGATCTTCGCCGAGGTGCTCAAGCTGGCGCAGGTCGGCATCGACGACAGCTTCTTCGAACTGGGCGGTGACAGCATCGTCTCCATCCAGCTGACCAGCCGGATCAGGTCGGTCTTCGGTATCGAGCTGTCCAACCAGAGCATCTTCCAGGCGCCCACCGTGGCCGGTCTCGCGGAGCTGATCGGCGTCGGGTCCAAGGAGCAGGGCGCCGGCTTCGAGGTCATGCTGCCGCTGCGCGCCGGGGGAGAGCGGCCCCCGATCTTCTGCCTGCACCCGGTGGGCGGCGTGGGCTGGATGTACACCGGGCTGATGCGGCACCTGCACCGCGACTACCCGCTCTACGCCGTCCAGGCCAGGGGCCTCGCCGAGGAGGAGCCGCTGCCGGAGACGGTCCCGGAGATGGCGGCCGACTACCTGGCCCGGATCCAGGAGGTCCAGCCGTCCGGCCCGTACCACCTGCTGGGCTGGTCGATGGGCGCGCTGCTGGCCCAGGAGATCGCCGTACAGCTCCAGCGGCAGGGGGAGGAGGTCGCCCTCCTGGTCAACCTCGACCAGCCCCCCATGACCGAGGAGATGATCGGCGGCGGATTCGTCGCCGCCGACGACCAGAAGGTCCTCGCCGCGCTGCTCGACTTCGTCGGCCGGGACCCGGGCATGTTCGGCGACGGGCCGCTCGACCACGCCGAGGTGATGAAGGTGCTGCGGGAGGAGGGCAGCGCGCTCGCGACCTTCGACGAGCGCCAGATCCTGCGCATCGGCGAGGTGACCAACAACAACTGGAGTCTCTCGGTGGGCTATGTGCCTCCGGTGTACGACGGTGACCTGCTGCTCATCGCGGCCACCGAATCGGAGGACCCCGCGTACGGGGTCGAGCACACGGTGGAGAAGATCGCGCCGCACATCGGCGGCCGGGTCGAGGTGGCCCGGATCGGCTGCGAGCACCGGCAGCTGCTCCAGCCGGGGCCGGTGGCGGAGATCGCCCGGGTGCTGCGCGAGAAGCTGCGCGCACTGGAGGCCTGAGACCGGCCCGAGCACCTGCGGAGGCCCTGACCGGGACGGTGGCTCCCGGACCGCTTCGGCGGTCCGGGAGCCACTGCCGTTGTGACCGGAACCGCTCCCGGGCTCTACCGATCGGCAGATGCGGCGGAGGGGGCATGGCCGGGATTCTTGGACAGACGTCAACAGACGCCGCATTCGCGGGGTGAGGAAGAGGAAGTCCGCCATGGCGAAATCGGCCAGTGAAGAGCGAATCCGGGAGAACCACACCCATCCGGCGACCCGCGGCTCCTGGTGGGCGAGATGGCCGGAGTGGTCCACCTACCTGGCGGTGGCGTGGTCGGTCCTCTACGGGCTCGCCGGACTCTACTGGGCGATGGGCGGCGAAGGCTATCCCTTCGAGAAGACGATCGAGGACCGTTCCTCGGTGTCGATCCTGGAACCCAGCCGGGCCGAGGTCGTCGCCCCGCTGATCGCGCTGTTCTGCGCCGCGGGCGTGGTGGCCGGCGTCCTGATGCTGCGGAACCGGGCCATCGGGCGGTCCCGCAAGGCGGTCCTGGCGGTCGGCTGGGTCACGGCCTGTGTGCTGGCCTTCCTGATCCCCGACTACTCGCTGCTGGGCCTGCTCGCGTTCTCGCCCGTCCTGGTGGTGTTCCTCTTCACCGGGGTGCCGGGACAGCAGGACCTGGGCGACATCGTCTACTGGCACCGCGGGAACCTGATCATCGTCTTCATCGGCGGACTGCTGTGGGCGGCGGCGACGATCGCGTACCAGCGGCGCAGCAGCAACCAGTGCGAGCACTGCGGGCGGGGCGCGAAGGCCGCCGGGGCGTGGACCGAGCCGGCGGCGGCGCTGCGGTGGGGCCGCTGGGCCGTGTGGGTGTCGGTGCTGTCGACCCTCCCCTATGACATCACCCGTCTCGCCTGGTACTTCGGCTGGCCGCTCGGGATCCCGGACGACTTCCTCAAGGACATGGAGGAGACGCCCGGCATGATGGAGATGGGGCTGGCGCTGGCCATCGTGTCCACGCTGGGAAGCCTGCTGTCCCACGGGCTGGTGAGCCGCTGGGGCGAGGTGTGGCCGCGCTGGGTCTGGTTCAAGAAGGGCAGGAGGATCCACCCGGCCACCGCGATCGTGCCCGCCTCGATCGTCGCCGTGGTGCTCATCCCGGGCGGGCTGATGAACATCCGCGCGGTCGAGGCCGACGAGTGGGGGGCCGCGGGGCCGGGCATCTTCTGGGTGCTGTGGGGAGCGGCGCTGGGCGCGGCGACCTTCTCGTACTACCTGCGGCGCCGCACCCAGTGCAAGTACTGCCACCAGGGATGACGCGGCGCGACTGAGGCAGAACCGCGGGTGGGCCCGGAACCGACCGGTTCCGGGCCCACCCGCGGTTGCGGTGGTTCAGGCGGACCGGCGGAAGCTCCTGATCGCCAGGGGCGCGGCGATGGCCACGATCACCGCGCAGATGCCGAGCGGAGCGAGCAGCGTGCCGGCGTCGATCTCACCCATGCTCAGGTCGCGCGCGGCCGTGATGGCCTGCGACATGGGGTTGACGGAGGCGAACGTCCGCAGCCAGCCCGGCAGGCCCTCGACCGGGACGAAGGCGTTCGAGGCGAACAGCAGCACCAGGTTGAGGATGCCTCCGATCGGCTGGAGTGCTTCCGGGCGGCGCAGCCATGCGGACATGGCCATGAAGACCCAGCCCAGCGACCAGCTCAGGGCCATGGCGATCGCCAGGCAGCCGGCCGCGCCCAGGATCCCGCCGGCCGGGTCGAACCCGAAGACGAGGGCGCCGGCCACCAGTAGCGCCAGCATGTTGACGCCGGCGAGCGCGGTGTCGGCGATGCTGCGGCCGACCAGCACGGACCCGGTGTGGATGGGCATAGACCGGAACCGGGCGATGATCCCGTTGTTCATCTCGGTGGTCAGTGCGACACCGGACTTGAGGCCCGCGCTCACCGCGCTGGTGACGAGGAAGGCGGGCAGCAGGAAGTCGATGTAGCTGACGCCGGCTGGGAAGGCGGAAGTCTGGGAGACGCTCTTGAACACCTGGCTGAACACGGTCAGCATCAGGATGGGTTCCAGTACGCCGGGCAGGACCATGGCGGGATCCCGCAGCACCCGCAGGGACCGGCCGGACAGCACGGAGATCTGCCGCAGGACGCTCGACCCCTGATAGCGCGGCGCGGCGGGCTCGGCTTCATCGATTGCCGGGCGGCCTTCGGCCGCCTGTTCGGTGACGGTGCTCATCGGACTTCCCTACCTGTCAGCGCTGGAGTGGTTCAGGGCCATGTACACGTCGTCGAGCGTCGGTTCCGCGTAGGCGAGCCCGGCGATGTCGGCGCCCGCCTCGTCGGTGGCCCGTACGACCGTGGCGATCTCCGTGGAGTCGTGTACGGGCACGATGAGCACCAGGCCGTCCTCGTCGTCGGGTGCGGGATCGAGCCCGGACCGGCGCAGGGCCTCGGTGGTGCGGAGCACGGCCTCGTCGGTGCGCAGGGTGACGCTCACATTCCGGGACCCCGCCCGGCCCTTGAGCTCCTCGGCGGTGCCGGAGGCGACGATCCGGCCCTTGGCGAGCACGGTGATCGAGTCGGCGAGGTAGTCCGCCTCGTCGAGGTACTGGGTGGTCAGGAGAACGGTCGCACCGTCCTTGACCAGCCGCTCGACCACCTGCCAGAGGCCGCGCCTGGCCACCGGGTCGAGCCCGGTGGTCGGCTCGTCCAGGAAGAGCACGTCCGGCCGCCCGACCAGGCTGGCCGCCAGGTCGAGCCGCCGGCGCATGCCACCGGAGTAGGTCTTCGCGCGCCTGCGGGCCGCGTCGCTCAGCTGGAAGATCTCCAGCAGTTCGTCGGCGCGGGCGGCCGCATCGGCCCGCCCGGCGCCGAGCAGCCGGGCGATGAGGACCAGGTTGTCCCGGCCGGAGAGCGTTTCGTCGACGGCCGCGTACTGGCCCGTCAGGCCGATGCGACGGCGGACCTCCACGCCGTCGCCGACCACATCGAACCCGGCCACCCGTGCGTGGCCCCGGGACGGCCGCAGCAGGGTGCTCAGGATGTTGACGAGTGTCGTCTTACCGGCCCCGTTGTGGCCGAGGAGCCCGAGAACGGACCCCTTCTGCACACTCAGGCTCACATCGTCCAGCGCTGCCACCGACCCGAAGGTCTTGCTGAGACCGGCGACTTCGATCACTGCATCCACACGCTTGTCCTTCGTTCGGCCGTCCTTCACAAGGGGGTCCGCTCAATCGAACAGCAAGGAGGCGAGGAGCAGCGCGCCAGTGTCAATTCTTCAAATCGGCCGTCGGCTCCAGTGCCGGTCCGTCAGCCGGTCCGTCCGCAGGTCCGTCGGCCGGTCCGGTCCGATGCGCCCCGACCGGGGTTCTGGGACGGGACTTGCCGATCCGGCGCGAGACCGGGCGCTCGAAGCCGTGGCACAGGACCCAGGCCACGGCGATGGACAGCACATAGGTCAGGGCGATCATGCCGAGCGCCTGGAGCAGCGGCCAGGTGCGCTCCGCCCTGCCGATCGGCCCGAAGATGATCACGAGGGTGTGGGTCAGGTAGAAGGCGAAGGCCAGTTCGCCCAGCCGGACCATGGTCCGGCGCTGGAAGAAGGTGCGCTCTCCCGCGAGGTCGGAGGCCGCCGCGGAGGTCACGATGAGCGCCAGCGGGATCGTGGTGGGCAGCACCAGACCGAAGGTGCCGGGCAGCCACAGGCTGCACAGGTAACCGGGCACGACCGTCAGGAGCGCCACCCCGAGGGGGATCCGTATCCACCGGCCGGTCTGCAGGATCCGGGCCATGACGATGCCCAGGACGAAGTCCAGCATGCGGGTGGCCGGATGGTTGAAGACCGTCCACTGCTGGTCCCAGGACGCGTTGATGAACGGGGTCTCGGGGGCGGCGGAGACCACCAGATGGGCGACGACCGCGACCGCGGCGATTCCCGCCACCACCGATCCCGCCGACAGCCAGAGCCACCGCGCGGGAATCCTGCGGATCACCCGGTACAGCAGGGGGAACGACAGATAGAAGAGCAGCTCGACGCTGAGTGACCAACTGGGCCCGTTGACACCCCAGAAGACGACCTCGTCCGACGTCCACGCCTGGACCAGGAAGAGCGACGGCAGGGTGTCGCCCCACGTCGGGTCCATGCCGCGCTCGGTCAGCAGGAGCACCGCGGCCAGGCACACCAGGAGGTGGGAGGGGAAGATCCTCGCCAGCCGGCGGCGCCAGAAGCTCGTCGGGCGGTCGTCCTCGCGGGCCGTCCAGGCCAGGATGAATCCGCTCAGCATGAAGAAGAAGCCGACGCTGACGAACCCGATCTTCCCTAAGTACTCGTTGAGGTTCTCGTTGAGCGCCTGATCGGTGAAGACGCCGACCTGGACGATGTGCAGGACGAACACGGCCGTCGACGATACGCACCGCATGCCGACGAGGGAGGGCAGAAGCGATCTGCCGCGCTGTGGGCGCTGCTCCGCGTGGCGCAGGGAGGACATGGGGGGAAACCGTTCTCTCGTGAGGGGACAGGGGGAAGCGAAAGCGAAAAGGGAGAACCGCCCGGCCTCAGTCGCCGGGGGTCCAGCGCACGGGCAGCCGGCGCACACCGCGGATGAGCATTCCGGAGACCCAGGGAAGCTCCGCCGGATCGGCGTCGAGCTCCAGATTCGGACAGCGTTCCAGCAACGCGCGGATGGCGATCTGCGCCTCCATCCGGGCGAGCGGCGCACCCATGCAGTAGTGGATGCCGTGCCCGAAGGCCAGATGTCCGCGGGGGTCCCGCCGGATATCGAACTCGGCGGGCGCGTCGAACCGTTCGGGGTCGCGATTGGCCGCGTTGAGTCCGACGAGCACGTACGCGTGACGCGGAATGACCACGCCGCCGATTTCCACCGGCTCGGTCGTGATCCGGTCCGTGGCGGTCTCGACGGCGCCGTCGAAACGGAGCATCTCCTCGACAGCGTTGTCGAGAAGCGACGGGTCGGCCCGGAGGGCGGCCATCTGGGCCGGGTTGTCCAGCAGCGCGCGGACACCGTTGGAGATCAGGTTGATCGTCGTCTCGTGACCGGCGATGAGCAGGAGGAAGCACATGCCGAGGAGTTCGTCGTTCGAGAGCCGGTCGTCCTCGTCGGTCATGCCCACCAACGCGCTCAGCAGGTCGTCGCCCGGGTTCACGCGCTTGTCCTCGGCCAGCTTCACCAGGTAGGTCGCGACCTTCTGCGCCGCGAGCGCCTCGGCCATGGGGCTGGTGGGGGTCATCAGCTCCGTGGACCAGGCGTGGAAGGTGTCGACGTCCTCGGTCGGCACCCCGAGCAGCTGGAAGATCACCGTGATCGGCAGCGGGAAGGCGAGCGCCTTGACGAGGTCGGCCCGGTGGTCGGGGGCCGCCAGCATGGCGTCGAGCAGATCACCGGTGACCCGCTCGATACCGGGCCGCAGCGCCTCGATCCGGCGCCCGGTGAATTCCCGGACCACGAGTTTACGCAGCCGGGTGTGGCGGGGTGGGTCGCTCTGGAGCATATTGCTGAAGGAACCGGCGCCGGGCTCCTCCCCGAGCAGTATCGGAAGCGGTTTCTTGCTGAGCCGGGCGTCCATCAGCGCCTCACGCGCCTCCTGATGTCCGACGATCAGCCAGACCTCCTGTCCGTCAGGGGTCCTGACTTTGTGTACGGGGCCGCGCGCCCGCAGCTCTTCGTAGACCGGGTACGGATCGATCGTGAATTTCGAACCCTCCACGCCCAGATCGATTACTTCAGCCATGAGTGGCACAACTTTTCTGTCGGACTGCAAATGGACTGCAAGAACCCTAAGCAGCCCCATCCGGCCCGGACGTGCGCGCATTGATTTTCTTGAATTAACTTCGGCGAATTGGCTGAATGTATCGATCGAGTTGAGCAAACTTGTCTATCGAAATCTTCGCTACAGCCTTCTGTGACCAGGCTCGGCACGGCCATGCTGGCCTCGTTCGCCGCTCAGGCATGCGCATATCGGACCGTGCAGCACTGATGGCTGGGCGTCTGAAAGCTACCGAGGGGAACCGATGCCTTCCAGCAGTCTCGATCGCGCCATGTTCGGATTGTTCTCGACGCATGCTCTGCATTTGGCCGACAAGCACGGTGTCTTCGCCCGGCTGCTGGCCGAGGGGCCGGCCACCCCGGCGGCCGTCGCCGCCGCCCGGGGGATCGACGAGGAGACCCTGGAGCGGCTGCTGCTGGTCCTGGCGTCGGTGTCGGTGGTCGAACGGGGCGCCGACGGCACGTACCGCGTCGCGGAGGGGCTCGGCCCCTTCCTCGACACCGAAAGCCCCCGCTACATCGGCGACTTCGTGCGCCACCTGGTCACGAACACGACGGGGCAGCTGGACCGGCTCGACGACTACCTGACGCGCGGCAAGGCCGTCGCGGACGCGGGCCGGCCGACGCCGTTCGACACGATCTACCGGGACGAGCAGGCCACCCGCGAGTTCCTCGACGCCATGTGGAACCTGAGCTTCGGGGTGTCCGAGGAGCTGGTACGGCTCGCCGGACTCGACGACGTCCGGCGGCTGGTGGACGTGGGCGGCGCCAGCGGCGCGTTCGCGGTGGCGGCACTGAACCGGTACCCGGAGCTGAACGTCACGGTCTTCGATCTCCCGGAGGTCGGCCCCTTCCTGGAGCAGACCCGGGGGGAGCAGGGTCTCGACGACCGCCTCGCCTTCGCCGGCGGCGACTTCTTCCGCGACCCGCTGCCCGCCGCGGACTGTCTCTCCTTCGGCTACATCCTCTCCGACTGGGACGACAAGACCTGCGTCGAACTGCTCCGCAAGGCGTACGACGCCTGTGCCGACGGAGGCCGGGTCCTGCTGATGGAGCGTCTCTTCGACGAGGACGGCGGCCCGTTGGCGACGGCGGTGATGAACCTCTCCATGCATGTGGAGACCGAGGGGCGGCACCGCACGGCGGCCGAGTACGAGGGACTGCTGCGGGACGCCGGCTTCGCGGACTGCTCCGTGCACCGCTCGACCTGGGACAAGCACCTGGTCGTCGGGAGGAAGGCATGACCACGGCGCCGGCCCTCGCCACGGAACGCTTTCTGACCGCCCAGCAGCGGGAGGTCGCGCGGTTGCAGCGGATGCGCGGCCGCGCCTGCCTGGAGCCCGCGGAGGCGGACGCCCTCGCGGCCCTGCACGACTCCCTCCTCCCCGACCCGGGCGGCGCCGACGAGGCCACCGCGCTGCTGACCCGGTCGGTCAGCCGCGAGCTGGAGATACCCGAGTACTACCGCTACACCTGCCTGCACGTCTACGGCTGGTTCCTCGACTTCTTCCCCGACGACCCCGTCGCCGGGGCGCTGCTGGCTCTGCACACCACCCTGACCGACCTGCTGGAGGTGGAGCGCGCGGCGTGGGTGGCGGGTACGGAGCCGGAGTGCGGCGACGAGCGGATCAAGCGCCTGGACCACGCGACCGTGGCCGTCCGCGCCACCGTCGTCAACCATCTCCTCCAGGTCCGGATCGGGGACCTCGTCGACCGGGCCGCGGCCGATCCGGAGCTGGCCCGCCGCACCGCGCTGCTTGCCGAGTGCACCCGGTTCCCGCGCTCCGACCGGCACGAGGAGAACGTCTTCCTGCGCGCGGTCCAGTGCTGCGAGACCCTGTTCTTCCTGATCCGCAGGCTCTCGGTGGAAACGACCGCGAACAAGGACGAGTTCCCGGCGCGGGCCGCCGCCCGGCTGGAGCTCGCCGTCGTCTGCGCCGGCCTGCTCAACGACGTCTTCGGCGTGCTGCGGACCATGACCCCGGAAGGCTTCATGACCTTCCGGGACTTCACCGGTGCCGCCAGCGCCGTCCAGTCGCTGAATTACCACACGATGGAGATCTCGGTCTACGGGTACGACCCGCGCAAGGCCGAGGTGTTCAAGGCCGTGGACCACCTGGAAGTGCTCAACGACGACCGGGTCCGGGCCCACCGTCCGCTGTCGGCCTCCCTCGCCGATACGGCCGACCCGCGGCTCCGGAAGGGCTGGGCCGAGCTGGACAGGGCGCTGGCCAAATGGCGCGGCGGGCACTACCGGTTCGCCCGGACCTACCTCCCCTCGGACACGCCCGCCTCCGGCGGCACCGACGGGGCGGCCTATGTGAAGCGGTTCGTCAAGAAGGACGCCTGCGTGGCCGGCGCCGACCCGTTCGGCGGACTACCGCTCCTCTCCGGCTTCCTCTACCGATGAGAGGACCGGGCGCATGGACGGGCGGCCCGGGCGCTCCGGCGAGGCGGCCGGGCGCTCGTCCCCCCTCACGCCCGCGCCGGTGTCCCGTGCAGCGGCAGGAGCGCCAGGACCCGCCAGCCGTCGTCGCCGTAGGGGCCCGCGGTGAACTCCCCGCCGAGCACGGCGATCCGCTCGGTGAGGGCCAGCAGGCCCGTGCCCCCGCCGGACCGGTTCCCGCCGAAGCCGGCGGGGCCGATGGCCTGTGCGCTGTTCCTGACCTCGACGACCAGGGACCGGTCCCGGCCGTCACCGGCGATGCGCACCGAGACGCGTACCGCCGTGGTGGACGCCGCGTGCCTCCGTACGTTGGTGAGCGCCTCCACCACCGTCCGGTGCGCGGTCTCCGCCACCTCCCGGGGCACCTCCGCGATCGCCTCGTCGGTGAGCGCGCATTCGTAGCCGACCTCGGTGTAGCCGGAGGTCGTGAACCGCTGGACCAGGTCGGCGATGTCACGCACCCCGTACGGAGCGGAACGCACGTCCCCCGCACCCGCGGACGAGCCGTCCGCGCCGGAGGTGTTGAGCATCGAGACGGTGCGGTCGAGCGAGGCCAGCGCCTGGAGCCCGGCGGCCTCGATACGTTCGAGGAGCGGCAACACCTGCTCGTGCCGGCCGGCGCCGCCCACCACCTGCGCGGCCTGGGCGAGGACGACGATCCCCGAGACGTCGTGCGCCACGAAGTCGTGCAGATCGGCGGCGAGTTGGGCGCGCTGGGCCTTGCGCGCCTCGTGCACCGAGCGCGTACGTCGCGAGTCCAGCGACCTCAGATAGCCGCCGACCACGGCCGCGCCCCCGCCGACCAGCATGAACATCGCGCTCTGCCCGAGCGTCTGCGCGACGGTCGGGGGGATCTCGAGACGCAGCAGTACGGTCGACTCGCTGAGGGCCAGCGCGCTGCCCAGCGGCAACGCCCGGCGGGGCGGCTCGAAGCGCACGACCATGAAGATCATGAGCAGCGACACGGTGATCTCGACCAGCGCCATCAGCCCGGCGTGCCCCTCCGACCTGGAGGGGCGCCCGATCAGGGTGCCGAGCGCGGTGACCACGGCGACCGTGGCCGCCGCCGGAGCGAGCGCCGGCCGCGCCTGCGGCCACCAGCCCAGCACCGTGAAGGTGACCACGACCGTCACGGCCATCGGTACGACGGTCTTCCAGCCCGCGTCGGTCCAGGTGAACACGGCCGCGAGCAGGGCGAGTACGGACACGGCCGTGCACGCGGCCCGGGCAGCCCCGGCGGGCAGGCCGCGATGTGGATTCAGGAGCATTACCCGGAGTGTAATCAGCCGTGTGCCGCCGCGTGCGGTCCGCCCGCTGACGGATCGGAGAGCATGAGATGAGCACGGGTGAACGAACCGGCATGGACCGTCTGCTGCCCCACTGGCACTTCAGGGAGGTGCACACCCTGGCGGTGCCGGCGGACCAGGAGACGGTGATGTCCGCCGTCTACGAGGCCGTCTGGTCGGAAGCACCGCTCGCTCGCGCCCTGATGGCGGTGACGGGCGCGGACGTGTCGGCCCAACGGCGCATCGTCACCGACTCGTTGAGCGCCATGGGTGAGGTGATCCCCTCCGGCGGCGACGAATTCCTCTTCGCCGGCATCCAGGCGCTGGACGACATTCCCCGGCCGGAGGGGACCACCGCCGAGCTGGTGGAGCGGTGCACGGAGCCCGGGATCGTCAAGGTCGGGATGAACGTCCGGTTCGCCGGGGGAGTGCTCAGCACGGAGACCCGGGTGCTGGCCACGGACGAACGGACCCGCCGCAGGTTCCGCCCCTACTGGCTGTTCATCCGGTTCGGGAGCGGTCTCACCCGGCAGTCCATGCTGCGCGCGATCCGCGCCCGGGCCCTGCGGCAGACGGCCGTGGGCTGACGGGACCGCTCGCTCCTCAGCCGCTCCGGACGGTGTGCAGCGCGGTCAGCCGCTCGGGCAGCCGCGCCCACACCTGAGGTGTGTAGAAGTGCCCGCCCGGCAGCCGGTCGACTGCGAACGGCCCCTTGGCCAGGGGGCGCCAGCTCTCCGCGGCCCGGGCGTCGACCACGTCCCCCTCGCCGTGGAGGACCTGCATCGGCGCGGCCACCGTCGCGCCCGCCGGGTGCCGGTAGGTGTCGACGACCCGCAGATCGGCACGGAAGACCTCCACGGCCATCTGCCGCAGTTCCGGCTCGGCGAGCACCGCCGACGACGCCTGGCCGACCCCGCCCATCCAGGTCAGCAGCTCCTCGTCGCTGTCGCCCGAGGACGGTGAGATCCCGCGTGTCTCGGCCACCAGGGCCGGGGAGACCGCCGCCGACACGATCAGGGCGCTCGGCGGCCGGTCGCCCTCCTCGCTCCTCTCCAGCCGGCGGGCGAGATCGAAGGCGACCCAGGCGCCCATGCTGTGGCCCGCCAGGAGATAGGGCCTCTCGCCGAGGGAGCGCACGGCCGCCAGCGCGTCCCGCATGAGCTCTTCCCAGTCGGCGGCGAAGGGGACGGTGAACCGCCCTTCCCGTCCCGGATAGCAGTACAGCGCCAACTCCACGTCGGGCGGCAGCACTTCGGCCCAGGGGCGGAAGGCTGCCGTGCCCCCGCCGGCGAAGCTGACGCACAGCAGGGTCCGTCCGGCACGCGGACGGGGCAGGGGACGGAACAGTGACGCCGGCATCAGGACTCCCTGCGGGGGCGGTGGAGGGGGCAGGTGGACCGTACCGCCGCCGAGGGCCCCGGGCCCCGGGCCCCGAGAATTTCTTGATGACCGGAAGTGGCCCTGGGTGGCGGCCTGTGCGACGTAGGTGACCGAAGTCGGCCGGGAACGGCCCACGAGTGCGACGAATGCCCCTTTCCTACCCGATGTCGGCGGCGGGGAGGGGGTGGCCGAAAGTCTGGCAACTCCTTATTCAATATTTCTCATTGGAATCTCTCAAACGCGCGCGGAGATCACTCCCCGAGGTCTCTTGCCGCAACGAATCCCCGGTGCATAAGGTCGAGCCGAATTGGACGAGAGTGCCAGGAAGGGGAGACTCGATGGCGAATCCATTCGAGGATGACAACGCCGAATACTTCGTGCTGGTGAACGAAGAGGGGCAGTATTCGATCTGGCCCGCTTTTGCCGAGGTTCCGGCGGGCTGGAACGTGGCGCACGGCGCGGCCGGGCGGCAGGAATGCCTCGACCACGTCAACGAGCACTGGGTCGACATGCGCCCCCGCAGCCTCGTGGCCGCGATGGCCGCCGACGCTTCCTGACAAAACAACCGACTGAGGAGAGAGCATGCCGACCATCACCGACGAGCGCCGGGCCATCATCAGAGAAATCATCTGCGACATTCTCGAACTTGAGGACGACGAGGTGACCGACACGAGTCTCTTTATCGATGACCACGGCGCGGACTCGCTCCGTGCGATCGAAATCCTCGCCTCCCTGGAGAAGGAGTTCGGCATCACCATCGAGCAGTCCGAACTGAGCGAGATGGTCAACCTCGAGCGCGTGTACAAGGTCGTGGCCGAGGCCCCCGGCCGCTGACCGGCCCCCAGCCCGCGACTGACATGGGAGACGTGATGTCCTCAACGCGCCCCGGCGCCGAATCGGGAAGACGCCGGGTAGTCCTCACCGGTTTCGGAGTCATCTCCAGCATTGGAATCGGAGCAGCCGAGTTCACCGAGAGCCTCAGAAAAGGCCGAAGCGGCGTCAGCCCGATCTCGGTTTTCGACGTCGAAGGCTTCGCCCACGGCAACGGGTGCGAGGTCAAGGGATTCGAACCGGAGCAGTGGATCACCCGCACTCCCGTGCAGGAGCTGGGGCGGGCCAGCCGGTTCGCCGTCGCGGCGGCCCGGATGGCCGTGCAGGACGCCGGCCTGGACCCCGAAGTACTCGCCGGCCAACGGGGACTCGTCTCCGTCGGCACCACGGACGGCGAGTCCTTCGAACTGGACCAGCTGGTCGCCGCCGAGCTCGCCGACGGCCCGGAGAACATGGATCCGGAGATCGTTCGGCGGGTTTCGGCGGCCAGGCTGTCCACCACCATCGCCCAGGAGCTCGGGCTCAGCGACATCGAGGCCCCGACCATCGCGACCGCCTGCTCCGCGGGCAACTACGCGATCGGCTACGGCTTCGACGCGGTGAGTTCGGGCGAGGTCGACTTCGCCCTGTGCGGCGGCGCCGACGCCATGTGCCGCAAGACGTTCACCGGCTTCTACCGGCTGGGCACCATCGCCCCCGAGTTCTGCCAGCCCTTCGACGCCGACCGCAAGGGCATCCTCACCGGCGAGGGCGCCGGCGTGCTGGTCCTGGAGAGCCTGGAATCGGCCCTCGCCCGCAACGCCGTCATCTACGCCGAGGTGCTCGGTTACGGCCTCAACTGCGACGCGTACCACCAGGTCGCGCCGAAGGGCGACAGCGTCGCCGAGTGCATGAGGATCGCCCTGGACAACGCCGGTGTGAAGCCGCAGGAGGTCGACCTGATCTCCGCGCACGGCACCGGGACCAAGGCCAACGACATCACCGAGGCCGGTGCGATCCGCGAGGTCTTCGCGGAGGACACCCCCCGGACCATCTCCTTGAAGTCGATGCTGGGTCACACCATGGGCGCCGCCAGCGCGCTGGGCGCCATCGCCTGCGGTCTGGCCATCACCCACGGCTTCATCCCGCCGACGATCAACCACCGCCGGACCGATCCGGAGTGCGACATCGACTGCGTACCCAACGAGGCCGTCGACGCGGATCTGCGGATCGTGCAGAACAACGGTCTCGCGTTCGGCGGCAACAACTCGATCGTGATCCTCGGCAAGTACGAGGGCAGTGCCGCATGACCTACCCCATCACCGGCGCCGGTGCCGTCGCCAGTATCGGCGGCGACCTCGACGAGGTCTTCCGTTCCCTGTGCGAGGGCCGCAGCGGACTCGCGCCGCTGCGGGCCTTCGACCGGGCGCAGTTCAACGCGCAGCAGCTGTTCGAGATCGACGACCGGCCCGCCGAGGGGCTCGACGAGCCGGGCCGGGCCACCCGCTTCCTGCTCGAAGCCGTACGGCAGGCCGCGGCGGACGCGGGGCTTCCCGAGGACCTGGCCGGCATACCGGTGCTGGTCGGCACCGGCCTGCGCGAGCTGCGCTCCCTGGAGCTGTGGTGGCGCGACGGCGTTCCCTTCGGGGCCGATGAGCTGCACTTCGAGAACGCGCTGCGCAGCCGGTTCGGCGCCGTCGACACCCACACCTTCGCCGGCGCCTGTTCGGCCTCGCTGTACGCCCTGGCCCTCGCCTGGGACCTCCTGGAGCAGGGCGAGGCCGAGACCGTGATCGTGGCCGGCTGCGACGTGGTCACCGAGAGCATGTTCGGGCAGGCCGACCGCGTCCAGTTCGACCCGCCCTCGTCGGTACGCCCCTTCGACACGGAGCGGCAGGGCACCATCCTCGGCGAGGGTGCCGCCGCCGTCGTGCTCGGCCGTGTTCCGGCCGAGGGCCGCCGGCCGCGCGGCTGGCTGCGCTCCGTCGCCGTCAACTGCGACGCGCACCACCAGACCGCGCCCGACGCGGCGGGCGTCCGGGCAGCCGTCCGGCAGGCCCAGGAGCGGGCGGCGGTCACCCCGGAGGAGATCGACCTCGTGCTCCTGCACGCCACCGGCACGCCGCTCAACGACCGGACGGAAGCCACGGTGACCGCCGAGGTGTTCGCCGAGGCCCGTCCGGCGCTGACCGGAGTGAAGTCCCTGACCGGCCACACGTCCGGCTCGGCGGGCCTGCTCAGCCTGATCGTCGCCCTGCGCTCCCTGGAGACGGGCGTCGTGCCTCCCATCGCCGGGCTCACCGACCCGCTTCCGGAGGGCGCCGGGCTGAACCTGGTGTCCGGCGGCCCGCTGACCGGGCCGCTGCGCACGGCCCAGGTCAACAGTTTCGGCTTCGGCGGCGTGAACGCCGTCGCGATCGTGGCGGGGGCGGCATGAATCCCGTGGCCATGACCGGCCTCTCGGTGGCCCTTCCCGGCGTGGACCGGCCGCGGGGACTGCTGGAACCGGTGGCGCCCGACGCCGCACCGGTCGACCCCGCCGCACTGATCGGCAAGAAGGGCCTGCGCTACAAGGACCGGGCGACCCGGATCGGACTGCATCTGGCCTTCGCCGCGCTCACCGACGCCGGGCTGCTCGACGACGGGCGGCTCCGCGCGCCCGGCGACCGGATCGGCGTGGTCGTCAGCTCCAACCTGGGCAACGCCGACACGGTGTGCCGGGCCGTCGAGACCATCGCGAAGGAGACCACCTCCGGGCTCAGCCCGATGGACACCCCCAACGCCTCCAGCAACATCATCGCCTCCGAGACGGCCATCAGGTTCGGGCTGCGTGGCCCCAATCTGACGGTGTGCAACGGTGCGGGCTCGGGGCTGGACGCGGTGCGCTGGGCCGGGCTGATGGTCCGCTCCGGCCGGGTCGACCACATGGTGGTCGTCGGCGTCGAACCCGACAACCCGGTGACCCGGCGGCTCGTCGGCGGACCGGTGGCCGACGGGGGAGCGGCGCTGGTGCTCAGCCGGTCCGGCGAGACCTCTCCGGCACGTCCGGCCAAGGCGCTGCTCGCCGCCGGGACCCGTACCGCCCAGTCCGGCACGGCACCCCGGCGCCCGGCCGGGACGACCCCGGGCACCGCGCTCCGGCTCACCGACGAGCCGGACCACGTACCGCCCGGAGAGCCGTCGCTGGACCTCACCGGCTGGGGCGAACTCTCCGGCGCCCTCGGCGTCGTGCAGTGCGTCGCGGCCGCCGCGTGGTTCGCGGCCGGCGGTGCCGGTACGGCCCACGCCGTGGCGGGCGGGGCGGGCGTGACACTCCTCGCACCGGGGCACGCCTCATGAAGAACGTGGTGCTGCTGCACGGCCTCGGCAACAACGAGGCGGTCTGGTCCTCGCTGGCCGGACACTGGCGATCCGACGTCGAGGTCCACGCGCCCCGGCTGCCCTGGCACGGCGGGGGCATCTCCGGCTGGCGCTACGAGACCGACTCGGCGGCCCTGGTGGAGGACGTCCTCGCCGCGGTTCCGGGCGGCGCCGACCTGGTCGTCGCCCACTCCTTCAGCTCGGTCCTGCTGCTGGAACTGCTCAGCCGCCGGGCGGCCGCCGGCGACCCGCTGGACCTGCCCGCCGTCGTCCTGGTCAACCCCTTCTACCGCGAGAGCGCGGAGGCCTTCGACTGGGACATGATCGAGCCGACGCTCCACGACTTCCCCCGCACCATGGCGGAGTCGATCCGGCTGCAGACCGGCGACCGCGCCATCGACCCGGAGCTGAGGGCGGACATGGCGCGCCGGCTGTGCGAGTGGGTCGGCCCCTACGGATGGCTGCGGTTCTTCGACACCTATCTGCGCACACCGCTCTTCCGCGTCGACCTGGTCGATACCCGCTGTCTGGTCGTCGGAGGTGCGGACGACCTGTCGGCACCCGCCGCCGAGGCGGCGCTGCTGGCCCGCCGGCTGCCCGCCGCCGAAGCAGTGATCGTGCCGGGCGGGCACTTCCCGATGCTCGAACGGCCGGGCTGGTTCGCCGGCACCGTGCACGACTTTCTCGACCGAACTCCGGACCGGGTCGCTCCGGCCGCCGGCATCTGAATCCTCATACGAAGGAGTCCGTGATGGGCCCGACGCCCGATCCCACTGTGGCGGCGCTGCTGGACACCTCGAGCACGGTGCGTCTGCGCCCGCTGTTCGAAGGCAACAACATCAGCTACGCCATCGGCTTCAAGCAGATCAACTACCTCGCCGAAGCCGCGGTGCTGCACCACTTCCGGGCCGCCGGCCTGCCCGTCGGGGAGCTCTACCAGCGCTTCGGCCTCGGCTTCGACCTCGTGGACCTCCGCTCGCGCCTGGGCGCGCTGCTGGCCGTCGACGACGAGGTGGAGGCGGTCGTCACGCCCGTCACCAAGGACGGCGAGGACCGGCTCGGCTTCACCGTCGGCCTGTTCGTCGAACGGGAGGGCAAGCGGGTCAAGTGCGCCGGCTCGACCGTCCGGGTCGCCCTGCGCGTCGACAGCCACATCACGGCGAGCGAACCGCTGCCGGCGGGCCTCGCCCGGTTCACCACCGAGCGTCTGGGCGTCGGCGAGCAGAGGAAGACCGAGGCCGTCCCCGAGCCGTACGGCAGTCTCTCGCGCGGCCGCGGCACCACCGGCCCCGACCCGGTCCTCACCGAACTCATCGGCGAGGACAACGCGTTCGGCTGGCGCTACCGGATCCCGTACTTCTACTGCCACTTCAACGAGCGCATGCAGATGTCCGGCTTCCTGCGGGTGATGGAGGAGGTGGAAGACCTCTTCCTGGCCGACCGCGGACTGCCGATCAAGGAGGTCCTCGACACCCGCGGCTGGATCCCCGTCGTCACCCAGTCGCGGATCGAGCTGCTGGACGAGTCGCTGATGGAGGAGGAGCTCTACACGGTCTACACCGTGGAGAACGTCTTCAAGAGCCTCCTCTACACCTGCCGCATGGACTGCTACGTGCTCCGCGGCGACCAGCTGGTGAAGACGGCCACGGGCACGATCACCCACGGCTACCTCCAGGAGACCCGGCCCAACGTGTGGGAGATGGCGACGCTGGACGACGCGGCCGTCGCCGCGCTCAGCACCCCCCGGAAGGTCTCGGCATGAGTACGGCGCTCCAGAACCGCCGCCCGGTGATCACCGGGTGGTCCGCGGTCTCCCCCCACGGCATCGGCGCCGAAGCGCTGGTCGACGGGTTGCGCGCCCAGAGGTCCACCGGCGCGCCGCTGGACACCGGGCGATGGCGGGTCCCGGCCGGCCGGGCCCACCTCGTGCCCGGCTTCGAGACCCGGGAGGTGCTGGGCAAGAAGGGCACCCGGTCCATGGACCGGGTCACCGGCCTCGCCGTGAGCGCCGTCGGCGGGCTCCTGCGCCAGCCCGGTTCCGTACGGGAGACGGAGACCGGTGACCGTGCCGCCCTGGTGCTGGCCACGACCACGGGCAGCGCGGCGAGCATGATGGACTTCACCCGCAGCTCGCTGGAGGGCGCGCGCCCCTACGACGTCGACCCCGCCGTCATGCCCAACGCGGTGATGAACTGCGCGGCCGGGCAGTGCGCGATCTGGTTCGGCATCAAGGGGCCCAACACCACGCTCGCCGGTGGCCGCGCGGCCGGCCTGCTGTCGGTCAACTACGCCACCCGGCTGCTCTCCTCGGGTCGCGCCGACACCGTGCTGTGCGGCGCCGCCGAGGAGTTCTCGGCCGCCCGGTACTGGCTGGAGCGGCACAGCCGCGGAGCCGAGGCCCCCGACGTCCCGCTCGGCGAGGGCGCGGCCGTGCTGCTCATCCAGCCGGCCGGGAGCATCGGCCAGGAGCGGCCCGCGCTGGCCGAGATCCTCGCGGTGCGCTCCCGGGTCGCCGTCGGCAACCAGGCACGGGGCGCGCTGGAGGCCTGTGTACGGGCGGCGCTCGACGCCTCCGACGTGCGGCCCGAAGAGGTCTGGGCGGCCGTGCCCGGCGAAGCGCCCGGCCGCCTCGGCCAGGTGGAGCGCGATGTGCTGACGGAGCTGTGCGGCTCCGAGGCGACGACGCGGGTCCCGGCCGTCAGCCGGCTCGGCGACGTCTCCTCCGCCTCGGCGTCCTTCCAGATCACCATGCTCCTGGCCACCGCGGACGCCCGGCCCGAGTCCGCCGGGCGGATCGCCCTGGTGACGTCCGCGGACCGTGACGGCTCGCTGGTCTGCGCCGTACTGAGGCTGGTGGGCGCATGACACCGACCGCTACCGGCCGCCCGGCCGGCCCCGTCCGGGCCGGCATCGAGGTGCTGGACCGCGACGAGGACGGCCGCGTGACGGCCGCCCGGGCCGGCATCGCGGCGACGGAACCCGTCTTCGCGGGCCACTACCCCCACTTCGCGATCTTTCCCGGAGTCTGCCTGCTGGAGTGCGTGCACCGCGCCGCCACCGACGGGGACGGCGCACCGGCCCCCGCCGACCTGGCAGCCGTCGAGTCGGCCCGGTTCTCCGGAGCCGTGCTCCCCGGCGACACCCTGGACATCACGCTGCGCTGGCGGCGCACCGAGCACGGTCTGCGCTGCGACGCCACCACCGCCACGGCGCGCGGGAAGTCGGCCACGGTCCGACTGCGCTACCGGACCCGTGGAGGCGCGTCATGAGCGCGGCCGTACAGGCGGCCTTCGACGCGCCGCCGCTGCCCCGGGTCACCGACCTCCTGCCGCACCGCTACCCGATGCTGCTGGTGGACCGCGTCGAGGAACTGGTGCGCGGAACGAGCATCCGCGCGGTCAAGGCGATCACCCTCAACGAGCCCTGGTACGAGGGCCTCGCGGCCGACGCCCCGCTCGACTATCCGCCGGCCCTGCTCATCGAGTCCTGGGGACAGTCCGCGGGACTGCTGGCCTCGGCGACCGCCCCGGCCCCCGACGGCCAGGTCATGCTCTTCGGCTCGGTGGCCGACGCGCAGTTCCATCTGCCGGTCCTGCCGGGCGATGTGATCGAGCACCGGGTCCGGGTGTCCCGCTCCCTGGGCGACTCCGTGATCTTCGAGGGGTCCAGCCACCGGGGCGCGGACACGGTGATGACCGTGTCCCGGATGGTCATGGCGTTCCGGCCCGGCGAAGTGCTCACAACCGATGAACCCGTCCGCCCGCCCGCCGGACGAGACAGAGAGGCGACCGCATGACCGACAACAGGCCCGTGGCCCTGGTCAGTGGAGGATCACGAGGCATCGGACGTGCCGTGGTGCTGAAACTGGCGGCCGACGGATACGACGTCAGCTTCTGCTACCACTCCCAGCAGGAGGCGGCGGACATCCTCGCCAAGGAGGCCGAGGCGCTGGGCGCCGACACCCTGCACCGCCGGGTGGACGTGAGCGACGCCGAAGCCGTGACCGAGTGGGTGCGTGAGACGGAGAAGGAACTCGGGCCGATCGCGGTCGCGGTCCCCTCGGCGGGCATCACCCGCGACAAGGCCATGGTCCTGATGTCCGACGACGACTGGCGTTCGGTCCTCTCCACCAACCTCGACGGCTCCTTCAACGTCTGCCGCGCGGTCGCGTTCGGCATGATGAAGCGCCGCGCCGGAAGCCTGGTCAACATCTCCTCCGTGGCCGGGGTCTACGGCAACGCCACCCAGACCAACTACGCGGCGTCCAAGGCGGGGATCATCGGCTTCTCCCGGTCCCTGGCCAAGGAGGTCGGCCGCTACGGCATCCGCGTCAACGTGGTCGCGCCCGGCTTCGTCGACACCGACATGGTCGCGGCCGTCTCGGAGCGCGCCCGGGACGAGGCGCTGGCCGGGGTCTCCCTGGGACGCATGGGCACCCCCGAGGAGGTCGCCGAACTCGTCGCCTTCCTGGCCGGGGACCGGGCGAGCTACATCACCGGGTCCGTCTTCCAGATCGACGGCGGTATATCCCTGTGAGCCGCCGGAAGAAGCATCCCCGCTGGTACTTCTCGCTCCGCAGCCCGTACTCGTGGTTCGCCTACCGCGACCTGGCCGAGCGCTACCCCGACGTCCTGGACACCATCGAGTGGATCCCGTACTGGGAGCCCGACGAGGAGTCGACCCGGCTGCTCGCCGAAGCCGGAGTCACGCTGCCGGTCATGCCGATGCACCGGGCCAAGAACTTCTACATCCTGCGGGACGCCCGCCGCTGGGCCCACGCCCGCGGCTGGACGGTGACCTGGCCGGTGGACCGGGCCCCGCACTGGGAGGTCTCCCACCTGGCCTACCTGGCCGCCGCGGAGGCCGGCCGGGGCAAGGAGTTCGTGGCGCTGGCCTACCGGGCCCGCTGGAACCAGGGGCGGGACCTGGCGGAACGGCAGACCATCGCCGACATCGCCGAGGAGCTGGGACTCGACCCGGCCGTCGCCGACTCGGTGGACGACGCGGGGCTGCGGGCCAAGGGCGTGGAGTGCCTGGTCTCCGCCTATCACGACGACGCCTTCGGTGTGCCGTTCTTCGTGAACGGACGCGAGGGGTTCTGGGGCGCCGAACGGGTCTCGGCCTTCGTCGCGGCCGTACGCGGCGACACCTGGGACGGCGAGACCGACGCGCCGTTCCCCGTGCCCGCGACCGCGAAGCCCGCCTGACTGGAGGAACGATGACCATCACTGGAGCACCCGAGCGGCTGATCCCGCGCTGGGCACGGCCCCAGGCCGCCGCACCGGCGGGCACGGCCGAGCTGTCCCGCGCCCTTCCGGTCCGGCTGGCCGCGCGGATCCGGCTGCTCGGGCGGCGTTCGGCCACCGGATGGGAGGCGGCCCTCCTCGCCGCCCACACCGTGGTGCTGTCCGCGCTCAGCGGCGAACGCGCCCTGGTGACCGGGTACGTACCGCCCCGGGCGGACGGCACCGCCCCCGAAGCCCCGCGGGCCCGCTCGCTGGAGGTGGACACCGAGTCCTGGCGCGAGCTGCTGACGGCTTCACACCGCAGCGCGGACCGGCCCGTCGAAGGCGCCTTCGAGACCGTGCTGGACCTCGGCGACCCGGAAGGCGCGCACCCGGCCCCGGAGGATCCCGCCGTGGTGCTGACCACCGCGCTGCGGTACGGGAACGAGGGCCCCGCGCTCCTTCTGCGCTACCGCACCGACGTCCTGGACACCGAGGCCGCGTCGAGGATCGCCGGCTACTACCGGGCCGCGCTCGACCAGCTGGTGTCCGAACCCGACGCTCCCAGCCGCCGTCGCGGGCTGCTGGGCGAGGCCGAACTGCGCCACCAGCTCGACGGTCTCGCCGGTCCGGCCGTCGAGCTGCCCGACCGCCGGTTCCACGAACTGTTCGAGGAGCAGGCCGCGGCCCGCCCCACCGAGACCGCCGCGAGCCACGCCGGCAAGGACTGGACGTACGGCGAACTCAACGCGTACGCCAACCGGATCGCGCACGCGCTGCTCGCCCGCGACCTCGGTCATGAGGCGGTGGTGGCCGTGGTCACCGAACGCAACCTGGACTGGCTGGCCTCGGTCATCGCCGTCTTCAAGGCGGGCGCGGCCTACCTGCCGATCGAACCGCACGCCCCCGCCGACCGCATGGCCAGGACACTCGCCCGCAGCGGCTGCCGGCTCGTGCTCACCGAGGACGGCGGCCCCGGGCACCTCCAGGAGGCGGCTGAGCCCGGCCTGGAACTGCTGACGGTCACCGCCGCGTACGGCGAGGGCCGCCCCGACCACGATCCGGCCGTGCCGGTCGGGCCCGACCAGCTCGCCTACCTGTACTTCACCTCGGGTTCCACCGGCGAACCCAAGGGCGCGATGTGCGAGCACGCCGGATTCGTCAACCACCTGTACGCCAAGATCGAGGACCAGGGCATCGCCGAGGGACAGGTGGTGGCGCAGACCGCGCCGCAGTCCTTCGACATCTCGCTGTGGCAGCTGGTCGCCGCGCTGGTCGTGGGCGGGCGCACGCTGATCGTCGAGCAGGACGCGATCCTCGACGTCGACCGGTACCTCGACACGATCGAGCAGGGCGAGGTCGCGGTCCTCCAGGCGGTTCCCTCGTATCTGGAGGTCGTGCTCGCGCGGCTGGACGAGCGCCCCCGGGAACTGCCCGCGCTGCGGTGCGTGTCCGTCACGGGGGAGGCGCTCAAGAAGGAACTCACCGTCCGGTGGTTCGCGCGCTTCCCCCACATCGGCCTGATGAACGCCTACGGGCTCACCGAGACATCGGACGACACCAACCACGAGGTGATGACGGACGTCCCGGAGCGGGACTCGGTCCCGCTGGGCGCCCCGGTGCGCAATGTGACCGTCTACGTCGTGGACGAGAACCTGCGGCCCGTGCCGCTCGGCGCGCCGGGGGAGATCGCCTTCTCCGGAGTGTGCGTCGGCCGCGGATACGTCAACGACCCGGAGCGGACCGCCCTGGCCTTCGGCGACGACCCCCACCGTCCGGGCAGCCGGCTGTACCGCTCCGGCGACTTCGGGCGCTGGCTCCCGGAGGGCAAGCTCGAATTCCTGGGCCGGCGGGACGCCCAGGTCAAGATTCGCGGATTCCGCATCGAGATCGGCGAGATCGAGAACCAGCTGCTCAGGCTGCCCGGCGTGCGCGACGGCGCCGTCGTGGTCGTGGAGAGCGCCGACGAGGGGCGCCATCTGGTCGGCTTCCAGGCGGGCTCGTCCGAGCCCGTCGAGGTGCTGCGCGCGGGGCTCCGGCGGACGCTGCCGGAGTACATGGTGCCGCGCCGCATCGCCCGGCTGGACGCGCTGCCCCTGACCCCCAACGGCAAGACCGACAAGCGGGCGCTCACCGTGCTGGCCGCCGGTCTCGGCGGACCGGACGGCGAGCGGGAGGAGCCCCGTACCGCCACCGAGCGGCGTCTCGCCGAGGCGTGGGCGTCGGTACTGCGCGTGCCCGTCGACACGATCGGGCGCGGCGACAGCTTCTTCGAGCAGGGCGGCACGTCGCTCTCGGCGGTGCAGCTGGTCGTACGGATGGAGCGCGCGTTCACCCTGCGCGATGTGCTCCAGAACCCCGGGCTCGCCGAGCTCGCGGGACTTGTGGACGCCAGGACGACGAACTGAGGACGCGCACCATGGTTGTGACATCGCAGACGACACAGGCGGAGCCGTTCGAGGTGGCGAAGACCGACGGCCGCCCGGCCGTGCTCACCCTCGACGGCCCGGCCCCGGCCGATCCCGCCGCCTGGGCCGCCGGGAACCGCGACGCCGTGCGCGCCGCCGTGGCCGAACACGGGGCGCTGCTGGTACGGGGGCTGGACCTGCGCGACGCGCAGAGCGTCGGCCGGGTGAGCCGGGAGCTCGTGGACCAGGTGATGACGGAGCGCGAGGGCTTCGCGACGAGGGAGGTGTGGGCGGACGGCGTGTACTCCTCGTCGGAGTGGCCGGCCGACCAGCCGATGTGCATGCACCACGAGCTGAGCTATGCGCGTCAGGTCCCCGCCACGCTGCTCTTCGCCTGCCTCGCCGCACCCGAATCGGGCGGCGCGACGGGCGTGGCCGACGCCCACGAGGTGCTGGAGGCCCTGCCGCCGAGCCTGGTGGACCGGTTCGAGCGGGAGGGCTGGCTGCTCGACCGCAACTACACCGACACGGTGGGGGTCGGGCTGGCGGAGTCCTTCGGCGACGGCACCCGCGCCGGGGTCGAGGCGTACTGCGCGACCCGCGGTATCGAGCTGACCTGGCAGGCCAACGGCGACCTCCGCTCCGGACAGAAGGCGCCCGCCGTCCTGAGCCACCCGGTCTCCGGCCGTCGCGGCTGGTTCAACCAGATCGCCTTCCTCAACGAGTGGACGCTCGACCCGGTCATCCGGGAGTACCTGAAGTTCGAGTTCGGCGACAACGGACTGCCGTTCAACACCCGTTACGGCTCCGGCGCGCCCCTCGACGAGGACACCGTCACGACGATCAACGCCGTCTACGACAAGCACACGCTGCGTGAGCCCTGGCGGGAGGGCGATCTGATGGTCGTGGACAACTTCCGGATGGCCCACAGCCGGGAGGCCTACGAGGGGACCCGCCGGATCGCGGTCGTCCTCGGAGACCCGGTCACGGTCCCGTCGTCCTTCTGACCGCGAAGCGGCCGCCCGGCCCGCCCCTACGCACACCACACATCTGGATGGAGCCAGCCATGCCCCCTCAGCCCGTTGTTCCCCCGTTCTCCGTCATCACCGGCGCGCAGGTGGCCGACGTCCTCACCGGCAACGAGAAGCAGATCGTCGACCTGGTCGAGGAGGTGTACCGGCTGCACGGCCGGGGCGACTCCGTGAACCCGCCCTCCTACTTCCTGCGCTTCCCCGACCGGCCTACCTCCCGCATCATCGCCCTGCCCGCAGCGGTGGGAGGCGAGCAGGCCACCGACGGCCTGAAGTGGATCTCCAGCTTCCCGGAGAACGTGGCGGCGGGGATCCCCCGCGCCTCCGCGGTCCTGATCCTCAACGACCACACGACGGGCTACCCCTTCGCCTGCCTGGAGAGCTCCATCATCAGCGCGTCCAGGACCGCCGCGTCGGCGGTCCTCGCCGCCGACCGGCTGAGCCCGCAGGGCCGTCCCCGCCGGATCGGCTTCGTCGGGACCGGGCTGATCGCGCGCTACATCCACCAGTATCTGGAGGCCACCGACTGGGAGTTCGACCAGCTCGGCATCCACGACCTGTCCGCCGAGCACGCCGAGGGGTTCGCCGGCTACCTCAGCGGCCGTCCCGGCGACGCGCCCGTGGTGGTCCACGGCACCGCCGAGGAGCTGATCCGGGAGAGCGACCTGGTGGTGTTCGCCACCGTCGCCGGCGCACCGCACGTGCACAACCCGGCCTGGTTCGGGCACAACCCGCTGGTGCTCAACGTGTCCCTGCGGGACCTGGCCCCCGAGATCCTGCTGGCGTCGGCGAACTTCCTGGACGACGTGGAGCACTGCCTCAAGGCCGACACCTCTCCGCATCTGACCGAACAGCTCATGGGCAGCCGCAAGTTCATCGACGGCACCCTCTACGACGTCCTGGAGGGCACGGTCGAGGTCCCCACGGACCGGCCGGTCGTCTTCTCCCCCTTCGGCCTCGGCGTCCTGGACATCGCTCTCGGCCGGTACGTCCACGACCGGCTGAAGGACGCGGGCGGCCTCGGCGTCATCGACGGGTTCTTCCACGATCTCGACCGCTACGGACGCACCAGCGCCTAGCGAGCACCCCCAACGAATCGCGGTGATGAAGTGCCGGTGATATCCGCCCCGTACGAGATCAACGTCGACGACCTCTTCGTCGATCTCGAGCCCGTTTTCGATGTTCCGCTCTACCTCAAGTGCGAGGGCCTGAACCTCGCAGGTTCCATCAAGATGAAGGCCGCCCTGGAGATGGTGCTCGCCGCCGAACGCGCCGGGACCCTCACCCAGGGTTCGGTCCTGGTCGAGTCGTCGTCCGGCAACCTCGGCGTCGCGCTCAGCATGATCGCCGCCCACCGGGGATACGGGTTCCTGTGCGTGACGGACTCCCGGTGCAATCCGGCGAGCCGCCGGCTCATGGAGTCGCTCGGGGCGCAGGTCCACATCATCTCGCGCCCCGACAAGGAGCGCGGGCTGCTGGGCGCCCGCATCGACTACGTACAGCGGCTGTGCCAGTACGACCCCCGGTACGTGTGGCTCAACCAGTACGTGAACCCGCACAACTGGCTCGCGCACTACCGGAGCACGGGGCCGTCCATCGCTCTCCAGTTCCCGGACATCGACGTGCTGTTCGTCGGGGCCGGCACCACCGGCACCCTGATGGGCTGCGCGCGCTACTTCCGCGAGCGGGAACGGCCGGTGACCATCGTGGCCGTCGACAGCGTGGGGTCGGTGACCTTCGGCGGCCCCGCGCTTCCCCGGCACATCCCCGGTCTCGGCGCGGGCGTCAGGCCGGCGCTGCTGGACACGTCCCTGGTCGACGACGTGGTGATGGTGCCGGAGCAGGACACGCTCGACAGCTGCCACGCCATGGCCCGGCAGGGCTTCCTGTTCGGCGGTTCCACCGGGACCGTCGTCAGCGGCGCACTGCGCTGGCTCGCCGCCCGGCCGCGCGACGAACGGCTCACCGCCGTGGCGCTCTCCCCCGACCTCGGGGACCGCTACCTCGACTCGGTGTACGACCCGGAGTGGACGGAACGGCACTTCGGGGCGCCCGGGACCTGGGGCGAGCCGGTGACCGCCCCGACCCCGCCGGCCGACGAGCCGCGCCTGGTCACCAGCGCCGGCTGACCCCTTCCCCCTCCGCGTCCCGGTCAGGTTAGGAGACCTGCTGTGCCCAAGCCAGTTGTACTGATCGCCGAGGAACTTTCGCCGGCCACCCTCGACGCGCTCGGATCGGACTTCGAGATCCGGCGCTGTACGGGATCCGACCGGGACGCCCTGCTGGAGGCCCTGCCGGGGGCGGACGCCGTGCTGGTGCGCAGTGCCACCCGGCTGGACGCGGAGGCCATCGCGGCCGGAGCCCGGCTGAAGGTGATCGGCCGGGCCGGTGTGGGGCTGGACAACGTGGACGTCCCCGCCGCCTCCCGGGCGGGCGTCATGGTCGTCAACGCCCCCACCTCCAACATCGTCAGCGCCGCCGAGCTCACCGTCGGACTGCTGCTGGCCGTCGCCAGGAACATCCCGCAGGCCGACGCGGCGCTCCGGAAGGGGCAGTGGCAGCGCAGCCGGTTCACCGGCGTCGAGCTCGCGGACAAGGTGCTCGGCATCGTCGGCCTGGGCCGCATCGGATCGCTGGTGGCCCGGCGGATGGCCGCCTTCGACATGCGGGTGATCGCCTACGACCCGTATGTGCCGCCCGCGTACGCCACCCAGACCGGCGTCGAGATCGTGGGGCTCGACGAACTCCTCACAAAGTCCGACTTCCTCACCGTGCATCTGCCCAAGACCCTGGAGACCGAGGGGCTGATCGGTTTCGACGCGCTGCACCGGGTCAAGCCGGGCGTGCGCATCGTCAACGCGGCCCGTGGCGGGATCGTGGACGAGGCCGAGCTGTACGCCGCGCTCAAGGAAGGACGGGTGGCCGCGGCCGGCGTGGACGTCTTCGCCACCGAACCGTGCACGGAGTCACCGCTGTTCGAGCTGGAGAACGTGGTCGTCACGCCGCACCTGGGCGCGGGCACCGCGGAGGCGCAGGAGCGCGCCGGCGTGGCGGTGGCCGAGTCCGTACGGCAGGCGCTGGCCGGCCGGTTCGTCCCCGAGGCGGTGAACGTCCGGCTGGGCACGGTGGACGACGAGCTCGCCCCGTGGCTGCTGCTGGCCGAACGGCTGGGGCGGCTCTTCACGGCGACCGCCGGCAGCCTCCCCGAACTGCTCCAGGTGCGGGTGGGCGGGGAGATCGGCCGCCATGACGTCGCGGCCCTGGAGCTGGGGGCGCTCAAGGGCGCGCTCGGGTCGGTCGTCGAAGGCGGCATCTCGTACGTCAACGCCCCCCTGATCGCCCAGGAACGCGGTCTGGCGACCGAGTTGCTGACCGGCGGGGACCACCCGGAGCACCGAAGCCTTCTCTCGGTGCACGGGGTCCTGCCCAGCGGCGAGGCGGTGTGGGTGTCCGGCACGCTGACCGGACTCCAGCGCCGGGAGCGGCTCGTGGACGTCTGCGGGTTCGAGGTGGATCTCCCGCTGGAGGGCGATGTGGCGTTCCTCCGCGCCCCCGATCGCCCCGGGGTGATCGGTGCCGTGGGCGAGGTGCTGGGCAGGGCGGGGCAGGACGTCGCCGGGGTGCAGGTCGCCCGCGCCGCGGACCGGGCGGAGATCCTGGCCGCGGTGCACACGGCGGGACCCGTCGCGCAGTCCGTGCTGGACGACACGGCGGCCCGGATCGACGCGACGCGCAGCTGGTCGCTGGAGAAGAGCGAGCGGACGGCGAGATGACCACCCACGACCGGCTGATGGACCTGCTGGAGCAGGGCCGCGCGCGCTTCCGGATCATCGACCATCCCCCGGAGGGGCGGACGGAGCCGGCCAGCGTGCTGCGCCGGCACGATCTGTCCCAGGCCGCCAAGTGCCTCGTGGTCCGGGTGGCGTTGGGGCGGCGGGCGCGGCGCTACGTGCTCGCGGTGGTGCCGGGCGACCGGCGCCTGGACCTGGACGGCCTCAACCGGCTCTACGCCGGGACGGAGTCGTCCTTCGCGACCCGGGAGATCGCCGAACGGCTGGCGGGGAGCGTCAGCGGATCCGTCGTGCCGTTCGCTCTCCACCCCGATCTCGACCTGGTGGTCGATCCGGATCTGCTGGTGCACAAGGAGATCTTCTTCAACGCCGCTCGGCTGGACCGGTCCGTGGCCCTGATTACGGAGGATTATGTGCATCTGGCCGCACCTCGTGTCGAAGTTATTGCACAAAGGTCCTTGACGGGAGCGGGAGCAGCCTCCCGAGGCGCCGAGATAAATTAGGAATTAACTACTCCGATTACTTCGCCTGCCCCGGAAGAAGAACGGTGGGTACATTGATGTTTGACGGTTGTCGGCCCGCGAACTAGGGTCGCGACGGTGATCCCTTTAGGGCCGGTGACACCGGAGGGCAGGGTCCTCAGTTATTGTTCCGAGCGTCAATACATGGGGATGTTATGGCACTTCGTGTCAGTACGGGTTCGCCTGGATTCAATCCATCGGTCGATCACACTTTGTACGACTAGGTTTGAGGTGCGGCAGGCGGAGTCGGCGCCGCGCCCCAGCACAGGTGGAGGGGCTGACTTGTCGACCATGTCCACGGGCGACGCGCGGGAAACCTTAGTGATGCAGGGGAGACCCGGCACGCCGGAACGGGGGACGCAGGAGCCGGCAGACGGTGTGGAAGGGGCGTTGCTGCACGCACGCGCCCTGATCGACCTGATGGTGACACTTCACCGTCAGACGCCCAGAAGCGATTCCCTGGTCATCCTGCCCGACGACGAGGCGGCGGTGGCGAACGCGGTCGACGTGCTGCTCGACCGGGCTCGGCACAGTGTCAATCTGACCCTGCCGGGCAGCATCGAGCAGGCGCGGCTCGGCGAACCGGTGCTCACCCGCCGCACGGGCCGCCACGAGCGGGTCGTCCGCCTGCTGTGCAACCCGCGTGGACTGAACGCGCAGCTCACCCGTGCCGCGAAGAAGGGCACGGGACGCCTGGAAACCAGGGTCACCCACAGCCCCCTGGAGGAAGTCCTCATCGCCGACGGGCAGTTCGCCCTGGTCAGGGCCGAACTCCAGACGGACGGCGACTGTGTGCTGATCGTCCAGGACCCCGCCGTCGCCCGGACGCTGGACCTCCTCTTCGCCGGCGTCTGGGGCGGCGCCGTCCCCCCGTCCGAGCACCTCAGGGTGAACGAGCGGCTGAGCTCGGACGTGGCACGGCGCATCCTGGACCGGCTGCGTGACGGCACCACCGACGCCGTCGGGGCGCGGGAGATCGAGGTGTCCCTGCGGACTTACCGGCGGCATGTTGCGGACATCATGCGGGAATTGGGGGCAAATTCCAGATTCCAGGCCGGAATGCGCGCGGTGGAACTGGGGCTGCTGACCCCCGAGGACTGAGCCCCGGCCGGGACTCCCACGGGGCGGGAAGCCTGCCCGAATCATTTGTTTTCCGAGATCACGTACGGGGTGAGTACTGTGCCGGAATCGGCATCTGCGGTCCGGGGCCAGAATGATGACAGACACGAAGAGCCGGGCGGACATCCCGGCACCTCGGACGAGTTCGGGCAGGCTCTCAGACAGGTCAGTGCCCTCATCGACACCACCGTCGACAGGCACCGCGATCGGCAGTACGGAAATTCCCTGGTCAATACGGTCGGTGAAAGCGAGGACGCGGTCGGCCTGGCCTGCGAGCTGATAGCCGGCACCGAGGAGCGCGTCGACCTCATCATCGCCTCCGAATCCGCGTCCGCCGGCTCGCTGCTCACCGCCATGACCGAACTGCTGGAGGCGCGCGGCGGAAACGTGGCCGTACGCCTGCTCTGCACCCCGGCGAAACTCGACGCGCGACTGGTACGGGAGTACGCGGCGCGACGCCGCTGGATCGAGGTCCGGGTGGCGCGGATCCCGCTCTTCGTCGCGGTCGTCGCCGACGGCCGGGAAGCCCTCGTGATCGCGGACTCGATGGTGGGCCGCAAAGCCTCCCTCATCAGGTCCGAAGGCGTCGTGGCCCCCCTGCTCACCCTCTTCGACGGCGTGTGGCGCAATTCGGTGGCGGTCGCCGACCAGCTCGACTTCGGGGACGCCGCCCGCACCGAGACGGCCCGGCGCATACTGGAACAGCTGAGGTCGGGCAACACCGACGAGGCGTCCGCGCGGGACCTGTCCATGTCGGTCCGCACCTATCGCCGCTACACCGCGGAGATCATGTCCTTGCTGGGAGCGACCTCACGCTTCCAGGCAGGGGTGCGTATTGCGGAGCTGGGACTGCTCCCCGCCAATCCCCGCTGAATATCGCAGGGGGAAGCCGGTATCGAATATTTCGCATCGACGGCATCTTCCTGTAGCGCCCGTTGCCGTTGAATGAAAGGCACGACTAAAAAGGTCGCGGGAAGGCGATTCCCCTGGGATGGTGGACGGTTGGTTCGCCGTTGACGCGAGGTGTGGAGAGATGACAGTCGGTATCGACACCCGATGGTTCCGTAGATATGGCGCGAGCGCCGTACCGCGCAGGCGCGTGCTGATCATGCCGCATGCCGGTGGTTCGGCGAGTTTCTTCCACACCTGGGGAAGGGCCTTCGGCGACGACACGGAGGTCCTGGTCGCCCGTTATCCCGGCCGGCACGACCGCTTCGCCGAGCCGTGCATCGACACCATGGACGCGCTGGCGGACGAGATGACCGAGGCGCTGCTGCCGTTCACGGACCTGCCGTTGACGCTCTTCGGGCACAGCATGGGGGCGTCGCTGGGCTACGAGACGGCGCTGCGGCTCGAACACCGCCACGCCGTCCGCCCCGAGGCGCTGCACGTGTCGAGCCGCAAGGCACCGCACAAGCTCACCCCCAGGCCGCTGCACCTTCAGGGCGACGAGGCTCTGATCGCCGAGGTCCGCAGGCTCGGCGGCACCGACGACACCCTCCTGGACGACCCCGACCTGCGGGAGATGCTGCTTCCTGCCATCCGCGCCGACTTCACGATCGTAGGCACCTACGGCCCGCGCGGCGCCGACCCGGTCGGCTGCCCCGTCTACGCGTACATCGGCGACCAGGACCCGTCCATCACCCGCGACGACATGGCGGCGTGGGCGGACGTCGGGCCGGCCGGGTTCGCTCTGCGCGTACTGCCCGGCGGCCACTTCTACCTGGTCCAGGAGCGGGACGAGCTGATCCGCTCCGTCTCGGAACGTCTGGCCGGGACCCGATGACCACCTCCCTGTCCCCGTACCACCTGGGGCACGACAGCGGCGTCGGCGTGCTCGACAAGGCATCGCTCCTGCTGAGCGTGCTGGAGACGGGGCCCGCCTCGCTGCGCCGGATCGTGGCGACCACCGGTCTGACCCGGCCGACGGCACACCGGCTGGCCATGGCGCTGGAGCATCTGCGCCTGCTCACCCGGGACACCCGGGGCCGGTTCGTGCTCGGCCCGAGGCTGGGCGAGATGGCGGTGGAGGCGCACGGGGACTGGATGCTGACCTCGGCGGCCGTGATCCTGCCCGAACTCCGGGACCGGGTCAGGGCCGACGTCCGGCTGTTCCGCCGCCACGGCGACCGGCAGGTCTGCCTGGCGGGCGCCGAGGCGTCCGCCGATCCGGCGCAGCGGATCGCCACCGGCGCGGCGTTTCCCCTGACCGCGGGCTCCGTGGCGCAGGTGCTGCTCGCCTGGGAGGAACCGGTCCAGCTGTACGAGGCGCTCAGGACGGCCCGGTTCTCCGCGGCGACGCTCGCGGGCGTACGCCGCAGGGGCTGGGCGCAGAGCGTCGGCGAGTGGGGGGCGGGTACCGCCACCGTGACCGCTCCCGTGCGCGGCCCGAGCGGTCAAGTGGTCGCCGCCCTCTCGCTGTCCGGCCCGGTGGGCCGGCTCTCACGCGAGCCGGGCCGGGAGTACGGAACCGTGGTGCTGGACGCGGCCATCCAGCTGAGCGCCGGGCCGAACGCGTGAAGGCGGGGGAGTGACTGATGGAGTCGAGCACCGTGACCCCGCACGACCGGGCGGAAGAACTCCGCGGCATACGGCGGGAGGCGGAGAGCGGCAGCCTTCGGGCGACCGAGGCGCAGCACGCCAAGGGGAAGCTGACCGCCCGTGAGCGCATCGAGCTGTTGCTGGACGCGGGTTCGTTCAAGGAGGTCGAGCAGCTCCGCCGGCACCGGGCGACCGGGTTCGGCCTGGAGGTGAAGAAGCCGTACACCGATGGTGTCATCACCGGCTGGGGCACGGTCGAGGGCCGTACGGTCTTCGTCTACGCGCACGATTTCCGGATCTTCGGCGGGGCGCTGGGCGAGGCGCACGCCACGAAGATCCACAAGATCATGGACATGGCCATCTCGGCCGGTGCCCCGCTGGTGTCGCTGAACGACGGGGCCGGCGCCCGTATCCAGGAGGGTGTCTCCGCGCTCGCCGGGTACGGCGGCATCTTCCAGCGCAACACCCGCGCCTCCGGTGTCATCCCGC
>NZ_BMSG01000025.1 GCF_014649035.1 Streptomyces sindenensis
AGGTCCTTCAGCAGCTCGACGACGACTGACCGTCGGCCCCATTCTGAAACGATCAGTTAGTGGGTTCTTCGGGCGGGCCGAGAGAATCAGGCCGTCGAAGTCGACAGGTTGCCAGCGGTCTCGGCCTGCGGTGCGGACGGCCCATCCCTGTTCGTTGGCAGCGGGTTCGATGAGGATGACCTGGCCGTCGCCGATTCGGATGGCCAGGAGTTCCCAGAGGCGGTCGCGGATCCGGCGGCTGGGGTTGCCGACGAACACTCCGGCGCTGGCCTCGACCATCCATCGGGTCAGGTGACCACGGAGCCCTTCCGGGGCGGCGATGAGAATGATGACGGTCACGACGTGGGTTCGGTTTCGTGAGGTTCGGGTCCGATGACCGCGATGTGGTTGTCGGTCATTCCGTGTGTCGACAGGTCCGCGTGGCTCGCGTAATTGGTACCTCCCGGAACAGCGCCAACACTCTCGTCCCACAGGCTGTTGGCTTCGGGGTCGTCGAAGTCCGTTCCCTCGGGACTGAGCAGGCTCTTGACGTCGGTGACGATTCGGCCGAGCAGTTTGTCGCGGGCGATGAGGTCACGCAGTCCGAGTCGCGCATCGCGCTCTTCCGTGAGGCCCTGTGCTGCGAGATCGAAGGCGAGCGGGATCGTGTATTCGGCCTTGTAGAGGTCGGCGATGTCCAGGACGAATGAGGTGGCTTTGCCGGTGTGGACGAACCCGAGTCCTGTGCTGGCGCCGAGTCCGATAATGACGGCGTGGCAAATGCCGTAGAGGGCGGCGTTGGCGGCGGACAGGAGACGGTTGAGGTCGTCGCCGGCTGCGAATGCGTCCCCCGCCTTGTAGACACGGCCGTTCCAAGCGACGCCGGTTCGGTCGGCCTGCGCGCGGTAGAGCTTCTTGATGCGCGTGCCTTCCCGGCCGCGGAGTTGCTGCATGGTGAGGGCGGAGACGTCCTCGCCCGGGAAGCGCATGCCGTACATGGCGCGGGCCACGGAAAGGCGTTCCTTGGGGCGGGTGACGAGCCAGGCCTGGCGGTGCAGGAGGCCCGCTCCGCGGCTGGGGCCGAGTCCTGCCGCGTACATGCGGACACCTTGTTCACCGACCCAGCACACAGCGGTACCGGAGTCGGCGAGCAAGCGGATGGCACCGTGGGTCACGCGTGTGCCGGGGCCGAGCAGCATCACGGCCACCATCGCTGCGGGCACCCGGACGGTTTGCCTCTTGTTGATGATGACGACGGCGTTCTCGTCGCGGTCGAGATGGCTTCGTTCGACATAGACGCTGGAGACGCGGTCCACGAGACGGTGCAAGTCCTGGGGGTCGGCCTTCCACCAGATATCGGGCACGGGTTGTCATTCCCTTTCGGAGAGCGGGGCGAGGGTGAGCAGTCCGCATCCGTATGCCTTGGACGGTCCGATGCCGCCCAGGAGACGTTCGGTGAGGAGGGCAGGGTCGGTGACCCGCAGGCGTCCCTCGAAGGTCACGGCGTTCAGGACGACGTGGGCCTCCTTCGCGGTGACCGCCCCCTTTTTGAAGGAGCGACGCTGGCGGGCAGTGATGCGGATGTCACGGGGTGGTTCGTTGTCCGCACCGCCGGTTGCCTCCAGGTGGGGAGCGGCAGGGACGTCGAAACCCCACTTGGCGGTACGGGTGAGAAACCAGTTGAGCTGGGCTGCGGCCGTGCGGTGGCCGAGACGGAAACCTCGTCGCCGGCCTCCGTCCTCGATACGTGACTGTTGGCGCTCTGTGGGTTTGTCCGGCCTGCTGGTGTTCTGCACGGGGTTGGCGGTGAGGCGGAAGGCGAAGCTGCGCCCCGGCGCCAGTTGTTGCAGCAGCGGGGCGTAGTCGCGTACGGCGTAGTGATCACCGTCCGCGCCGGGCCATCCCGCCTGTTCGACGAGATGGGTCCAGTCCGGTGCGCCGGTACTCAGGACGAACAGGTGGGGGCGGTGAGGGTTGTCCGGGTCGAGCCGCCACAAGGTACGGGCCTGTTCGGGCACGCCCGGGAGCCCTCCTTCGACCGCGGCGTGCATGGCGCGCGGGCTGGCCAGAAGCTTGCGACTCGCGGCGCGCCAAGGGTTAATGCGAATACGGGAGAGATAGGGCATGTCGGTCACCAGCCCAGGAGGGCGAAGGGGTCGTGGCCGCCGGTGTCTCCGGGGCGATGGGGGTCCGGGGTCAGGCCGGTAGGTACTTCGAGGTAGGTATGCCGGGTACGGCGAGTGGTGAAGGCACGGCCGGCAGGCGCGAAGGACAGGGGAACGTCGTCGCGGACCTCCTCTCCCGCGGGGTCGTCGAGCGTCGCGGGAAGCCGGACGTGCGGTGCGTCGCCGTTCGCCCGCCCCCACCGTCGGCGTACGGCGCGCGCGGCCTGCCAGGGCTCCTCACGCAGTACGCCCTCGAGCGATCCGGAGCGTTGCCCCAGGGCCAGAGGCTGTGAGGGTGCACAGGATCGACGGCCTAGAGCAAGAGGGAAGGCGGGGTGCCGTACGGCGTGTTCGAGGGTGGTGATGAGCTCCTGGGGACCTTCCACTGCCGCGAGGAAGATGGCGTCCTGCAGATAGAAGCGCTGGGTGATATGAGTGCGCTTCGCGGGCGAGGTGGGCTTCTGCGAACCCTTTGCGGTCACGGCGGCGGAGAGGAGCGGCTGTCCCCGGTAGTCGCTCACCGTGTGGTAGTCGCGCAGGATACTGCCGGGTTGGTCGATGCGGATGCCGAGGGCCAGACCGGTCAGATCATCCAAGGGCGCGTAGCGGGAACGGCCGGCGGCTGCCGCGAGGAGCCCGACGACTCCGGATTTCGTCGGCTCGGGCCGGGTTTCACGACGGTTCAGGAGGCTGCTGCGGTCGCCCCACGACTGGAGCGGAGCGGCAAGTCGCAGCAGAAGGACGGAGGTGGGCACTCTGGGCGTCATGCCTGGTCTCCGAGTGCGGTGGCGATGCGGGTACGCAGGGTTGTGCGCAGGTCGGTGAAGGAGACAGGTTCGCCGAAGGCCTGGGTAAGGGTTTCGACCGTGTTTTTGGTGCGGCCCTCACGGTCGGTGAAGGTATGGCTGGCCGCACTGTAGAGGGGGATGTCGCCCCATACCTGTGTGGCGGTGAGGTGCTCCTCAGCAAGGCGCCGGGCGGAGTTCGCCTGGATCCCGGCTTCGGCCGCGACGGGCTCTTCGAAGGCTGAGACCAGGTTGACGGGCTGGTCGGTGCGCACGACGACGGCGACAAGGCTGGGCCGGGTGCGGTGGGCGAAGGAGTTCTGGTAGCCGGTGGGGGCGGACAGAGCGAAGCTGTCGACAAACCTGTCGAGAGCGTCGATGGCGGCTTCGGCGTCTCCACCGACGTTCTCGGTGAGCTGGGCGAACCCGACCGTGGCATACCGGTAAAGGGTCGCCGAGTTGAAGCCGATGGTCCCGATCATGCCGGCGCCGGTCTCGTCCTTCTCGTTCTGGTCGTCGACGGCGGTGTAGTAGTCGAATTCGAGCTGGGTCTCGTGGGTGGAGAGCGCATGGGCTACCTGCACGGCGGCGTCGACATTGAGCTTGGGGATGTCGGCGACCATCCGGCCGAACAGGGCGACGCCCACAGGATGGCCGGCCTGGAAGTGCTCAGCGACGGGCAGTTCCTTGACCGCTTCGGCGAGAGCCTTGTCGTCCAGGGCCGCGAGGTCTGCAGCGCGATCGTTCACCAGGGCGCCGACGGCGTCCAGTTGGGCGTTGCCGTAAAAGAGGAGGTAGGCGGTTTCACCTGCCTTCTTCCCCTGGCTCAGGCCGAGTTGGGCGAGCAACGCGGCGGAGATCCGGTCGGCGTCTTCACGGCCCAGGCCAGTGTTCCGCGAGATCCGCGCGCTGAGTTCGCTGATGATCCGCTTGGTACGGGTGGCGCGGTCGGGCTCTGCGGCGCGGGCGTCGAAGTGCTGGCGAGCGGCCCGCTTCCATGCCTGGGAAGAGACACGGGAGCGGCGGACTCCTCCGTAAATGGCTTCCTTGGGGTTTCCTTGATCATCTCGGTTGAGGTTGGCGGGCGGGACGGTCTGCACAACGTGCACGTCGATGTACATGCGCTGAGTCATCGGATTGCTCCAAGTCGTGTGGATGGGCGGCCCGGCCGGTGGGCGGGCCGCTCTGCGTAATGAGCGGAGGGGAATATTCACCGCAGGCGGATCTTGAGTCCGATGCAGGTCAGCGGCCTTGACGCGGCGAGTCCGCTGTATGCGTCCAGCCGTAGTAGTCGAGACCCCAGCGACGTCGCACGCGGGATCGTGAGTCCGGTCGGTTCCAGTCATGGATGTCGGCAGCCAGGCGGTTGTAGTCGAGGGGCTGCTTGATGTCCTTGAGCTGTGTGATCAGGCCGCGCAGCCGGAACTGGAGCGCCACCGTGGACGTCGCGGAGAAGGCCTGACGGAAGCGGGAGTCGACTGCCTCCTCGCTGGTCCGTTCATGGCGCCGGAGTGCAAGCATGGCCCGGCCGAGTCCGACGCCGTCACGATGCATCGGACGGTCCTGGCTCTGCTGGTGGAGCCCGTAGAGAGCAAGCGCCGCGTGCTCCGCCTCCTGCTGGGCCGAGACTTCCCCGCGACGGGCGGCGAAATCGTCAACGGGGCAGGTGTAGAACGCGAACATCTCCAGCACGGTCCCGGCAGGGCAGCCGAGCCCTCGGCGCAGTACGGCAAGGTCCTCCCCGGGCGGACGCCTTTCCGCCGGGGAGCCTTCCTTGCGGCGCCACGTGCCGTCCGCGGAGATGTAACGATGCCAGATTCGCTGTTTCGTGAAGTCTTCTTCGGTCATGGCCGTGTCCAGACGTGTTGAGGAACTTGGGGCGCAGCAGGGCGTGGCGGGGCGCCCCGGAGAGCGGGGGGAGCAGGAGCACCTCGGCCAGGGGCATGGTGGGCGTGCGAAACCTCGAAGGTGTCTCGTCGCCTATTCGCTGTCGGGGATTCCGCGGCTCCGCCGGACGGCCTCGGCCCGGTGGAGAATCTCTGCTCGGCGCCTGAGGAAGGATGCCTCGGCGAGGGAAGCCCGATACGTACGCTCAGGCTTCCCCTCCCCCTGTGAGACGCTTCTCCCCACGAAAGCTCCGACGGGCACTGCCTGCAGGAGCCGGTCGGCGGTTTCCCAACTCCGCCGCCAGGCCAGCTGTTCCCAGGCCAGCTGGCCCGCTTCGACGCGCTCCAGGTCCTCCACGCCCCTCATCCCCGTCAGCAACCGCCGCACCAGGGGGTCCAAGGCGTGCAGGACGAGTTCGCCAGGGCGCTGCCCCTTGTCCCAGGGGATCGGCTCCGCCCCCAGAGCGCGCCGCAGATCAGCGGAGAGATGGTTGACTGCCGTGGCCAACTGCTCTGCCTGTTCCGCTACTTCCAGAAGCGCTGCGCGGACGACGGTGCCGGCGTCGAGCGCCGCGAGCGGGAGAGGCAGCGCGTCGAACATCACGTCGTCAATAACTGCCGACTGGTTGCCGTACGCGACGCCGGAGAGCTCCACACGCAACGGATAGGACTCACCGAGCTCAGGCACAAGCGCGCCGGCCTGGTCCAGGAGCTTGCTCGTGGCGAACCCACTGGTCCGCTCTCCCGCTTCCCGGGACTGCCGCTCGGGCGCCAGAAGCGCATCAAGTCCGCGCCAGGCGGCTTTACCTGGCTGCAGGCGCAGGGGGCGGCGCGGCAACGAGGTTCCGCTTCTGCCCCTCGCCGAACTGCGACCTCCCGTCGGCTCCAATCGCCACATGGTGTGCGGCTCGGTCTCGGGCGTATGAGGCATCCGGTCCCCTGCGGCAACCAGCACCCGGGTCACTCTCAGGCCCTCGTCGCTCGTTTCCGGAAAGAGCCGAATCCGGCGGGACTGCCAGGTCCACAGGTCCAGGAGCCCTTCGGGTACCCGCGTGTCCCACTGCGGGGTGGCTACGGAACGCGGGGCACCGGCATCGCGCCTTCTCCACTGAGGCAGGTCGGTCGACGTCAGCGGAGCTCCGACCGGGAGATTGAGGAGAAGCGTCTCGAAGAGGGTCGTGCCGATCAGCAGAGTGACGCCCATCTGTCCGAGCGGTCCGGTCGGATTGCCGACCGTTTTGCCCGCTTTCGCCTTGGGGTCGCCCACGGCACCGGTCTTGATCGCCGCGGTGTCCCAGCACTGCGTGTGCATCAGCCAGTGCGCTGCCTGCGCCGGGGTCAGCGGGAAGACATCGCCTTCCGTACGCGAAGCGAACAGGGGAACGTTGTTGCCCGTTGCGGCGGTTGCCACGATCAGCCCGGCGTTCTTGGTCTCGCCCTTCGTCGTACGCAGGTCGGCGACTTGGCCGAAAGGGTGCACCGGGTCGAAGAGGTCGAACAGTGCGTGGTGCGTGTCCAGATACGCCTCGATCTTCCGGCGCTGCTCCGGTGTCCACCGCCCCGTCGAGTACCAACTCATCCACTCCCGCTCGTCCGCGGGGCGGCCCAGAGCGTCGAGAATCACGGGCAGCAGCACTTGCCGGAACACAGCCGCTCTCTGCGTGGGGACCTCCACCACCAGGCCACCAAACTCATGTGCCTCCAGCAGAGCCGTACGCAGGGGGAGTTCCCGTGCAAGCGCCCCCTCGACCGTGGGTAAGAGCAACCAGGGGTCGTCCGTCAGGGAGAAGCTAGGAACCATCAGTCCTCCTAGGGAAAGCTTCTGTGTTTAAAAGTAGCAAGGGCGACCGAGGGGCATGCATGTCTTCTCCACAACCAGGTGCAAGAATCCGGCCGTTGCCCCCGACTCAAGGCCGGGCCACCTGGAGACGGGGATGATCCCCTTCTTTGTTTGCACAACTGATCGGGAATCACTTCGTCCCCGCACACGCGGGGTACCGAGCCGCCGGGCACCAGCCCGGCGGCTCACCATGCCTCGCCTGGGACACCCGCAGTCGCGCGCCGAGAGTCGGCGTCCGAATCAGCAGGTGCCCGGATCTGTAGGCGTCTTGATCTGCCGGAGGCCGAACTCGTCGTCGTACGACACGGTGAACTCCCCCAGACAGGCCGTGCGCGACGCGTCCAGCACCAGAGCCCGGCTCCGACGCAACCACAGGTGCCCGTACCAGCCCGGTAGCGGGCTCAACTTCAGAGCAGATTCCGTGTACTTCGACGGCAGCCGCACTGCCGAGCCCAGCACCTCGTCCAGCACATCCGCCGACACGTCTCCGTTGACGCTCAGATTCCGGCCCGCCAATGTCCGGTAGACGGCGTCCTCACCGTCCCGGACCACCAGGACGACCTCGACGGATTGATCACCATCGCGTACGGCCGCTTGCAGCGATCCCTCATCGCTTCCGGCGGATGAGCCGCCGTAGTGCAGACCCGCCAGTGTCAGACGCTCGTGGTCGCCCTGCGGAGAGAGCAGAAACTGGCACGCCTCTTCAGCACGGGCACGGTCGCGGTCACCTTGCTCGCGGCCGGCGACGTCACCGGCGGGCTGCCACGACTCGGGCAGGAGCGGCATGTCCGCGTCGTACACCTTCTCCACCAGCGTGGGTACGTCCACGGGAACCGACCATTTCTCGCTTGCTCCCGGAAGTACGGCAGCGGTCCGCAGAAGCAGATGACGCCCGTAGATCATCTCGCCGGAGAACGTGAAGGCCGGTTCTCGGCCCGCACGCGGCTCGAAGCCGGTCACGAACACCTGCGGCGCGCGCAGCCGCTCCGGACGCCAGGTCTTCTCATGCCGATGCAGCCGCCCCATGCGTTGCAAGAGGAGGTCGACGGGGGCCAGATCCGAGATCAGCAGGTCGGCATCCACGTCAAAGGACTGCTCGGCAAGCTGAGTTGCCACGAGAATCAGGCGGCGGCCTCGTGACCGCGGCGCATCGGGGCCCAGCAGGCGGAGGCTCTCCTCCGTCAGGTCAGCACGCCGGGAGACCGTGAACCGAGCGTGCAGGAGGCGCACTTCATCGTCGGGGAACCGCTCGCGCAGCTCTCCGTAAAGACTCTGTGCCCGTGCGACGGAGTTACGGATGACGAGTGCGGTCCCTCCGTCGGCGAGCTCACTCGCCAGCAAGTCGCCCACGCCACTGTCTGCCTCGACCTGCAGCCGCTCCCGTTCCTCACGCGTACATCGCGCCCCGGGCACCTTCTCCGGCACCACTCGTACCGCCACATCGAGGTCCTCGCGCCAGCTGCTCGTCGCGTCCACATGGAACCGAGCGCTTCCGGAGGTCGGCAGCCACGCTGTCGTCACACTGGGATAGCCCCGCGGAGCCGGGATCTCCGCCCGGTACTCCTCCTTGGACGCCGCACCGGCGAGGTACGCGTCGAACAGCGTCTGCCGCTGGGCAGGGGCAAGTGTCGCCGAGAGCACGGCCACGGGCACGCCTGCCTGCCCCAGCCAGCGTAGGGCTTCCGCCAGGAACTGGCTCATGTACACATCGCACGCGTGGATCTCATCCAGCACCACGACCTTGCCCGCGAGCCCCGCCATCCGCAGCATCACATGCCGCGTGCGGGTGGCCGCGTACAGCAGTTGGTCGACTGTCCCGACGACGAACGGGGCCAGCAGCCCACGCTTCGGCCCAAGAAACCACTCCGCAGGAGCATTCCGCTCCTGCGGACCGCACACCTCGGACCCGACACCGTACGGGTCGTCGCCCATTCCGAACTCGTCGACTCCGCGGAACGCCTCGTCCAAAGACTTTCCCGCGTTCTCCAGGAGAGTCTTCCACTCATTGTTGAACGCCCTCTTCCCGTGCAGCAGTACCACTCGGGACGCCAAGTCGGGGTCGATGGACCCCGCCCAACGCCGGGTGCGGGTGAACATGGGGTCGCTAGTCGCCTGGGTCGGCATCCCCACGAAGACACCGTCCGCTCCGAACCTGGCCGCCAGGACTTCCGTCGCCGCCTGGGCCGCCTCCGTCTTGCCCTCCCCCATGGGTGCCTCGATCACCATCAGCCCCGGGCCGCCCATCTTGTGTGCGGCGTCGACGACCATGGCCTGCGAAGGCCGCGGGCCGTACCCGAACCGGTCGCGGAACGCCTCGGGCCCGGGGACGTCGAGGGACCCCCAGCCCCGCTGAAGCCCCAACGCCTGCCACGCCGACGCCGCCCGTACGCGGGAAGCCTCAAGGCTCACTCGCCCCAGGTCGTCCAGGCCCGTGAAGAAGCGTTCGTCACTCGCGATCCAGTCCGCCATGACCACCAGGCCGCTGAGCTGCAGCTGCAGCGCCCTGGACGGAACCACGGTGGGCTGTACGTCACCGAGGCTCTCGAATCCCAGCTCCGCGGTGAACACGTCCAGCACCGCTTGCTGAACCTGAAGCCAGGGTCCCGTTCCCCGCATCTGCCCCTTCGCAGGCTTGGGTTCCTGAACATCACGCAGCGAAGGGAACGCGCCGTGATGCCCCGCCACCAACGGCCACACCCAGTCCACCTGCTCCGGATCCCAGTGGGCCGAGGTCAACAGTTCACGCACGATCAGCCCACCGGCCCAGTCGTGCCGCCAGCGCTTCTGCTTCTTCACCCCCGCCACGGCAGCTGTCTCGACCCAGGTCAGCCCGGACCGACGTACCGCATCCGCCCCCTCGGGCCACAGGCGCTGATGCACCGGCGTCGCTTTCCCGCAGTCGTGCAGCCCGCACAACCAAGCGAACATCCGCCGCCCGAGTCCCGGCCCTCCGGCGATCTCCTCCAACGCCGACCGCGCTGAACCAGCAAGCAGACCGTCCCACAACAACTCTGCGACCGCGGCGGTGTCCAGGAGGTGCGCCATCAGGAGGTTCGTGGTGCCGCCCGCACGCTCCCGCGACTTGCCCCACAGCGTTTCCAACGCCCCGACTACGGCGGTCTCGTAATGCCCACTCAGCTGCTGTAAATCCACGATGCTCCCAGCACTCGGAATGCACCAGAGCGTAGAGGGCGCTACTGACAACGCATCGTGACCTGCAAGAAGCTACTGCCCATGAGCACTGACTGCTGGGCTCCGGACTATCTGACCACGATGGTGTTTGTGAGCATTTGGCGGGCACACACCCATCCCCGCAGGCGCGGGGTCCAGGCCCGGTGCTCCACGAGGCGCTTCTCCTCGCTCGGACCGTCCCCGCGGGCGCGGGGTCCACAGTGCGTGGCGCAGGTCGGCGGCCAGGGTGCTCGGACCATCCCCGCGGGCGCGGGGTCCACTGGGATGGCCATGCTGCCGCCTGGGAGGCGAGCGGACCATCCCCGCGGGCGCGGGGTCCACTCGTCGGTGCTCAGCGGCACGGCGGTGTCCTCCGGACCATCCCCGCGGGCGCGGGGTCCACGCCGGACCGATGGCGGGCATCCTCCCCGACACCGGACCATCCCCGCAGGCGCGGGGTCCACTGCCGTGCCCGGCCTGCGCCGCGACGGACCGCCGGACCATCCCCGCAGGCGCGGGGTCCACGGTTTGTCGCCCTCGGGCCACAGGCCGGTCGCCGGACCATCCCCGCAGGCGCGGGGTCCACGTTGGAAGTCACGCTGAACGAGACGATCAAGCTCGGACCATCCCCGCAGGCGCGGGGTCCACCCCGCCCGCTCCTCGACCGCTCCTGGCCGAGAGGACCATCCCCGCAGGCGCGGGGTCCACACCAGGCGGGCGGTGCCGCGGCTGGCGCTGCTCGGACCATCCCCGCAGGCGCGGGGTCCACGTCTCGGTGCCGTCCCAGTCGTGGTGGCCCGGCGGACCATCCCCGCAGGCGCGGGGTCCACCTGCTCTACGACGCCGCGCAGGTGGACGCGCACGGACCATCCCCGCAGGCGCGGGGTCCACAGCAGTGCCGTGGCGATGTCGTCCGGCAGGAACGGACCATCCCCGCAGGCGCGGGGTCCACTCGGTCTCCTCGGTCTCGCTCATCCCCACACCCGGACCATCCCCGCAGGCGCGGGGTCCACGCTTCGTGACCTGCAGCTCTGTGCCACAGAGACGCCGTTCTTCATTAGTCGGCTTCTTGGGGGCGCGAGCAGCAAGGCATATCTTGACGATGTTCTTGCCACAAGTCGATGACTCCCAAGTGCGCTCCCTCGGAGCATGTAGGGGATCGTGAGCCTTCTTGTACCGTCGGCAGCCCCGTGACCACGGCACGTTTCTAGATCATGGGTCGGCCTATGAGTCGGTGTCACTCTCCTGCGCTCGGCGGTCAGTCGGGTGGGGGCCGCGAAGTGTGGAGACAATCCGGCGGGAGCAGAAGCAGGGCCACCGTGAGGGCGAGCGCCGACGGGGGCGATATGGCGGAGGCGCGCCGGCGACGTCTCCAGTCGTCGTGGCGGGCGTGGCTCCCGTGCCGGACTGCACGCCGACGTTATCGGCACGTCGGCCCGACCGAGCCGCCACCGTCAGAATCATGGAAGACGAGTCATGCCCTGCCACAGCGCCAACGGGGTGGGGCGCCCCGCTGCCACAACGCGGACCAGTGCCGCTCGGACGTCTGCAGGTCCCCCGGATCCCGGTCCGAAAGAATGAACGAGGGCCGCCACTCTGGAGTGGCGGCCCCGCTCTCGCGTTCCCGCGGGTAGAAACGGTTCTCCACGAGACCGAACGGTGGGGCGGGTGGGACTCGAACCCACGGCCGACGGATTATGAGTCCGCTGCTCTAACCGGCTGAGCTACCGCCCCGTTTCGGCGTGGCGCGTACAAGTGTGCGCACCGTCTGCCGCAGCATAGCCGGTCATACGATCTCTCGCTTCGGTTGGCCGACTTCACCTGATCTTGAGGACGTCGCTGCGTGCTGCCCGGTTGCGGGGAAGATCGGGGAGACTCCGAAGAGTCGCTCCGAGGGCCCGGCCGAGGCCCCGTCCACCGTCCCGGAGGGGGTGGGGGCACGCACGCGAAAGAGGACCCCGAAGGGTCCTCTCCCGTTCCGCTCCCCCGACTGGACTCGAACCAGTAACCCTCCGGTTAACAGCCGAATGCTCTGCCAATTGAGCTACAGGGGATCGCGCTCCCCCGACTGGACTCGAACCAGTAACCTGCCGGTTAACAGCCGGCTGCTCTGCCAATTGAGCTACAGGGGATTGCTGCGTTGCTTCGAAAGCGTACCTGCCTGGCGGCTGCCGGGCGGCGCGCGTTCGCTGCGACACATACATTAGCGCAAGCAGGGGGGTGCTCCGCCAATCGGTATCGCCCGGGGTGATCTCGGGTGGTCGCGGGTAGGCGGGCTGCACACGTCGCACCAAGCGTAGGAAGGGTGGCAGCCATGCGGTACCGGCTCACGTTCATCGCCGGAGTGGCCCTCGGTTACGTGCTCGGCACGCGAGCCGGGCGCGAGCGTTACGAGCAGCTGAAGAAGTCGGCCCGGCAGTTCACGGAGAACCCCGCCGTGCGCAACGCCGCCGAGAGCGCCGCCCACAGCGGGCGCGACATCGCGGGCAAGGCGTACCACTCGGTCAGCGACAAGGTCGGGGACAAGGTGCCCGCATCCGTCGCCGAGCGGGTCCGGTCGTTGCGCGACCGCAGCAGCCAGAACGGGTTCGAGGACGACTGGGGGACGACCAACACCTAGGTCCTGTCGTCGAACTGCCGTCGTCGCCCGTAGGGCGGCCGCGCGGCCGCCGGTGTGTGCGATCGCAAGGCGCCCAGAGGGTCTTGTGGCGGAGCTGCCGGGGCATGTCGGCGACGCCGCGAGCGTGCGTGCCGGGCGTCGCACGGCGGACGGCAGTTCGACGCCAGGGCCTGGCGGCCCCGCAGGGCCCGGTGCGAGTGCGGTGTGAGTTACGGGAAAGTCCCGCGGTGCGGCAGAATCTCCGTATGGGCATAGTCGCGGGGCTGGACAGTTCTTCCGCCTTCACTCACATCGTCGTCTGCGATACGGACTCGGGCGCCGTGCTCCGGGAGGGGTACGCCGCCCATCCGGTCGAGGCCAAGGCCGCCGAGGTCGATCCGCAGGCCTGGCTGCTCTCGCTCGGTGAGGCGGCCTCCGGTGGGCTGCTCGAAGGTGTGCAGGCCATCGGGGTCTCCGCGCAGCAGCACGGGCTCGTTCCCCTGGACCAGCAGGGCAATCTCGTACGCCCGGCCCTGCTCGGCAACGACCGGCGGGCGCAGGTCGCCGCGGCCGATCTCGTCGACGGGCTGGGCGGGCGGCAGGCCTGGGCCGAGGCCGTCGGGGCCGTGCCGAGCGCCGCGCAGCCCGTGGCGAAGCTGCGCTGGCTGGCGCGGACCGAGCCGGAGAACGCCCAGCGGGTGGCCGCCGTGCTCCAGCCGCACGACTGGCTCGTGTGGCAGTTGCTGGGCAGGCCCGCCCGGCGGACCACGGACCGGGGCGCGGCCTCGGGCACCGGGTACTGGTCGGCCGGGTCCGCCTCCTACCGGCCCGATCTGGTCGAGCTGGCCCTCGGGCACTCCGCCGCGCTGCCCGAGGTGCTCGGGCCCGCCGACTCCGCCGGGATGACCCCGGAAGGGCTGCTGATCTCCGCGGGCACCGGCGAGACCATGGCCGCCGCCTTCGGGCTCGGGGTCGCCGAGGGTGACGCGGTGGTGTCGCTGGGGGCCTCCGGATCCGTCATGGCGGTCCACCACGAGGCGCTCGCCGATCCGAGCGGGATGATCACCTCGTTCGCCGACGCCACCGGCATGCATCTGCCGGTCGTCCACCTCTCCAACGCCGTGCGGGCGCTGCGCGGCACGGCCGAGATGCTGGGTCTGGACGGGCTGGAGGAGCTGTCCTCGCTCGCCCTGAAGTCGACGCCCGGCGCCTCGGGGCTGGTCCTGCTGCCCTACCTGGAAGGTGAGCGCACTCCTCGGCTTCCCCACACCGCGGGCACCCTCTGCGGGCTGCGGCGTGAGTCGATGAAGCCGGAGCACCTGGCGCGCGCCTCGTTCGAGGGCATGCTGTGCTCGCTCGCCGACGCCCTGGACGTGCTGCGCGGGCGGGGTGTGGAGGTGCGGCGGGTGTTCCTGCTGGGAGCCGCCGCCGAGCTGCCCGCCGTACAGGCGCTGGCTCCGGCGGTGTTCGGTACCCAGGTCGTGGTGCCGCAGCCGGCCCAGTACGCGGCGATCGGCGCGGCCCGGCAGGCGGCCTGGGCACTCGGGGTCTCGCAGGGCTCCCTCGACCCGCGCACTCCCCCGCCGTGGCAGGGCGCCGCCGCCCAGGTGCTGGAGCCCGGTGACGAGCTGGCGGTGGGCGGTGCGGTGCGGCAGCAGTACGCGGCGACCCGGGACCAGATCCATCCCGGGGCCTTCGGCGGTCCGCAGCCGGCTTAGGTCCTGTCGTCACACCGCCGTCGTCGCCCGGAGGGCGGCCGCGCGGCGTCCGGTGCGTGCGATCGCAAGGCGCCTGAATGGTCTTGTAGCGGAGCTACCAGGGCATTTGGGCAACGCCGCGAGCGTGCGTGCCGGGCGTCGCGCGGCAGACGGCAGTTCGACGCCAGGACCTAAGCCCCCGTTCGCGCCCGGCTGTGAGCCCGAGCGCGGGGGCCTCCCCCGCGCTCCAGGTTTGACCCGGGCTTGGGGAAAACGGTTCGCCCCCGGAGTACGGCGTACGCGAAACTGGGTCGGCCTCTGCCTGCCGCCGATTCCGAGAGACGCGCGTGCTCATAAAACTCCTGCGGGCCCATCTGGGCCCGTACAAGAAACCCATCGTGCTGCTGGTCCTCCTCCAGCTGCTCCAGACCTGCGCCACCCTGTATCTGCCCAGCCTGAACGCCGACATCATTGACAACGGTGTCGTCACGGGTGACACCGGATACATCCTGGAGTTCGGCGGTCTCATGATCGCCGTCAGCGTTCTCCAGGTGCTCTGCAATGTGGGGGCCGTCTTCTACGGGGCCCGTACCGCCTCCGCCCTCGGGCGGGACGTGCGGGCCGCCGTCTTCGACCGGGTGCAGTCCTTCTCGGCCCGGGAGCTGGGGCGCTTCGGGGCGCCCTCGCTGATCACCCGGACCACCAACGACGTCCAGCAGGTCCAGATGCTGGTGCTGCTGGCGTTCACGCTGATGGTGTCGGCCCCGATCATGTGCGTCGGCGGGATCATCATGGCGCTCGGCCTGGATGTGCCGCTCTCCGCGGTGCTGCTGGCGGTCGTGCCGGTGCTCGGGGTCTCGGTCGGGCTCATCGTGCGGAAGATGGGGCCGCTGTTCCGCACCATGCAGGAGCGGCTGGACGGGGTGAACCGGGTGCTGCGCGAGCAGATCACCGGCAACCGGGTGATCCGGGCGTTCGTCCGGGACGGGTACGAGGAGAAGCGCTTCCGGGGCGCGAACACCGAGCTGACCGATGTGTCGGTGGCGACCGGGCGGCTGATGGCGCTGATGTTCCCGACCGTCATGACGGTGGTGAACCTGTCGTCGATCGCGGTGGTGTGGTTCGGCGCGCACCGCATCGACAGCGGCGGGATGCAGATCGGTGCGCTGACCGCGTTCCTCGCCTACCTGATGCAGATCGTGATGGCCGTGATGATGGCCACCTTCATGTTCATGATGGTGCCGCGCGCCGAGGTGTGCGCCGAGCGCATCGAGGAGGTCCTCGGGACCGCATCGAGTGTCGTGCCGCCCGTCGCCCCGGTCCTGGAATTGGGCCGGCACGGGCATCTGGAGGTGCGGGGCGCGGAGTTCCGGTATCCGGGGGCGGAGGAGCCGGTGCTGCGGAACGTCGACCTGGTGGCCCGGCCCGGGGAGACCACCGCGGTCATCGGGTCCACCGGCAGCGGGAAGTCCACGCTGCTCGGGCTCGTGTCCCGGCTTTTCGATGTGACGGACGGCGAGGTGCTGGTCGACGGCGAGGACGTGCGGACGCTGGATCCGGCGCTGCTGGCGAGGACGGTGTCCCTGGTGCCGCAGAAGCCGTACCTCTTCTCGGGGACGGTCGCGACGAACCTGCGGTACGGGAATCCGGACGCCACCGACGAGGAGCTGTGGCACGCGCTGGAGGTGGCGCAGGCCAAGGAGTTCGTCGAGGCGCTGGAGCACGGGCTCGACGCGCCGATCGCGCAGGGCGGCACCAATGTGTCCGGCGGTCAGCGGCAGCGGCTCGCGATCGCGCGGACGCTGGTGCGGCGGCCGGAGATCTATCTCTTCGACGACTCGTTCTCGGCGCTGGACTACGCGACCGACGCCGCGCTGCGGGCGGCGCTCGGCCGGGAGACGGCCGGGGCGACCGTGGTGATCGTGGCGCAGCGGGTGTCCACCATCCGTGACGCGGACCGGATCCTGGTGCTGGACGAGGGCCGGCTCGTGGGCACCGGCACCCATCACGAGCTGATGGACGGCAATGAAACGTACCGGGAGATCGTGCTCTCCCAGCTGACGGAAGCGGAGGCCGCGTGATGGCCGGTCCGGGCGGACGGATGATGGCCGGGGGCGCGCCCACCGACCGGTCGATGGATTTCAAGGGGTCGAGCAAGCGGCTGCTGAAGCGGTTCGGCCGGGAGAAGGCCTCACTGTGGCTGATGCTGGGCGCGGTGGCGCTGAGCGTCGCGCTGTCGGTGGCCGGGCCGAAGATCCTGGGGAAGGCGACCGACCTGGTCTTCGCCGGTGTGGTCGGGCGGGAGATGGCCGGGGGCACGACGAAGGCGCAGGCGATCGAGGGGCTGCGGGAGGACGGCCGGGGGTCGATGGCCGACATGCTGTCGGGCGTGGACTTCACCCCGGGTGAGGGCATCGATTTCGGCGCGGTGGGGAACGTCCTGCTGATGGCGCTGGTGGTCTACGTCGGGGCCGGGCTGCTGATGCTCGTGGCGACGCGGGTGTCGATCCGGGTGATCAACCGGATCGTGTTCCAGTTGCGCGAGGACCTCCAGACGAAACTGGCGCGGCTGCCGCTGTCGTACTTCGACCGGGCCAAGCGCGGTGAGGTGCTGAGCCGGGCGACGAACGACATCGACAACATCTCGCAGACCCTCCAGCAGACGATGGGCCAGCTCATCAACTCCCTGCTGACGATCGTCGGCGTGCTGGTCGTGATGTTCTGGATCTCGCCGCTGCTGGCGCTGGTCGCGCTGGTGACGGTTCCGCTGTCGGTGGTCGTGGCGACGCAGGTCGGCAAGCGGTCGCAGCCGCAGTTCGTGCGGCAGTGGCAGGTGACGGGGAAGCTCAACGCCCATATCGAGGAGATGTACACCGGGCACACCCTGGTGAAGGTTTTCGGCCGGCAGGAGGAGTCCGCGCGGGACTTCGCCGAGCAGAACGACGCGCTCTACGAGGCGGGCTTCAAGGCCCAGTTCGCCAGCGGGCTCATGCAGCCGCTGATGTTCTTCATCTCGAACATCAACTACGTGCTGGTCGCGGTGGTCGGGGGGCTCCGGGTCGCCTCGGGTGCGCTGTCGATCGGTGACGTGCAGGCGTTCATCCAGTACTCGCGGCAGTTCTCGATGCCGCTGACGCAGGTCGCCTCGATGGCCAACCTGGTGCAGTCCGGCATCGCTTCGGCGGAGCGGGTCTTCGAGCTGCTGGACGCCGAGGAGCAGGACGCGGATCCGGAGCACGGAGCGCGCCCGGAGCGGTTGGAGGGCCGGGTCTCGCTGGAGAAGGTGGCCTTCCGCTACGAGCCGGAGAAGCCGCTGATCGAGGATCTGTCGCTGAGCGTGGAGCCGGGGCAGACCGTGGCGATCGTCGGTCCGACGGGGGCGGGCAAGACGACCCTGGTCAATCTGCTGATGCGGTTCTACGAGGTGACCGGCGGGCGGATCGCGCTCGACGGGGTCGACGTGGCGAAGATGTCCCGGGACGATCTGCGGTCCTCGATCGGGATGGTGCTCCAGGACACCTGGCTGTTCGGCGGGACGATCGCGGAGAACATCGCGTACGGCGCTTCGCGCGAGGTCACCCGGGAGGAGATCGAGGAGGCGGCCCGGGCGGCGCACGCGGACCGGTTCATCCGGACGCTGCCCGACGGGTACGACTCGGTGATCGACGACGAGGGGACCGGGGTCAGCGCGGGCGAGAAGCAGCTGATCACCATCGCGCGGGCGTTCCTGTCCGACCCGGTGATCCTGGTCCTCGACGAGGCGACCAGCTCGGTGGACACCCGGACCGAGGTGCTGATCCAGAAGGCGATGGCGCGGCTGGCCCACGGGCGTACGTCGTTCGTGATCGCGCACCGGCTCTCCACGATCCGGGACGCGGACGTGATCCTGGTGATGGAGAACGGGTCGATCGTCGAACAGGGCACGCACGAGGAGCTGTTGGCGGCCGGTGGGGCCTATGCCCGGCTGTACGCCGCCCAGTTCGCCCAGGCGCTGGCCGAGGTGGACTGAGGCGTTCCCTGCGGATCAGTCGAGGTAGCCGCGGAGTTGGTCGGCGAAGGCGTGGTCCCGCAGCCTGCTGAGGGTCTTGGACTCGATCTGGCGGATACGTTCGCGTGTCACGCCGAAGATGCGTCCTATCTCCTCCAGGGTGCGGGGCCGCCCGTCGTCCAGGCCGTAGCGCAGTTGCACCACCTTGCGTTCGCGTTCGCCGAGGGTGGAGAGCACCGCCTCCAGGTGCTGGCGCAGCAGCAGGAAGGCGGCGGACTCGACGGGTGAGGCGGCGTCGCCGTCCTCGATGAGGTCGCCGAAGGAGACGTCGTCCTCCTCGCCGACGGGGGCGTGCAGGGAGACCGGTTCCTGGGCCAGGCGGAGGACTTCGGTGACCCGCTCGGGGGTCAGGTCCAGTTCGACGGCGATGTCCTCGGCGGTCGGCTCGACGCCGCGCTCCTGGAGGAGGTGGCGCTGGACGCGCACCACGCGGTTGATCAGCTCCACGACGTGGACGGGGACGCGGATGGTGCGGGCCTGGTCGGCGAGGGCGCGGGACATGGCCTGGCGGATCCACCAGGTGGCGTACGTGGAGAACTTGTAGCCCCGGGCGTAGTCGAACTTCTCCACGGCCCGGATCAGGCCGAGATTGCCCTCCTGGACGAGGTCGAGCATGGTCAGCCCGCGGCCCACATACCGCTTGGCGACGGAGACGACGAGGCGGAGGTTGGCCTCGATGAGGCGGCGTTTGGCGGTGCGGCCCATGACGACGAGCCGGTCCAGGTCGCCCGCGAGCCGGGAGTCCAGGTCCGGGGTGCCCGCGAGCCGCTCCTCCGCGAAGAGTCCGGCCTCGACGCGGCGGGCCAGCTCGACCTCCTCGGCGGCGGTGAGCAGCGGGATGCGGCCGATCTCGCGCAGATACTGCCGGAACAGGTCGGAGGTGGGGCCACCGGTGTCCGCCCGGTTCCTGGGGTCCGGGGGTTCGGGGAGGTGCGTCGCTTCCACCATGACTGCCTCGGGTGCGTGTCCGGGCGGGCCGGCTGCGGTCTCCGGGTGGCGCAGGGCCCTGTTCTGCGCGGGGATGGCCGCCATGGGCGCGGTCGTGGTCGTCACGGTCCGGGTCTGCACGGGGGCGACCTCCAGGTGATCGCTGCCGGATGACGGGGCGGAGGCCTGTCCGGGCCCGGGTGTTCCCCTGCGGACCGGCGTGCTCCGATGACTCAGACATTCCCCAGTGTGGGGTACGACACACGGCTGTCACGAGGGGCGTGCGGGGACTTTCTGATTCCGGTCCGTCACCGGGCGGTTACCGGCCCGGCCGGGGAGGGGGGCCTCAGAGCGCGGCGGCACCGTGGGCGCGCAGCGTCTGGGCGTACTGCTGGAGCACCCAGACCTCGTTCTGCGCGGCGGCCAGGTCCTGGGGGGCGACGTGGTTGCCGAGGCGGGCGAGGCTGCTCTGTACGTCGGCGATGCGGCGGTCGACCGCGCGCAGCCGGACGTGGACGAGGTGCATGCCCGCGTAGGTCTCGTCGATGGTGCGGCCGTGGAAGACCTCGACGGCCAGCTCGGTGACGAGGTTGCGGACGGTGTTGTCGGGGGCGGCGTCCAGGACCGCGCCCAGATACGCCCGGTCGTCGGCGATGCCCTGCTCGGCGCCGCCCGCCTCCTCGATGCAGCGGCGCACGGCGGCGTAGGGCGGGGCGGTGAACTCGTCCACGCCGTACGCGTCGAAGGCCGGGGAGACCAGGGCGGGCTTCTGGAGGGCGAGCTTGAGCAGTTCGCGCTCGGTGCGGTGGGCGGGGCTGCGGAGGTTGAGCGCGGGGCCGGAGAAGGCGGGCGCCGGGGCGGGGGCGGTCTGCTGCGGGGCGCCGCCGCGCGGGCCCCGGCCCTGGGGGCCGCCCCGGCCGCCGCGGTCGCCCTGGTCACCGCCCTTGTCACGGGCCCAGCGGGCGAGCTGGGCGACGCGGTGGACGACGAACTCCTGGTCGAGGATGCCGACGAGACCGGCGAGCTGGACGGCGACCTCCCGCTGCACGCTGCTCGTCTTGATCTTGGCGACGACGGCGGCGGCCTCGTCCAGGGCGGCGGCCCGGCCGGCCGGGGTCTCCAGGTCGTAGCGGCCGACGATCTGGCGCAGGGCGAACTCGAAGAGCGGGGTGCGCGGCTCGACCAGGTCGCGCACGGCGTCGTCGCCCTTGACGAGCCGCAGGTCGCAGGGGTCCATGCCGTCCGGGGCGATGGCGATGTAGGTCTCGGCGGCGAACTTCTGGTCGTCCTCGAAGGCGCGCAGGGCGGCCTTCTGGCCGGCCGAGTCGCCGTCGAAGGTGAAGATCACGCGGGCGCTGCCGTTGTCCATGAGGAGGCGGCGCAGGATCTTGATGTGGTCGTTGCCGAAGGCGGTGCCGCAGGTGGCGATGGCGGTGGTGACCCCGGCGAGGTGGCAGGCCATGACGTCGGTGTAGCCCTCGACGACGACGGCGCGGCTGGCCTTGGCGATGTCCTTCTTGGCCAGGTCGATGCCGTACAGCACCTGGGACTTCTTGTAGATCGGGGTCTCGGGGGTGTTCAGGTACTTCGGGCCGTTGTCGTCGTCGCGGAGCTTGCGGGCGCCGAAGCCGACGATGTCGCCCGCGGTGTCGCTGATCGGCCACATGAGCCGGCCGCGGAAGCGGTCGATGGGGCCGCGCCGGCCGTCCTGGGAGAGGCCGGAGGTGATCAGCTCCTTGTCGCTGAAGCCCTTGCCGCGGAGATAGCGGGTGAGATGGTCCCAGCCGGCCGGGCTGTAGCCGACCCGGAAGTGGGTGGCGGCCTCCTGGTCGAAGCCGCGCTCGGCGAGGAACTTCCGGCCGATCTCGGCCTCGGGGCTCTCCAGCGCGCGCACGTAGAACTCGGCGGCGGCCTGGTGGGCCTCGATCAGCCGGATGCGTTCGCCGCGCTGGTGGGAGGGGTTGTAGCCGCCCTCCTCGTACCGCAGGGTGATGCCCGCCTTGGCGGCGAGGCGCTCGACCGTCTCCGAGAAGGAGAGGTGGTCGATCTTCATCACGAAGGCGATCGTGTCGCCGCCCTCCTGGCAGCCGAAGCAGTGGAACAGGCCCTTGGAGGGGCTGACCTGGAAGGAGGGGGACTTCTCGTCGTGGAAGGGGCAGAGGCCCTTGAGATTTCCGCCGCCCGCGTTGCGCAGCTGGAGGTACTCGGACACGACGGCGTCGATCGGGACCGCGTCCCGTACCGCCTTCACGTCGTCGTCATTGATCCTGCCTGCCACGCATGAAGTCTACGGGTGGCGTCGGACAGCCGGGCGCGCGGCGGGCTTCGGACCGGGGTGCGGGCTCTGACCGCCCGCACCCCGGCGTCACGTCTCAGAGCAGGGAGTCCAGCGGGACCGACGGGTCGGCGAGGGCGTCCGCATCGTGCTGCTGGCGGGCCCGGATCAGCTCCTGGATCGTCTCGGTGACATCCCACACGTTGACGTTCATCCCGGCGAGGATCCGGCGGTCCTTGAGCCAGAACGCGATGAACTCCCGCTTCCCGGCGTCGCCCCGGATGATCACCTCGTCGTAGGAGCCGGGCGGGGCCCAGCCGGAGTATTCGAGGCCCAGGTCGTACTGGTCGGAGAAGAAGTACGGGATCCGGTCGTACGTCACGTCCTGGCCGAGCATGGCGCGGGCGGCGGCCGGGCCGCCGTTCAGGGCGTTGGCCCAGTGCTCGACGCGCAGCCGGGTGCCGAGCAGCGGGTGGTGGGCCGCGGCGACGTCCCCGGCGGCGTAGATGTGCGGGTCGGAGGTGCGCAGCGAGGCGTCCACCGCGATGCCGCCGCCGCGGGCGCGCTCGGCCATCTCCAGCCCCGCGGCCTCGGCGAGGGCGGAGCGCGGGGCGGCGCCGATCGCGGCCAGGACGTCGTGGGCGGGGTGCTCCTCGCCGTCGTCGGTGCGGGCGGTGAGGACCATGCCGTCCTGGCCGGTGATCTCGGTGAGGCGGGCGCCGAAGTGGAAGCGGACACCGTGCGAGCTGTGCAGTTCGGTGAAGATCTGGCCCAGCTCGGGGCCGATGACCTGGTGCAGCGGGGTGGGCTCGGGCTCGACGACGGTCACCTCGGCGCCGTAGCCGCGGGCGGCGGCGGCGACCTCCAGGCCGATCCAGCCGGCTCCGGCGATGACCAGGTGGCCGTTGTCGCGGCCAAGGGCGGCGAGCACGTTGCGCAGCCGGTCGGCGTGGGCGAGGCGGCGCAGATGGTGGACGCCGGCCAGGTCGGTGCCGGGGATGTCGAGGCGGCGCGGTTCGGAGCCGGTGGCCAGCAGCAGCTTGTCGTAGTGGATGACGGTGTTGTCGCCGAGCCGCACGGTCTTCGCGTACCGGTCGAGCGCGGTGACCGGCTGTCCGAGGTGCAGTTCCACGTCGGCGCCCGCGTACCAGGGGCGTTCATGGGTGAAGACGCTGTCCCGGTCGGCCTTGCCGTCCAGGTATCCCTTGGAGAGCGGGGGGCGTTCGTAGGGGTGGTCGCGCTCGTCGCCGATGAGGATCACCCGGCCGGTGAACCCTTCGGCACGCAGTGTCTCGGCCGCCTTCGCCCCTGCGAGTCCCGCTCCGACGATGACGAACGTCTGGTGTGCGTCGACCACGTGATGCCTCCTCAGTGCTGTGCTGCGCGGCGCCCCCACAGCTGCGAGCGTCCCGCACGCAGCGTGATGGCGAAAGAGGGTGTGCCCCGGACAGGTCACACCCGGTGGTCAGAGATCCGGCCCCTTCCAGTCTGCCGGTCAGCCGCGACGGGCGGTGAGTGCGGCGTGCAGGGATCGTGCGGAGGCGTCGGTGAGGGCGGCGATCTGGTCGATCAGGACCCGCTTGCGGGCGTGGTCGTCGGGGGCCCGGTCGAACAGGGCGCGGAAGTGCGGCTCCAGGCCCTCGGGGGCGCGGGCGGTGAGGGCGGCGGCCAGCTCGGCGATGACGATGCGCTGGTCGGCGCGGAGGGTCTCCTGTTCGGCGCGCTGCATCACGTAGCGGTCGGCGACCGCCTTGAGGACGGCGCACTCGTTGCGGACGGCGCGCGGGACGACCAGCTCGGCGCCGTACCGGCCGAGGCGGCCGGGGCCGTACACCGCGCGGGTGGCGGTCTCGGCCTCGGTGCAGAACCGGCCGATGAGCTGGCTGGTGGCGTCCTTCAGGCGGGCCTGGGCCACGGCGGAGCCGTCGTAGCCGTGCGGCCACCAGTCCTGGTCGATCAGCCGGTCCAGGGCCTCGGCCAGCTCCTGCGGATCGGTGTCGGCGGGGACGTAGCGGCCGATGGCGACCGCCCAGATCTCGTCGCGCTCCGGTTCGGCGTAGAGGCAGTTGGGGTCGATGTGGCCGGCGTGCAGCCCGTCCTCGAAGTCGTGCACGCTGTACGCGACGTCGTCGGACCAGTCCATGACCTGGGCCTCGAAGCAGGTGCGGTCCTCGGGGGCGCCCTCGCGGGCCCAGGCGAAGACCGGGAGGTCGTCGGCGTACACCCCGAACTTCGCCGAGTGCGGGTCGGTGGGGTGCGCGCCGCGCGGCCAGGGGTACTTGGTGGCGGCGTCCAGCGCGGCCCGGGTGAGGTTGAGGCCGACGCTGACCAGGTCGCCGGTGCGCGGGTCGCGGACGAAGCGCTTGGGTTCCAGGCGGGTGAGCAGGCGCAGGGACTGGGCGTTGCCCTCGAAGCCGCCGCAGTCGGAGGCGAAGTCGTCGATCGCCTGTTCGCCGTTGTGGCCGAACGGCGGGTGGCCCAGGTCGTGGGCCAGGCACGCCGTCTCGACCAGGTCGGGGTCGCAGCCGAGGACGGCCCCCAGCTCGCGGCCGACCTGGGCGCACTCCAGGGAGTGGGTGAGCCGGGTGCGGGGGCTGGCGTCCCACTGGTGGGAGCGGGTGCCGGGGGTGACGACCTGGGTCTTCCCGGCGAGCCGTCGCAGGGCGGCGGAGTGCAGGACCCGGGCGCGGTCGCGCTGGAAGGCGGTGCGGCCGGGCCGCTTGTCCTCCTCGGTGTCGAAGCGCTCGGTGTCGGCGGGCCCGTAGGGGCTGGTCTCCGTCGTCCTCTGTGCGCCCCGTGTGCCGAGTGCCGGTTCTGTCCCGTGTGCGCCCTGTGTGCCGTCCATGCTCCCGACAGTAGCGACCGGGACGGACAACGGGCGTGAGCGGACGGGGATGTCAGGCGGAAGCGAGCGAGCTCATGGCGTCGGCGGGGGCGAGCGCGGCGCGTGCCTGGTCGTAGCGGTGCAGGACGAGCCGGGCCATCGCCGGGTGGGCGCCGAGCGGCGCGGCGGCACGGTGCGGTACGGCGTCGGCGCAGGCGCCGGCGAAGCGGCCGGGGGCGGTGAAGTACGAGGCGAGGAAGGCGCGGTGGCGTCCTCGGGCGGCGAGTGCGCGCAGGGCGGCCGGGACGGTGGGCGTGTTGGCCGAGGCGTACGCGGGGACGACGGGCACGCCGAGCCGTTCGGCGAGCAGGCGGGCGGTACGCCGGGTGTCCTGGGCGGAGTCGGGGTCGCGGGACCCGGCGGCGGCGAGGACGACGGCGGTGTGGCGGTCGCCGTGGTCGGCGGCGTCCCAGCCGGCCTCCACGAGCCGCCCGTACAGCGCCTCGACGAGCAGCGGGTGCGGCCCGAGGGGCGCGGCGATCCGGGTCCGTACGGCGGGGGCGGCGGCGGTCGCGGCGGGCAGGTCGCGCTTGACGTGGTGGCCGCGCCCCAGGAGCAGTGGTACGAGGACGGCTTCGGCCCCGCTCAGGCTGTCCAGGGTGTCCGGGAGCAGCGGCGCGTTCAGCTCGATGTGGCCGAGCCGGACGTCCAGGCCGGGGCGCAGGTCGCGGATCCGGTCCAGGAGGGCCAGCACGGTGCGCAGGGCCTGCGGGTCGCGGCTGCCGTGCGCCACGGCGACCAGGGCCGGGGCGGGCGCGCCGTTGTCCGCCGCGGGGCGGTCGGGGTACCGGGTGCGGTGCATGGGTCTGGGGGTTCCGTTCGGGGAGGCGAGGCTGAGCTGTGCGCCGAGGTGGTCGGTGACGCGGGCGAGTCGGTGCGCGGTGCTGTCGGTCGGCGGGGGTGGCTGCTGGGGGTGTTCCGGGGCCGGCTCCGTCATGGACCGATGGTGCCGGGCGGAGGTTGCCGGGCCGTTGCGTGGGGGTCACCGGTGTTTTCCGCCGCCTCACGGCGGGGGCGGGGGCGGTGTGCGGGGCCCCGGAGGGGCGGTGTGCGGCCGGTGTCGGACGCCACAACCGGGGCGGCGGGCGAACCTTTGCGGTGTCCCGGTCGTCAGGTGGGGTGGGGCGCGGTTACGCGTGCGGCGCGGCCGGCGGACGGACGACGCGGGGACGAGTGGGGACGAGTGGGGGTTGCGGTGCGTGGGAAGAGCGGGGAGAGAGGGAAGCGGCTCGGGCGGCGGCTGAAGGAGGTCCGGTGGCCGGCCCGGCTGCGGCTGCCGCGTACCCGGCGGGGGCAACGGCGGCTGGTGCAGGGGCTGATGGTCGCCTGTGTGCTGGCGCTCGTGCCCGCGACCTGGATGCGGCTGGAGGCCGGTGACCGGGTGGGCACGGTGGCCGAGGCTCCGGTGCGGGAGGTCGCCGTGGTGTTCGGGGCCGGGCTGTGGAACGGCAGGCCGACCCCGTATCTGGCGCACCGGCTGGACACGGCGGCGGAGCTGTACCGCACCGGGAAGGTCAGGGTCGTCCTCGTCACCGGGGACAACAGCCGGGTGGAGTACGACGAGCCGGACGCGATGCGCACGTATCTCACCGGGCGCGGGGTGCCCGACGAGCGGATCGTGAGCGACTACGCCGGATTCGACTCCTGGGACTCCTGTGTCCGGGCCAAGAAGATCTTCGGGGTCGACCGGGCGGTGCTGGTGAGCCAGGGCTTCCACATCCACCGGGCGGTCACGTTGTGCCGGTCCGCCGGGATCGACGCGTACGGCGTCGGGGTCGACGAACCACGGGATTCCGTCTGGTACTACGGCGGTGTCCGGGAGCTGGCCGCATCCGGCAAGGCGGCCCTGGACGCCGTGTTCCAGCCCGACCCGCGCTTCCTGGGACCCGAGGAGCCGGGCGTGGCGGAGGCGCTGGCGGCCGGGGCGCGCTGACGGGCCGGCCCGCCCGGGGCGCGGTGCGGCCGTGCTCCGGGCGGGTGCACCCTGCGGATCCCGAGCGTGCGTGCCGGGCGTCGCACGGCAGACGGACGACGGGCGACGGACGACAGGGCCTAGGAGGCGTCCGGTGTGCGTCCGGTGATCCACCGTCCCCCGGGGATGAGCACCCCGCCGGTCCGCAGCGAGCGGGTCACGGCGGTGGCGGCGAGGTAGACCCAGGCCCGTACGGGGTGCCCGTCGCCGGAGCCCGTCGGCTCGACCTCGCGGACGACGCGTTCGTACAGGTTGCGCGGGTGGCCGGGGCCGAGGAACTCCTCCAGGTGGTCCAGCAGCCCGAGCAGTTCCCCGTAGACCCCGGGCGCGGCGACGAGCAGGGTGCCGTGGACGCGGCCGTGGCCCTCGACGGCGTACGGGTAGCCGGGGCCGTCGTAGAGCAGGGCCCGGGGCAGCACGGCCGGGCGCTCCCCCGTCGTACGGCCCCGGAGGAAGAGGTCGTGGTTGGGTTCGCCCGGCAGGAGGGTCCCGTACACGAAGAAGGGCAGTTCGGCGTCGGCGCCGCCGCCGCCCGGGTCGGGGGTGGTCATGACCTCCGCCGTCACAGGGCTGCCGGAGGAGCCGTCTCCGCCGTCACCCAGCCGAGGTAGCGGGCGCTGCCCCGGATCACCGGCAGGGCGATGATCTCCGGCGTGTCGTAGTCGTGCTCCCGCTGGATGTGCTCCTCCAGCTCGTCGTAGCGCTCCGCCGTGGTCTTGAGGAGCACCTGCCACTCCTGTGCCGACTCGATGGCGTTCTGCCACCGGTAGACGGAGGTGACGGGGGCGGAGATCTGCGCGCAGGCCGCCAGCCTGGCCTCCACCGCCGACCGGGCCAGGGCGTGGGCCTTGGCCTCGCTGTCGGTCGTGGTCAGGACGGTCAGCCATGCCGGCGGCGCTGTCATCGTCGGTCTCCTCGGGATGCGGAATGCGGACTACGGCGGGCGTTCTGCCCGTGGGCCTTCGATGTGATTGTCGGCCCCCCGGGCGTCAGGCGCCGTACGGACGGGCGTTTCTGGCGTCGCGCAGGGCGGTGCCCCACCACACCAGCTGGTCCAGCAGGACCTTCGCGGCCGCGTCGGCGGGGCCCGGGTCCCGGTGGCGCCCCTCGTCGTCGAAGAGGGCGCCGGCGTTGTGGAAGGACACGGTGTCGCGGACCGTGACGGTGTGCAGCTCGGCGAAGACCTGCCGGAGCTGTTCGACGGCGCGGAGCCCGCCGGAGATGCCGCCGTACGACACGAAGGCGACGGGCTTGGCCTGCCATTCGGCGCTGTGCCAGTCGATGAGGGTCTTCAGCGGTGCGGGGAACGAGTGGTTGTACTCGGGGGTGAGGACGACGAAGGCGTCGGCCGCCGCGAGCCGTTCGGAGACCGCCGCGAGGCGCGCCGCCTCCTCCGGTCCGGGGCTGAAGGTGATCACGGTGGGCAGGCCGGCCTCGGCGACGTCGATCAGATCGGTCCCGATGCCGGGGTGTTCGGCCGCGCGGGCCAGGAACCAGTCGGCGATGACGGGTCCGAACCGGCCGTCGCGGTTGCTGCCGAGGATGACGGCGACCTTGAGGGGGGTGGTGGGCTGGGTGGATGCGGCTGTGGTGTCCATGGGGACGACCTTTCAGCCTCAACCATGGTTGAGGTCAAGCCCCGCCCGGGCGGGCGGGCGCGCCGCATACGGTGGCCGCATGACGACGCAGCCGCCCGCGCCCCACATCGAGTTCGACGGCCGTCCGGCCACCGAGGAGACCCTGCGGATCCCCGCCCTGTACGGCTTCGGCCACTTCACCGCACTCCAGGTGCGGGACGGCCGGGCGCGGGGTCTGGGCCTGCACCTCGCGCGGCTGGACGCCGCGAACCGGGAGCTGTTCGGTCTGCCGGTGGACGGCGACCGGGTGCGGGGGCTGATCCGGCACGCCCTGGACGGGGCGGGGCGGCGGGACGCCTCGGTGCGGGTGAACGCCTATCAGCCGCCCGGGGCGACGCGTACGACGTTGATGGTGACCGTCCGGGAGCCCGCCGTCATGCCGTCCGGGGCGCGGAGTCTGATGTCGGTGCCGTACGCGCGCACCGCCCCGCACATCAAGCGGCCCGGTGAGTTCGGGCAGACGTACTACGGGGTGCTGGCGGGGCGGGCGGGGTTCGACGACGCGCTGCTGACCGCGCCGGGCGGCGTGGTGACCGAGGGGGCGGTCACCAACATCGGTTTCCGGGACGGGGCCTCGGTGGTGTGGCCCGACGCCCCGGCGTTGACCGGCGTCACGATGGCCCTGCTGGAACAGGGCCTGGAGCGGGCCGGACGGCCCTCGGTCCGCCGTCCGGTCACGCTGGACGGGCCGGACGGGGTGGGCCGCTTCTCCGCCGCCTTCGTCTGCAACTCGCAGGGCATCGCACCGGTGCGGCGGATCGACGACACCGTGTTCGCGGTGGACGAGGAGTTGATGAAGGACCTGGGCGCGGTGTACGACAGCGCTCCGGAGGACACCGTGTGACGCTCCCCGTACCGCAGGGGGGTGGGCGGCCCCGGCCGTGCCGGACCATGGGGGGATGCAGATCCATATCGAGGCCTCGGCCCTTCCCGGCCGCGCCTGCGGCCCGGACAGCGACTTTCCCGGCCACGAGAACATCCATGTCGGCGTCCAGCGCAAGGACCGGCCGGGCGAGCTGCTCGACCCGCACCCCGGCGACGCCCCCTCCGCGTCGTGGGTGCTCGACTGCGAGGCCACCGTGGCGGAGGACGGGGTCGTGGTGTCGGGGCCGTACATCCAGAACCGGCTGGGCGGGCGGTTCGTCTATCTGTCGTGGGGCACGGTGGACGAGGCCGGGGTCTTCACGATGTTCCGGCGCGCGAAGCTGATGTTCAGCGACATCGACCCGGATGTGCTCGCCGCCGCCGCGCGCTCCGGGCATCTCACCGGGCGGCTCGGGCTCACCGACGCCAAGGGGCAGCCGCTGTGCGCCCGGGTGCGTCCGCCGCAGATCACCTGGAGCGCCACGGGCGGGGCGTGACCCGCGGGTGACGGCCGGCCGGAGGCGGAGCCGACACCGCCCCCACCGGTCCAGGGGGGAGTGGACCGGTGGGGGCGGGTGCCGTGGGGGGCGGGAATCCGTCCCGTGGGGGGTGTCTTGCGTGTGCCCGGGGTCCACGAGGCCACGCATGTGATGTGCATCACACTTCAGACGGGCGTCTCACCCGATCGGCACCCGGCGCGGCAGCACGGACCGAACGGCCCAGCCACACCGCCGCGACCTGCGGCGATCCACTCCGGCAAGGGTGCCGCGCCGGTCCGTACGGGTGAAAGCTGACCCCACGTCAGAAGGCGTGGCGGGCCGCTCCCCCGTTGGCTCGGGGCAGGACACACCCGCTCGCGCCGTCTGCCCGGAGGATCCCCATGCGCAGTCCTGCCCGCCTCGTGACCGGCACCGTCGGTGCCGCGTTCACCGTCATCGCGTTCGGTCTCACCGCCGCCGCTCCGTCCGCGTACGCGGGTGACTTCGGCCGTCTGGAGATCACCCCGGCGACCGCGCCCCCCGGCGCCACCATCACCGTCAACACCACCGCCTGCGGCAAGAAGGGCTCGGGCATCGGCGACGCGAACGAGCTGGACGCCGGGGACTTCGAGATGCGCCCCGGCACCCACAAGGGCCTCCTGGTCGGCCAGTTCACCGTGCCGCACGACACCCGGCCGGGTGTCTACGAGATCGTCGTCTCCTGCGACAACGGCAAGGACGCGGCCGGCGACCTCAAGGTGATCGGCGGCGGCAAGCACGAGAAGCCCATCCACGACCGTCCGTCCGGCCATGTGCGGACCGGGGTCGGCGGCAGCGTCGAACCGAACTCCACGCAGGTCGCCCTCGGTGTCGGCGTGATCGGCCTGGCCGCTGTCGGCGGACTGTGGCTGCTGCGCCGCCGCTCCGAGGGCGCCGAAGGAAGCTGATCCGAGGGCGCCGCCGAAATCCCCTTCCGCCGGCGCCACAGGAAGCCGCACCGCCGCTTCCCCCCTGACCGGGCGGGGCGCGTCCCCGAGCGCGTCCCGCCCGCCCCGGACCACCGACCGAGGACGACGCCGTGTCACCGAGCGCGCAGAAGGCCAAGGGCTGGCTGGTGGGCATCGCCGTACTGTGCGGCATCTGGCTCATCCAGAACGGGCCCGGCGGCCAGCTGATCCCGCCGCAGCCCTCCAGCGCCCAGGCCTTCGCCGCCGGGCCCCAGCTCCAGCCCGGCTCCCCGGTCGCCGAACCGCTGAACCCCTCCGACCCGGTCCGTATCCGCATCCCGGTCATCGAGGTGGACGCGCCGATGACGCCGCTGGGGCTGGCCGCCGACGGCAGCCTCGACGTACCGCCGGACGAGGACCGCAACCTCGCGGGCTGGTACGAGGACGGCGTCCCGCCCGGCGTGAAGGGCACCGCGATCGTCGCGGGGCACGTGGACAACGCCGAGGGCCCGTCCGTCTTCTACGCCCTGGGCGCCCTGACCAAGGGGACCCGGGTCGAAGTGGACCGCAGGGACGGGCGCACGGCCGTGTTCTCGATCGACGCCATCGAGGTCTACGACAACGACGACTTCCCCGACCAGCGCGTCTACGGCGACGCGCCGCACGCCGCGCTCCGGCTGATCACCTGCGGCGGCGGCTTCTCCGAGGAGACCGGCTACCAGGGCAATGTGGTGGCGTACGCGCACCTCACGGACGTGCGCTGACCGCCCGGCCCGGGATCGCTCACGCGTTCCACTGGTCGAAGCCGAGCTTGGCGACCAGCGAGAACACCACCGTCAGCAGCACCGCCCGGACGAAGCCGCTCCCCCGGCTCAGCGCCATCCTCGCCCCGATCATCCCGCCCGCCAGGTTGAAGACCGCCATCACGGCGGCGAGCTGCCACAGCACACTGCCCTGGTACGCGAACATCGCGAGCGCCCCCGCGTTGGTGCACACGTTGACGATCTTCGCGGTGGCCGACGCGGTCACCAGGTCGAGGTGGAGCACGGCGGTCAGGGCCAGTACCAGGAAGGTGCCGGTGCCCGGCCCGAACAGTCCGTCGTAGAAGCCGATCCCACCGCCGACCAGCACGATCGCCATGATGATCCGGCCCCGGGCCACCGGCCGGTCCGTGCCGTCGCCCGCCGCGGCCGTGCCGAAGGACGGGCGCAGCAGCACGAAGGCCGCCACCCCCAGCAGCACGACCATGATCACCGGGCGGAGCACCTCGCTGCTGATCCCGGCGGCGAAGAACGCCCCCGTCATCGACCCGGCGAGTGCCATCAGGCCGATCCGCACCGCAAGACCCACCCGTACCGGAGCCTTGCGCAGGAAGGTCACCGCCGCACCCGAGGTGCCGACGATCGCGACGGCCTTGTTGGTGCCGAGGACCTGCGCCGCCGGTACGTGCGGCAGGCCGAGCAGCAGCGCGGGCAGGAGCAGCAGTCCGCCGCCGCCGACCACCGCGTCGATCCAGCCCGCGGCGGCCGCGGCGAGGCAGAGGAGGATCAGGGTCGTCAGGGATATGTCAGGCACGAGCCGACATTAGACGCCTGTCGCGTCCGCCTCCTCACCCGGTCCCTCACAGGGCCCCCGCCCGGCCGCTGAGCGCAAGGTTCCGCCCGGGAAACAGACGGGATGCGGCCGGGTAACACCGCCCGATCAGGCTCGGGGCACAAGGACAACCGACGGAGGCCACTGAGATGCCGGAGCCCACCTTCGAGCCGCGCACCACCGCCGCCGCCTCGAACACCACCCCGAACACCCAGGCGCACACCGCCGTCCCGACGATCGTGGTCGTGGGGCACGGCATGGTCGGCCAGCGGTTCCTGGAGTCCCTTGCCGAGCGCGGGCTGACCCCGGCGGCCGGCGGCGCCCGGGTCGTCGTGCTGTGCGAGGAGCCCCGGCCCGCCTACGACCGGGTGCGGCTCACCTCGTACTTCGCCGGGCAGAGCCCCGAGGACCTCTCGCTGGTGGAGCCGGACTTCATGGCCCGGCACGGCATCGAGCTGTACGTGGGCGACCCGGCCACGGCCGTGGACCGGGCGGGGCGGACGGTGACCGCGCGGTCCGGGGCGGTGTTCCCGTACGACACGCTGGTGCTGGCGACGGGCTCGTACCCGTTCGTGCCGCCGGTGCCGGGGAAGGACGCCCGGGGCTGCTTCGTGTACCGGACGATCGAGGACCTGCTCGCGATCGAGGAGTACGCGAAGGGCGCGGCGACCGGTGCCGTGGTCGGCGGGGGGCTGCTGGGTCTGGAGGCGGCCGGGGCGCTGAAGGGGCTCGGGCTGGCCACCCACGTCGTGGAGTTCGCGCCCCGGCTGATGCCGGTCCAGGTGGACGAGGGCGGGGGTGCGGCGCTGCTGCGGACGATCCAGGACATGGGCCTGACCGTCCACACGGGTGTCGGCACACAGGAGGTGACCGCGGCCGAGGACGGGGCGGTGACCGGGATGTCCCTCTCCGACGGATCCTCGCTCGCCGTCGATCTGGTCGTCTTCTCCGCGGGCGTACGGCCCCGGGACCAGCTGGCCCGGGAGTGCGGCCTCGCGGTCGGCGAGCGCGGCGGGATCGTCGTGGACGAGGAGTGCCGGACGTCGGACCCGGCGGTGTTCGCGATCGGCGAGTGCGCGCTGGCCGCCGACGGCCGGGTGTACGGGCTGGTCGCGCCGGGCTACGACATGGCCCGGACGGCGGCCGAGGTGATCGCGGGCGGGCGGTCCGCGTTCACGGGGGCGGACCTGTCGACGAAGCTGAAGCTGCTCGGGGTGGACGTGGCCTCGTTCGGCGACGCGCACGGGGCGGCCGAGGGCTCGCTCGACGTCGTGTACTCCGACGCCCGCGCCGGGGTCTACAAGAAGCTGGTGATGGGCCCGGACGGGACCCTGCTGGGCGGGGTGCTGGTCGGGGACGCGGAGCAGTACGGCACGCTGCGGCCGCTGACGGGCTCGGTGCTGCCCGTCGCCCCGGAGCAGTTGGTGCTGCCGGCCGGGTCCGGCGGCGGCCCGGTGTCGCTCGGCCCCGGCGCGCTGCCCGACGAGGCGGTGATCTGCTCCTGCCACAACGTGACCAAGGGCGCGATCTGCGAGCACACCACGCTGCCCGAGGTGAAGAAGTGCACCAAGGCCGGTACGGGGTGCGGCAGTTGCCTCAAGGTGATCGGGCAGCTGATGCCGCCGCCCGAGGACTCGGGGCTGTGCGGCTGCTTCCCGTACAGCCGCAGCGAGCTGTACGAGATCGTCCGCACCCTGGAGGTCACCTCGTTCGCCGGACTGCTCGACTCGCACGGCCGGGAGGAGGCGCGGGGCGGCGACGGCTGCGAGGTCTGCAAGCCGACGGTCGGCTCGGTCATCGCCTCGCTGGCGCCCACGGTCGGCGCGAGCGGCTATGTGCTGGACGGCGAGCAGGCGGCGCTCCAGGACACCAACGACCACTTCCTCGCCAACCTCCAGCGCAACGGGTCGTACTCGATCGTGCCGCGCATCCCGGGCGGTGAGATCACCCCGGAGAAGCTCATCGTCATCGGCGAGGTCGCCCGCGACTTCGGCCTCTACACGAAGATCACCGGCGGCCAGCGCATCGACCTCTTCGGCGCCCGGGTCGACCAACTGCCGCTGATCTGGACCCGGCTGGTGGACGCGGGCTTCGAGTCCGGGCACGCGTACGGGAAGTCCCTGCGCACGGTCAAGTCCTGTGTGGGGCAGACCTGGTGCCGCTACGGCGTGCAGGACTCGGTGAAGATGGCGATCGACCTGGAGCTGCGCTACCGGGGCCTGCGCTCGCCGCACAAGCTGAAGTCGGCGGTCTCCGGCTGCGCCCGCGAGTGCGCGGAGGCCCGGGGCAAGGACTTCGGGATCATCGCCACCGCCCAGGGCTGGAATCTGTACGTCGGCGGCAACGGCGGGGCCACCCCGCGCCACGCGGACCTGCTGGCCCAGGACCTCTCCGACGCCGAACTGGTGCGGCTCATCGACCGGTTCCTGATGTTCTACATCCGTACCGCCGACCGTCTTGAGCGCACCTCCGCCTGGCTGGAGCGGATCGACGGCGGCCTCGACCACGTCCGGGACGTGGTCGTCCACGATTCGCTGGGGCTCTGCGAGGAGCTGGAGCGGCTCATGGCCGACCATGTCGCGGGCTACCGCGACGAGTGGGCCGAGACCATCAACGACCCGGAGCGGCTGCGCCGGTTCGTCACCTTCGTCAACGCCCCCGACGCCCCCGACCCCTCGGTGAGGTTCATTCCGGAGAGGGACCAGATCAAGCCGGATCTGGACCTGCTGGCCGGACCCGTCCTCGCCGTCCGCACCCTCGAAGGGACCGCATCCTGATGGCAACCGCGACGATCACGACAGCGCGGGGCACCGGATCCGTCCGGCTCGCCCACGGCAAGGACTGGCTGACGGTCTGCGAACGGGGACTGCTGATCCCCGGCCGGGGGGTGGCGGTGCTGCTGCCCGACGGGGACCAGGCGGCCGTCTTCATGGACCGGGCGGGCCAGGTGTACGCGATCGGCAACCGGGACCCGTTCACCGGGGCGTACGTCCTCTCGCGCGGGCTGCTCGGCTCGGCGGGCGGGCGGCCGTTCGTGGCCTCACCGCTGCTGAAGCAGCGCTTCGACCTGGCGACGGGGGCGTGCCTGGACGACGAGGAGGTGTCGGTGCCGGTGTTCGCCGTACGGGCGGACTGACAGCCGGTCCGCGGGCGGGGCGGGGGCCTGCGCAGTTCCTCCGCCGCCCGTTCACCTTCGCGTGACGCCCCGTCAATTGCCGCCTCCTACAGTCCTGACGCGCGACCCGCCGGCCTGTCCGGGGCGGCGGGCCACACTCATGCGTGGAGTGATCGTGGAACGTCGGAACTTCTTGCGCACCGCGGTGATCGGCGGCTCGGCGGCCGCCTTCGGCGGCACCCTGTGGCGGGGTGCCGCCTTCGCCGACCCGGCCCAGCCGGCCCCCGGCCCGTACGGCGCGCTCCAGGCGGCCAACGGGGACGGGATCCGGCTGCCGGGCGGCTTCACCAGCCGCGTGATCGCCCGTTCCGGGCAGACCGTGCCCGGCACCTCCTACCGCTGGCACAGCGCGCCCGACGGCGGCGCCACGTACGCCGACGGCGCGGGCTGGATCTATGTCTCCAACGCCGAGGTCTCCCCGAGCAGCGGGGGCGGGGCGAGCGCGGTGCGGTTCAACTCCTCGGGGACGGTGACGGCCGCGTACCGCATCCTGGGCAACACGAACAACAACTGCGCGGGCGGCGCCACCCCCTGGAAGACCTGGCTGTCCTGCGAGGAGGTCACCCGGGGGTACGTCTACGAGACCGACCCGTGGGGCGTGGACGCGGCGGTGCGGCGTCCGGCGATGGGCCGCTTCAAGCACGAGGCGGCGGCCGCGGACCCGGACCACGGCTACATCTATCTGACCGAGGACGAGAGCGACGGCCGCTTCTACCGCTTCCGGCCCACGACCTGGGGGGATCTGTCGAGCGGCACGCTTCAGGTGCTGGTGGCGGGCACGGGCACCTCCGGCCCGGTGAGCTGGGCGAACGTACCGGACCCGGCCGCCTCCTCCACCCAGACGCGGCACCAGGTGTCCGGGGCGAAGGTGTTCAACGGCGGCGAGGGCTGCTTCTACGCGGCGGGCACCTGCTGGTTCACCACCAAGGGCGACAACCGGGTGTGGGCGTACGACGCGACCACCTCGTCGATCTCGCTGGCCTACGACGACTCCCTGGTGACGGGCGGCTCCGCCCCGCTGACCGGGGTGGACAACGTCACCCGGTCCGGGTCCGGCGACCTCTACATCGCGGAGGACGGCGGGAACATGGAGATCTGCCTGATCACGCCGGACGACACGGTGGCCCCGTTCCTGCGGATCACCGGGCAGTCCGGTTCGGAGATCACCGGGCCCGCGTTCTCGCCGGACGGCAGCCGGCTCTACTTCTCCTCGCAGCGCGGGACGAGCGGAAGCTCCTCCGGCGGCATCACGTACGAGGTCAAGGGGCCGTTCCGCAGCTGACGCGGAAGGGGGCAAGGGCGGGGGCGGACTCGGACGCCCGCGTGCGCCGGGGCTCCCCCGTGCCCCCGGCGCACGCCGTTGCGGTCGGCCGGCTCAGGCCTGGCCCTCGGCGGCGGCCGGGTCCATCCACACGACCTCCCAGATGTGGTGGTCGGGGTCCTGGAACGAGCGGCCGTACATGAAGCCCATGTCCTGCGTCTCGCCCGCCGGGGACCCGCCGGAGGCCAGCGCCGCGTCGACGATCTCGTCGACCTTCTCGCGGCTGTCGGCGCTCAGGGCGAGGATGACCTCGGTCGCCGTCGAGGCGTCGACCACGTCCTTCTTGGTGAACTCCTTGAAGCGCTCCTCCGTCATCAGCATCGCGAAGATCGTGTCGCTGATCACCAGGCACGCGGTCTTGTCGTCGGTGAAAGCCGGGTTGGTCGTGAAGCCGAGCTTCCCGAAGAAGCCCACCGTCGTCTCCAGGTGCTTCACCGGCAGGTTCACGAAGATCATCTGAGCCATGGTCGTTCCCTCTTCTTCTCTCCCGTGGCGCCCGCGGTGCTCCGTCCGGCGCTTTCGATGGGTAGACGGCGGGGCCGTGCGGAACTCATCGCCGTTCGGCGGACGAATCTCTCCGGGGCGGCGACGGGGCGGCGGGGGTCCCCAGGACCTAGTGGAGGGTCAGCGGGGCGCCTCCGCGCAGCAGGGAGCCGCCGAGCGGGGTCAGGGTGTGGAGGACCGAGCTGCCGTGGCGCAGCGTCAGGACCAGGCCCGCCTCGCGCAGCACGGAGGCGTGCTGGCTCGCGGAGGCCAGCGACACCCCGGCCCTGCGGGCGAGTTCGCTGGTGGTGCAGCCCGTCCCTATGGAGGAGAGGACGGCCGAGCGGGTGTGCCCGACGAGCCGGCCGAGCCAGGGGCCCGGCTCGGCGAAGACCGGGGCGCCGGGGTTGGTCACCGGGTAGACGAGGACCGGAGGCAGCGACGGGTCCCGGTAGACGACGGGCGTGCCCCGGCAGAAGAAGGACGGCTGGAGCAGCAGTCCGCGCCCGTCCAGATGCAGATCGCGGTCGACCGGGTAGTCCGCCTCCAGCACGGGTGAGCGCCACCGGATCGTCGGCGGCAGGGTGGCCAGCAGCTCGTCCGTGCCGCCGTCCAGCAGGGCCCTGCCGCGCACAGCCCGGTCCGCCTCGACGCTGGCCCTGATGTGCGGCCAGTAGGGCTCGACGGCCGCCTGGTGGTAGCTGCGGAGTGCTCCGATGAGCCGGGTGAGCGGTTCGGCGCGGCCCTCCATGAGCGCGGCGGGCAGCGCCGCGCCCGCCTTTCCCGCTCCGGCGGGCCGCTGACCGACCGGCCGGTCTGTCCGCTGCCGCGTCCGGGCTGCGGCCAGCAGCTCCAGTTCCGCGTGGACCCGGTCGGCGGGAGTGTCGCGCAGGGCCTCCATTCCGACGTCGAGCCCGAAGGGTTCGGCGCCTTCCTGAGAGGGCGTCAGAAAATCCGGGAAATAGCCGCGGGGCGGAACGACCGCCGCCAGCAGCTGCGCTTCACCATTCAACCGCGCCCGGGATTCCGTACGCCATTTCCCGAACACCGTCGAGGCGCGCCGGTCCCTGAGCCGGTGAAAACTCAGAATGGTTTCCCACAAGGCGTCCGGTCTCGTGGCCATCCGCACCCGCGAAAGGTCCAGCCTGGACATATGGATCCTTAGCACTGCTCCCCCACCTGTTGCATCCGCAATTGCCCCCACCGAAGGGTATGCGGACCGTCACAGGAGGTCACCACGGGGTTTCGGCCAGAAGTGAAAGGTGTCGCCCCGTTCCGCTTCACCGATAAGGCTGTACGACGTCGGGTACGCATCCGGTGCCCACCGGATGAGCACGTGAAGGCCGTGGGGGGCTTTGTGTGTTCGGCGGCGGTGGGCGACGGTGCGGCTCCGTACCCGACGGGGGTAAGCCGGGTGCGGTCCATGGGTGGGGATCCATGGACCGCACCCCGGTCCGGCACCCCGACCGTCACCCGAATTTCTTTGCGCATTAAACAAAGCAATGTGCTCTGCGCCACATTCTTCGCGCGTCATTCGATGCGCGCTTCTGACGCCTTGTCCGCACGGCCGGTCATTTCCGTGCACGCAAGGCGAAGCGGCGGCACAGCGAAGCGGCGGCACCCCCGCACAGGGTGCCGCCGCTTCTCGGTGCTCCGGGGCCGCCGCCGGGCCGGTGCGCCCGGTGAGGGCCGGGCTCGGCTTCCGGGGCGGTCCCGGAGGGGCAGGCCGCTCGGCGGCCTTGGTCGGTGGGCAGGGCTGTTCGTGCAGCCCTGCCCCTGAGGTCCGGGGTGTTCGTGCACCCCGGACCGTGAGTCCGGGTCAGCGGCTGTCACTGCCCCGGGACTCGGCTGCGGCCCGGCCGGCCTCAAGACGGGCGACCGGGATGCGGAAGGGCGAGCAGGACACGTAGTCCAGGCCCACCTCGTGGAAGAAGTGCACCGACTCCGGGTCGCCGCCGTGCTCGCCGCAGACGCCGAGCTTGAGGTCCGGGCGGGTGGCCCGGCCGGCCTCGACGGCGCTGCGGACCAGCGAGCCGACGCCGTCCTTGTCGATCGTCTCGAACGGGGAGACCCCGAAGATGCCCTTCTCCAGGTACGCGGTGAAGAAGGAAGCCTCCACGTCGTCGCGGGAGAAGCCCCACACCGTCTGGGTCAGGTCGTTCGTGCCGAAGGAGAAGAACTGCGCGGCCTCGGCGATCTGGCCCGCCGTCAGCGCGGCGCGCGGCAGCTCGATCATGGTGCCGATGGTCAGCTTGAGGTCGGTGCCGGTGGCGGCCTGGACCTCCTCGATGACCCGGTCGGCCTCCTCGCGGACGATCTCCAGCTCCTGGACCGTGCCGACGAGCGGGATCATGATCTCGGCGCGCGGGTCGCCCTTGGCGTTCTTGCGGTGGGCGGCGGCCTCGGCGATCGCCCGGACCTGCATGGCGAACAGACCGGGGATGACCAGGCCGAGGCGCACGCCGCGCAGGCCCAGCATCGGGTTCTGCTCGTGCAGCTTGTGCACGGCCTGGAGGAGCCGCAGGTCGTTCTCGTTGGCGTCCTTGCGGGACTCGGCGAGCGCGACGCGGACCGACAGCTCGGTGATGTCGGGCAGGAACTCGTGCAGCGGCGGGTCCAGGAGGCGGACGGTGACGGGCAGCCCGTCCATCGACTCGAACAGCTCGATGAAGTCGGCCTTCTGGAGCGGGAGCAGGGCGGCGAGAGCGGTCTCGCGCTCGTCGTCGGTGTCCGCGAGGATCAGCTTCTCGACCATCTCGCGGCGCTCGCCGAGGAACATGTGCTCCGTGCGGCACAGGCCGATGCCCTGGGCGCCGAAGCGGCGGGCCCGCAGGGCGTCCTCGGCGTTGTCGGCGTTGGCCCGTACGCGCAGCCGGCGCACCCGGTCCGCGTACGCCATGATCCGGTGCACGGCGGCGACCAGCTCGTCGGCGTCGTCGGCGCCCGCGTGCATGCGGCCCTCGAAGTACTCGACGACCGGGGACGGTACGACGGGTACCTCGCCCCGGTAGACCTTGCCGGTGGAGCCGTCGATCGAGACGAGGTCGCCCTCCTCGATCACGATGCCGCCCACCGTCATCCGGCGGCGCTTGGTGTCGACCTCCAGGTCCTCGGCGCCGCAGACACAGGTCTTGCCCATGCCGCGCGCCACGACTGCGGCGTGCGAGGTCTTGCCGCCGCGCGAGGTGAGGATGCCCTCGGCGGCGATCATGCCTTCGAGGTCGTCGGGGTTGGTCTCGCGGCGGATCAGGATGACCTTCTCGCCGGAGCGGGACCACTTGATCGCGGTGTACGAGTCGAAGACGGCCTTGCCGACGGCGGCACCGGGCGAGGCGGCGATGCCCCGGCCGAGCAGCTCGGTCTTCGCCTCGACGTCGAAGCGCGGGAACATCAGCTGGGCGAGCTGGGCGCCGTTGACCCGCTGGAGGGCCTCGGCCTCGTCGATCAGGCCCTGGTCCACGAGCTGGGTGGCGATGCGGAAGGCGGCCCCGGCGGTGCGCTTGCCGACCCGGGTCTGGAGCATCCAGAGCTGGCCGCGCTCGATGGTGAACTCGATGTCGCAGAGATCCTTGTAGTGGTTCTCCAGGGTCTCCATGATCTGCATGAGCTGGTCGTACGACTTCTTGTCGATCGACTCCAGATCGGCGAGCGGCACCGTGTTGCGGATACCGGCGACGACGTCCTCGCCCTGCGCGTTCTGGAGGTAGTCGCCGTAGACGCCCTGGTGGCCGCTGGCCGGGTCGCGGGTGAAGGCGACGCCCGTACCGGAGTCGGGGCCGAGGTTGCCGAAGACCATCGAGCAGACGTTGACGGCCGTGCCGAGGTCGCCGGGGATGCGCTCCTGGCGGCGGTAGAGCTTGGCCCGGTCGGTGTTCCACGAGTCGAAGACCGCGTTTATGGCGAGGTCCATCTGCTCGCGCGCGTCCTGCGGGAATTCGCGTCCGGCCTCGGACTCGACGATCTTCTTGAACTGCTTGACCAGCTTCTTCAGGTCGGCCGCGGCGAGGTCGGTGTCGACCGTGACCTTCTTCGCGTGCTTGGCGGCCTCCAGGGCCTCCTCGAAGAGTTCGCCGTCGACGCCGAGGACGGTCTTGCCGAACATCTGGATGAGACGGCGGTAGGAGTCCCAGGCGAAGCGCTCGTCGCCGGACTGGGTGGCGAGACCGGCCACCGAGGCGTCGGAGAGGCCGATGTTCAGGACGGTGTCCATCATGCCCGGCATGGAGAACTTGGCGCCGGACCGGACGGAGACCAGCAGCGGGTCGTCGGCCTGGCCGAGCTGCTTGCCCATGCGCTCTTCCAGCGACGTGAGGTGCGCACTCACCTCGTCGCGCAGCGCGGTCGGCGCGTCACCGCTCTCCAGGTAGACCTTGCAGGCCTCGGTGGTGATCGTGAAGCCCGGAGGGACGGGCAACCCGAGGTTGGTCATCTCGGCGAGGTTGGCGCCCTTGCCGCCCAGAAGATCCTTCAGATCCTTGTTGCCCTCGGTGAAGTCGTAGACGAACTTCTGGGGATCTTTGTTTTCCGACACGGGTCTCGACTCCTCGAGGACGCGGTGGCTGCCCTGACGGCGAGGAACATACCCAGATCGAAGGTGTATGGGTACGTCCACTTGGTCGTCATGCGGCCGCAACCACCCGTCCGCCAGCAGATCGAAAGGGTCGCCCGGCCGGAGCGCAGGAATCCTTGCCTTCACCTCCTGAAGGCGGCATGGCCGAAACTTGACCATAGCCGCTCACCTGAGCGGAGACTGGAGCAGGTGAGTCCACTTCTCGAAGAGAAGAGGGTGGCACTGAGTGCCACGTCTTCCAGAAGTGCAGTCGCCCCTATTCCGCTCATCTGAGCGCAACCCCGATCAAGGGTGGCGTGAATCACGCCCGATTCGGACCCCGGATTTCAGGATCCGGACGCCTCGGGACGCCTCAGGCAGTCGCTGAGCACCCCGAGATCCACCTCTTCCAGGCTACGGGCGAAGGTCCTCCCCCGCGCGGGGTCGACCGGCAGCAGCGAGGGCACCACCAGCACGGCACACCCCGCGGCGTGCGCGGACGCGGTCCCGTCCGGGGAGTCCTCGACGGCGACGCAGGCCGCCGCCGGGACCCCGAACCGGGTCGCCGCGGCCAGGTACGGATCGGGATGCGGCTTGGTCCGTACGGTGTCGTCGGCCGAGAGCGTGAAGGCGAAGGCGGCCTCGGCCAGCGCCCCTGCCACCACCGCGTCCACGACACTCCGGGGTGAGGCGCTGACCAGGGCGAACGGCACCCGGTGCCGCTCCAGGGCGGCCAGCAGGGCGGCGGCCCCGGGGCGCAGCGGGGCCCCCGCGTCGACCTTGCGGCGGAAGGAGCCGGTGAGCTCGGCGGCGACGGCGGGCAGCCCGTCCGCCGTCCCGCCCGTCACCGCGATCAGATGAGCGGCGGTGTCCGCGACGGCCCGGCCGACGACTTCGGGCGCGTCCGCGTCGGTGAGCCGGTGGCCGAGTCCGGCGGCGACCTCGTGGGCCGTCTCCCACCAGAGGACCTCGGTGTCGACGAGGGTGCCGTCCATGTCGAACAGCACGGCCGCGGGCGCGGGCGCGCTCATGCCGTCGCCGCTTTCCCGGTCGGCTCGTCCGTCGCGGGAACGGCCGGGACGACCAGCACCGGGCGCGGTACGGGCGTGACCCGGGCCCGTACGCCGGGCAGCAGGTCGGCGGCGTCCCGGGACGCCAGGTCGGCCTTGACCGCCACGCCGTCCGGGAGGTCGAGCAGGACCCGGGTGACCGAGCCGAGGAACGAGGCGGAGACGACGGTGGCCGTGCCCTCGGGATCGGCCTCCACGCGGACGCCCTCGGGCCGGATCAGGACCTCGACGGGCCCGCTGCCGCCCGGGACCCCGCCGTCGGCCGGCAGGACCGGCAGGGTGCGGCCGGCGACCTCGACCGAACCGGTGCCGGTCAGCCGGCCCGGCAGCCGGTTCATGGTGCCGACGAACTCGGCGACGAACGCGGTGGCGGGACGTTCGTACAGCTCGGCCGGGGGCGCGCACTGCTCCAGGCGGCCCGCGTTGAGGACGGCGACCCGGTCGGCCAGGGAAAGGGCCTCCTCCTGGTCGTGGGTGACGAAGATGGTGGTGATCCCGAGCGCGAGCTGAAGGCGGCGGATCTCCTCGCGGAGGGCGAGCCGGACCTTGGCATCGAGTGCCGAGAGCGGCTCGTCCAGCAGCAGCACCCGGGGGCGCAGGGCGAGCGCGCGGGCCAGGGCGACGCGCTGCTGCTGGCCGCCGGACATCTGGTGCGGGAAGCGGCCGCCGTGGTCGGGCAGCCCGACCAGGTCGAGGAGTTCGGCGGCGGTGGCGTGCCGCTCGGCGGCGGACACCTTCCGTACGCGCAGCCCGAAGGCCACGTTGTCGCGGGCGTTCAGGTGCGGGAAGAGGCTGTAGGACTGGAAGACCATTCCGGCGTCCCGCCGGTTGGCGGGGACCCGGGTGATGTCCTCGCCGTCGACCAGGACCTCGCCGGAGTCCGGCTGCTCGAACCCGGCGAGCACCCGCAGCGCGGTGGTCTTGCCGCAGCCGGAGGGGCCGAGGAGGGCGAGGAGTTCGCCGGGTTCGGCGGTGAGGTCGAGCCCGTCGAGGGCGACGGTCGGGCCGAACGCGCGGCGCAGCGAGCGGAACTCCACCCGGGCTCCGGCGGCGGAGGGCGCGCCCCCGGCGGCCCGCGCCGGACCTGGACGGCGGTCGGCGGTGGCGGCGGGCGGGACGGGCAGGGCTGACATGGGCGGCTACTCCTTGCCGGGTACGGGGGCGGGGGCGGCGGACGCGGTGGTGGCGGTTTTGGAGGCGACGGCTCCTGAGGCAGCGGCTCCTGAGGCGGCACCGGCGGCCGGGGCGCCGGCGGACGGGCCGCTTCCGGCGCGGGAGAGAACGAGCAGCAGGGCCCAGGTGATCAGCAGGGAGAGCAGGGACACCGCGACCGACATCCGGGCCTCGGCGCCGGAGACGGAGACGATCCACACCGCGAACGGCCGGAAGCCCAGCAGCGAGGCGACGGTGTACTCGCCGAGCACCAGGGCCAGCGTGAGGAAGGAGGCCCCGGCGAGGGAGGAGCGCAGATTGGGCAGGATGACGCGGAGGATCACGTACAGCCGCCCGGCCCCGCAGTTCCGGGCCGCCTCCACCAGCGTGGGCACGTCGACCGCGCGGAGCCCCGCGTCCAGCGAGCGGTGCACGAACGGCAGCGCCAGCACGGTGTGGGCGAGGACCAGCACCACCGGGAACGACTCGTTCTGCACGGCGAGGAAGGTCTGGTAGAGCGGCGTGCGGGAGAAGTGGTCGGGCCCCCAGCGCAGCACCGTGGCGATCCCGGTGACCAGCGCGATCGGCGGCACCACCAGCGGCAGCATGCAGACGATCTCGACGACGGCGCGCAGCCGGGGCGGCCCGAGCCGGACCGCGACCAGGGCGGGTACGACGAGCAGCAGGGCGAGCGCGATGGTGGCGGCGGCGAGGGAGAGCGAGAGGAAGAGGCTCTCGGTGAAGCCGTCGGCCGACAGGATCCCGCTGTACGCGGCGAAGGTGAGGCCCTGCCCCGGCACATGGACGGTGAAGACGAACGAGGAGATCAGCGGGGTGAGGAAGTACAGCCCGGCGACGGTGAGCACGGCCCCGCGCCAGTAGCGGGGCCGGCGGCGGCGGGCCGTGACGGGCACGGCTCCCGGGGAAACCGGGGACGGGGAGTCGGGGGGCGTGGAGTCGGGAGAAAGGGAGACGGGGGTCAGCGCAGCCATCGGGAACTCCGTCGCTGGAGGGGCAGGTAGACGGCCATCACCAGTCCGGCGATCACGATCATGTCGAGGCTGAGCGCCAGGGCCACGTTCTCCTGGCCGACCAGGACGTTGCCCGAGAGGGCGTCGGCGATCTTCAGGGTGACCAGCGGGACGGAGCCGCCGACGAGGGCGGCGGCGGTGGCGTGCGCGGCGAAGGCGCTGCCGAAGAGCAGGACGAACCCGCCGAGCAGCGAGGGCGCGAGGACGGGCAGGCCGACGTGGCGCCAGAACTGCCCGGTGGAGGCCCCTGTGCTGAGCGCGGCCTCGCGCCACTGGGGGCGCAGTCCGTCCAGCGCGGGGACGACGACGAGGACCATGAGCGGGACGAGGAAGTAGAGGTAGATGACGGTGAGCCCGGTGAAGGAGTAGAGGTTCCAGCCGAGGGCGTCCAGGTGCCCGAGCTCCGTGACGACCCCGGAGATGCCGAGGGTCGCGACGAAGGCGAAGGCGAGCGGGATCCCGCCGAAGTTGGCGAGCACCCCGGAGGCGGTGAGGACCGCGCCGCGCAGGGCGCCGCGCCGGGAGGTGACGACGGCCTGGGCGATGAGCACCCCGAGCACGGTGGCGAGGGCGGCGGTCAGCGCGGAGAGCTGGACGCTGCCGGTGAGCGAGGTGAGGTAGGGCCCCTGGAGCGAGCGCGAGAGGTGCTCGCCGGTGAACTCGGTGGTCCCGGCGACCGGATCGGTGCGGGTGAACGCCCCGTACAGCAGGGCCCCGGCGGGCAGTCCGAAGCAGAGCCCGGCGAAGACGAGCAGCGGGAGCGCGCCGAGCCAGACGCGGGACGGGCGGCGGCGGGCCCGGCCGCCGCCCTGCTCGGCGGCCGCCCCGGGGCCCGGGGCGGCGGACGGGTGCGGGACGGTCATCAGGAGACGGCCTTGTCCCAGTTCTCGGCGAGGGTGGCGTTGGCCTCGTCCAGCTCATCGGAGCTGGGGAACGCCGGGGTGCCTTCGACCTTCGGCAGCTTGGCGACGAAGGCCTTGTCGGCGGTGCCGTCCTCGGTCATGGCGGGCAGCAGCACGGGGCGGGCGTACCCCTTGAGCCAGAGGTTCTGGCCCTCGGCGCTGTAGAGGTACTCCATCCACAGGCGGGCGGCGGCCGGGTGCGGGGCGTCCTTGTTGATGGCCTGCGAGTAGAACTGGGCGTACACGCCGTCGGCCGGCACGGAGACCTTCCAGTCGACGCCCTTGCCCTTGAACTGGTCGGCGTACCCGGCGTTCAGGTAGTCCCAGTCGATGCTGATGGGCGTCTCGCCCTTCTCGACGGTGGCCGGGGTGGACTCGACGGGGATGAAGTTGCCGCTCTTCTTCAGCTTGCCGAAGAAGTCGATGCCGGGCTGGATGTCGCCGAACGAGCCCTTGTTGGCGAGGGAGGCCGCGTACACGCCGCCGAACGCGGAGCCGGACTTGGTCGGGTTGCCGTTGAGCGCGACCTTCCCCTTGTACTCGGGCTTGAGCAGATCGGCGAAGGTCTCGGGGCAGGTGGTGATGCGGGCGGCGTCGCAGCCGATGGAGACGTAGCCGCCGTAGTCGTTGTACCAGCGGCCGTCGGCGTCCTTCTGACTGTCGGGGATCCGGTCCCAGGCGGTGACCTTGTACGGGGCGAAGAGGTTCTCGGCGGCGCCGCTGCGGGCGAAGGCGATGCCGAGGTCGAGGACGTCGGGGGCGCGCTTCTGGCCCTTGCGGGACTTGACGGCGGCTATCTCGTCGGAGCTTGAGGCGTCCGGGGTCTCGCTCTTGATCCTGACCTTGTACTTGGCCTGGAAGGCCTTGATGATCTCGCCGTAGTTCGCCCAGTCCGGCGGCAGGGCGATCACGTTCAGCTCGCCCTCCTTCTCGGCGGCGGCGACCAGCTTCTCCATCCCGCCGAAGTCGGCGACCGAGGTCGCCTCGGTCGACTTCACCCCGTTCACCCCGGTGGCGGCCTTCTCCTCGGGCGCGGCGCCGCACGCGGTGAGGGCGGTGAGGGCGGCGGTGGAGAGGGCGAGAGCGGCAACGGCACGGCCGTTGGCACGCGTGAGGGGGCGGGGTCGGGCTCTGTGCACGGTCTGTCTCCCGGAAGCGAAGTGAGGGCCACTTGTTCATACAAGCTGGCATCAGTTCGCCCGGCTCAGATGTCCGAGGAGTTAACGTCCGATGGCCGGTGCCGCAAGAGCCGAGGAAGAGGGAAGCCGGTGATATCGGGGTTTTGGCAGGTACGGAAGCCGTGCTCGGCCGGCCCCGGAGGGAGGGCCAAGGTGAGGACCGACCCATGTCCCGGACCAGCACCTGTGCGCAGCTCGGGGCGCTGACCGACGGGGGCCCGTGGGCCGCTCGCGAGGAGGCGGCCCGCCTGGACGTCGGGCCGGGCAGCGAGGTCCTGTACGTCCTGCGGCTTCGGCACCTGGACGGCGAGCCGGTGAGGGTGGAGCGGCGGGCGGGGCGGGGCGTGGCGGGGTGAGCCCCTCCCGTACCGCTTCAGCCGCCGGAGGTGTCCAGCTCCGCGTCGGCGCTGACGCCCGAGCAGTCGTACGGGTCCTTGAGCCAGCCGTCCGGGAGGACGACCCGGTTGTTGCCGGAGGTCCGTCCGCGGGGCCCGTCGGCGCCGTCGGGCCAGGGCTGGTCGAGGTCCAGCTCGTGCAGCTGGCCGCCCAGCTCCTCCAGGGAGGAGGTGATGGCGAGCTTCTTGCGCATCTCGGAGCCGACCGCGAAACCCTTGAGATACCAGGCGACGTGCTTGCGGAAGTCGATGACGCCCCGCGCCTCGTCGCCGATCCACTCCCCCAGCAGCGTGGCGTGGCGCACCATGACGTCGGCGACCTCCCGCAGGGTGGGCGCGTGCCGTTCGCCGCGCCCCTCCAGGGCGCTGACCAGATCGGCGAAGAGCCAGGGCCGCCCGAGGCACCCGCGCCCGACGACCACGCCGTCGCAGCCGGTCTCGCGCATCATCCGCAGGGCGTCGTCGGCGCACCAGATGTCGCCGTTGCCGAGGACGGGGATCTCCGGGACGTGCTCCTTGAGCCGGGCGATGGCGTCCCAGTCGGCGGTGCCGCCGTAGTGCTGGGCGGTGGTGCGCCCGTGCAGGGCGACGGCGGTCACGCCCTCCTCGACGGCGATGCGCCCGGCGTCGAGGAAGGTGAGGTGGTCGTCGTCGATGCCCTTGCGCATCTTGATCGTGACGGGGAGGTCACCGGCGCCCGAGACGGCTTCCCGCAGGATGGCCCGCAGCAGGGGCCGCTTGTACGGGAGCGCGGAGCCGCCGCCCTTGCGGGTGACCTTGGGGACCGGGCAGCCGAAGTTCAGGTCGATGTGATCGGCGAGATTCTCGTCCACGATCATGCGGACGGCCTTTCCGACGGTGACCGGGTCCACTCCGTACAGCTGGATCGAGCGCGGGGTCTCGGTCGCGTCGAAGTGGATGAGCTGCATGGTCTTCTCGTTGCGCTCGACCAGCGCCCGCGTGGTGATCATCTCGCTGACGAACAGCCCCTTGCCCCCGGAGAACTCCCGGCACAGCGTCCGGAAGGGGGCGTTGGTGATGCCGGCCATCGGGGCCAGCACGACCGGCGGCTGCACGGTGTGCGGGCCGATACGGAGCTGCGGGAGGGCGGGGGCGAGCGTGGTCATTGCTCCATTGTCGCGTACGCCGGACGGGTGGCGGGCCGGTCGTCCGGCGTACACCGCTGGGCGTCGGCCCGAGACCCCGAGGCGGTGCCTCAGAAGACGGACAGCCCGGTGAGCGTGGTGAACCGGTCGAGCGCCGCCACGCCGGCCACCGAGTTGCCGCGCCGGTCGAGCCCCGGGCTCCACACGCACAGGGTGCACTCCCCGGGCACGATGGCGATGATCCCGCCGCCGACGCCGCTCTTGCCGGGCAGCCCCACCCGGTAGGCGAACTCCCCGGCCGCGTCGTACGTACCGCAGGTGAGCATGACCGCGTTGACCTGCTTGGCCTGGCTGCGGGTCAGCAGCGCGGACCCGTCGGCCCGGACGCCGTGCCGGGCGAGGAACCCGGCCGAGAGGGCCAGGTCCGCGCAGGACGCCTCGATGGAGCACTGGCGGAAGTAGGCGGCGAGGAGTTCGGGGACCGGGAGCGTGACGTTGCCGTAGGAGGCCATGAAGTGGGCCAGCGCGGCGTTGCGGTCGCCGTGGGCCGCTTCGGACCCGGCGACCTCCGGTACGAAGTCGATGGCGGGGTTGCCGCTCTCCTCGCGCAGCAGCTCCCGCACCTGCCCGGCGGCGTCCCCGGTCAGCGTCTGGAGCCGGTCGGTCACCACCAGGGCGCCCGCGTTGATGAACGGGTTGCGGGGGATCCCGTTCTCGTACTCCAACTGCACCAGGGAGTTGAAGGGATTGCCCGACGGCTCACGGCCCACGCCCCGCCAGATCCGCTCGCCGTCCAGGGAGAGCGCCAGGGCCAGGGCGAAGACCTTGGAGATGGACTGGGTCGAGAACGGCTGCCGCCAGTCCCCGACCCCGTACACCGTCCCGTCCGGCTCGGCGACGGCCATGCCGAAGCGCCGGGGGTCGACGCCCGCGAGCATCGGGATGTAGTCGGCGGGCGTGCCGTGGTCGTCGCGGGCGGCCATCTCCTCGGCTATGCGGCTGATGACGGAGCTGAAGCGGTGCGGGCCGGAGCGCGGAGCGGCACTGCTCGCCGGGGCGGCGGCGGAGGCGTGGGACACGGCGATTCCTGACGGGGAGAGGAGCGGGACCGGGACAAGGATGCCCGGAATGCCCCGGCACGACGAACCCGCCGTGCGGGGCCCGCCTCCTCGCCCCCGTCAGTCCAGGATCTCGACGTACCCGTCCGTCCCGTGTACGCGGATGCGCTGGCCGTCCCGGATCAGCCGGGTGGCCCGGTCCACCCCCACGACGGCGGGCAGTCCGTACTCGCGGGCGATCACCGCGCCGTGGGTCATCAGGCCGCCCACCTCCGTCACCAGTCCCGCGACGCCGAGGAACAGCGGGGACCAGCTGGGGTCGGTGAACCGTGTGACCAGGATGTCGCCCTCCTCCAGCTCGGCGTCGGCCAGGTCGAGGATGACGCGCGCCCGTCCCTCGACGCTCCCGGTGGAGACCGCGAGACCGGCAAGCGCGCCCGTCGGCACGTCGTTACGCCGGTACGAGCCGGTGACGGCATCGCCGTCCGAGGTCAGCACCCGGGGCGGGGTGAGCGTCTCGTACGACCGGAACTCCTCCCTGCGCCGTGCGATCAGCCGGTCGTCGACCCGGCGGGAGCGGACGACGTCTTCCAGCTCCTGGAAGGTGAGGTAGTAGACGTCCTCCCGCTCGGCGAGCACACCGTCCCGCACGAGCCGCCCGGCCTCTGCCAACAGGGCCTGCTTGTAAAGGAAGTAGCGGCAGACGATGCCGTACTTCGGGTACTCCCGGTATCCGGCGAACGCCCGCACCTGGTCGATCATCCGCTTCGTCTCGTCGGCCTTTTGATCCCCGTCCGGCAGGGCCCGCAGCCGGGACAGCACGTCCCGCTCGGCCCGGAGCGCCTTCTGCCGCCCCTGCTCGAAGCGGCGCTCGGCGGCGCCCGGCCCGAAGTTCCGGACGTTGTCGAGGATCGGCGGGACCAGGGTGGCGGGGCGCTCGCTCCACCGGGGCCGTGTGATGTCGATCTCGCCGACGCAGCGCATGCCGTAGCGGCCGAGGTACGTCTCGATCGCTTCGCGCGCACGGGAGCCGCCGGGCAGTTTCACGAGCTCGTCCAGGAAGGCGGCGTCCCGTACGTCCACGCCGTTCAGGAATGCCACCACCTCGGGGTGGGGGCGGATCGCGTCGGCCACGTCGAGCAGGTCGAGACCCATCTCGGACGTGATGTTGCCGGGGGCGGAGAGCGTGAGCGTGTCAGCGGCGTTCTTCTCGCCCAGCCACTCCCCCAGCTTGTCGTTGAGCCACCATGTGGCCTCCATCCCCGCCGTGATCGCCCGCATGCTCACCGGGTCGCCGAGCACGCGCTTGTGCTCCTCGAACGCCTCCGCCAGGAAGTCGAACAGCTCCGGGCCGCTCTTCGTCCGGATGTCGCGTTCGAGGGCGGCGAGGGACGTCTCGCTGCGTTCGACCAGCTCCGCGACGACGGCCGGATCGGCCTCGGTCACCGGGGCCTCGGACGGGCTGCCCGCCGGAGGGCCGACGGGGTCCGCGTCCGGAACCGGCGGAGCGGACCCGTCCCGCTCCAGCACCGTTTCCAGGGCATCCCTGACCAGCGGGTCGCTCTTCCCCAGGATGTCCAGAAGAGCGGCGCGGGACGCGGGCGAGGCCAGCCGCGGGGTGACGTCGACGAACAGCCGCCCGCCGGCCTCGTGCATCGGCACCATGGCGGTGCGCTGCCACATGGACCAGCCCAGCGGTTTCATGGCGTCGGTCATCATCTGCTGATGGCCCACGGAGACGTAGAGGCTCGGGGTCCGGCCGTCCTCCGCGGCCTCCGGCAGGGGCCCGGGGGCCGGGACGGGGAACAGCGTCGTGATCGGGCGGCTCTGCACGATCCGGAACCCGTCGTCGGTCAGGCACCACTCGATGTCCTGCGGACACCCGAAGCGGGCCTCGATCCGCCGTCCGAGCCGCGCGAGCTCCACCGCCTGCGCATCGGTCAGCGCCGGTCGCTCCCGCTGCTCCGGTCCGACCGTCACCTCCCGCGTGCCGCCGCCCGGCAGAGCGTGAACGGCGCGCTCCTTGACGGCGATCGTCCTGGCGACGACCTCGCCGTCCCGCACGGCGAAGACGTCCGGGTTCACCAGCCCGGAGACCAGCGCCTCGCCGAGCCCGAACCCGGCGTCCACGGTGGCGGTCCGCCGGTTGCCTGTGACGGGGTCGGCGGTGAACAGGACCCCGGACGCGTCCGGGAAGACCATGCGCTGGACGACCACGGCCATGTGGACCGTCCGGTCGTCGATCCCGTTGCGCCGCCGGTAGGTCACCGCGCGCTCGGTGAACAGCGAGGCCCAGCACCGGCTGATGTGCCGGAGGACCGCCGCGGTCCCCACGACGTTCAGGTACGTGTCCTGCTGCCCGGCGAACGAGGCCGTCGGCAGGTCCTCCGCCGTCGCGCTGGACCGCACGGCGTACGCGGCCCCCTCACCGGACCGGGCGACCGCCCCGGCGATCTCGGCCGCCAGGTCGTCCGGGAGCCCCGCCCCTTCGACGGCCCGCCGGACCTCCGCGCTGAGCTCCCGCACCGCCTGCCGGTCGTCCGGGTCGGCGTCCGCCAGCCGGTCGAGCAGCGCGTCGACGGCCGAAGTCCGCGCCACGACCCGCCGGTAGGCGTCCGTCGTCACGCAGAAACCGTCCGGCACCCGGACCCCGTCGATCCGGGAGAGCGCACCGAGATGGGCCGCCTTCCCTCCGACGAGCCCGGCCCGGTCCTCGTCGACCTCGCCGAGACCGAGCACGTACGACCCGCTCACGCCGCCCCCTTCGCGTCCCTCGTCGAACTTCTTGTCGCGCACGTCGTCATTCCAGGTGTCTTCCGCAGGCTGTGGCATAGGCGGACATTCTGAGCCCCACCCGGGGCCTTGCGGCAAGACCCCCTGTGCGCTATAAGTTGAGAGTGGCGAGGAGAGGTGTCTCCTCGCCTTTGTGCTGCGTACGAGCCCCGGCGCCCTCGGGCGTCCTTCTCACCCGGGGGTTCAGCGGGGTGCCCCGCTGGGCGGCTGTCCCCCCGGGCCTCCGCCGCTCCCTCCGCCCGGTCCGCCTCCGCCCGGTGCGTCGCCCCCGGCGGGTTCGGTGCTGGTGTCGATGGGCACGGTGAGGGTCGCCGTGTAGCCGGCTTTCGGGGATCCGGTGGTGGCGGCGAGCTGGTGGGCACCGCCGTCGTCGCCGAAGACGTTGTCGGTCTTGAGGGTGAGCCGGGCGAGGTTGGCGACAGAGGCTTCGTAACCGGTCGTGGCGAACACGGCGTCGCAGACCTTCTCGGGCAGCGCCAGTTGGGAGGTCGACAGCCGTTTGCCGTAGTCGGTGACCGAGTCGAGGTCGGGGTACACCTCGAAGTGCACATGCGGCCAGCGCCCCGGGTAGCAGGCGGGGAAGACGCTGACGAACGTCACCCGGCCCCGGCTGTCCGCCACTTGTACGCCGCGCAGATAGTTCTCGTCCTCGATCCCTTCGGAGTACAGCGAGTACTTGCCGTCCCGGTCGCACTGCCAGGCGTAGACGGCCGCACCGGCCATCGGCTCGCCGCCCTCGACGATGTCCAGCACGGTGAGTTCGAAGGTGAGGGGGATTCCCTGGGCCGTCGCACCCGAGTCTCCGAAGCCGGACCGGATGTCGCGCCGGACGATGCCGTCCTTGTCCAGGACGTTGACTCCGTTCGTTCCGTCCGCGGGGTAGGGGCCGTTGGTCTCGTCGGGGATCTCCGTCAGCGAGGAGTCCACCGCCGCGGAGGACGAGGCGGAGGGAGAGGCGGAGGTACGGTTCGCGGGCGTGGAGCCCGAGCCGCACGCCGCGAGGGCGGCCATCCCGCCGACCCCACCGAACAAGCCCAGGACCCTTCTGCGCGAGTGCAGCGTGCCGAGGTCGAACCCCAGGCCCTGGTCGACGACCTCTTCCTCCGGGTACGGCAGCGGGCGCCCCTGGTAGGCGGGGCCTTCGGGCGTCATGCCGGGTTTCGGCGTCATGCCGGGTTTCGGCTCACTCATCGCGTGCGCGCCTTCCGTCAGCGGTGCGGGACAACGGGGTACGTCGACCCCGCTGCTCCCACCATCACCGCCGAACCCGTGACCGGCCTCGGCATGAGCTGTGAGCCCGCTGAGAAGGCTCCGCACGCAGGCCGATGCGTGGTCGGCGAGCGAAGGCTCCAGCAGGCCGAAGGCGGTGTCGGCCTCCACGGCCGTGATCGTTCAGTTCGTCGAGCGGGTCACGCCGTCCGCCCCCGAGGAGACGTGAGCGCCGCCGCCGTGGCGCGTACGAAGCCCTCCGGGTTGTCCAGCATGATGTTGTGGCCGCAGTCCGGGACGGGGACGACGGACACCCCGGCCCGGGTGAGCGCCTCGGCGCCCGGGAGCGGCCCGTCCGCCTCCGGCAGCAGGTAGGTACGGGGAATCTCCAGCTCCACCAGCAGTTCCCGCATGGTGGGAACGGTCCCCCGGACGAGATGGGTGGCCGTACGGTGCAGGGCCTCGCGGCCGGTGAGGCGCATGGTGGACCACCAGCCGGGCCCCACCCGGTCCCGGACCTCTTCCCAGCCACCGGCCAGGAACTCCTTCTCCCCGTACGCGGCGATACCGCTGCTGCCGCCCGCCCCGGGCACGGGCGTGAGCGGATCGAGGTTGGCGTCGACCAGGACCAGCCGGGAGACCAGACGGGGGTGCCGGGCCGCGAGCACGACGGCCACCGAGCCGCCCATGCTGTGCGCGATCACTTCGGCACCGGTGACGCCCGCCGACTCCAGGGCCCGCGCGAGGGCGTCGGCGTGCGATTGAAGGGTGTAGTCGAAGTCCGTCGGCCGGTCGCTCAGCCCGTGCCCCAGCAGATCGATGAGCAGCGAACGCCGCCCTGCCAGCAGCGGATGCACCGCGACCTCGGTGAAGTAGGCGGGCGACGTCGCCCCCAGGCCGTGTACGTATACGCGGGGCGGCTCCTCCCCCGGCAGCTCCACCCAGCGCATCCGGTCACCGCCCGCCGTCACCGTGGTCGCCCGCACAGTCCGCCCCCGTCCCCGCTCCGTGATCCATGTCCGTGTTCGGGACGAGAAAGTAGCCCTTGATCCAGGTCCGCCGCCGCCCCTTTCGAGCGGGGGCTGGGCCCGGACGCCACGCGGGCGCTCCTGGCGCACGTGGGCGGCGAGCCGGGCGGGCGGCGCGTGACCGATCCCGTCCACGAGAACGTACGCCCCGGACGATGCCCCATCGTGATGCACGGGTGCACAACCCTGGGCGGCTGCCGGACGTCTGAAGATCGCCGGAGGGGTGAACCTCCGGCGCCTTTCCGTACGGAGATCGGGGATCAGGTGGGGAAGCAGGTCTGGAGAGCCGTCGTGGCCGGTGGTGCGGCCGCGGTGTTCACGGCCGTGGCCGCGGCGCCGGCCGGGGCGGCCGAGGGCGGGGCCTCGTTCAGCCGTATCCAGGTGAACGGCGGCAAGCCGATCGTGATCGGGACGACGAACGAGGTCGCGGTGCCCGCGTCCTTCCGGATGACGACCACGAAGCAGTGGAAGCAGCCGGGGTTGGTGTTCCTCCACCGCGACAAGGGGAAGGAGCAGCTGTGGCACTCGATCGAGACGAACGACTGCCCCAACCGGATCGGCGTCTGCGACATCAACGAGACGATGTACTTCGACCCGAGCGTGTGGGACATGCGCAACAGCGAGGCCGGGGTCTGGCGGGTCGGGGCCGAGGTGCGGTTCAAGGACGGCGGCGGTGACACCGACGACAAGGGCATGGCGGTGTACGTCCAGCGCAACTCCCGTCTGACCGTGAACGCGTCGCCCGAACCGGTGGCGAAGGGCAGGACCATCACCGTGACGGGCAAGGTGACCCGGGCCAACTGGGAGACCAGGAAGTACGCCTCCTACGGCGGCCGCCACGTCAGCCTGCAGTTCAAGCCCTCCGGCTCCACCTCCTACACCACGGTGAAGAAGATCTACGCGGACGGCTCGGGCAACCTCAAAACGACCGTGAAGGCCTCCAGAACCGGTACGTGGCGCTGGGCGTACTACGGCAACACCACCACCGGGGCGTCGAAGTCGTCCGGGGACAACGTCGTGGTGAAGTGAAGTGAGGTGACGGCGGCGGGGCCGCAGCCCGTCGCAAGCGCGTCGGGCCCCGGCCCCGCCGCTGCGCCTGCGCGGCCTGGGGTGCCCCTCGTGGACCACCCCACCGATGGCCTTCCGTCTACCGGAGTTGCTGGGCGCCTCCGACTCGGCCGGGAAAGCCGGGGCCCAGCCGGAGGACGGTCATGCTCCTCCGCCCGCGAAGAAGCCGACGCAGGCGACGGCGAGCAGCAGGAACACACCCGGGAAAGCGATGTTGTGGAACACGCGCGCACGGACATGGGCCAGGATCGCGCCGACGTAGAACAGCGTCAGTCCGACCGCGGCCGCCAGACCCAGCCCGTGGACACCGAACAGACCGATGGCAAGGCCCGCGGCGCCGGCGAGTTTGAGGGCTGCCAGGTAGGGCAACGCCGCGGGCGGAACGCGTACCTCGGCGGAATTGGCCAGCACGAAGGGTGCCCGTACGTAGTCCGCGAAAGCGATGGACACGTTCGCGACGAGACTCGTCACGGTGGCGATGAGCAGTACGGAGGTCATGTGTTCACCGTCTGTCGGCTCATGGCATTCTCATCTCCTCGGGAGCCGTGCCGGGAAGCACGGCAGGAAGGCGGACAGGAAAGGTTCAACCGACCCTCCTGACGTCCGCCCTCCCACAAAGGTGACACCCTTGCCGATCACGGCCGCAGAATTCGAGACCGCCCGACCGCGTCTCCTGTCCGTCGCCCACCGCATCCTCGGCTCGGCCCAGGATGCCCAGGACGCTGTCCAGACCGCATGGGTACGAGCAGCCGCCGCCCGGTCGGCACCGCCGGTCGAGAACCCGACAGCCTGGCTCACCACGGTCACCGCCCGGGTCTGCCTGGACGAGCTGCGTGCCCGACACCGCCGCAAGGAAGCACCGCTGCTCGCGGACGCCGTCCCGGCGGAGGACCTGGCCGCGGACGAGGCGGTCCTCCGCGCCGAGGATGTCTCACGGGCGCTGATGGTGCTGCTGGACCGGCTGACCCCGCCGCAACGGGTCGCCTACGTCCTGCACGACCTGTTCGCCACGCCGTTCGACCGGATCGCGGAGGTGCTGGGCACGACCGTGCCCAGTTCCAAGCAGCATGCCAGCCGGGCACGCCGACGCCTCGCCCCCGCCGGCGCCCGCCCGGACGCGGAGCACACCGGCCGCGCCGATCAGCAGCTCGTGGACGCCTTCATGGCGGCGGCCCGTACCGGCGACACACGCAGAATGGTTCAGTTGCTCGCGCCGGACAGCGTCCGTGACGCCGACGCGGCACTCCTGCCGCACGGCGGTCGCACCATCGTGACCGGCGCCGCCGGCATCGCGGCCGAGACCGGGCAGTTCCGCGAGGGCATCCGTGCGGCCTGCCGGCTCACCGTGAACGGCTGCCCGATGTACGTCATCGCCCCGGGCGGGCACCCCCTCGTCCTGATCGAGATCGGCACGTCGGGGGGCCGGATCACCCGCATCGCGTTGCGGCCGGTACGAGCCGACGACCGGTTCGACGCCCCCGAGCCGCTGACCCCTCCGGAGGCAGGGGTCCTGCCTTCCGCTCGCGATACGCGCTGACGGGCACCATCGCCCTGCGGGGCGGGGCGAGGCTCGGAGGGGCTGGGAAGGTCCGCCCCGGATGCCCGCGGCGATCGGATCACTCCGTGACGGGCAGGCACTCCGCGAGCAGAGCGACGACGTCGCACCAGGCTCGCCGGGCGTGCCGTGGGTGGTGGCCGACGCCGGGGCGCACGGTGTGGCCGACCGGCGGGTGGTGGAAGGCGTGCAGGGCTCCCCCGTACACCACGAGCCGCCAGTCGACGCCCGCGGCCTGCATCTCCGCGGTGAACGCGTCCCGTTGGGCGGGGGGCATGATCGGGTCCTCCGATCCGACCCCGGCCCACACCGGACAGCGAATGCGTGCCGCCTCCCCCGGCCGACCGGTGGTCAGGGCGTTGACCGTGGCGATCGCACGCAGGTCGACGCCGTCACGGCCGAGCTCCAGGGCGACCGCGCCCCCGGTGCCGTAGCCGACGGCAGCGGTCCGGCCGGGGTCGGCCCGTGGTTCGGCACGCAGCACGTCGAGCGCGGCGTACCCGATTCCCCGGAGCCGTTCGGGGGAGGCGAGCAGCGGCAGGCAGCGGGCCAGCATGGCGTCCGGGTCTCCCAAATAGCGCCCGCCGTGGAGGTCGAAGGCCAGCGCCACGTACCCCAGCTCGGCCAGCGCCTCGGCCCGGCGGCGCTCGACGTCGCTGAGCCCCACCCCCTCCGGCCCGATCAGAACGGCGGGCCGCCGCCCGGCACCGGCCGGGAGGGCCAGGTGTCCGACCATCGTCAGGTCGTCGGCCGGGTAGGTGACCGTACGGGTCGTGATCGTCGTCATGCGGCTGGACGGTACTGACTGCCACGCCCGCGCGGCGCGATATTCGCCGTTGGCAGAGCAGCCGTCGGTCACGGGGAGGGAGGGGAAGGGCAGGGAAGGGAAGGGAGGGGGTGAGGTGGGGACCTCGTGCGCAGGCCCAGGACCGACTCGACGAGCGCGGCCTACTTCTTGTGCCACTCGGCGACCGGCAGACCGTCGGGGACCTTGAGCTCGAACGCGCCGCCGATGGCCGTGTCCAGAGCGGAAGCCGGGTCGTTGCCTGCACCGAAGGCGCTGATCGCCAGCAGTTCCTTGAGCTGTGCCCCGGTGCCGCGGAACGCCCTGGCCCCTTGCATCGCCGTTCGTGCCCCGTCCGCGTCCATCGGCTTGTTCATCCTCTCCAGCAGGTCCGGAGAGACCCAGCACTCCGGAATCTGTTCGAGGTCCCACTCGGCGTACCAGTGCGTGTTGTTGAGCCAGTTGCGCGGGGGAACCTGGCCGTCCACGGCCACCAGGTAGAAGGTGAACTTGATGTTGCCGAGGGAGCGCCAGTCCGCGACGTTCGTGTGTTCGCTCGCCCTGCCCGCGGCCGCGTTGTCGTAGGTCGACGCGATCTCCTGGAAGCCCGGCGGGGTGTTCGGGTCGCTGCCGGTGTAGTGGCGGATCGTCCACCGCTTGGCCAACAGCGGCGCGGCCATCCTCCGGCGAACGGCCTTGACCTTCTGCAGTGCCTCGGATGCGTCCTTGATGCTGCCGAGCATGTCGAAGTCGGCCTGTCCTTCGCCCGCCGGGAACTGCTGGGACGTCATGTACTTCATGAGCTCCCAGGCGTCGTCCTCCGAGTGCCCCGACTTCTTGAGGGCGGCGACGATCTGCTCGGGCGTCTTCGCCTCGCGCAGTTCCTCGTCCGCGGTCCGCTGGATGGGCGCGGCCCCGGAGCCGCGGTCCGGCCCGGCGGTCTGCGGGGCCGCCTGCCCGGCCTCTCCGTGCGCCTCCTGCCGCTCCCGGGCGATCGCGCGTGCGACGGCCGCGTTGCCCGCCGCCCGTGGCAGGTGGTGGTGCGGTCCGCCAAAGGGGTCGGTGTCCGCGAAGCCCGTCGTCCGCCCCTGCGGGGACCGCTGCTCGGCCTCTTCCTTCTCGCTGCTGTGTGCGCGCACGGGCGCTCACCCCCGGTCGTGGACTACACCTCGGACCACAGCGTGCGGCGGAACGTCGGTCCGGGGGAAGGGACAGGAGGGCAGACCGCGGGTAGCGCGAGTGCCCTCGGAGCCGTGATCCGTGTCCGCTCGGTCGGATCACGGGCCGGCTCGCTGAGCACGAACCGTACGCGTCGGCCGGGGCGGACCTCAGGCAGGTGCCGCACGGCGCGGTGCGCTGGGCCCACCGGGCGCACAGCAAGATGCCCCACCGTGCGCGGCACGGCGGGGCATCTTGCTGTGCTGTTCGTCAGACGGTGTCGAACGTCCCGCTCCGGACGCCGACGACGAACGCCGAGAACGCGGTGGCGGGGACCTCGACCACGGGCCCCTCCACGACCTTGGAGTCACGGACCGGGACGATGCCGCGCGCGGCGGCGAGGTTGGCGGCGACCTCGATGCAGTCGCCGCCGTTGGAGCTGTACGAGGACTTGAACCATCGGGGAGACTCAGGCATCACGGGTGTCCCTTCGCCGCAGGAAGCACCACCATGCACGACGGGACCGAACGGGCACCAGAGGGCCTCGACCCGGGCGACGTTACGCGTCGAAGTCGTACTCCAGGACGTACGCGGCGGCGTCGAGCACCATCTCGTTGACCTCCACCACACGCCCCTCTTCCGCGAAGGCAGTCCGACAGATGAGCATGACGGGCGTCCCGGCCGGAAGACTGAGCTTCGCCGCCTCCTCGGGCAACGGCATGCGTGAGCGGATCTCTTCCCGGAAGTGGACCGGGCCGTAACCAAGTTCGGCCAGCCGAGCGTAGATCCCGCCGGGCCCTGTGTCCGGCTGAGTGATCGCTGAGCCCTCTACCAGAGATGCCGGGAGGTACGAGGTCGAGAGCAGTACGGGTTTGCCGTCCAGCACGAACCGGCGGCTCCTCAGCCAGACCCGCTCACCTTCTTCGAGACCGAGCACGCGCGCCACGTTCTCCGAGGCGGCCCCGTCGCGGACTTCCACCTGGTCAACTGTCAGGTCCCGATCCCCGAGGTCGGCATCCCAAACGGAACGTCCAGATCCCCACTGCTCGCGCATCAATCGCGGAATCCCACGGCGCCTCAGCGGTTGGAAAGCCCGTACAAAGACTCCGACACCTTTCCGCGCTTCCGTCAGGCCTTCACTCTGGAGCACACCCAAGGCTTGCCGGGCCGTCATGCGTGCAACGCCGTACTGCGACATGAGGTCGTTCTCACCCGGGAGGCGCGCCCCAGGCTCCAATGCCCCTGACTGGATCTCTGCCTTCAAGGCTTTCGCGATCCGCTGGTACTTGGGCTCACGGCCAGTGGCGTCGGTAGCCATCTACGGGTTCCTCTCCTCTCCAGGCAGCCTAGTCGCGCAAGGTACTCGCGCGACATCCGGGAGGCCGCGCGAGTCGCTTCACTCGCCTGACCTGGGCATTGTGCGTGAAGCGTGAGTCGACTCGCGCGGCCTGCCTCACCCCGTCGGCGATGCAGAGCTGAGCCAGCTCCAACAGCCGCGTTGACATCTCTAGAGATCTAGAGTTCTCTAGAGATGTCAACGCGAGTGGTGACTTAGAAGCGCCACGCTCGGCAGCCGTGCTGCGCCGACACGAGGAGCGATCGATGTACGGCGAGAACTTATGCCCGAATAACCAGGAGCCCTCCGACCTCCCCGCCCTCGGAACCCTCCTGGTCGACACCAGCCGCGCCGACCGCGTGGGCGAGTTCCGGGGGCCCGCCGGCCCCTACTGGTCGCTGAGGCCCGTCGGGGGCGGTGCGGAGTGGGAGGCCGAGCCCCGCCACGTACGCCCCGCGCTCCTCATAGAGCAGCTCCGCGCCCGTACCGCACGGCTCAACGCCCGCAGCCGGGGTGAGGTCCTGTGAATCCGGACCGGCATCCGCATCCCGCCCACGACGGACCCGGGCCGTCCGCATGAGGCGCGTGACGGAATACGCCGCAGAGGTCACCGTCTCCAACGGGCAGCGGTGCGCCACCCTCGGCGGGGTCGTCGTACGCAACCGGCGGCTCGCCCTCCTCTGGCTCCGGCGGCAGGCGCTCCGCCTGGCCAACAGCCATGGGCTGCCCCTCACCCCCGAGCCCGTACGGCTGTCGGCCGGCGAGGACGTACGGCCGGTTCACTTCCACGGCTCAAACGCGCCCGAGGAGTTGCGCCACTGGGCCACCCACGGCCCGCACCAGGACCACGCGATACGGGCCCTGGAGGCCGGGTTCCCCGCGCTGTTCACCGTCTCCGATCCCGCCGTCGGGCTGAGCCTGACCCTCGCCGGGTGGCACAGCCACCCCGCCGACCGATAGCCCCCGACACGAACCGGAGGTGAACCCCGTGCTCCAGTGCACCGCCGTCACCCTTCTCCCTCCCGATGCCGTGCTGCGGCTCACCACCCCCGAAGCGGACAGCTCCGCAGACCCCGAGCCCTACGTCCTGTGCGAACTCGGCGAGCACCACGACCAACGAACCGAGCACGCCGCCTACCTCCGGCCCGGCCGAACGCCCGACTCACCGGCCCTCTGGTTCTACTGGACCGGCAGCGGCCCCCAGCGCACCCACCGGGCCGAGACCGCGCCCTGGTGCCCCGCCGTCCTGCGCCGGCTCGACTCCGGACTCGTACGGCGGTGCGCGCTCTTCGACCACCACACCGCAGCCCACTCCTGGGACGTGACCGACCCGCTCGGCGACCTGATCGCGGAGCAGTTCGTCTCCGGCGACTCTCCCGAAGGGTGACCCCGCAACCATGAACCAGTGCACCGCCGTCGCACTGCTGCCCCCGCCGGAGCACGTACTCGCCCTCTCCGCCCCCGAAGACCACCGCCCCGAGGCCGGGCACGTCCTGTGCGAACTCGGCGAGAACCACGACGGCGACCACTGCGCGATGCTGTGGGACGAGGGCGGACGCCCCGGAAGCGCCGTCTGGATCCGGTGGAACCGGGAGCGCGCCCGGCTCCTCCCGCTCCCCTGGTGCCCCGACCGCGACCCCCACAACACCGACGACGCCTGCGGACTCTTCGCCGGACACCCCTCCGGACACAGCTGGGAGATCACCGACCCCACCGACGAAGCCATCACCCGGCATCTGGCCCGACAGCACCCCCACCTGTTCCGATAGGCGGAGCCGGAGAACCTGAGCAGGACATCGCCAGGGTTCCGACTGACATCGTCCGGCGCAGGAAGGAATGGCGGGAGAATGGGGCCGGTGAACACCCAGGTGAGGAAACGTATTTCGGCGTATGCCATCGCCGTGCGGGATGGCCGGCTGTTGTTGGCCAGGTTGTCGGATGCCTCGCCCGTCTTCATGCCAGGGCTGTGGCACCTGCCCGGTGGGGGCATCGATCCGGGCGAACAGCCCGTCGAGGCGCTGGCCCGCGAACTCCTGGAAGAGACGGGCCTTGAACTGGTCGAGGCTCACCTGCTCGACGCGAGGACATACTCGGCCCGGAGAAACGGGGTGAGTTGGAGCCTGACCGCGTTGTTCTACGCGGTGGCTCTCGGGGAAGGGACACCCACGGTGACCGAGGTGGACGGTTCCACCGAGGCGGCGGTATGGGTGCCTCTCGCTGACGTACGGGACGACACGGTGCTTTCACCTGCCGCTGCCGACGCCACGCGCATGCTGGATCGCGCCAAGGCAGCCTTCACAGGCATACGTTGATGGCTTCGCGGCACCAGCGACCCACGCCACGGTCATAAGGGATCGAGGCCCTCGTAGGGGTGCCGGGCGTTCCAGCGCCGCTGTTCCAGGGTCCGCTCCACCGCCTCACGCAGCGGGCCTTCCCGCTTCGCGCGTTCCTCCTCCTGCCGGGCCTCCGCGCGCCGCCGCTCGACCAGATCCCGCCGGGCGCGGCGCACCGCCGCCTCCCTCCACCTGGCCATCGGCCACCACAGCAGTCCGGTGGGGCGCACGGTTCCGCCCGGATCGACTCCCAGGCCCACCCACACGTCACGTGCGTACCCCTTGACCTGACCTGATTCCTTCAACTCCCGCAGCCGGGCGAGCACCTCCTCCTCCGTGACACACTCCCCGGGGGCGTGGAACTCGGTCAACCGCGGCCGCGCACGTACGCGTACCGCCTCGACGGCGTCGGCGATCTCCTCCAGGGACGACGGACACGCCAACGACTCGACCACGGCCAGGACTTCCTGCCTGCATGTCTCCAACGCGCCACCCCCGCTTCGGTGTCCCAGCACATCACGCGCGCGCACTGTCCCACGGCCGTGAAGGAATCGTTTACGGAACCTTCCCCGTGGCCGGCATGGGCGTGCACGCGGGCGTGGCCTCCTGCACCACCACGCCCCCTGTGTCAGTGGCCACCCATACAGTCGGCACATGAACATAGATGATCTTGACTGGCAAATACGCACGAACGGCGGGGTCAATCCACGGCTGGTCAAGCTCCTGCTGGAGCGCGGCGAGTTGGACGTACTGATCAAGGCTGCGGGCGAAAGAGCCGAGTGGTTCTGTGCGGAGGCGGCGGCGCGGGAACTGTGCAAGGCCGGCGAGTTCGAACGGGCTCTGAACGTGCTGAAGCCGTTCGTCGAGGCCGGCTGGAGGCCAGCGCGTTGGGAGGCTGCCGACGTCCTGCTGCATCTGGGCCGGGTGGACGAGGCGCTGGACGTGGCCCGCCCTGACGACGTGACGCAGGCACCGGAGCATGTGTGCCGCAACTTCGCCGAGGTGCTGGTCAAGGCCGGAAAAGTGGACGAGGCGATCGAAGTTCTGGTTCCCCATCTGGATCGGGGGTGGTTGCTGTCGGCCCTGGTCGAGCTGACCGCAGGGCAGGGCCGCGACGAGCTCGTACTGGAACTGATCGCACCGAGAGCCGAGAAGGTCCGCACCGCTCGGGCGGAGGGCCGGTGGAACTGCGAGCCCAGCAACGCGCAAGAACTACAGGCACAGGTTCTGGAGAGGTCGGGCCGCGCCGAGGAGGCCGTACGGGTTCTGGGTGGTGATATCGCCGACGACCGCTACCTGACGCAGAACACCCTCGAAGCGTACGCCGAGCTCCTCCAACGACAGGGGCGCATGGAGGAGCTGCGCGTGCTGGGTACCGGGAAACACTCGCACACCGTCCTGCGGTACTACGCCAGAGCTCTCGAAGACCGCGGGCGGGCGGAGGAGGCCGAGACGGTCCTACGGCGGTTCATCGCCACCGCCGAACACCCGGGCCGCTTCCACTGGCCGCTGATCGAACTGCTGAGCCGCCGGGGCAGGCTGGACGAGGCGGTTGAGGTGGGACGCCCCACGTTCGACGCCGACGACGCCTGCCTTCTCGAGGGCGTCCTCCACCTCCTCCACGAGGCGGGGCGCAACGACGACGCCGTGACGATCCTCGACGAGCGCGACGCCGAGTTCGTCGAGGAACACCCGTCCTGGTTCCGCATGAACCGGCTGTGGCTGCTGGGCGAGGCCGGCAGGTACGAGGAGGCCCTCGCCTACGCCGCGACCGTACCGGCGGGCATGTACGGGCTGACAGCCACCACTGCGTGGATCCTGGAACAGTCCGGAAGCGTCGACGAAGCCCTCGCGCTGCTCCGGTCCGACGCCGAAGTCTCTGCGTGGGAGGTTGCGGAGGTGTTGATCAGGCAGGGACGCGCCGCCGAAGGAATCAGCGACATGCCCTCCCTGGCCGAGCTCCACGAGGCCGACCGCCGCCGCAAGGCCGCTGTCCGGGCCACCGCATAGCCACCGACCGTCATTCCCTGGGAGGGTGGCCGTGCGCGTCTTGAGCTGTGTACGTGCCCGATCGGCCGGGACGCTGATCGAACGCTCGGCCTTCTATATCACCGCCGACGGGCCGGGGCCGGCCCTCGACGACTTCCGCGAAGCCTTGAGCCACCTGGGCGAGGCCGCATGAGGTGTGGGCCCGGATCAGGGATGATCCGGGCCCACACCGTCGTACGGACATCTACCGCTCAGGCGTCAGCTCCGCGCGTCCCGCTCGGCAGGTGCGGCGGTGTCAGCCGGCTCGGCGGCGGGCGCGGGGTTCGCCGCCTGGGCCTCCGCCCGCTCGCGCATCTTGCGGACCAGTTCCTGCTTCTTGTCCTCGGCGACCTTGCGGTCGGCGACGCGCGCGGAGCCCGCGCCCTGCTGGTCGGCGCGGGACAGCTTCTTGCGCTGTCCGCCGACGCCGAGAAGGTTGTTACGGCTCTTGGCCATGGTGTTCTCCCCTACGGAAGGTGAAGTGAGTCAGGTGAAGGTGATCGGGGCCCGTCGCGCCGGGCCCCGGATCGCGGCGGGGTGTGCGCACCCGCCGCGCTCTCACTCGTAGATCTGGAAGAACGAAGACATGCGGAAACCGTACCCCGCCCCCCGAGCGCCCCGCACCACGTTTTCCGGCCGCCCGGGGGTCTCGGGCGGCCCGGGGAGGGCTCAGGCCGTCGGGTCGACCGTCGCCTGGTGCGCCTCCGCCAGGTGCTCCTCGGCCTTGAGCCAGGGCAGGAACTGCGCCGAGCGCCGCCAGGCGCAGGTGGAGCAGGACAACTGGCGGGTTACTCCCGACTTCCGTACCTGCACGACGTGTTCACGGCCGTGCTGGTCCCATCTGCTGACCTTGCTGGTGGTGATCGACGGCATGGCGTACCTCCCGGAACGGCGGCGGGGGCTCCGGTGGACCGTACGACGAAGCCCCCGGTTCCGTACCCGGAACCGGGGGCCTCACGCACGGACGCGGGTGTCAGCAGCCGAGCAGACGCGCACCCAGGTACGCCTGGATCTGGTCCAGCGAGACGCGCTCCTGCTTCATCGTGTCGCGCTCGCGCACGGTCACCGCGTTGTCGTCGAGGGTGTCGAAGTCGACGGTGACGCAGAACGGGGTGCCGATCTCGTCCTGGCGGCGGTAGCGGCGGCCGATGGCGCCGGCGTCGTCGAACTCGATGTTCCAGTTCTTGCGCAGGTCGGCCGCCAGGCCCTTGGCCTTCGGCGAGAGCTGCGCGTTGCGGGACAGCGGCAGGACGGCGACCTTGACCGGGGCCAGGCGGGGGTCGAGGCGCATCACGGTGCGCTTCTCCATGACGCCCTTGGCGTTGGGGGCCTCGTCCTCGACGTAGGCGTCGAGCAGGAACGCCAGCATCGCGCGGCCGACACCGGCCGCGGGCTCGATGACGTACGGCGTCCAGCGCTCCTGGGCCTCCTGGTCGTGGTAGCGCAGGTCGGTACCGGAAGCCTCGGAGTGCGCCTTGAGGTCGTAGTCGGTGCGGTTGGCCACACCCTCCAGCTCGCCCCACTCGCTACCGCCGAAGCGGAAGCGGTACTCGATGTCGGCGGTGCGCTTGGAGTAGTGGGAGAGCTTCTCCTTCGGGTGCTCGTACCAGCGCATGTTCTCCTCGCGCATGCCGAGGTCCGTGTACCAGTTCCAGCGCTGGTCCATCCAGTACTGCTGCCACTCCTCGTCCTCGCCCGGCTTGACGAAGAACTCCATCTCCATCTGCTCGAACTCACGGGTCCGGAAGATGAAGTTGCCCGGAGTGATCTCGTTCCGGAAGGACTTGCCCATCTGGGCGATGCCGAACGGCGGCTTCTTGCGCGAGGTCTGGAGCACCTGGCCGAAGTTGGTGAAGATGCCCTGGGCGGTCTCGGGGCGCAGGTAGGCGACCGAGCCGGAGTCCTGGGTCGGGCCGAGGTGGGTGGAGAGCAGACCCGAGAACTGCTTGGGCTCGGTGAAGGTGCCCTTGTTGCCGCAGTTGGGGCAGTTGAGGTCGGCGAGGCCGTTGACCGGCGGCTTGCCGTGCTTCTCCTCGTACGCCTCCTCCAGGTGGTCGGCGCGGTAGCGCTTGTGACAGGAGGTGCACTCGGTCAGCGGGTCCGAGAAGGTGGCGACGTGACCGGAGGCGACCCAGACCTCGGGGGCCAGGATGACCGACGAGTCGAGACCGACCACGTCCTCGCGCGCGGTGACCATGTAGCGCCACCACTGACGCTTCAGGTTCTCCTTCATCTCGACGCCCAGCGGCCCGTAGTCCCAGGCGGCCTTCTGGCCACCGTAGATCTCACTGCAGGGGTAGACGAAGCCACGGCGCTTGCTCAGGCTGACGATGGTGTCGATCTTGTCGGCGGCCACGGTGCTCTCTTCATACGACGATGACGAACGGCGAAGGGCTCAGGGTACCGGCGTGCGCACCCCCGGTATCAAATCGGTAGGGGGCGTGCGGGGTCCCGCGGAGCCGTCTCGTGATCTTCCGGGCATCTCATCAGCCTTGTTGACAATCGTTTCCACATTTGTTGAAAATGACTGTCATGAACGTACGCCGCCTCATACCCACCACCGCCGTCGCCGGAGCAGTCGTCCTCGGTCTGACCGCTCTCTCGGCCTGCTCCACCTCCGACGCGGCGGACGGGGGCAACGGCGACAAGCTGAAGGTGACCGCGTCGTTCTACCCGATGCAGTTCCTGGCCGAGAAGATCGGCGGCGAGCACGTCGCCGTCACCAGCCTCACCAAGCCGGGCGTCGAGCCGCACGACCTGGAGCTCACCCCCCGCCAGATCGGCTCCATCAGCGAGTCCGACTACGTGCTGTACCTCAAGGGCATCCAGCCCGTCGTGGACGAAGCCATCAAGCAGTCCGGTGTGAAGAACACCGTCGACGCCGCGACCCTCACCACGCTGGAGGACCACGGGTCCGAGGTCAGCGGCCACGACCACGGCCACGAAGGCGAAGAGCACGCGGACGAGCACGGCCACGAAGGCGAAGAGGGCCACGGCCACGAGGGCGAGGAAGCCCACGAGGAGCACTCCGAGGGCGACGGCCACAACCACGGCGAGGAGGGCGGCGCCGACCCGCACATCTGGCTGGACCCGGTGAAGTACGCCGAGGTCGCCAAGGGTGTCGGCAAGTCGCTGGAGAAGGCCGACCCCGACCACGCCGCCGACTACAGGAAGAACACCGACGCCCTCGTCGCCGAGCTGGGCGAGCTGAACACGGCGTACGAGACCGGGCTGAAGAACCCCGCCACCAAGACCTTCATCACCACCCACTCCGCCTTCGGCTACCTCGCCGAGCGCTACGGGCTCACCCAGCAGGGCATCGCGGGCATCGACCCCGAGGCCGAGCCGAGCCCTGCCCGGATCCAGGAGATCCACACCATCGCGGAGAAGGAGAAGGCCACCACGGTCTTCTTCGAGACGCTCGCCAGCGACAAAACCGCGAAGACCCTCGCGAAGGACACCGGGCTGAAGACCGCCGTCCTGGACCCGCTGGAGGGAATCACGGAGAAGTCCCGGGGCGCTGACTACATCGAGGTCATGAAGTCCAACCTCGCCGCGCTGCAGAAGGCCCTCGGCGCGAAGTGACCCGCACCACCCGCACCACTTGTGACGTTCGGATCGGAGGCGCTCATGCCGGAGCGTGAGAGCACCCCCCGCGAGGCCGCCCCCCGGCCCGCCCAGGAGGCCGTCATAGCCCTGCGCGGCGCCACGGCCAGCCTCGGGGCGCGCCCCGTGCTGCGCGGGGTCGACCTGACCGTGCGCCGCGGCGAGGTCGTCGCGCTGCTCGGCGCCAACGGTTCCGGCAAGTCCACCGCCGTACGGTCGGTCATCGGGCAGGTCCCGCTGACCGGCGGCAGCGTCGAGCTGTTCGGCACCGAGCTGCGCCGCTTCCGCCGGTGGGGCCGGATCGGGTACGTCCCGCAGCGCACCACGGCCGCGGGCGGTGTGCCCGCCACGATCCGCGAGGTCGTCGCCTCCGGCCGGCTGTCCCGTACGGGGCTGCGGTGGCCGGGGAAGGCGGACCGGGCGGCCGTGCAGCGCGCCATCGAGCTGGTGGGCCTGGCCGACCGTGCGAAGGACTCCGTGAGCGCCCTGTCGGGCGGCCAGCACCAGCGCGTGCTGATCGCCCGCGCCCTGGCCTCCGAGCCGGATCTTCTGATCATGGACGAGCCGATGGCGGGGGTGGACCTGGCCAGCCAGGAGATCCTGGCCTCGACCCTGCGCGAGCAGGTGGCGCTCGGCACCTCCGTGCTGCTGGTGCTGCACGAGCTGGGCCCGCTGGAGCCGCTGATCGACCGGGCCGTCGTCCTGCGCGACGGCTGCGTGACGCACGACGGGCCGCCGCCCGAGGCGCTCGGCCAGCACGCCCTGCCCGGCCACGACCACGTACACCCCCACGCGGCCGCCGAGCCCGTCCGGACGGGACTGCTGACCTGATGCTCTTCGAATTCCTCAACCCTCCTTTCATGCAGCGGGCGCTCATCGCGGCCGTGCTGGTCGGCATCACCGCGCCCGCCATCGGCATCTACCTGGTGCAGCGGCGGCAGGCCCTAATGGGCGACGGCATCGGGCACATCGCGATGACCGGCGTCGGCCTCGGCTTCCTGCTCTCCACCAGCCCCGTGTGGATGGCCACCGCCGTCGCCGTGGCCGGTGCGGTCACCATGGAGCTGATCCGCTGGTACGGACACACGCGCGGCGATCTCGCCCTGGCGATGCTCTTCTACGGGGGCATGGCGGGCGGCGTCATGCTGATCAACCTGTCCGACACCGGGTCCAACGCCAATCTGACCTCGTACCTCTTCGGCTCGCTCTCCACCGTCTCCGATTCCGACGTCATCGCCATCTCCGTGCTGGCCGCCTTCGTGGTGCTGGTCACGGTGGGGCTGCGGCGGCAGCTGTTCGCGGTCAGCCAGGACGAGGAGTTCGCCCGGGTCTGCGGACTTCCGGTGCGGGTGCTGAACCTGCTGGTCGCGGTCACGGCCGCGGTGACGGTGACCGTCGCGATGCGGGTCGTCGGGCTGCTGCTGGTCAGCGCGCTGATGGTGGTGCCGGTGGCGGCCGCCCAGCAGATCACCAAGTCGTTCAAGGTCACGTTCGTGCTCTCCGTGGTGATCGGCACGGCCGTCACCCTCACCGGCACCGTGACCTCGTACTACCAGGACGTCCCGCCCGGCGCGACGATCGTGCTGCTGGCCATCGCGGTGTTCGTCGCGCTGACCGTGCTCGCCGCTCCGCTCGCGCGAGGGCGGGCCCGGGCGAGCGGGACGAAGGGTGCCGAGTGCACCCTGGAAGTACCGCCCGCCCGGCGTGGCGCGGACGACGTGCACGTGTGACCGTCCGTCCGTGCGCATGACCGTCCGTACGTGACCGGACGACGTGCGCGTGTGAGTAGGGCGCCCGGTCGGGCTGGCACAATGGCCCGACACATGTACGGGCGACACGAGGAGGCACCTGTGGCCACGGCGCCGATCAGTGGCACGAACGCAGCGCCGGTACGCGGCCGGTCCACCCGGCAGCGGGCGGCGGTGGCGGCGGCGCTCGACGAGGTCGACGAGTTCCGCAGCGCCCAGGAGCTGCACGACGTCCTCAAGCACCGCGGCGACTCCGTGGGCCTCACGACGGTCTACCGGACCCTGCAGTCCCTCGCCGACGCCGGTGAGGTCGACGTCCTGCGCACCACCGAGGGCGAGGCCGTCTACCGCCGGTGCTCGACCGGCGACCATCACCACCACCTGGTCTGCCGGCTCTGCGGCAAGGCCGTGGAGGTCGAGGGCCCGGCCGTCGAGCAGTGGGCCGAGATGATCGCCGCCCAGCACGGCTATGTGAACGTCGCGCACACCGTCGAGATCTTCGGCACCTGCGCGGAGTGCGCCGAGAAGAAGGCGTAACGGACGTAACGGGAGAGGGGCGGGCCCGGTGCACACGCACCGGGCCCGCCCCTCTCTCCGTGCTCACTCGGCGGCTTCCGCCTCCTGCGCCCCGCCGAAGCGGCGGTCGCGCTGGGCGTACTCCAGGCAGGCCCGCCACAGGTCGCGGCGGTCGAAATCCGGCCAAAGAACGTCCTGGAAGACCATCTCGGCGTAGGCGCTCTGCCAGATCAGGTAGTTCGAGGTGCGCTGCTCGCCGCTGGGGCGCACGAAGAGGTCCACGTCCGGCATGTCCGGGTAGTAGATGTACTTCTGGAAGGTCTTCTCGTTGACCTTCGACGGGTCCAGCCTCCCGGCCGCCACGTCCTGGGCGATGCGCTGCGCGGCGTCCGCGATCTCGGCGCGGCCGCCGTAGTTCACGCAGAAGTACAGCGTCATCGCGTCGTTGTCCTTCGTCTGCTCCTGGGCGACCTGGAGCTCCTGGACGACGGACTTCCACAGCTTGGGCATGCGGCCCACCCAGCGGATGCGGATGCCGAGCTCGTCCATCTCGTCGCGGCGGCGGCGGATCACGTCCCGGTTGAAGTTCATCAGGAACTTCACCTCCTCCGGGGACCGCTTCCAGTTCTCCGTGGAGAAGGCGTAGAGCGAGAGGTTCTTCACGCCCATCTCGATGCAGCCCTTGAGCACGTCCATGACGACGCCCTCACCGACCTTGTGGCCCTCGGTGCGGGGCAGCCCCCGCTCCTTCGCCCAGCGGCCGTTGCCGTCCATCACGACGGCGACGTGCTGGGGCACCAGCTCGCCGGGGATCTTCGGCGGCGTCGCGCCCGTGGGGTGCGGCTCGGGGGTCTTGTACGTGCGCCGGTTACGGCCGCCGAGGATCCCGCGTACTGCCATGAGCTTCTCAGTCTCCCTGTGTCACTTCTCCACGCGCCGCGTCGTCCCGACGCACCGCGTCACTTCTCGACGTACCGCAGCGAGCGCAGGCCGCGCTCCAGATGCCAGTGCAGGTAGGCGGACACCAGCCCGCTCCCCTCCCTGACATGACGCGCCTCGCACGCGTCCGCCGTCGTCCAGTCGCCGCTGAGCAGCGCGCTCAGCAGTTCGATGGCCTGTGCCGAGGGTACGACGCTGCCGGGGACCCGGCAGTCACCGCATATGACGCCCCCCGCCGCGACGGAGAAGAACCGGTTGGGACCGGGCATTCCGCACTTGGCGCAGTCCTGGAAGCTGGGCGCGTACCCGTTGACGGCCAGCGAGCGCAGCAGGAACGCGTCCAGGATCAGATGGGGGGCGTGCTCGCCCCGGGCGAGGGTGCGCAGGCCGCCGACGAGCAGCAGGTACTGCTGGACGGCCGGTTCGCCCTCGTGGTCGGTGAACCGCTCGGCGGTCTCCAGCATCGCGGTGCCCGCGGTGTAGCGGGCGTAGTCGGCGACGATCCCGCCGCCGTACGGGGCGATCGTCTCGCTCTGGGTGCAGAGCGGCAGCCCGCGGCCGACCAGCTCGCTGCCGCGCGCGAAGAACTGCACGTCGACGTGGGAGAAGGGCTCCAGCCGGGCACCGAACTTGGACTTGGTGCGGCGCACCCCGCGGGCGACGGCGCGGACCCGGCCGTGGCCGCGGGTCAGGATCGTGATGATCCGGTCGGCCTCGCCCAGTTTCTGCGTACGCAGCACGATGCCGTCGTCCCGGAACAAGCTCATGGCCCCATTGTCGCCCACGGAGGACGGCCCGCGGGGGCCCTGGGGGCTTCTTCACGAACGCACGAGGGCATGACGAGCGCATGAGGGCTTGAGGGCTTGAGCGCTTGAGGGCTTGAGGGCTTGACGAGCGCGCGAGGGCTTACGGGCGGCGGTCCGGGACCCCGCGAACGCCCGCGCGGCTCTACGACGGCGTACGGGCCGCCTCGGCCAGCAGCCGGGCGGTCTCCTCGGCCGGGATGCCGAGGGCGCTGCCGACCGTCGTCAGGACCTGGCGCTCGGCGGCGCAGTAGGGACCGTCGGCCAGGGCGATCCGGGCGCCCTGGAGGAGGACGGACTCGCGGCCGGCGCCGGCCAGGTGCGGGGAGAGCGGGGCCAGCACCTCGTGCAGCTCGATGGCGAGGGTGGGGCCGCAGGCCTCGGCGGCCGGGTCGGTGCCGGAGCCGCGGCCGGTGTCGGCGGCGAGCACCTCGACGACGGTGAACAGCTGCTCCTGGGTGCAGTCGTCGAGCCCGGCGTCGCGCACCGTGGCGACGGCGGCCTCCAGGACCGTGCGGGAGGTGGTGCCCCCGGCGGCGAGGACGGCCAGGGTGACGGTGTGGACGGCCTCGCGGAGCATCGCGGAGAACCGGGTCGTGGTGGGGTGGTCCAGCGCCTCGGGGGCGTGGTGGGCCAGGCAGGCGGCGCACTCGACGACGGGCTCGGCCTCGCCCCGGCCGACCAGCGGGACGCCGAGGACAGTGAGCCGGCGGCGGCCGGTGAGCCGGCGGTAGTTGCGGTCTCCCCCGCAGCAGGGGCAGAAGAAGACGCCGTCGCCGACGGCGTCCCACACCGTGCGAACGCCGCAGAGGACCGGCCTCAGAGCGCGTTGTCCTTTGGCTGATCGCACGTCGCACACCTCCGTAACGCTCCGGCAACACTGCCGTGTGTTGGACGTGATGTTAGCCACATTCGCGAGGAGGCGTCAGCCTCTTGGACGTCACAACCCTCGGATATGGCCGAACCCCGACCTCCCGGAGCGGGCGGTCGGGGTTCGGGTCGGGCCCGTTCGGCGTCAGCGGGTCGCGCGGTTGACGGCGGAGACGACCGCCTTCAGGGAGGCGCGGGTGGTGTTGGCGTCGATGCCGATGCCCCACAGGACCTTGCCGTCGATCGCGCACTCGATGTACGAGGCGGCCTGGGCGCTGGCTCCCTCGCTCATCGTGTGCTCGGTGTAGTCCAGCAGCCGGGCGTCGATGCCGATGGTCTGCAGCGCTTCGAAGAACGCGGAGATCGGGCCGTTGCCGGAACCGGTCAGGACGGTGTCGGCTCCGTCCACGACGGCCTCGACGGTCAGGGTGTCGGTGCCGTCGGTGTCGGAGGTGGTCTGGCCGGAGCGCAGCTGGATGCGGCCCCAACGCGCTCCCGCGTTCTCCGCGTTCGGCAGGTACTCGTCCTGGAAGGTGGACCAGATCTGCGTCGGGGTGACCTCGCCGCCCTCGGCGTCGGTCTTGGCCTGAATGATCCGGGAGAACTCGATCTGCATCCGGCGCGGCAGGTCCAGCTTGTGGTCGTTCTTCAGGACGTAGGCGATACCGCCCTTGCCGGACTGCGAGTTGACCCGGATGACGGCCTCGTAGGAGCGGCCGACGTCCTTCGGGTCGATCGGCAGGTACGGCACGGCCCACTCGATGTCGTCCACTGTCCTGCCCTGGGCCGCCGCGTCCTTCTCCATCGCGTCGAAGCCCTTCTTGATGGCGTCCTGGTGGGAGCCGGAGAAGGCGGTGTAGACCAGATCGCCCGCGTAGGGGTGGCGCGGGTGGATCTCCATCTGGTTGCAGTACTCGCTGGTGCGGCGGATCTCGTCGATCTGCGAGAAGTCGATCTGCGGGTCGACGCCCTGGGAGAACAGGTTCATGCCCAGGGTGACCAGGTCGACGTTGCCGGTGCGCTCGCCCTGGCCGAACAGGCAGCCCTCGATGCGGTCGGCGCCGGCCATGATGGCCAGCTCGGCGGCGGCGACGGCGGTGCCCCGGTCGTTGTGCGGGTGGACCGACAGGCAGACGTGCTCGCGGCGGGTCAGGTTGCGGGACATCCACTCGAAGCGGTCCGCGTGGGTGGAGGGCGTGGAACGCTCCACGGTGGCGGGCAGGTTGAGGATGATCTCGCGGCCCTCCTCCGGCTGCCACACGTCGCAGACGGCCTCGCAGACCTCCAGGGCGAAGTCCAGTTCGGTGTCGGTGAAGATCTCCGGGCTGTACTGGTAGCCGAAGATCGTCTCCGGGCCCAGGATCTTCTCGGCGTACTCCATGACCAGCCGGGTGCCGTCCACCGCGATCTGCTTGACCTCCTCGCGCGAGCCGCGGAAGACGACGCGGCGGAAGGTCGGGGCGGTGGCGTTGTACAGGTGGACGGTGGCCCGGTGGGCGCCGACCAGGGACTCCACGGTGCGCTCGATCAGCTCCTCGCGGGCCTGCGTCAGGACGGAGATCGTCACGTCCTCGGGGATCGCGCCCTCTTCGATGATGGAGCGTACGAACGCGAAGTCGGTCTCGCCGGAGGACGGGAAGCCGACCTCGATCTCCTTGTAGCCCATCTTCACCAGCAGGTCGAACATCTCGCGCTTGCGGGCCGGGGACATCGGGTCGATCAGGGCCTGGTTGCCGTCGCGCAGGTCGGTGGACAGCCAGCGGGGGGCCACGGTGATGCGGTTGTCGGGCCAGGTGCGGTCGGGGATGTCGACGGCCTCGTAGCGACCGTACTTGTGGACCGGCATCCCGGAGGGCTTCTGCAGCTGCGTCGCGTTGGTGATCGGGGTGGGGCGGCCGACAGAATTACCGGCGGGATTCACGGTGGTCATGGCGTAGGGCTCCTCGGTCCAGCGGGGATCGGCCGACTGTGTCGCTGCAGCACCAGACTCCGCGGGGAGGGGGTCGGCCTACGACTACAGGCCCTCGCCGCGGCAGCTAAGAAGAAGCAGCCCGAAACGCATGATGCGACGAGCGTAACCGAGTGTGGCCCGTGGTGTCGGTCCGTATCAGTATGCGGGACCGGGCATCGATGACGGGTAAACAGTGACTCATCACTCCATTTCATCAATCACCGTCGCAACCAGTGACAGTACGGTGACGGAGTGCCACAGTCGTATGCATGCACCTTCGAACCGACCGCAAGCCCAACCCCGTCTTCTGCACCATCGTTCCGCCCCACGTCCTCGATCACCTCTCCCGGTCCGCCGACGCCCGGCTCGCGGACCCGGCCCGCCGCACCCTGGCCGCCGACGCCCTGCGCCGTGACCACCGCCGGATCACCGCGCTCGCCGCGACACCGACCCGGCACACCGCCGGCGCGGTCCCGACCAAGCCGCAGCGCGTCCTGTACGACTGCGGGACGGGCACCACGCTGCCGGGTGTCAAGGTCCGCGAGGAGGGCGACAAGCCCACCTCCGACGCCAGCGTCAACCGCGCGTACGCCGGGCTCGGCGCCACCTTCGAGCTGCTGCTCTCGGCGTACGGACGCAGCTCGATCGACGGCAAGGGCCTCCCGCTGATCGGCTCCGTGCACTACGGCCGGGAGTACAACAACGCCTTCTTCGACGGCGAGCAGATGGTCTTCGGGGACGGCGACGGCGAGATCTTCCTCGACTTCACCGTCGCGGTCGACGTGATCGCCCACGAGCTGGCCCACGGCCTGACCCAGTACACCGCCAACCTGCGCTACGAGGGCCAGTCGGGCGCGCTCAACGAGTCCGTGTCCGACGTCATCGGCTCGCTGGTCAAGCAGTACTCGCTGGGCCAGAGCGCCGAGCAGGCCGACTGGCTGATCGGCGCCGGACTGCTCGCGCCCCGGGTCAGCGGGGACGCGCTGCGCTCGATGAAGGCCCCGGGCACGGCGTACGACGACGACGTCCTCGGCAAGGACCCGCAGCCGGGCTCCATGGACGACTACATCGAGACGGAGGAGGACAACGGCGGCGTCCACCTCAACTCCGGCATCCCCAACCGTGCGTTCTACCTCCTGGCCACCGCGCTGGGCGGGAACGCGTGGGAGCGCGCCGGGCAGATCTGGTTCGACGTGCTGACCGGCGGCGAGCTGACCGCCGACGCGGATTTCGCGGAGTTCGCCCGGCTGACGGTCGCGGCGGCGGGCGCCCGCTTCGGCGAGGCGGACGAGCGGGAGGCGGTCCTCAAGGCCTGGTCGGAGGTGGGCGTCCCGACCCGGTCCTGACCCGGACCGGCGAGTGCCCGGCCGGGCATGCCCCGGACGGTCGAGTGCCCGGCCGGCGGGCGGGGTTGAGTGCCCGTCCGGCTCCCGATAGACAGGACCCCATGCGCATTCAGGTCAGCCGGACCGGCGGCTTCGCCGGCATCGCCCGCCGCCATGAGGTCGACACGGAGGGCCGGGCGGACGCCGCCGAGTGGCGGGCCCTCGCCGAGGAGGCACTCGCTGCGGCTCGGGACACCCCGTCGGCCGGGGTGCCGGACGGCTTCCGGTACGCGATCACCGTCGACGGCCGCACCGTGTACTGCGCCGACCCCGATCTGACCGGGGCGCAGCGCACGCTGGTCTCACGCGTCCTGAAGGAGGGCGCGTGAGACCGGCACCCGTGCCGTACGAACGCCAGGCCCTTCGTCACACTGCCGTGTGCCGTGCGACGCCCGGCACGCGGCCGCCCCGCGGGCGACGGCAGTGTGACGACCGGACCTAGAAGCCCAGCTTCCGCAGCTGCTTGGGGTCGCGCTGCCAGTCCTTGGCGACCTTCACATGCAGGTCCAGGAAAACCGGCGTGCCGAGCAGCGCCTCGATGTGCTTGCGGGACTTGGTGCCGACGTCCTTCAGCCGCTTGCCCTTCGGGCCGATGATGATGCCCTTCTGGCTGGGGCGCTCGATGTAGACGTTGGCGTGGATGTCCAGCAGCGGCTTGTCCGCCGGGCGGTCGGTGCGCGGCAGCATCTCCTCGACGACGACCGCGATGGAGTGCGGCAGTTCGTCGCGTACGCCTTCCAGCGCGGCCTCGCGGATCAGCTCCGCGACCATGACCATCTCCGGCTCGTCGGTGAGATCGCCCTCCGGGTAGAGCGGCGGGCTCTCGGGGAGCAGCGGGGCGATCAGGTCGGCGAGCAGGCTGACCTGCTGGTCCTTGACCGCCGAGACCGGGATGATCTCGGCCCACTCGAAGCCCAGCTCCTCCGCGAGCGCGGAGACGGCGAGGAGCTGCTCGGCCAGCGCCTTCGACTCGACCAGGTCGGTCTTGGTGATGATGGCGATCTTGGGGGTCTTCTTGATCCCCGCGAGCTCCTTGACGATGTACTTGTCGCCGGGGCCGAGCTTCTGGTCGGCGGGCAGGCAGAAGCCGATGACGTCCACCTCGGCCCAGGTGGTCCGCACGACGTCGTTGAGCCGCTCGCCCAGCAGCGTGCGCGGCTTGTGGAGGCCGGGGGTGTCGACCAGGATCAGCTGCGCGTCGTCGCGGTGGACGATGCCGCGCACGGTGTGCCGGGTGGTCTGGGGGCGGTTGGAGGTGATCGCCACCTTCTGACCGACGAGAGCGTTCGTGAGGGTGGACTTGCCCGCGTTGGGGCGGCCCACGAAGCAGGCGAAGCCGGCCCGGTGGGGGGAGGTGGTCTCCGCTTGCTGGGCAGCGGATTCTTGGTTCGGTCGAGCGCTCATGGCGACCATTCTCCCCGATCCCGGCGGCGCTCTCGTACAGCGGTACGCCGGGACGCGCCGGAACGCCGGGGGGAACGGCCGCCGGGGCGCTCGCTCAGCCCGCCGAGACGCGTACCCGCAGGGTGCCGTCCGGGCCCGCGAGGAACACCGGGGTGTCCGGTCCGCCCAGGTCGCGCACCGCGGCCCGGTCGTCGTCGGCGGGGGTCTCGGCGGCGGAGACGACGGCCGCCGCCTCCAGCGAGGTGGCGCCGCTGGCCACGGCCATGGCGACGGCGGTCTGCAGCGCGCTGAGCTTCAGCGACTCCAGCGCCACCGTGCCCGCGACATACGTACGTCCCGTCTCGTCGCGTACGGCCGCGCCCTCGGGCACCCCGTTACGGGCGCGGGCGCTGCGCGCCAGGGTGACGATCTTGCGGTCCTCGGCGTCGAGGTCGGTGGTGTCGGTCATGGCACGAGCATACGAAGCGGTCGGCGGGCCGGCCGAGCGGGTCGCCCCGCACGGGGCACGGCGCTCACCCCGGCACCGGTCGCGCCGGGGAGTGCCGCGCCCCGGCTCAGCCCGGCACCGGATACATCGAGCCCCGCCGGCCCTCGGGCGAGGCGAGCCACTGGAGCCTGGCCTCGCAGCCGGTGCCGGGCAGCGGGGTGTGCAGCACGATCACCAGGTCCGGCCGGGCGGGCACCCGCAGTTGGGTGGCCTCCAGGGACAGGCGGCCGGCGAGCGGGTGCTCGACCTCCTTGCGGTTCTGGCCGGCGGGGGCGATGTCGTGCCGCTCCCACAGCTCGGCGAAGAGCGGACTCGCCGCCCTGGCCTCCTCGACGATCACCCGGAACCCGTCGTCCTCCGGCGCCTCCGAGCAGGCCGCCCGGAACTGGGCCACCACCTGCGGGGCGAGCGCGTCCCAGCCCGCTCCGGTGCGGGAGCGGTAGACGGGGTCGGTGAAGAAGGCGATCAGGCAGTTCTGCCGGATGTCCGGGCGCATACCGAGGACCGCGGCGGCCGCGTCGTTGTACAGGACGGTGTTCCAGTACCGGTCCATGATGTGGGCCGGGTACGGCATCCAGGCGTCGATGAGCCGGGTCAGCCCCTCGCACATGTCGGCGTGCGCCGGATCGACCTCGGGCGGGGGCGCGTTCAGCCCGGCCAGGACGTACAGATGGCGGCGCTCGGCGCTGCTCAGGCGCAGGACGCGGGCGACGGAGTCCAGCACCTGCGGGGAGACGGTGATGTCGCGGCCCTGCTCCAGCCACTGGTACCAGGAGACACCCACCCCGGCGAGGACGGCGACCTCCTCGCGGCGCAGGCCCGGGGTGCGGCGGCGGGCGCCGCCCGGCAGGCCCGCCTCGTCGGGGGTGACGCGGGCCCGGCGGCTGCGGAGGAACTCCCGCAGTTCGGCGAGGCGGTGGGCTTTCGTGTCGTCCGTCGCCTGCTGGGCCGGTGTGGCCACGTACTCCCCCTGGTGTCCGTGCGTGCGTCTGCCTGGTGGTGCGGGCACCAGGATAAGTTCCCGCTCCCCACGGATGTTCCGGCCGCCGGAGGGTGGGACGCATGGCGATCGAAACCCCTCCCACCTCTACTTCCTCCGCTTCCTCCGCTCCCGCTGCTCCTGCCGCCTTGGCGGTGACGCCCGTGCCGCCCCGGCTGTCGGGCCGGGCCCGGCTGGTCCTCTTCGTGCTGTGCGCCGCCCAGTTCATGGTGGCCCTCGACTTCTCCGTACTGAACGTGGCGCTGCCGGTGCTCGGCAGGGACCTAGGGCTGAGCACCACGGGGCTCCAGTGGGCGGTGACCGCGTTCGCGCTGCCGTCGGGGGGCTTCCTGCTGCTGTTCGGGAGGATCGCCGATCTGTACGGGCGGCGTCGGCTGTTCCTCGCGGGGCTCGCCCTGTTCGGCGCCGCGTCCCTGCTGGCGACGCTGGCCTGGGACCCCGCCTCCTTCCTCGCGGGGCGGGCGCTCCAGGGGCTGGGCGCGGCGGTCATCGTGCCGACCGGGATGTCCCTGCTGACGACGACGTTCCCGGAGGGGCCGCTGCGTGACCGGGCGCTCGGGATCAGCGGGACGCTGCTGTCCCTGGGCTTCACCGTGGGGATGGTCGCGGGCGGCGTCCTGACGGACACCCTGGGCTGGCGCTCGACGATGGGCCTGCTGGCGGTGGCGTCGCTCGGGGTGCTGGCGGTGGCGCCGAGGGCGTTGGAGGAGTCGCGGACGGCGGACCGGCCGCGGCTGGACGTGCCGGGCGCGGTGAGCGTCACCGGTGGTCTGCTGGCGTTGATCTATGCCCTGACCACGGCGGCGGAGCGCGGCTTCGGCGGTGCGGACGTGGTGGTGACGCTGGTCCTGGGGATCGTGCTGCTCGGCGCGTTCGTCGTGGTGGAGTCCCGGACGGCGGCGCCGCTGGTGTCGCTGCCGATGCTGCGGCGGCGGACGGTGGCGTTCGGCAACCTGGGCGGTCTGATGACCTTCTCGATGATGAGCACGGTCGTCTTCGTCCTGACCCTGTACCTCCAGGAGGTCCTGGACCTCTCCCCCTTCGCCACCGGGCTGGTCTTCGGGGCCCAGGGGCTGCTGTCGGTGGTGGCGGGCTTGTTCGCGCCGAGGGTGATCGGCCGGATCGGCGCCCGCCGGACGCTGGCCCTCTCCCTGCTCGGCCAGGGGCTGTTCATCGGCGTGCTGCTGGGCCTGGGCACGGAGTCGGGGGTGTGGCTGGCGACGGTGGCGGTGTCGCTGGCGAGCATGTGCCATCTCGGCGCGATCATCGCGTACGGGCTGACCGTGACGTCCGGTGTCCCGGACGAGGAGCAGGGTCTGGCCACCGGTCTGGTCACGACGACCCAGCAGGTGGGCCTGACGGTCGGCATCCCGCTGCTGGGGGTGCTGGCGACCACGCAGGAGTCGCTGTTCGCAGGCGTACGGACGGTGGTGGCGGTCGCCGCGGCGATCCTGCTGGCGGCGGGCGCGCTGGTGGCGACGGGGCTGCGCCGGGGATGACTCCCGGCCATCGACCGGACGGGCCCGCTCCCCACGGGGGAGGAGCGGGCCCGTCCTCGTACGTCTGCGGTCAGTACACCTAGGGCCGGTCCAGGCGGAGTCGTTCCGCTTTGGGGAGTCCGGCGACCACCAGGTCGTAGGAGTCCTCGATCATCTCGCGCAGCAGCCGGTCCGGGACGCCGGAGACGGTGACGGTGTTCCAGTGCCGCTTGCTCATGTGCCAGCCGGGCACGATCGCGGTGTGCGTCTCACGGAGCCGGATCGCCTCGTCGGGGTCGCACTTGAGGTTGACCGTGAGCGGGCGGGCGTCCAGCGCGGTGAGGGCGAACATCTTGCCGAGCACCTTGAAGACCGAGGTCTCCGGTACGAACGGGAACTCCTCCACGCTCGCGTTGAACTCCAGGCAGAAGGCCCTCAGCCGCTCCGGCGTCATTCCGCTTCCGTCTCCTCGGGTGCCTGGTGCTCGGGCTCCACGAGCACCGTGACGATCTTGTTCCGGCGGCCGGCCGGGGACTCCGCGGTGAGCCGGATCCGGCGCTGGTCCGGCAGTTCGACGACGGCGGAGGCACCGGCGATCGGGACCCGGCCGAGCGCCTTGGCGAGCAGTCCGCCGACGGTCTCCACGTCCTCGTCGTCGTACTCGTCGAGCCCGAAGAGGTCGCCGAGGTCCCCGATGTCGAGGCGGGCGGTGACCCGGTAGCAGCCGTTCTCCAGCTCCTGGACGGGCGGCAGCTCGCGGTCGTACTCGTCGGTGATCTCGCCGACGATCTCCTCCAGGATGTCCTCGATGGTGACGATGCCCGCGGTGCCGCCGTACTCGTCGATGACGACCGCGACGTGGCTGCGGTCCTGCTGCATCTCGCGCAGCAGGTCCCCGGCGTTCTTGGTGTCGGGGACGAAGGCGGCGGGGCGCATCGCGGTGGAGACGGGGTCAGCCTCGGACTCGCGGTTGATGTGCGTCTTGCGGACGAGGTCCTTGAGATAGACGATCCCGACGACGTCGTCCTCGTTCTCGCCGGTGACCGGTATCCGGGAGAAGCCGGAGCGCAGGGCGAGGGTGAGGGCCTGGCGGATCGTCTTGTAGCGCTCGATGGAGACGAGGTCGGTGCGCGGCACCATGACCTCGCGGACCAGGGTGTCGCCCAGTTCGAAGACGGAGTGCACCATGCGGCGCTCGTCGTCCTCGATCAGCGACTCCGCCTCGGCGAGGTCGACCATCGCGCGCAGCTCGGCCTCGCTGGCGAACGGGCCCTTGCGGAACCCCTTGCCGGGGGTGAGCGCGTTGCCGACGAGGATCAGGAGCTGCGGGATCGGGCCCATGATCCTGGCCAGCGGCAGCAGGACGTACGCCGAGGCCGTGGCCGTGTTCAGCGGGTGCTGGCGGCCGATGGTGCGCGGGGAGACGCCGATGGCGACGTAGGAGACGAGGACCATCACGCCCATGGCGACGGCCAGCGCCTCCCAGGTCTCGGGGAACTCCTGGAGGCAGACGTAGGTGACGAGGACCCCGGCCGACATCTCGCAGGCGACCCGCACCAGCAGGGCGACGTTGAGATAGCGGGTCGGGTCGGCCGCGATCTGCGCGAGCTTCGCGCTCCCGCGCCGGCCGGACCGGACCGCCTCGTCCGCCCGGAAGCTGGAGGTACGGGCGATACCGGCCTCGGCACAGGCGGCCAGCCAGCCGACCATGACCAGCAGAACGGCGCCGACGATCAACGGGGTACTCACGAGACGGTGGGAGCGGGGGACGCGCCGGTGAGCCCGCGCTCGCCGCGCCAGCCGTCCACGATGGCGGCCTGGAGACCGAACATCTCGGCCTTCTCGTCCGGCTCCTCGTGGTCGTACCCCAGCAGGTGCAGCACCCCGTGGACGGTCAGGAGCTGGAGCTCCTCGTCCATGGAGTGCTGCGTCGGTGCCTCTTCGCCCTGCTTCTTCGCGACCTCCGGGCAGAGCACGATGTCACCGAGGAGCCCCTGCGGGGGCTCCTCGTCGTCCTTGGCCGGCGGACGCAGCTCGTCCATCGGGAAGGACATGACGTCGGTCGGACCGGGGAGGTCCATCCACTGGATGTGCAGCTGCTCCATGGCGTCGGTGTCCACCACGATCACCGAGAGCTCGGACAGCGGGTGGATCCGCATCCGGGCCAGTGCGTAGCGGGCGATGTCGAGGATCGCCTGCTCGTCGACCTCGGTTCCGGACTCGTTGTTGACGTCGATCGACATGGTGCGCTGCGGCTACTTCCCTTTTCGGCGGTCGCGCCGGCCGTCCGGGCGGCCTTCCGCCCGATCGTCCTGCCGACCGTTTCGGCTGTCGTACTTCTCGTACGCGTCGACGATACGGCCGACGAGCTTGTGCCGGACGACATCCTGCGAGGTGAGGCGGGAGAAGTGCACGTCCTCCACGCCCTCCAGGATCTCCTGGACCTGCCGCAGCCCGCTCTTGGTGCCGCTCGGCAGGTCGACCTGGGTGATGTCACCGGTGATGACGATCTTGGAGTCGAAGCCGAGGCGGGTGAGGAACATCTTCATCTGCTCGGCGCTGGTGTTCTGCGCCTCGTCGAGGATGATGAACGCGTCGTTGAGCGTGTTGTGCGTCAGCAGGTAGTCCTGCGTGACGTACAGCGAGTCCTCGGCCGCCACCTGGATGCAGACCGCCTCTTCGCGTCCGGCGGGCTCGATGCTGTCGATGAACCTCATCGGACGCCCGCCGCCTCCGGCCGCGTGGTATTTCTCGGCCTTGCGAGTGAGGCGGAAGGGCTCGATGCCTTCGGGGAGGCGGATGTCGACGATGTGGGCGTCGTAGCGGTGGTGAACCGGCCTGCCCTTGGCCAGGCCGGGTGCCCGGCCTGCCGCAGGTCGGCGGCGCGTGTAGGCGACTCCGCCGAGCGACTGGACCAGTGCGATCACGTCGTCGCGCAGGACGATCGAAGAGGTCGTGTACTGGACTCGGCAGGTACGGTCCGACTGCGTGACCGGACCGCCATCCGCATCCAGGAGCCCCTGGAGCACTCCGAGGCGGCCCTCGGCGGAGTTGTGCAGATAGTCGTCCGGAACGAACTTCGAGTGGGACCGGGATCCGAGGAGATCCAGCTGCCGCAGGATCGCGGTGACCGGGTTCTCCGGAGTCACCACATCGCCCGGCGCCTTGGTGCGGTTCAGCACGTAGTCCGGCCCGCCCCTGTGCCGGAGGGTCACGCCCGTGAGCACTGCCTCCAAGGCTTCGGCAAGCTCCTGATCCTCAGTGGAGAACGACGGTGTGGTGGAGCCGGTGAGGCAGCCGTCGCCGAGCAGGAGGCCCAGTGCGTACGGGTCCATGGGGACCTCGCGCTCCGGGAAGCTGACCGGCGCGGTCAGCATCGGCAGCTCGTAACGGCGCGCGTGCGCCGCCCGGAGGTTGCCGATCATCTCCTTGGTCTCCAGGACTCGCCACGGCTTGTCGCGGCGGCGGTCCGAGGCGGTCCGCACCGTCCACAGGTGCTCGCCACAGCACAGCGTCCAGGAGCCGTCCTGAGCGCTGACGCGGTAGATGTCCTTCTCGCCCTGCGGGTACACCCCAAGGACGGGAGTCGGCTCGCCGTTGGAGCCGATGACGAGGTCACCGACCTCAAGGCTGCCGATGGGCCGCCAGCCGTCGGGGGTCAGCACGTTGGTGAAGACAGGCTGAGCGCGACCCCTCATGTACGCCAGCGGCGCGACCTCGATCGTGCCCGCCGCCATCAGCCGCGGGATCGAGTCGGGGTCGAGCATGTCATGCAGCGCGTCGTAGAGCGGGCGCAGATACGGGTCGATCTTGTCGAACAGGGTGCCCGGCAGGAAGCCCAGCCGCTCCCCCGCCTCGACCGCGGGCCGGGTCAGGATGATCCTGCTGACCTGCTTGGACTGCAGGGCCTGGACCGCCTTGGCCATGGCGAGGTAGGTCTTGCCCGTACCGGCGGGACCGATGCCGAACACGATCGTGTGCTCGTCGATCGCGTCCACGTACCGCTTCTGGTTGAGCGTCTTGGGGCGGATGGTGCGGCCGCGGTTGGAGAGGATGTTCTGTGTGAGCACCTCGGCGGGCGTCTCGCCCTGGGGGTCTCCCTGTCCGTTGCCGGCCGCCCTGAGCATGGCGATCGACCGTTCCACTGCGTCCTCCGTCATCGGCGCTCCGGTGCGGAGCACGAGCATCATCTCGTCGAACAGGCGTTGGATGAGAGCGACGTCCGCGGCCTCGCCCGTGGCACTGATCTCGTTGCCCCGGACATGGATGTCGGCCGCCGGGAAGGCCTCTTCGATCACGCGCAACAGCGAGTCGCCCGATCCGAGGAGCATCACCATGGGGTGTGCGGCCGGGATCCTGATCTGGGCACGCGCCTGCGGCTGTGTGGGTGACTGAGTCATGGGCCGGCCCTATGGCCTGCGCATACCTCCCGTTGCAGGGTTCTCGCTGCTCGACAACCTCTGGATTACCAAGCCTACGACCTAGCAGTGACAACGCCGAGAGGTTTTACCGGCCGTGTGTGCGACCCGGCCCGGCGCCCCGCACACGACCCGCCGGGCGCCCCCATGTGCGGCCCGGCCGCCGCCGCTCACTGGCGGAAGCCGATCGTGGGCACCGCGCGCCGCAGCGGCCAGGCGCGGGCCGTGGCGGGCAGCAGGTCGTCCAGGAAGGCGTAGCGCTCCAGGGCGGCCGGGTCCTGGCGGTCGCAGGTGCGGATCAGCTGCCACCAGGCGGCGATCTCGGCCCAGCCGGGGGCGGAGAGCGAGCCGCCGAACTCCTGGACCGAGAGGGCGGCGGTGAGCCCGGCGAAGGCGAGCCGGTCGGCGAGCGGCCAGTCGGCCAGGGTGCCGGTCACGAAACCGGCGACGAAGACGTCCCCCGCCCCGGTCGGGTCGAGCGCCTCCACCTCGATGGCGGGCACCGCCGCGGCGGTGCCGGTGCGGCCGTCCACGGCGTACGCACCCTCCGCGCCCAGGGTGACCACGGCGAGCGGGACGCGTTCGGCGAGCGCGTGCGCGGCGGCGCGCGGGCAGTCGGTGCGGGTGTAGCGCATCGCCTCCTGCGCGTTGGGCAGGAACGCCTCGCAGTGCGCCAGGTCGGGCAGGGCGTCCAGGTCCCAGCGGCCGGTCTCGTCCCACCCGACGTCGCCGAAGACCAGTGCGCCGTCCCGGGCGGCGGTGGCCACCCAGGGCTCGCTCCGGCCCGGGGCGAGCGAGGCGACGGCGGCGCGGGCGCGCGGCGGACACTGCGGGAAGACCGGGGCGGCTCCGGTGGAGGTTCCGGTTCCGGTGGCCGCCGTCCCGGTTCCGGTTCCGGCCGGGGCGGGGGCCTCGTGGCCGTGCGAGACCATCGTGCGCTCGCCCTCGTACGCCATGGAGACGGTGACCGGGGAGTGCCAGCCGGGGACGGTGTGCGACATGGACAGGTCGATGCCCTCCCCCTGCTCCAGCGCGTCCCAGCAGTACTCCCCGTAGTGGTCGTCCCCGAAGGCGGCGGCGAGGGAGGTGCGCAGGCCCAGGCGGGCGAGGGCGGTGGCCATGTTGGCGACGCCGCCGGGGCTGGAGCCCATCCCCCGGGCCCAGGACTCGGTGCCGCGCACGGGGGCGCTGTCGAGGCCCGTGAAGATGATGTCGAGGAAGACCGGGCCCGTCAGGAAGACGTCGCAGGCGGGGTCGCGCGGGGCGCGCAGCGCCTCCAGCGGGTCGATGCCCGGAGTGTCTGTGCTCACCGTGCGCTCCCGGGGTCGTGCGGCGGATCGTGGCGGGATCCGGACCGTGTGAGGTGCGGTCAGTCTGCCCGATCGGCGGAGGGGAACGCAGTGTCCGCGCCCATGTGTTCGCAGCACGCCTGACCTGCATAAACATGCGCTATTACCCGGGGTTCGATTGCATAAACGCATAAGTGACCTAGATCACATCAGGGCGGCTTTCGGGGAGCCGGAAGCGCTTGATACAAATTGCCCCGCGAGCACCTTCGGGGACGTTGTCCGACGAGAGCCGCGATCTCCTGGCATAGCGCCATATCTCCCGCAGCACCCCCATGCCTTCTCGCAGTACCCCTTCCTGCCTCACCCCCTCTCGCCCTTGCGCAGCACCCCCTTGCCCTGCCGCAGTACCGCCTTGCCCTTTCGCCGTACCCCTTTCCCCTCCCCCCGCCTGCTCAGGCATGTCTTCAGGAACGCCCATGTCCTCGCGCCCTGGTGCCGCGTGGCCCCTGGTGGCCGTGTTCACCGCCGGTTACCTCGCCTCCTATCTGCTGCCCACCGTCGTCGGCCGGCTGAGCGCCCATCTCGGGCTGAGCCCCGCCCAGGCCGGTCTGGTCGGCAGCGCCCTGCTCCTCAGCTCGGCCGGCGCCGGCTTCGCCCTGGCGGGCCGGGTCGAGCGGTTCGGGGCCCGTACCCCCGCCCGCGCCGGACTGGTGCTGGCCGCCGTCGGCTACGGCTGTGCCGCGCTCACCGGGTCCGTACCGCTGGTGGTGCTCGGTGTGACGGTCGGCGGCTTCGGCTCGGGCACGGCGACGGCGGTCGCGGCGTCCGGGATCGCCGCCCGGCGCGACCCGCACCGGACGTCCTCGCTCGGCCTGCTCACCGTCTCCGCCACCGCAGGCGTCCTCTACCTGACGATCCCTCACCTCGGCGGCGGCCACCGGCTCCCGTTCGCCGCGATCGCCCTGGTCGCCCTGCTCGTCTGGCCCGCGACCGCCCGGCTCGACGGCGTCCGGACGGCGGAGGAGACCAGCTCCCCGGTCACCGGCCGGCTGCCGCACCGCCGCTCCGGGCTCGTCCTGGCGGGCGGCATGCTCATCTGGTCCATGGCGCAGAACGCGCTGTGGGGCGTGAGCAGCCGCATCGGCCTCGACCAGGCGGGGCTGTCCGAGGTCACCGTCGGCGCGGTGTTCGCCGCCGCGCTCGGTGCGGGGCTGCTCGGGGTGACGGGCGCCGGGCTGCTCGGCGCCCGGCTCGGCCGGGCGGTGCCGATCGGGCTCGGCACCGTGGTCATCGCCGCGAGCATCGTGCTCAGCTCCTCGGCCCGGGACCTCGGCTCGTTCGCGACCGGCGAGATCATGTGGAACACCGTCTATCCGGTGGTCCTCTCCTACCTGATCGGTCTGGCCGCCTCCCTGGACGTACGCGGCCGGTGGGCGGTGCTGGCGGGCTCGGCCTCCTCGGTGGGGGTGGCCTGCGGCCCGCTGCTGGGGAGCGTGCTCTCCGAGGAAGCCGGCTATCCGGCGATGGGGCTGATCCTGGGGGCGGCCACCCTGCTGGTCGCCGCCCCGGTGACCGCCGTGGCGCTGCACACCGGTGGCCGTCCGCTGGTGCCCGGTTCGGTACGGCGTCGCGGTGGCGCCCCGGCCGCGCTGCTCGCCGCCACGACCGGCGGCGGTCTGTCCGGCGCGGTGCCGAAGCTCGGCTCACCGGAGCAGGCCGTCACGGAACTGCGCATACGGCGCAGGCGGCTGGTGCGCAGCGCGATCCGGACGGCCGGTCCGGACGGTGGTTCCGGTCAGTCGAACGCGTACGCCTCGACCTCGGACAGGTAGCGCGCCCGGCGCTCCTCGTCGTGGTCGAGGAAGGCCGCCTCGAAGGAGTTGCGGGCCAGGGTGCGCAGTTGCTCCGGGCCCAGGGCGAGCGCGTCGCGGACGGCGTCGAAGTTGTCTCCGGCGTACCCGCCGAAGTAGGCGGGGTCGTCGGAGTTGACGGTGCAGTGCAGTCCGGCGGCGAGCATCGCGGGCAGCGGGTGGTCGGCGAGCCTGTCGACCGTCCGCAGCCTCACGTTGGAGAGCGGGCAGAGCGTGAGCGGCACCCGGTCGGCGACCAGGCGCGCCACCAGCTCCGGGTCCTCCATGCAGCGCAGCCCGTGGTCGACGCGCTCGACGCCGAGGATGTCCAGGGCCTCCCGGATGTACTCCGGCGGGCCCTCCTCCCCCGCGTGGGCCACCTTGCGCAGGCCGAGCGCGGTGGCCGCCTCGTACACCGCGCGGAACTTGGCGGGCGGGTGGCCGACCTCGGCGGAGTCCAGGCCGATGGCGCTGATCCGGTGCAGATAGGGCTTGGCGGCGTCGAGGGTGCCGAGGGCCGATTCGGCGGACAGGTCGCGCAGGAAACACAGGATGAGCTGGGTGGAGACGCCATGGGTCTCCTCGCTGCGCTCCAGGGCGCGGCCGAGCCCTTCGATGACCGTGCCGATGGGGACGCCCCGGGCGGTGTGGGCCTGCGGGTCGAAGAAGATCTCGGCGTGCCGGACCCCCTGGGCGGCGGCGCGGGCGAGGTAGGCGTCGGCGAGTTCGGTGAAGTCGTCCTCGGTGCGCAGGACGGCCATCAGCGCGTAGTAGAGGTCCAGGAAGGACTGGAGGTCGTCGAACTCGTAGGCGGCGCGCAGTTCGTCGGTGGTGGCGTACGGCAGGGCCACCCCGTTGCGTTCCGCGAGGGCGAAGGCCAGTTCGGGTTCGAGGGTGCCTTCGATGTGGAGGTGGAGTTCTGCCTTGGGGAGGTGCACGGTGTCTCGCAGACGGGGGTGGGGGTTCTCAGCGGTGGTGCTGGTGGGGTCAGTGGTGCCGGGTGGGGACCGGGACGCGGATGAGGTCCTGGGCGACGGTGAGTTCGCCGTCGAAGCCGGCGGCGCGGGCCTGGGTCTCGAAGAGCTCCGGGTCGTTGTAGCGCTGGGAGAAGTGGGTCAGTACGAGGTGGCGGACGCCCGCCTCCTTCGCGACCCGGGCGGCCTGTCCGGCGGTCAGGTGGCCGTGGTCGACGGCCAGCTTCTCGTCCTCGTCGAGGAAGGTCGACTCGATGACGAGCATGTCGCAGCCCTCGGCGAGCGCGTACACCCCGTCGCAGAGGCGGGTGTCCATGACGAACGCGAACCGCTGCCCGCGCCGGTGCTCGGAGACCTGCTCCAGGGTGACGCCGCCGAGGGAGCCCGCGCGCTGGAGGCGGCCCACGTCGGGTCCGGCGATGCCGTGCTCCTTGAGCAGGGCGGGCAGCATGCGGCGGGTGTCGGGCTCGGTGAGGCGGTAGCCGTACGACTCGACGGGGTGCGAGAGCTTCTCGCTGTCCAGGGTGTACGCGGCGGTGGTGGCGAGGATTCCGCCGCCCCCGGCGACCGGCACCCGGTCCAGCTCGACGGTCTCGCGGTAGGCGGTGGCGTACCGCAGCCGGTCGAAGAAGTGCTGCCCGCTCGCCGGGTAGTGGGCGGTCACCGGGTGCGGCACCTGGTCGAGGTTGATGCGCTGGATCACCCCGGCGAGCCCGAGGGAGTGGTCGCCGTGGAAGTGGGTGACGCAGATCCGGTGGATGTCGTGCGCGGCGACCCCGGCCCGCAGCATCTGGCGCTGGGTGCCCTCACCGGGGTCGAAGAGGATGCCCTCGCCGTCCCAGCGCAGCAGATAGCCGTTGTGGTTGCGGTGGCGGGTGGGGACCTGGCTGGCGGTGCCGAGCACCACCAGCTCGCGTACGGACATGGGGAAACGCTCCTGCGCTGTGCTCTACGGGAAGAAGGTTTATCCGGGGGGCCACTGGAGGCCGCGGCCGCCCAGGACGTGGGCGTGCGCGTGGAAGACGGTCTGGCCCGCGCCGGAGCCGGTGTTGAAGATGGTCCGGTAGCCGGTGGAGTCGATCTTCTCGTCCGCGGCGACCGCTCCGGCCTCGGTCAGCACGTCGGCGGCGATCTGCGGTTCGGCGGCGGCGAGGGAGGCGGCGTCCGGGTAGTGGACCTTGGGGATGACCAGGACGTGGGTCGGGGCCTGCGGGTTGATGTCGCGGAAGGCGACGGTGGTCGCGCTCTCGCGGACGATGGTCGCCGGGATGTCTCCCGAGACGATCTTGCAGAACAGGCAGTCGGTCTGCGGCTCTCCCGCCATGGCGCCGGGCCTCCTCATTCGCTGATGATCAGTACGGCTCATGCTAGGGCCTGTCGTCAAATTCCCGTCGTCGCCCGAAGGGCGGCCGGACGGCAGCGGCTCAGCCCCAGCGGCCGGTGCGTCCCAGCAGCAAAGCCGTCGCGGCCGTTCCCGCCGTGGACGTACGCAGCACGCTGCGGCCGAGCCGGTAGGGGCGGGCGCCCGCCTCGGCGAAGGCGGCCAGTTCCTGCGGGGAGACGCCGCCCTCGGGGCCGACGACGAGCACGATCGAGCCCTCGGCCGGGAGTCCGGCGGTGGCGAGCGGGGTGCTGTCGTGGTCGCGGTCCTCGTGGAGGACGCCCGCGAAGTCGGCTTCGGCGAGCAGGGCCGCGACCTGCTTGGTCGTCATGGCGTCGGCCACCTCGGGGAAGCGCACCCGGCGGGACTGCTTGCCCGCCTCGCGGGCCGTGCTGCGCCACTTCGTCAGGGCCTTCGCGCCCCGGTCGCCCTTCCACTGCGTGATGCAGCGGGCGGCCTGCCAGGGGACGATCGCGTCGACGCCGGTCTCGGTCATCGTCTCGACGGCCAGCTCGCCCCGGTCGCCCTTGGGGAGCGCCTGGACGACGGTGATCCGGGGCGTGGGCCGCGGCTCCTCCTGGACGCCCGCGGGGAAGGCGACCGTCAGCCGGTCCTTGCCCTCGGCGGCGCGGACCACGCCCTCGGCCCAGTGGCCGAGTCCGTCGGTGAGGACGACGTCCTCGCCGGGCTGGAGGCGCTTGACGGAGACGGCGTGCCGTCCTTCGGGGCCGTCCAGGACGAACTCCGGCCCGGTGGGCATCCGTTCGACGACGAAGACCGGTGCGGTCACCGGGGGCTCCTCATGCTCAGGGCCGCCCGGGCGGCCTCCAGTTCGGCGGCGAGCAGCTCGATCAGCTCGCCCGCGGGCAGTTCGCGGGCCATCCGGTGGCCCTGTCCGGCCCACAGGGCCATGCCCTGGGCGTCCCCGGCCTTGGCGGCGGCCCGGCGCAGCCCGCTGGTGACGTAGTGGACCTGGGGGTAGGCGGCGGGGGCGTACGGGCCGTGTTCGCGGATGAAGCGGTTGACCAGGCCGCGGGCGGGCCGCCCGGAGAAGGCGCGGGTCAGCTCGGTGCGGACGAACAGGGGGTTGGTCAGGGCCTGCTTGTGCAGCAGGTGCGCGCCGGACTCGGGGCAGACCAGGAAGGCGGTGCCGAGCTGGGCGGCGTCCGCGCCCGCCGCGAGGACGGCGGCGATCTGGGCACCGCGCATCAGGCCGCCGGTGGCGACGACCGGGATCTGCACGGTCTCGCGGACCTGGGCGAGGAGGGAGAGCAGCCCGGTGCCGGTCTGGTCGAGCTGCGGGTCGTCGCGGTGGGTGGACTGGTGGCCGCCCGCCTCGACGCCCTGGACGCAGACGGTGTCGGCACCCGCCCACTGGGCGCTCTGGGCCTCCTCGGCGGAGGTGACCGTGACGATGGTGTGCGTCCCCGCGCGGGCGAAGGCGTCCAGGGTGTCGCGGGTGGGGCAGCCGAAGGTGAAGGACACGACCGGGACCGGATCGTCCAGCAGGATCGCGACCTTCGCCTCGTAGCCGTCGTCGCCGCTGCTGTCCGGGTCGCCGAGCGGGGTCTCGTACCAGGCGGCCTCGCCGGCGAGCTGGTGGCGGTAGACCTCGACGGCACTGGGATCGGCGAGTGCGGGCTGCGGCATGAAGAGGTTGACGCCGAACGGGCCGGCGGTGAGCCGCCGGAGCTGTTTGATCTCGTTGTACATCCCGTCCGCCGTTTTGTACCCGGCGGCCAGGAATCCGAGCCCGCCGGCCTCGGCGACGGCCGCGGCGAGCTGGGGTCCGGACGCACCGCCCGCCATGGGGGCCTGCACGATCGGATACCGGCAGAGATCGGTCAACTCGGAGGACATGTGCGCATCGTGCCACGTCCCGTGCACGGGGCCGAATCAGCCAGCCGACGGCCTGACCGGTTCTCCCGCCGAACGCCGCACCGCCCGCCGGTGGAGAACCGGCGGGCGGTGCGGTGAAAGGCCAAAAGCGGTTCAGCGGCCGTTGAACGCGTCCTTCAGACGGGAGAAGAGGCCCTGCTGACCTGGCTGGAATTGACCCAGGGGCCGTTCCTCGCCGCGCAGCTTGGCCAGCTCCCGCAGCAGCCGCTCCTGCTCGGGGTCGAGCTTGGACGGGGTGATCACCTCGACGTGGACGATCAGGTCGCCCCGGCCGCCCCCGCGCAGATGCGTGATCCCGCGCCCGTGCAGGGGCACGGACTGGCCGGACTGGGTGCCGGGCCGGATGTCGATCTCCTCCAGGCCGTCCAGCGTCTCCAGCGGGCACTTGGTGCCGAGGGCCGCGGCCGTCATGGGGATGGTGACCGTGCAGTGCAGATCGTCGCCGCGCCGCTGGAAGACGGAGTGCGGCAGCTCGTGGATCTCGACGTACAGGTCGCCGGGCGGACCGCCGCCGGGGCCGACCTCGCCCTCTCCGGCGAGCTGGATCCGGGTGCCGTTGTCGACGCCCGCGGGGATCTTGACCGTGAGCGTGCGCCGCGAGCGGATGCGGCCGTCACCGGCGCACTCCGGGCACGGGGTCGGCACGACGGTGCCGAAGCCCTGGCACTGCGGGCAGGGGCGCGAGGTCATGACCTGGCCCAGGAAGGACCGGGTGACCTGCGAGACCTCGCCGCGTCCGCGACACATGTCACAGGTCTGGGCGGAGGTGCCGGGGGCCGCGCCCTCGCCGCTGCACGTGTTGCAGACGACGGCCGTGTCGACCTGGATGTCCTTGGTGGTGCCGAAGGCCGCCTCGTTGAGGTCGATCTCCAGCCGGATCATGGCGTCCTGGCCGCGCCGGGTCCGCGAACGGGGCCCGCGCTGGGCGGCGTTGCCGAAGAAGGCGTCCATGATGTCGGAGAAGTTGCCGAAGCCGCCGGCTCCGAAACCGCCCGCACCGCCGCCGCCTCCGCCGTTCGCGGAGAGCGGGTCGCCGCCGAGGTCGTAGACCTGCTTCTTCTGCGGGTCCGAGAGCACCTCGTAGGCGGCGTTGATCTCCTTGAACCGCTCCTGGGTCTTCGGGTCCGGGTTGACATCCGGGTGCAGCTCGCGGGCGAGCCGACGGAATGCCTTCTTGATCTCGTCCTGAGATGCGTCGCGGCGCACGCCGAGTACGGCGTAGTAGTCCGTGGCCACTTACGACTCCGCCAGGATCTGTCCGACGTAACGTGCCACTGCGCGTACCGCTCCCATCGTTCCGGGGTAGTCCATGCGGGTCGGTCCGACCACGCCGAGTTTGGCGACTGCCTCGTCGCCCGAACCGTAGCCGACCGCGACGACGGACGTGGAGTTGAGCCCCTCGTGGGCGTTCTCGTGCCCGATCCGTACGGTCATGCCGGAGTCCGTGGCCTCACCGAGCAGCTTCAGCAGGACGACCTGCTCCTCCAGTGCTTCCAGCACCGGCCGGATCATCACCGGGAAGTCGTGTCCGAAGCGGGTGAGGTTGGAGGTGCCGCCGATCATCAGCCGCTCCTCCGTCTCCTCGACCAGGGTTTCGAGGAGGGTGGAAAGAACCGTGGAAACCGTCCCCCGGTCCTCGCTGTCGAAGGATTCCGGCAGCTCCTGCACCAGGCGCGGGACATCCGCGAAGCGGCGTCCGACGACCCGGCTGTTGAGCCGGGCCCGCAGATCCGCGAGCGATGTCTCACCGAACGGCGCAGGGCAGTCGATCATACGCTGTTCGACCCGGCCGGTGTCCGTGATCAGGACGAGCATCAGCCGGGCGGGGGCGAGCGAGAGCAGCTCCACGTGCCGCACCGTCGAGCGGGTCAGCGAGGGGTACTGCACGACGGCGACCTGCCGGGTGAGCTGCGCGAGCAGCCGCACCGTCCGGCCGACCACGTCGTCGAGGTCGACCGCGCCGTCGAGGAAGTTCTGGATGGCCCGGCGCTCGGGTGAGGACAGCGGCTTGACGCCCGCGAGCTTGTCGACGAAGAGGCGGTACCCCTTGTCGGTGGGGATGCGCCCCGCACTCGTGTGCGGCTGGGCGATGAATCCCTCGTCCTCCAGCACCGCCATGTCGTTGCGGACGGTGGCCGGGGAGACCCCCAGCCGGTGCCGCTCGGTCAGCGCCTTGGAGCCGACGGGCTCCTCGGTGCCGACGTAGTCCTGGACGATGGCGCGCAGCACTTCGAGTCTGCGTTCGCTCAGCATCGCGCACACCTCCAGCTGTATGTCTCCGGTCTGCGACTGGCACTCGGTGCGTACGAGTGCCAGCAATCCCGTCGTCAGTGTACGGGGGTGGGGTGGGGCCTGGGCAAGGGCGACCGGCCGCCCCACCACGGGGCCGCGCAGGTCGTTGCCGATAGCGTCCTGGTATGGACGTCGCTTGGGAAGACTTCGGGTGGGAGCGGTTGGGCAACGGTGCGGGCCGGCGGCGGCTCCCGGGCTGGGACGCCACCGTCGCGCTGGTCGCCGGTGCGGCCGGGGTGCTGCTGTACGACACGGGTTCGACGCTGCGCGAGGGCGTCGAGCTGCGGCGGCAGGCGGAGGCGCTGCTCGGCCGCAGGGTGACGCATATCGCACTGAGCCACCCCCATTTCGATCATGTGCTGGGCACGGCGGCGTTCGCGGGGGTGCGGGTGTACGGCTCGGCGGGTCTGACCGCGTTGCTGCGGGACGGGGCGCAGGGGCTGTACGGCGACGCGGTGCGCCACGGCGTCTCCGAGGACGAGGCGGCCCGGTCGGCGGACACGCTGGTGGCCCCGCGCCACGAGGTGCACGGGGAGCAGGCGCTCGATCTGGGTGGCGGCCGCCGGGTGCTGCTGGCCGATCTGGGCCCCGCCCACAGCAGCCATGACCTCGCGGTGGTGGTGCCGGGATCCGGCGGTGAGCCTCCGGTGGTGCTCTGCGGCGATCTGGTCGAGGAGTCGGGCGAGCCGCAGGCCGGCCCGGACGCGGTGCCCGCGCGCTGGCCGGCCGCGCTGGACCGGCTGCTGGAGCTGGGCGGCGAGGACGCGCTGTACGTACCGGGGCACGGGGCGGTGGTGGACGCGGCGTTCGTCCGGAAGCATCGGGCGGCGCTGGCGGAACGGTTCGCGACGGCGTGAGGGTCTTCGCGACGGCCTGGGGATCTTCCCGGCGGCGTGAGGTTCTTCACGGCGGCGCGCCGATTATCGTCGGGCCATGCGCAGCTACCAGCCGGACCTGACCCCGCCGTGGAAGCGGTCCGCCCCCGTGCCCGAGGTGCCCGCCGAACCCGATCTGGTCGTGGAGGAGGTCGCCACCGGCTTCTGCGGGGCGGTGATCCGCTGCGAGAAGACCGCCCAGGGGCCGACGGTGACCCTGGAGGACCGGTTCGGCAAGCACCGGGTGTTCCCGATGGAGCCGCGCGGCTTCCTGCTGGAGGGCAAGGTCGTCACGCTGGTGCGCCCGGGCCCCGGCGGCCCCGTGCGTCCCACGCGTACGGCCTCCGGCTCGGTGGCGGTGCCCGGTGCGCGGGCCCGGGTGGCGCGGGCCGGGCGGATCTATGTGGAGGGCCGGCACGACGCGGAGCTGGTGGAGCGGGTCTGGGGCGACGACCTGCGCATCGAGGGCGTCGTCGTGGAGTACCTGGAGGGCGTCGACGACCTTCCGGCGATCGTCGGGGAGTTCGGGCCGGGGCCGGACGCCCGGCTCGGGGTGCTGGTGGACCATCTGGTGCCCGGCTCCAAGGAGTCCCGGATCGCGGAGCGGGTGACCGGTGACCATGTGCTGGTGGTGGGGCACCCGTACATCGACGTGTGGGAGGCGGTGAAGCCGTCCTCGGTGGGGATCGACGCCTGGCCGGTGGTGCCGAGGGGCCAGGACTGGAAGACGGGAGTGTGCCGGGCGCTGGGATGGCCGGAGAACACCGGGGCGGCCTGGCAGCACATTCTGTCCAAGGTCCGGAGCTACAAGGACCTGGAACCCCAACTGCTGGGCCGGGTGGAGGAATTGATCGACTTCGTCACCCTTCCGGACTGATGTTCCCGGGCTGAGACCGCCCCGCGCCGGACGATCACGTACCGATCTCTATGAATGCCTGCGTCCCACACGCACCATCGGTTATTGAGGGTTACCGAGGGTGCGAACGGGCCGGCGATTCACGGGGGAAGGGCACAGGCGATGGCGCGCGAGGTCTGGCGGGACAGTGCGGACAACGAGGCGGCCTCGGCCGTCTTCCACCTGATGCAGCAGCTGATCGACCGGTACCGGGTCAACCGCCCGGTGATGCCGCTCGTGGTGGCGCAGGCGGCGGACGCCGGGGCCGGGCCGGAGATCGACGCGCGGGTGGAGCAGCTGGTGCATCAGGTGCACCGGGCCAATGAGTTGCGCCGGGTGCCGGTGCGGCTGCTGGACGGTGCGGGGGCGACCCCGTACGAGGCGGCGCTCGACATGGTGCGCACGCTCTCCGAGAAGCCGTGGGAGACCCGGGAGAACACCCAGTACAAGAACTTCTCCTTTCCGCGCTCCCGGCTGCTCGGGGCGATCGAGCAGGCCACGGCGACGGTGGTAGAGCAGTCCGACGGGAACACCTCCGAGGTCCGCGAGGAAAGGATCCTGGAGCAGCTGAGCCGGTTGCGCTGGCGGTCGGGCCGGCCGCGCGGGGGCACCAGGTGGGACGCGATGCGGCAGTCGGTGCGGCCCGAGACGTTCGTCGGGGCGCTGTTCATCGCGCTGCTCAGCGTGTTGCTCGGGGAGATCGACTGGCTGCTGACGGCCCTGGTGGCGACGGCCGCGCTGATCGGGCTCGCCGTGGTGGGCGTGGCGAGCCGGGCCGCGCCGCCGCTGCTGTGGCTGCGCCGGGCCAGTCGCTGGTTCGCCACCACCTCCTCGCTGGCCGCCTCCAGCACGGGCTATCCGTCGGACGGCTGGTCGTGGTTCTCGCCGAGCGGTTCGTGGCGGGTGATCCGGGCGCGGGCGGCGGCGGTCGCGGAGCGGGTGGCGGACGCGGGGGCGGGCGACCAGCACGCGCGCCAGTTCCATCTGGAGCTGCGGGTGCAGGCGCTGCTGGAGGATCTGCGGCACAACTACCGCCCGCACTCGCTGGACTGGCGGCGCAGCAAGCGCACGGTCCCGCCGGTGGTGTTCCTGCCCCGGGCCACGCAGGACAACGGCGGCATCCTGCTGATCAACGCGATCAACAACGTACGGTCGCGGCGCAGTGAGGTCGATCCGCTGCTGCTGCTCGCCTCGCTGCCGGCCTCCGAGATCATGCGGCACACCCCGCCGCTGCCGCCGGAGCGCCCGGGTCCGGGGACACCGACCGGTTCGTCCGGGGCGCGGGCCCGTTACGAGCGCTGGGTGGACGATCTGAGCCTCGGCCAGTCGCCGGTGGCGGCGGCGACCCTGGCGTGGGTGCTGCTGCTGCCGCTGTCCACGGAGAAGCTGACCCATGAACACGCGCACGCCCAGCTCGTCACCCACCGGGTGCGGCGGACCTGGGCGTGGTGGGTGATGTCGCGGGCGACGATCGCCGTGGCCGTCGTGGGCTCGCTGCTGGGGGCGTTCCTGTGGGCGGGGCACTGGCGGGACACCTACTGCCACGGGCCGCTGACCGACCGGAACACGGACGCGATCTGGCAGGGGCCGGACGGCGACCGGGAGTGCGTCGGCGTGGCGACCGCGCCCGAGGTGCTCTTCGCGAAGGGCAACGACCTGGAGCTGAACGGGGCGGGCAAGGGCATCACGTTCGAGCGGATCGAGCAGGCGATCCGCGAGGAGAACGACGACATCGAGGAGGGCGACGCGTATGTGACGGTCGTGTACGCCGGTCCGCTCACCGCCACGGGCAAGGACCCGGAGGCGACCCGCAAGGGGCTGGAGGAGCTGACCGGGGTCTACCTCCAGCAGCGGGCGGTCAACAAGACGGTGCGCCGGTCGGTGAAGCTGCGGGTGCTGACGGCCAACGGCGGTGAGGACATGCTGCGGCAGCTCACCGCCGTACGGAAGATCATCGAGGTGGCCCGGCGGGATCCGACGGTGGTGGGGGTGGTCGGTCTCGGCCGCAACACCCAGGAGAGCGAGCGGGCGACGAAGCTGCTCCGGGAGGCCGGGCTGCCGCTGGTGAACACGACGAACTCCAGCAGCGACCTGCCCCGTGAGTACCCGAACTACTTCGGTCTCGCGGCGACGGACGAGGAGCAGACACACGCGCTGGGTCTGGTGGCCCGGCAGATCGCGAAGGGCCTCGACCGTCCGCACGCGATCGTGCTCTCGCGCGAGGACAGCAACGGGGACCTGGACCGGTACACGGCCGAGCAGCGGGACGCGGGCCGCAAGATGCTCCAGGACGCGGGTTTCGGACCGGGGAAGGACGTGACGTACGACCTGGCGGGCGGGGCGAGCCTGAACACTCCCCTGACGACCATCTGCCGGGCGGAGCGGGTCCCCGACGCGCTGTACTTCGCGGGGCGGGTCGAGGACGTACCGACGCTGATGCGGGGTCTGTCGGAGACCACCGGGTGCTCGGACCGGCGGATGACGGTGTTCACCGGCGACGATCTGACGAAGGGGACATTCGACGACTCCACGTCCATCGCGGCCAACGTCACCCTGTACCACTCCTCGCTGGCCCCGCTGGACCGGGGGAAGAACCTCGGCTTCTACGGGGACGCGTACCGCACGCTGCGGCGGCTGCACCCGGAGGGCGAGGTGACCGCGCTGGTCTCGGGGCGTCCGGCGTACGAGGACGATCTGTTCGCGAGCGGGCAGACGGTGATCTCCTACAGCGCCACGGCCGCCCTGTACGACGCGGCGGCGCGCGGCGACAGGCGGCGGAGCGCGGCGGAGACGTGGGCGACGCTGCACACGGTGGACCTGAACAACATGCCGACGGGGACGATCTCGTTCAACCGGGCGCGGTCCTCGGTCTCGGACAATGTGCACGGCCTGAACATCGTCAAGGTGGTCCGGCCGGGGCCGAGCGCGGAGCGGACGTTGGTGTGCGGCAAGCCGGCCGGGGTGGCCCCGCCGCTGACGGCGAGGGACTGCAAGCCGTGAGGGCGGGGCTCCGGGGCCGCCTCAGTCGACCAGGTCGCGGACGACGGCGTCGGCGAGGAGCCGCCCGCGCAGGGTGAGGACCGCGCGGCCCTCGGCGTACGGCTCCGGCTCCAGCAGCCCGTCGGCCAGGGCGCGCCGGGAGGCGGCGAGGCCGTCGGGTTTGAGCAGGTCCAGCGGGCAGCCCTCGCGCAGCCGCAGCTCCAGCAGGATGCGCTCGACCCGCCGGTCCTCCTCGGCGAGGATCTCGCGGCCCGCGCCGGGCGAGCGGCCCTCGGCGAGCGCCTGGGCGTACGCGCCGGGGTGCTTCACGTTCCACCAGCGCACGCCGCCGACGTGGCTGTGGGCGCCGGGGCCCGCGCCCCACCAGTCGGCGCCGCGCCAGTACAGCTCGTTGTGCAGGCAGCGGCCGGCTTCGGTGGTGGCCCAGTTGGAGACCTCGTACCAGTGGAACCCGGCGGCGGCGAAGGTCTCGTCCGCGATGAGGTAGCGGTCGGCGTGGGCGTCGTCGTCGGTCATGGGGATCTCGCCGCGCCGGATGCGGCGGGCGAGCTGGGTGCCCTCCTCGACGATCAGGGCGTACGCCGACACATGGTCGGGGCCCGCGCCGATCGCGGCGTCCAGGGTGGCCCGCCAGTCGTCGTCGGACTCGCCGGGGGTGCCGTAGATCAGGTCGAGGTTGACGTGGTCGAAGCCCGCAGCGCGGGCCTCGGCGACGCATGCCTCGGGGCGGCCGGGGGTGTGCGTGCGGTCGAGGATCTTCAGGACGTGCTGCTTGGCGCTCTGCATCCCGAAGGAGACCCGGTTGAAGCCGCCCTCGCGCAGGGCTTCGAGGTAGGCCGGGTCGACGGACTCGGGGTTGGCCTCGGTGGTGATCTCCGCGTCGTCCGCGAGCCCGAACTCGTCGCGGATCGCGGCGAGCATCCGGACGAGGTCGGCGGCGGGCAGCAGGGTCGGGGTCCCGCCGCCGACGAAGACCGTACGGACCGGGCGCGGGTCGTCGCCGAGGATCTTGCGGGCCTGGCGGACCTCCTCGATCAGGTGGACGGCGTAGTTGTCGCGGGAGGCCAGTGCCCCGCCGGAGCCGCGCAGCTCGGTGGCGGTGTAGGTGTTGAAGTCGCAGTAGCCGCAGCGGGTGGCGCAGTACGGAACGTGCAGGTAGAAGCCGAGCGGGCGGTCGGCTGCGCCTTCCAGGGCATGGCGGGGCAGCGCCCCGTCGTCGGGCACGGGCTCACCATCGGGCAGTACGGAAGGCATACGGACCATTGTCGCTCGCCGCGGGAGCTTCACGGACCGGGCGGACTCAGGGCCGGTCCGGGCGGACTCGGGGCCCGGTCCCGGCGGACTCGGGACCCGTCGGTCCGCCCGGTCCGCGTCGGTCCGCCCGGTCCGCGTCGGTCCGCCCGGTCCCGCGTCGGTCCGCCCGGTCCGCGTCAGTCCGCGTGCAGGACCAGCAGGGCCACGTCGTCGTCCGGGGGCTGCTCGGCGAACGCGTGGACCGCGCGCCGGATCTTCTCGGCGGTGGCCTCGGCGGGCAGCCCGGCGCACCCGGCGAGCACCCGGGCCAGCCCGTCCCCGTCGTCGAACATGAGCGGGCCCGACCGCCGCTCGGTCACCCCGTCGGTGACGCAGAGCAGGGTGTCGCCGGGCGCGAGGTCGAAGACCTGGCTCTCGTACGCCACGTCCTCCACGACACCCAGCAGCACCTGGGGCTCGGCGGCCGGGCGTACGGAGCCGTCGGGGCGCAGCAGCAGGGGCAGCGGGTGCCCGGCGCTGGCCACCGTGCAGCGGACCCCGCCGTCGGGGAGCGGCACGACCTCTCCGTACAGCAGGGAGAGGAACCGCGACTGGGTGCCGTCGTGGAGCTGCTGGCCCCCGGCGGCGGCGACCATCAGGGCGGCGGCCTCGGCGGCCTCCATGGCGTCGTCGAGGAGCAGCCGGTTCAGCCGGTCCAGGACCTCTCCGACGCCGAAGCCCTCCCGGGAGAGGAGCCGGAGCCAGGGGCGGGCGAGGCCGGTGACGACGGCGGCCTCGGGACCGGAGCCCTGGACGTCGCCGAGGACGAAGCACCAGCGGTCGCCGGGGCACGGGAAGATGTCGTAGAAGTCACCGCCGACCACGCCGTCGTCGCTCGGTTCGTAGACGAGGGAGCTGGTGACGCCGGGGATGTCCGCGACCTTGCTGGGAAGCAGGCCGCGCTGGAGGATCCGGCTGATGGTGGCCTGCCGGGTGTAGGCGCGGGCGGCGCCGACGGCGAGGCCGAGGCGGCGGACGAAGTCCTCGATCAGCGAGGCGACGGTCTCGGGCACCCGGGTGACGCCCTCGCGGCCGACGAGGACGGTCCCGAGCGCCCGGCCGCCCGCGGTGATCCGGAACGCGAGCGCGGCCCCGTCCCGGCCGCCGGGGTGCGGGGACGATGCTCCCCCGGGGCTCCCGGCCTCCCCGGGGCTCCCGGCCAACACGGGCTCCCCGTGCTTCCCGGGCTCCCCGTGTTTCCCGGGCTCCCCGTGCTTCCCGGGGCCCCCGTGCTCCCCGGGCCTCACGGCCTGATCGGCCGGGTGGCCGGGGCGTACGGGCGGCCAGGGCACGGCGACGGGCCCGGAGCCTGCCCCGGCGGGCAGGGAGAGCGGGGCCCGTTCCAGGGCGGTGCGCAGGGGCTCGGTGCCGGTCTCGTCGCTGTGCCAGACCCGGGCCAGCCGGGGTTCGGCGGCCGGTCCGCCGCCCTCGGTCTCCAGCCAGATCGCGCACCAGTCCGCGAGCCGGGGCACCAGCAGCTGACCCGCTATGGCGGCCACCAGGTCCTCGTCGAGCTGCCCGGCGAGGAGGTCGGACGCCTCGGCGAGGAAGGCGGGTGCGCCCCGGCTGTCCCAGACCGCGTCGTCGCGCTCGGTGCGCCGGGCGGCGGGGGCGAGGATCTCGGCGGCGCGCAGGCCGCGGCGGAGGGCCTCCCCGTCGGGCGGGGCCGGCGGGGCGCTCCAGTCGTCGACGGGGAGGCGGGCCCAGACGGTCTTGAGGCCGGTGCGGTAGGTGATGCCCCAGGAGTCGGCGAGGGTGGCGACGAGCTGGAGGCCGCGCCCGTATTCGGCGGGGTCCGGCAGCTCCCCCGCGACCGGCGCGTCCGGTTCCGGCCCGGGCTCCGGTTCGTCGCCGCTGACCGGGCGGGCCGGGTGGTGATCGGTGACCTCCAGGACGAGGGCGGCGGACGGCTCGTCACCGCCCCCCTCCTCCAGCCTGAGGACCAGGTCGACGGTGGTGCCCGCATGCACGACGGCGTTGGTGACCAGCTCGTTGGTGACGGTCACCGCGTCGTCGGCCAGCCGGTCGCTGAAGCCCACGGCGGCGGGCACCCCGAGCCCGGCCCACTCGGCGAGCGCGGCCCGCACGAACCGCCGGGCGGCGGAGGGGGCGAGCGGTATCCCGGGCAGGCTGGTGCGACTGGCCGGACGCGGGCCGCGCGCGCCCCCGGCACGGGTGGTGCCGGGACGCTGCACGGTGTCCCGCTGCAAGGGAACGGGCGCCACGGGGCGGCTCCTACGGTCGGACGACACCGACAGAGTGACAGACCGGCCGCACCCGTAAGCACCGAGTTACGGAAGTGAGCAGAAAATCGGGCAGATTCGAACGCGCGGGACGGGTTGCGACAGGCACGCGCCGGAAGTCCCGGCCGTGTTCAGCGGAGCCGCAGCACGCCGGGGGCCTCGTCCTCGAAGATCTCGACCAGCCGGTCGAAGACGGTCGGCCCCTCGCCGTCGCGCGCCGCGGCAAGTTCCTCGGCAACGGAGGGGCGGTTCGCCGGGTGACAGCGGCTCAGCCGAATCTCCAGGTGCCGGACGGTTTCCGCATACCCGAGCGCACGCGCGGACTCGACGTGGTCGTGCCAATCGACGGCGAAGTCATCGTCCTCCGGCGTACCGAATCCGCCGCGCAGACAGTCGGCGAAACTGTCGAGGCCCCGGCCGAAGTAGCCCCCGGGCCCGTTGACGGCCTCGCCCATGACCAGCCAGAAGTCTTCGAGCGTACGGATGCGTCGACCGTCCACCACGTAGATCGTCGTCATGGCGTCAGGCTAGGCCCTGGCCCACGGCCGGTCGGCGCGTTCCGTCCGAGCCGGGCGCCGGGCTCAGCCGCTGTCGGAGGACGGAGCCGCCATCGCACGCCGCCTGCGGTACACCACCACTCCGCCCACCGCGAGCAGGAGGGCCACCACGCCGGCCACCCCGAGGGCCGTCTGCTCGGCGAAGAGCCGCCCCAGCCCCTTGAGGACGCCGAAGCCGGCGGTCGCGTAGATCAGCGCCCAGGCGGCTCCGCCCACGAACAGGGCCGGGAGGTAGCGCGACAGGGGCATACGCATGCTGCCCGCGAGGAAGTTGGCGGCGGTCTGGAACCCGACCGTCAGGAAGGAGACGGCCACCACCGGCGCGCCCCACCGCTGGATCGCCCGCTCGGCGCGCCGGAACTTCGCCGAGGAGGTCCGCGCGGCGAACCTGCTGCGCCGGGCGCCGGCTCCGGCGAGCCACCCGACGGCGAAGGTCCCGCCGGCCCGCAACAGGACGATGACGTACAGGGCTCCGGCCGCGAGCGCGATCTTATCCACGACGCCTCACCCCGGGCGCACGCCGGGCCCGAGCCCGGTCACCGTCTCTCACCTGCGCCCCGCCTCTGCCTGTTCCGTCCGCCGGGTGCCACACCAGGCAAGGCCAGCCTAACCGGACGGGCACAGGGCGGTCACCGGCCCCTGACCGTCGCCCGGAAGGAGATACCTACCCATCGGTCGGAATTCATCGCGGGATGAGTGTACGTTCGTACGCTCTGGAGCTAGGGTCATCCGCATGACCGTCGACACCGAGACACGGCCTCTCCCCGCCGCACGCCACGCGCGGGCCGCCGTAGCCGTCCTGTTCTTCACGAACGGGGCCCTGTTCGCCAATCTGCTGCCGAGGTATCCGCAGATCAAGGAGGATCTGGCGATCGGCAACGGCGCCTACGGTCTCGCGGTCGCCGCGTTCCCGGCCGGGGCCATCACGGCCGGTCTCGCGGCGGGGCTGCTCATCCGCCGCATGGGCTCGGCGCGGGTCGCGGTTCTCGGGACCCTGCTGACGGGTGCGGGGATCCTGGCCGCCGGTCTGGCCCCGTCGGTCGCCCTGTTCGCGACCGCCCTGTTCCTGGCCGGAGCCATGGACGCGCTGACGGACGTGGCGCAGAACGCGCACGGGCTTCGGGTGCAGCGGCTCTACGGGCGGTCCATCCTCAACTCCTTCCACGCGGTCTGGTCCATCGGCGCGGTCACCGGTGGGCTGATGGCGGCGGGGGCGATGGCGCTGGGCCTGTCCCTCGGGGTCCACCTCGCGGTCTCGGCCGTCGTCCTCGTCGCCACCGCCGGGGCCGCGCTGCGCTTCTGTCTCCCGGGGCCGGACAACGAGCCGGAGGAGACCGGCCCGGAAGGGACGAGCGCGGAGAAGACCGGCCCGGAAGGACTCGCCGCAGCGGGGGCGCGCGGCACTTCGCGCGTCGGGGTGGTGCTGGCAGCCCTCGTCCTGATCGCCACGGCCGGGACGCTCGTGGAGGACGCGGGAAGCTCCTGGGCCGCCCTCTATCTGAGCGACGCCCTGGACGCCTCCGCGGCTCTCGCCGCCTGGGGGTTCATCGCTCTGGTGGGCGCCCAGTTCATCGGACGCGTCATCGGGGACCGCCTCGTCGACCGTTTCGGCCAGCGTGCCGTGGCCCGGGCCGGCGGTCTGATCACCGCAGCGGGTATGGGTCTCGCCCTGGCCGTGCCGACGCTGCCCGGCACGGTCCTGGGCTTCGCCCTGGCCGGTTTCGGGGTGGCGACCCTCGTACCCGCGGCGATGCACGAGGCCGACGCGTTGCCCGGCCTCAAGCCCGGCTCGGGCCTGACGATCGTCTCCTGGCTCATGCGCCTGGGCTTCCTGCTGTCGCCGCCGATCGTCGGCCAGGTCGCCGACGCGGCCGGTCTGCGCACCGGTCTGCTGGTGATCCCCGCCGCCGGAGTGCTGGTGGTGGTGCTCGCCGGGGTCCTGAGGGCCCGCCAGGACTGAGACGACGACGGGCGGCAGGCGTCGGCGGCGGGCTGCGGGCGGCGGCGGGCTGCGGGCGGCGGCGGGCTGCGGCAGGCGGCGGCGGGCGGCGGGCGGCGGCCCGTGGTTGCGGGCGGCGGCCCGTGGTTGCGCTCCGGGCCCGGAGCGCAGGAGAACGAGCGCGTCCACGACAAACGGGCGGGGAGCCCGGGCCCCTGAGGGTCCGCACTCCCCGCCGTCCCCGTCCGGGGCCGAGCCCCCGGACGGGTTCACGCGCGCAGCCGCTGAGCCTCGCGCGAGCCTGCGTACATCAGGCCTCTCGCGAGCCCGCGTACATCTCGTCGATGAGCCCCCGGTACTCGCGCTCGACGACCGGCCGCTTCAGCTTCAGGCTGGGGGTCAGCTCGCCGTGCTCGACGTCCAGGTCGCGCGGCAGGAGGCGGAACTTCTTGATGGTCTGCCAGCGCTGCAGGCCCTCGTTGAGGCGCGTGACGTACCCGTCGATCAGCTCGACGGTCTGCGGGGCGGCGACCACCTCCGCGTACGACTTGCCCTCCAGGCCGTTCTCAGCGGCCCAGCCGAGGATGGTGGGTTCGTCGAGGGCGATGAGCGCGGTGCAGAAGTTACGGTCCGCGCCGTGCACCAGGATGTTGGAGACGAACGGGCAGACCGCCTTGAACTGGCCCTCGACCTCCGCCGGAGCGACGTACTTGCCGCCCGATGTCTTGATCAGGTCCTTCTTGCGGTCGGTGATGCGCAGGTAGCCGTCGGCCGACAGCTCGCCGATGTCCCCGGTGTGGAACCAGCCGTCCGACTCCAGGACCTCGTCGGTCTTGTCGGAAAGCTTGTGGTAGCCCTGCATGATGCCGGGGCCGCGCAGCAGGATCTCGCCGTCGTCCGCGATGCGCACCTCGGTGCCGGGGAGCGGCTTGCCGACGGTGCCGGTGCGGTAGGCCTCGCCCGGGTTGACGAAGGAGGCGGCACTGCTCTCGGTGAGGCCGTAGCCCTCCAGGATGTGCACCCCGGCACCCGCGAAGAAGTAGCCGATGTCCGGGGCGAGGGCGGCGGAACCGGAGACGCAGGCGCGCAGCCGGCCGCCGAAGGCCTCACGGATCTTGGAGTAGACGAGCGCGTCGGCGACCTTGTGCTTGGCGCCGAGCGCGAAGGGGACGGACGCCTTGCCGGTGCGCCGGAAGTTGTCCTGGGAGACCTTGGCGTACTCGCGGGCCACCCCCGCCGCCCACTGGAAGATCTTGTACTTGGCGCCACCGCCCGCACGGGCCTTGGAGGCGACCCCGTTGTAGACCTTCTCGAAGATCCGGGGGACGGCGGCCATGTAGGTCGGCTGGACGACCGGCAGATTCTCGATGATCTTGTCGATGCGGCCGTCGATCGCGGTGACGTGTCCGACCTCGATCTGGCCCGAGGTGAGGACCTTGCCGAAGACGTGGGCGAGCGGCAGCCAGAGGTACTGCACGTCGTCGGCGGTGATCAGGCCGGTCGAGACGGTGGCCTTGGCCATGTACGACCAGTTGTCGTGCGGCAGCCGTACGCCCTTGGGCCGGCCGGTGGTGCCGGAGGTGTAGATGAGGGTGGCGAGCTGGTCGGCGGTGATGGCGGCGACCCGCTCGGTGACCGCGTCCGGGGTCTTGGCGAGCAGTTCGTTGCCCCGGGCCTCCAGCTCCGCGAGGGTGATGATCCACCCCTCGGGGTCGCCCTCGGCGGGCTCGACGCCGGCCGGGTCGATGACGACGACATGGGCGAGGTCGGGCAGCTCGGTACGGCGCTCACGAGCCTTGGCCAGCTGCTCGGCGTCCTCCGCGATGAGGATCCGGCTCTCGGAGTCGGCCAGGATGAACGCGGACTCCTCGGCGTTCGTGGAGGGGTAGATCGTCGTGGTCGCGGCGCCCGCGCACATCACCCCGAGGTCGATGAGGATCCACTCCACCCGGGTGGCCGAGGAGAGGGCGACCCGCTCCTCCGGCTGCACGCCGAGCGCGATCAGCCCGGCGGCGATCCCGTAGACCCGCTCCGAGGCCTGGGCCCAGCTCAGCGACTTCCAGTCGTCGGGACCCTCGCCCGAGGCCGACGGCACCGGATAGCGGTACGCCTCCCCGTCCGGGGTCGCCGCCACGCGGTCGATGAAGAGGGACGCCACGGAGGGCGGCCGATTATCGATCAAGGTCTGTGTGTCGCTCACGACGTCCTCCGGGCCTGCGGCATTGCTACGACCGGCTTCTTTGATACTGCGACTACTGCTGCTGTCCTGCTGCGCAACCTGCTTGTTCGACTTGTTTAACTGGCGAGTAACCAACGATGCGTGATCAGAGTAGAGCGCACGCGCGCCCCACGTAAGAGGCAACGGGCCGCCGCTTTCATAACGAAAGGGCCCTCACGCCGCACGGTACTGCGGGGTGAGGGCCCTTCGCGCCGTTCGGCGGACGGGGGCCGGGGGCCGGGTGGGAGGAGGGCTACTTCTTGCCCTTCCCCTCCCCCGCGGACTCGTCGGTCGACAGGACGGAGATGAAGGCGTCCTGCGGCACCTCCACGTTGCCGACCATCTTCATCCGCTTCTTGCCTTCCTTCTGCTTCTCCAGCAGCTTCCGCTTACGGGAGATGTCGCCGCCGTAGCACTTGGCGAGGACGTCCTTGCGGATGGCGCGGACGGTCTCACGGGCGATGACCCGGGCGCCGATGGCCGCCTGGATCGGCACTTCGAAGTTCTGCCGGGGGATGAGCTTCTGCAGTTTGGCGACGAGCCGTACGCCGTACGCGTACGCCTTGTCCTTGTGCGTGACCGCGGAGAACGCGTCCACCTTGTCGCCGTGCAGCAGGATGTCGACCTTGACGAGGTTGGCCGTCTGCTCGCCGGTGGGCTCGTAGTCGAGGGAGGCGTAACCCCGGGTCTTGGACTTCAGCTGGTCGAAGAAGTCGAAGACGATCTCCGCGAGCGGCAGGGTGTAGCGGATCTCGACCCGGTCCTCGGAGAGGTAGTCCATGCCGAGCAGGGTGCCGCGCCGGCCCTGGCACAGCTCCATGATCGCGCCGATGAACTCGCTCGGGGCCAGCACCGTGGCGCGGACGACCGGCTCGTGCACCTTGTCGATCTTGCCCTCGGGGAACTCGCTCGGGTTGGTGACGATGTGCTCGGTGCCGTCCTCCATCTCGACGCGGTAGACCACGTTGGGGGCGGTGGCGATCAGGTCGAGCCCGAACTCGCGCTCCAGCCGCTCGCGGACCACGTCCAGGTGGAGCAGGCCGAGGAAGCCGACGCGGAAGCCGAAGCCGAGCGCGGCGGAGGTCTCCGGCTCGTAGACCAGGGCGGCGTCGTTCAGCTGGAGCTTGTCCAGCGCCTCGCGCAGGTCCGGGTAGTCCGAGCCGTCCAGCGGGTAGAGCCCGGAGAACACCATCGGCTTGGGGTCCTTGTAGCCGCCCAGCGGCTCGGTCGCCCCGTTGCTCAGGGAGGTGATCGTGTCACCGACCTTGGACTGCCGGACGTCCTTCACTCCCGTGATGATGTAGCCGACCTCGCCCACGCCGATGCCGTCGGCCGGGGTCATCTCCGGGGAGGACACCCCGATCTCCAGCAGCTCGTGGGTGGCGCCGGTCGACATCATCCGGATGCGCTCGCGCTTGTTGAGCTGGCCGTCGACGACACGGACGTAGGTGACGACACCGCGGTACGAGTCGTAGACCGAGTCGAAGATCATCGCGCGGGCGGGGGCGTCCGCGACACCGACCGGGGCCGGTACGTCGCGCACGACCCGGTCGAGCAGCGCGTCCACGCCGACGCCGGTCTTGGCGGAGACCTTGAGCACGTCCTCGGGCTGGCAGCCGATGAGGTTGGCCAGCTCCTCGGAGAACTTCTCCGGCTGGGCGGCCGGGAGGTCGATCTTGTTCAGCACCGGGACGATGGTGAGGTCGTTCTCCATCGCGAGATAGAGGTTGGCCAGCGTCTGGGCCTCGATGCCCTGCGCGGCGTCGACCAGCAGGATCGTGCCCTCGCAGGCGGCGAGCGAACGGGAGACCTCGTAGGTGAAGTCCACGTGGCCCGGGGTGTCGATCATGTTGAGGACATGGGTCAGCCCCTTGTCCTCACCCTCGGTGGGCGCCCAGGGCAGCCGGACCGCCTGGGACTTGATGGTGATGCCGCGCTCGCGCTCGATGTCCATCCGGTCGAGGTACTGAGCACGCATCTGCCGCTGGTCGACCACCCCGGTCAGCTGGAGCATCCGGTCGGCAAGGGTCGACTTGCCGTGGTCGATGTGCGCGATGATGCAGAAATTGCGGATCAGCGCCGGGTCGGTACGGCTCGGCTCGGGCACGTTGGAAGGAGTCGCGGGCACGCAGGGTCCTGATTCTTGAGACGCCGAACGCCGTGTCTCGGGTCGATGTCGGGTCGGTCGGATCGTCGGTCGGATCGATACGTAGGCTCCATCGTCCCACGCCTGCGGGGCAGCGACCGGTTTGGGCCGGTCGGAGAGTGACTGCTACCGTGGACAGCTGTGCCTCGTGTGCTCTCACGAGCGGCGGGGCTCACAAAGAAGATCCAACGAACCTGAAAAGGCTCTTTCGTGGCGAACATCAAGTCCCAGATCAAGCGGAACAAGACCAACGAGAAGGCGCGCCTGCGCAACAAGGCCGTCAAGTCGTCGCTCAAGACCGCGATCCGCAAGGCCCGCGAGGCCGCCGCTGCCGGTGACGTCGAGAAGGCCACCACGGCCGCTCGCGACGCCTCCCGTCAGCTCGACAAGGCTGTCTCGAAGGGTGTCATCCACAAGAACGCCGCCGCCAACAAGAAGTCGGCGCTGGCGTCCAAGGTTGCCGCCCTGTCGGCCTGAGCTTCTTCCCGAAGCTCACTGATGTGATCGCCGGGACGGACCAGCGGGCCCTCTCTCCCGCCCCTGACCGGCACCCCGCGCCGCACACCGAACCTGCGTTCGCCACGCGGGTGCGGCGCACCAAAGCGTGACCGGCAGCCCCGGTCGCTGATCTCCCCAGGTCAGCGGCCGGGGCTGCCGTGCGTACGAGGACTGCCACCCCGTTCGGCCCGTTCGGCTCGCCCGGGGGCGCCTCCGGCCGTCGGGGGCCGTTCGGCGGCCGTCGCCCGGCCGTTCGGCGGCACCCCGGCCCGTCCGGGGACCACCATCCAGCCCGTCCGGCGGCACCCCGGCCTGTCCGGGGGCACCTCCGGCCCGTCCGGGGCCACCATCCAGCCCGTCCCGCGACCCCCCGGCCCGTCCGGCGCTTGGGGGCGGACCCGGTGATCCCATGGGGCCTCGCACCCCGCGGCCGCCCCACCAACGGACCGCCCGCCCCGCCCCGCCCCGAGAGGGGCTACCGTCCGGCCCGCGCGGCCCGGGCGACCACGACGACGGCCTTCTCCAGGGCATACTCCGGGTCGTCCCCCCCGCCCTTCACTCCCGCGTCCGCCGCCGCCACGGCCCGCAGGGCCACCGCGACCCCGTCCGGCGTCCATCCCCGCATCTGCTGCCGCACCCGGTCGATCTTCCACGGCGGCATCCCCAGCTCCCGGGCGAGATCGGCGGGCCGCCCGCCCCGCGCGGAGGACAGCTTCCCGATCGCCCGCACCCCCTGCGCCAGCGCACTGGTGATCAGGACGGGCGGAACCCCGGTCGACAACGACCACCGCAGCGCCTCCAGCGCCTCCGCCGCCCGCCCCTCGACCGCCCGGTCGGCGACGGTGAACGAGGACGCCTCGGCCCGCCCGGTGTAATAGCGCCCGACGACCGCCTCGTCGATCGTGCCCTCGACATCCGCGATCAGCTGGGACACCGCACTGGCCAGCTCCCGCAGATCGCTGCCGATGGAGTCGACCAGCGCCTGGCACGCCTCCGGCGTCGCGGACCGCCCGTGGGTACGGAACTCCGCCCGCACGAAGGAGAGCCGCTCGGCCGGCTTGGTCGTCTTCGGGCAGGCGACCTCCCGCGCCCCGGCCTTGCGCGCCGCGTCCAGCAGCCCCTTGCCCTTGGCCCCGCCCGCGTGCAGCAGGACGAGCGTGATCTCCTCGACCGTGGCACCGAGATACGCCTTGACGTCCTTGACCGTGTCGGCCGAGAGGTCCTGCGCGTTGCGCACGATCACGACCTTGCGCTCGGCGAAGAGCGAAGGGCTGGTGAGCTCGGCGAGCGTGCCGGGCTGCAACTGGTCGGGCGTCAAATCGCGTACGTCGGTGTCGGCGTCGGCAGCACGCGCGGCCGCCACCACCTGCTGCACCGCACGGTCCAGGAGGAGGTCCTCCTGGCCAACGGCGAGGGTGACGGGGGCGAGCGGATCGTCGGTGGAATTCTTCCTGGTGGCCATCGCGATCCAGCATCCCACGCCCCGCTGACAGCCGAGGACGGCCCAGGGCCCAGGGCACGGGCCACCGCTCCCGTACCGGAGAATGTCCGGGTGAGCGATGTGAGACATGTGCTGGTGCTGCCCGACCGCGACGCCGCCGAGGAGGTGGCCGAGGAGCTGGCGGACCGCTTCGGGGTCGCCGAGGAGCCCCAGCTCGTACGGGACGCGCTGGCCGGTGAGGACGACGCCGAGGACGCCCAGTGGCTGGTGGTCGTGGAGGACGCGGCGGGGCAGCTGGACCCGGCGGCGCTCGACGAGTTCGCCGCCGGGTACGACGGCTGGCTGGAGAAGCCGTAACGGTCCGGGGACCCCGCCGGGGCCCGCTCAGCCCCGGGGAACGATCTGGATGTCCAGGTCGATGCTGATGCTGGGACCCACCACCGCGATCCCGCGAGCGAGCATGGTCTGCCAGGTGAGGGTGAAGTCCTCGCGGTGCAGTTCGGTGGTGGCCCGGCAGGCGGCGCGCGTCTCGCCCTCCAGGCCGTTGCCGAGACCGAGGTACTGGGTGTCCAGGGTCACGGTACGGCTGACGCCGTGCAGGGTCAGCGCACCGGTGACACCCCAGCGGTTTCCGCCCCGGTGGACGAAGCGCTCGCTGTAGAACTCCAGCGTCGGGTAGCGGCCGACGTCGAGGAAGTCGCCGGAGCGCAGGTGGTCGTCGCGCATCTGCACATTGGTGTCGATCGACGCCGCATCGATGATCACGTGCATGGCCGAGTCCTCCATGCGGTCGGCGATCCGGACGGCCCCGGCGAAGGTGTTGAACCTGCCGTGGATACGGGCCAGCCCGATGTGCCGGGCGGTGAAGCCGATCTGCGAGTGGTTCGGCTCGATGTCCCAGTCGCCGGGGTCGGGCAGCTGCGGGGGCTGCGTCACCTGGAGCGTCACATCACCCAGGGTGGCGTGCGCCCCCTCGGTCACCGTCGCCGCCCCGTGGAACGGGGTGAACCCCTCGGCCTTGACCGCCAGCCGGTAGTCCCCGGCCGGGACCGTGGCGAGAAGGCTCCCGAAGGGGTCCGTCTCCCCGGCGGTCACCTTGCGGCCGACGCTGTCGGTCACGACGAACTCGGCCTGCCGCACCGGTTCGTTGACCGGGTCCAGCACCCGGCAGCTGAGGACGCCCGCGGTACGCGGTACCTGGACCCCGGCGAGGGCCCCACCGCGCCCACCCGCCTGGCCTCTGTTTCCGAGCCAACGGCCGAACATCTTCTACCTACCCCCAGGGGAGCTTCGCACTTCGGGGCCCTGACAGCTGGACGTCATTGTCGGATCAGCGGCCCGCCGACGAGCATGCATTCGATCACTGATGCGGCGTTCGAGGCAAACCGGGCAGGTCGGAGGATCTTGTGCAGTTATGCGCATATCTGCTACGCGGTGCAATGCTTCTCCGGGTCATCGGCAGGGCCTGACCTGTCAGGCGCGTCCACGCCCACCCCCGCTGAGGCGACACCCGCGCGATGGAGACGGAGGGGCCCCGGCGCCTCCCTGCGCCGGGAGCACCACCCCGCTGCCTCAGGCTCCGCCACCGACCGCCATCGACCGGCCGAAGTGCGTCCACGGGGCCTTGGACAGCCCGACGTCCTCCGCCGAGAAAGCGGTCGCGTACGAGGTGCCGACGCCGTCGGCGGTACCGCCCAGGACCCACACGGCTCCGTTGCTCGTGTCCTCCATCGGAGCCCCGACGGCCAGGTCGGCGCGGGCGTCGCCGTTGGTGTCGGCCAGGTGTACGGCCGCACCGAATCGGTCGTACGGCTCGTTCGCGCCCGGCACGCCCGCGGTGCCCTGGTGCACGGCCTGGGAACCGGCACCGGTGAGTCCGTCGGCCGAACCGCGCAGGACGATGACCCCACCGGCGTTGGGAACCGAGCCGATGGTCTCGAACTCGACACCCACAGCGGCGTCGGCGAAGCCGTCACCGTCGATGTCGCCCACGGACACCTCCTCGCCGAAGGAGTCCTCGGGCTCGGTGCCTCCGGGAACGCCGGGGCTGTCCTGGGTGAGCGTCCTGCGCCCGGAGACGCCGAGCCCCGCCGCGGTGCCCGCGTAGGCGGTGACCGAGTTCTCGTCACGGGACCCGACGATCAGGTCGTCCCTGCCGTCGGCGTCGAAGTCACCCGTGGCAGCGGTGTGCGCCTCGTCCGGCAGGACCGTGGGGTCGCCGAGCGCCCCGTCGTAGACGAGCGACGCGCCGTCGTAGCTGCCGTCCTCGTCGTAACGGCCCCCCACGACGAGATCGTCCCTGCCGTCGCCGTCGAAGTCACCCGCCGCCAGGTCGCGGTAGTAGTCCGAGCTCTCCGGAGCGATCGCGGTCGCCAGTCGGCGGCGCTCCGCGGCCCCGTCCCTGGTGATGGCTCCGAAGATCCACACGTCGTTGCCGCTGGTGCCGATGGCGAGTTCGGGATGACCGTCGCCGTCGAAGTCACCGACGACGAGTCGGTCGCCGAAGCGGTCGTGCTGGGTGGGAGCCGGGTCAGGGAGGTTGGTGCCTCCGACGATCCCCGATCTCGATCCCCACAGGACCGTGACGGCACCGCCCGCAACGTCGCCGCCCACCTTCTCGTCCGGCGTGCCGGCGACGATGTCGCTGTAGCCGTCACCGTCCAGGTCTCCCGTGGCCAGCGCCGAACCGAACTCGTCGTTCTCCTCCAGTGCGCCGGGGACACCGGGAGAACCCTGCGAGACGATCTGGGTCCGGCCGGCCGAGACCCCGGCGGACGAACCGGTGTTGACGACGATCGCACCAGCCCCGAGAACGCCGGACACTGCGGCTTCGGAGGCGGTGATCAGGTCACCGTAGCCGTCACCGTTCACGTCGCTCTGACCCCGGAGAGGGGCCGTAGGCGCATGGGGCATCGCGTGAGCGGGGGTCGCGGCGAGCAGACCGGCCGCAAGGGCGGCAGCAAGGAGAGGGGCAAAGCGGTACGAGTGGCGCATGGACTCTTCTCTATCGATGCGGTAGCCGGAAGGACCTGACGGGCGGTGGCGAGGAGCCGGAACCGCGACACCTCGCCGACCTCTACAGGTAGGACTCGCCGTCACCTCGAATGGTTGTGCGAAATCCCCTCTGCTGAAACGGAGTTGAGCGGTCGCGGGGGCCACACGACCTGACAGGCCCTAGGTGTATTGATCACGAGCGTTGTTAACGCTGTCCGGGCTTGATCATGGCGAAGACCTC
>NZ_BMSG01000026.1 GCF_014649035.1 Streptomyces sindenensis
GCTACCAAGGTTCACCTCCCGTCACAGCAGCGGCTTGACATCACGATTGGGAAGTCCTTTCGCGGACGGGGCGCGCCGTCGCCGGAGCGTGCGGCGTTCGCACTCATCGATCGCTGATCCGCGGCCCGCAATCTGGGTGATGTCCCCGAACAGCCCGGACCGACGAGGCCGGAGGTCCGGGCCGTCCACTCTCCCACGAACCACAGGAGCCACCGTGACAACCCCGAGCATCCCTGGATTCACCGACCACCGCGTGACCGTCGACGACGGCGTTTGCCTGAAGGCCGCCGTCGGCGGCAGCGGCACCCCCCTCGTGCTGCTGCACGGCTTCCCGCAGACCCACCTGATGTGGCGGCACGTCGCCGCCGACCTCGCCGCCGACCACACCGTGATCTGCCCCGACCTGCGCGGTTACGGGGCCAGTGACAAGCCCGCCGAAACCGGCCCCGGTGTCTACTCCAAGCGGACCATGGCCCGAGACGTCGTGCGCCTCGCCGCCGCACTCGGCCACGACCGCTTCACCCTGGCCGGCCACGACCGCGGCGCCCTGGTCGCCTTCCGTGCCGCGATGGACCACCCGGACGCCGTCGCCCGGGCCCTCTTCCTCGACGTCCTGCCCACCCTCGACATGTGGGACGCCCTGCACGGCCTCGACGCCTGCGTCGGCTTTCACCTCTACCTGATGGCCCAGGCCCCCGGCCTGCCCGAGAAGATGATCCGGGGTGCCGCGGACAGCTTCTTCGGCTACTTCCTCGACGCCTGGACCAAGGATCCGGACGCCCTCCCCGCCGAGATCCGCGCCCACTACCTCGCCGCCTCCGCGGACGCCGTCCCCTCGATCGTCGCCGACTACCGGGCCTCGGCCGGGGTGGACGTGGACCACGACAGGGCCGACAAGGAGAACGGCAACAAGCTGGCCATGCCCGTCACCGTCCTCCAGCAGGACTGGGGCGCCGCCCTCGGCTACCACGCCCAGGGTCTCTGGAGCGCCTGGGCCGACGACCTCCGCCACCGGACCGTCTCCTGCGGGCACTTCATGGCCGAAGAGGACCCCCAACTGATCGCATCCGAGATCCGGGCCCTCACCGGCCGCTGAAGAAGCTCCGCACGGCCCGGCTTCGTCGCCCCGGGCCGAACGGGAGAAGAGGGGCGGCACGGCGTGAGGGCGGCTGAGCCACGGAGCGGACGGCCACGGCTTCCCGCCGAACCCGTGGTGGACGGGGAGCAACCTGACTCCGTCCAGGTGATGGGGGGCTGTACCGAGCCGTTCCCCAGTGGCCCACGCGGCCAACCGCGGCGCCGCGAACACCGCGCTGGGCAACACCCCGGAGGCCGCCTTCTGCGGCAAGAGGCAGGCCTCCGCCCCCAACGCGCGCTCGGCGGAGCCCTCCGGCACCGCTGTCCACCTACCGCTGCGCGCCGAGCGTGACCTGCCCGAACGTCACTGAGGCAGGCACGACGACCACCGGGTCATCGACCGGGGCCGAACCCCGGTGCCGCGTGGTCGCCGGCCGGCGTGCGCCCACGCAGCGCTCACGTCGACCAGACCACCTTGCCGTGGTGCACGATGACCACCTTGGCGTCGGGCCTCAGGACCATCTGGGCGCCGCCGAAGTCGTGCGTCTTGGACGCCCAGATGGCTCGGTCGTCGCCGTTGTGGATGACCAGGTTGCCGTCGGGCTGGAAGATCGCCCGGTGGTTCTCGCCGAAGGTCATGGCGGCCCAGATCGGCTTGTTCTGCTCGTTGTAGACGACGAGGTTGCCGTCCTGCTGCATCGTCATGCGGATGCGGTTGGTGGCCCAGGACTGGCCGACCCCGATGGAACTGGTCGCGGAGACCGTCTGGGTGCCCCAGTTCGGCTTCGGGGCCGCCTTCGGCTTCGGTTCCGGCGAGGCCTTCGGCTTCTCGGCGGCGGCGGTCCTACGGGGAGCCGGCGACGGCGCCACGGGTGCGGGAGCAGCCTTCGGAGCGGTGGTCCTCTTCTTCTCCGTCGGGGACGGCTTCTGTGCCGTCGGGGACGGCGTCGGCTTCACCGCCACGTAGTCGTCCAGGGCCGCCGGGGCCGACTCGGGGTTGAGCACCGTGTCGGCGCTCCCGGCCACCGGTGTCGTACCGCTGTTACGAGGCTCCTCGTCGTTCGCGCTGCCCATCAGCAGCACGGGTATCGCGACCAGGGCGGCGCCGACGAACGCCGCCCCCGCCAGGACCGGTGCGCGGGGGCGGCCGCGGTCGGCAGCGGTGAGGGTCTTGGTGTCCGGCTTCGCGGCGACGGTCGCCGCCAGGGCGATGGCCTCCGTGCGTGCCTCGGGGGCCTCCGCGGTCCGGGCCGTGGAGGTGGAGGAGGGGCCGGACGGGGCGGTGGCGGCCGTCGGGGGTTCCTCGGGCGTGGTGGTGGCTGTGGCCGGGGCCTGGGGAGTGCCGGGAGCGGTCGTCGCGGCGGTCGCGCTCCGGGGCTCCCGCGCCTCGGCCGCGGTGGCGGGCGGCCGGGACACGGGGCCGGTCTCCTCCGCGGCGGGCGGCGGGGACGTGGTGCCGGACTTCTCCGTGGCTGCCGCCGCGGACTCGGTGCCGGGGGCGGGGGGCTCGGGGGGCATGCGCTGACTCCTCCTCGGGGGCGAGCCCAACGTAGCCCGTCGAGGCGGCAGGTGCGGTCTCTCGCCGCGACAGGTCTTTTCGCTTTGTCATCCCACGCCTCTCCTGTCCCGGAAAGTTCCCCACTCGGGCAGCAAACGGGCAGGCAGACGGCCTATACGGGCCCGCTGCCGGACCCCGTGAACGGGGCGCGTATGAGATCCTGTTGAGGCCGTTCGGCACTCAAAGATTCGTACGGAGCCAAGAGTTCAGGTGGATGCCTCCCTCGTGCCGGAAGCCGTCAAGGACGCCGCACGCCGTGCACCCGGCCACTGGGTCGGAATCGTCGATCCGGAGTGGACGCAGGCGCGGACGCCGCCGGAGTGGGCCGTGCTGGGGGAGTGGCAGTCGGACGACAGCGGGAGCGTCGGCGAGTACCGCGCCAACCCCGCCTACCGTCCCTCGGCCCGGGTCCTCGGCTGGCCCGAGCCCACCGACCCGGTGGACGCCGCCGCCCAGCGCGCCGCCACGGGGTACGGCACGGTGGACGAGGCGCTGGCCGCACTCGCGGAAGCGGACGTCACCGTCGTACGCGGGCCGGACGGCGGGCCGCTCATGGCCGCCGGGCGGAGCGGGAAGCCGGTGGTGCTCCTGTTCACCTCGGCCACCCACGCGTTCATGTCCGCGGCACTTCACCATGACACCGTGCCCGCCCGGGAGCTGGCCGGATCGCTGGCTGACAGCGGCGCTCTGTTGATGGTCAACTCCGGTGCCGCTGCTCCCCTGCTCGTTCCCGCCGACAGCCTTCCCGGTGCCGTCGGTTCCGGTCCGGCGGTCCCGGCCGTCGGACCCGGCACGACCGAACTCCGGCCCCACACCACAGGGAGGACCCCGTGACGCGCTCGTCGTCCCCGCAGACCCCCGCTTCCGCCTCCGCCCCCGCTCCCGTACAGGCGAAGACCGAAGCCGCGGAAGCCGAGGCCGCGGAAGCCGAGAGGATATCGGAGGCGGAGAAGGCCCCGGAGGGCGAGAAGGCCGGGCAGGGCCCGCGCCCCGAGGCACAGGCGCCCGCCCCCGACGCCCCGGCCGCAACGCCCGAGGCCGCCCCCTCCTCCTCCGGTGCCTCCGACTCCGGGACCGACCCCGGCTCCTCCGCCCCCGAGACCGACCCCGACGCCTCCGCCGCCCAGAGCCGGCTTCCCGCCCTCGTGCGGACCATGACCGCCACCGCCATCGGGAAGCCGCAGCAGGAGGCGGGGCCCGTGGGACGGCCGGGCAAGGCCGCGCTGGCGGGGGCGGCGGTCGTGGGCGCGCTGCTCGTGTCGGTGCCCTTCCTCGTGCTCGCCGGGAACCACGACGACGGGCCCGAGCGGACGAAGGCCGCCGGGGCCGGGACCGTCCTCGACGGGAGCGGACCGGAGGCGCCGGGCGAGTTCGCCGTCACCGCGCCCGAGGACGGCAAGAAGAGGGAGGGGGAGAAGGACGAGGCGAAGCCGGAGAAGGCCGGCAACCCCGTTCCTGCCATCCCCCCGGCGGACGGCGGCAGGACGGAGGCGAAGAAGGACGAAGGGCCCAAGGACCCGCCGAAGAAGGCCGATTCGTCCAAGGGGAAGTCCGAGGACGAGTCCGCGGGGCAGCCCAGCACCGAGAGCGGTGGCGAGAGCAGGCCCGCCAAGGCCCAGCCCGCCGTCACGTTCAGCGGGCTCGTATCCTTCCGCAGCCACCTCTCCGGCCGCTGCGTCGACGTTCCCGGCCACAACTTCAACGACGGCCAGCCCCTGTTCATGTGGGACTGCAACGGCGCCGACGCACAGAAGTGGCGCTTCGGCTCGGACGGCACGATCCGGGCCAGGGACAAGTGCCTGGACGTGGCCAACGCGAACTTCGCCAACGGCTCCCGTATCCAGCTCGCCTGGTGCAACGGCTCCGCCGCCCAGAAGTTCACCCTGAACGGCGCCCACGACCTGGTGAACACTGTCGTCGGCAAGTGCGTCGACATCCCGAACCACAGCAAGGGGCGCGGCCCGGAGACCTATCTGGTCCTGTGGGAGTGCACCGGGCTCGACAACCAGAAGTGGAGCACCTGACCGGGCGCGCGGAGCGAGACATGATGGCATCGCCGGACCGCCGAACCGCGTCCCCGGCGAAGAGGGGCGTCCGGACAGGACGCCGCCGTAGCAAGGAGGTTGGTGCGTGTCGCGCCAGGTACTGACGGTCGGCCCCGCGGACCGCTATTCCACGATCGGTGAGGCGCTCGCCGCCGCCCGTACCGGTGCGCTCATCAGCGTCCGGCCCGGGACGTACGCGGAGAACCTGGTGATCCACACCCGGGTGACCCTCACCGCCGCCGAGGGCCGGGGCACGGTGGAGATCCGGCCGCGTTCGGGCAGTGTCGTCGCGTTGCGTGCCGACGCCGTCATGCTCTCCGAACTCACCCTGCGCGGCGGGGACCCCGAGTTGCCCGCCGTCGATGTGCGGCGCGGACAGGCCGCGTTCGACGGGTGCGAGATCGTCGGCGCCGCCTGGACCGCGATGCTGGCCGGCGGCACCGGCTCCCTCGCGCTGCGGGACTGCCGGGTGAGCAACCCGCAGGGCGCGGGCATCGTGGTCACCTCCACCACCCCCACCACGGTGGAGTCCTGCACGCTCGAACACCTCGGCACCAGCGGCATCGTCCTCGCCGAACAGGGTGAGGCGCGCGTCCGCGACTGCACGGTGCGGGGCGCGCGGGGCAACGGGCTGCTGGCCAACGGCGAGACGCGGGGCACCGTCGAGGACTGTGACATCTCCTCCACCGACAAGCCCTCCATCGCCCTCGAAGGGGAGTGCGCCGTCTCCGTGGTCCGGACCGTGGTGCACGACACCAGCACCGGCGTGCATCTGAGCAGCGCGGGCCGCACCACCCTGGAGGACGTCCGTGTCACCGGCGCCTCCGGCAACGGGATCGTCCTCGCCGTGGGCACTGATCCCGTCCTGCGCCGCTGCCGTGTCTCGCGCGCACGGGGACACGGTCTGTTCGTCACCGACCGGGCGCGCGGCACCTTCGAGGACTGCTGGGTGGACGGGGCGCAGGGCGCCGCACTGCGGGTGGCCGGGGCCTCCTCCCCGGCGCTGACCGGACTGACCGTGCGTGACTGCGAGGGGGCCGGGCTGTTCCTGGAGGAGGACGCGGCGCCCGAGCTGGACCGCCTTGAGGTCATCGGCTGCTCGCCCGCCGTCTCCCTCCAGGGTGGCGCCAACCCGCTGCTGCGCCGGGCCCGGCTGGTCGAGCCCGCCGGTGACGGCATCGCGGCCGCCAAGGACGCCCGGGGACGCGTCGAGGACTGCGAGATCGTCCGTCCGAAGGGTGCCGGCGTACGGGTGGGCTCCGGCTCCACCCTCTACCTGGCCGGCGGCGGGGTCTTCGACACCGCCACCTGCGGACTGGCCGTGGAGGACGGTGGCAACGTCACCGTCCGCGACTTCCGCGTCGAGATATCGGGCGAGGAGGGCGTGGTCGTCGCGTCCGGCGGTGAACTCACCGCCAACCGCACCACCGTCCACGCCCCCAAGGGCCACGGCTTCCTCCTCGGCGAGGGCGCCCTCGCCTCGCTCAGCGGATGCGAGGCCAACGGCGGTGCCCAGGACGGCTTCCGGGTGGAGTCCACCGCGCCCGTCTCGCTCGTCAACTGCACCGCCCGGGAGAACGAGGGCGGCGGCCTGGTGCAGACCGCGCCCGGCGAACGGCTCGCCGTGGACGGACTCAACAGCGTCGGCAACGGCAAGCGCGACGCCTGGGGCAGCGGCAGCGCCGAGAACACCGACCCGGCCGGCTCCGGCGCCGCCGACGCGCCACCGCCGGACCGCGCGGACGGCCCGCTCGGCGCCCTCAACGCGCTGATCGGCCTGGAGAACGTCAAGCAGCAGGTACGCACCCTGGTCAACCTCACCCAGCTCGCCCAGCGCCGCGAACAACTCGGCATGCCCGCACCGCCGATGAGCAGACACCTGATCTTCGCGGGCCCGCCCGGCACCGGCAAGACCACCGTCGCCCGCCTCTACGGGGCGATCCTCGCCGAACTGGGCTCGCTGCGCAGCGGTCACCTGGTCGAGGTCTCCCGCGCCGACCTGGTCGCCCAAGTCGTCGGCGGCACCGCCATCAAGACCTCCGAGACCTTCCAACGGGCCCTGGGGGGCGTCCTCTTCATCGACGAGGCGTACACCCTCACCGCCGACAGCGGCAACGGCGGAGCCGACTTCGGCCGCGAAGCCGTCGACACCCTGCTGAAGCTCATGGAGGACCACCGCGACGACGTCGTCGTGGTCGCCGCCGGATACTCCCGCGAGATGGAGTCCTTCCTCAGCTCCAACCCGGGCCTCGCGTCCCGCTTCTCGCGGACCGTCGAGTTCGAGAACTACTCCGTGGACGACCTGGTCGCGATCATGGAGAGCATGTGCACCCAGCACCAGTACGAGCTGGGGGAGGGCACGGCCCAGGCACTGGCCGCCCACTTCGGGGCCATGGACCGGGACGCCGGATTCGGCAACGGCCGCGCCGCACGCGGGGTGTTCGAGGAGATGGTGGACCGCCAGGCGATCCGGCTCTCCGCCCGTACACAGGTCAGCGAGCAGGATCTGCGGCTGCTGTTGCCCGAGGACGTCTCCGCCACCGCCGCCGCGTCGGCCGCCGAGACCGCCGTACCCGCCGACGACCCGCTGACCCGCCTCGGCGACATGATCGGACTGGCCGAGGTGAAGCGCGAGGTCGCCGATCTGGTCAACCTCATCACCACGGCCCGCCACCGCGCCGCCGCCGGGCTGCCCGTCCCCAGCCTCAGCAACCACCTGGTCTTCACCGGCCCGCCCGGCACCGGCAAGACCACCGTCGCCCGGCTCTACGGCGAGGTGCTCACCCAGCTCGGTGTGCTGGAGCGCGGCCAGCTCATCGAGGCTGCCCGCGCCGACCTCGTCGGCCGCTACATCGGCCACACCGCCCAGTTGACCCGCGAGGTCTTCGAAAAGGCCCGTGGCGGTGTGCTGTTCATCGACGAGGCCTACACCCTCACCCCGCGCGGCGGCGGCGCCGACTTCGGGCAGGAGGCGGTGGACACCCTGCTGAAGCTGATGGAGGACCACCGCGACGAGGTCGTCGTCATCGTCGCCGGATACACCGACGAGATGGAACGCTTCCTCGCCTCCAACCCCGGCCTCTCGTCCCGCTTCCCGCGCCGGATCGCCTTCGCCGACTACTCCTCCGAGGAACTGGTCACCATCGTGCGCGCCCAGGCCGCCGCCATGGGGTACGAGTGCGGCCCCGGCACCGGACCGCTGCTCAAGGAGCACTTCGACGCGGTACCCCGCGACCGGTCCTTCGGCAACGCCCGCCTGGCCCGCCAGGTCGTCGAGTCGATGGTCACCCGCCAGGCGGGCAGGATCAGTTCGCTTGCCGCGCCCACCCTGGACGACCTGCGCATCCTCCTCCCGGCGGACGTCTCCGCCGTGGGCCCGAAGGCGGTGCCGCAGTGAGGCCGCCCGAGCGACGGACGACCGGGAGGCCCCGGACGGCCAGGACGACCCGCCTGCTGTACGGGGCCGCTCTCGCCGCCGTCCTGGTGGTGCCCGTGGCCGTACCCGCCCACGCCGGACCCCTCTCCCGTACCCCCGTGGCATCCCCCGCCGCCGACGGGTCCAAGGGCCAGGAGCTGCCCGGGATGCCCGTCGCGCTCGACGCGCGGGCCGAGGCCGTCGTCTGCACCCCCGCCTCCAAGGAGGGGGCGAAGAAGCAGGACTGGTCGCGCCAGCGCCTCGACCTGGACCGGCTGCACCGGCACACCACCGGAGCCGGCGTGACCGTCGCGCTGATCTCCACCGGCGTCGCCCCCGGGGCCGAAGGGCTCGACGGCCGCGTCACCGCCACGGGCGAGGCCGCCGACGACTGCGTGGGCCAAGGGACGTTCCTGGCCGGGCTGATCGCGGGCTCCGGCGGCCCGACCCCGCGCCTTGCCGGGGTCGCGCCGGCCGCGAAGATCCTCGCTCTGCGCGGCACCGACCGGCGCGGGCAGCCGGACTCCGCGCTCGTCACGGCGGCCGTCCGGGCCGCGACCACCGCCGAGGCCGACGTCATCGCGGTCGCCGTCGCCCTCCCGCGCAAGGACGCCGCGCTCACCCGGGCCGTCGCCGAGGCCCGCAAGGCCGGGGCGGTGGTGGTCGCGGCGGCCACCCCGGAGCCGCCGTCGCGCGGGTCGGCCGACGAGATCCCCTCCCGTACCTACTGGCCCGCCGGCGAGCCCGGCGTCCTCGCGGTCGCCGACATGCTGCCCGCCGGCGCCCGGCCGGACAGCGCGCTGCGCACCGAGGACATCGATCTGGCCGCCCCGGGCGCCGGGGTGGTCTCCGGTGGGCCGCGCGGGAAGGGGCACTACCTCGGCGGCGGCGTCGCGGTGGCCACCGCGTACGCGGCCGGGGCAGCCGCGGCCGTCCGCGCCGCCCACCCCCAGGAGCCGGCCGACGCGGTGACCCGTCGGCTGACCGCCACCGCGTACCCGGCCGACATCCCCCAACTGGACGCCTACGCCGCCGTCACCACGGTCCTCGGCGACACCGCCCCGGCTCCCGCGGGTGCGGAGCGGGCCACCGGCACCGTGGCCGTACGCGACACCTCCGACGCCGACCGCGCCACCGGCCGGGCGGTCCTCTTCGTCCTGCTCGGGTCGGCCGGCGTCCTCTCCCTCCTCTGGGCCGGCTTCGCCCTCACCCGGGCCCGCGCCCGGGGCTGGCGTCCGGCGGGGGCGGGCACCCCCGACCAGGGCTGAACGCGGATGGGTCCCCTCCGGCCGGAGGGGACCCATCCACGTTCGCCCGGCCCTATTCGACCAGGGCCGTCTGCACCAGCCTCGGCTTGCGGCGCTGGATGTGCAGCGCCCGGCCCGGCGGCAGGTTCAGCGGCTTCGCGTTGCCGAAGAGACGGCCCTCCGTGGGCGGACAGGACAGCAGGACCGCCGGGTTGTTGGCCTCGTCCAGCCGGCGGATCAGCCCGTCGCTCAGACCGCGCCCCGCGCCCATCGCGCTGCGGGCGACGACCAGGTGCAGGCCCATCTCGTAGCCCAGGGTCAGATGCTCGAAGAGCGGCTCGAAGGGGCTCTGGAAGGAGTTGCCGGACACCATGTCGTAGTCGTCGACCAGGACGAACAGGCGCGGGCCCGTCCACCAGTCGCACCGGCGCATCCGGGCGGGCGAGATGTCGGCCCCGGGCACCCGGGTCTTCATCGCCCGGGCCGCCCCCTCGATGGTCTCGTTGAGGTTGTCGAGGGAGATGACATGCCCGATGCGGTACTCCTCGGGGATGGCGTCGACCAGGGTGCGGCGGTAGTCCACCGCGATGATCTTCGCCTCCTCGGGGGCGTACCGGGCGGTGATGCCCTGCGTGATCAGGCGCAGCAGATTGGTCTTGCCGCTCTCGGTGTCGCCGACCGCGATCAGGTGCGGGGTCCGGCTGAAGTCGTGCCAGACCGGTTCCAGCGCGTCCTGGTCGAGACCGAGCGCGAGGCGCATGCCGCCGCCCTCCGTGGCCTCGGGGGAGGGGAGTTCGGAGACCGGCAGCCGGTGCGGGAGCATCCGCACCTGCGGGGCGGCAGGACCGGACCAGTGCCGGGAGATCTCCCCGACGAGGTGGGTCACGCCCTCGCCGAGGTCCTCCAGGGACCCCACGCCGTCCAGCCGGGGCAGCCCCGCGAGGAAGTGCATCTTGCTGTCGGCGGTGATGCCCCGGCCGCCCGTGCGCGGCACCGAACGGGCCTTGCGGGTGTCGATCTCGGAGTCCATCGGATCACCCATCCGCAGCTCCAGACGAGTGGCGGCCTGGTCGCGGACCTGTGCCGACAGCTCCACCCAGCGGGTGGTGGTGATGAGCAGATGGATGCCGTAGTTGAGGCCCCGGGCTGCGAGTTCGTTGAACTTCGGGATCAGGTCGTCGTAGTCCTGGCGGACCGTCGACCAGCCGTCGACCACCATGAACACATCGCCGAACGGCTCGTCGGGGAACTCCCCGGCGGCCCGGCGGCGCCGGTAGGACTGCATGGAGTCCAGCGTGTGGTCCACGAAGAACTGCTCGCGACGGGCCAGCAGCGCCATGACTTCGGCCACCGTCCGGTGCACCCGCTCCGGGTTGAGTCGCGCCGCGACCCCGCCGACGTGCGGCAGCGCGGCGAGCTGGGAGAGGCCGCCGCCGCCGAAGTCCAGGCAGTAGAACTGCACTTCGGCCGGGGTGTGGGTGAGTGCCAGGGCGGCGATGAGGGTCCGGGCGAGCGTGGACTTGCCGCTCTGCGAACCGCCCGCGACGGCGACATGGCCTCCCGCCCCGGACAGGTCCACGATCAGCGGGTCGCGGCGCTGCTCGAACGGCTTGTCCACCAGGCCGACCGGAACCCGCAGCTTCCCGGTGCCCGGCCAGCCCGCCGCCGTCAGCCCCCGCTGCTCGTCCGGCGTGATCCCGGGCAGCAGCGCGTCCAGCGGTGACGGTTCGTCCAGCGGCGGCAGCCACACCTGGTGGGCGTCGGGCCCGGAGCCGCGCAGCCGGTCCAGCGCCACATCGAGCAGCGCCTCCTCGTCCTCGGCCTCCTCCGTCTCCGGCTCCGGGTCGGGCGGGGTCTCCAGGGTGCGCGGCACCACCCACCCGCTGGTCCACGGCACCACCTGGCTCGCCACCCGGGCCTGCACCACCGCACCGGTCCGCCGTCGGTACGTCCCCGAGGAGTACGCGGCGCGGAACCGGGTCAGGGCCTCCACCCCGGACTTCAGATAGCCGCTGCCGGGCGCGGCGGGCAGTTTGTAGGCGTCCGGTACGCCGAGCACGCCGCGGCTCTCCATCGCGGAGAAGGTCCGCAGCCCGATGCGGTACGAGAGATGGCTCTCCAGCTGGTGCATACGCCCCTCGTCCAGGCGCTGCGAGGCGAGCAGCAGATGCACGCCGAGCGAGCGGCCGAGGCGGCCGATCATCACGAACAGCTCCATGAACTCCCGGTGGGTGGAGAGCAGTTCGCTGAACTCGTCGACCACCACGAAGAGGCTGGGCAGCGGCGACAGGTCGGCTCCGGCGGCGCGGGCCCGCTCGTACTCCAGCGCCGAGGTGTAGTTGCCCGCGGCGCGCAGCAGCTCCTGGCGGCGGATGAGTTCACCGTGCAGGGCGTCCTGCATGCGTTCCACCAGGGCGACTTCGTCGGCCAGGTTGGTGATCACGGCGGAGGTGTGCGGGAGTTCCTCCAGGCCGAGGAAGGTGGCGCCGCCCTTGAAGTCGACCAGGACGAAGTTCAGCGTCTCGGAGGAGTTGGTCAGGGCGAGCCCGAGGACGAGGGTGCGCAGCAGTTCGCTCTTTCCGGAGCCGGTGGCGCCGATGAGCATGCCGTGCGGGCCCATGCCGCCCTGCGCCGACTCCTTGATGTCCAGCTCCACCGGGCGGCCGTCCACGCCGACCGCGATCGGCACCCGCAGCCGGCCGGAGCCGGAGTGCCGGGCGAACAGGGTCTGCGGGTCGTGCCGGTGCAGATCGGGAATGCCGAGCAGGGTCGTCAGCTCGACGTCGGTGTCCAGCGGCTGCGCGATATCGGTGCCGAGGCTCATCCGGCGCGGGGTGAGCAGCCGGGCCAGCGACTCCGCGCCGAGCGGACCGAGCCGGTCGGGCCGGCCGAGCGGCACCGTACGCTCCTTGCGACTGCGGTCGGTGCGCACCAGGTTCACCTGGTCGGGCCCCACGGTGAGGCGCAGCGTGTTGCGGCCGGGCCGCCAGCGCAGGGCCCCGGACACATCCAGGACCAGGGCGTTGCGGTAGCCGTGGCCCTCCCAGCGGTGGCCCTCCGGGACGCTGACGCCGTCCAGTACGACGACCGTGTACGGTTCGTCGCGGCCGGGCCGGGCGTCCGGGTCGAACCCGGGGCGCTCGGCGAACTCGGCGCCGAGCAGATCGTCCAGCTCGGTGAGGTCGGCGGTGATCCGGCGCGCCTGCCCCGCCCCGTCCTCCTCGTGCGGATCCAGCACGTGCGGCAGCCACTTGACCCACTCCCAGTCGGCCCGCCGCTCGTCGCTGACACAGAACGCGATCCACAGCTCCTCGGGAGCGTGGAACACCGCGAGCTGCCCGAGCATCGCCCGCACCAGGGCCCGTACGGCGTCCCGCTCCGGGCCCAGGGCGCCGGGCGGCGCCCCGTCCGGCGATTCCTCCGGATCCTCCTCCGGGCGCAGCAGGATCCGGGCCGAGGAGCGCAGGTAGAGGCCCAGCGGCTGGTCCGGGATGGTGGAGTAGGCCCGGATGAAACGGCGCAGCGCGTGCGCGCAGAGTGGTTCGAGATCCTCGACCGGGCGGGTGGAGACCGGGTCGAGGGTGAGCGCGAGCTGCTGTTCGCCCACCGCGAGCCGGACCTCGCCGAAGTCCTCGTCGGCCGGACGGCGTTCCCACAGCCGGGAGGTGCGGGCCAGCGAGCGCAGCGAGGCGGGCTCCGGGTGACGCCAGGCCAGCGCCCGCTGCTGCTCCGCGACAGTGGTCCGCACCCGCTTGCGGGTCTGGGCCAAGTAGCGGAGGTAGTCGCGCCGTTCGCCCTTCAGCCGCTGCTTGCGCTCGCTGGAGCGGCGCATCAGCTGCCCGAGCAGCATGGCGCCGGCGGAGAGCGCCATGACGCCCATCGCCAGATACATGAAGACGCCGTTCCCGCCGCCGGGGCGCAGGAACATCAGCATCATCGACACCGACATCAGCGCCATCGGCAGGTACGTCCACACCGCCGAGGTGTCGGGCACCGTCTCGGCGAGGACGGGCGGCTCCTGGAGGGTCAACCGCCCCTCGGGCATCTCCGGCCCGCGCCTGCGGGCCGGGCGGCGAAACAGCACGACACTCAAGGAACAGAACCTCCGGTTCGCCGACTTTCCGGCCCGTCGAATACCGGTACGTCGGGCAGGGGAAAACCACACCAGGCTGATTCATTCGGGGCGGCGCATGCTCCGATGAACGCCGGGTGAATGTCTCGCGCGGATAGCGCGGGGCGGCCAACTTCCGTGAAGGCCGACCCGCATACCGGATTCGAGGCCCGGCCCGCGCGGCACGGCCGGTGGCCGCAGGCAGTAGTCTGCATTCACGGAACGCGCCCTGTCCACGCGGGGGGCCCTCACCGGTCTGCGGGCACAATTTCCTTGCCGGGCCCCCTGCTTCACGGCCGCGCGGACTTTCCGTACTGTTCGCACATTCCCTCTCCCGGGGAAGTCCTCTGTCAAAGCCTGCACGGAAGACGAGAGTTCTACTGATGACCGACAGTGCGGTGGCCGAAACGTGCCGCCTGACCGTACGTGCGCCGAGCGTCACCATCGATCTGGCCGTGCCCGCCGACGTACCGGTCGCCGATCTGCTGCCCACCCTCCTGCGGTACGTCGGTGAGGAGGCCGAGGAGGCCGGGCTCGATCACGCCGGCTGGGTGCTCCAGCGGCTCGGCGACGCCCCGCTCGACGAGGAGACCACCCTGGCCCGGGCCGGACTCGCCGACGGTGAGGTGCTCCACCTGCGCCCGCACACCGAGGCGCTGCCCGAGGCCCGGCTCGACGACCTGGTCGACGGGATGGCCGAGACGGTGGCCCGCCGCCTGCACACGTGGCACGCCGGGGCCGCCCGCGGCCTGCTGGTGGGCACCGCCGTGGCGACCGTGGCGACCGCTCTGGTGATGGTGTTCCGGCCCGGCGTGGCCGACTCCGCCACCCGGGCCGCCTGCGCGGCCGTCGCCGGGGTGCTGCTCCTCGCGGGCGCCGGCTCCGCCAGCCGCGCGGTCGGCGACCGCCTCTCCGCGACCGCGCTCGGCCTGCTGGTCGCCCCGTGCTTCGCCCTGGTCGGCTGGGTGCTGCCCGGCGGCGATCCGGCCGGACCCGACGCGGCGCAGGTCGTGGGCGCCCGGCTGCTGGCGGCCGGTGCGGCGGCGGCGGGCGGCGCCGTCCTCGCGCTCGCCGCGACCGCCGTCGGCGCCCCCGCCCTGCTGGCCACCGCCGTGGTCGCCGCGGCCACCGCGCTCTCCGGGGCCCTGATGGGCTACACGAGCCTGGACGCGGCGGCCTCGGTCGCGCTGGTGGCGACGGTCGTCGTACTCGCCGCCGGGGCCGTGGCGCCCTTCGCCTTCAAGTTGGCCGGAATGCGCATGCCCGCCCTGCCGTCCTCCGCCGGGCAGCTCCAGGAAGGCATCGACCCGTACGCGGGCGACGAGGTCGCCGAGCGCACCGAACTCGCCGGGCGCTGGGTCACCGCGCTCTTCGCCGCCACCGGCACCATCACCACCGCCGCTCTGGCCGTTCTCGCCCACACCCCGGACCTCCCCGAGACGCTCACCGCACTCGCACTGGCCCTGCTGCTGCTCCTGCACTCCCGGGGTCTGGTCCACATCGGCCAGCGGCTCTCCCTGGCCGTGCCCGGGATCTGCGGACTGCTGCTCCTCGCCCGCGCCTGGGCGGTGGACAGCGACGCCGACGGCCGCGTGGTCGTCTTCGCGGTGCTGCTCGCCACCGCTGCCGCCCTGGTGACCGCGTCCTGGATCGTGCCGGGCCGCCGGGTGCTGCCGTACTGGGGCCGGGCGGCGGAGCTGGCCCACACCGGCTTCGCGGTCGCGCTGCTGCCGTTCGCCCTCTGGGTGGCCGGCCTCTTCGGCCGGCTGCGCGGCCTGTTCGGCTGAGCACCGCGTACGCCGGTTGAACCAGAGACGAGTTGAGGAGAGGCTGTGCAGTCCAAGCGCGACCAGGTCCAGGCCCACGGATTCATGATGGGCAGGCTCAGCTCGGGCCTGCTGATGGCCGACCCGGATGCCCCCGAGAGCCCGCTGGGCCGCACCACCCGGGGCGTCGTCTTCGGCCTGCTGGTGACCGTCCTGATCGGCGCGGGCGCCACCGTCTACGGGCTGCTGCGCCCCGGCGGCAACGACACCTGGCGCAAGGGCGAGCACCTGGTGGTCAACCGCGACACCGGCGCCCGCTACCTGTGGACCGGCACCGACGGCGTCCTGCACCCGGTGCGCAACTACGCCTCGGCCCGGCTGATCGGCGGGTCCGACCTCAAGTCCGTGGACGTCTCCACGGCCTCACTGCGCGACGTTCCCGTGGGGACCCCGGCGGGCATCCCCGGCGCCCCGGACACCCTGCCCGACCCGGGCCGGCTCGACGCCGGGGCCTGGCACATGTGCGTCACCGGGCCGGACGGCGCGCTGCCCAGCACCTCCGGCGGGGCCGCGGACGCCGGGGTGGACCGGCCGGGAGCCACCACCCTCGTCGCCGGGGCACCGCTGGACTCCCAGGACGTGGGCGCCGGTCGCGGGGTGCTCGTCCGCGGCCCGGACCGCACCGAGTACCTGGTGTGGCGGGGCAGCCGGCTCGCGCTGGACCGCGAGTCCGACGCCCGCAACGCCCTCGGCTACGGCTCCGAACGGGCCATGCCGGTCTCGGCGGCCTTCCTCGACGCCCTCGCCCCCGGCCCCGCCCTGAAGCCGCCGGAGGTCGCGGGACGTGGGGAGAAGGGCCCGGTCATCGGCGGTCGACCGAGCACGGTCGGCCAGCTCTTCGAGGTGAGCGTGCCCGGCGGCGGCAGCACGTACCACCTGCTGCGCAAGGACGGCCTCGTGCCGCTCTCCGGACTGGAGGCCGCCCTCGTGCTGGGCGACCCGGCCACCCAGAAGGACGCCTACCAGGGGCGCTCGCCCGAGGCCCGCGCGGTCGGCGCCGACGCGCTCCGTACGCACCGGGCGAAGGACACGGCCGGTGCCGGCTCCGCGGGCGCGGAGCTGCCCCGCACACCGCCCGCCCCGCATTCCGCGCCGCGCGGCACCGCCCTCTGCGCCCAGGTGGACGGGGGTGACGGAGGCGCCCGGATCCGGTCGGTGCTGGTCCCGCTGACCGCACTCGCCCCGGCCGCGGTGTCGCAGGGGACCGCCCAGCCGCTGGCCGCCGCCTGCGTCCGGACCGACGCCACCGTCGTACGCCCCGGGCGCGGCGCCCTGGTCCGGGCCCTGCACGCGAGCGGCGCCGCACACGCCGGGACCACCTATCTGGTCGCCGACAACGGTGTGAAGTACCGGTTCCCGGCCAAGGACTCCCTGACGGCGCTCGGTTACGGGGAGGGGGACATCGGCTCGGTCCCGGCGCCGCTGCTCGCCGCACTGCCGACCGGTGCGGACCTCGATCCGGCCGCCGCCTCCGGTGTCGCGGAGCCCCGCGTGACCGCCCCGAAGTGCGGGGCGGTCGCCGCGGCCGGGACAGACGACTCCCGGCCATGATCCAGACGAAATCCCCCATACGGTGCCGAAGAAAGGAAAATGGGTGGGGAAGCGGAACTTCACCCATGACTCGGCGGCGAGCACGTCCTCCTGGGTGTGGGCCACGCGCGATAGCAAACCTCAGAAAAAGCTCAGAAATTCGCCGCCCGCATCTCCGCGGAATCTGGCGCGAGAGGCCCACCACCCCGAAAACGGGCGCCCCCGATGACCGTTCGGATTCTTCCGCTGCCCGTTTCCCGTCCGCATCGACCGGTACGGACGGACGGCACGTGGTCCGCGTTCATTTCGTGGAAACCTGCGGACAACTCAGGTGGCACGCAAGAAATCTGACGCGCAGAACTATGCTCAAATCTTCCCTGCATGCGTTGCGGCGGACGGCGATTTCTCTTTAGCCTCGGCGGGCAACGGTGCGACGAGAAGTCACTCAACGAAGGGAGCGCGACATGGCGGACAGTGGCCAGAGGCGGGCGGACTATGCCAAGGGCCTGGGAGGTGTCTCCTCGCTGGAGTCGGCCCGGGCCGCGGTCGAGAAGATTCAGAACAACGTCGCCGACATCGCCGCGCGTTCGGGCGTCGGAGGCGACGAGGGCCAGGCCCTGCTGAAGCTGTTCCGCAGCTGGAACGGCGAAGCACAGAAGGTCGTCGTGCAGATCAGCAAGATGATCGACGCGCTCCAGGAGAACGTCACGTCGGCAGACCGGCTGGCGAAGGAGAACCAGGACCTCACCGAGGTGCTCAACAGCAAGACCAGCCAGGGCGTCTTCGAGGCGCTGCGCTGACCCGTCCCCGGCGGCGCCGGCCACCGGCGCGGAGTCCGGAGAACCTGTGAGCACCCCCGGGCCCCGGGGCCCGGCCACCCGAGAGGAGATGTCATGGCCGACGGCATCATCGATGTGCAGTACTCCACGGTCCGCAACGCGATCGAGGAACTGAAGCAGCAGACCCAGCAGATCATCACCACCCTCAACAACCTGGAGGACGAGCTCAAGCCGCTCGTGACCTCGTGGGAGGGTGACGACCAGGCGATGTACCGAGGCGTCCAGGCCGAGTGGGACCAGGCGACCAAGAACATGGCCCTGCTCCTCGGCGACAGCGGTGAACTGGTCCAGAGCATCCACGATAACCACTCCCGCGACGAGCGCCGCAGCGCCGACAACTGGGGCAACGTGCGGGCCCGTTAGCCGTCGTGCGGCCGGGGCCGCCCATCCCGCCGTACGCGGCGGAGGCGGCCCCGGCCTCCCGCACCTCCGTTTCCGTGACCCCGTCCGACCGCAGGAGGACGTCCCATGGCCGGTGAGCAGGCCGACGTCAAGCATTTCGACCTCAAGCAGATGGAGAACTTCCGCGACAACGAGGTGCACCCGGTCTACACCAAGGCCAAGAAGCACAAGGAGGACGGCGAGGGTGAGGGCGACGGCCGCATCCGCCCGCTGAGCGAGCTCATCGGCGGCTACACCACGGCCGACAACCTCGACCAGGAATCGCAGCTCCTGCGCCTCGGACTGATCAACCGGGAGAAGCTGATCTCCGGTCCGACGCTGGTCGAGAGCGTGAAGACCGTCGCGACCTCCCTCGACAAGCTGCTCGGTGACCAGATGGAGCTCTTCAAGGAGCTCAAGGAGGCCCTCACCGACACCATCGAAGAGGCCAACAAGACCAAGAACAAGAACCTGGACGCGATCGACGCACAGACGCTGCTCCAGACCTTCGAAGAGGTCGACACGCTCACCAGCGGATCCTCGGGCACGGAAGAGAAGTAGCCGCCCCCGCGCACGGGGTGAACGGCTGGAGACGAGAGAGGGCGCGCGGTGGCGGACCGGTACGACGCATCATCCGTGGAGAACGTCGACAAGTACGAGGAACGGGACGCGGCGTCCACCGACAACTGGGCGGACCTCGTCACGCACATCACCGGCTATCCCGTGCCCAAGCGCGGCGAGATCTTCGACTCGCTCCGCTCCGACCACGGCGGCAAGCTCTTCCGGATGGACATCAGGGAGCGCAGCCTCGGCCTCCTCGTCAAGGACTCCGGCTTCCTGCGGGACAAGGGCCAGGACTACGACATCTGGTTCTTCGACGGCGGAAAGAAGCGCTCCATCATGCAGGCCCGGATCGTCTTCGAGGGCCGTGTGAAGTCCGGTGACGAGATCATCTTCGCCGGCACCGACTCCTCCGACGTCAACGAGGTCTCCGTCCGCGAGGGCAACGAGTTCACGGACTACAACAAGGACAAGTTCAGCACCGTCCCGCTGGCCCGGTACATGAACGGACCACGGGCGGCGCTGCTCGCCCTGTTGAAGGGGAACAGCGGCGACGGTCGTTTCAGCGGTCTCGCCGCCAAGGAGTCCGACGTCGTCGACCTGGAATCCTTCACCAGGGCCGGATACTCCTTCGACTACGCGGCGAAGTTCTTCAAGGACCACGCGCCGCTGCTGAAAGACTGGGAGGACCGCTTCGGCCGGGACGACGCGAGCTGGAAGGGCGAGGCCGCGGAGGTCTTCCGCAGCCTCATCAAGAAGATCCGCGAGAACTACGACAGTTACGTGGAGACCTTCAACGAGACGGCGGGCAGCGGGGACGCCTCCGGCACCGGCAACACCGTCTACTCCCGCGCGCTCTCCCTGGGCCGCTCCCACCTTGAGCAGGCGGCCCGGGATCTGCTGGGCCACTGGCTGACCTGGGCCCAGTCCGACTACTACGACCCTCACCGGGTTCTGCGCTATGTCCTCGACGACCTCGCCCAGTGGGTGGACCGGGAGAACGTGGCCAGGACCGAGATCAAGTCGTACACCACCCGCTACTCCACGACGGTCAGCCACAGTCCGAAGGAGGGCTTCTCCCAGGTACACCCCGACTACGGAGACCTCACCGACATCGCCAACTGGGCGAAGGTCGGCGACAAGGCGGTGGACATCTGGAGCCGGGCGGTGGACGACATGCTCGTGGAGCCCGCGCGAGAGGTGCAGTCGAGGCTCAACAACCAGTTCCTGACGCTCTCCAAGGACTTCTCCGAGAACGTGCCCGAGCCCAGGTCGACCGGGACGGCGAGCGAGGAGTACGAGAAGAAGAAGCTGGAGGAGGAGAAGGAGAAGATCAACGAGGAGAACGAGGAGAACCGCCGCTACCAGGACGAGCTGCGTGAGGAGCAGCGCAAGCAGCGGGAGGAGGACAAGAAGCTCCAGGACGAACTGCGCAAGGAGCAGGAGGAGCAGCGCGCAGAGGAAAAGAGGTACCAGGACGAGCTGCGTGAGGAGCAGCGCCTCCAACGCGAGGAGGACAAGAAGCTCCAGGACGAACTGCGCAAGGAGCAGAACGAACAGCGCGCAGAGGACAAGAGGTACCAGGAGGAACTGCGCGAGGAGCAGCGGCGGGAGCAGGAGGAGGCCAAGCGGGAGGCCGAGGAACAGGCCAAGCAGATGGAGGAGAGCCTCGGCGACATCAACGGGCCGGGCGGTGGCGGGGGCGAGAGACTCGGCAGCCTCGACGAGCTGCTCAACCTCAAGCAGGACGTCCCGGTGACGGAGAGCCTGGGCGACCTCGGCGGTATCAACAACCCCGGCGACGCCGGCAGTCCCGGCGGCTCGAACACTCCCAGCCTGGACGACGTGAACAGCGCGGTCTCCGAGAATCTCGGCAGCCTCGGCGACGTGAACAACGCGGCCTCCGAGCGCCTCGGCAGCCTGGGCGACGCGAACAACGCGGTCTCCGAGAACCTCGGCAGCCTCGGCGACGTGAACAACCCCGCGGGCGGCCCGGTCCCGGTGGGCCAGAACCTCGGCAACCTCGGCGGCGTCAACGGCGGCCCCGGCTCCACGCGGAGCACCGACGACGCGGCCAACCGGGCGATCACCGAGAGCCTCGGCAGCCTCGGCGACATCAACAACGGTACGGGCGGCTCCCTCGACACCCCGACCGGCGGCCGGACCCAGCTCGACGGCAACCAGCTCACCACCGGCTTCCCGGACGGCAGCAGCACCTCCTTCGACCCGGACAGCGGACTGCTCACCACCACCCACCCGGACGGCAGCGTCACCACGCAGGATCTGGGCGACGGCACCCGGGTGACCAACCCGGACGGTTCGGTGACCTCCCTCGGCGACGACGGCACGCTGACGACGACGTTTCCGGACGGAACGACGCAGGTGGTGGATCCCGAGACCGGTCAGGCCACCTCCACGGCCCCTGACGGCACCGTCACCACGGAGAACCTCGGCGACCTCGGAGACCTGAACGGCCGGAACGTAAACGGCGGCCAGGGCGGCCTGGACGACCTGGGTGACCTCGGCGACCGGCAGACCATCGGCGATCTGGGTGGCCTGGGCAACATCAACGCCGATCTGTCGACCGAGTCACCCGGTGGCTTGGGCGACCGGGAGAGCATCGGCGACCTGGGTGACCTGGGTGACCGGGAGACCATCGGCGATCTGGGGGGCCTGGGCAACATCAACGCCGATCTGCCGACCGAGTCACCCGGTGGCCTGGGCGACCGGGAGACCATCGACGACCTGGGCGACCTCGGGAACCTCAACACGGGCGACGCGGGCCTGAAGTCCTCGACCGGCAGTCTCACCGGGCTGGAGAACGACGACTTCGCCACCACGTTCCCGGACGGCGGCAAGAGCGTTTTCGACCCGGACACGGGGCAGCTCACCAGCATCGCCCCGGACGGCTCCGAAGTCACCACGGACCTCACCCACGGCGCCGAGGTGACCAACCCGGACGGTTCCGTCTCCTCGCTGGACAACGGCCGGTTCCTCAACTCCTTCCCGGACGGCTCCAGCCACTCCATCGATCCGGACACCGGCATCGCCACGGTCACCGACCCCCAGGGCAGGACCGAGACGGTCACTCTCGACGAGTTGAACACGCGAGGCGACAGCAACAGGCCCGACTTCCTGGACGACTTGAGGGAAATCGGTAGCAGCGGCAGCGGCAGCGGAAGTGTGAGCGGCAGCGGGGAGAGCGGGGGAGGTGCCGGGACCACCACCCGGGACGTTCCTCTCGCAGAGCTGGGGCTGAGCGCCCAGGTGGGAGGCGGCGGTTCCGGCGGCGGCCTCCCCGGCGCGGACCTCCCATCGTCGGAGACTCTCGGCCAGGTCGCCCCGCTCTCCGACAGCGCCACGAACAGCGCGACGACCCCCGGCACCGGCGGCGGCCCGGGAGCCCCCGGCGCCCCGGGTACGCCCGGCACCCCCGGCATGCCGATGGGCGGCGGCATGGGCGGGATGGGCGCGGGCGGTGAGAAGGGCAACGGCGAGCGCGTGCGCGCGGTCCTGGTCGACGCGGCGGAGGAGAGCGAACGCCGCAACCGCCGCAGGCGCAGCCCGTGGAACCGGCAGGAGGACAGCGACTCCTTCCTCACCCCGGCCTCCCGGGTGGCCACCACAGGCGGCGACTCCCCGGAGGGGGAGCAGGAGCAGGAGCGCAGGCCCATGACGTCCGCCGACTACCTGGAGGAGGACGCGGACGTATGGGGCACCGAGGAGGGCGGCACCCCGGCCGTGATCGGCAGGTGACGCGACGTCAGAAGCGCTTGGCGGGGCCGGACATCCGGGCCCGGCGCGGGGAACGTACGGTCATGCGTACGGACGGTGGAACGATCAGCAGGACGGAACGAGGAGCGCGGGCGTGATGGAACCACTGGAGAAGCGCCTGGAGAAGGCCATGGCCGAACTGCAGGCCGCCCAGGAGGCGGTGGCGCGCACCGAACGTGAACTGCGGTCGGCGTCCTTCTCGGTGCTCTCCTCCGACCGGGCGGTACGGGCCACCGCGGGCCCGCAGGGCGAGCTGACGGGGATCGAGTTCCTGGAGAACAAGTACCGCGACATGTCCCCGCAGGAGCTGGCCGCCAGCGTCCTGGAAGCGGCGAGCGCGGCCCGGCTGAAGATGAACCGGCATGTGATGAAGGCGATGGCCCCCTTCACCGAACCCAGCAGCAACGTGCCGGAGTTGAAGGGTTTCGAACTGGACTGGGAGCGCGTCTTCGGCCCCGAGGTGCTGCGGGAGGACGGCGAGACCACTTCGCGCGGCGGCTCCGCCACCCCCGCCTGGCGGGACGCGCTCGGCGACGAGGGAGAGGACTGAGCGGGATGGGGCAGCGGTACTACGTCGACCCGGAGCGCATCGAGGCCCTGGCGCGACAGTTGGAGGAGATCGGGACGCTCACCCGGTCCATGACCGAGGAGTTCCTCGACGAGCTGGCGCCCACGGTCGGCTGGCCCGGCACCAACAGTGAGTTCTCGGAAAAGGCCAAGCCGCAGGAGCAGAAGGAGCGGCAGACCACCAAGGACACCATGCTCTCCATCCGGGACGCCCTGGTGGGCATCACCGACGCCACGATCGGCAACGTCCGGATGATGAAGGACACCCGCGACCGCAACATCGACGAGATCGAGCACGGCAACAGCCGCCTCGAAACCGACGGATTCGACGGCCCGGGCGGGCATGGCCGGCGCTGACCCCCGCGCCGCAGGCCGCTCCCGCACACGACCGGGAGCGGCCGCTCCGTCCTGCCCGCACGGCCCCCGGGGCGGCCGTCGGTGAGCATCCAGGTATCGCCCGAGGTCAACGCCATGATCTTCATCCTCACCGGGGAGAAGCTCATGGACGCCGACGAGGACCTCGCCTTCGAGAGCCGTCGGCCCTACTCCGGCCTCGGACGCAAACTGGACCGGCTGTCCTCGCTGATCGACAAGTCGATCCATGACATCGGCGCGTCCATGCCGGACGACCTCGCCTCGTCGTACGCCAAGGCGATGGGCATGCTCATCGACGACGGCGGCAAGAACTACCTGCGCGAATTCTCCGAGCAGCTCGACAAGATCGCCGAGGGCCGCCGCAAGACCTCCATGGACATCATGGAGTCCAAGTGGCAGGTCATCGCCGAGGTCATCCGGCTGCTCATCGAGATCGCCATCTACCTGGCGATGTCCTTCTTCACCGGGGGCGCCTCGGCCAGCCAGATCATGATGGCCAAGCTGCGCAGCCGCTTCTTCATCCTCACCACCCTCAGCCATCTCCTCCAGAGGCTGCACCTGGCGCCTTCCCTGACCGAGGCGTTCGCCGAGGCGTTCACCACCTTCGCGGTCCGGCTCGCGATGATGAACTTCGCCCCGGACGGCCGTCGCCCCGACTCCATCGACTGGAGCGACATCGGCAAGGCCGCCGCGTTCGGCGCGGCGGCGGGGTTCTTCACCAGCGTCTTCGAGAAGTTCGCCAAGGACATCGTCCGCAGCTTCGACGGCAACTTCCTCAAGGGAGGCCCTGACCTCGACTTCAAGAACCCCAACTGGCGGGACACACCGAACGTCGACATCAAGAACAACGGCCCGGCCCCCACCCCCAGGCCGGTCCCCGGACTCCCCGACCCTCCGAAGGACCGGCCCGATCCGAACCCTTACGGCAACGGCCCCACCCCCACCCCCACGCCCGGCCCGGTCCCCGTCACCTTCCGGGACGGCCCGTTCTCCTTCCGCAACAACCCCGAACTGTGGCGCAACAGCCAGATCCTGCGCCTCAACCTCGACCGGCCGGGCGCGCTGGCCGCGCACTACGGCCTGAAGGGGACGGCGGACTTCATTGCCGCCGGGGCGGGCGAGGTGGTGGCAGAGATCCTGATCAAGGGTGCGTTCGAGGGCGACTGGTCCTCCAGCTGGACCACCTTCTTCGGCGCGGGTATCAGCAGCCGGGTCGAGTCCTCGCTCGTGGGCGCCGCCCTGAACAGCGGTGCCGAACTGCGCCACGCCATCGACAAGTTGCGCAACCAGCCGCCACCGACCGGGCCCGGCGGCAACGGCCCGGAGGCGGCCGGCTCCGACCGCGCCGAGGGGCCCTCCCGTAAGGACACCACCGGTGGCGACGGCCCCGGACCCGGTCTCTCCTCGCCGCCGCCCGCCGTTCAACGGACGACGAGCGAGGGTGACTTCACCGGTGGCCAGTCACCGCCTCCGTACGTGTCGCAGGACGCGCCGCCGCCCTACGTCCCGGCCGACCCGCCGCCGTACACGCCGGGCCCCCTGCCGGTGACGGCTGCCGAGAACGCGCTGTGGCAGCAGGTCCACCAGGGCCCCGCCGAGGTCCGGGAGGAGGCGCTGCGGGACCTCGCCGCCCTCCGGGGTTCCCAGCCGCCGGGCCCCGCCGAGATCGGCGTACGCGACGGGGTGCACGAGCGGCTGTCGCAGTCGCCCGAGGTACGGGTGGTGCCCGGCGGGAACGGCCCGGCCGGCCAGGTGGACACCGACGGGGTGCGCCGGGCCCTGGAGAGCCTCGGTACGCCGGTGACGGTGAACGCGCCGATCGTGGGGGAGGGGCCGGGGGCCGGGAACCGGGGAGGCTCGCCCGAGACCGGTGCCACCGGTACCGGTGGGCCCGGCGAGGCGGAGCGCCCGGTGGGGTCGCCCGGCCTCGGCACCGGCGCGCCTCCGCTGACCGTCGTCGTCAACGAGGGCCCGCCGCCGCTCGCCGCATCGCCGGAGGCGTCCGAGCTGCTGGACCGCGCAGGCGTGGACCGGGCCGTCGTGCTCGGTCCGCCGACCGGATCCGACGCGACGGGGCAGCCGGCGCGCGAGGCGGTCGAGCTGACCCGGGAGGGCCCCGGCGCGCCGGTGGAGGCCCGTCCCCTCACCGGACCCGAGTTCGTGGGAACGCCCGACAGCGGCCCGAACACGGCGTTCCCGGGCGCGAACGTGCTGCTGCCGCTCGCCGACGCCCTGGGCGTGCCGCCCGTCACGACGGCCGCTCCACCGCCCGCCGATTCGACGGTTCCGGCCGCCGGCTCGGCGGTCCCGGCCGTTGGCTCGACGGTTCCGGCCACCGATTCGGCGGTCCCGGCCGTTGGCTCGACGGTTCCGGCCACCGATTCGGCGGTCCCGGCCGTTGGCTCGACGGTTCCGGCCACCGATTCGACGGTTCCGGCCGCCGGCTCGACGGTTCCGGCCGCCGGCTCGACGGTTCCGGCCGCCGGCTCGACCGTTCCGTCCATCGGCTCGACCGCCCCGCCCGCCGCGTCGGCCAACCCGGCCTCCGCGTCGACGGCCTCACCGCCGCGGGCCCCCGCGCAAGGAGGCCCCTCCGACGACACCGGCACGACGGCCGAGGGCTCCCCGAGCGAGCAGGCGCAGGAGACGCCGACACGGGAGACGCCGGAGACGTCCACCGCCACCGAGTCCGGTCCGGCGGACTCCGATACCGGGGCCGACACCGCTGCTGTGCCTCCCCGCACCGAGTCCGGTCCGGCAGGCGCCGATACCCGCACCGACACCGCTGCCGTGCCTCCCCGCACCGAGTCCGAGCAGCACGCCACCGACCCGTCCTCCGTGAAGCCCGTCTCGGGCGCACCGACTCCCGCCACCGGCGGCCTGCCGGGCCCGGACGTCAAGCCGACGGTGATCACCACCACCAGCTCCGCGCCCGGCCCCGACGTCAAGGCTTCGCTCGCCAACACCGCCCCCGAGGCCGCCCCGGACATCAGGCCGACCGTCAGCGGGACCTCCCCGGCGGCCCCCTCCGACGCCACCCCCACCGGGACACCGACCGCCTCCAAGCTCGCCGCCGATGCCCGGCCCTGGACCGAGACGGCCACCGACCTGCACCTGGAGTCGGGCCGAGGCGACATCGATCCCACCGCCGCGCCTTCGGCCGCGCCGTCCCCGTCCGCACAGATCACCGTGCGTCCCGCGGACCCGTCCCAGAGCCAACCCCCGCAGACGCTCCGGGACTTCCTGCCCGAGGACCGGTGGTGGACCTTCTACATCGATCCCAAGAACCACCAGGCCGCGCTCGAAGCCTTCCCGGACGACCCCGGCTCCTACTACGACCACGACCGCTCACCGGGCTTCCAGCAGGGCATGGTGTCCGCGTACACGCGGTTCCTCGGCGATCCCGGTACCGTCGCCACGCCGATGGACTCGACCTCGTACCGGACCATGCACGGGCTGGCCACCGGCCACCTCGGCCGGACGATCGGCTGGTCCGGCGGCGGCGCCACGCAGTTCCCGCTGCGGGGCGAGACGCTCGCCGACGACATCTTCGACGAGCGCGTCGGCGACCAGCTGCTGGTCTACGACACGACCAGCCGCGACTGGTCGACGCCCCTGCCCAAGCCCCGGCCGGTCACCATCCTGACCCGGTTCATGCACAACAACCCGTCGCTGGCGACCAATTACGGCAAGAACGCGGCCCCCGGTCTCGTCGACACGCTGTTCCAGCAGCACTACGCCCGGGTCTCCGACCCCGACGCCGACGACGCGGCCAGACTCGCCTCCATCGTCCGGACCATCCGGGCCCTGCACGTCGTCCACCCGTTCCAGGACGGCAACCTCCGGTCCAACGTGCAGATCCTGCTGCCGAAACTCCTGCTGGAACAGGGCCTGCGCCCCGTGGTGCCCGACAACATGTACAGCCTGTTCCAGGGCGGCCGCTCCGTGGCGCAGATGGTCGACTCGCTGGTCCGCAACGGCGCTCTGGACACCGGAAGGCCCCGCCCGCCGCTGGGCGGGACCGCCGCCGACGTGAACCTGGAGTCGCGCGGGGACGGCGTCGGGGACACGGGGGACGCCCCGGCCGCTCCCATCGCCACGAGCAGCGGCTCGGACGGTGACAGCGGCACGCCGCCGCCCCCCGCGGCCGGGCCCTCGATCACCACGCTCGACCGGAGGACGGTGCCGCTGGGCGAGCTCCGGCGCTTCGTCCCGCAGACGGCGACCGCTCCGCAACCCGGGGTGGCCGTGCGGACGGTGACCATCTCGCAGAGCCCGGCCGAGGACGGCACCGGGCAGAGCGCGGGCCGTGCGGCGCTCCTCGGCCAGGACAGCTTCCGCGGGGTGCGCACCGCATCGGCCGAGCCCCCGCCGTCCGGGACTTCCGAGGCGTCACCCGTGCCCCGGACCGTCTTCACCGGCCCGCCGTCCGCGCTCCCCGGCTCCGGCACCGCGCGGGGCGCCGACTACTTCGTCGGCCACGGCACGCCCCGTACCGTCACCCTCGGCACGGACAACGCCGCGTACCCCACCGTCGAGGTGAGTGGCGTACAGCTCGGCGAGGTCCTCAAGCACTGGGCACAGGACGAGGATCAGGACCGGCCGCTGGTGCTGTTCTCCTGCGGGACCGGGCAGCAGCCGAAGATCGCGGGACTGCCGGTCGCCCAGCACGCGGCCAACCGGACCGGGCGGCGGGTGTACGCGCCGACCACCGAAGCGGGCACCGCGAAGGACCGGGACGGCAACGTCCGCGCGGTCCTCGGCGAAGGCCCCGACGGGCCGGGCCGGTGGCGGCTGTTCACCCCGGAGCCCACCGGGACCGCGCTGGACGACCTGGCGCGCGACGCCGGACTGCACGCGGGCCCCGGCCCCGCCGACCCCTTCGCCCGCGCCCGTACCCTCCAGCAGATCCGCACCCTGCGCGAAGTCCTCGGCCCGGACGCCGAACAACAGCCCGGCAAGCGGGAGCTGCTGGCGGGCCTCGCCTACGTGGACGGCCTGCGCTGGCGTGACCCGGGTACCGCGGCCCGCTACGGCGACGGGCGGATGACCCCGGACCTGCTCGACCGGATGGTCACCGACTGGCACACCGCCACCAACGGCACCCCCGTCGACCCGGCGACCGGCCCCACCCCGGAGCAGTACACCGCGTTCCTGGAAGCCGCGGCCGGGCTGCGGGCCGGGGCGACCCCCGAGACCACGCTCGACACCCTGCTGCCACCCCCGCCGCCCCAACTGCCCCCGGACACCCTGGTCTCGCAGCCGGACGTGCTCGGCCTCTCCTACGCACGCTCCGCGCAGATCACCTGGTCCCTGTCGAACGCCCCGCTGCCGCTGTCCGAACTGGGCCTCGGCCCCGCCGACACCGCCGAGCTGGCCCGCCGCCTGTACCACCCGGAGCTCACGGCCTCGCCCGCCCCGGCCGACCCGCGGGACACGCCGGGGCCCGAAGGAAGCACGCCCCGGCCGGTGCCCCCGGTGAACTCCCTCACGGTCAACGCCTACACCGCCCGGCACACGTACGGCATTCCGGAGAAGAACTTCGACAAGTTCCGTGACCTGGCGCGGGACCGGAACGTGGTCGTGGACGTGCGGCCGACGAATCCGTCAGCGCCGAAGTGGCTGGACGCGGGGGCGATGCCGAAGCCGCAGGACATCAAGGCGAAGACGGTCAACGAGATCGACGTGTTCCTCGGCGCCGACGCCGGGACGATCGGTCTGGTCGGTTACTTCCGGCCGGTGCTGCCTGCCGAGGGCTCTGTTCCGCACGGTGCCCGGGACCGGGTGGTCTCACGGTTCAACCAACGCTCCACCGAATTTCGCGAACTGGCCGGGAAGATGGCCCAGTACGAGGCCGAAGGCCGCTTCGTCGTCCAGGACGGAGTCGTCTACGGCGTCGACGAAGCCGGCGACCGGCGTCCGGTCACGGGTGACCACGATGTGTTCGACGTGTCGTCGCCGGACGGCTCGCGGCTCTCGCATCCCGACCACGATGCGCTGATCGACGAGATGCGGGCCAAGGACATGGCCGTCGTGCACGGCGCGCACATGTTCTGGAATCCGCCGACGGCCTTCGACAAGTCGGTCTTCGACAAGATCGTCGGCTCTCATCAGGGCCCCTCCGGCGAGCCGCTGCTCCGCTTCACCCCCAACAGCGACCACGCCGTCCTCACCTGGACGCAGAAGCTCAAGCCCGGACAGGTCGACTCCTACACGGCCCGGCACACGTACGGCATTCCGGAGAAGAACTTCACCAAGTTCCGTGATGTGGCGCGGGACCGGAACATGGTCGTGGACGTGCGGCCGACGAATCCGTCGGCGCCGAAGTGGCTGGACGCGGGGGCGATGCCGAAGCCGCAGGACATCAAGGCGAAGACGGTCAACGAGATCGACGTGTTCCTCGGCGCCGACGCCGGGACGATCGGTCTGGTCGGCTACTTCCGGCCGGTGCTGCCTGCCGAGGGCTCTGTTCCGCACGGTGCCCGGGACCGAGTGGTCTCACGGTTCAACCAACGCTCCACGGAATTCCACGAACTGGCCGGGAAGATGGCCCAGTACGAGGCCGACGGCAGGTTCACCGTGCACCAGGGAATCGTGTTCGGTCTCGACGACGCGGGCGGCCGCCGTCCGATCACCGGCGACCACGACCTGTTCGACGTCTCATCGCCGGACGGCTCCCGGATCCCGCCCGTGGACCATGACGCGCTGATCGAGGAGATGCGGGCCAAGGACATGGCTGTCGTGCACGGCGCGCACATGTTCTGGAATCCGCCGACGGCCTTCGACAAGTCGGTCTTCGACAAGATCGTCGGCTCTCATCAGGGCCCCTCCGGCGAGCCGCTGCTCCGCTTCAGCCCCGGCAACGACCACGCGGTCCTCGTCCACCCCGAGCCCCGCCCGGCCTCGCCGCCGCCCGCACGGCCGGAGAGCATCGCCGAGGACATCCAGCTGTCCGGCAAGGACACCGGGACGCCCGGCCTCGCGGAGACCGTCCACGCGGACGGCCGGACGTTCCGCAGAATGCCCGCCCGGGGCGACGGGGACTGCCTCTTCCGCTCGCTCCTCGACACCGCGCGCAGCCGCGCGGTCCCGCCCCCGTGGGCCGCCTTGAACGTCGCCGGACTCCGCAGCCTGCTCCGCGACCGGCTCACCGGTTCCGAACTCCTCGCCCCGGACGTCGAGGCCGCCCCCGACCCGGTGCTCGCCGTCGTCGACGACCTCCGGACGACCGCTCTGGCGGGAGTACGGGACCCGGAGGCGCGGGAGCGGATCGGGCAGCGCTGGGACCGGGTCGAGCAGGCGGTCGTCAAGAACGGCGACGGACGCCGGTGGCGGCAGATCCTGAAGAACAGTGGCTACCCCCACCTCGCCGACGTGGCACCCACCCCCGCCGACGCACGGCGGCTCGGCACCGACGGGCTGATCCTCGCGGCGGCCGAGCTACCGGCGCTGTGGTCCTCGCCCTTCGCCGACGCGCTCCCGCTCGCGCTGGCGCACACCCTCGACATCGAGCTGCGGCTCGTCCGTCCCGACGCGTCGGCACCGACGGGCACCTCCGTCACCCCGCTCCACCCGGGCGGCCGTGGCGGCACCCTGCATGTGGCCTACAACGGCGCCGACCACTACGACGCCCTGGTCCCGGCCACCGCCCTGCCCGCCCCCGCTCCCACCCCGGCTCCCGCTCCTGCCCTCTCCCCGGCCACTGGGAGCCCGGCCGGCACCGACGTCTTCGGCGAGTGGCTGCGGAGCATGGGCGGCGTCACGGACCTGGACGCCCCCGCCGGGGAGAGCCCGGACCGGGGCGATCCCGTACCGCTGGAGACCCAACTGGAGCGGCACCGCCCGGCCCGGCTGCTGACCGGCGAGGACGCCCGGCCGCCGGGACCGGCCCCGCGCACGGTCACCTTCGACGACGGCAGCCGTCTGCCCGCCGTCCTGATCAGCCCGGACGCCGATCCGGCCGACGGCTCCACCGGCCCCGGCACGGGGACCGCCGCCGGGCCGCCGAGGACGGGGCTCCTCAACGGACCGGGCGTCCTCACCCTCCGCTCGCCCGAGCAGGTCGCGAAGGAGGTCTTCGACCAGCTGCCCGAGAAGCTCCGCGCCCAGTTCGACGAGGCGGAGCTGCTGCGCCTGCTGAAGGACCAGCCCGGCGCGTTCACCGCCCCGCGCGGCGCCCGCTTCGTGGGCCGGGAGAAGTCGGGGGTCGGCCACGAGATGATCGTCGAGGCCGTCCCGTACCACCGCTGGGAGCGTTTCGGCGAGGTCGGCGGCGCGACCGTACGGCTGGACACCATGCGGCGCGGCCAGGCGGGTACGGGCGGCGGGCGCAGCGTCGGCGTCGGCCGCCGGGGCGCCGCCGCGCTGGGCATGGGCCCGCCCCTCAACTGGATGGTGAAGATCGGCGTCTCGCTGGGCTGGACCCGTAGGACCGACTACACGCAGGGGACCCAGGCATACCACCAGAGTGAGTACCGGGCCGTGGAGGGGTCCCACCTGCATCTGGACGACGTCCACTACCGGGTGCGCGTCGAGCGGGTCACCGAAGCCCCGAAGACCCCGGCGCCGACGACCCCCGGGCCCGGCACCGCGCCTGCCGCCGCGCCCCGTTGGCAGCGCAGCCAGGTGCACTCGGCCTCCTTCGCCATGCGGGACGGGCTGAGCTGGCGGCTGCCCGACGACCTCACCGTGCCCTTCAAGGGGCCGAGGCGCGCCCCGGAGACGCTCACGTTCCCGGACGGAGCCGAACCGCGGATCACCGACACGACCGCCCTCCACCTCACGGACCCGCCGGAGGACCTCGCGCTCTCCATCTCCGGCGCACGCCCCGGCAGTTCGGCCCACCGCACGCTGATCTCGTACGTACGGCCCGGACGGCTGCTCGGCCTCTTCGGGAGGCTCTCCGGAACCGTCAGCGGGCCCGAACTGACCCGGGGCGGCGGACAGCACCCGCTGGGCCATCTGATCGTCGAGCGGTCGATCCCGCACCGGGCCACCCTGGTCACGGAGTCGGTCAAGGCGGAGGTCCGCGACCTCACCCAGACCACGTACCAGAACCAGCGCGCCCACGTCCGCGACACCCGCTTCGGCGTCCAGGTCACCGCCGGGCCGCACCACGCCCTGATCGGACCGGAGACCGATGTACGCCTCCAGGGCGGCCCGCTCGTCCGCACGGATCTGAGCGCGGGCCGGGGCCACTACCTCGGCGCCGACGCCGCCCGCAAGGTGACCGGCCGCGTCCGCAACCACCCCATGGCGCTGTACCGGGTGGAGCGCACCCTGATGGTGCGCAAGGCCGGACAGCCTGCCTCCGCCGCCCGGCCGGTCCGGGTGGTCAGCCTCGACTGGTACTCCACCCAGGACGCGCGCCGCCTCGCGGGCTGGGACAGCCGTACGCCCGGAGCCACCGGGCCGAACCCGGACGCCGAGCCGCCGGTGCCGTGGTACCTCACCCGCCAGGACCCGGTGCACCTGGGCGGCCAGGTCCGCGCCGAGGGCTTCGTGCCGGACCGGCGCCCCCCGGCCCCGGCGACCCCGGCCGCGACGACGACCCCCGCCCCGGCGACGGCTCCCGCCCCGGTGGTGACCACCTCCGCCCCGGCCACGACCACCACGACGGCCCCGGCCACGACGACCCCCGCCCCCGCCGCTCCCGACCCCTTGAAGGCCTTCGGCGACTCGGTCCTGGACACGCTCCACCGCGCGTACCCCTCGCTCTTCGTCCCGCCGCTGATGCTGCGCCACCGCCACCTGGCGAAGCTCTGGTACGGGGACGGGCGCATGCGGACCGCGCTGCACAACGAGCGCCAGGTGCGCGAGGCGCTGAACCGGCCGAGCCTCGCGCAGAGCCTCGACGACCTCACGACCACCGGGGTGCCGGTCACCCTCACCGAGGACGGCAAGGTGCGCCGGGGCCATCACACGCTCATCCTGCGCGCCCGCCTCACCGACCGGCGGTTCGAGACCACCCTGAGCGAACGCTCGCTGCGCAACGCCGTCATCGGCACCGAGATCTCCGGGCAGGGGCAGCAGGAGTCCACCACCCTCTCCGCCGGGGTCGAGCTGGGCATCTCGCCCCGCGACCACGACAAGGATCCCGGTACCGGGCTGCCCCGCCGGGCGGGCAACATCTCCCTCGGCGCCCGCTACGCGCAGACGCGCGCCCGCGCCACCAGGAACACGGTCGCGGCCGTCCACGACCAGCTGGCCTTCCAGGACGGCGCCGATCTCTACAGCTACCAGGTGGAGTTGAGCGCCACTTTCGAGGGCCACCGCCGCCCGCGCGGCTGGACCCGCCTCGTCTCGGTGGGGCTGCTGGGCGCGGGCCTCTTCGTCAGCAAGGTCGGGGAGCGCCCGCTGTTCGCCCGGGGGACCGAGACGGTGGGCCGGGTGGAGCTGGCCGTCCCCGCCGCCCACGGCTCCGACCACCACGCCCCCGCCGACCCTCCCGCGACCGGCCCCGCCCCGGCGCCCGCGGCCGCCCCCGCACCGCGTCCTCTCTCCTCCACCGAGGCGGACCAACTCCTCGACGGCGCACGGCCCCTGCCGCGTACGTCCGCGTCCGACCGGCGGCTCGTCGACAAGCTGCTCAGCGCCCCGCACGTGGTCCTCAGCACGGCAGGCGGCGAGCAGCGCCAGCGGCTCGTCCAGGACACCGCAGACCGGGCCACCGGCACCTCCTGGCACGTCAGCGCCCCCGGCACCCCGATCCGCACCGCCCTGCGCCGGGCCGTGGCCAACCTCGGCGTCGCCGGACAACTCGGGCAGTACCTGGGCCCGTTCGGCACCCGTGTCACCGGGCTCACCGGGGCGGGCCCCTTCTCGACGCACTACCTCAAGGCGGCGGTGCGGGGCGAGCTGGAGAACGTACGCGTCAAGAGCGCCCCGAAGCCCGGCAGCCTGGAAGCCACGATGGGCAACGAGCACCGCGTCGCCGGTACCTCCGGCACGGGCTCCAGGACCACCCTGGGCATCCAGGGCGCGGTGATGCCGGTGCAGCGGGCCCCCGGCCAACGGGCCCTGGTGGGGGCGTACTCGTCCGCGCTCCAGTACGCCTGGGGCAAGGGCCGCAGCGTCTCCCGAACCCTCACCCGGGGCCGCAACACCACCCTCAGCTACGCAGGCCGGATGTATCTGGTGGTCGCCGACGCCACCGAGACCGTGGCCGTACGCGACCGCTGGACGGCCGCGGCGGGAGCGGTCGGCACCCGTGCCGGGGGCCGGATCAGCTCCGCCGCCGGCCGGATCTCCGAGCGGCTCGGGCGCGGTCTCGACCCGCGCCGCGCCGCCGCCGCACTCCAACGCGTCCGCGACGCCGTGATGTTCCACCTGCCGATGCAGGACGCGATCGAGGCCGGGCTCGCCCCGGACGGCCTCGGGACCACCACACCGGACAACCTCGGCGGCGGCTACCGGCTCCCCCCGTTCCTGCGCCGCCACTTCGCCTCCCACCCCAGCGGCCGGCTCGACGCGAGCGGTGTCGCGCAGCAGTTGATGGAACAGCTGGAGCGGATGGGCGTGCCCTCGCACGACCGGGAGCAGGCGCTCCAGCGCCTCTCGCCGGACTTCCTCCGCTCCCATGTGCACGAGCTGACCGCCGACGGGATGGCACTGCCGGTCCGCTACCGCACCTGGTCCAGCCCGCACCACCTGCCGGTCGGCGGCAGCCCCGGGCAGCTGAGACTGACCCTGACGCCGGTCACCACCACCGTGGAACGGCTGCGCACGGGTTACGAGTTGGAGGACTACCGCACCACCGCCCGCGACGACGTCGGCGGCCGCTCCCAGGACCGGGGAGCCGACGTGACGCTCAGTGCGAGCGAACGCGCGGCGGGCAGCGGGGTGCTGGTCGCCAACCCGGCGCTCCAGGGCACGGCGGCCAAGCAGCGGTCGAGCAACGTGACCGAGGCGGTCGGCAGTACCGCGATGCCCAACATCGCCACCACCCAGGCGCACGCCGAGATCGTGACCACGTACACCTTGACCGCCACCCTGGTCGACGTGTCCGGGAAGCCGCTGGGCCCCACCGCCACCGCCCCCGTCGGCAGCCTCAACGAGATCCTCCCGGCGAGTCTGCTCACCCCGGCCGGCGACGGCGCGGACGGAGCGCTCACCGAGCAGGACGTGCCCGAACCTCCGCATGCGGTACGCATGCTGACCGCTGATCAGGCACGGCCGGAGTCCATCGCCCGGTGGCGGACCGGGGACGGCCGGGCCGATGGGAGCGACCCGGACATCCTGCCCTTCGACGATGCGATCGGCTCCGGCATCCTCGCCGTGGACGTCCTCGGCTCGTCCCATGTGCAGGACGCCCTGACCCTCGCCACCGCCCGCGCCGACGGCTTCCCCTCAGACGCCGACCTCGGAAGGCGGCACACGGGCGCCACACTCGCCGAACGCGTACGGATGGCCCGCCACACCCCGCTCACCGGCCTCGGCACGGCCCCGGCCCAGGCCCAGCAGGAGGCCACCTCCCAGGTCGGTCTGACCGCCGGGTTCCGTGAGGCGCTCGGGGCCGACGGCTCCCCGCTGCCCACCCAGTCCTCCGCCCGCCTCCTCGGCCAGTCCCACACCGCCGACTCCCGCCTCTACGCCAAGATGCACCGCGGCGGCGCCCGGCTGCTTGCCGTGGAGAACAAGCCGCGCATGGAGGCCATGCAGCGGCGCAAGACCGGCGATGCGCTGGACGCGGGCATCACCGACAACGTCGAGGGCGCGGTCAGTACGTCGCCGCTGGCGGGCACCAGCAACGCGGGCGTGACCAACCCCGGCGCCACGGTCCCCATCGGCGGTGCCAACGACACGACCGCGCTCAGGGGCGCCACCGACACCACCCTCGGCACCCACGTCAAGGTCGTCACCGACCGCAGCATGCTCTTCGCGGTCCCCGTCAGCTGGCTCGCCGTGGCCGAGGTGGACCACCGGGTCACCGACAGCCGCCCGATGCAGGCCCTCGGCAAGCCCGAGCGCGGCCCCCGTGCCGTCGAGGCCGAGACCACCGCCCTGGTCTGGCTCCGCGAGGACATCGCCCGCGACTACGGCCTCCTGGACGACACCACCTTCCCCGACGAGGCCCGCACGGCCTGGGACGACCAGGCCAGGGCGGCGGCCGACCTCGCCACCGCCGAGAAGAACTACTACGACGCCCGCGCGAAGACCCGGGAGACCTGGCTCGGGCTGAGCCCCGAGGAGCGGGCCGCGCTCGGTGACGACGCCGGGGCCACGACACCGCCCCCGGCCGTCACCGCCTGGCAGTCCGCCCGCGACGAGGTGCGCCGCCGGCAGCAGCGCCTGGACGCCGCCGCGAAGGACCACCACCGCCTCCACCTCGCCGCCACCCGCCTCACCGCCCACCACCAGGGTTCGGGCGCGGTGCCGGTGAAGGACGCGCCGCAGGAGTACGCCGCGCCGGACTGGCGCTCCGAGGCGCCGGAGCCGTACGCGGTCACCGACGCCACCGACTCCACGCCGCGTACCCTCACCTCGCCCGATGGGCGCACGGTCCACCAGGTGCACGAAGTGCCGCACGACGGAGCCTCGTTCTTCCACGCGTTGCTCGCGACGGCCCAGGACCGGGGCAGGCTGTCCCTCCTGCTGGGCACCGGCCTCGCCGACCGCTTCACGGCGGCGCCCGGTGATGCGGCGGTCACCGCCGAGGCCGTCGACGCCGCGCGGAACCGGCTCGCGTGGGCGCTGGGCGACGACAGCAACGAGGACCTGCTGGACGGCCTGGCCCTGGACGCGGGGGACACCTTCACCCAGGCCGAACTGGACTACGCGGAGATTGACCTGACCGGCCCCCAGCAGGCGGAGTTCGACGCGTTCGGCCGGCTCCCGCAGACCGTCTGGCTGAGCCCGGAGCAGCGGGTGGCGCTGGCCATGGCGGCCTTGTCACGCCCGTTCACGGCCGAGCCCACGCGGGCGGACCCGGGCAGCGGAGAACCGGCCCCGCCCGAGCGCCGGGCGGGCGACCACGGCGGCGCCGACGTGCTGCCCGCCCTCGCGGCCCGGGTCCTGGGCACCCCGGTGACGGTGGTGACGGGGGAGGGGCGGCAGCAGACGTTCCTGCCGTACGGCGCCGACCCGGCGACGGCCGACGCGGCCTCGGGCCCGGTCCTCTTCGCCGCCGACGGCTTCTTCTCCGCCGCGCTGACGCCCGGCGCGACGCCGCCGGTCACCACCGCGCTGCCGCCCCCGCCGACCACCCGTACACCTGAGGGCCGTACGGAGACGACGCCCCAGCCGCCCGCCCACCGCAGCCACGCCACCCCGCCCTGGCTGCCGCTCGCCGACGCCGGGGGCCCGCGCTACCGGCTGGACCGCGACGGCGTCCTCACCGCACCCGACGGCGCCACCTACGCCCAGGGCGCTCCCGCGGGCCGGGGCAACGGCTTCTTCGCCGCGCTCTCGACGGCCCTGCGCCACGCCGCCGGGCAACCCGGCCTCGATCCAGGGGCGGCGGCCCGGCTCCGGACCCGCGCCGGGGCGTCGCCCCTCCAGATGATGCGCCTGAACGGGCTCCCCGGCGAACGGGCGGAGCGCGACGCGCTGTTCTCGCCCCCGCCCGCGAACCGGAAGGGCGCTCCCGCGCCGAGCCAGGACGTCCTAGACGGCCGGCTGCGCCGCCACCTGGCCACCGCCCCATGGGGCCCGGAAGCCGACCGCGCGGTGGCCGAGTGGGCTGCGAAGGCGACCGCCGCCACGGTCACCCTGATCGAGGAGAACGGCACCGCGCACACCTACGCGGGCCCCTCCGCCGACGCGCCGGTCCTCCGACTCCGCCGCCGGGGCGGGGACTTCGTACCGCTGCTGCTCCGGACGCCGGCCCGGACTCCGGCTCCGGCCCCGGCCCCCGCTCCGGCTCCGGCACCGGCCCCGGCCCCGGCCCCGGCACCGAAGCCGGCCACGGACGGCGACGTCCCAGGGCTGCCGGGGGAGGAAGAGGCGTACGAACTCAGCACGCTGTCCGGCGCGGCCCCCCAGCCGCACCCCCACGACACCTCCGGCGACGACACCGCGTCCGACAGCGACGGTCGCTCCGGCTCCGACTTCGACTCCGACTCCGACGGCGAGGAGGACACCCCCCTCTGGGCCGACCCCGAGTGGCTGACGGCGGTGTTCGGCCCGCAGTGGAACAGGGCCCCGCGCGCCCGGCTCCAGGAGACGTCCCAGGCCCTCCACGCGCTCGTCGAAGAGGCGGCGGGCGGCCGTCCGACCCGCGCCGGGCTGGCCGATCTCATCCGGCACGTCCTGCACCTGCCCGACCGGGCCCGGGTGACCAACCAGGATGTCCTGGACCTGGGAGCGCTGGCGCTGGAGGCGTCGTCGGACGACCTGAGGACCGCCGACGACCTCGCCGGGTACTTCGTGGACCGGCAGATCGAGACCCGGCGGGACGCCCTCGCCGAGGAGACCCTCCTCGGTACGGCGGAACGGGGCTGGTCGGGAAGGGACTTCACCGGGGCGGACCGGGGGCTGCCGGCTCCGGACACCTATCTCGCCGAGCGTTCCGGCCGGGTGGCCGGGCAGAGCGCGCCGTGGCGGAACCCGTACCTGTTCGTGGCCGGGGCGGCGGACGGCGGCGGCGTCGAGATCGTCACACCGTGGCGTACCTTCGTGGTCCGCGAGGCCGAGGAGATGGCCCGGATCATCTCGTACGACTCGCGTCGGCCGCGCGGTGCGGACCTCGTCCTCGCCCTGCCCCCGGCGTTCGCGGCGCGGGTCGCCAACCTGGTCGCCGGTACGACGGCCCGCCCGGTCTGGTACCCGCTGGGGCCGGCCGGGGTGGCCACCCACCCCACCACCGGGGCCGCCCACCTCGTGGTGCGCCGCGGGGCCGGGGAGACCGGGCCGGACTGGACCACGCCCCCGCCGCCGCAGGAACCCGGCCTGCCCGGCGCCCGCGACGCCGGCGACGACAGCGACAGCGATGACGACCGTGACAGCGACAGCGACAGCGGCTCCACCAGCGACGGCGACGCGGAGTTCGACCGGCTCGCCGACCGGATGCAGTGGGAGCGCCGTACCGACGCCCTGCGCACCCGCCCCCTGGTCACCCGCGACTACGAGGTCGTCGACGAGAGCGGCACCGGGGTGCTGTTCACCGAGCCCGGCCCCCGGACGGTCGGCGAAGTCCGTACGGAGGAGGAGGCGGAAGGGCCCGCGCTCGTCCTGCCCCACCAGACTCCGGGGACCGTCCGGGCCGTCGACCGGCCGCCCCTGCACATCTCCGAGGACCGGACGGTCGCACTGCTCTCGGCCGGGGACGACACCACCGGACGCGGCCGGCAGCTGTACGCCACCCGGGCGGCGATCGAGCGCTCCTCGGCCCGCCTGGCCGCTGCCGGAGCCGGAGTGCGGCTGGTGGCCGATCCGGCGGTGCGGGTGGTGCCCACCCGGGAGGACGGCACGCCCGGCGAACCGCTGGTCCGGGTGGAGCCCCGGTTCCTCACCGCCTCCGGAACGTCCGAGCACGCCTTCACCCGGGACTTCGCCCGCATGGTCGCCGGAACGGATGCCGCGCCGCTCTCCCACCTCGCCTTCCGCACCCCCGACGGCACGGTCGCCACGGCCCCGGTCAACGGGCTGCACGGCCGGGAGGTCACCGGCACCCACCACCTGGCCCAGGCGCTGACGGAGATCGCCGACGGCACTCGTACCGCCACCGGCGTCACCCCGGACTGGGCGGCCCGGCAGGCGGGCCGGGACCCGCGCTTCACCGGCGGAGTGGTGGGCGCGCCCACCCCGGGCGAGGCGTACGGCCACGCCCTCCGCCACACCCAGGACAACACGCTGCGCGGGCCGCTGGACCGGGCCGCCGCCAGGGCCGGGGTCAACGAGTACGCCTGGGCGGAGGTCGGCGAGGGGTATCTGATCCAGTCGGTCAGCACGACCAACGACAGCGGCGCCCAGCTTTTCACCCACAACCACGCCAAGCCCGGCGACCCGGTCGGCCCGCACGCCCCGTACCACTTCGCGCAGGTGGTGCTGGCCAGCGAGGACGGCAGCCACCAGATCACCCTGGAGAACGAGACCCACTCCCGTACACCGATCCCGGTGGACCAGCTCGACGCCGTCGTCGACGAGAACCTCGACCGCTACGACGAGGACCGGCTGACGGCACTGGCGCGGGAGTCGGAAGACCGCGCCGCCGCCGCCCGGCGCGACGGGGCGGCCCCGGCGGACATCGCCCGCTCGGAAGCCCTCGCCCGTGCGGCCCGGGCCCTGGCCGCCGTCCACGAGGCCGAGCACGTGCGGTGGTACTTCACCGAGGACCGGCCCGAACACGCCCTGGCCCAGCGGGAGGTGGAGCTGGCCCGCACCCGCGCCCGGGACGCCGTACGAGCTGCGGCACCGGTCCTGGGCGACCAGGACCAGTGGTTCTTCCGGGCCTACAGCAAGCGCCCCGGCGAGTCCGCCCACGCGGTCAACGCGGCGCTGCTGTCGGAGCGGTCACCGGCCGTCTCCAATCCGCTCACCACGGTCGCCCTGCACGGCCACGCGCTCCGCCCCGACCGGCGTACCGTCCGCTTCGCCGAGCAGCAGCACACCCCGTCGGCGGACGCGGACGAGAACCTGGACGCCCTGGCCCTGTCCCTGGCCCGCACCGGCCTGTGGAACCACGCCAACGGCCTGCCCCTGCCCACGGTCACCGTCACCGGACACGGCAACCGCTCCCGGGCCAGCGGCCAGAAGCGGGCCGAAGCGGTCGGCAAGGCGCTGGGGGACCGGCTGGGCCGGCTGCTGAGGACCTTCCAGGACGGGGAGCCCGGTCCGCACGTCCGGCTCTCCGACTTCACGCTCGCCCTGGAGGCGCAGCGGGTCCGTCGCGCCACCGACCCGGACCGGGGGCGGGTGGTCACCGTGGACATCGACGACCACCGGCAGACCTCGCCCTCCGCCCCCGGCGGCTCTGCATCCGGCCGCCCCGCCCCCGCCGGAGAGCCGTCCCGCACCAGGCCGCCCGCGCTGCCCCGCCCGACCGCCGGTCCCGCAGCCTCCGGCACGTCACGGCCCACCGCCACGGAACCGGCCTCCGGAGCTCCGCGCACGAGCCCCGGCACCACGGAGCCCGCCGCCCGCGCGTCCGCCGCCCCCTCCCACCGCGACCCGTCCCGCCCCGGCCGCCGGTCCGCGACGCCCGGCCCCGACCGGGGCGTACCGGTCCCTGCCTGGGTTCAGGCCCGCATCCGGTACGCCGAGGAGTCCGCCGCCTTCGAGCGGCGACTGGCCGAGGACCTCGCCGAGAACGAGGCGGTGACGGAGGAGTTCCGCAAGATGGCGCGTGCCGCGTGGGACCGAGCGCGACAGCAGTATCCGCGCGCCCTCGCCACCTTCGGCAGTGAGAACCCGAGCATGCCCGGCACGGTCGGAACCAGCAGACCCGCCCTCCAGCAGGTGCTGCGGACCGGCAATCTGAGGGAGCTGGCCACTTTCTTGTTCCAGGGCATCTCCAGCGACCTGGTGCCCGAGATGCTGGGCGGCAGGGAGGACCCGAACCCGGAGATCGAGCAGGAGCGGCCGGGCCGCCGCCAGGCGGAGGCACGCAGCGAACTGGAGCGGCTGGCAGCCCAGTTGAACCTGGACGACACGCTCTCCGCGGCGGAGAAGCAGGCGGCGCTCGCCCGTGCCACCCGTCGGCACACGGTCGGGACGGACCCCGACGACGTACGCCCGCCACTGAGCCGGGCGGAGCGCCCCTTCGCCGTGAACGACCACGGGCTCACCTGGATGCCCGCGTCCTCCGTCTACGACCTGGCCATGAGCACCGGCCTCCAGGGGGCGTCCGAGGACACGGGGGGCCTGGTCCTGACCGGCACCGCGGGATCGACCTACCGCTTCCTGGTGCACGCCGCCCGGATGCGGGACCAGTGGGGGATCGACCTGGATCTCGGGCTGATCCGGGCCGGGATGATCGCGATGTCGCTGTCGGCGGGCCACCACTCGTTCCACGAGGTCATGCGCGGCGCCCAGTTGGCGCTGGACTCCCTCCCCGGGCACGACCCGGCACTGGATTACCAGGACAACTGGGGCCGGTACTGGAACATCCATCCGCTCACCGAGCGGGAGCTGCGCGAGCGCGTCGCCCGGGACGGCCTCTTCCCCGACGAGCACGCCCGGGCCCTGCTCGACGTAACGTGATCTTCTGCCGCATGGGAGGTCCATGTGTCCGGTCGACCCGTCCCGCGGGTTCCGGAGGCGAGCGAGGAGACCGTGATGAGCGAACCGACGAAGCCGGCGGTCGAGGTTCCGGAGGGGGACCCGCCCACCGAGCTGACGATCCGGGACCTCGTGGTCGGCGACGGCCCTGAGGCGCTGCCGGGCCGGGTCGTCCGGGTGCACTACGTCGGGGTGACGTTCGCGTCCGGGCGGGAGTTCGACTCCTCCTGGGAGGAGGGCCGGCCGTTCAAGTTCGCCGTGGGCGGCGGCCGGGTCATCAAGGGCTGGGACCGGGGTGTCAGGGGGATGAAGGCCGGCGGCCGGCGCGAGATCATCGTCCCCCCGCGCCTCGGCTACGGCAAGCAGTCGCCCTCGGCGCTGATCCCGGCGGGCTCGACCCTCATCTTCGTCGTGGACCTGCTCACGGTGGTGGCTCCCGGCGGCGGGGGCCGCGCTCAGACCCCCGGCTGAGCGGTCGCCACCGTGCCGGACACCGCCGCGGCGGCGTGAAACAGCGCATGGACGGCGGAGGTGACCTGGGCGGCGACGATCTCGGGGGTGGAGGAGTCGAGCTTGCCGTCGAGGTGCAGGAACGCGAGGCCGTGGACGAGGGCCCACACCGTGGTCGACAGGGCGTCCGCGTCCCCGTCGGGGAAGGTCGCGGCGACGATGGTGCGGACGTACTCCGAGATGGCGGCGGTCGCGGCGACGCGCTCCTCGCTCGTGGGGTCGCAGGGCTCCGCGAACATCGCCCGGAACAGGGCCGGGTGCTTCAGCGCGAACTGTACGTACGCGACGGCGACCGCGGCGAGTTCATCGGGGGTCGAGGGCGCGGGGTGGGCCTGCGCCAGGTGGGTGGCGAGCTCGCGGTACCCCTCGGCGGCCACGGCGGAGACCAGGGCCTCGCGGTCGGCGTAGTGACGGTAGGGGGCCGTCGCCGAGACCCCGGCCCGCCGGGCGACGGCGCGCAGCGAGAGTCCGGCGCTGCCGTCCTCCTCCAGGAGTTCACGCGCGGCACGCAGGCAGGCGGCGCGCAGATCGCCGTGGTGGTACGTGCTGCTCGGGGACATGCGCCGTGCTCCTTATGTTTGCCATGTCCACATCTCCTCCCTGATGTGAACGATGTATACATCTTAGGTGATCGGAATGGAAGAAGAAGCCGAGGCCGCCGGTGAGCGGTTCCGGCACCGTTCCTCCCGGGGCGCCGGTGCCGCTCGACGGGATCTGCTGCCCCGGGGCGGGCCGGGGCGTTAGCTGCTCAGCGCATGCCGATGGTCTTCATGACCTTGAGCGCGCCGGTCAGCAGGTCGGCCCAGGTTTCGGGGGAGATGCGGGCCGGGGGGTAGAACCCCTGGAGGCGTTGGTGGGCGATGGTCTGGGGTTCGGTGTACTTGAGGATGCCGTCGGCGCCGTGGCGGCGGCCGAGGCCGGAGTCGCCCATGCCGCCCATGGGCGCGTCGATGCTCCCCCAGGCGGCGGCGAAGGCTTCGTTGACGTTGACGGTTCCGGCGTGGACGCGGGCGGCGACGGCGCGGCCGCGGGCTCCGTTGCGGGACCAGACGCTGGCGTTGAGGCCGTAGGAGGTGGCGTTGGCGAGGGCGACGGCCTCGTCGGCATCCCGGTAGGTGTAGATGGAGACGACCGGGCCGAAGGTCTCGTGGTCGTACAGGGCCATGTCGGGGGTGACGTCGGTGAGGACGGTCGGTTCGTGGAAGAGGGGGCCGAGGTCGGGCCGCGCGTTGCCGCCGGCGAGGACGGTGGCTCCCTTGGCGACGGCGTCGCCGACGTGCTCGGTGACGGTCTTCAGCTGGGCGGGGGTGGTGAGGCTGCCGACGTCCATGCCGTAGTCGTAGGCCGCGCCGATGGTGAGCTTCTTCGTGCGGGCGGTGAACGCGGCGATGAACTCGTCGCGGATGGATTCGGCGACGTACAGGCGCTCGACGGAGACGCAGAGCTGTCCGGCGGAGGGGAAGCAGGCGTTGACGGCGCCTTCGGCGGCCTTCTCGATGTCGGCGTCGTCGAGGACGATCATCGGGTTCTTGCCGCCGAGTTCGAGGGAGGCGCCGATGAGGCGCCTGCCGGCGTCGGCGGCGATCCGGCGGCCGGTGGCGGTGGAGCCGGTGAACATCATGTAGTCGGCGTTGTCCATCAGGGGGGTGCCGATGGAGCTGCCGCGGCCGATGACCATCTGCCATACGTCGCGGGGGAGTCCGGCCTCGTGCATGAGGTCCATGGACCACAGGGCGGTCAGCGCGGTCTGGGTGTCGGGCTTCTGGACGACGGCGTTCCCGGCCATGAGGGCGGCGATGGTGTCGCTGGCGGCCATGCTGAGGGGGTAGTTCCAGGGGGAGATGACGGTGACGACGCCCTTGGGGTGACGCAGCTCGGTGGTGTGGGTGAGCAGGGGGATCGCACCGTGGCGGCGCTTGGGGGAGAGGTACTTGGCCGCGTTGCGGGCGTAGTAGCGCGAGACGATGCCGATGTCCACGACTTCGAGGTGGGCGTCGCGGCGGGTCTTGCCGTTCTCGGCCTGCATCAGGTCGAGCGCTTCGTCCCGGCGGTTGAGGACGAGGTCGTGGTAGCGCAGCAGGATCTTCCTGCGCTCGCTCAAGGGGGTGGCGGCCCAGGCCTTCTGTGCGATGCGGGCCCGCCTGAACGCGGCTTCGACGTCCTCGGGCGTCGAGGTGGGGAGGTCGGCGAGGGGGAGGCCGGTGTAGGGGGCGGTGGTGGCGACGCGTGCGGCGTCCGGCGCGGCGGAGACGAGCGCGGTCAGGTGCCCGAGCAGCGCCGGGGTGATGGACGCCGGCAGGGCCGGGCCGTGGTTGGCGGTGGGGCGGGTGGCGTGTTCGGTGGCCATGGCGGGGCTCCTCGCTACTTGTTCCGGCTCGGGACCGAGGTGGGGACCGGCATGTGGAGCGCGGCCTGGCCCTCGGTCATGACGTCGAACTGGATGGTCCGCTTCGGCTTGAGCGAGCGCAGATCGTCGGACATGCGGCCCTCGCCGAGCTGGAGGGTGACGTCGCGGGTGCTGCGCGTGGTGCCGGCGTTGAGTACGTTGGTCTGGTTCAGGGTGGAGTGCCAGCCGCCGTTGATCTTCGTGTACGAGGTGAGCGAGCCGACGCGCTCGCCGCTCACGTACGCCCTCTGGGTGGGGGTGGCCGCCGAGAACGCCAGATCGACTCCGCCGGCGTCGTTGGCCACGCGGGCGGTGGTCCGGCGGTCGTTGATGTCGACGTCGAGGTCGGTGACCCACTTGGGGAAACCGTAGCCGTCGTGGCCGCGGACCTGCGCGATGTCCGAATTCACGGGCAGGGACAGGACGTAGGCGTCGAGGTGTTCGTTCTTCAGGCCGGTGACGAGGTCGAAGAAGCCGAGCTTTCCGTGCCGGGCGGGCTTCACGGCGATGCCGACCGTGGCTTCGGTGTAGAAGTCGATGTCGCACACGTCGTACCGGAAGAACATCACCGAGACGAGTCCGAGCCCGGGCGCGATCTCCAGTGGCGAGAGTTCCTCGGGCAGGCGGGTGCGGATCGCCTTCGACGGGACGAGCATCGTGAGGCGGGCCGTGGACATCGTGTAGTAGAAGTTCGGGGTGAGCGTCGGGCCGATCGGGGAGTCGACCTTGGTCTTGGGGAGCCGGCGGAAGAAGTCCACGCCGCTGACGCGCGGATCGCGGGCGATCGCTTCCAGGTCGGGGTCCATCCGGTACCGGTCGTACAGCCCGCCCTCGGGGACGGTGACCTCGCGGCCTCCCAGATCGACCTTGACGGTGTTCTGGTTCTGCGGTGTTGAAGACATGGTGCGGGTTCCTCTCACGTTGGCGATGTCCGCCCGGCGGACGGCAGGGGGGTATGTTTGCATTGTCAACATTCGGGCGTGGTGAGGCCCGGGGAATGTCGGCAGCAGGGGGTGGGGGAGCAGGGGTGCTGCTCAGGCTGCGCCCCGGGGCCCGGTCAGCCAGGCGCGGTAGCGGCGCAGGGCGGTGCGCTGCTTGCGCTGTTCGGCGATCAGGGCGATCGCCGGGTGGGTGCCGGGCCTGGGGCTGCTGCCGCGGGCGAGGCGGCGCATCTGGTGGCGGACCTGCGCCATGCTCGCGGCGGAGGCGAGGGCCTTGTCGGACCACGTCACCGGGCGCATCCGGCGGTCCGCCTCACGGCCGCCGTGCCAGCGGTGGGGCAGATCGGGCGTGACGGCGAGCGCGGTGCCCATGCCGATGACGGCGACGCCGCTGTCGAGGACCCTGTCGGCTGTCGCGCGCCTGGTGATGCCGCCGGTGAGCATCAGCGGGACCGGGCTCGTGGTGACCAGGTCCCTGGCCAGGTCCAGGAAGTAGGCCTCGCGGGCCTGGGTGCGGGTGTCGGTGGACCGGCCGGTCATGGCGGGGCTCTCGTAGCTGCCGCCGGAGAGTTCGACCAGGTCGACGCCGAGGGGTTCGAGCATCGCGATGACCTGGCGGGCGTCCTCGGCGTCGAATCCGCCGCGCTGGAAGTCGGCGGAGTTCAGCTTGACCGCGACCGCGAAGGACGGTGAGACGGCGGCCCGTACGGCGCGGACGGTGTCGAGCAGCATGCGGGCGCGGTTCTCCAGCGAGCCGCCCCAGTGGTCGGTGCGCTGGTTGACCAGAGGGGAGAGGAACTGTGACAGCAGGTAGCCGTGTGCGGCGTGGATCTCGACGCCGTCGAAGCCGGCCTTCTCGGCGCGGTGGGCGGTCACCGCGTACCGGGTCACCGTTTCGTCGATCTGCTGCGCGGTCATGGCGGTGGGCCGGCCGAACCGGCTGCTGTGCTTGCCCAGGCTGACGCCGATGTCGGACGGGCCCCAGACGACTCCGGGCATGCCGGAGGCGACCTGACGGCCGGGGTGGTTGATCTGCATCCATATCGCGCCGCCGCCGGACTTGCCCGCCTCCGCCCATTCGGCGAACGGCTTGAGCGGCGCGTGCTCGTCGAGCACGACGCCGGCGGGGCCGGTGAGGGCCTCGGCGTGGACCATGACGTTGCCGGTGATCAGCAGCCCCGTGCCGCCGGCCGCCCACTGCCGGTACAGCGTGAACAACTGCTCGTCGGGCAACTGGCCGTCGCCGGCCATGTTCTCCTCCATCGCCGCCTTCGCGATCCGGTTCTTCAGTACCTGCCCGGAGCGCAGAGGCAGCGGTGAGAACAGCTCGCCGGTCATGTCGATCCTCTCTTCCTCTTGATCGCCTACGATGTGTACACCACTCACATTAGCCCATGAATGTAATCAGCGTAAACATCGAGTGGTGTGGAGTACGTCGCACCGGCCGGCAGCCGGGCGCGGCGGTCCGGCCGCCAGCCGTTCGGGCGCTTCCCGCCTGCGGGGCCCTCGGTCGTCCCGGACTGTGGAGACCATGAAACAGAGCACCTTGTCCGAGGTGAAGAGTGCCGTCACCCCCCGGGCCACGCTCCTGGTGATCGGGGTCGTCGCCCTCCAACTGCTGTTCGTCGTCTCCTATGTGGGCGCGCTGCACGAGCCCAGGCTCAGGGACGTCGCCTTCGGAGTGGTGGCCCCGCCGGCCGCGGCCGAGCGGACGGTGCAGCGCCTGGACGGGTTGCCCGGCTCACCGCTGGACCCGCGCGCCCTGCCCGACGAGGCGGCCGCGCGGAAGCAGATCGAGAACCGGGACATCGACGGTGCGCTCGTGGTGAACCCCGACGGCACCACCGACACCCTGCTCGTCGCCTCGGGCAGCGGCAAGGCCCTGGCCATCGCGCTGGGCTCGCTCACCGACAACGTGCTGGAGGCCGAGGGGCGTACCGCCCGCACGGTCGACGTGGCTCCCGCTTCCCCGCACGACTTCAACGGGCTGTCCTCGTTCTACCTGGTCATCGGTCTGTGCGTCGGCGCCTATCTGTGTGCGTCGATCCTCGCCATCAGCGCCGGGGCCCGTCCGGCCAACCCGACCCGCGCGGCCACCCGTCTCGGCACGATGGTGCTGGTCGCCCTCGTCGGCGGACTCGGTGGCGCGATCGTCGTCGGACCGATCCTGGGCGCTCTGCCGGGCAGCGTGTGGGCGCTTTGGGGGCTCGGCGCGCTGCTCGTCTTCGCCGTCGGCGCCGCGACACTCGCCCTCCAGGGGCTCTTCGGCGTCATCGGCATCGGCCTGGCGATCCTGCTCATCGTGATCATGGGGAACCCGAGTGCCGGCGGGGCCTTTCCCGCGCCGATGCTGCCACCGTTCTGGGAAGCGATCGGCCCGGCCCTGCCCCCGGGGGCGGGCACCTGGGCGGCCCGCTCGATCTCCTACTTCGACGGCAACAGCATGACCTCGTTCCTGCTGGTGCTGTCGGCCTGGGCGGTCGCTGGAGTCGCCGTCACCATGCTCGCCGCCGTACTGCGGCAGCGGCGCGCCACCGAGCCGAACTCGCCCGGGGAGACTTCATGACGAAGGTGCTGTTCGTCGTGTCGGCGGCCGATCGCTGGACGCTGCGGGACGGGGAGGTCCACCCCTCGGGGTTCTGGGGCGAGGAACTGGCGATGCCCCACAAGATCTTCACCGAGGCGGGCTGGGAGACCACTGTCGCGACGCCGGGCGGGAAGGTCCCGACGCTCGACCGGCTGAGCATGTCGTGGACGGCGGGGCGGCCGTCGAAGCTGCGCGCGGTGGCCGCGTACCTGGACGCCATCGACGCGCAGCTCAAGCATCCCCGGGTGCTGAGCGAGATCGATCCCGACGCGTTCGACGTCGTGTTCTACCCGGGCGGCCACGGCCCGATGGAGGATCTGCCCGTCGACCCGGTCTCCGGCGCCCTCCTGACCCGGGTCCTCGCCTCGGGCAAGCCGCTCGCGCTGCTGTGCCATGCGCCGGCGGCGGCGTTCGCCGCGAAGAACGAGGACGGGTCGTGGCCCTTCACGGGATACCGCATGACGGGCCTGTCGAACCTGGAGGAGAAGTTCAACAGTTTCGGCCGGAAGGCGATCTGGCTGCTGGAGGACCGTCTGCGGGAGAGCGGGGCGGAGTACTCCAGGGCCCGTCTGCCGCTGCGGCCGTACATCGTCGTCGACCGCAATCTGTACACGGGCCAGAACCCGCCGTCCTCCGAACGCCTTGCCCACCGCATCGTCGCCGATGTGAACGCGGCCGCGGCGCGTTAGGGGGGACTGGTCCGGGTGCGGACCCGGCCGGATCCGTACCGAACGCTTCGGCTGACACATCCGGGTCGCACGGCGGGGACCCCGCCGCGGCCGGACATCTCCTGTACGCCGACGGCAACGCGCCGGCCGGTCCGCGCGGAGAAGTGGGCGCCGTCGATCTTCGATGCCCGCTTCCCGCCGTGACGTCCGACGTCGGGCGGCCCCGAAGCCGATGCCCGTGACTCTCGCAGACGCGTCCGGCGTGCAGGCTCCTGAGGGCGTCGCGGGCCACCCCGATGTTGACAGTGCATACTCCTCGATCTAATGTGAGCATCGTAAACATCGTGCGCGAGGCGCACGGCCCATGCGAAGGGAAGTGCCATGAAGGCTGTATCGATCAAGGAACCGGGTGGCCCCGAGGTGCTGGAGTGGGTGGAGGTCGAGGACCCCGCGCCCGCGCCCGGCGAAGTGGTCATCGATGTGGTGGCCGGTGCCCTGAACCGGGCTGATGTCATGCAGCGCATGGGGCTCTACCCGCTCGCGCCGGGCACCTCGCCCCACCCGGGACTGGAGGTCTCCGGCCGCGTCAGCGCCCTCGGGGAAGGGGTCACCGGATGGCGGGTGGGCGACGAGGTCTGTGCCCTGCTCACCGGCGGCGGTTACGCGCAGAAGGTCGCCGTCCCCGCCGGACAACTGCTCACCGTCCCCGAGGGGATCGGTCTGGTGGAGGCGGCCGGACTTCCCGAGACCACCGCCACGGTCTGGTCCAACCTCGTCATGACCGCCGGCCTGAAGGCGGGCGAGACCGTTCTTGTGCACGGTGGTGCGGGCGGCGTGGGCACGATGGCGATCCAGGTCGCCAAGGCGCTCGGCGCCCGGGTCGTCACCACGGTCGGCGGCCCGGAGAAGGCCGGCCGGGCGCGCGAGCTGGGCGCCGACGAGGCGATCGACTACCGGACCGATGACTTCGCCGACCACGGCCCCTACGACGTGATCCTCGATGTCATCGGCGGCGACTACCTCGAACGCAACGTCCGTTCGCTGGCCGCGGACGGCCGTCTGGTCGTCATCGGTCTGCAGAAGGGCCTGGAGGGCTCGCTCGACCTGGCCGAGATCGTCTTCAAGCGGGCGTCCGTGTACGGCACCACGCTGCGCACCCGGTCGAAGGAGCAGAAGGCCGAGATCGTCGCCCAGGTGCAGCGGAACGTCTGGCCCCTGATCGAGAACGGCTCCGTCCAACTGGTCGTCGACCGGACCGTACCCATGGCCGACGCGGCCGAAGGGCACCGCCTCATGGAAGCCGGCGGCCATGTCGGCAAGATCCTCCTGGTCAACGAGGAGACCGGCTGACGAGGGGCGGGCCGCGGCTCAGGGGAGTCACCGGGGGATGAGCGCCTGGCCGGGTTCCGCGCCGGTTGCGGGGGACGAAGGGGGCGCAAAGGATGGAACCGCTCATTGCCGTCCGGGGTGTGCACCGCTTCGACGGCCGGCACTTCAGCGGGCGGCCGACAGGGCCGCGCCCACCGGGCACACCGCGTGCCCACGACAGGGAGTCGACATGACCGAGCTACCCCCTCCGATCACCCCCTACCTGGAACCGGCGGCGAAGGAGCTGTGCGAGGCCACGGACCCGCATCCGCGGATCTACGAGGTCCCCCCGGAGAAGGGCCGCGACATCCTGCTCGGTCTGCAGAGCGACGCCGGTGTGCCCCGCCCCGACGTCGACGAGGAGTGGGTCGACGTGGACGCGGGCCAGTGGGGCACCGTCCGCACCCGGATCATCCGGCCCAAGGGGGCCACCGGGCCGCTGCCGGTGGTGTTCTACATCCACGGCGCCGGCTGGGTCTTCGGCGACGACAAGACCCACGACCGCCTGTTCCGCGAACTCGCCGTCGGCGCCGGGGCGGCCGGGGTCTTTCCCGTCTACGACCGGGCGCCCGAGGCCAAGTACCCCACCCAGGTCGAGCAGAACTACGCCGTGGGCCAGTGGGTCCTGGAGCACGGCGCGGAGCACGGACTGGACACCTCGCGGATCGCGGTCACCGGCGAGTCGGTGGGCGGCTGCATGTCGGCGGTGTTCGCGCTGATGAACAAGGAGCGCGGGGGCATCGACCTCAAGGCCCAGGTCCTGCTGTACCCGGTCACCGACGCCGACTTCAACACCCCCTCCTACCTCCAGTTCGCCGAGGGCTACTACCTGACCCGCGACGGTATGAAGTGGTTCTGGGACGCCTACATCGGCAACCCCGCCCACCGCGCCGAGGTGTACGCCGCGCCCCTGAAGGCCACCCTGGACCAGCTTCGGGGCCTGCCGACCACGCTGGTCATCACCGACGAGGCCGACGTCCTGCGCGACGAGGGCGAGAAGTACGCCAACCGGCTGCGCGAGGCCGGCGTGGACGTGACCTCCGTCCGGGTGGCGGGCATGGTCCACGACTTCCTCCTCCTGGACAGCCTGCGCGACACCCGCGCCGCGAACGTCGCCCGCACCCTCGCCGTCGACGCCCTCAACAAGGCCCTGCACGACGACTGAGGCGTCCTGTCGTCGGACCCGGCCACCTTTCACGAGTACGCCGTGGACGGCTGCGGGCACGGCCGGGCCGACGCCGCCGAGCACGCTGATTGCCGCACGGAATACCCCGTGGCCAGGAGGGAACCGAAGTCGGGGCCGAGTCCGGGAACAGCGGGCCCGGCGGGCGCGGTTGCACGGACCGAGGGGCCGAGCCTCACAAGTACGGCATGTCCGCCGCGCGAGCTCGGAGCACCCCGACCCGACTCCGTGGAAGGACCTCTTCATGACCGACCGGCCCTTGACCCTCATGGCCGTGCACGCCCACCCCGACGACGAGGCCACGGGAACCGGAGGAGTCCTCGCCCGGTATGCGGCGGAAGGCATCCGCACGGTTCTCGTGACCTGTACCGACGGCGGTTGCGGAGACGGGCCGGGAGGCGTCAAGCCGGGCGACCCCGGGCACGATCCGGTGGCCGTCGCCGCGATGCGCGGCCAGGAACTCAAGGCGAGCTGTGAGGTTCTGGGGGTGAGCGATCTGGAGACGCTGGACTACGCGGACTCCGGGATGATCGGCTGGCCGAGCAACGACGCGCCCGGATCCTTCTGGCGGACCCCCGTGGAGGAGGGCGCCGCCCGCCTCGCGGAGCTCATGCGGCACTACCGCCCCGATGTGGTCGTCACCTACGACGAGAACGGCTTCTACGGGCACCCCGACCACATCCAGGCACACCGCATCACGATGGCGGCGCTGGAGATGACCGAGCTGACACCGAAGGTCTACTGGACGACGATGCCCCGCTCGGCGATGCGCCGGTTCGGGGAGATCATGCGTGAGTTCCAGGAGGACATGCCGGAGCCGGACCCGGCCGAGGAAGCCGCGATGGCCGAGATCGGCCTCCCCGACGACGAGATCACCACCTGGGTGGACACCACCGCGTTCAGCGGCCAGAAGTTCGACGCGCTGGCCGCGCACGCCAGTCAGGGCGAGAACATCTTCTTCCTCAGGATGGGCAAGGAGAGGTTCGGCGAACTGATGGGCATGGAGACCTTCGTGCGGGTCAAGGACGCCACCGGCGCCGCCGTGCCCGAGAAGGACCTCTTCGCCGGACTCCGCTGACCCGCCGCCCGCCGGGGCCCGTACGGCGACGGGGGTGCGGCCCCGTCAGCCCTGCCGCGCCCCCGCCAGCCGCCCCCGGGCCGCCGCCTGGATCTGGGAGGGGCCCAGTCCCCACTCCAGGATGCGTCCGACGGCCGTCGCCAGGGGCCGGTCCCCGCAGAGGCGGACGGGGGCCGGGCGGCGGATGGAGAGTTCGGCGCGGGCCCAGTCGGGGAGGAGCCCGGTGGAGGCGTTGGTGAGCAGGCGGACGGCCAGCCGCTCCCGCGGTGTGCGTCCGAAGGAGCGGAGGAACCGCACCGAGTCCAGCGCGGCCGGGGTGGCACGGAGTCCGGGGCGCATGCGGGTCAGGTAGCTCTCCACCTCGGACGCGGTACGCGGCACCTGCCGCGCTCCCAACTCCTCGGCCACCGGGGCGGCCTGGCGATAGTAGGTGTCGCATTCGGCGCGGGTGAGCCGCTGCGGCCGGGGCGCGTAGGCCTGGTGGCCGGCGAGGAAGCTGCGGACCTCGGCGGTGTGCACCCAGGTGAGCAGATCGGGATCGTCCGCGCGGTACGGCCTCCCGTCGGGGGCCGTACCCCGCACCCGGGTGTGGATGCGCCGGACGAGACCGATCACCTCGCGGGCGGCGGGCGAGGAGCCGAAGGTGGTCGTGGTGATGAACCGTACGGTCCCGTTCAGCCGCCCGACCGGATCGGCGCGGAAGTCCGAGTGCTGGTCGACCCCGGCCATGGCCAGCGGGTGCAGCGACTGGAGCATGAGGGCGGCGAACCCGCCGGTGAGCATCCCGGTGGCCTGCCCGTGCACCCGCCACAGCGGGTCCGCCGGAGTGATCCCGAACAGCCCGGGGTCGCCGGGCGGAGCCGCGTACCGCTCCAGCTTGAGGTCCCCGCCGTGCAGGGCAGCGGTGAGTTCCGCCGCGATCCGGTCCCGCAGTCCCACCAACGCCTCCCGGCTCCCGGCCCCTGGCCCTCGGCTTCCGCTCCCGTGTGCTTCGAGCGAGGGTACCGAGCCGCCGCGGGCGCGAACGTGCGTTCCCGCCGGAACCGGCGGTGGGGCCGGTGCGCGTACCCGCACCGGCCCCACCCGGGAGCATCCCGGCCGCGCCTGGAGCAGAGGCGGCCGGGGGCTGTCAGACCAGGTCGTAGCGGTCCAGGTCCATGACCTTGGCCCAGGCGGCGACGAAGTCCGTCACGAACTTCTGCCGCGCGTCGTCGCTCGCGTAGACCTCGGCGAGGGCACGCAGCTCGGAGTTGGACCCGAAGACCAGGTCGGCGCGGGTACCGGTCCACCGGACCTTGCCGGACGCGTCGCGCGCCTCGAACTCGTCCTGCGTCGACGACGTCGGCTTCCAGGTGATGCCCAGGTCGAGCAGGTTCACGAAGAAGTCGTTGGTCAGCGTGCCCGGGCGGTCGGTGAGCACGCCGTGCTTCGAGCCGCCGGTGTTGGCGCCCAGCACCCGCAGACCGCCGACCAGAACGGTCGTCTCCGGGGCGCTCAGCGTCAGCAGGTTCGCCCGGTCCAGGAGCAGGTACTCGGCGGGCAGCCGGGCCGCCTTGCCGGTGTAGTTGCGGAAGCCGTCGTACGCGGGCTCCAGCGCGGCGAAGGACTCGACGTCCGTCTGCTCCTGCGTGGCGTCGACCCGGCCCGGGGTGAACGGGACCTCCACCTCGACACCGGCGTCCTTGGCCGCCTGCTCGACCGCCGCGCCGCCCGCGAGGACGATCAGGTCGGCCAGCGAGACCTGCCTGCCGCCCTTGGCGTTGAAGGACTCCTGGATCCCCTCCAGCGCACGCAGCACCTGCGCCAGCTCGTCCGGGTCGTTCGCCTCCCAGCCGCGCTGCGGCTCCAGACGGACGCGGGCGCCGTTGGCGCCGCCCCGCTTGTCGCTGCCGCGGAAGGACGCGGCCGAGGCCCAGGCGGCCGAGACCAGCTGCGACACGGTGAGGTCCGTGGCCAGCACCTGCTCCTTGAGCGCGGCGATGTCCGCGGCGTCCAGCACCTCACCGGTGCGCGCGGGCAGCGGGTCCTGCCACAGCAGCACCTCGGAGGGCACCTCGGGACCCAGGTAGCGCTGGATCGGGCCCATGTCGCGGTGCGTCAGCTTGTACCAGGCGCGCGCGAAGGCGTCCGCGAACTCCTCGGGGTTCTCGTGGAAGCGGCGCGAGATCTGCTCGTACGCCGGGTCGAAGCGCAGCGACAGGTCGGTGGTGAGCATCTGCGGCTTCTGCTTCTTCGACGCGTCGTGCGCGTGCGGGATGGTCGCCTCCGCGTCCTTGGCGACCCACTGCTTCGCACCGGCCGGCGACTCGGTCAGCTCGTACTCGTACGCGAAGAGGTTGTGGAAGAACTCGTTGCCCCACTTCGTCGGGGTGCTGGTCCAGGTCACCTCCAGACCGCTGGTGATGGCGTCCCCGCCCTTGCCCGACTTGTACGAGCTGCGCCAGCCGAGGCCCTGCTCCTCCAGCGGGGCGCCCTCGGGGTCCGCGCCGACGTTCTCGGCCGGGCCCGCGCCGTGCGTCTTGCCGAAGGTGTGGCCACCGGCGATGAGGGCGACGGTCTCCTCGTCGTTCATCGCCATCCGGCGGAAGGTCTCGCGGATGTCGCGGGCGGCGGCGATCGGGTCCGGGTTTCCGTTGGGGCCCTCGGGGTTGACGTAGATCAGACCCATCTGGACCGCGCCGAGCGGGTTCTCCAGCTCACGGTCGCCGGTGTAGCGCTCGTCGTCGAGCCAGGTGGTCTCGGGGCCCCAGTAGACGTCCTCCTCCGACTCCCAGACGTCCTCGCGGCCACCGGCGAAGCCGAAGGTCTTCAGGCCCATGGTCTCCAGGGCGACGTTGCCCGTGAGGATCAGCAGGTCCGCCCAGGACAGCGCCTGGCCGTACTTCTTCTTCACCGGCCACAGCAGTCGGCGGGCCTTGTCCAGGTTGCCGTTGTCGGGCCAGCTGTTCAGCGGGGCGAACCGCTGCTGCCCGGCGCCCGCGCCACCGCGGCCGTCGCTGATGCGGTACGTACCGGCGCTGTGCCAGGCCATCCGGACCATCAGGGGCCCGTAGTTGCCGAAGTCGGCCGGCCACCAGTCCTGCGAGGTGGTGAGCACCTCGGCGATGTCCCGCTTCACCGCGGGCAGGTCCAGCGCCTCGAACGCGGCCGCGTAGTCGAACTCCTCGCCCAGCGGGTTCGCCACGGCGGGGTTCTTGGCGAGGATCTTCAGGTTGAGGCGGTCCGGCCACCACTGGCGGTTCCCGCCGCCCTGCGTGGGGTGCGGCGCGCGGCCGTGCGCCACGGGGCAGCCGCCCGCCTGCGCCTCGGGCTTCTCGGGGACGGCCGTCTCGGGCGAATCCGGGACGACGGGGTCGAAGACGTGCGACTCGCTGTTCTCGGTCATGGGTGATCCTTCCGGCCCCGGAGGGTCGTAGAGGCGCTGAACGGGGGAGGAGGATTCGGTCCGTGCAGAAGGGGCACGTTGATGTCGGGGCCCGCCGCGAGTCGCCCGAGCGCCTCGCGGGCCACCGCACCCGGTGATTCCGGGCGGTGCGAAGACGACGGCGCTGGGCCGACGGGCGGCACTGCGCGGTCGACCGGTGGTGTCCCGTCGCGTGTCTCTGCTGCCGTACCGGAGTCTTCCTGTCTCTTGGATGTCGCCGGGATCGATCCTACGATGGACTTCGTCCAAGTCAAGAAGTGGGCTAAAACCATAATGATGCGGGCGTGGTGTCGGGCGCGTTCTCTGCGCGAGCCGCCGGCCCCCTCTCACGAGCGGAGCAGGTGAAACGAGATGAGCGACCTCCTTCGACGGCTGCGGGGCCGTGGCTGGCGCATGACCTCCCAGCGGCGTGTCGTCGCGGAGGTCCTGGCCGGCGACCACGTGCACCTGACGGCCGACGAGGTGCATCTCCGGGCCGCCGCGCGCCTGCCCGAGATCTCCCGCGCGACCGTCTACAACACGCTGGGCGAGCTTGTCGCGCTCGGCGAGGTGGTGGAGGTCTCCACCGTGGGCCGCGCCAAGCGGTACGACCCCAACGCGCGCAACCCCCACCAGCACCTGGTCTGTTCCGGCTGCGGCACGGTCCGCGACGTCCACCCGGGCGGCGACGCCATCGGCGATCTGCCCGAGGAGGAGCGGTTCGGGTTCGCGGTCGGCTCGGTGGAGATCACCTACCGAGGGTTGTGCCCGGCCTGCGCCTGATGGCGACGGACCCGCCCCCCGAGGGCGGGGAGCCCGTCAGAGGTCGCGGATCGACGGCACGTCGTAGACGAGGGCGGAGCTGTTCGCCGGTCCGCGGCAGGTGAGTTGGCGTGCCGGCGTGCGCCGGGCCCGTACGTCGACGTCGAGCAGCCTCGCGCTCGGTCCCCGGCCGCTGACGCGGACGCGCCAGCCGTCGCCGTCGGCGACCGTCGCGGTGACCGCGTAGTCGTGCCTGCCCGCCGGGCCGAAGCGCCGGAGGACCGCGGCCACCGCTGCCTGCTGGGGCGGGCGGAGGGTGGTGTAGCCCCGCAGATGGTCGGCGCGGATACGGTCGGCGAGGTGGTCCTCCACCACGGTGACCGCCGAGCGGGGGTCCAGATTCCCGTAGTAGACGCCGTCGGGTACGACGACGACGTTGGCGGCGAAGCGGTCACCGCCCACGTGCGTGCACTCCCACACCAGGTCGGGCCAGCGCGCGCTGAGGGCCTGGCCCACGGGCCGGCCGCGCACCGCGCAGCAGGCGTCGTGCAGGCCGTGCGCGCAGACGAGGACGACGGGGGCGAGGCCCGGCTCCCCCGGGGAGTCCAGGGCGGCCACGATCCGCGCCAGGTCCTGGTCGCGGCGCCAGCTGCCCCATCGCTGGCGCAGCGTGCCGGAGCCCTCGTGGTGCAGTACCGCCCACCGGTCGCTGCCCTCGATGCGGCGACGTCCGTGCCGCCTGACGAGGAGGATCCGGGCCCGGTTCGCCCGGGCGGCGGCGAACACGAGGTTCTTGGTCTCCGGATCGAGGGCGAGGCCGTCGAAACCGTTGGCGGGCCAGGCGCGCCGGCACTCGATGAGGACCCAGGCGGAGCCGAAGGGGGCCGTGCCGACGAACGCGTCGTCACGGGCCCTGGCCGCGTCGGCGCAGAAGAACCGGTCCGGCGGGGTCACCGGTCCGCGGGCACCAGCACGCCCGCCCGCAGCAGCCGCCCGGCGAGCGCGAGGCCGAGGTCGCCGGCGGTGCGCACCCGGCCGTCGAGCAGCCGTGCCACGGGTACGAGATCGGATGCCGGGAGGTCGAGGTGCCCGACGCGGGTGTGCAGGCGTGTTCCCTCCAGCCGGGGCTCCAGCGCCTTGCGCAGCCGTACGGGTGAGGTCGTCGCGAGGCCCCTCAGCGCGGAGAGCTGCGCCACGGGGCCCAGTGGCGCCGGGCGGGCCTGGGAGCGGCGGGCGCGGTGGAAGAGCGGAGCCGGGTCGGCCTCGGCCACGGCGGACAGCAGGCGCTCGCGCACCAGGCCGAGGAGGTCGTCCGGGCCGGTTCCGCCACCTGGCTCGTTCGGCTCCGCCAGCGGCAGTGACCGGCGCATGGACGGATCGTCCCCCAGCGCCGCGAGGGCGGCCCGGGTCAGCTGCTCGGCCAGCGCGTAGCGGGTCCAGGCGTGGACCCCCAGCGTCAGATGGATCGAGACCTCCCCCTGGGCCTGCGCCGAGTGCAGCCAGCCGCGCGGCAGGTACAGCACATCGCCGGGGCGGAGCATCGTGTTCAGATGGGGTGTGCCGTGGGCGGCCCGGTCGGCGACGGCCGCACGGTGATCGGTCCACGGCTGATCGCGCAGCGGGTCCGGCAGCACGGGTTCGTGGATCACCCACCGCTTCGCCCCCTCGATCTGGAGGACGAAGACGTCGTGCACGTCGTAGTGCGCGTCGAATCCGCGGTTCTGCGGCGGGGTGACGTAGGCGTTCGCCTGTACGGGGTGCCCCAGCTCCGTACTGAGTCCGGAGACCAGGTCCGCCACCGGCTCCCAGGTGCGGTGCAGCGCCTGCAGGACGAGCGTGGCGCCGTCGGCGAACGCACGCCACAAGGCCGTGTCGTCGAGCTGGTCGGCGACGGTCGCCCCGACCCCCGCGGGTGCGGTGAAGGACGAGGAAGGCAGGGTGGCTCCGTCCTTGGCGACCCGGAGGAACGGCGTCCGCAGCCCCCGACGGGAGATCAGCTCGTCCACGGCGGACGGGGAGAAGACATCGGTGAAATCGCTCGCCTCCCGCGTCAGCGAGGCCGTGCGTGCCCAGATGTCACGAGCGAACTCCTCCCGGCTGAGCCCGGTCAGACGGGATTCCAGGATCCCGGCGCCTTCCCGCGCGCCGGGATCCCGGAGTTCGGTGCGGGACACGCTCAAGAGCGGCTGCCGGCCCCGTCGGCCCCACCGTCCGCGCCTCCGTCGGCTCCACCGTCGTGGACGCCCGGGGTGCCGGCCGCGCCACCGTCGGCGGGACCCTCCGCTCCGCCGTCCGCGCCCCCGTCCGCACCACCGTCGTGGACGCCGGGCGTACCGGCCGCGCCGCCGTCGGCGGGTCCCTCGGCTCCGCTGTCGGCGCCACCGTCGGCCCCGCCATCGGCTCCGCCGTCGTGGACGCCCGGGGTTCCCGCCGCGCCGCCGTCCGCAGGTCCCTCCGCCCCGCCATCGGCTCCGCCGTCGTGGACGCCGGGCGTACCGGCCGCGCCGCCGTCCGCAGGTCCCTCGGCTCCGCTCGCGTCGTGCTCGGTCATCATTCCTCCTGGGATCACACCATGGGGACGATGGTTTTCCGCTGTCCGGAAACCCGGTCGCCGGGATGTCGGTCTGCGCCGAAATGGCCAGTAATCACCGTATCCCTGTGGCTGGGAAACATCGATTCGGGCGGTGCGAAGTCGCCCGAATGCCGGACCTCACGCCCCCTCCGCGCCGCGCCGTCCACCTCCGCCCTGCGCTGCCGGCCGCGGTCGGCTTCGACGTCGGGAACAAGCACCGGGCAGGGCTGACCGGGGCAGCGGACCGCTTGATCGTCCCCGGGCGGGGTAGCGAATCGGTATGACCACTGACAGAACATCGCCCGCGACCGGCGGGTACGTACAGCCGGAGCTCGACGTCCGGGCGCTGGCCGGGGTGCTCGACGGTGAGTACGCCGAGGTCCGTGACCTGGTCCGGGCCAATCTGGTCAGGCACGCCTCGGTGCTGGACGAGGCCGACGAGCTCGACATGGACGCGTACCGCGAGCGGGTGCGCGAACTCGTGGTCGAGATGGCGGCGACGGGCCAGACCGGCATGGGCTTCCCGAAGCGGTACGGCGGAGGCGGCGACGTCGGGGCCTCGATCGCCGCGTTCGAGACGCTCGCCTTCGGTGATCTGTCGGTGCTGGTGAAGGTCGGAGTCCAGTTCGGGCTCTTCGGTGGCGCGATCCTGCATCTGGGCACCGAACGCCACCACGACGCCCATCTCCCCGGCCTGATCACCGGGGAGCTGATGGGCTGCTTCGCGATGACGGAGACCGGGCACGGCTCCAACGTCCAGGCGCTCGGCACCGTCGCGCGCTACGACGCCGACGCCCAGGAGTTCGTCATCACCACCGAGGGCGACCAGGCGCGCAAGGACTACATCGGCAACGCCGCCCGCCACGGTGAACTCGCGGTCGTCTTCGCCCAGTTGGAGGTGGCCGGGAAGTCCGAAGGAGTGCACGCCCTCCTCGTGCCGATCCGGACCGACGGCGGGACCGCGCCCGGGGTCCACATCGAGGACGACGGCCGCAAGATGGGCCTGAACGGCGTGGACAACGGGCGCATCCGGTTCGACGACGTGCGGGTGCCACGCGAGGCGCTGCTGAACCGCTTCGCCGACGTCACTCCCGAGGGCGTCTACGAGAGCCCGATCGACAACCCGGACCGGCGCTTCTTCACCATGCTCGGCACCCTGGTCCAGGGCCGGGTCAGCGTCGGCGGCGCAGGGGTCGGTGCCGCCAAGGTCGCCCTCGCGATCGCCACGCAGTACGCCCTGCGGCGCCGGCAGTTCGCGGCCGGGCCCCAGGGGGAGGAGCAGTTGCTCCTGGACTACGGACTGCACCAGCGGCGTCTGCTGCCGCTCATCGCCCGTACGTACGCACTGCACTTCGCCCAGGACGTCGTCCGCACCCAGCTCCACGAGGTCTTCTCCGACCTGGAGGACGACCCGCAGGCGCGCCGCCTGCTGGAGGCCCGGGCCGCCGGAACCAAGGCGCTCGCCACCTGGCACGCCACCCGGGTGATCCAGGAGTGCCGCGAGGCGTGCGGCGGCGCGGGCTATCTCGCCGTCAACCGGTTCGCCGCGCTCAAGGCCGACAGCGACATCTTCACCACCTTCGAGGGCGACAACCACGTCCTGCTCCAGCTCGTCGCCAAGGGCCTGCTCACCGACTACGCGAGCGAGTTCGAGGACCTGGACCAGCTGGGCATGGTCCGCCACGTCACCAACCTCGCCGTCGAGACGGTCATCGAGAAGACGTCGGCCCACAAACTGCTCGAACGGGTCCGCGACCTGCTGCCGGGCGGCGACGAGTGGGACCAGGAGGCCGGTCTGCTCGACTCGGAGTACCAGCTCGCCATGGTCCGCTACCGCGAGGAGCACATGCTCGCCGGGGTGGCCCGCAGGCTCAAGGCCGGCATCGACCGCAAGCGCGATCCGGGCGCCGTCTTCTCCGAGGTGCAGGACCACGTCATCGCCGTCGCCCGCGCCCACATGGAGCGGCTGGTCCTGGAGGCCTTCGTCGAGAAGACGCGGACGCTGCCCGACGGCGGCAACAAGGTCGCCCTGGGCCTCCTGTGCGACCTGTACGCCCTGTCGACGATCGAGGCGGACCGGGCGTGGTTCATGGAGCACGGACGGCTGACCGTCCAGCGGTCCAAGGCGATCACCCGTGAGGTGAACGATCTCTGCCGCAAGATCCGGCCCCTGGCCGGCGGACTCGTCGACGCCTGGGGGATCCCGGACGCCATGCTGCGCGCCCCGGACCTGGTGGGCGGTGCCTGAACCGGCGTCTGCCATGACCCCGGGCCCGTAGCCGTCGTCGCCCACGGCATGAGGGGGGTGCCTACGGCCCGGATCCGGACGAGGTCGCCGCGAGCACCAGGTCCACGCAGTGCGCCTCCAGCCGTTCGCGCGGTACGTCGAGCGTGCCGTGCAGCCACCCCGCGAAGAGGTTCGCCAGACCGCCTACCAGGGCGTGCGCGGCCAGGCGGCGGTCGATGTCGTCCCCCGTGCCGGCGAGCTGGCCGCCGACCAGGTCGGTGAAGGCCGGCATGAGCAGGTGGCTGCGGGCCCCGAGCACCGGGTCGGCGAAGGGCTCCAGGAGCAGCAGACGGCCCTTGTGCGGCGCGTCCAGGACCAGGGCGACGAAGGCGGAGACGGCGGCCCGGGCCCGGACCTCGCGCTGCGGGTCGCCGATCGCCACCGCCCCCTCCAGTGCACTTCGGGCCTCGTCGGCGACCCGCTCGAAGGCGGCGAGGAGCAGGTCGTCGCGGCCGGTGAAGCTCTCGTAGAAATAGCGGTCCGTCAGGCGCGCCCCACGGCAGACGGACCGGACCGTGACGGCCGCGCACCCCTCCTCGCCGGCCAGGCGCTCGGCGACGTCCAGCAGCGTTCGCCGACGGGCGGCGCGACGATCGGCGAGCTTGGTGCCGCCCCAGCTCCGGTCCGTCAACTCCGGTTCCCCCATGTTCTGTTCACGTAATCGATCACTGCTCAAGCAATTGACGACAGGTGTCCGCACATTCTAGCCTGAGGACAGGTGTCATCAGATTGCTCTCCACGGCCTCGCAACGGAGAACCCCAGCGGAGGTACACGTGACAGCGTCACCGCACGGACCGCACGGATCCCACCCGACCGGCCCGACCGGCCCGACCGGCCCGAGAAGCCCCGAACCGCTCGGCCCCGATTCCCTCACCTGGCGCTGGTTCGGCGACTGGAGGGGCCTCCTCCTCGCCCCCTGGGCCGGATCGATGCAGAACATGCACCCCGAGCTCGGCGCGGGCGTCGCCGAGCACTCACGCTTCTTCGAGGAGCGCTGGGAACGCCTCTTCCGCTCGCTGTACCCGATCGGGGGCGTGGTCTACGACGGCCCGCTCGCCGCCCGCACGGCCCGCGAGGTGCGCGGCTACCACGCCGCGATCAGCGGGACCGACGCGCACGGCCGCCCGTACCACGCGCTCGACCCGGGCACGTTCTACTGGGCGCACGCCACGTTCTTCATGCTGACCGTGCACGTCGCCGAGCGTTTCGGCGGCGGCCTCAGCGAGGCGCAACGGCGCACGCTCTTCGACGAGCACGTCCGCTGGTACGCGCTGTACGGCCTCTCGATGAAACCGGTCCCCGGCAGCTGGGAGGAGTTCCAGCGGTACTGGGACCACATGTGCGCCGACGTCCTGGAGGACAACCGGCCGACCCGGGACGTCCTGAACATGCGACGTATCGCCCGGCCGCCCCTCCTGCGGTGGCTGCCGTCGCCACTGTGGGCCCTCGCCCGCGTCCCGCTCGTCCGGCTGACCCTGTGGATCACGGTCGGCCTGTATCCGCAGACTGTCCGCGACCGCCTGGGGCTGCGCTGGACGCCCCACGACGAACGCCTGCTGCTGGTGCTGGGCCGGTCGGTGCACCACGCCTGGCGGTACGTCCCCGAGCGGTACCGCTTCCACCCGCGCGCCCGGGCGGGCTGGGACCGCGAACGGGGCCGGTCCGTACCGGGCCCCGTGGAGACACCGGCCCGGAACCTGCCGCCCGAGGACCGGCGAGGGCTCCCGCAGCACTACGTACCGAGAGGCGGCCTTCGCGACTGACGGCACTGTGCACCGAGCACCGGCCCTCGTGACCGACGCGGCCGACGGGCGAGCCCCGCCCCCCCCGGGAGCCCCGCCCCGGGAATCCCGCCCCGGGAGTCCCGCCCCCGGGCGCCCGCACCCTGTACGTCACCCGCTTTGCTCCGTCGTACCACCCTGCGGCTAGTTTGTGTGCAGCACGGATGAGCAGGCCCGTGGTGGCGGAGACGGACACACGGGGAACGGGAGGTCGGGGAGAGTGTCGCTGCGCGGAGGTGATCCAGCCGAGATCGGCGGTTATCCGCTGGAGGAGCGGCTCGGCTCGGGTGGCATGGGCACGGTCTTCCTGGCCCGTACGAGCTCCGGCCGGCGCATCGCGATCAAGCTGATCCACCAGCATTTCGCGGGGGACGACGAGTTCCGCATCCGGTTCCGGCAGGAGGTGGCCGCCGCACGGCGGGTGAGCGGAGCGTTCACCGCGGCCGTGGTCGACGCCGCCCCCGAGGCCGACCAGCCGTGGATGGCGACGACGTACATCGAGGGGCCCACGCTCGCCCAGCGCATCACCGACCAGGGCCCCCTGAACGGGCCGGAGCTGCGGAGCCTCGCCATCGGTCTCGCCGAGGCGCTGCGCGACATCCACCGGGTGGGCGTCGTCCACCGCGACCTGAAGCCCTCGAACGTGGTCCTCTCGGCCGAAGGCCCCCGCGTCATCGACTTCGGCATCTCGCGCGCCGTGGACCAGGAGACGCTGACGATGACCGGGCGGGTCATCGGTACGCCGCCCTTCATGTCGCCCGAGCAGTTGCAGGCGCCGCGCGGCGTGGGGCCGCGCTCCGACGTCTTCTCGCTGGGGACGCTTTTGGTGTACGCCGCGACGGGCCACGGGCCCTTCGACGCGGACAGCCCCTATATAACGGCCTATCAAGTGGTGCACGACGAGCCGTCGTTGGGCGCCGTGCCGGATGCCCTGCGCGCGGTCGTCGAACCGTGCCTGGACAAGGAGCCCGAGGGGCGCCCCTCGACGGACGAACTCCTCGTACTGCTGCGTGACCTGCCGGCCGACCTGGGCGGGCCCGCCACCGGCGGGCCGGGGGCGGGCCGGACCCGCGACATGCTCACCCAGCACCACCTCATGACACCGGAGACCCCGCCCCCGACCACCCCCGCACCGGCAGTCCGGACCACGCCCGCCGCTCCCGACGCCGGCCGCACCGGCACCGCGATCGGCGGCCGGCTGCGGCGCCGGTGGCGGCCCGTGCTCGCCGCGGCGGTCGCGGTGGCGGCGATCGGCGGGGGAGTCGCCGCGCTGACGACGAGCGGCGCCGACGGGAACGGCGACGGCACGGACGGCCGGGGCGCGGACGCCGGGCGGAGCGCCGCCGCACCGGGCGGCACCCTTCCGGACGGCTTCGAGCCGTGGCGGACGACCGTGCCGGGCGGCCGCGAGGACATCCCCGACGAGTTGCGCTGCGTGGCCCGCGACGACGCGCTGTTCTGCGGGGGCGGAGGCGTCATCGCGACCCGGGTGAACCCCGCGGACGGATCGCGGGTCTGGACCGCGAAGAGCCCGGGCGTCCCGGCCCAGGGCATGCACATGGTGGGCGCCACCGATGACACCGTGATCGGCTACCGCATCGCCGACCAGGACGCCCCGCAGGGCCCGCCCACCGAGGTGGTGGCCCTCGACGCGGACAGCGGCGAGGAGCTGTGGTCCACCCCGTCGGGCGCCCAGTCGACGGCTGTCACCGGCCGGACCCGGGACGCCGTCGTGGCCGGTTCCGCCGTGGTGACCGTCGACGCCTCCAACTCCCGCTTCGAGGCCCGGGACGCCCACAGCGGCGAGGTCGCCTGGACGGCGCCGTTCCCCGCCGGCACCCAGTGCGCGCCCGTGCCGGAGGGCCCGAGGCTTCTGGCGATGTGCGCGACCGACGCGGAGATCGACGCCCTCGATCGGCGCAGCCCCACCCTGCGTACGCTCGCCCTCGACTCCGGGGAGCTGGGCAGGCCCATCACGGTCGAAGGACCCGTTGTGCCGGTCGGCGACGCCGACGGCTCCCTCGTACTCCTCTCCCCGTCCTTCGAGGGCGTCGCGCACGCCGGGTACGACGGGTTGGCCCGCGTCGACCCCGCCTCGGGGAAGGTGACGTACTCCCGGTTCGACAAGGTGTACGACGGTACGCCCGGCATGGCGGACGGCACGGTCCACCTGAGCGGGCAGACAGGTCTCGTCACGGCGTTCGACGCTGCGACGGGCGAGAAGAAGTGGGAGCGGCAGACGGGCGTGGAAGGCGCGTCGGGGCCCGCCGCGGGTGACGGCGCGGTGTACTTCAGCTCCGCCAGCGGCCGGGTCGTCGCGCTGTCGCCGAACGACGGCAGGACGCTGTGGTCGACGGACCCGCGGGCCGACGGGCTGGCGGGGGAGCTGAACGCGAGCCCGCGCGTGACCGTCTCGGGGCGCGTACTGTTCGTGGCCGCGGCGAAGAACACCCTCTTCGCCATCGACGCGCGGAAGCCGCCGAGGTCGAGCTGACCCCGGCGGCTCCCTGCCCGCCCTCCTCCGCGATCCGCAGCCGCGGCCGCCGTCCGGCGTCGTCGAGGGCGGCGGCCATCGAGGCGCTGCCGGGACCGGTCAGGAGGCAGGTTCCGACGCCCTCCCGGAGGGGATCGGCCGTCAGACCGGTCAGCAGGAACACCAACGGACCGCCCTGCTGTCTGCGCGGCCCGCTCAGTCGCCGAGGATCCGCTCCCACAGCAGCCCGTCCCGCCAGCTCCCGTCGAGGAGGATCGCGGCGTGCGCGACGCCGTACGGGGTGAACCCGTTGCGGCGCAGCACCCGTTGGGAGGGCAGGTTCTCCAGATTGGTGGACGCCTCGGCGCGGTGCAGATTCAGCTCCTCCCGCATGACGCGGAGGGCGAGCCCGACGGCGTTCCCGGCGTGGCCCCGGTTCTGGGCGACGGAGGCGATCCAGTAGCCGACGGAGCCACGGCGCAGATGCGGCTGCGGCAGGATGCCCCCGATGGTGACCTGACCGATCACCTCGTCACCGGCGAGCACCGCACCCGGCCAGACCGTACCGGCCCGGTACCCCGCCAACAGGCCCTCGATCCGCTCCTCCTGGCCCCGAGGGGTGAAGAAGTCGTCCGGCTGGGCCGGTTCCCACGGCCGGAACGCCTCGGCGTCCCGTACCCGGTGGGCGGCGATCGCGGCGGCGTCGGCGGGCTCTATCAGGCGGATGCTGGTGGTGCTGGGCATGGGCCGGTCCTCGTCGGGATGGCGGGAGGGACCGGCCCAACCTACGCGAGCGCGTCAGGACCTGCGCATCAGGACCTGGGCGAGCCGGTCAGGACCCGTGCGAGCGTGTCAGGGCACCTTCACCCAGTCGAGGGTGCGCTCCACCGCCCGCTTCCAGCCCGCGTAGCCCTCCGCGCGCTGCTTCTCGGACCACTGGGGCGACCAGCGCTTCGACTCGTGCCACTGGGCGCGCAGTTCGTCGGTGTTCTGCCAGAAGCCGGCGGCGAGACCCGCCGCGTAGGCGGCGCCGAGAGCGGTCGTCTCGGCGACCACGGGACGGCTCACCTCGACGCCGAGGACGTCCGACTGGATCTGCATGCACAGGTCGTTGGCGGTGACGCCGCCGTCGACCTTGAGCACGTCCAGATGGACTCCGGAGTCCTGCTCCATCGCCTCGACCACATCGCGGCTCTGGTAACAGATGGCCTCCAGCGTGGCCCGCGCCAGGTGGGCGTTGTCGTTGTACCGGGCCAGGCCGACGATCGCGCCGCGGGCGTCGGAGCGCCAGTACGGCGCGAACAGGCCGGAGAACGCGGGCACGAAGTACATCCCGCCGTTGTCCTGGACGCTGCGGGCCAGCTCCTCGCTCTCCGGCGCGGACTTGATGATCTTCATCTGGTCGCGCAGCCACTGCACGGCGGATCCGGTGACGGCGATGGACCCCTCCAGGGCGTAGACCACCGGTTCGTCGCCGAACTGGTACGCCACCGTGGTGAGCAGGCCGTTCTCGGAACGGACCAGCTCGGAACCGGTGTTGAGCACCAGGAAGTTGCCGGTCCCGTAGGTGTTCTTGGCCTCGCCGGGGGAGAAGCACACCTGGCCGACGGTGGCCGCCTGCTGGTCGCCGAGGACACCGCCGATGGGAATGGCGGCGCTCAGCGGCCGGGAGGTGCGCGTGGAGCCGTAGGCGTCGGGGTGCGACGAGGGGTTGATCTTCGGGAGCATCGCCCGGGGGATGCCGAAGAAGTCCAGGAGTTCCTCGTCCCAGTCGAGGGTCTCCAGGTTCATCAGCATGGTGCGGCTGGCGTTGGTCACGTCGGTGGCGTGGATACCGCCGTTCGGGCCGCCGGTCAGGTTCCACAGGACCCAGGCGTCCGTGTTGCCGAAGATCGCGTGACCGGCCTCGGCCGCCCCCCGTACGCCGTCGACGTTCTCCAGGATCCACTGGATCTTGCCGCCGGAGAAGTACGTCGCCGGTGGCAGCCCGGCCTTGCGGCGGATGACCTCGCCCTTCCCCGAACGCTCCAGGTTCGCGGCGATGACGTCCGTACGGGTGTCCTGCCACACGATGGCGTTGTAGTAGGGCCGCCCGTTGCGCGGGTCCCAGACCACCGTGGTCTCCCGCTGGTTGGTGATCCCGATGGACACCAGGTCGGTCGGTGACAGGCCGCCGTGCCGCAGGGCGTTCTGGATCACCGAGTTGGTGCGCTCCCAGATCTCCACGGGATCGTGCTCCACCCAGCCGGAGCGGGGCAGGATCTGCTCGTGCTCCAGCTGGTGCTTGGCGACCTCGTTGCCGCCGTGATCGAAGATCATGAATCGGGTGCTGGTGGTCCCCTGGTCCACCGCGCCGATGAAGTCCGCCATGATGTGCTGCCTCTCCGGGCGCTGTGGTCAGTCCTGGGGCGCCGGGACCCGGCCCGGCGGTTCGGGTTCGGCGGACGGCAGGAAGCGTCCGACGAGGAACTTGTAGAGCCCCGCGCCCAACAGGCCGCCGAGCAGCGGGCCGATGATGGGGACCCAGAAGTAGAGATTCCCGTACTGGTCCCGCCACGCCCCGCCGTACCCGGTGAGGAAGCTCGCCAGCCGGGGGCCGAAGTCACGGGCCGGGTTGATCGCGTACCCGGCGTTCGTTCCCCAGGCCATGCCGATCGCGACCACGATCAGGCCGATGATGAACGGGCCCAGGTTCGCGCCGGGCGGGGTGTTGAGCATGTCGGTGACGGCCAGGATCAGCAGCAGCAGGATGGCGGTGCCGATGATCTGGTCGCGGAAGGCGCCCCATTCGTGCACCGGCAGCGCCGGATTTCCGTTGGCGGGCAGGGTGGAGAACACCCCTTGCGTCTTGATGGTGTGTCCGGGGTCGGCCTTCGCCAGCGCCTCGCTGTAGTTCCAGCGGACGATCAGCGCGCCCACGAACGCCCCGGCCGTCTGTGCCACCGCGTAGGGGGCGACCTTCTTCCACGGGAACCCCTTGAACGCGGCCAGCGCCAGGGTCACCGCGGGGTTGATATGGGCCCCGCTCAGCCGCGCCGCGACATAGACGCCGAGCGTGACGCCCAGCCCCCACGCCCAGGCGATGCTGTCGTGGTCCCCGAGTCCGCCGGCCGGATCCGTCAGGGCTCCGCCTGCTGCCACCTGGGCCACGACACCGCAGCCGAAGAGGATGAGGATCATCGTGCCCGCGAACTCGGCCGACAACTCGCCGACCAGTCCGGACTTCTTACGTAGCTCAGCCATGGAAGCTCGCCCTCCGCCGACGGTGCCGGCTGTCGACTATCCGAGCAGTGTCAGCAGGCTAAGGCGATTCGGCGGAAGGGGCATTTCGGGCGATACGAACGCGCGGGGGTGCCGGTGCGGCGCCCTGCGCACGGGGAACCGACGGACCGGAGACCGACGAGGGCGTCCCCTCGCCGACGTACGCGCATCGGTTGCTGACCGACGACGTCCGGAACGTGTCGGCGAGCGGACCGGCTACGGCCCGCAGGTCGTGGACCGGGCCCACCACGTGACGGAGTGAGCGTGCAGGCGGCTCCGGTACCGCCCCGGAGCCGCCGGACCGGACCATCCGCCGACCGGTGGCCGCGCCCCCGCCTCAGGGGCGCGGCCACCGCTCTGAGAGGCTGTCCCGGCACATGCCCGACCAGGCGTTCCCGTCGGCGGTCGCCCACCCCGCCTGATCCACCCGCAAGGAAGACATGCAGGGAGTTCTCACCGGATTCACGGTGATCGCCGCCGTCGTCGCCGTCGGATACGTCATAGGACGCCGCGGCTATGTGGGGCAGGACGGCCGCACCGTGCTGACCCGGCTCGCCTTCAACGTCGCGACCCCGGCCCTGCTCTTCACCATGCTCGCGGGCGCCGACCTGTCCGTCGTCCTGTCGCGGCGGCTGCTGGTCACGGCCATCGCCACCGGTGCCGCGGCCGTCGTGTTCGTCGCGGTGGCGGGGCCGTTCCTGCGCTGGGACGCCGGGCGGGTCACGATCGGCGCCCTGTGCTCCAGCTACGTCAACGCCGGGAACCTGGGCATCCCGATCGCCGTCTACGTGCTCGGCGACGCCTCACTCGTCGCGCCGGTCCTGCTGCTCCAGCAGATCGTGGTGACCCCGCTGGCCCTGACCGTCCTCGACCTCAGCCGCCCCGGGGAGCCCGTGTCGGTCCTGCGGCGGCTGACCACCCCCCTGCGCAACCCGATGGCGATCGGATCGCTGTCCGGGGTGACGGTGGCGGCGTCCGGCCTGACCCTGCCCGGCCCGCTGCTCGAACCGCTCGTCCTCATCGGCAACATGTCGGTCCCCGCGGTCCTTCTCGCCTTCGGGATGTCCCTGCGCGGCGCCGAGAGGCCCGGCCGTGGGCAGGACCGGGGCGTGCTGTATCTCTCCGCCCTGCTCAAGACCGTCGCCCAGCCGATCGTCGCCTGGGCCGTCGGCGCGGGCCTGTTCCGCCTGCGGGGCGAGGCGCTGCTGGACGTCGTCGTGATCGCGGCGCTCCCGGCCGCCCAGAACCTGTTCACGTACGCCTCGCACTTCCGGGTCGCCGAGCGGTTCGCACGGGACTCCATCCTGCTGTCCACGCTGCTGTCGGTCCCGGCGCTCATCACCGTCGCGGCGCTGCTGGGCTGACGGCCCGCCACCCGAGCGGCGCTGTAGCCGCCGACGAGGCTCGCGGGTGCCGGACCCGGCGCCATCCCGGCAGCCGGTGCGAGAACCTGATCGCCGAGGACACACCTGTCCCGCGAGTTTGCCGGAATGGCAACGCCCATGGCGCCGGGCGACCGCCGCGCCGCATGATCGGTCGGTATCCGCAGGCCGCCCGAACCGAGGAGAAGCGCCATGGGATCCGAGCCGACCGCCGTACTTCGCCACCGCACCGTCGAGACCCCGGCCGGGCGCCTGCACCTGGTCGAACAGGGCAGCGGCCCGCTGGTCCTGCTCGTGCACGGTTTTCCCGAGTCCTGGTACTCCTGGCGCCACCAGCTCCCGGCCCTGGCCGCGGCCGGCTACCGGGCCGTGGCGATCGACGTGCGCGGCTACGGCCGGTCCTCGAAGCCCGCCGCGGCCGACGCCTACCGCCTGCTCGACCTGGTGGAGGACAACGTGGCCGTCGTGCGCGCCCTCGGTGAGGAGAGCGCGGTGGTGGCCGGCCACGACTGGGGCTCCACCATTGCCGCCACTTCCGCACTCCTCCACCCGGAGGTCTTCAGCGCGGTCGGCTTGCTGAGCGTTCCGTACGCGCCGCCCGGCGGCCCCCGCCCCTCTGACGTCTTCGGCCGGATCGGAGGCCCCGAGCAGGAGTTCTACGTCTCCTACTTCCAGGAGCCCGGCCGCGCCGAGGCGGAGATCGAGCCCGACGTACGGGGCTGGCTCGCCGGCTTCTACGCCGCTCTCTCCGCCGACACCATGCCGGATCGGGGCGAGCCCGACCCGCACTTCGTCGCCCGCGGCGGGCGGCTGCGCGACCGTTTCCCCTCCGGTCCGCTGCCTTCCTGGCTGACCGAGGACGACCTCGACGTCTACGCCGGGGAGTTCGAGCGCACCGGACTCACCGGCGCCCTCAACCGCTACCGCTCCATGGACCGCGACTGGGAAGACCTCGCTCCCCACCGCGGCGCCCCGATCACCCAGCCCGCCCTGTTCATCGGCGGCACCGCAGACGCATCCACCACCTGGATGGCCGACGCCATCGACGCCTACCCCACCACCTTGCCCGCCCTGTCCGGCTCCCACCTCCTGGATGGCTGCGGACACTGGATCCAGCAGGAACGCCCCCATGAGGTGAACAGCCTGCTGACCGGCTGGCTCGCCACCCTCCAGGGCTGAACCCGGCAGGCCGTGCGTCCGGCCCGGCGGACCGGACGGGCCGGGCTCAGGAACGGGTGGCGGTGCCGCAGCCCCGGTCGCCGCCCTCCCGCATCCGCTCCTCGATCGGCGTGCTGCGGTCGTACGGGTCGACCGCCGGGCCGTCGCCCCCGGCGGAGGTGGTGCGGTCGGCGAGGAACGCGGGGACCAGATAGCCGGTGTAGGTGTCGCAACCGCCGTTGGTGGTGTCGACCTTGTAGGAGGCGAGGGAGAACGTCCCCGGCTCGATCACGATCTTCGCCGGGTCGTCCCAGCTCAGCACCACCTCGCGGCGCACGATGGTGCGCGCGACCTCGTCGTCGCCCGTGGCGCGCATGACCGGGTAGACGTAGGTGACGTCGGTGGACATCTCCACCGCGCCCTTCTCGCCCTCCCGGAAGGTGACCCGGCCGCGCGTCTTGACCACGTCGCCGACCGGCCGCACCTCGGCGGACCGGAAGCGGCTGAACAGCAGGAGCGGGTCGTTCTCGCGGTCGGGCGCGCGGAACGCCTTCTTCAAGTAGGCCTGCACGTCCGCCTGGTGCGGGTTGATGAGCGCCATGGCCTTCGTGGGGCGCTCGCCGTGCCGCACGGCAGGGTCGAGGCTGGAGGCGACGAGGAAGTCCCGGGTGCGGTCCAGCGCCGTGCCGACCTCCGCCCTGCTCATCCAGCCGGTCGCGCGGGGCGCGGGCAGATGGATGCCCGCCGCGCCGTCGGCCCACCGTGCCGCGGGGGATCCGGCGAACGGCTCGTCCTGTGTGGGAAGCGGGCCTTCCCCTTCCTGGGCGGGCGGCCCGTCCGGGCGCTCCGTCTCCGCGGTGAGGGGCAGGGTATCCACCGCGTCCCCGCCGTCGAACCAGCCGGCGATCCGGCCGGGGGCGACGGCCACGGCGACCAGCAGGACCACGACGACCGCCAGGCCGGCCGCGTACCAGCCCCTGCCGCGCCGGGGCCGGGGCGGCTGGTGCGTCCGCCACCCCTGCGGCGGCCCGGGCTCCTCCTGGAGCCGCCGGGCCACCATCCGGGCCCGCGCCGACGGTTCCTGGGGCGCGCCCGGGCTGCCCGCCTCGGACTCTCTCAGGAACCGCTCCCACTCCTCGTCCGGTACGGACGCCCCGCCCTTGCTCAACTCGCCGCTCCCGTCGCTGTTTCCGCGCCCGGTCCCTCCCCAGGTCCGCGCAGCTCACGGGGCATCATCACATGGCCCCGCGACAGCGACGACGGGCGGCCCGGTCACCCGCCGGGCGCCCCCGTGCGCAGCCCGTCCATGACGAGATCCAGGAGCCGGCCGGCCCTCGGCTCCCAGTCCTCCTGCGGATCGATCTGCCAGAGACCGGCGATGGCGAGGAAGAAGTCGTCCGGCGTCACCCCCGGGCGGATGGCGCCGGCGTCCTCGCAGGCGCGGAGCAGGGTTCCGGCCGCCTCCATCACCGGGGTGGGGCCGGGCCTGGCGGGTCCGCCCGGCGCGCTGGTCACCAGCCGGATCGCGTCCGCCAGACCCGCCTTCGTCATCGCGAAGCGGGCGAGGCGGTCCATCCACTCGCGCAGGGCCCTCTCCGGCGGCCGGGTCTCCAGCAACTCGCAGGCGGCGTCGGCGACCTGCTGCATCTCGTAGCGGTAGACCTCCAGGACCAGCGCCTCCCGGTGGGGGAAGTTGCGGTAGAAGGTGCCCTGCCCGACCCCCGCCTTCTTGGCGATCGCGCTCAGCGGGGCGTCCGCGCGCAGCGTCAGCTCGACCGTGGCCACCCGCAGGATGCGCTCGCGGTTGCGCTGGGCGTCCGAACGCAGGGCGGTGTCCTTCTTCGGCTGCTGGGACACGGATCCTCCTCGGGGAGTGTGGCCGGACTCGGGGGGCGTGGCCGAAACCCGTCCTTGTTAACCGGACAACTGTCCGTTACGTTTTCCGGGTAAGCGGACAGTGGTCCGGTTAGGGCCACCTTACTCCCGGCCGGGGCCCGCGGTCGCCGACCGAAGCCCTGGTTCTCCTCGTCACCCGACACCAGAGAAGGCTGAACATGGCCCCAGCGCCCTCGTCGACGTCCAGTGCGATCACCCTGAACATCAACGGCGAGAAGCACCACCTGCCCATCGACCACCGCACCACGCTCCTCGACGCCCTGCGCGAGCGCCTCGACCTCACCGGCACCAAGAAGGGCTGCGACCAGGGCCAGTGCGGCGCCTGCACCGTCCTGGTCGACGATCGGCGCGTCGTCTCCTGCCTCAGTCTCGCGGTCGCGGCCGAGGGACGCCGGATCACCACCATCGAAGGCGTGGCCGAGGGGGACGAACTCCATCCCGTCCAGCAGGCCTTCCTCGACCTCGACGGCTACCAGTGCGGCTACTGCACGCCCGGCCAGATCTGCTCGGCCATCGCCGTCATCGAGGAGCACGCGGCCGGCTGGCCGAGCGCCGTCACCGACGACCCGGCCCCCGAGGCGGGGCAGCCGCCGCTGACGCCCGAGGAGATCCGCGAGCGGATGAGCGGCAACCTGTGCCGCTGCGGCGCGTACGTCTCGATCGTCCAGGCCGTCGCCCGCGCCGCCGAGGAGCGGGCTGCCGGCAAACCCGCCGCCGAGGAGGCCGCCGCATGAGGGAATTCGACTATCGGCGCGCCCACGACGTCACCGGCGCCGTCGCCCTCCTCGCCGCCGACCCGGACGCGCGCTACCTCGGCGGCGGCACCAACCTCGTGGACCTGATGAAGACCGGCGTGGAACGCCCCGCCCTCCTCGTGGACGTCCGCGAACTCCCCCTGGACCGCATCGAACCCACGGCGGACGGCGGCCTGCGCATCGGGGCGACCGTCACCAACAGCGACCTCGCCGTCCACCCCGAAGTCCGCCGCCACTACCCGGCGTTGACCCAGGCCCTGCTGGCCGGAGCCTCCGGGCAACTGCGCAACATGGCCACCGTCGGCGGCAACCTCCTCCAGCGCACCCGCTGCGGCTACTTCACCGACCTCTCCCAGCCCTGCAACAAGCGGGCCCCGGGCACCGGTTGCCCCGCCGTCGCGGGCGAGCACCACAACCACGCCGTCCTCGGCGCCTCCGACCACTGCGTGGCCGTGCACCCCTCCGACATGGGGGTGGCCCTCACCGCGCTCGACGCCGTCGTCTCCTACGAGAGTGCCGACGGCCCCGGCGAAGTCCCGGTCACCGACTTCTACCTCCCCGTCGGCGACACCCCGCACCGGGAGACCGCCCTGCCGCCCGGCGCGCTGATCACCCAGGTGACCCTGCCCGCCGCGCCCGTCGCCGCACGTTCCCGCTACCGCAAGGTGCGCGAGCGCGCCTCGTACGCCTTCGCCATCGGCTCCGTCGCCGCCGCGCTCACCATCGAGGACGGCCGCATACGCGAGGCGCGCCTCGCCCTCGGGGCCGTCGCCTCCCGCCCCTGGCGCGCCCGCGCGGCCGAAGCCGTCCTGACCGGCGCTCCGGCCGACGGCGCGACCTTCGCCGCCGCCGCGGACGCCGAGCTGGCCGCCGCCCGGCCGCTGCCCCACAACGGATACAAGGTGACCCTCATGCGCAACCTCGTGGTCTCCGTCCTGACCGAACTCGCCGGGGAGGACGCCCGATGACCACCACCACCCCGGGCCCCTCGGTGTTCCGCGGCGCCGTCGGCACCGCCCGCACCCGCATCGAGGGCCGCGACAAGGTCACCGGCGCGGCACGCTACGCGGGCGAGATACCCTTCGCCGACCTGGCCCACGGCTGGCTCGTGCTCTCCACCGTCACCCGTGGCCGCGTCCTCGACGTGGAGACCGCGCCGGTCCTCGCCATGCCGGGCGTGCTCACCGTGCTCCACCACGGCAACGCCCCCCGGCTCAACACCGATTACGTCGGCATGCTCGGCACCCCGCCCGACCCGACGTGCGCCGTCTTCCAGAACGACCGGGTGCCCTTCGCCGGCTGGCCGGTCGCCCTGGTCGTCGCCGAGACCCCGGAGGAGGCCAGGGAAGCCGCCGAGGCGCTCGTGGTGACGTACGACAGCGAACCGCACGACACCGCGCTCCACCCGGACCACCCCGGCGCCTACCCCGCCGCGGGCCACATGCCCGCCGAGACGGAGAAGGGCGACCTGGAGGCACAACTGGCCGCCTCCGCCTTCGTGGTGGACGCCGAGTACACCACCCCCGAAGAGCAGCACAGCATGATGGAGCCGCACGCGGCGACCGCCCGGTGGGAGGGCGGCCGGCTGGAGGTCGTCGACTCCAACCAGGGCGCGGGCTGGGTCCAGAGCGAGTTGGCCGCGATGTTCTCGCTCGACGCGTCCTCGGTGCGGGTCCGCTCCGAACACATCGGCGGCGGCTTCGGCAGCAAGGGGCTGCGCGCCCACCAGGTGTCCGCCGTGATGGCCGCCACCGCCCTGCAACGCCCGGTGCGCGTGGTACTGACCCGGCGTCAGACGTTCTCGCTCGGCGGCTACCGCAGCCCCACCACCCAGCGGGTCAGGCTCGGCGCGGCCCCCGACGGCCGGCTGCTGGCGCTGGAACACCGCTCGCTGAACCAGACGTCCACGGTGTACGAGTTCGTCGAGCCCAGCGCGGGCGTCGCCCGGGTGCTGTACGACGCCGACGCCCACCGCACCGCCAACCACGTCGTCCGCCTCGACGTGCCGTCCCCGACCTGGATGCGCGCACCGGGGGAGGCCCCGGGATCGTTCGCGATCGAGGCGGCCCTCGACGAACTCGCCGAACACGGCGGCATCGACCCGATCGAACTGCGCCTGCGCAACGAGCCGGAGGCCGGCCCCGTCTCGGGACTCCCGTTCGCCGGCAACAACCTCGCCGCCTGCTTCCGCGAAGGAGCCCGCAGGTTCGGCTGGGCGGACCGCGACCCGCGCCCCGGTGTCCGCCGCGAGGGACGCTGGCTGCTGGGCACCGGCACGGCGGCGGCCTCCTTCGGCGCCGGGGCCGCCCCCTCCACGGCCCTGGTCACGGCGGAGGCGGACGGCTCCTTCACCGTACGGATCACCGCCGCCGACATCGGCACCGGAGCCCGCACCGCGCTCACCCTGATCGCCGCCGACGCACTGGAGACCGCACCCGAACAGGTCCGGGTCCGCATCGGCGACAGCGACTTCGGCCCCGCGATGATCGCCGGCGGATCCATGGGCACCCGCTCCTGGGCCTGGGCGGTCACCGCGGCCGCCGCCGAACTGCGCGAGCGCCTCGCGATGACCACGTCGATCCCCCCGGAGGGGATCACCGTACGGTCCGACACCACCGAGGCCCTCGGCGCGCTCGCCCGGAAGGAACGCCATTCGTTCGGCGCGCAGTTCGCCGAGGTCGCCGTCGACACCGCCACCGGCGAGATCCGGGTGCGCCGCATGCTGGGCATCTTCGCGGCGGGCCGGATCGTCAACCCGCTCACCGCCCGCAACCAACTCGTCGGCGGGATGACCTGGGGCATCTCCATGGCCCTGCACGAGGAGGCGGTCCGCGACCACAACACCGGCGGCCACTACGCCCCCGACCTCGCGGGCTACCACGTCGCCACGCACGCCGACACCCCCGCCATCGAGGTGGACTGGGTGGACGACCACGACCCGGACGACCCGGTCGGCATCAAGGGCGTCGGGGAGATCGGCATCGTGGGCGCGGCGGCGGCCGTCGCCAACGCGGTCTGGCACGCCACCGGCGTACGCCACCGGAATCTGCCGATCCGCCCCGACCGGGTCCTCGCCGCGACCGGGCCGGCGCACGCCGGGGGAGCGATGGATGCTTGACATCGCCGGTGAGCTGCACCGATGGATGGCGGAGGGCCGGGAGTTCGCGGTCGCCACCGTCGTCTCCGTCGGCGGCAGCGCGCCGCGCGGGCCGGGGGCGGCCCTCGCCGTCGACAGCGAGGGCACCGCGATCGGCTCGGTCTCCGGCGGCTGCGTGGAGGGCGCGGTGTACGAACTGTGCGCCGAGGCCCTCACCTCCGGCGAGAGCGTCCGGGCGAGCTTCGGCTACAGCGACGAGGACGCCTTCGCCGTCGGCCTGACCTGCGGCGGAGTCCTGGACCTCCTGGTCACGCCCGTACGGTCCGGCGCACCGGAGCGCGAGGTGCTGCGGACCGCCCTGGCCGCCGCGGTGTCCGGCGGGGCGGCGGCCCTCGCCCGGGTGGTGGACGGCCCGGACGGGTTCCTGGGGCGAGCCCTGCTCGTCCACGCCGACGGCTCCCACGAGGGCGGGCTCGGCGGCCACCCCGAGCTGGACCGTACGGCGGCGGCCGAGGCCTCGGCCCTGCTGGACACCGGCCGCACCGGCACCGTCGCCCTGTCCGAGGACGGCTCGCACTGCCCCGGCGGCCTCACCCTGCTCGTCGAGACCAGCGTCCCGCCGCCCCGCATGATCGTATTCGGGGCGGTCGACTTCGCCGCCGCGCTGGTCCGGGCCGGCAAGTTCCTGGGCCACCATGTGACGGTGTGCGACGCCCGGCCCGTCTTCGCCACGCCCGCCCGGTTCCCCGAGGCCGACGAGGTCGTCGTCGACTGGCCCCACCGCTATCTGCGGCGCACCCGCACCGACGCCCGTACCGTGCTGTGCGTCCTCACGCACGAGGCCCGGTTCGACGTGCCGCTCCTGACGGAGGCGTTGCGGATGCCCGCCGCGTTCGTCGGCGCGATGGGGTCGCGCCGCACCCACGAGGACCGGACCCGACGGCTGCGCGAGGCCGGTCTCGGCGACCGTGAGCTGGAGCGCCTGCGGTCGCCCATCGGCCTGGACCTCGGAGCCCGGACCCCGGAGGAGACGGCGCTCTCCATCGCGGCGGAGATCGTCGCGGCCCGGCGCGGCGGCACGGGCCTGCCACTGACCGGGGGAGCGGAGCCCATCCACCGGGAGCCCGGCCCGGCACGACGGGACGTCAGCCGGCTCTGAGGCCGCCCCGGATCCGCTCGACGACGGCCGGGACGACCGCGCCGAACCGCTCGTCCGGGGTGGGGAGCCGCAGCGCGGCGGCCTCCCGGAGGGTGGGGCTCGGCCATGGGCTCCGCCACCGTCGCGTCGACCGGACTCTCTGCGGCCGCCTCGGCCTCCTGTCCGTCGGTCGGAACGGGGAGATCAGCGTACGACGACCCCCCGAATGGCGGATCGCGCGTTTGGCGGAGCCGAACGCGGTCACTCCGGTAGAGCGGCGCGAGCCGCCGAGCACCGGACCGCCCGGTGACGGACCCCGGGCTCCGCCCCGCTGGCGAGGAGACATGAACCGCTCGACCGTGGAACTACTGCTGACCGCACAGGAGGACACGATGCGTGACGTAAGCAGGATCTTGCGGGCAAAGATCCTGAAGGCCCGTGGGCTGGCCAAGGAGTCCGACGGCAAGGCACTCGACGATCAGGGCCGCAGGGACGAGGGACGCCGTCACCAGGCCGACGCGGACCGTCTGACCCGTCGGGACCGCGCCGACGGCCCCGACGGGACGTCCCGCCGTTGAGCGCCGGCCGAGCGGTCGGGCTCTCCGAGGGCGAGGACGACCCGGTGACGGCGGCGGCCCCGCCGGATGCTCCCGTCACAGCCCCACCGGCGGGCGGGGCGGCCCCGCGTCCGGGCCGGGTCGTGCGGCTTCCGGGGGTCTACCGCCCGCAGACCGACACGCTGCTGCTGGCCCACGCCATGCGACGGGAGGGGATCGGCCCGGGCACGGATCTGCTGGACCTGTGCACCGGGAGCGGCGCGCTGGCCCTGCACGCCGCCCGGCTCGGCGCCCGCGTCACCGCGGTGGACATCAGCCGCCGGGCCGTGGCGTCCGCACGGCTGAACACCGCGCTCGCCCGCCTGCCCGTCACCGTACGCAGGGGAGACCTGCTCCGGGCCCTGCCCGGCCGGACGTTCGACACCGTCGTCAGCAACCCCCCGTACGTTCCGGCCCCCGGCCCGACCGTGCCTCGCCACGGGCCCGGCCGGTCCTGGGACGCGGGCCCCGACGGCCGGGTGATCCTGGACCGCATCTGCGACGACGCCTTCGCCGCCCTGCGCCCCGGCGGTCTGCTCCTGCTGGTCCAGTCGGGTCTGAGCCGGCCGGAGGAGACGGTGGGCCGGCTGTCCGCGGCGGGGCTCGACGTCTCCGTGACCGACCGGGTCACGATCCCGTTCGGACCGGTCACCCGCCGCCGGGCCGCCTGGCTGCGCGACCGGGGCCTGCTCAGGGACCGGCTGGAGCGGGAGGAACTGGTGGTGATCCGTGGCCGGAAGGAATGAGACATCGCGCCGGGTGGTGGTGAACCGGGAGGGTCCGATCCTGGTGGAAGGGCCGGTCGAGGTCGTCGGGGACGACGGTACGACGACCCGGTCCGACCGGTTCGCCGTCGCGATCTGCACCTGCCGCCGCAGCCGCGCCTACCCCTGGTGCGACACCAGCCACCGCCGCCGCAAGCCCGCCGGGCCCGCGAAGAGCCGCCCGGACGACGACGGCCCGCGGCCCGAGAAGAGCGAGCAGGAGCCCCGACCGTGACGACCCGGACCATCACCCACCGAGACAGCCCCGCGGCGCCTCCCGCGCTCCCTCCGGCACGCGGACCCCTCAGCGAGGGCGTCCTGACCGTGCTGGCGGGCGGCGGCACCCGCCTGCCGGCCGCCGACGCGATCCGCCGCTCCGATCCGTACGGGGACGACCTCCAGCTCCTCCTGTACGTCCTCTACGAGCTCCACTACCGGGGGTTCGCCGGGGTGGACGAGCGCCTGGAATGGGACCCCGCCCTGCTCGGCGTGCGCGCGGCGGCCGAGGACGTCTTCCTGGACGCGCTGCGCCGCGACGCCGGGTCGGGCGGGCAGGACGTGGCCGGGGCGGTGGACGAACTCCAGCTGGAACCTCTCGGGGACGACGGCCACAGCGTCAGCCACCACCTCAGGCGGGAGGGCGAGCTGTGGCAACTGCGCGAGTACGCCGCCCTGCGGTCGCTCTACCACCTCAAGGAGGCCGATCCGCATCTGTGGGTGGTGCCCAGGCTCCGGGGGCGGGCGAAGGCGGGCATGGTCGCCGTGGAGTTCGACGAATTCGGCGCGGGGCGGGCGGAGAACGTCCACGCCCAGCTCTTCGCCGACCTGATGACCGACCTCGGCCTCGACGCCCGGTACGGCCGCTACCTCGACGCCGCGCCCGCCCAGGCCCTGGCCATCGTCAACATGATGTCCCTCTTCGGCCTGCACCGACGGCTGCGCGGCGCCCTCGTCGGGCACTTCGCGACCGTGGAGATCACCTCGTCCCCCGGATCGAGGCGGCTGGCCGAAGCCCTGCGCCGGGCGGGTGCGGGCCCCGCCGCCCAGCGGTTCTACGACGAGCACGTGGAGGCCGACGCGGTCCATGAACAGGTGGTGCGCCACGAGGTGATCGGCGGCCTGCTGGAGGACGAACCCGGCCTGGCGGCCGACGTCGTCCTCGGCATCGAGGCGACCGGCCACCTGGAGGACCTCCTCGGCGACCACCTGCTCGCGGCGTGGCGCGGGGGCCGCTCGGCGCTGCGGACGCCGCTGACGCCTTGAGAGGCGACCGGGCGGCCGGGGCTCAGAACGAGACGTCCTCCGCGTCGAGGACCGTGGCCCCCATGTTGCGCTCCATCATGCGCAGCGCGGCCTCGGCGAGATCGCGGTGAATGTGCGCCACGGCGTCCTTCGGCACGGTCACCCGCAGATGCCGGATATGCGCGTCGAGCGCCGAATACAGCACACACTGCTCCGTCACCTGACCGCAGAGGACCACATGGTCCGCCGCCAATTCGGCGAGAAGATAGCTGAGCGGCGTCTCGTAGAAAATCGAGTGCCGGGCCTTGACGACGAAAAGGGAATCGTCGTCCGGCAGCAGCGGCTCGACCAGTTCCGCGTTCTTTCCCGCGAGAGTCTTCTCGATGATCTCGCCGTGGTGGGAGCGCCACTGGCCGAAATTGTCGTTCGCGTAGATCACGGGGACGCCCTGCGCGCGAGCACGGTCGATCAGGCCCGTGAGGTGCGGAAGCGTCGTGCGGGCGGAGGGGACGAGTAGCTCGGCGTCGGGGTGGTCGTACGTGTTGATCATGTCGATGACGATGAGAGCGCTGTTCCCCATGGCCCCATTCTCTCAGAATTCTCTCGAAAGCCCGGACCGAAGTTCCGCCGACCGGACGCCGTCCGTTTGGTTCCGGACGCGCAGGGAACCCGGCGTTCGGCCCTCGCGGGAAAAGCCGCGAAGGCGACCGGAGCGTACGGAAGGAGTGCGACGGTGCGCGCGTTGACCTACCAAGGAAAGCGGGACGTCCGGGTGGAGACCGTCCCGGACCCACGGATCCAGGATCCGACGGATGTCATCGTCAGGATCACGTCCACCGGCATCTGCGGCTCCGACCTGCACCTGTGCGAGGTGCTCGGGCCCTACCTCGACCCCGGCGACATCCTCGGGCACGAGCCCATGGGTGTGGTGGAGGAGGTCGGGCCCGAGGTCACCGCCGTCGCCCCCGGGGACCGGGTCGTCATCCCCTTCAACGTCTCCTGCGGCCACTGCCACATGTGCGGGCAGGGGCTGCACTCCCAGTGCGAGACGACCCAGGTCCGCGAGCGGGGGACGGGAGCCGCCCTGTTCGGTTTCACCAAGCTCTACGGGCAGGTGCCCGGCGGGCAGGCGGAGTACCTGCGGGTCCCGTTCGGCAACGCCCTGCCCATCAAGGTCCCGGAGGGTCCGCCGGACGACCGGTTCGTCTTTCTCTCCGATGTCCTGCCCACCGCCTGGCAGGCCGTGGAGTACGCGGACATCCCGCCCGGCGGCAGCGTCACCGTCCTCGGCCTCGGCCCGATCGGTGCGATGGCCGCTCGGATCGCCCTGCACCGGGGCGCCGGCCTCGTCATCGGGGTCGATCTGGTCCCCGAACGCCTCGACCGGGTCAGCGGGTACGGCGCCACCTGCCTCGACCTGCGCCGTTACGGCAAGAACCTCGGGGACGCCGTCCGCGACCTCACGGACGGGCGCGGCACGGACGCGGTGATCGACGCCGTGGGCATGGAGGCCCATGGCTCGCCCGTGGCCAAGGCGGCGCACACGGCGGTCGGGCTGCTCCCCGACGCACTCGCCCAGCGCCTGATGGAGACGGCGGGCGTCGACCGGCTCGCCGCGCTGCACACGGCGATCGACGTGGTGCGCAGGGGCGGCACGATCTCCGTCTCCGGCGTGTACGGCGGCTCCGCCGACCCGATGCCGATGCTCACCCTGTTCGACAAGCAGATTCAGCTCCGTATGGGCCAGGCCAACGTCAAGCGCTGGGTCGACGACCTTCTGCCCCTGCTCATCGACGGCGACCCGCTCGGCGTGGACTCCTTCGCCACCCACCATCTGCCGCTCGAAGAAGGGCCTCAGGCGTACGACACGTTCCGGAACAAGGGTGACGGCATGATCAAGACCCTGCTCATCCCCTGACCTCCTCACGCCCGCCCGGGGCCCCTGCCTTCGGCCGGGGCCCCTGCCTTCGGCCGGGGCCCCGGACTTCAGGGGGCGCCCTGGAGCACGCCCTCCCGCACGCGCTCGCAGGACCGGCTGAGCAGGCGCGACACGTGCATCTGCGAGATACCGAGGCGTTCGGCGATCCGCACCTGGGTCATGTCCTGGAAGTACCGGAGGTACAAAATGGTCCGCTCCCGCTCCGGAAGCCCCCGCAGCCCCGGCTTGACGGACTCACGGTCGACGGCGGTGTCCAGAGCCGTGTCGCAGGATCCCAGCCGGTCGGCCAGGGGCGAGCCGCCCTCCACGCCCGCGGGTTCGGCGTCCAGGGAGAGGGCGCTGTAGCTCTCCAGGGCCTCCAGGCCCAGCAGTACGTCGTCCTCGCCGAGCTTGGTGGCGGAGGCGATCTCGGCGCAGGTCGGGGATCCGCCCCCGCTGGTCTGCGCCAGTTCGCGGCGGGCCACCCGCACCCGGTTGCGGAGGTCCTGCACGCGGCGCGGCACATGTACGTCCCAGGTGTGGTCGCGGAAGTGCCGCTTCAGTTCCCCGGTGACGGTGGGGACGGCGTAGGTCTCGAAGGCCTTGCCCCGCTCGGGGTCGTACCGGTCGACCGCCTTGACGAGCCCCATCGCGGCCACCTGCCGCAGATCGTCCATGGCCTCGCCCCGGTTGCGGAACCGGGTGGCGATCCGGTGGGCCATCGGCAGCCACGAACAGATCGTCTCGTCACGCAGCGCGTCCCGTTCGGGACCCGGAGGAAGCGTCCGCAGCCGCTGGAACGCCTGGTCGGGCGAGGTGGCGTCCGTAGGACGGTCGGGCTCGGGGGTGGTTGCCGCGCGCATGGGGTCACTCCTCGTCGATGTTGCGTCAGGGGCGCCGCGGGAAGATGACCGGGCGGACAGAGGCCGCCCGGAATCCCACGGGCGCACCTCTTGTCCGAAGCACAAAACACCCCATACCCGATGAAATGATGATCAAACGCTAACGCCTCGCGCCCTGCGGTCCGTGCGCGTCAGCCGGGCCCCGCCCCGAACGGGCTGTCGTCGAGGTGGTCGAGCAGGTCGGCGACGTCGCGGTAGACCGCGTCCGCTCCCGCCCGCTCCAGGTCGGCGCGCGGGATACCGCCCGACAGGACGGCCACCGCACGTACCCCGGCGCGGGTCGCGGCCTCCATGTCCCACACCGTGTCGCCCACGAACACCGCCTGTCCCGGTGTGACACCGGCCAGCCGGCAGGCCAGCTCCACGGGCTCCGCGGCGGGCTTGCCCCGGTCGACGTCGTCCGAACTCGCTGTGTCCCGGACGGCCTCGTCCGCGTCCACCGCCCGCCGCAGTGCCGCCAGCTCCGCCCCGCTAGCCGATGTGGCGAGGACGACCCGCCAGCCACGTCCGGCCAGCGTCCGCAGCAGATCGCCCGCACGCCGGAAGGCGGGGAGCCGGTCGAAGTACGTTCCGTAGAGCACCGTGTGCGCGGAGCTGATGGCGCCGTCCTGCCCGGGGTCCCGGCCGGCCCCGAGCAGCCGCTCGATCAGGTCGCCGGAGCCGAGCCCGACCGCCCGGTGGATGTCCGTCATCGGCACCGTGTGCCCGGCCTGCCGGAACGCCTCCCACCACGCCACCACGTGCAGGTGGTTGGTGTCCGTGAGCGTGCCGTCCACATCGAAGATCGCCGCGCCTGCCATGCTCAGCCGTTCCTCTCGCCGCTCCCCCGCCTCCCCCCGCCGTCAGGCGTCGCCCATCCGGCTTCCCGGCCGTCAGACGTCGCGGCCCTGGGGGGTGTCCGCCTCGTCCGTGACGTGGACGGCCGCTTCCTCGGCCGACGCGGCGCCGCCGTCGATGCCCACGTCCTCGGCGAAGACGTCGTTCGCCCGCCCGGTCGCGTCGTCCGCGCCGCTGAGCCGGCCCGCCCGGGGCTCGACGGTGGACCCTTCCCGGGGTTCCCCCTCGCCCCCAACGAGGTCGCCGATGCCGTCACCGGCGGGCGGCTCCACATCGCCGACCTCCTGGGCGAGCCGCTGGTCCAGCGATTCGCCCCGGCGCTCCTCCGCCCCCGTCGTACCGAACTTGGTCACACCCAGAGGGCGTTCCGGAGGGCTGTAACCCTCTTCCAGCTGGTCGTCCAGGTCCCGTTCGTCGAGCGTGTTCTCCAGGTCCAGCTCATCGTTCGGGGGAATCGAGCCGTCGTCGTCCTGCGGCTGGTACACATCGTCGCCGCGTGCGTCTGCGGGCATGTCCTCCTCCTCCGTCGTGCGGGCGGGCCGTCCGGCCCGGGGGTGCCGGCCGTCAGCGGCCGTCAGCGTCCGAGGGCCTTGCGGAGCTCTTCCTTGTTCATGGAGGAGCGCCCGTCGATGTTCTTCTTCTTCGCCTCGGCGTAGAGCTGGTCCTTCGTGGGCCCCTGCGCACCCTTGTGGGAGCGTTCGCCGCCCCGCTCGTAGGCGGACTTCTTGTCCTGCGTCGACGTCCTGCTCGCCGTCTTCGACTCGCCGGACCGGGCGCGCTGCTTGTTGACGGTCCGGGCCGCGATCTCCTTCGCGCGGCTCTTCGACGCGCCCTGTTCCTCCTGGCTCTCCTTGATGTGCTCGTACTGCCGTTCACGCTTCTTGTTCGATCCGGCCGGCATGACGTGCTCCTCACTCGGTCTCGTCCGTCTCGGGGAACGATCCCCGCGTTTCCCGTACGGATCCCACTAAACAGCCCGCACCGGAACGACGCCCCTGGAGACGAGGACAGGAGGCAGCCCGCGAGGCCGGCGGACGGCGCCGATGGCTGCTTTCCCAACCGGTCGGCGCCTGAGTTCCGCGTACGCCGGATACCTGCTGCAGGAGTACCCCCGCGACGGATGCCAAACATGCCCCGGTCGGCGTTCGGCCGAACGGGTCCGTCGTCAGGTCACCGACGGGGGCGCAGACCGGGGCCGCCGATGGGCGGGGTGCCGGAGACGCTGCCGACCAACTGCGCACAGAGGTCGCGGAGCTTCACGTTGCGATGCTGCGACGCGGTGCGCAGGGTCCGGAGCGCTTCCTCCGAGCCGCAGCGGCGCTGGTTCATGACGATTCCGGCCGCCTGGTCGATCACGGCGCGTGACCGGAGGGCGGCTTCCAGGTCGGCGGTGAAGGTCCGGGTGTCCGAGAGCCGCTGGGCCAGCGCGACGGCCCCCGTCGCCTGGGCGGCGAGGGCACGCAGCCCGCTCAGATCGACGTCCGCGAAGCCGTTCTCCTTCGGCGAGTACAGATTCAGGGCGCCCGCGGTGTGGGAGTGCGCCGCGATCGGCAGGGACAGCGACGAGCGGGTCCCGGAGGCGACCGCGAAAGCGGGATAGCCGTTCCACCGGCGCTCCTCGCGCATGTCGCCCACGCTGACCTCGTGCCCCTCGCGCAGCGCCTCCAGGCAGGGGCCGTCGTCCTGCCCGTACTGGGCCTCGTCCAGCGGTGGCGCGCTGATGCCCGCGCTGGCCACGGTCAGGGGGCGGCTCTCACGCTCCAGGGTCACCCCGCAGCCATCGGCCGTGGGCGACATGAGCAGGGCGCTCCGAGCCAGCGCATGGAGGAAGTCGTCCAACGTGTCCGTGTCCAGCAGGAGGGAGACGAGGTCGGGCGGCCCCGGTGTGAGCACTCCGTCATCGGTCATGATCGCTCCCTTCCGGCCTGGACCCTGGGACCAGCATGGCACTGTGCGGACCGTGCCGCGCCGCTCCCTCCGGGTGCCCCGGGGTGCCCCTCCGGGGGACACCGCCGCTCGATCCCGTCATCGCCGGGCAGGTGTCGAGCGGCGGCGCCCGGGCATACGCGCGGTACGCAGGTCAGGAAGCGGCCGCGCAAGCAGCCCTGCTTCCCTGGAGTGCCCATGTTCCTGCTCAGCTATCACCTCGACGCCGCGCACCTGGTCGTGGAGCTCGGCGAGGTGGTCGACCTCGACAACGAGGCCGCGATCGAGCGTGAGATCGTCCGCCTCCTGCCGTGCTGCGGACCCCGGGCGATCATCGTGCACATCCGTACCCCCCTGCTCACCCCCCGGGCCCTGGGGCTCCTCCTGCGTGTACGGGGCGAGGCCGAGGAACGCGGCGTCTCGACGGCGGTGGTCGCCGGGTCCGACAAGGCCCGCCAGGTCCTGGGGGCCGCCGGGCTCCACCGTGTGCTGCGGGTCGCCGCCACCCTCCCGGGCGCGGAGCTGCGCAGCCGGGGATGCCGGCCGGAACCGGAGGCGTCGCGGAACGCGAAGTCCGGCGGTCGCCGCGGTGCGCCGCCGCCCGCCGGTGCCCCGCTGCGGCCACTCGGCCCGTACGCCGACACCTCCCGGCCTCGCTTCCCGGGGGAGCGCTGACGGCCGGAGCGGGTCGACGGGACTGACGGGGGATCGACTCCGCGGTGCACACTCCGCGGAGTCGATTCCCCGTCGTGCTGCGGCGATTTCGGGCCGGAGCGGACCAGCCCGGGGACGCCGGGCCGACCGCGCCGGACGGGAGAGGGCATAATGAAGCGCTGGAGGTCAGGAAACGGCCCGTAAGAATTCTTCCTGCCTCCGTGGAGTCTCCCGTGAACCTCTCCCCTCGTCGCCGCGCCGCCCTCGTGGACTCGGTCCCGCTTCCGGCCGCCGACGCTTCCGACGCCGCAAGCCCTCCGCCACGGGAGCCCCGCGGCATGCCTCCCGCGAGGAGAACCCACCCTTCCGCAGGCGGCCCGAAGGCGGCCCCCCGGTCCACGCCCGCCCCTCTGCGGCCACCCGGCCTCGACGACTGACCCCCCTCACCGCCCCACGCCCGGAGCCCGCTCGGCGCCGGTGCGTCGGTGGCGGCTGCCCCGTCCCGGCGGCCCGGACCGCGCCGCCCAGCTCTGCCCCGCCCTGTTCAGCGGCGGGTCACCGCCCAGAACGAGATGATCATGACTGACAGGCCCGTGGCCGAGGCGCCGGACACGACCGCGCTGCTGCTGGAGACCACGTCGCTGGACGACTTCCTGCGTGCCCTCGCCCGGAGCGCCCTCGCCCTGGTGGAGGAGGCCGACGGCTGCGGCATCACGCTGGAGAGGCTGGGGCGCCCCGTCACCGTATCCAGCGTGGGGGCCGCCGCGACGAAGCTGGACGAGGCCCAGTACGGCCAGGACGACGGCCCGTGTCTCCAGGCGATGCGGACGGGCCGGGAGGTCAGCGTGCCCGACACCCTGCGGGAGAGCCGCTGGGCCGACTACCCCGCCTACGCCGCGGTCTGCGGCGCCCGCTCCTCGCTGTCGTTGCCGATCGCACCGCACAGCCACACGGCAGGAGCGCTGAACTTGTACGCGCCCGTCCCGCACGCCTTCGACACGGCCGACCTGACAGCACTCAGGCTGCTCACCGCGCAGGCCACCGGGGCCATCGCCCTGGCTCAACGCATCGCGGACACCGAGGAGTTCGCCGCCGATCTGGAGGCCGCCCTGCGCTCGCGCACCGTCATCGACCAGGCGATCGGCGTCGTGGTCGGCCAGCAGCGCTGCACCCCGGAGAAGGCCTTCGACGTCCTGCGCACGGCGTCGCAGCACCGCAACATCAAGCTCCGCGAACTCTGCGCCGAGTTGATCGCCAGCATCACCGGCGAGGTCCCGCCCGAGGGCCGCATCCAGCCCCGGGGCTGACCCCCGGGGGCCGTCGGGGCGTCAGGACGCCGGGTACGGGCGGTCGGAGAGCAGCCGGGCCAGGTGGACGGCGTTCGCCGCGAGCGCCTCGGTGGTCGACGCGACGGCCTCGGGCGTCTCGTCCAGATCCTGGTAGTCGGTGCCCTGCATGGCTTCGCCGACCCAGTACGTGACGGCGCCGGGCGCCAGCGAGAAGCCGACGTCGTTGAGCCCCTGGAACACATCGGCGCTCACCTTGTGCGCCCCGTCCTCGTTGCCGACGACGGCCACGGCGGCGACCTTCCCGTAGGTGTGCGGGCGGCCCTGGTCGTCGGTCTCGGAGGACTCGGCGTTCAGCCGCTCCAGGACCCGCTGGCAGACGCTGGAGGGGTGGCCGAGCCAGATGGGCGTGGCGATCACCAGGATGTCGGCGGCCAGGACCTTCTCCCGCAGCGTGGGCCAGGCGTCGCCGTCGCCCATGTCCACCCCGATCCCCGGGCGGACGTCGTGGTCGGCGACCCGGACGACCTCGCCCGGCACCTCGTGCCGGGCGAACTGCGCCATGACCTGCTCGGCGAGACGCTGACTGCTGGACGGGGAGGGCGAGGCGTTCAGGGTGCAGACGAGAGCGAGTGCGCGCATGACGGAATGTCTCCTTCAGGCTTACGGGCGGGGGATCGGGTGAGGGGGAGAGGCGCCGCTGTCAGGAGTTCTCCCGGTCGGCGCACACCCGGACGGTCTCCAGGCCGGGATCGGCGGTATCGGGCACGTTCATGCCCGCCTCCACCCCGGAGCGCAGGTAGCGCAGCAGAGGCGCGGTGATCCGTTCGCCGGGGAGCACGGCCGGGATACCGGGCGGGTAGGGGGTCATCATCTCGGCGGCGACCCGCCCCACGGCCTCTGCCGCCGGTACGTCCTCGGTCTCGGCGAAGAAGGCGTCGCGCGGGAGGCAGACCTGATCGGGGCGGAGCTCGGCCGGGGAGGGCACCAGCACCTCGGGGGCGGGGCGCAGGGTGTGGGCGTTGCGGGACAGGTCCTCCAGCGCCGTCAGCAGTTGCCCGGTGGTGGACACGTCGTCGGCGTGGGTGATCTGCGCGCTGATCCGGCGATGGTCGACCAGGTGCATGTCGACGCGGTGGTGGCTGCGCAGCCAGTCGGCGGCCCGGTAACCGGTGGTGCCGAGCCCCTCGATGTCGATGATCACGGGCAGCGGGTCGAACTCCGAGGCCGCGCCGGGCCCGCAGAAGTCCTTCTCCCCGTTGACGTGCATCCCGTCGATCTCCTCGATGCGCCGACGGACCGACGCGGCCAGGTCGAGGGCCTTCGAGAGCAGGGCCCGGCCGCCCAGCGCCATCTGCCGCCGCCAGCCGTCGATCCCCGCGTAGAGCAGGACGGACGGGCTGGTGGTGCCGAGGAGGTCGGCGCGCGAAGCCAGCGTGTCGTGGTCCACCAGGTCGCCCTGGAGATGGAAGACCGAGCCCTGTTCCAGGCCGCTGCCCATCTTGTGAATGCTGGTCACGCAGACGTCCGCGCCCGCGTCCATCGCCCAGGACGGCAGGTCCGGATGGAACGGCAGATGCGCGCCCCAGGCCTCGTCCACGATCAGCGGGCGGGAGCGCTGGTGGCACACGTCCGCGATCGCCCGCAGATCCGCCGCCGTCCCGTACGGGGTGGGGCTGGTGACCAGGGCGCCGCGCGCGTCCGGGTGCTCAGCGAAGGCCCGCTCGACGGTCGCCGCCGACGGCGGGTGGGCGAGATGCCGCTCCGCGTCCCACCGGGGCTCCAGCCACACCGGCTCGATGCCGGACAGGATGAGGCCCGCGATGACGGACTTGTGGGCGTCGCGGCCGACCAGCAGTTTCTGATGGGGCGCGGCGACGCTGAGCATGGCCGCCTTGACGGACAGCGAGCTGCCGCAGGTGGAGAAGAAGGTGTGCTCGGCGTGGACCGCGTCGGCCATCAGGTCCTCGGCGCGCCGCAGCACGCCCGAGGTCTCCCGCCGGCTGTCCAGCCCGCCCGTGGCGAGGACGTCCCCCAGGAACACGGCGTCGCCCAGCACCGCCCGAACGGCGGGATCGGCGCCCCGGGCCTGCTTGTGTCCGGGTGGGGAGAAGCCCAGCTCGCCCCGCTCGTGATAGGCGGCGAGGGCATCGAGAACGGGTGCTTCGTTATGATTCCTTCGCATATGTCACGCCTTCCCTGCTGGGATACGGGCCAATCAGGCGCGCCGTCGGCTCAGGGAAGGGGCGTGCCGCCGGTGGCGTTCATGATCTCGCCGGTGATGAACGAGGCGTTCGCCGAGGCGAGGAAGACATAGGCCGGCGCCATCTCGGCGGGCTGCGCGGGGCGGCCCAGGGGGCTCTGCTTCCCGAACTCGGCCGTGTCGGGCAGCGTGGCCGGGATGAGCGGGGTCCAGACGGGTCCGGGGGCCACCGCGTTCACGCGGACACCGTCGGCGGCGAGCATCTGGGCGAGGCCCTGGGTGAAGGTGACGATCGCGCCCTTCGTCATCGCGTAGTCGAGCAGATGCGGGCTCGGCTTGTACGCCTGCACCGACGTGGTGTTGATGATCGAGCCGCCCGCCGGAATGTGCGGAAGAGCGGCCTTGCACAGCCAGAACATCCCGTACAGGTTCGTGCGCACCACCCGGTCGAACTGCTCGGTCGAGATCGCTGAGATCCCTTCGGGCCGGGACATCTGGTACGCCGCGTTGTTCACCAGGACGTCGATGCGGCCGCCCTCGGCCACGGCCCGTTCCACGAGCGAGCGGCACTGCTTCTCGTCCCGGACGTCACAGACGACCGCCACGCCCTTCCGCCCCGCCTCCTCCACCAGGCGGACGGTCTCCGCGGCCTCCTTCTCCTCCTCGGGAAGATGGGTCAGCACCACGTCCGCGCCCTCCCGCGCGAAGGCCAGGGCCACCGCGCGACCGATGCCCGAATCCCCGCCGGTGATCAGGGCCTTGCGGTCGACGAGCAGCTCACTGCCCCGGTAGGAGTCCTCGCCGTGATCGGGCGGCGGGTCCATGGGGCCCGTCCAGCCGGGATGCTCCTGGTCCTGCTGGGGGAAGTCCGGGCGGGGATGGAGCTGGTTCGGGTCCTGCGGCTGTTCGCCCCTCGTCATGGTGCTGCCTCTCTGCTCGGCTTTCTGCCCGGCTCTCTGCCGGACGGTGGCCGGGGCTCCGGGTGCCCCTCTCCGCCCGACCGAAACACCCCTCCGGGGAGGCCGCACCCCGGGTGAGCCGTGTCTCACCCGGGCGCCACGACTTGTCTATGCAACGAGTTGCATAGAAGGATCGCCGCATGGCCCTCGACCACGCGATCCTCGTCTCCCTGCTGGAGCGGCCCGGCTCCGGCTATGAGCTGGCCCGGCGGTTCGAGCGGTCCATCGGATACTTCTGGACCGCCACCCACCAGCAGATCTACCGCGTCCTGGGCCGCATGGTGACCGACGGCCTCCTCCAGGTCCGCGAGGTGGAGCAGCAGGGGCGGCCGGACAAGAAGGAGTACTCCGTCACCGGGCCCGGCCGCGCCGCCCTCGCCGCGTGGCTGCACAAGCCGATCGAGCCGGAGAGCCTGCGGCACGATCTCGCCGTGAAGATCCGGGGTGCGGCCTTCGACGACCCGGCCGCCCTGATCGACGAGGTCGAGCGCCACCGCCAGGTGCACCGCGACCGGCTCGCGCACTACCTTGCCGGGGAACTGCGCGACTTCACCGGGCCCGAAGCCCCCGCGCCGCAGGACGCCGGCCAGGAACTCCAGCACGTCGTGCTGCGGGGCGGTATCGCGTACGAGCGCATGACGATCGCCTGGCTCGACGACGTACTCGCCACGCTCCACCGGCTCGACGCCGCGGGCCCCGGCGCCTGAACGGCGCGCCGCCCGCCACCTCCGTACCACCGACGAAACCCTCACCCTCCCGGAAGGCACCCGCCATGGCCGACTCCGCGTCGCTCCTGTTCAACCCGCGCACCTACGACCCCGAGCACTTCGACCCGGAGACCCGCAGGCTGCTGCGCGCCACCGTCGACTGGTTCGAGGCGCGCGGCAAGCGCCGGCTGATCGAGGACTACCGCTCCCGTGCCTGGCTCGGCGACTTCCTCGACTTCGCCGCGCGGGAGGGCCTGTTCGCCACCTTCCTCACCCCCGCCTCCGCCGCGGGGAAGGACGACCAGCGCTGGGACACCGCCCGGATTGCCGCCCTCAACGAGATCTTCGGCTTCTACGGCCTCGACTACTGGTACGCCTGGCAGGTGACCATCCTCGGGCTCGGCCCGGTCTGGCAGAGCGACAACGCCGAGGCCCGCGCCCGGGCTGCCGAACTCCTCTCCCAGGGCGAGGTGTTCGCCTTCGGCCTCTCCGAGAAGACCCACGGCGCCGACATCTACTCCACCGACATGCTGCTGACGCCCGACGGCGACGGCGGCTTCCGGGCCTCCGGCTCCAAGTACTACATCGGCAACGGCAACGCCGCCGGTCTCGTCTCCGTCTTCGGCCGCCGCACCGACGTCGAGGGCCCCGACGGTTACGTCTTCTTCGCCGCCGACAGCCGCCACGAGGCGTACCGGCTCGTTAAGAACGTCGTCGACTCCTCCAAGTACGTCAGCGAGTTCCGCCTGGAGAGCTATCCGGTCGCGCCCGCCGACATCCTGCACACCGGCCGCGCCGCCTTCGACGCCGCGCTCAACACCGTCAACGTCGGCAAGTTCAACCTCTGCACCGCCTCCATCGGCATCTGCGAGCACGCGATGTACGAGGCCGTCACCCACGCGAGCAACCGCATCCTCTACGGCCGCCCCGTCACCGCCTTCCCGCACGTGCGCCGCGAGCTGACCGACGCCTACGTCCGGCTCGTCGGGATGAAGCTGTTCAGCGACCGCGCCGTCGACTACTTCCGCTCCGCCGGGCCCGACGACCGCCGCTACCTGCTCTTCAATCCGATGACGAAGATGAAGGTCACCACGGAGGGCGAGAAGGTCATCGACCTGATGTGGGACGTCATCGCCGCCAAGGGCTTCGAGAAGGACAACTACTTCGCCCAGGCCGCCATCGAGATCCGGGGCCTGCCGAAGCTGGAGGGCACGGTCCACGTGAACCTCGCGCTGATCCTGAAGTTCATGCGCAACCACCTGCTCGACCCGGTCGACTACCCGGCCGTCCCCTCCCGCCTGGATGCGGCCGACGACGACTTCCTGTTCCGCCAGGGTCCGGCGCGCGGCCTGGGCTCCGTACGCTTCCACGACTGGCGCGCCGCGTTCGACGCGTACGCCGGGGTGCCGAACGTCGCCCGCTTCCGCGAGCAGGCGGACGCCCTGTGCGCGTTCGTCGAGACGGCCGCCCCCGACGAGGAGCAGAGCCGCGACCTCGACCTCCTCCTGGCCGTCGGCCAGCTCTTCGCCCTCGTCGTCCACGGCCAGCTGATCCTGGAGCAGGCCCGGCTGACCGGCCTGGACGAGGAACTGCTGGACGAGCTGTTCGCCGTGCTCGTCCGCGACTTCTCCGCGCACGCCGTCGAGCTGCACGGCAAGGACTCCGCCACCGAGACCCAGCAGAACTGGGCGCTGGGCGCGGTCCGTCGGCCGGTCGTCGACGCGGCCCGTTCGGCGCGGATCTGGGAGCAGGTCGAGGCGCTGTCGGGGGCGTACGAGATGGGGCAGTAGGCCTGCGGACCGAGGGCCCGGGGGCATCCTCCGGGCCCGCTCCGGCGTCAGCGCGCTACCGGCCCGAGCCGGAGATCCACCACGCCATCTCCTCGAACGCGTCCAGGGTGCGCGGGTCATAGGGGCCGAGATCCGCCCGGCACTCTCCGGCCAGCGTCCGGTACAGCGTGATCGCCCCGCGCCTGTCGCCGGATTCTCCGGTGATTCTGGCGAGTTGCATCCGGGCGTCGAGTACCACGGGGTCCGTCGCGCGGTGCGTCGCCCGGAGCCGGTCGATCGTGCTTTCCAGCTCGCGGATCCGCTCCATGTAGGCCTCCGTGGTCTCCCGTACGGCGCGCGAAGACGTCTCCGTGCGGGACACGTCGTCGGCCACGCTCCTCAGCCGGTCGTCGATGCCGCTGACGTCCGTCCGCACAGAGCTCAGCTCCCGGGCCAGTCCGGAACGGTCCTGTTCCTGCCGCTCCTTGAGCGCGGTGACATCGCGCCCCACGTCGGAGAGCGCGTCGAGTAACGCAGCCAGGTCTTCCTGTGGATCTTCGGGTTCCTGCACCGGTCCCCCCGGGAGTGCGCGCAACGTGACGGCCGGGTCCGGCTCCCTCGGCCGTGCCCCGTGCGCTCATTATCAGGACGTTCCCGTCCGTCCGGGCCTACTCTGAGGATTCACCAACAGCACAACGGGGCGGGGGAAACGTGCAGCCGGGTCCGATCAGTCTTTTGTTCTTCGGGCGCGACGATGCCGAAACGGACCTGCAGGACGGCCTCTTGAAGGGGCCGGTCTTCCGTCCCACGTACGCCTACCGTGAGGCTCTGTCCGGCCGGAAGTTGCTCATCATCGGCCGAAAAGGCTCGGGAAAGAGTGCGATCTGCCGTCAACTGGCCACTCCGGAGGGCCATCCCGGCGCCTCGGTTCTCATCGCGCCGGACGATGCGGCCGGAGACGAGATCCGCCGTTTCGCGTTGCAGGGACTTACGCCCGACACGGCCAAGTCGCTGGTCTGGCGCTACCTTTTCGCCGTTCACGCGGCACGTCATCTCACCGACCACGCACGTGCCGCGCACGGCCGCCGGCTGCCGGCATCCGTCCGGGCCGTGCGTTCCTTCCTGGAGGCCAACGGCGAGTCGGACGACGCGCGTCTGTACGAAAGGCTCCGCCGAGGCATCGGCCGGCTCCAGTCCGCCGACCTCTCGCTGAAGGCCTTCGGCGTCGAAGCGGCTCTGGGCATCGGCGGCGCTTCCGAGGGAGCGGAGGCCTCCGGCCAGCTCGACGTCCTGGAAGCGGGGGTGCGGGCCGGGTTCGCCGATCTCGACTGCGCCCGCAGGCATCCGCCGCTCCTGCTCCTGGTCGACCAGCTGGAACAGGTGTGGACCGTCGAGCCCGAGAGCCACGCGCTGGTCACGGGTCTGCTGCTGGCCGCGAAGCACGCCATCTCCTTCTACGGCAACGCCCTCCGCGCGGCCCTGTTCCTCCGCGCGGACATCTACGACACCTTGAACTTCGGCGACGGCGACAAATTCCACAGCGACGAGATCCGTATTTCCTGGACCCGGGAAGCACTGGAGGACCTGGCGCTCTCCCGGGCCCGGGCCTCGATCGGACTTCCGCTCACCAGGCGGGACCTGTGGGAGGGGCTGTTCCCGGTGAGCGTGATGGGGGAGCCGACGTCCGAGTACATTTTCCGGCGCTCGTTGCCGCGCCCGCGCGACACCATCCAGTTCCTCAACGTGTGCCGCAACATCGCCGACGAGGCCGGTCACTTCACGATCTCCGAGGACGACGTCCTGGCCGCCACGGACCGGTTCTCCCGTTGGAAGCTCCAGGACCTCGCCAAGGAATACCTGATCAGTCACCCTTTCCTGCGTTCTCTCTTTCCGCTTTTCGAGAACACGGGCTATGTCGTGATGCGATCCACCCTGGAGGAACGCTTCGAAGGCCGCAGGGAAACCCTGCACCGGGAATTCTCCGACTACACCGAGAGTCTCACCACCCAGGGCGTCGTAGATGTCCTCTACTCAGTCGGCTTCATCGGCGTGAAGCGGGGGAACGACACCGTTTACGCCGGTGGCAGTGCCACGCCGCCGCTGCCCGACGAGCACGAGTTCCACGTGCACCCGTGCTTCCGGCCGGCGCTGAACTCCCTCGGAGCCATGGAGCTGCCCACCTATCTGCCCAGCCGAGCCCGCCACCCTGTCGTGGGACACGGCTCCCTCGCCGCCGCGATCACCGCCGCCGACGTCGGCCCCACGGTCAACCGCAACGTACGCCTGCTCAACGAGGTGACCGCCGCCGGCGAACGGCTGCTGCGGCAACTGACGCGGTCCGGCCTGCCGGACAGCACGCGGGAGGAGGTGTACGTCGGGATCGCGCAGGTCATGGCCGCGGCGGAGGCGTCCCGGGGCGAGCAGGCCGACGGCGGCCGGCTGGACGTGCCGAGGCATGTCCTGGCGGCCTCGGGCTACTTCGACGCGCTCGCGACACGACTGGCCACGCACGGTTTCCGGGACCGTACGGTGACGAGGGGCCTGGAGGACGAGGCCCGGGCACTCATCCGGTCCGTCGGAGGATCCATCGGTGGAGGTGGAGGCGGAGGATCCGACTCCGGATGATCGGGTTGCGCCAGGGCTTGTCCGACCCTTCCCGTCGTCGGCCGTAGGGCGTCTCGTCCGTTTGCGGCGTGATGGACATCGCGTTTGAGTGGGAGGGCCCCCTCGCCTTCCCTGGAGCTGACATGTCGATGGCGTTTGGTTCTCCCCTCGGTCCGTCCGATCCGTTCAGCGATCTGCTGAACCGGTTCTTCGGTATGTCGCCCGCCTCCTCGCCCCCCGCCATGCAGCGCGTCCCGATCGGGCGCCTGCTGACGGAGTCCTCCCACGAGCTGCTGGGCCGGGCGACGAGCAAGGCCGCCGAGGACGGCACCGCGGACCTCGACACCGAGCATCTGCTGTGGGCGGCGACCCAGGTCGAACCCTCGCGGGGGCTGCTGTCCCGGGCCGGGGTCGACCCCGACGCGCTTGCCGCACAGCTCGACGAGGTGCTGCCCCGGGAGTCCGCCGAGCCGTCCGCCGAGCCGGGGCTCACCCCGGCGGCGAAGCGGACCCTCACCGCCGCCTACGCCCGCTCGCAGGCGGCCGGGGTGTCCTACATCGGGCCCGAGCACATCCTCGGCGCACTCATCGACGACGCGGACTCCGGGGCCGGGCGGTTCCTGGGGGCGGACGACCTCGACGTGGGCAAACTGCGCGGAGCGGCCGACCGGGCGACGGGGCCGGACGGTGCCTCCGGCGGGGCCAAGCAGCCCGCCACGACCTTGGACGAGTTCGGCCGGGACCTCACGGAGGAGGCGAGGGCGGGGAAGCTCGACCCCGTGGTCGGGCGGGCCGAGGAGATCGAGCAGACCATCGAGATCCTCTCGCGGCGCTCCAAGAACAACCCCGTCCTCATCGGCGAGCCCGGCGTCGGGAAGACCGCCATCGTGGAGGGCCTGGCCCAGAGCATCGTCGCGGGCGAGGTCCCCGACACCCTCAAGGACAAGCGGGTCGTCTCCCTGGACCTGTCCGGCATGGTCGCCGGAGCCCAGTACCGGGGCCAGTTCGAGGAGCGGCTCAAGAAGGTCATCGAGGACGTGCAGAAGGCCGAGGGGGAGATCATCCTCTTCATCGACGAACTCCACACGGTCGTCGGCGCGGGCGCCACCGGCGAGGGCTCGATGGACGCGGGCAACATGCTCAAGCCCGCCCTCGCCCGCGGCGAACTGCACGTCGTGGGCGCGACGACGATCGACGAGTACCGCAAGCACATCGAGAAGGACGCCGCCCTGGAGCGCCGCTTCCAGCCCGTCCTGGTGCCGGAGCCCACCGTCGAGGAGACCGTACAGATCCTCGAAGGACTGCGCGACGCCTACGAGGCCCACCACCAGGTCCGCTTCGCCGACGGGGCCCTCACGGCGGCGGCCGAGCTGTCCGACCGCTACATCAGCGACCGCTTCCTGCCCGACAAGGCCATCGACCTGATGGACCAGGCCGGGGCCCGCGTACGGTTGCGCAGCGCCAACCGGTCCACGGAGGTCGTCAGCCGCGAGGACCGCCTCGCCAAGCTGCGGCGCGAGAAGGACGAGGCCGTCGCGGGCGAGGAGTTCGAGAAGGCGTCCGACCTGAAGCGGCAGATCGCCGAGGTCGAGGGTGAACTCGCCGGGATCGAGGAGCGCCGCGAGGGCGTCGTCTCGGTCACCTCCTCCGACATCGCCGACATCGTCTCCCGCCGCACCGGCATCCCGGTCTCCCAGCTCACCGCCGGCGAGAAGGAGAAGCTCCTCAAGCTGGAGGAGGAGATGCACGCCCGGATCGTCGGCCAGGACGAGGCCGTCACCGCGGTCTCCGAAGCCGTACGCCGCAACCGCGCCGGCATGGGCGACCCGAACCGGCCCGTCGGCTCGTTCCTCTTCCTCGGCCCCACCGGCGTCGGCAAGACGGAGCTGGCCAAGACACTGGCCGAGCTGCTGTTCGGCCAGGACGACCGCATGATCCGCTTCGACATGAGCGAGTTCCAGGAGAAGCACACCGTCGCCCGGCTCGTCGGAGCGCCTCCCGGATACGTCGGCTACGACGAGGCGGGCCAGCTCACCGAGAAGGTACGGCGCAACCCCTACAGCGTCGTCCTGTTCGACGAGGTCGAGAAGGCGCACCCCGACGTCTTCAACACGCTGCTCCAGATCCTCGACGACGGCCGCCTCACCGACGGACAGGGCCGCACCGTCGACTTCCGCCACTGCGTCGTCATCATGACGTCCAACATCGGCGCCCACCGCATCCTCGCCCACGAGGGCGACGCCGCCGAGCTCAAGGACGAGCTGATGGAGGACCTGCGCGGCCGGTTCCTCCCCGAGTTCCTCAACCGCATCGACGACATCATCGTCTTCCACAGCCTCACCGAGGACGACCTGTCCGAGATCGTCGACCACCTCCTGGACCGCAGCAAGCACCGCGTCCACGCCCAGGGCATGACTCTGGAGGTCACCGAGGCGGCGAAGAAGCTCCTGGTCGCCCACGGCTACCAGCCGGAGTTCGGCGCCCGCCCGCTGCGCCGCACGATCCAGACGGAACTGGACAACCGCGTCGCCTCCCTGCTGCTCGGCGGCGAAGCCGATCCCGGGGACACGATCGTCGCCGATGTGGTCGACGACTCCCTGAACTGCACCATCCGCAAGGGCGACGACGCCGGGAAGACCCCCGCCGCCGACACCCCCGACGGCGAGGAGTGAGCGATGTCCCATCACCACCACAAGTCGAACGAAGAGGTCGAGGGCGACCCCGACACCGGCCACAGCCGCGGAATGCCCCGCCGCCCGGACGAGAAGCGACTCGACGACCGCCTGGAGGAGGACCGCGAGGAAATGGGCCTCGCCCCGGACGGGAAGAACCGGAAGAAGAAGGCCGACTAGGCCCTGGCGTCAATCTGCCATCTGCCGGGCTTCGCACGGCAGATCGCAGATTGACGCGATCGCTCATAGCGGGCAGGCCCGCGACGGCGCTCAGGCGCCCGGCACCACCGTGATCTTGACGTGCTTCATGATCGGCTGGTCGCTCTGGGTGCTGTAGTCGCCCAGCGCGCAGAGCACGTTCATCTCCGGCATGTAGCCGGCCGCGCAGCCGCGCGGAATGTCGTACGGGATCGCCGTGTAGCCGTTCAGGAACCGCCGGCTGCCGTCCTTCGCCGTGCTCGTGATGTCGACAGGGCCCATGTCGGCGATCCCGCGCTCGCGCATGTCGGCCCGGTTCATGAAGATCAGCGTGCGCAGGTTCCTGATGCCCCGGTAGCGGTCGTTGTCGGAGTAGATGGTGGTGTTCCACTGGTCGTGCGACCGCATCGTGCCGAGTGCCAGGGTGCCGGGTTCGGGCACCACGTCGGGCAGCGGGGCCGCGGAGAACTCGGCGCGCCCCGACGGGGTCAGGAAGACCAGTTCGCGGGCGGGCTGCTTGATCCGGAAGCCCAGGGGCAGCCGGACCCGGCGGTTGAAGTCCTCGAAGCCGTCCAGCACCTCGGCCATCGTGTCCCGGATCCGGTCGTAGTCCTTGATGTACCAGTCCCAGGGGGTCTCGCTGTCCGGCAGGGCGGCGCGCGCCATCCCGGCGACGATGGCCGGCTCGGACAGCAGGTGCGGGGAGGTGGGGCGCTTCATCCCGACGGACATGTGGACCATGCTCATCGAGTCCTCGACCGAGGTGCTCTGCACGCCACTCCGCTGGTGGTCCTTCTCGGTGCGGCCGAGGCACGGCAGGATCAGGGCCGCGCGGCCGTGGACGACATGGCTGCGGTTCAGCTTGGTGCTCACCTGGACGGTGAGGTCGCAGGAGCGCAGCGCCGCGTACGTCGCCGGGGTGTCGGGTGCGGCGAGCGCGAAGTTGCCGCCCATCCCGACGAACACCTTCACTTCGCCGTCCCGCATCGCCCGGATCGTTCCCACGGTGTCCAGGCCGTGTTCGCGAGGCGGGTCGATCCCGCAGGCCCCGGCGAGCCGGTCCAGGAACTCCCCGGTGGGGCGGTGGTCGATGCCGCAGGTGCGGTTGCCCTGGACGTTGCTGTGCCCGCGCACGGGGGAGGGGCCCGCCCCCTCCCGGCCGAGATTGCCGCGCAGCAGCAGGAGGTTGACGATCTCGCGGACGGTGTCGACGCCGTGCTCGTGCTGGGTGAGGCCCAGGCACCAGCTGATGATGGAGCGGTCGGCCTCCTCGTACACCTGCGCCGCCTTCAGGATGTCGGCGCGGCTCAGCCCGGACTGGCGCTCCAGCTCCTCCCAGGGCGTGGCCTCGCACAGCTTCCGGTACTCCTCGAAGCCGGTGGTGTGACGGTCGATGAAGGCACGGTCCAGGGCCTTGGGGTCGCTCGCCGACTTCTCCAGGACCGCCTTGGCCATACCGCGCAGCAGCGCCATGTCACCGCCGATGCGCGGCTGGAGGTTCAGCGTGCTGGTTTTCGTGGTCCGGTACAGCGCCATGTCCGTGAAGTCGTGCGGCACGATGGTGCGGGTGGCCGCCGCCTCGACCAGCGGGTTGACGTGCACGATCTGCGCGCCGCGACGGTCGGCCTCGGCGAGGGCGGTGAGCATGCGGGGCGCGTTCGACGCGGCGTTGACACCCAGGATGAACAGGGCGTCCGCGGACTCCCAGTCCTTGAGGTCGACCGTGCCCTTTCCGGTGCCCAGGGAAGCCTGGAGGGCCCGACCGCTGGCCTCGTGGCACATGTTGGAGCAGTCCGGCAGATTGTTCGTGCCCAGCTCGCGGGCCATCAGCTGGTAGAGGAAGGTGGCCTCGTTGCCGAGCCGGCCGGAGGTGTAGTACGCCGCCCGGTTCGGGCGGTCGAGCCCGCGCAGGGTGGCTCCGACCAGCGCGAACGCGTCCTTCCAGCTGATCGGCACATAGTGGTCCGACTCGGCGTCGTACACCATCGGCTCGGTCAGCCGGCCCTGGTTCTCCAGGTCGTAGTCGCTCCACCCGTACAGCTCGGTCACCGAGTGCGCGGCGAAGAACTCCCGCCCGACGCGCTTGGGCGTCATCTCCCAGGTGACGTGCTTGATGCCGTTCTCGCAGATGTCCAGGTGCAGGCCCTTGGTGTCGTCCGGCCATGCGCACCCGGGGCAGTCGAAGCCGCCGTTCTCGTGGTTCATCCGCATGATCGCGCGCGGGCCGTCCACCAGCGCGCGTTCCTCCACCAGGAAACGGGTCACGCTCTTCGCCGCTCCCCACCCGGCGGCGGGGTGGTGGTAGGGCCGGAACCGGGGATCGCCCTCCGGGACGGGACCGACCCGGGGCTCCAGGGAGTCCTGCGCTTCCTTGCCGGTGCTCGCGTCCTTGTCGATGCTCACGGAGCTTCCACCCTTTCACCTGCGAATACGGCGGGTCGACGGACATGGTGGGGCGTAACGGGTCCTTCCGGCAGGCTATGCCCGGGGTTTCCCGGCTGCCAGTCGGCTCCGGGGGCCGTCGCCGGTCGGCCCCGGCACCTCTCGGGACTGCTCCGACACCCCTCCGGGACTGCTCCGGCGCCGCTGCGGAACTGCGGGGCGGATCACCCGCGCCTACGCTGGCATGGTCCGGCCCCGACCGCGGGGAACGCCTCGTGGCACAGGGCTCGGACTCCCCGGGCAGCCACGTGAGGCCTCACATGAACCGCCTGAAGCCCATGGACACGTATCGTCGGTTCCTGCTCCCCGCCGTTCCCCGGCTCGCGGGGTCCGCACTGGTCGGAGCCGCCGTCGGCGTTCTGGTCGGAGTCCTCCTCACCAACGTGCCGCTGGGCTTCCTCGTCGGCATAGCCCTCGCCCAGACCGTCTTCGTCGTCACGGGATGGCTCGTCCTGTGGCCGATGGACGCCGCCGCGACGCACGACAACGCCCGGCGCGAGGAGTTCCGGCCCGTCGCCGAAGAACTCGTCGTCGTCACGGCCGCCCTGTCCGGTCTGGTCGGCATCGTGCTGCTGTTGCTGATCGGCGACTCGGACCTGAGCCACACGGCGGCCGCCCTGGCGCTCGGCGGCGTGTTCATGTCCTGGGCGGCGCTCCATCTGATGTACACGGCCCGCTACGCGTACATCTACCACCAGACGCCCGGCGGCGGGATCGACTTCAACATGAAGGAACCGCCGCGCTACATCGACTTCCTCTACTTCAGCTACAACCTGGGCATGACCTACCAGGTCTCCGACAACAACGTCTCCACCTCCAGGATCCGCGCGGTCGCCCTCCGCCACTGCCTGCTGTCCTACATCTTCGGCGCGAGCATCCTGGCCACCACGATCAACCTGGTCACCGGCATCGTCACCGGCTGAGGGGCCGGGGTGATCAGCACTCCGGGAGCGTCAGCCGCCGGGTCACGCGCAGCGCCGACTCCAGCAACCGCGCCCTGACCTCGGTGGTCCGGTACATCCGGTCCGACCGGAACGATATGCCGATCGAACCGACCTGGTCACCGCTGTACACCGGCACCGCCGCGCACGTCGTACCCCGGGAGTACTCCCCCCGGTCCATCGAGAGCGGGCCGGCGGGGGCGTCGAGCTCCCGCAGCAGCTCCTCCCGGCGCGTGATCGTGCGAGGAGTGAGGTCGGTCAGGGAGTGGCGGGCGAGGTAGCCGGCGCGCGCCTCCGGGTCCAGCTCGCGCAGCACGCTCTTGCCGAGCGCGGTCGCGTGCCCGGCCTCCTGAAAGCTCACCCAGGCGTTCACCCGGGGGGCTCGCGGGCTGTCGACGATCTCCAGCACCCGGATCTCGCCCTCGTCGTAGAGCGTCAGATAGACGGCGGCGGACAGCTTGTCGCGCAACGACGACAGCAGGGGGCGGATGTGCTCCTGCGGCCCCAGGCCGTCGCCGGCGGACCGCAGCCCGGGGCCTCGCTCGTGGAGGGCGAACGCACCGTCGTCGAGCTCGTCCAGATAGCCGTCCCGGGCGAGGTCGTGGAGGAGCCGCCGGGCGGTGAGCTCCGGCATCCCGGCCGCCCGGGCCAGCTGTTGTACGGACGCGCCGCCCGGGTGTGCCCCGGCGGCCTCCAGCAACCGGAGGTCCTGCCGGACGGACACCGTCGGCTCGGGGCCGGCCTGGTCACCCATGGCACCAGGATGGACCCGGCGCCGGGGCGCGGCAAGGCCGGTCCTCCGGCCGGCGCACGCACGGCGGAGAGCCCTCCCGGCATGCGGTTGCGCTCTCGTCCGACCGGCTACGCGGGGGCCTCCGCGCCGACGCAGACCTGACCCGGTACGCCGGGGCGCCCGGCTCTCCCGGTACGCCGGGGGCGCCCGGCTCTCCCCGGTACGCCGGGTGCTCCCGGAGTCCCGGGGAGCGTGCCGCCCGGTCCGTGGCAGCGACACCCGTACCAGGCCCTGTTCTCGTATAGCTACGGCCAACGGACATGTAGCGCTGCGTGACTTGTGGTCGTCGTTTCCCCTCGCTGGGCGCCTCGTTGAGCTGAACGAGTGATCTCGGGTGGGGTAGAGGAGCGCGGGTGCGGCAGGACTGGGAGCCGGAGGACCTGATTGAGGTCTGGACACTGCTCGAAGACGACATGAAGCGGGTGCGGAACAAGTCCGGGACGACCAGGCTCGGCTTCGCGCTGTTGCTGAAGTTTTTCGAGGTGGAGGCCCGGTTTCCGGAGTCGGCCAAGGAGGTGCCGGCCGCCGCGGTGGAGTACGTGGCCCAGCAGGTGAAGGTACCTGCGGAGGCGTGGGGTGCCTACGACTGGCAGAGCAAGGCGATCCAGAGGCACCGGGGCGAGATCCGGGCGGCGTACGGGTTCCGGGCGAATACCGAAGAGGACCAGGATCGTCTGGCCGCGTGGTTGGCGACCGAGCTGTGTCCGGTGGAGCTGTCGCGTGACCGGCTCGCGGCGGCGGTGGTGGCCCGGTGCCGCAACGATCACATCGAACCGCCGGCGCCGGGGCAGGTGCGGCGGCTGGTCGGCAAGGCGGCCAAGGACTTCGAGAAGCGGTTCTGCCGCAGCACGACGGACCGGCTCAGCCACACCACCCGTTCGCGGCTGGAGGACCTGGTTGCGGGCGACGACACCGAGCACGGCACGGACAGCGTCGGCGCGGTGTCCGGGGGTGGGCGGTCGCACTTCACCGAGCTGAAGACGGACCCCGGCGCCCCGGGCCTGGAGAGCCTGCTGGCCGAGGTGAACAAACTGGAGCGGGTGCGTCGGCTGGAGCTGCCCGCGGACCTGTTCGCCGACGTGTCGGAGAAGTTGGTCGACGCCTGGCGGGCGCGTGCGTCGAAGGAGTACCCGGCGAACCTGGAGCGGATGAAGCCGCCGCGACGGCTGACGCTGCTGGCCGCGCTGTGCCATGTGCGGCAGACGGAGATCACCGACTCGCTGGTGGACCTGTTCATTCAGCTCGTGCTGAAGATCAACACGCGGGCGGAGCGGAAGGTCGAGAAGGAGCTGGGGGCGGAGTTGAAGAAGGTTCGCGGCAAGGAGGCGATGCTGCTGCGGGTCGCGGAGGCGGCGCTGTCGGAGCCGTCCGGCACGGTGCGGCGGGTGATCTTCCCGGTGGTCGGCGGAGAGAAGACGCTCAAGGCCCTGGCGGCAGAAGCCGCGGCGAACGAGGCCCGCTACAAGGCCAGGGTTCGCACCGTGCTGCGGTCGTCGTACTCGGCGCACTGGCGGCGGATGCTCGCGCCGCTGCTAAGTGCCTGTCTGAGATCCTCGTTGCTCTTCGGTGAGGCCGTTCCCACTCTTCTTCGTCGATGACGAACTGATCGCTGACGTGCTCTCGTGAGCTCTACGGATGTCCTGGTTTCCCTTGGTCCGATGGAAATATTCCAGATTCTTACCATTGTGCGGAGTGGAGAATACTGAAGGCATGAACTATGGCGTTGTGGAGCCCGATGGGATCGGTAGGACTCGGCTTCCCGATGGGCGGGAGTTGGCCTGGGCAGAGTGGGGGCCCCGGGATGGCAGGCCGGTGCTGTTCTGCCCCGGAGCCGCCACGAGCAGGTGGCTGGGCTTTGGCGGCAGCGTCCTTGAACAGGCACAGTTGCGGCTTATCAGCGTTGACCGGCCGGGTCTGGGTGCCTCTGACCCCGCGCCGAACCGGACTTTGTCGGCCTGGGCCGATGATATCCGCTATCTGATTGACGACCGCGGCTGCGGTACGCCGCTGGTCGTGGGGTTCTCCCAGGGGGCACCGTTCGCCCTTGCGCTGGCGGCAGCCGGGATGGCGGCGGCGGTAGCTGTGGTTTCCGGGACCGACGAACTTGCGCATCCTCGTTTCGCTGGCTCGCTGGTCCCGCAGGTGAAGGAAATGGTGGACCTCGTTGCGCAGGACCCCGAAACTGCTGAAGCCTCCTTCGCCGGCTTCGGCAGCGCCGAGGCCTTGTGGCATCTGATCGCTACGACGAGTTCCGAGGTCGACCGCTCTGTCTACACCGACCCCGTCTTCCAGCAGGCATTCCAGCGCGCGATGAATGAGGCGTTCATCCAGGGACCGGACGGCTATGCGCGGGACACTCTGCTGGCGATGGGCCGCTGGCCATTCGATTCCAGCAGTATCTCCGTACCGGTCGACCTCTGGTACGGCCGGCAGGACACGAGCCCCGTCCACTCACCGGACCTGGGCGAGTCACTCACCCGTATGATCCCCGCAGCAAACCGCCATCTGCTGCCCGACGCGGCGGGATCCCTGCTGTGGACCCACACCGAGATGGTCCTCAGAACGCTGCTTGATCACGTGCGTTGAGCGCCGGATTAACCTGCGGGCCTTTTATGGGTGAGGCGACGGGTCATGAGGGTGATGAGTGCCCAGGTGAGGTGGGCTTCGGAGTGTTGGGGGAGGCGTTCGTAGTCTCTGACGTTGCGCCGCGCTTTCATGATCCAGCCGAGGGTGCGTTCGACTTTCCACCGCCGTGGCAGGACGACGAAGCCTTTCGCGCCGCGGGGCCGCGAGACGGTCTTCAGGGTGATGTTGAGGAAGTCGTCGGCCCAGGTGATGAGCTGGCCGGCGTAGGCAGAGTCGGCCCAGACCTGGGTGATCTGGGGCTGCATGAGGCGCAGGCGCCACAGGAGTTCGCGGGCGGCGTCGCGGTCGGTCATGTCGGCGGGTGTCACCGTGATCATCACGGGCAGGCCGAGGGTATCCACCGCGATGTGTCTTTTGCGTCCGTTGATGTTCTTCGCAGGGTCGTAGCCGCGGGTGGCCTTCGAGACGGTGTCGGCGCCCTTCACCGACTGCGAGTCCATGATCAGCGTGACCGGCCAGGGGCATCGCCCTTGGCCCGTGCGTATGTGGCGGCGGAGCTGGTCGCGGATGAAGGCGACGACCCCGGCCCGCATCCAACGGGCGAAGTGGTAGTACACGGTCTGATACGGCGGATAGTCCGCAGGCAGGGCACGCCACTTGATCCCGTTGTCGACGAGGTACCGGATCGCGTCAACGATCTCCCGGCGGTGCCACTTCTCCGGCCGACCCCCGGCCTTGGTCTGGCAGGCCGGGACGGGCAGGAGCGGTTCAAGCAGTGCCCATTCCGCGGTGGTGGTGTCGGAGGGGTAGCGGCGCCGGCGGGAGGTCAGGGGCATCGCGGTGTCCTGAGGTCGGTCGTCGGTCCTGGAGGCTATTTGGTGAGTTGGGCGAGGGTGGCGCGGACGCCGGTGAGCTGGGCGGATGCCAGTTGGGCCCATTCGTCGTCGGGGTAGCGGGCCAGGTGGGGGTCGAGTGTGCCGGTGATCATCCGGGTCAGGCGGCCGAGGATGAGCTGGAACTGCTGTTTCTCGTAGGCGATCCAGTCGGCGGGCTCGTCGGAGAAGAGGTAGCCGTCACGGCGGCGCCAGATGATCGGCGTCAGGTGCTCGGCCGCGCCGACATCCCGCAGGTGACGGACACCGCGGGCGACCTGGGACGGGGTGAGCCGTGTCGCGGCGACCAGCTGCCGGGTCTGGAGGCCGGCGGGCCGGGCTTCCATGAGGGCGACGCGGACCAGGTCGCCATAGTGTGTGCTCAGCGGTGTGGCCGTCTTGGGTATGCGGCGGCGGCGGGCAGCACCTCACTCGCCCCTCAACAGCTGAGCGAGCTGCTCGTCCAGGGTGAAGCGCCCGCTTTCCAGGGCTGCCTCCAGCCAGTCGGCGGCCCCGCGTACTTTGGAGATTCCCCGCCGGAGCGTGGCACGCTCGTCATCGGTGAACTCCTGGCCGCGCATCCGCGGCACCAGCCTTCCCAGCGTGGCCACATAGCTGTGGCAGGAGCCGACCAGGTCCAGGTATTCGATGGTGTGCTCGATCCTGCGGACTGCGGGCATCCGCTCCCTGACCTTCTCTTTCACCTGTTCGGAGTTGTCGAACTGGGCGCGGTTGACGGTGAAGCGGGTGTCGTCGTCGCGCATCGCCTCCCGCGCGACCCGCGGGCGCTGCAACAGCCGAGAAGTCACGCGGGTGGCGACCTCGTCGTCCCGGGTCAGTTCCTGCACCACCCGCACCCGCTCCGCCGCCGGCAACAGGGCGGCGGTCTCCGGCCTGCTCAGCAAACTGGCCGTCACCGCCACCGCGACCTCGTCATCACGGGTCAGGTCGCGGACGGCCCTCACCTTCTCCTCGACCGTCACCGGCCGGTCCACCTGCTGTCCCACCAGGCGTTTCGCGCCGTCGGTGGTCCACTGCTTCCGGTTCCGGCGCGGGTTGAACGGGGCGTCCTCGATGGCCACCCAGCGTTCTGCCTCATCCGGGATCGAGGCCAGGATCTTGTGGACGGTGAACGACACCCCGCTCCTGCGTTTCCCGGTCGGCCAGCGGGAGGCGACCCACCGCCAGTCCTCCACCGTCGACAGCGCCACGCCTATGTCGTCGGCGAACATCTGCAACGACTCCTCGACCGTGAACAGATCATCCCCGCCCCTGGCCGTCGAACCGCCGACCGCACGCATCGGCTCGATCTCCAACGCCCGGTCACCGAGCCCGAACTGGGCCCTCGCAACCTGCTCGACCAGCTCCCGCGCCTCGGCGACGAGCTGCTCGTAGCGCGACCGCGAGACGTTGCCCACCCGCTCCGCCATGATGCCTCCACCCCTCGTGGTTCCCGGGCAGGGCGAATCGCCCGACAGCGACCGCTCAGTTAGCACATCAGCCCAGGTCACCACCAGCATGGGCGCGCACGCATGACCGGCGGCAGGCGCGAAACAGGGGCGCGCGAGGCGCGAACAGACCGGCCGTTCGACCCCGTACCGAACAGACGTGACCCCCGAGACGGACGCGGCGTTCGGCTACGGCGTCACCGTGACGGAATCGCGCGACGCCCGCTCCCGCCACGCTCGCGTCCGGCACCGCGCGGAACAGAACACCGCCGAGCGCTGCAAGTCCACTCCCACCGTCCAGCCCTGCCCACAGACCGGGCACTCCGCCATCTCGCCACGCTGCATCGCCGCCACCCGCCGACGGGCATGCTCCAGGGCCCGCCACCGGCGTGACCTGCACCTACCCGAACAGAACCGGGCTGCCGCCGACTTCGCCGGCGGCAGCAGCACCCCACACTCCCGGCAATACCTACGGACCACCACGCCAAGGGCCATGACACCAGCATCCCGACCCACGGACCCCTCGACCAGGGATCTCAATCAGGCACTAAAGGTGCTGGAGATGAAGTGCAACAACACCGCCTATCGGCCGGTGATGGATGCGATCGACCTGCTGGGGCAATACCTGGAGCAGCCGCTGAAGGAGGGCGCGTTCTTCGACCTGGCCGAGACGGTGCCGCTGGAGGGCGTGGTTCCCGAGCAGTGGCGGGCGGCGGTCGTCGACGACAAGGGCCGCGTCGAGCGCATCCCGTACGAGCTGTGCGTGCTCGTCAGTCTGCGGGACGCGCTGCGCCGTCGGGAGATCTGGGTGGTGGGCGCGAACCGGTGGCGCAACCCGGAGGACGACCTGCCCGCCGACTTCGAGGACAACCGGGACGTCCACTACGCCGCCCTGGGCCAGCCGCAGGACGCCGGCGAATTCATCACCGCGCTGCAGGGCAGGCTCCGCACGTCTCTGGACCGCTTCGAGCAGGCCCTGGCCGAGGGCACCACGGGCGGGGTCGCGATCGTCAAGAAGCGCGGCGAACCGTGGATCCGCGTCTCCCCGCGCGGCAAGCAGGAGGAGCCGGAGTCTTTGGTGGCCATCAAGGCCGAGATCGAACGGCGCTGGGGCACGATCGACCTGCTGGACATCCTGAAGTACGCCGAGTTCGATACCGACTTCATCGCCGAGTTCACCTCGGTCGCCACCCGCGAGAACCTGTCCAAGGACGTGCTGCGCCGCCGGCTGCTGCTGGTGCTCTTCGGACTGGGCACCAACATGGGCATCAAGCGGGTCGCGGTGACCGGCAAGCACGGCGAGTCCGAGGCGACGCTGCGCCGGGTGCGGCACCTGTTCGTCAACCGGACCAACATGCGTGCCGCGCTGGTGAAGCTGGTCAACGCCACCTTCGCCGCCCGTGACGAGATGTGGTGGGGCACCGGCACCGCCTGCGCGTCCGACAGCCGCAAGTTCGGCGCCTGGTCCTCGAACCTGATGACAGAGTGGCACCAGCGCTACCGCGGCCCCGGCGTGATGATCTACTGGCACGTCGAGCGGAAGTCGGTCTGCATCTACTCCCAGCTCAAGTCCTGCTCGGCCTCCGAGGTCGCCTCGATGATCGAGGGCGTGCTGCGGCACTGCACCGACATGGAAGTGGACCGGCAGTACACCGACACCCACGGTGCTTCCATCGTCGGCTTCGCCTTCGCCCACATGCTCGACTTCAAGCTGATGCCGAGGCTGAAGAACATCGGCTCCGCGAAGCTGTACCGGCCGGCCGCCGGGGAGGACGACAACTGGCCGAACCTCGCGCCGGTGCTGTCCACCAAGACGATCAACTGGGACCTGATCCGGCAGCAGTACGACCAGATCGTGAAGTACACCACCGCGCTCCGCCTGGGCACCGCCGAGGCCGAGCAGGTCCTGCGCCGGTTCACCCGCGGAGGCCCCAAGCACCCCACTTACCAGGCGATCGAGGAGCTCGGGAGGGCGGTGCGTACGGCGTTCGTCTGCGACTACCTCGCGGACGTCGAGCTGCGCCAGGAGATCCACGAGGGCTTGCAGGTCGTGGAGAACTGGAACAGCGCGAACAAGGACCTTTTCTACGGCAAGGACGGCGACCTGGCCGGGCAGGACAAGGAGTCCCAGGAGGTGTCCATGCTTGCGCTCCACCTGCTCCAGTCCGCCCTGGTCCACGTCAACACGCTGCTGATGCAGCAGGTCCTCGCCGATCCGAAGTGGGCCGACATGCTCACTGCCGCCGACCGGCGGGCGCTGTCCCCGCTGTTCTGGACCCACGTGAACCCCTACGGCCGGTTCGAGCTCGACATGAACAACCAGCTCGACCTCACTCCATCGGCCACCGTGCCCGGTCCCCGGATGGCGCCGGACGCGCGGGTGTCGGCTACGCCCTCGAACGGAACCTATCGGCTCCCGGACCGGTAAGGCGCGGCAGAGGCTACAGTCTCCGCGTTCGTGCAGATCAGAAGGAGGGGACATGGTCAGACGCTGGGGGGTGGCCTCGATCGCGGTGCTCGCGCTCGCGACTGGCTGCGGGGCCGAGGTGCAGCGCGGGGCGAACGTCTACGACTACGCGGCCGGATACCTGAGTGGACGCAATGAGAGCCAGGCGGGGGCGGACAAGGGCTCCGGGTGCGTACAGCAGCTTCAGGACTACGAGGCCGCCATGGATGAGGGCGCGATCTCCGAGGTGCGTAAGTACTTCATGAAGGGGTGCATGGACGGCTTCGACGGCACCAGCCCCGCGATGTGGCCAGAGGACCAGCCGAAGCCGTAGATCGAGATGCGGCGGTCCAGCCCGGCGCAGGCGACGTCCGTGACAAGGATTCGCCCGCTCTGGCCAACCGCGCGGGCCCAGGGGGCAGCTACGCGGACGGTTCGCTTCGTGCGTTGCGGGCTCGTTCCAGCCGGCCATGAAGTCCGCCGTGGTCGCGTAGGGCCTTCGTCGCTGTCCCTATGAAGCGGTGCCCTTCATCGTCGAGATTGAACTCAACGACAGTTCGGACGCCGTCCTCTGGCCGGCCGCTCTCGGAGGTGATCACGAGGTACTGGATGCGCTTCGGCCGACGGCCGCCGACAGGGCCCTCTGGGTCGAACACGGCGATGTCGTCGAAGGGAAGGTCCATGCTTCTCGCCGGGAGACTCGGACTGTCGAGGGTCACGATCACCCGGTGGTCCGTCAGGTAGAAGCGCACAGGAAGCGGCGGGGCGTCAGCAGGAACCCACATGCCACCACACGTGACCCACTGGACCTCTCCCTCTTCGAGGGTGTCCTCAACAAGCTGCCACAGGAGGGACTCGGATATCAGAGCGTCCGCTTCCTTCTTGGGAGCTGCCAACGCGCCTGCGAAGCGAGTTCCGAAAGGTTCCACGGCGTGATCAGTGATCTCACGTGACTCCTGATTCTCCTTGCGGCGGCGGAACAGTGCCATGGGCTCTCCCTTGGGGGTGCGGTCCGAAGTGCATCGTCGGCGTGCTATGCCGCAGCTGCACGAGGGACGCTACCAACCGCCCACTGTCTCGTACCTGGCCTGGCCCCGGTCTCCTATCTCTGACCCACGGTGCAAGGTAGGGCCGAGCCCGCTACCGGTTTCGGCGACGTGCAGCAGGGTCGCGCTTCGCAACGCGCCGGGCGACCGCGTCGACGCCCGGGCGGGCGTACCGCTCCAGGGGACGGAGGCGTGCCGGGAGCAGGCCAGCAGCATCGGGGTGGAGGTGCCGCCCTCGTTCACCTCATTGAGGACGAGATGAACGACCTCCAGACCGAGGAACTACCCGCGGTTCGAGTCATAGCTCCACCGAGCCCTGCCGTCCTTGCCCATGAAGCACTTGGCAGGACGTCCGTCTCCGGCGACGCCAAGCGCGCCGACAGGGGAGCAGGCGTATCCAAACTGGATGCCTACCTGGCCGTCGGAGTCCTGGCCGCCTGGCCCGTCAGCGTGGTCTTCCTCTGCCTCTGCCTCCGGTGGTGCGGGCTGTTCCGTTTCCTCCGCCGGTGGGTCATCGGGCGGAGAGGCGGTTTCAGTCACTGTCACAGCAGGGCGTGGCGAGGGCTCTGACCCCAGCTCGTCAGCGTCGCACTTGTAGACAAAGAAGGCGATGATGAGGCCGAGTACGACGATGCCTATGCAGCTGTCACTGGCATCGTTGTTTCTGGATCTACCCAAGGTGTTGTTCCCATACGGTCGGCTGCGGAGGCATGTCGCCCTCGGGGGGTCAGGTGAGGTCGACGAGGGATGGTGCCACCTCGGCCTCCAGGTCATACTCCTCGAACTCCCACAGCACAATGTTCGCGTCTTTAGGCACGCGGTACACGAACTTCATCTCGTCCTTGAAGCCAGGCTGCAGCTGCGCGTTGCACTCGGGGTTCCCCTGGACGTCGGACAGATCCTCGATCGTGTCGAAACGCCGGTCCTGGTCATCGATCAGCGCATTGACGATGGGCAGCGAGCACGTGAGGTCCATGCTGGCCTTGGTCTCGTTGCGGACGACGGTCTCAAGGACCACATACTTGGCGTCTACGCCAGCCTGTTTGACGGCTCCGTCGAAGGTGATGCCGTTGGCCTCTCGGACCTTCTTGATCGTGACGACGGTGCCTCGATTGCGCGCCTCCTCCCCGACCTTGAACTGGGCTTCGGTAGGCGCCTCAGTGCCGGCTCCACCGCTGGTCGCTCCTCCTGCCGCGAGGATCTTGTCGCCTGCTTGGGACTGCTGCACGGATGAGTGACACCTGACCTGGCTTGCTGAGAAGCGGCCTGGAAGGA
>NZ_BMSG01000027.1 GCF_014649035.1 Streptomyces sindenensis
TGCCTGCAGCATCATCTGTCTCCGACGGCTTCGGGCGGCATTCTGAAACGATCAGTAAGGCGCCTCCGCGCCGCCCGTACCCCCCGTCCCGCGGTGCAGTCGGTCACCGCCCGCCAGGATCGCGGAGGCGAGAGCGTCCGCCGCCTCCTGGGCCGCGCCCCGTCGGTTCCCGTGCAGCAGGACGAAGTCGACCCCGCCGAGCTCCGGCAGCCCCGCCCTGGCCGGAACCGGCACGAGGCCCGGCGGGACCATCCCCCGGGAGTGCGCCATCACCCCCAGCCCCGCCCGCGCCGCCGCGACCAGGCCGCTCAGGCTCGTACTCGTACAGGCGATCCGCCAGGCCCGCCCGCCCTCCTCCAGCACCTCCAGGGCGCGCGCCCGGGTGATGGCGGGTGGCGGAAAGACGACCAGCGGTACGGGGCGCTCCGGATCGAGGCGCAGGTGCGGCGCGCCGATCCAGTCCAGGGCGTCCTGCCACATCAGTTCGCCGTGGGTGTCCCCGGTACGCCGCTTGGCCAGCACCAGGTCGAGCCGTCCCGCCGCCAGCTGCCGGTGCAGCGTTCCGGACAGCTCCACGGTGAGCTGGAGCTCGACCTCCGGATGGTCGCGGCGGAAGGACTCGAGGATCTCGGGGAGCCGGGTGAGCACGAAGTCCTCGGAGGCCCCGAACCGCAGCCGCCCGCGCAGCCGGGTGCCCGCGAAGAACGCGGCGGCCCGCTCGTGGGCCGACAGGATCGTCCGCGCGAAGCCGAGCATGGCCTCGCCGTCGTCCGTGAGATCGACGCGATGCGTGTCCCGGGCGAACAACTGCCGCCCGGCCGCCTCTTCCAGCCGCCGCACGTGCTGGCTGACCGTGGACTGACGGACCCCGAGCCTGCGCGCGGCCTGCGTGAAGCTGAGCGTCTGGGCGACGGCGAGGAAGGTCCGCAGCTGGGAGGGGTCGTACGTGGTGTCCATCCGGCCCACGCTATCGGGAATCGTGATGACAGTCAGAGTGGTGTACGGGATTCCCGATGGTCCCGTACGGGAGCAGGATGGAGGCCGAAACGGATCCCCGACCGCCGGAGCACCCCCGCACATGTCCCGCCGTATCCCGCGCCTGCCGTCCTGGCTGCCGTTCGACGCCTACCTCCTGGCGCTGGCCGCCACCGTGGCCCTCGCGGCACTGCTGCCCGCCCGCGGCGCCGCCGCCGACGTGGCGGGCGGGGCTTCCACCGGTGCCGTCGCCCTGCTGTTCTTCCTCTACGGGGCGCGGCTCTCCACGGCCGAGGCGCTCGACGGGCTCAAGCACTGGCGGCTCCACCTCACCGTCCTGGCCTGCACCTTCGTCGTCTTCCCGCTGCTGGGCCTGGCGAGCGGCGGGCTGGTGCCGTACGTGCTGACGCCCGAGCTCCAGGCGGGCTTCCTCTTCCTGTGCCTGGTCCCGTCCACGATCCAGTCCTCCATCGCCTTCACCTCGATCGCCCGGGGCAACGTGCCCGCCGCGATCTGCGCCGGATCCTTCTCCAGCCTCGCCGGGATCCTGGTGACCCCGCTGCTCGCCGCTCTGCTCCTCGGGTCCACCGGGGGCGGGTTCTCCGGGGACTCCCTGCTGAAGATCGTGTTCCAGCTGCTCGTCCCGTTCCTCGCCGGACAGCTCCTGCGCCGCTGGGTCGGCGGTCTCCTCACCCGGCACAAGAAGGCGCTCGGACTGGTCGACCGCGGGTCGATCCTGCTGGTCGTCCACACCGCGTTCAGTGAGGGGATGGTCGCCGGTGTCTGGCACCAGGTCACCCCCGCCCGGCTCGGCGCGCTGCTCGCCGCCGAAGCCGTGCTGCTGGCGCTGATGCTCACCCTGAGCTGGTACGGGGCGGGGAAGCTCGGGTTCGGCCGGGCGGACCGGATCGCCGTCCAGTTCGCCGGGTCCAAGAAGAGCCTGGCGGCCGGGCTGCCGATGGCGAGCGTGATCTTCGGGGCCCACGCGAGCCTGGCGGTGCTGCCGCTCATGCTGTTCCACCAGATGCAGCTGATGGTCTGCGCGGTGATCGCCAAGCGCCGCTCGCGCGACCCCGGGGAGCCGCAGTCCCGGGACGAGCCGGCAGAGGCCGCCGCTTCCGGCCGACTGTCCGACCCAGCCGTTACGGTGGGTAGCCGGTAGCCGGTAGCCGGTAGCCGGTAGCCGGGCGCCGGTAGCCCGGGTGGACCCACAGCGAGGACGTGCCATGAGTGACAAGGGCGGGACGCCTGCCGATGACTTTCCGCACGGGGCGGGCAACCCGGCCCGAGGCGCTCTGCGCGCCGCGGGCTACACCCGCCTCGCCCAGCTCACCACCGTGACCGCCGCCGAGGTGCTCGCCCTCCACGGGGTGGGCCCGAAGGCGATCGGGGTGCTCCGGGAGGCGCTGGCCGCCGAGGGGCTGGCCTTCGCGGGGGAGTGAGCGGGGCCCGTACGACGGCCCGCGCCCACGCCCCTGGGCTCAGCCCCGCGGCGCCGCCGCCTCCAGTGCGATCCGGTGCTCACCGGCGTACACGTTCATCGACGGTCCGCGCAGGAAGCCGACCAGCGTCAGTCCGGTCTCCGCCGCCAGGTCCACCGCCAGCGACGACGGGGCCGAGACCGCCGCGAGCACCGGGATCCCCGCCATCACGGCCTTCTGCGCCAGTTCGAACGAGGCCCGCCCCGACACCAGCAGCACCGCCCGCGACAGCGGCAGCCGTCCGTCCGTCAGCGCCCGGCCCACCAGCTTGTCGACCGCGTTGTGCCGGCCGACGTCCTCCCGTACGTCCAGCAGCTCGCCCTCCTCGGAGAACAGCGCGGCGGCGTGCAGCCCGCCCGTACGGTCGAACACCCGCTGCGAGGCCCGCAACCGGTCCGGGAGGGCGGACAGCAGCTCGGGCGTGATCCGCACCGGGGGAGCGTCGGCCACCGGGTGGCGGGTCGTGGTGCGCACCGCGTCCAGGCTGGCCTTGCCGCACAGGCCGCACGAGGAGGTCGTGTAGACGTTGCGCTCCAGCGTGATGTCGGGGACCGGGACCCCGGGCGCGAGCTTCACATCCACCACGTTGTAGGTGTTCACCCCGTCCGCCGTCGCCCCGGCGCAGTAGACGATCGACTGGACCTCGTCGCCCTCGGCGATCACCCCCTCGCTCACCAGGAAGCCCGCGGCCAGCGCGAAGTCGTCGCCCGGCGTCCGCATGGTGATGGCCAGGGGCCTGCCGTTCAGCCGGATCTCCAGGGGTTCTTCGGCCACCAGGGTGTCCGGACGGGAGGAGACCGCACCGTCCCGGATTCGGAGGGTGCGGCGGCGTTCGGTGACCCGTCCCATAGAGCTGAACCCGATTCTGTCTGTGTGCGGCTGTCTGTCCGTGTGCGGCTGTTCGTTTCTCCGGGTCATTGTCCGGCACGCGCACCGGCGTGTCGCAGCGAGCCGTTCAGCACGCTGACCAGGCTGTTGTCAAGGCTCCAACGTGTGGGCCCGATTCCTGTGGGATCACGTGCCCTCGTACCCGGCGGTAGCGACCAAGACTGGATGTTTCCTGCCCCCACCCGACGATGGGAACCCGTATGACCGGCTCACGTGTCGTGGCGCTCGGCCACTACCAGCCCGCCAAGGTGCTCACCAACGACGATCTCGCCGCGATGGTCGACACCAGCGACGAGTGGATCACCAGCCGGGTCGGCATCAAGACCCGGCACGTGGGTGGACCCGACGAGCCGGTGGACGAGATGGCCGCGCAGGCGGGGGCCAAGGCGCTGGCCTCGGCCGGTCTCGGGCCCTCGGACATCGACCTGGTCCTGGTCGCCACCTCCACCGCGATCGACCGGTCCCCGAGCATGGCGGCCCGGGTCGCGGCCCGGCTCGGCATGGGCTCGCCCGCCGTCATGGACATCAACGTCGTGTGCTCCGGCTTCACGCACGCGCTGGCCACCGCCGACCACGCGATCCGGGCCGGTGCGGCGGCCCGGGCGCTGGTCATCGGCGCCGACAAGATGGCCGACATCGCGGACTGGACCGACCGCTCCACCTGCGTCCTGCTCGGCGACGGCGCGGGCGCCGCGGTCGTCACCGCCGACCCGGCCGCCGCCGACGCCCCGGGCGGGCCCGGCATCGGGCCGGTGCTGTGGGGTTCCGTGCCGGAGATGGGCAACGCCGTCCGGATCGAGGGGACGCCCCCGCGCTTCGCGCAGGAGGGGCAGTCCGTCTACCGCTGGGCCACCACCCAGCTCCCTCCGATCGCCCGCCGGGTGTGCGAGAAGGCGGGTATCGCGCCGGAGGACCTGGGCGCGGTCGTCCTGCACCAGGCCAACCTGCGGATCATCGAGCCGGTCGCCCGCAAGATCGGCGCGGTCAACGCCGTCATCGCGCGGGACGTCGTGGACTCCGGCAACACCTCCGCCGCCTCCATCCCGATGGCACTGTCCAAGCTGATCGAGCGCGGCGAGGTCGCCTCCGGCGCGCCCGTCCTGCTCTTCGGATTCGGCGGAAACCTCTCCTACGCGGGCCAGGTCATCCGCTGCCCCTGACCGCCCGCCGCCGACCTGCGCGACCCCTCCCCGCCCCCGGCCTCCGCGCCCCGTCCCGCCGACCTCGACGGCGCCCTCCTTGCCGACCTCCACGACCCCTCCTCGCCGACCTCCACGACCCCTCTCCGTCGGTCTCCGTGGCCACCCCCGCCGACCTTTGTCCTGAGTGTGGAAAAAGTTGGCGCGGATTCCTGCGCAACTTCTTCCCACTCCGGGAAAGCGCTGCTACGTTCCCCTCGAAAGCCCGACGGACTGGCCGATGTGGCGGGGAGGGACGCGTGAGACGTATGACGGCACGACCCGCGAACGCGCATCAGGCGCGGCTGCTCCGGCTGTTGCGCGACGGGGGACCCAACTCCCGCGCGCAGCTGGGCGATCAGGTCGATCTGTCGCGCTCGAAGCTCGCCGTCGAGGTGGACCGGCTCCTGGAGACCGGTCTGGTGGTGGCCGACGGGCTCGCCGCATCGCGCGGCGGGCGCCGCTCGCACAACATCCGGCTCGCCCCCGAACTGCGCTTCCTCGGCGTCGACATCGGCGCCACCTCGGTCGATGTGGCCGTCACCAACGCGGAGCTGGAGGTACTGGGACACCTCAACCACCCGATGGACGTGCGCGAAGGGCCCGTCGCCGTCTTCGAACAGGTCCTCTCACTCGCCGCCAAACTGCGGGCCTCCGGGCTCGTCGAAGGCTTCGACGGCGCGGGCATCGGGGTCCCCGGCCCCGTCCGCTTCCCCGAGGGCGTGCCGGTCGCGCCGCCGATCATGCCCGGCTGGGACGGGTTCCCGGTCCGCGAGGCGCTCAGCCAGGAGCTGGGCTGCCCCGTCATGGTCGACAACGACGTGAACCTCATGGCGATGGGGGAGCAGCACGCGGGCGTGGCCCGCTCCGTGGGCGACTTCCTCTGCGTCAAGATCGGTACGGGCATCGGCTGCGGCATCGTCGTCGGCGGCGAGGTCTACCGCGGTACGACCGGCAGCGCCGGGGACATCGGGCACATCCAGGTCGACCCCGACGGCCGGCCCTGCGCCTGCGGCAACAAGGGCTGCCTGGAAGCCCACTTCAGCGGCGCGGCGCTCGCCCGCGACGCGGAGGACGCCGCCCGGGAGGGCCGCTCGCCCGAACTCGCCGCCCGGCTGGAGGCGGCGGGCCGCCTCACCGCCGCCGACGTGGCGGCCGCCGCCGCTGCCGGGGACGCCGCCGCGCTCGACCTCATCCGCGAAGGCGGCAACCGGCTCGGCCAGGTCATCGCGAGCCTGGTCAGCTTCTTCAATCCCGGTCTGGTGGTGATCGGCGGCGGGGTCACCGGCCTCGGTCACAACCTCCTCGCCAGTGTCCGTACGCAGGTCTACAAGCAGTCCCTGCCCCTGGCCACCGGCAACCTCCCCATCGTCCTGGGCGAGTTGGGTCCCACCGCCGGAGTGACCGGCGCGGCCCGGCTGATCAGCGACCACCTCTTCTCCCCGGCCTGACCCCAGGCCGTACGCACCCCGCATCACGCACCACGGAACCACCTTCCGTCAGCAGCCGTTCGCGGTGCCGCCGGCTCCACGGCACCTCCAGCCCTGCGCCCTGTCCGCTCACCGGCCCTCCCCGGCCCTCGGCACCCGCCCGAGCAGGGGAGACCCCATTCGCCGAGGGGATTCGTCATGGCACCAGAACCACCCCTGCTCACCATGTCCGGCATCACCAAGCTCTTCCCGGGCGTCCGCGCCCTGGACGGCGTCGACCTGGAGGTCCAGGCCGGCGAGGTCCACTGTCTCCTCGGCCAGAACGGTGCGGGCAAGTCCACCCTCATCAAGGTGCTCGCCGGAGCCCACCAGCCCAATGACGGCGAGATCACCTGGCGCGGCGAGAGGGTCCAGCTGAAGTCGCCGATCGCCGCCATGCGCCTGGGCATCGCCACCATCTACCAGGAACTGGACCTGGTCGAGGACCTGTCGGTCGCCGAGAACGTCTTCCTGGGCCACGAGCCGACCAGCGCCGGCTTCATCGTCCGTACGGGGGAGGGGCGCGCCGCCGCCAAGGCGCTGCTGGCCCGTCTCGGGCATCCGGAGATCGACCCCGCCCGGCACGTCGGCGACCTCTCCGCCGCCCAGCAGCAGATCGTCTCCATGGCGCGGGCGCTCTCCCACGAGGTCCGGCTCATCGTGATGGACGAGCCCTCCGCCGCCCTCGACCCCGACGAGGTCGACAACCTCTTCCGCATCGTCGAGAGTCTCACCGCCGACGGGGTCGCCGTCGTCTACATCTCCCACCGGCTCGAGGAGATCCGCCGCATCGGCGACCGGGTCACCGTCATCAAGGACGGCCGGACCGTGGCCGTCGGACTGCCCGCGGCCGACACCCCCACGCGCGACATCGTTGCCATGATGACCGGCCGCGACGTCGCCTATGTCTTCCCGCCCCGCCCCGAGGAGCCGGCGGTCCTCACCGCCGAGCCCGTGCTCCGGGTCGAAGGCCTGTCCCGCAAGGGCGAGTTCGCCCCCGTCGACCTCGAACTGCGGCCCGGCGAGATCGTCGGGCTCGCCGGACTCGTCGGCTCGGGCCGTTCGGAGATCCTGGAGACGATCTACGGAGCCCGCAAAGCGGCCACCGGAACCGTCACCGTCGACGGCAGACAGCTCCGCCCCGGCAGCGTCCGCGCCGCCGTCGCCGCGGGCATCGGGCTCGCCCCCGAGGAACGCAAGGCGCAGGCCCTGCTGATGACCGAGTCGGTCACCCGTAACGTCTCCGTCTCGTCCCTCTCCCGCTTCGCCCGCATCGGCTGGATCGACCGGGGCGGGGAGCGGAAGGCCGCGCGGAGCGCCACGCGCGAACTGCAGATGCGGCCCGACAACCCGGACGCCGCCGTCCGCACCCTCTCCGGCGGCAACCAGCAGAAGGCCGTCCTCGCCCGCTGGCTGCTGCGCGGCTGCCGGGTCCTGCTGCTGGACGAACCCACCCGTGGCGTCGACGTCGGCGCCCGCGCCGAGCTCTACGCCGTGATCCGCCGGCTGGCCGACGAAGGCCTCGCCGTCCTGCTCGTCTCCAGCGAAGTGCCCGAAGTCCTGGGCCTCGCCGACCGGGTGCTGGTCCTCCGCGAGGGCGAAGTGGTCCACACGGCCCCCGCCCAGGAGCTCGACGAGCACCGCGTACTCGACCTCGTGATGGAAGGGAGCCCGACGCCATGACACAGCCCGCCCCGTCGGCGCAGCACAACGGGCCGGACAAGGGGGCGCTCGCCGCCCCCTCCGACACGCCGCCCTCGAAGTCGGGCGGGGGCATGCCGGCCCTCGGTCTGCGGCTCGACGTCCGGATCCTGTCCCTGCTCGGCGTCCTCGCCGCGCTGGTCCTGGTCGGCGGCATCACCGAGCCGGACGCCTTCCTGGACACCGGGAACCTCCAGCTGATCCTGACCCAGGCGTCCGTCATCGGCGTCGTCACCGTCGGTATGACCTTCGTCATCATCAGCGGCGGCATCGACCTCTCGGTCGGCGCGATGGTCGCCCTCGCCTCGGTGTGGGCGACGACCCTGGCCACCCAGGAGTACGGTTTCGCGGGCATCGCCTTCACCGCGGTGATCGTCGGCCTCGCCGCGGGACTCGTGAACGGCGTGCTCATCGCGTACGGCAACATGGTCCCGTTCATCGCGACGCTGGCCATGCTCGCGTCGGCCCGTGGACTCGCCCTCCAGATCACCGACGGCAAGACCCAGATCGTCACCGTCGACGCGGTCCTCGACCTCGGCCTGCCCGACTCCTACATCCTCGGGGTCCCGCCGCTGGTCATCATGTTCGGGGTGGTGGTCGTCGTCGGCTGGCTGATCCTCAACCGGACCACCTTCGGCCGCCGTACGGTCGCCGTCGGCGGCAACGCGGAGGCCGCCCGGCTCGCCGGGATCGACGTCCGCCGCCAGCGCCTGTACCTCTACCTGCTGTCCGGGCTCTGCTGCGGCATCGCCGCCTTCATGCTGATCGTGCTGGCCGGCTCCGGCCAGAACACCAACGGCAACCTGTACGAGCTCGACGCCATCGCCGCCGCGATCATCGGCGGAACCCTGCTCAGCGGCGGCCGGGGCACCATCGTCGGCTCCGTCCTCGGCGTCCTGATCTTCACCACGATCACCAACATCTTCGCGCTCAACAACCTCCAGAGCGACGTCCAGCAGATCGCCAAGGGCGCCATCATCGTCGCCGCCGTCCTCGTCCAGGGCCGCACCATGCGCGGCCGGGAGACCTGAGCGACCTCCGGCCGACCGGACACCCCCGGCACCTCGAAGCGCCGTACCTGAACCCCCCCGCACCTGAACGTCTCCCCGCACCTGAACGACCCCCCCCCGCACCCGCACCTCGTACGCACCCACCGGATGAAGGGTCAGACCGTCATGCCAGAAACCAGCCGCAGAGGGCTGCTGTTCGGAACCGCCGCCGTCTCCGCGGGCGCGCTCCTCACCGCCTGCACCAGCAACGAGCCCAAGAAGACCGAGCCCGCCGGCAACAGCGCCCCCGCCGACGACAAGCCCGGCAAGGCCGTCACCATCGGGTTCGCCGGACCGCAGGCCGACCACGGCTGGCTGAACGCGATCAACGTGAACGCCAAGTCCCGGGCGGAGACGTACTCCGACGTCACCCTGGAGATCACCGAGGGCTCCAACGACACCGCCGCCCAGATCGGCCAGGTCAAGACCCTCATCAACAAGAAGGTCGACGTCCTCGTCATCCTCCCCGCCGACGGGAAGGCCCTCACCCAGGTCGGTCTGGAAGCGATGAAGGCGGGCATCCCCGTCGTCAACCTGGACCGCGTCTTCGCCTCCCCGCAGGCATACCGCTGCTGGGTCGGCGGCGACAACTACGGCATGGGGCTCAACGCCGGGCACTACATCGGCGAGCAGCTCAAGGACAAGCCGAACGCCAAGGTCGTCGAGCTCGCCGGGATCGACAACCTGGAGCTGACCAAGCAGCGCAGCCAGGGTTTCGCCGACGCCCTCAAGAACTACTCCAACATCAAGCTGGTGGCCCGTCAGGCGGCCGAATTCACCGTCGAGTCCGGCCAGGCCAAGATGGCCCAACTCCTCCAGGCACAGAAGCAGTTCGACGCCCTGTGGAACCACGACGACGACCAGGGCGTCGGTGCGCTCCGCGCCATCAAGCAGGCGGGCCGCGACGAGTTCATCATGGTCGGCGGTGCCGGCGCCAAGTCCGCGATGGACGCCATCAAGGCCGACGACTCGGTCATCAAGGCGACCGTCCTCTACCCGCCGACGATGGCCGCGTCCGCCATCGACCTGGCCCGGGCGCTCGGCCAGTCGAAGGGCATCAGCGGGCTCTCCGAGATGGAGATCCCGACCTCCCTGACCCTGTACTCCGCGGTCGTGACGAAGGACAACATCGACCAGTACTTGCCGACGGGCTTCAACTGACCGGGACCCGGGGGGAGGCGGCCAGCGCGTCCCCCGGCCCGTTACCGCACACCGATGAGGAGGAAGTCCGCATGGCCCGTAGTCAAGAGACGGAAACGCAAGCCTCAGCACCCCCGCCGCGGCAGGCGCCGGGAACGCTCGGGGTCGGCATGGTCGGATACGCGTTCATGGGCGCCGCCCACTCCCAGGGGTGGCGCACCGCAGGACACGTCTTCGACCTGCCGCTGCGACCCGCTCTCGCCGCGATCTGCGGACGCGACCGTGCGGCGGTCGACGCCGCCGCCGCCCGGCACGGCTGGGCGGCGGCGGAGACCGACTGGCGGGCTCTGATCGCCCGGGACGACGTCCAGCTGATCGACATCTGCACCCCCGGCGACAGCCACGCGGAGATCGCCGTCGCCGCTCTGGAGGCAGGCAAGCACGTCCTGTGCGAGAAGCCGCTCGCCAACAACGTCGCCGAGGCGGAGGCCATGGTCCGCGCCGCCGAGGCCGCCGCCGCCCGCGGCCAGGTGGCGATGGTGGGCTTCAACTACCGCAAGGTGCCCGCGATCTCCTACGCCCGGCAGCTCATCGCCGAGGGCCGGCTCGGAGCGCTGCGCCATGTGCGGGCCACCTACCTCCAGGACTGGCTGGTCGATCCGGCCTCCCCGCTCACCTGGCGGCTCAAGCGCGAGCACGCGGGATCCGGCGCGCTCGGCGACCTCGGGGCGCACATCGTCGACCTCGCCCAGTACCTCGCGGGCGAACCGCTGACCGGGGTCTCCGCCGTCAGTGAGACCTTCGTACGCGAGAGGCCCCTGCTCGCCGGGGCGTCGGCCGGGCTCTCCGGCAGCGCCGACACGGTGGAGCGGGGCGAGGTCACCGTCGACGACGCGGCGATCTTCACCGGCCGCCTCGCCTCCGGCGCGCTCGCCTCCTTCGAGGCGACCCGGATGGCCGCCGGGCGCAAGAACGCCCTGCGCCTGGAGATCAACGGGGAGCTGGGTTCGCTCGCCTTCGACCTGGAGCGGCTCAACGAACTGTCCTTCCACGACCACACCGAACCCGCCGCCACCGCCGGCTTCCGCCGCATCCTCGTCACCGAACCCGAGCACCCCTACCTGGAGGCCTGGTGGCCGCCGGGCCACGGCCTCGGCTACGAGCACACCTTCGTCCACCAGGCCCGCGACGTGGTCCGCACGATCGCCGAAGGGGCCCCGCCCGTACCGTCGTTCGCGGACGGCCTCCAGGTGCAGCGCGTGCTCGCCGCAGTCGAGGAGAGCGCCGCCAAGAACTCCGTCCACACCCCGGTCCCGTCCTCGTCCTAGGAGGCTGCCGCCCATGCCCCGCCCCTTCACCCTCTTCACCGGCCAGTGGGCCGACCTCCCGCTGGAGGAGGTCTGCAAGCACGCCCGGGACTTCGGCTACGACGGACTCGAACTCGCCTGCTGGGGAGACCACTTCGAGGTCGACAAGGCGCTGGCCGACCCCGGCTACCTGGACACCCGGCACCAGCTGCTCGACAAGTACGGGCTGAAGTGCTTCGCCATCTCCAACCACCTCGTCGGGCAGGCCGTCTGCGACCACCCCATCGACGAACGCCACCAGGGCATCCTGCCCGCCCGCATCTGGGGCGACGGCGAGCCCGAGGGCGTCCGGCAGCGGGCCGCCGCCGAGATCGCCGACACCGCGCGGGCCGCCGCCGCCTTCGGCGTCGACACGGTCATCGGGTTCACCGGCTCCTCGATCTGGCACCTCGTCGCGATGTTCCCGCCCGTCCCACCGCACATGATCGAGCGGGGCTACGAGGACTTCGCCGAGCGCTGGAACCCGATCCTGGACGTCTTCGACGCCGAGGGGGTGCGCTTCGCCCACGAGGTGCACCCGAGCGAGATCGCCTACGACTACTGGACCACCAAGCGCGCGCTCGAAGCGGTGGACCACCGGCCCGCGTTCGGGCTGAACTTCGACCCGAGCCACTTCGTCTGGCAGGACCTGGACCCGGTCGGCTTCCTCTACGACTTCCGGGACCGGATCTACCACGTCGACTGCAAGGAGGCCCGCAAACGCCTGGACGGCCGCAACGGCCGTCTCGGCTCGCACCTGCCGTGGGGCGACCCCCGGCGCGGCTGGGACTTCGTCTCCGCCGGCCACGGTGACGTCCCCTGGGAGGACGTCTTCCGCATGCTGCGGTCCATCGGCTACGAGGGCCCGGTCTCGGTCGAGTGGGAGGACGCCGGAATGGACCGTCTGACCGGAGCCCCGGAAGCGCTTGCCAGCCTCAAGCGGTACGACTTCGACCCGCCGTCCGCTTCCTTCGACGCGGCCTTCGGCGGCGGCGAGTAGCGAGAAAGATCAAGCTCCGGGGGCATGTGGCACGGCACCGCTCCCCGCCCCCGGGGCTGCCTCGTCCTGCCCGAAAACCTCTTTGTCCTGGCGGAAGCAGAAGTTCGACTTACCTGTTGCACAAGGGCTTTCCGTCGAGGACGAACAGGTCTACCGTCCATTTCGTGTACACGACATGACTCGCGTCACCGGGGTCACTCCCGTCTCCGGTGACGCACGCGCGGCAGTCCCCGCGCGGCACGGCACGGCTACACCCGCCCGTACAACCGGCACTCTCCGGAGGACCTTCGTGCACAGAACCAGAAAGCGGCTCCTGGCCCGGACCCGCGTCCGCAAAACCCTCGCGCTGTTCACCGGCGGCCTGCTCGCCGCCGCCACCCTGACCCTCGGCTCCGCTCCCGGCGCCACCGCCCACCCGGGCCACCCCGGGCACGAGGAGCCCCTGGCGGAGGACTTCCAGCAAGTCACCCTCGCCAAGGGCGCCGAGGAGACCGGTGAGCCCATGTCGCTCGCCGTCCTCCCCGACCGCAGCGTGCTGCACACCTCACGCGGCGGCGAGCTGCGGATCACCGACAGCGCCGGCAACACCAAGATCTCCGGAACCCTCCCCGTGTACACACACGACGAGGAAGGCCTCCAAGGCGTCGGCGTCGACCCGGACTTCGCCGAGAACCGGGCGATCTACCTCTTCTACGCGCCCCCGATGGACACCCCGGCGGGCGACGCCCCGGAGACCGGCACCGCCGCCGACTTCGCGAAGTTCGACGGTGTCAACCGCCTCTCCCGCTTCGTCCTCAACGAGGACGGCACCCTCGACACCGCCAGCGAGAAGAAGGTCCTGGACGTCCCCACCTCGCGCGGCACCTGCTGCCACGTCGGCGGTGACATCGACTTCGACAAGGACGGCAACCTCTACCTCTCCACCGGCGACGACACCAACCCCTTCGCCTCCGACGGCTTCACACCGATCGACGAACGCCCCGGCCGCAACCCGGCGTTCGACGCCCGCCGCACGTCGGGCAACACCAACGACCTGCGCGGCAAGATCCTGCGCATCAAGGTCGCCGACGACGGCTCGTACACCATCCCCGAAGGCAACCTCTTCGAGCCGGGCACGGACAAGACCCGCCCCGAGATCTACGCGATGGGCTTCCGCAACCCCTTCCGCTTCTCCGTCGACCAGGCCACCGGCACCGTGTACGTCGGTGACTACGGCCCCGACGCGGGCGCGGCCGACCCCGAGCGCGGACCGGCCGGGAAGGTCGAGTTCGCCCGGGTGACGAAGGCCGCCAACTTCGGCTGGCCCTTCTGCGTCGGCGACAACGAGCCCTACATCGACTACGACTTCGCCACCAAGAACTCCGGCGCGGCCTTCGACTGCGCCGCCCCGAAGAACGAGTCGCCGCACAACACCGGACTCGTCGACCTGCCGCCGGCCGAGGCCGCGTGGATCCCGTACGACGGCGGATCGGTGCCCGAGTTCGGCTCCGGTTCCGAGTCCCCGATGGGCGGACCCGTCTACCGCTACGACGCGGACCTCGACTCCCCGGTGAAGTTCCCCGAGGCCTACGACGGCGACTTCTTCGCCGGTGAGTTCGGCCGCCAGTGGATCAAGCGCATCGAGCAGGACGCCGACGGCACCGTCCGGTCCATCAACGACGTGCCCTGGTCCGGCACCCAGATCATGGACATGGCCTTCGGCCCGGACGGGGCGCTGTACGTCCTCGACTACGGCCTCGCCTGGTTCGGCGGCGACGAGAACTCCGCGCTCTACCGCATCGAGAACGCCACCGGAGGCCGCTCGCCCATCGCCGAGGCCTCGGCGAACAAGACCTCGGGCACCGCGCCGCTGAAGGTGAAGTTCTCCTCGGCCGGCACGGCGGACGGCGACGACGACCCGCTGACGTACTCCTGGAACTTCGGTGACGGCGGCACCTCCACCGCCGCCAACCCCACGCACACGTACAAGAAGAACGGCACCTACACCGCCACCCTCACCGCCGAGGACCCGACCGGCCGCACCGGCTCCGCCAGCGTCCACGTCACCGTCGGCAACACCGCCCCGACCGTGGAGCTGGTCCTTCCCAAGGACGGGCAGCTCTTCGAGTTCGGCGACTCCGTGCCGTTCAAGGTCAACGTCAGCGACCCGGAGGACGGAACCATCGACTGCACCAAGGTCGAGGTCAAGTTCACCCTGGGCCACGACAGCCACGGCCACGACATCACCTCCGAACACGGCTGCGAAGGCACCATCAAGACCGCCATGGAAGGCGGCCACGACCCCAACGCCAACATATACGGCGGCATTTCCGCCACGTACACCGACAACGGCGGTGGCGGCCAGGCCAAGCTGACCGGCAAGGACGCCTCCCGGCTCCAGCCCAAGCACCGCCAGGCCGAGCACTTCGACGACTCCTCCGGCATCACCACGCCGAGCAAGTCCAGCGCGCACGGCGGAAAGACCGTCGGCGACATCCACAACGACGACTGGATCTCCTTCAAGACCTACGTCCTCGGCGACACCACCAAGCTCACCGCCCGGATCTCCTCGGCCGGCTCCGGCGGATTCCTCGAAGTCCGCACCGGATCACCCACCGGCAAGATCCTCGGCTCCGGACCCGTCCCGGTGACCGGCAGCTGGGACACCTTCCAGGACATCGACATCCCGCTGCGCGGGGCGCCCAAGAAGCAGACCGAACTCTTCCTCGTCTTCAAGGGCGGCGACGGAGCGCTCTACGACGTCGACGACTTCGAACTCTCCAACACCCCGGTCGACAAGACCGCCAAGCGCGTCCTGGTCTTCTCCAAGACCGCCGGCTTCCGCCACGACTCGATCCCCGCGGGCATCGAGGCCCTGAAGGAGATCGGCAAGGACACCAACATCACGGTCGACGCCACCGAGTCGGCCGCCCAGTTCACCACCAGCAACCTGGCCCGCTACGACGCCGTCGCGTTCCTCTCCACCACCGGTGACGTACTCAACGCCGAGCAGCAGAAGGCGTTCGAGAACTACGTGGCCAACGGCGGCGGTTACGTCGGCATCCACGCCGCCGCCGACACCGAGTACGACTGGGAGTTCTACGGCGGCCTCGTCGGCGCCCACTTCCACTCGCACCCGCAGATCCAGCCCGCCACCGTCCGCGTCGAGGACCACGACCACCCCGCCACCGCCCACCTGGACGAGGAGTGGGAGCGCACCGACGAGTGGTACAACTACCGCACCAACCCCCGGGACAAGGCCAAGGTTCTCGCCACACTCGACGAGACCACCTACACCGGCGGGAACATGAAGGGCGACCACCCGATCTCCTGGTGCCAGACCTACCAGGGCGGACGCTCCTTCTACACCGGTCTCGGCCACACCAAGGAGTCCTACGCCGAACCGGCCTTCCGCAGCCACGTCCTGGGCGGCCTGCGCTACGCCACCGGCCAGGTCAAGGCCGACTGCAAGCCGGACACCGACTACCGGCCGATCTTCAACGGCAAGACGCTGGAAGGGTGGAAGCAGGCGGGCCCGGGGAAGTTCTCCATCAGTGACGGCGCCCTGCACTCCGAGGGCGGCATGGGTCTCCTCACCTACCAGGCCAAGGAGCTGAAGTCGTACTCGCTGAAGCTCGACTGGAAGATGGCCGGCGACGACAACTCCGGCGTCTTCGTGGGCTTCCCGATGTCCGACGACCCCTGGTCGGCGGTGAACAACGGGTACGAGATCCAGATCGACGCCACCGACGCCGCCGACCGCACCACGGGCGCCGTCTACACCTTCAAGTCCGCCAACACCAAGGCCCGTGACCGCGTCCTGCGGCCCCCGGGGCAGTGGAACAGCTACGAGATCAAGGTCCAGGGCGAACGTCTGCAGATCTTCCTCAACGGAGCGAAGATCAACGACTTCACCAACGCCGATCCCGCCCGCAGTCTGAAGGACGGCCACATCGGCCTCCAGAACCACGGAGCCGACGACCAGGTGTCCTTCCGCAACATCCAACTGAAGGAGCTGCCCCCGAAGTAGGGCAGCCGCCTCTGCCGACGACGGGCGGGGGAAGCACGCACCTTCCCCCGCCCGCCGTCCTCCACCCCGACCCATTCCCCCAGGGAGGCAGCCCGTGACCGCTCACGCCGATCGTGAAGGCCGAACCGACGCCCCAGGCCGCACCGGTGACCCGAGCACCTCGGAGGCCACCGGCCCCGCGAGGACCGCGGGCCGCACCGGCGTCTGGTTCATCGGAGCACGCGGCTCCGTGGCGACCACCGCCACCGCGGGCTGCGCCGCCATCGCCGCAGGTCTGCACCCGCCGACCGGCATGGTCACCGAGACGCCCCCCTTCGCCGACAGCGGACTGCCCGCCCTGAACAGCCTGGTCTTCGGAGGCCACGACACCCTCGACTGCCCGCTGGCCAAGCGGGCCGAGGCCCTGGCCGACGGCGGCGTCCTGCCCCACGGACTGCCCTCCGCCGTACGTGCCGAACTCGACGCCGCCGACGCGGAGATCCGCCCCGGCGGACCGCTCCCCGGCGACACCCGCACCGACCAGGAACTCATCGCCGCGTTCGCCGCCGACCTCACCGACTTCGCCCACCGCCACGACCTGGCCCGCACCGTCGTCGTAAACGTCGCCTCCACCGAACCCGCACCGGGACCCGACGACACCCGGCTGCCCGCCAGCTCGCTCTACGCCGCCGCCGCCCTGCGGGCCGGCTGCTCCTACGCCAACTTCACCCCGTCCACCGGCCTGCGCACCCCCGCGCTCACCGACACCGTCGCCTCCAGCGGACTTCCCCACGCCGGACGCGACGGCAAGACCGGCCAGACGCTGCTCCGTTCCGTACTCGCCCCGATGTTCCTCCAGCGGGCCCTCGCCGTACGGGCGTGGTCCGGGTCGAACCTGCTGGGCGGCGGGGACGGAGCGGCGCTGGCCGATCCGGCGGCCGCGGCCGCCAAGAACGCCGGCAAGGAACGCGTCCTGGCCGACACGTTCGGCACCGCCCCCGAGGGCGAGGTGCACATCGACGACGTGCCCGCGATGGGGGACTGGAAGACCGCCTGGGACCACATCGCCTTCGACGGCTTCCTCGGCTCCCGCATGATCCTCCAGACCATCTGGCAGGGCTGCGACTCGGCCCTCGCGGCCCCGCTGGTCCTGGACCTGGCACGGCTGCTCGCCCGCGCCCACGAGGCCGGGATCAGCGGCCCGCTGCCGGAGCTCGGCTTCTACTTCAAGGACCCGGACGGCGGCACCTCCGCGGCCCTCGCCGAGCAGTACGCCACCTTGCTCACCTTCGCCGAGCGGCTGCGGGACCGGGCGTGAGGCGGCGACGGAACACCCTCCCGGCCGTCCTCGCGGCGGCCCTGTCGATGCTCCCGCCCGGGCGGCGGAACGGCTATGCCCACGGCGTGCCGAGCGCCGTGACCGAAGACAGCCTGTCCGGTGAGGGTGGGACTGCACCCGCACCGGACAGGCCCGGACCGCCCTCCACGAGCCGGCCCGGGGAACGGGGCACGCGCACCGCCGCGGACCGGCCGGACCCGCGATCCGACCGGGGCGAGCCCCGGCAGCGCCTGCGGGCCTGGGCCGAACTGCTGCGGGTCTCCGCCCTGTTCTCCGTGCCCGGGGACGCCCTGGCGGGCGCGGCGGCGGTGGGCCGCCGCCCCGGCCGGGGCACCGCACTGGCCATCGGCGCTTCGCTGTGCCTGTACGAGGCCGGGATGGCCCTCAACGACTGGGCCGACCGCGACGAGGACGCCGTGGACCGGCCGCACCGCCCGATCCCCTCGGGCCGCATCAGCCCCGCGGCGGCCCTGGGCGCGGCCGGGGCGCTGACGGCTGCGGGCCTCGCCCTCGCGGCTCGGGCCGGCCGCCCCGCGCTGACCGTCGCCACGGGCCTGGCCGCCACGGTCTGGGCCTACGACCTGCACCTGAAGCACACGAAGGCGGGCCCGGCGGCCATGGCGGCGGCCCGATCGCTGGACCTGCTGCTGGGCGCGACGGCCACGGCGACGGACCCACGCGCGCCGGGCGCGACGGTCACGGAGCCGCCTGTACGCGTGCCGGGTGCGACGGCGCCGGGTGCGACGGCGCCGGGCGTACGTGTGCCGGGTGTACGGCTGCCGGGTGTACGCGTGCCGGGCGGCACCAGCGCACCCGACAACGTTGCCGCAGCGGCACACCGCGGTCTGCCCGCAGGCCTGCCCGCATGCCTCCCCGCTCTGCCCGCCGCCCTGGTGCTCGGGGCCCACACCTACGGCGTCACCGCCGTATCGCGCCACGAGACGCAGGGCGGTTCCACCGGCACCCCGCTCGCGGTGCTGGCCACGACGACGGCGCTCGCGGCGGCGGTGCTGCGGGGGTCCTGGGGGCGGGCCCCCGACCGGCCCGGTACGACGAGGGCGGCAGCCGATGCCGGTCCCGTCGCGCGACGGCTCGACGCGGGCCCGCTCGGGAAGGTCACCGACTCCGCCCGGCTCCTGGCCGTCACGCTCACCGGCGCTTACCTCCGCACCGCCGGGCCACCCCTCCTGCACGCCGTGCTCAACCCGTCCCCGCCCCTGACCCAGCGGGCGGTCGGCGGGGGCATCCGGGCCATGATCCCGCTCCAGGCCGCGCTCGCCGCCCGCGCCGGGGCGCCCGTCACCGCTCTCGCCGTCATGGGGCTCGTCCCCCTCGCCCGCGGCCTCTCCCGGAAGGTGAGCCTCACATGACCCTCCACCTCGGATACGGCACCAACGGCCTCACCGACCTGCGCCTCGACGACGCCCTCAACCTGCTCGCCGACCTCGGCTACGAGGGCGTCGGCCTGACCCTCGACCACATGCACCTGGACCCCATGGCCCCGGACCTCACCGAGCGCACCCGCCAGGTCCGGCGCCGGCTCACCTCCCTCGGGCTCCGGGTCACCGTCGAGACCGGCGCCCGCTACGTCCTCGACCCACGCTGCAAGCACGGCCCCTCCCTCCTCGACCCGGACCCCGAAGCCCGGGCCGCCCGCACCGCCCTGCTGGTCCGCGCCGTCGACGTGGCCGCCGAACTCGGCGCGCACGCCGTCCACTGCTTCAGCGGCATCACCCCGCCCGGCACCCCGCCGGACACCGCGTGGAAGCGGCTCACCGAAGCGATCACCCCCGTACTCGCAGCGGCCGACCGGTCCGGCGTACCTCTCGCCATCGAGCCCGAACCAGGGCACCTCCTCGCCACCCTCGCCGACTTCCATCACCTGCGCGGCCTCCTCGGCGACCCGGGACCGCTCGGCCTCACCCTCGACATCGGCCACTGCCAGTGTCTGGAGGAGGCGACGCCCCTGGAGTGCGTCAAGGAATCCGCCCCCTGGCTCCGGCACGTCCAGATCGAGGACATGCGGCGCGGAGTCCACGAGCACCTCCCGTTCGGCGAGGGGGAGATCGACTTCCCGCCCGTGCTCGCCGCCCTGGCCGCCTCCGACTACCGGGGCCTCACCGTCGTCGAACTGCCCCGCCACTCCCACGCGGGCCCCGAACTGGCCCGCACCTCGATCGACTTCCTGCGCGACGCCCTGACGCGCGGCACCGCGACCGAGGGAGCCGCCCCGTGCTGAAGTCCCGCAAGGAACTCGACGCCGAACTCGGCGGAGCCGCCCGGGCCTGGCTCGACGAGGCCCTCGCCGAAGCCGCCCACGACGCGGCCCGCACGACAACCGCCTCCGGCACCCCCCACCCCGAGGCGAGCCCGTACGCCTCCCCGCCGTGGGAGCTGCGCTACGCCGCCGCCGGCCGCCACTGCGGCCGGGAGAACGCCGACTCCGTACGCTCCCTCCTGCTCGTCGAAGCCCGCGCCCCGCTGTCCTCCGTCACCCGGCTCTACGAACAGGGCGCCGCCGCCGAACGCCGCGCCGTCCTGCTCATCCTGCACCGCCTCGACCTCGGCGACACCGCGCTCCCGCTCGTCGAGGACGCCCTGCGCGCCAACGACACCCGGCTGGTCGCGGCGGCCGTCGGCCCCTACGCCGCCGACCACCTGGACCCGCACGCCTGGCGGCACGCCGTGCTGAAGTGCCTGTTCACCGAAGTGCCGGTCGCGGCCGTCGCGCGGCTCGACGACCGGGCCCGGGGAGACGCCGAACTCGCCCGCATGCTCCGCGACTTCGCCGACGAACGCACCGCCGCCGGCCGCGCCGTCCCCGAAGACCTGCGCACGGTCCTCGCCCTCACCGCCCCCGCCGACGGGGGCGCCCACCGGGCCACGCCGACCGCAGCTCCCGCAGCCCCCGCCCCCACGGAGGAGTCCTGATGCGCATCTTCGACCCCCACATCCACATGACCTCCCGCACCACCGATGACTATCGGGCGATGTACGACGCGGGCGTCCGCGCGCTCGTCGAACCCTCCTTCTGGCTCGGCCAGCCCCGCACCTCGCCCGCCAGCTTCTTCGACTACTTCGACGCGCTCCTCGGCTGGGAGCCCTTCCGGGCCTCCCAGTACGGCATAGCCCACCACTGCACGCTCGCCCTCAATCCCAAGGAGGCGAACGACCCCCGCTGCACCCCCGTCCTGGACGCGCTGCCCCGCTATCTGGTGAAGGACTCCGTCGTCGCCGTCGGCGAGATCGGCTACGACTCCATGACTCCGGCCGAGGACCACGCGCTGGCCGCTCAGCTCCAGCTCGCCGCCGACCACGCTCTGCCCGCACTCGTCCACACCCCGCACCGCGACAAGCTCGCCGGTCTCCACCGCACCATCGACGTCATCCGCGAATCGAACCTCCCCCCGGAGTTCGTCCTCCTCGACCACCTCAATGAAACAACCGTAAAGGCCGCCACTGACAGCGGCTGCTGGGCCGGGTTCTCCATCTACCCGGACACCAAGATGGACGAGGACCGCATGGTCACCGTCCTCCAGAACCACGGCACGGAGAAGATCCTCGTCAACTCGGCCGCCGACTGGGGCAAGAGCGACCCGCTCAAGACCCGCAAGGTCGCCGACGCCATGCTGAAGGCCGGGTTCACCGAGGACGACGTCGACCAGGTCCTGTGGCGCAACCCGGTCGCCTTCTACGGCCAGAGCGGCCGCCTCCAGCTGGACGTGCTCACCCCCGACCCGCTCCACGAGGGCAACTCCATCCTGCGCGGCGGGGAGTGAGGCGGCCATGCGCTTCCGCCACCCGGACGGCTCCACCGTCCACCTCGCCTACTGCACCAACGTCCACCCCGCCGAATCCCTCGACGGCGTCCGCGCCCAGCTCCGCGACCACTGCGAACCCGTCCGCCGCCGACTCGGCCGGGACCGGCTCGGCATCGGCCTCTGGCTCGCCCGGGACGCCGCCCGCACCCTGATCAACGACCCCGCCGAACTGCGCGCCCTGCGCTCCGAACTCGACAGCCGCGGCCTCGAAGTGGTCACCCTCAACGGCTTCCCGTACGAAGGGTTCGGCGCCGATGAAGTGAAGTACCGGGTCTACCGGCCGGACTGGACCGAACCCGACCGCCTCGCCCACACCACCGACCTCGCCCGCCTCCTGGCCGCCCTGCTCCCGGACGACGCCACCGAAGGCACCATCTCCACCCTGCCCCTCGCCTGGCGCACCCCCTACGACGGCGACCCCGAGGCGGCCCGCACCGCGCGCTCCGCCCTCACCACCCTCGCCCAGCGCCTCGACGCCCTGGCCGAGATGACGGGCAAGTCGATCCGCATCGGCCTCGAACCGGAACCGGGCTGCACGGTCGAGACCACCACCGACGCCATCGCCCCGCTCACCGACGTCGGCCACGACCGCATCGGCATCTGCGTCGACACCTGCCACCTCGCCACCTCCTTCGAGGACCCCGCGACCGCGCTCGACGCCCTGCACGCCGCCGGTGTCCGCATCGTCAAGTCCCAGCTCTCCGCCGCCCTGCACGCCGAGGACCCGCACCTGCCCGAGGTCCGCACCGCACTCGCCGCGTTCGCCGAACCCCGCTTCCTGCACCAGACCCGCACCAGCACGGCGGCCGGGCTGCGCGGCACCGACGACCTCGACGAGGCCGTCGCCGGCCGGGCGCTCCCGGACTCCACCCCCTGGCGCGCCCACTTCCACGTACCGCTGCATGCACCCCCGGCGCCCCCGCTGACCTCGACGCTGCCCGTGCTGAGGGACACGCTCGTCCGGCTCGTCGGCGGACCCGCGCCGCTGACCCGGCACCTGGAGGTCGAAACGTACACCTGGCAGGCGCTGCCCGCGGAACTCCGGCCCCGCACCCGCACCCAGCTCGCCGACGGCATCGCCGCCGAACTCACCCTCGCCCGCGACCTCCTGGTCGACCTCGGCCTCAAGGAACTGCCATGAGCGCGCCCGAACCCGGCCCGGAAACCCCCCGGCAGACCGGCGGCCCCACCCCCCTCCTCGTCCTCGACGTGGTCGGGCTGACTCCCCGGCTTCTGGCCCACATGCCGAACCTCCGGAGCCTGGGGGAGCGGGGCGCGCAGGCACCGCTCTCCACCGTGCTGCCCGCCGTCACCTGCGCCGCCCAGTCGACCTTCCTCACCGGTGCGATGCCCGCCGAACACGGCATCGTCGCCAACGGCTGGTACTTCCGCGAACTCGGCGACGTCCTTCTCTGGCGGCAGCACAACGGACTCGTCGAGGGCGACCGACTCTGGGACGCCGCCCGCCGCGCCCACCCCGGCTACACGGTCGCCAACATCTGCTGGTGGTACGCGATGGGCGCCGACACCGACTGGACCGTCACCCCGCGCCCCGTCTACTACGCCGACGGCCGCAAGGAACCCGACTGCTACACCCGGCCGCCCGCCCTGCACGACGAACTGACCGACAAACTCGGCACGTTCCCCCTCTTCCACTTCTGGGGCCCCGGCGCCGACCTCGTCTCCTCCCAGTGGATCATCGACGCCACCCGCCACATCATCGCCACCCGCACCCCCGACCTCGCCCTCTGCTATCTGCCGCACCTGGACTACGACCTCCAGCGCTTCGGCCCCGACGACCCCCGCTCCCACCGGGCCGCCGCCGACCTCGACCGGGCGATCGCCCCGCTGCTGGCGGACGCCCGCGCCCAGGGCCGCACGGTCGTCGCCCTCTCCGAATACGGCATCACCCGCGTGAACCGACCCGTGGACATCAACCGCGCCCTGCGCCGGGCCGGCCTGCTGGAGGTCCACACCCAGGACGGCATGGAATACCTGGACCCGATGGCCTCCCGGGCCTTCGCCGTCGCCGACCACCAGCTCGCCCACGTCTACGTACGCCGTCCCGAGGACCTGGAAGCGGCCCGGGCCGCCCTCGCGGACCTGCCCGGCATCGAGCAACTCCTCGACGACGAGGGCAAGAAGGCACACCACCTGGACCACCCGCGCTCCGGCGAACTGGTGGCCGTCGCCGAGAAGGACGCGTGGTTCACCTACTACTACTGGCTCGACGACGCGCGCGCCCCCGACTTCGCCCAGCTCGTCGAGATCCACCGCAAGCCCGGATACGACCCCGTCGAGCTCTTCATGGACCCCGAGGACCCCTACGTCCGGGTCAAGGCCGTCACGGCGGTCGCCCGCAAGAAGCTCGGCATGCGCTACCGCATGGCGGTCGTCCCCCTGGACCCCTCACCTGTTCGCGGCAGCCACGGCCGCCTCCCCGAGAGCGACGACGAAGGTCCGCTCATCCTCTGCTCCACCCCCCACGCGTTCACCGACCGGGTCAGGGCCACCGAAGTGAAGTCCCTGCTCCTCCAGCTTGCCGGACTGCACTGACCATCCCTGTCCCGCACCCGGCACCGCACGCACCGCACCACCCACCCCGTCAGGTCAGCAAGGGAGACACCCGAACATGAGCCGCACCTCCAAGGACACCGAACTCGCCCGCAGACTGAGCCGCCGCAACGTCCTCGGTGTCGCCGCCGGAGCGACCGCCGCCACGATCATCGGCACGGCGAGCGCCCAGGCAGCCGACCGGAGCCAGGGCCACGGGCACGGCCACGGGCACGGCCACGGCCACGGCAAGGGCAAGCCGGTCCTGCCCCCCGGCCGCCTCGGCATCCAGCTCTACAGCCTCCGCGACCAGATCTCCACGCTGGGCTTCGCCCCGGTCTTCGCCGAACTGGAGAAGTACGGCTACGACGAGATCGAGCTCGCGGGCTACACCCAGGGCTCGGCCGGCCCCATCACCCTGGACCGGCTCAAGCGGCTGGCCCGGGACCACGGACTCAACCCGATCGGCAGCCACGTCGGCTACTACGACGACAACAACCCCGGCGCGTACACCTTCGCCCAGAACCTGGAGAAGGTCCTCGACGACGCCCAGGCGCTCGGCCTCAAGCACATCGGCACCGCCTCCGGCCCCTTCCGCCACGGCTCCACGGTGGACGGCTGGAAGCGGGCGGCCGAGGACTTCAACACGTACGGGGCGGCCGCCCGCAAGCGCGGCATGAAGTTCTACCAGCACAACCACGCGGAGGAGTTCTCCTTCGCGACCGACCAGCCGAACGTGCGCCTCTACGACGTCCTGCTCGCCGAGACCGACCCGGACCTCGTCTACCTGGAGATGGACATCTACTGGGCGTACTGCGCCCAGTTCCGCTTCAGCAAGCGCGTGGACGGCACCCCGGCCCCGCTCGACCCGCTGCGGTACGTCCTGAAGTACCCGAACCGCTACCCCCTCTTCCACGTCAAGGACGGGGTCCGCGACGAGACGACCCGTGACGGTTACCGCATGTCGGACGTGGGCGACGGGGACATCGACTACAAGGCGTTCCTGTCCAAGGTCACCAAGCGCACCCACCACGGCCGGACCTACCACCACTGGCAGGCCGAGCACGACAACCCGGTCGACTCGCTCGCCTTCGCCCGCAAGTCCAGCGAGCACCTGCACTCGCTGCGCGAGGGCCGCTGCGGCGACTGACGCGAGAGGCCCGGCCCGCCGGAGAGATCCCGGCGGGCCGGGCAGCACCGCACACGTTCCTCCCCCTACCCGATGCCCTGCCGGTCCGGAAGGAGGGCGAACGCGCGGTCGGCGGCCACCGGAACCGCCCGCTCCATCGTCTGGACGAGCAGCTCACGATGCCGGGCCAGAGACCTCCTCCGCTCCTCGGGAACGATCACCAGCAGATCGTCGAGTCCGGCCATGAGCCGCCGCGTGACCTGAGGGCTGCCGGCGACACACCAGCGGATCTCCTCGAAGGCGAGATCCACCAGGTCGTCCCAGTCCGGACCGTCCTGCACGAGCCGCACCCGCCCGGCCCGGTCCCGGTGGTGGACCGTACCGAGCGGCAGACGCGCCACGGCCGCGAGGAACTGCACGATCCGGTCCAGGCACTGCACAGCGGTGGTCGGATCGTTCACGGACGTGGAGAGCGCCCGCAGCGCGATGTCCGCGAGCTGACGCAGCCCGAACCCCAGGTCCTGGTGCAGGGTGCGCTCCACCGAGACGGAGACGGCGTGCCGCAGCCGGAGCCGGTGCGGCACGGCCCCGCCGTGAACGGCGAGCATCGGCGTCCCCGGTACGACGAAGTCCCCGATACGGGGGATCACCCGCAACACCACCCCCTGCCGCCGCGCGGCCCGGACCAGCCGCGCCGTGTTCACATCCCGCAGCACCCCGGCCCGCCCCTCGTACACGACGCGCGCCGTCTCGGGCCCCACCTCGCCGTCCCCCCGAGGCCCCCGCGGCATCCCGCCCAGGGCCCGGAACGAGTCCCGCGCGATCCGGTCGACGACCGGACACACCTGCATCAGCCGCAGCGTCGAACTCACGTAGACGACGAAGAGCACCAGACTCGTCCCGACGAGCACCAGCATGAGCAGGCCCTGCACCAGCGGGACCGACACCACCCGGCGGGGGTCCGTCTCGCTCTCGTACGAGGAGAGCACCAGCAGCGACAACAGGAACGTCGCCAGGAACACCGTCAGCGTGAGCTTGCTGATCCGGCTCCGGACGAAGATCCGCACCACCCGGGGGGTGAGCTGGCCGCTGGCCATCTGCACCGCGACCAGCGAGATGCTGAAGACGACACCGATGAACGTCATCATCGCCGAGCTGACGACGGTCACGACGGTCTTCGTGTCCTGGGAGAACGCGATGAGATCCCCGAGCTTGTCGTACGCCTCCTCCCGCTGGAGCAGTCCGACGAGCGCGTCGTCGAGCGCGGTGGCGGCGAACCACAGCACGAACACACTGACGAACCCCACGGTCGGGGCGAACCAGAACGTGTCGCGCAGGTGCTCGCGCAGAGGGGACAGCGGGCGGGGCCGGCGGTAGCCGCGATCACTCATGCACGCGAAGGTAGCCCCGCGACCTCCGAGGACCGGGGAGGCCGACCGCCCGCCGACGCTCGCACCGCACTGACCACCGGATATGCGGGTGAAGGGCACGCCGAACCCCTGGTATTGTTTTCCATGTCGCCGCGGGGAACACACCGCGAACGACAGACACCTTGTCCGGGTGGCGGAATGGCAGACGCGCTAGCTTGAGGTGCTAGTGCCCTTTATCGGGCGTGGGGGTTCAAGTCCCCCCTCGGACACCACTGGAAAACCCCACTTCGCGTGGGGTTTTCTGCTTTTTCACGCAGGGGCGTGCCCGGCGGGCCGCAGAGCGGGTCACCTGGCGGAGAACACGGCCACCGCCAGGACCAGAGGAACCGGGCAGGCCAGCGCTCCCAGCAGCAGGCTGCGCACATCACCGGACATACGCCGGACCGCCGGTGCCCGGCAGACCGCGACGAGCACGCCCGCGCCGGCGCACAGGACCGCGAAGCAGCACAGCAGGAAGCCGCCGACCGGCTCACCCGACGCCGCGCCCCACAGTGCTGCGATCCCGACCAGCGCGCACAGCCAGGAGACGGACAGCGACGTGAGCAGCCACAGCACCGCGGAAAGCAGCACCACACCGGGGCGTCGGGGCGGAGGAGCGATGCGGGCCGGTCCGTAGAGCGCGCCACAGGTGCGAGAGTCCATGCCCTGATCCTCAGCCGCTCCCCGCCGCCGGGCATGAGGCGGATGACTCAGCCGCGCGGGACTCCGTACTCACTCCACCCACGACGGCACCGGTCATTCGCCGTCCGGCGGCCGGGCCGCCCGGTCACGAAGGCGGTCGAACTCCGCCAGTTCAGCGGCAAGAACGTCGAAGTGGGGGGAGCGGGACCCACAAGCTGCGCTCCCTCCGGCCTTCGGCCAGGGCTTCTGCGCGAACGGCCGACCGGTGACCCGCGAACCGGAAGCGGACCACCCCCTCCCGTCACGATCCGGTCTCGGCCACGGGAGAGGGTCTTGATTTCGGCCATGTAATCGATTCCAATCATGCGTGTAATCGATTCCACGGCGTCGTGAACCGGTCCACCACCGGTCGGTCACCGGGTTTCGAGGTGTACGGAAACCACAAGGAGGTGGTCCGGACATGGCGAGCATCAAGGATGTCGCGGCCGAGGCGGGAGTGTCCGCCGCCACGGTCTCGCGCGTGCTGAACAGCCACCCGTCCGTCAGCGAAGAGGCGCGCACCCGTGTCCTCGCCGCCGTCGAGGCGCTCGGCTACCGGCCCAACGCGGTGGCCCGCTCGCTGCGCACCGCCCAGACCCGCACCCTCGGCCTGGTCATCAGCGATGTGCTCAACCCGTACTTCACCGAGCTGGCCCGCTTCGTCGAGGAGGAGGCCCGCGCGCTCGGCTACAGCGTCATCATCGGCAACGCCGACGAGCGGCCCGACCTCCAGGACCACCACATCCGCACGCTCATCGACCGCAGGATCGACGGGCTCCTCGTCTCGCCCGCCGACGGGGGCTCCCCGCTGATGCGGGACGTCGCCCTGAGCGGCACCCCGATGGTCTTCGTCGACCGCTGGATCCCCGGCATCGACGTGCCCGTCGTCCGGGCCGACGGTACGGGTGCGGTCAAGGACCTCGTCGCGCATCTGCACGGGCTCGGCCACCGCCGGCTCGCCATCATCGCCGGACCCGCCGCCACCACGACCGGCAACGAGCGCGTCGAGGCCTTCCGGGCCGCGATGCGCGAGCTCGGGCTCGCCCTGCCCGACGCCTATATCGGCCAGGGGGACTTCCAGGCGGCCAGCGGCCGCCGGGCCACCGAGCGCTTCCTCGCCCTGGCCGAGCCGCCCGAGGTCGTGTTCGCCGCCGACAACCTGATGGCCCTCGGCGCGCTCGACGCGATCCGGGCGCACGGCCTGCGGGTTCCCGACGACATCGCGCTCGCCGCCTTCGACGACATCCCGTGGTTCGTCCACACCGATCCGCCGATCACCGCCATCGCCCAGCCCACCGCCGACCTGGCGCGGGCCGCCGTGCGCGCGCTGGCCGACCTGATCGAAGGACGGACCCCGCAGTCCGTCACCCTGCCCGCCCGCCTCGTCGTACGCCGCTCGTCCGGCGGGGCCGCAACGAACCAGAGGAGCGACCGGTGACCGCACCGGAGGAGCAACCGACCACCGCGCCCGACGAGTTGCTGCGCATCGAAGGTCTGCGCAAGACCTTCCCCGGCGTCGTGGCGCTCGACAACGTCGACTTCGACCTCCGCAGAGGTGAAGTGCACGTCCTGCTCGGTGAGAACGGCGCGGGCAAGAGCACCCTCATCAAGATGCTCTCCGGCGCCTACCGCCCCGACCACGGCCGCATCCTCGCTGAGGGCCGCGAGGTCCGCATCGACGGCGCGCAGGACGCCGAACGGCTCGGAATCGCCACCATCTACCAGGAGTTCAACCTCGTCCCCGATCTGACGGTGGCCGAGAACATCTATCTCGGCCGCCAGCCGCGCCGCTTCGGGCTCGTCGACCACCGTCGGATGCGCCAGGACGCGGCGGAGCTGCTGCGCAGGGTCGGCGTCGACGTGCGCCCCGACGCCAAGGTCCGTGAACTGGGCATCGCCCGGCTCCAGATGGTGGAGATCGCCAAGGCGCTCAGCCTGGACGCCCGCGTTCTGATCATGGACGAGCCGACCGCCGTGCTCACCTCAGAGGAGGTCGACAAGCTCTTCGCGATCGTCCGCCAACTCCGCGAGGACGGCGTCGGGATCGTCTTCATCACCCACCACCTCGAAGAGATCGCCGCGCTCGGCGACCGCGTCACCGTCCTGCGCGACGGCCGCAGCATCGACCAGGTCCCCGCCTCCACCCCCGAGGACGAACTCGTCCAGCTCATGGTCGGCCGCAGCATCGAGCAGCAGTACCCGCGCGAACGCCCCGACACGGGCGACGCGTTGCTGTCCGTGCGGGGGCTGACCCGTAACGGCGTCTTCCACGACATCAGCTTCGACGTACACGCCGGCGAGGTCGTCGGCCTCGCCGGACTGGTCGGCGCCGGGCGTACGGAGGTGGCGCGCGCGGTCTTCGGCGCGGACCCGTACGACGCGGGCACCGTCGACGTACGCGGCGAACGCCTCGCCCGGCACGACGTCCCCGCCGCCATGAGTGCCGGGATAGGCCTCGTACCGGAGGACCGCAAGGGACAGGGGCTGGTGCTCGACGCCTCCGTGCAGGAGAACCTGGGCCTGGTCACCCTGCGTTCCGCCACCCGCTCCGGGCTCGTCGACCTGAAGGGCCAGCGCACCGCCGCCGCCCGCATCGCGCAGCAGCTCGGCGTCCGCATGTCCGGCATCGGCCAGCACGTGCGCACCCTCTCCGGCGGCAACCAGCAGAAGGTCGTCATCGGCAAATGGCTGCTGGCCGACACCCGGGTCCTCATCCTCGACGAGCCCACGCGGGGCATCGACGTCGGCGCCAAGGTCGAGATCTACCAGCTGATCAACGAACTGACCGCCTCCGGCCACGCCGTTCTGATGATCTCCAGCGATCTGCCCGAGGTGCTCGGCATGAGCGACCGCGTCCTCGTCATGGCCGAGGGCCGGATCGCCGGGGAACTCCCCGCCGACGCAGCCACCCAGGACGCGGTGATGGCCCTCGCGGTCTCCACCCGGCCGCCCCACGAACACCCCGCACCGAAGAACGAAGAGGAGGGCCCCCGTGGCCACTGAGCCACTCAAGAGCGACACGGGCGCAGGGGGCACCTCCGTGATACGCCGCGTCCTGCTCGACAACGGAGCGCTGAGCGCCCTGGTCGTCCTGGTGGTGGCGATGTCGCTGCTCTCCAGCGACTTCCTCACCACCCAGAACCTGCTCAACGTCGGCGTGCAGGCGGCCGTCACCGCCATCCTCGCGTTCGGCGTCACGTTCGTCATCGTCTCGGCGGGCATCGACCTGTCCGTCGGCTCGGTGGCGGCCCTCTCCGCGACGGTCCTCGCCTGGTCGGCGACATCGGCGGGCGTCCCCGTCGTCCTGGCCGTCGTCCTCGCGATCGTCACCGGCATCGCCTGCGGCTTCGTGAACGGTGCCCTGATCTCGTACGGCAAACTCCCTCCGTTCATCGCGACGTTGGCGATGCTCTCGATCGCCCGGGGCCTCTCGCTCGTCATCTCGCAGGGCAGCCCGATCGCCTTCCCCGACTCCGTCTCACGGCTCGGTGACACCCTGGGCGGCCGGCTCCCCGTACCCGTCCTCGTAATGATCGCGATGGGCCTGATCACCGCACTGATCCTCGGCCGCACCTTCATCGGCCGCTCGATGTACGCCATCGGAGGCAACGAGGAGGCGGCCCGGCTCTCCGGACTCCGCGTCAAGCGCCAGAAGATCGTCATCTACGCGCTGTCCGGCCTCTTCGCCGCCGTCGCGGGCATCGTCCTGGCCTCGCGCCTCGTCTCCGCCCAGCCGCAGGCCGCCCAGGGGTACGAACTCGACGCCATCGCCGCCGTCGTCATCGGCGGGGCGAGCCTGGCAGGCGGTGTCGGCAAGGCGTCCGGCACCCTGATCGGCGCGCTGATCCTCGCCGTCCTCCGCAACGGACTCAACCTCCTCTCCGTGTCGGCGTTCTGGCAGCAGGTCGTCATCGGCGTCGTCATCGCGCTGGCCGTCCTGCTCGACACACTGCGCCGCAAGGCAGGTTCGGGGGCGGCATCCTCGGCCGGAACGGCCCCCGGCGCACCGGGTGCGGGCCGCAGGGGCGCGCTCAAGTTCGCCGGAGCGGCGCTCTGCGTGGCCCTCGTCGTCGGTGCCGTCTCCTACTTCAACTCCGTTTCGTCCGGGGGCACGAAGAGGGTCGGCATGTCCCTCTCCACGCTCAACAACCCCTTCTTCGTGCAGATGAAGGAAGGCGCACAGGCGGAAGCGGAGAAGGCGGGCATCGACCTGACCGTCACCGACGCCCAGAACGACGCCTCCCAACAGGCCAACCAGCTCCAGAACTTCACCAGTTCGGGAGTCTCCTCGATCATCGTCAACCCGGTGGACTCGGATGCCGTCGGACCGGGCGTCCGCAGCGCCAACAAGGCGGACATCCCCGTGATCGCCGCCGACCGGGGCGTCACCAAGGCGGAGACCGCGACGCTCGTCGCCTCGGACAACGTGGCGGGCGGCAAGCTCGCGGCCGACGCACTGGCCGACAAGCTCGGCGGCAAGGGCAGCATCGTCATCCTCCAGGGCACGGCGGGCACCTCCGCCAGCCGTGAGCGCGGGGCCGGCTTCGCCGAGGGGCTGAAGGCCTACCCGGGCATCAAGGTGGTTGCCAAGCAGCCCGCGGACTTCGACCGCACCAAGGGCCTCGACGTCATGACGAACCTGATCCAGTCGCACCCCGGCGTGACCGGTGTCTTCGCCGAGAACGACGAGATGGCGCTCGGCGCGGTCAAGGCGCTCGGCAGCAAGGCGGGGAAGTCCGTCTCGGTCGTCGGCTTCGACGGCACCCCGGACGGCCTGAAGGCGGTCGAGGCCGGCACGCTCTACGCGTCGGTCGCCCAACAGCCCGCCGAACTCGGAAAGATCGCCGTGCAGAACGCGGTCAAGGCAGCGAAGGACGAGAAGGTCGCGAGCACGGTGAACGTGCCGGTCAAGGTGGTCACCCGGGAGAATGTCGCCGACTTCTCCTGAGCCGCGCTCACCGAATCCGTCCACCGGTTCCGACCGACGAAAGCAGGAAGCACGCCCATGCACGACAACGCCCCCGACGACCGGTACGACCTGCTGGTCGTCGGGTCGGCCAACGCCGACCTGGTGATCGGCGTCGAGCGCCGCCCCGCGCCCGGGGAGACGGTCCTCGGCTCCGACCTGGCCGTACACCCCGGCGGCAAGGGCGCCAACCAGTCGCTGGCCGCCGCCCGCCTCGGCGCCAGGGCGGCCCTGCTCGCCCGGGTCGGCGACGACGACCACGGACGCCTGCTGCTGGAGACCCAGCGCGCGGCGGGCGTGGACACGGACGGCGTTCTGGTCGGCGGAGCCCCCACAGGCGTCGCACTGATCACCGTCGACCCCTCGGGCGACAACAGCATCGTGGTCTCCCCGGGGGCCAACGGACGCCTCACCCCCGAGGACGTCCGGGCGGCGGCCCCGCTGCTGGCCGCCGCCCGGGTCATCTCCGTACAGCTGGAGATCCCGCTCGACACGGTCGCCGAGACGGTACGCGGCCGGGGGCCGGACACCCGGCTCGTCCTCAACCCGTCGCCGCCCGCCCCGCTCCCCGGAGAGGTGCTCGCCGCCTGTGATCCGCTGGTGGTCAACGAGCACGAGGCGCGGTACATCCTCGGTGAGGACGCGGGGGAGGGGCCGCACGACTGGGCTCCGGCCCTGCTCGCGCTCGGCCCGCGCTCGGTCGTCATCACCCTGGGCGCCGCCGGGGCCCTGGTGGCGGACAGCCGTACGGGCTCCCTGGACCAGCTCGTCAGCCCGAAGGTCGAGGCCGTCGACACCACGGGCGCCGGGGACGCGTTCACGGCGGCCCTCGCCTGGCGTCTCGGCCGGGGCGACGACCTGCGGGAGGCGGCGGCCTTCGCCGTACGGGTGGGCGCGGCGGCGGTCACGGCACGAGGGGCGCAGGAGTCGTTCCCGACGCTGGAGGAGGTCGACGCGCTGTGAAGAAGTCGGGCATCCTCAACCGCCACCTGGCGGGCGCGATGGCCGAACTCGGCCACGGCGACACCGTCCTGGTCTGCGACGCCGGCATGCCGATACCCTCCGGCCCCCGCGTCGTCGACCTGGCCTTCCGCGCGGGCACCCCGTCGTTCGCCGAGGTACTGGACGGCCTGCTCGACGAACTGGTCGTCGAGGGCGCGACGGCCGCGGAGGAGACCCGCGAGGCCAACCCGGCGGCCTCGGCGCTCCTGGACACCCACTTCCCCTGGCTGGAACTGGTCCCGCACGACGAGTTGAAGGCGCTGACGGCGAGGGCCCGCCTGGTGGTCCGCACGGGGGAGGCGAGGCCGTACGCGAATGTGCTGCTGCGGTGCGGGGTGTTCTTCTGACACCAGGTCGAATGCCGCTCCGAGTCTGTGCGTCCGGCCGGCTTCGGCCGGCCGAGACGCCTCCATGTGCTAGGCATGACGGCATGTACTCTCCAGCCCCTCTGCCACACGTGGACCTCACGGCTGCGCAGTGGCAGCTCTTGGGCGAGTTGGTCTCCGCCCCCATGACCGACCCGTCCCACGGCGCCGACAGCACGGCGACGGCCGCAGCACGCGGTCTCGACCCGCAGCTGTTCCCGGCTGATTCCGCCCTTCTCACCTGGATGAAGCTGGCCGAACTCAGCGGCGATCTGCTGGTGGTAACCGATCTTGGGGTCGCCCTCCACTACCGGCGCCTGCAGGAGTTGTTGGAGCTCCGGCTGAGCGAAGTGGCCAGGTTCGCGGCAGCCCATGAGCCCTCCGCGCCGTGGTTCGCACGGAACGTACGCCTCCTGGCTGAGGGCTCCCTGTCGTTCGCCGACGCCATGCGGGAGCCCCGGCGGACAGCGTGAGTCAGGGTGGGCTGCTAAGAGGTGGGGGCCGTCGTGAAGAGGGTGTCGGCAGGGTGATGGCGTGGCTTCCGGTCGCTTTCCCGCCCGAGCAGTACGCCGGCCGCCGACAGCTCGTCACGTGTGGAGAGGGGCCCCGCCAGAATCTCGGAGAGAAGGTCTCGCTGCACCGTGGCCAGGTCGGTGAGGCGACGCAGTACGGAGAGAAGGTCGAGCAATTCCTCCGTCCACTCGGTCGGCCAGCTCTCCACGTGCAGATCGTCCAACGGGCTCGTCCTTTTGCTGGTCGGCTTCGCCTTCCGGTACCCGAACCACTTGTTCACGACCTTCATGCCGCCCACGTGGTACTCCCAGACGGCCTCGGGCACGGGAGCGAACGAACCGCCGCCCAGGTACAGCGTCCGTGTCTCCGCCTCGTACCGGATGCGGTCCGGGACGTCGCGGCCGATGTTCGTCTCGTAGCGCACCTGCCGCGGATCCCGCGCGGGAAACCGGACATCGCCACGGGGACGCCCGGCTTCCGGATCGGCACACCGCTCTCCGTATGTCGATGCCCACAGGATCTCCGTCCCGAGCGCGGTCGCCTGTTGCCACAGTTCCGGGTCCCGGGTCAGCGGCAGACGTACGCCCGGCGTGAGCAGTTCCTCCGCGAAGTGTTCCGTGAAGGCACTGTGCGCGGTGACGGCCATGATGTACGTGGCAAGGTCCGCCGCGCTCACCGGCCCCGTGCCCGTACTGCGTGAGAGGAGGGACAACAGGCCCGCAGGGACATTGGGTGAGCCGTCGGGATGCAGGAGAGGCATGACCCGGCCGCCGCGGCCGTTGAAGTGGTGTGTGTCTGGTATGAGGTGGGTGGCTACGACGGCCGGGCCGGAATCGATCTCGTGCGACGACTGCTGGTTGAGGAAGAGCTGGTCGGGGTGGACCGACGCCCAGAGGCTGGGCCGCGGATAGTCGATGACACGGTTGTCGGCGATGAGCCACTGCCGGTCGAAGCTGCGCAGGGAGACACGGGCCAGCCCGGGACGGGTGTCGGTCTCGTTTCCGACTGTGCGGGAGCGGCTGGGCAATCCGGGGAGTGGTTCGCGTCTGCTGATCAGGTCGCGATCGCGGGTCTCCTTGAACAGCGTCGACTTGTCCGCCGGGTCGGCCTCGCGCACCAGTCGTGCCCACCTGCGCCTGAGGGTCTCCGCCGAGGGGCTGCAGACCCAGGAACGGTTCGTCTTGATTCCGGGACTGCCCCATGGCAGCAGGTCGTTGAGGGTGGGGAAGTCCTGCCAGCCCGATGACGTGAGTGGCGTGAAAGGGAGGACCTTCTCGGTATGTGTGTCCCTCCACCCCGCGTCGTCCAGCCGGATGTCACGCAGCTGCCGGAACTTCTCGTCGCGACTGCCGACCACGGCACGGTAGTGCACCCGCGCCTGACGGCCGGTCTTCTCCGCCGGTTCCCCGGCTCGACGGACGAAGACGCAGATGGCGAGAGGCTGGGCGACGCCGGGGAAGACGCGGGTGGCTACGTCGGCGCGGTGGCCTTCGGGCGAGAGATTGATGATCCAGCCCTCGTCGCATGTCCGGCGCAGGTAGCTCCGCATGCCCCGTCCGCCCGGACCCGTGGTCCACCCGGACGGGGCGATGAAGCAGACCACGCCGTGGCGGTCGTTCTGGTGTGCGTCGAACACCTTCCAGGTTGCCCAACGCCAGAAGTAGACGTACAGGTTCTTGAGTACGTGCTCGTAGCGGCCGTTTCCCGGCAGCCGGAAGCCGTCCAGCAGTGGTGCATCCTGGCCGTGGCTGCGCTTTTCCACCCAGCCGCCGCGGTTTTCGGCCTTGTCGTCGTACGGAGGGTTGCCGATCACCACGTTGACGGGCGTGCTGGCCTTGATCCTGTTGGCGTGGCGCCGGGAGGCGGCCAACGCGTCGTGGGTCAGGTACTCGTCCTCGACGAAGGGGTTGTCGAGGGTGTCGGTGACGAAGAGGCTGAGTCCGCCTTCGGGTAGAGCTGCCCCGTGGCGTTTCAGGAGGTCCGATGTCCGTAGTTCGGCAACGGCGAAGGGCCCCATCTGCAACTCGAAGCCATAGAGACGCGAGGCGAGGCGCGAGATTGCGTCCGTCGCCATGGCGGGTCCGGACCGCTCCGCGGCCTGCTCGGCCACCCGGTCGATGATGGTGTGCAGATACGTGCCCGTGCCCATGGCCGGGTCCACGATGTGTACCTCCTGCTCACCGAACCCGGCCTGTTGGCCGAGGCGGGTGTGCAGCACGTCCTCGGTGAGACGAACCATTTCTTCCACCACCTGGTGCGGCGTGTAGTACGAGCCGCTCTTCTGCCGCAACTCCGGGTCGTACACGGTGAGGAAGTGTTCATAAAGATGCAGATAGGCATCCCGGTTTCCCGCCCTGATCGCGGGCCAGTCGACCTCGGCGATCGTCCGTTGCAAGAGGTCGAGCGTCACGCTGAAACGCTCGTTGACGTTGTCGGTGAGGAGCTGAAGTGCCCGGCCCATGAGCGCGTGATCCGCGTTGAGACTGCGGCCGACATCATGTAACCCGACCCCTTGCAGGCGTACGCCCTCCGAGCGGGCGAGGAGCAACGCGAAGGTGACCGCTTGGGCGTAGCCGTCGGCGAAGGTGGCGTCGTCGGCGGAGGGGAAGAGCAGCCGCCGCCACTCGTTCTTGAGCCCGGTGAACGGCCGGGCTCGCAGGTCGTCGTCGGGGGCAGACGATCGGGCCTCGGCTGACAGCTGCTCCAGCACGGCCGAGCGCAGAAGCCTGCACAGCGGGGCCAGATGCTGGACCAAGCGGGACACGTTGGAGATGCGGGGCGGCTTCCAGTTGAGGAACAGCTTCAACAGGGCATCGAATGCCGCTGGATCGCCGGGCGCCAGCCGGTCTCCCGCATTCCTGAGAGTGCCGACGAACCGGACGGTCTCGCCGAGTTGCCGCCCGTCGCGGAACAGACGCCATTCTGTCCCGTTGGAGTAGAGCAGGTTGGGCAGATTCCGGAGCTTCTCCCACTGCTCGCGGTTCGCCTTGTTGAAGGTGTCCGGATCGACCGACAACGCAGGCTTCTTGAGCTCGATGTAGCCCGTCAGGTCACCGCCTGCGCGGATGGCGTAGTCCGGGCGGACACCCAGGTCCGCGATGCGGTACTCGTCGTGCCAGGTGACTTCGTGCTGGTTGTGCCGCTCGCCGACCGCCCGCAGCAAGTTTTCGAGAGGCCCACGGATCGCGGCTTCCTCGCTGCCACCACCGGACAACTTGGTCTTCGACTGACGGCCGAACTCCGCTACGGCGGCCAGCAGCCAACCGTAAAGCCCTTCTGACATATTCCCCCCGGGTTGTGTCAGACGGAGCCTAGCTACGCATGGTTCTCAGGGGAAGACGGTCTGTTACTAAGGGGGTTGTGGAGGTCGGCGGGACCAGGGGGACGGTGATGCGGCACCGCAGTTGCTCTCACACCCCGGCCTCCACCAGGAATGCACTGGGCTCCCCGGTCCACGACACGTACAAATCGTCCCGAGCACGCGTGCACGCCACGAAGAGCAGACAACGTTCCGCCAGCAGATCGGCGGCGTGCTGAAGGCGGTCGACCTCGGCCGGGGTAACCGCCTTGGGGAACGGGAGGGCGCCGACACACGCACCGATGACCGCGACACAGCGAAACTCCAGTCCCTTGAAGGCATGCATGGTGCCGACCTGGACGGCATCCGCCTCGGCAATGCTGTCACCTCGCAAGCGAGCCGCGGGAATGCCGGCCTGCCTGAGCCGCTCTACCGCCTTGTCTCCGTTCTTGTTGAACCGGGCGCTGACCCCGATCTCGCCTGCGGCGATCCCGCTGTCGAGCCAGCCGCGCACCCGCTCCACGAGTCCTTCCAGTTCCGCTGCCTCCGATTCCGCTCCGAGCATCTCGGGCCGTGTGCCGTGAAGAGACGAGCGGTAGCCCAGCAGGGTCTCGTTCCGCGCGTCATCGGCGAGCTGTTCGAAGGGCCGCCCGACCAGCAGAGCCGTTGACCAGCTGAGGATCTCGTGGGTGGAGCGGTAGTTCTTGCGCATCTTCGTCGACCGGCCGGCGACCCTCACTCCGACGGCCTTCAGCGACACCTTCGAGTCGTAGATCCGTTGGTGCGGATCGCCCGCGATGAACAGGTCGTCCGGGCGGGACGGGGCGGCCGCCCGCAGCAACCGCCACTGCACGGGGTGCAGGTCCTGTGCCTCGTCGACGACGACGTGCCGATAGCGCGGGCCGCCGGACTCCAGCAGATCCGCTGCCTCCGCACAGGTGCCGAGGTAGGTGCGCAGCCCGTCGGCTGTCAGACGGCCGGTGAACTTCTCGACTGTGCGCCAAACGAGCGCGCGGGAGGTGATCGGCAGGGCGCTGCCCCGGCCTCGCCGCTCACAGTCCTCGTACTCCTCCAGGGTGCGCAGATTCTGCGCCAGGACGACGTGCTTGTACTCCTGTGCCAGAAACTGTCCCGTCCCCGAGAATCCGGTCGCCCGCGCGGCCTGTTCCCACCGCGGCTCTTCCTCGCCGCCCCGCAGGGGGCGCCGCGAGGTGGACACGACACGACCCGCGAACGCGTCGACCGTCATGATGTCGACACGGTCGCGCAGCGTCTCGTCCTCCACCAGGGAGGCCAGTCCGCTCCGCAGCGCGGCCACGAGCGCGTTCGTGTACGTGGTCAGCAGGATGCGATCGCCATCGCGCAGGTGCCCCAGGAGATGCCGCACACGATGCAGCGCGACGACGGTCTTCCCCGTGCCCGGGCCACCGGTGACCTGTGCGGGGCCGGAGTACGAAGCCCGATAGGCGATCCGGTGCTGGGAGGGGTGGAGAAACACCCGCCAGGCCGCGAACGGCTTGCCCAGGATGTCCCGCAACTCCTCGGACGCGGTCACCAGCGCGATGCGGGTACGCGTGCGGTGGATGGCCGTGGCGAAGTCGTCCGTGTCCACAGGAGCGTCACCCGGCGAGACCTGGGCGAGACTGACGGAGACGACATCCCGCCACACCTCCTCCACGCTGAATCCTGCCGCCAGGTACTCCAGGACCTCACGTTGGTCCTGCGGGAAATAGGGGGCGAAGACCTCCAGCTGCTCCACATCGGTGAGTGCACGGGCCTGACGCAGCGTGGTTTCGTCGATGCCCAGCGCCGCGAGGTCTCCGTCGGACACCTTGGTGAACAGTCGCTGATCGGCAGCCGGAGCGATCCGCTCGTAGGCAGGTGTGAGCTCGTCCAGCATGGCGATGTCCCGGATCTCCACCGCCCGGGTGACGGTGTTGACGCTCGCCTTCTGCTTGATCGCCCAGTCGATCGCCTTGTCGTGCGGCATCACCCGGAGCAGCACGTAGGTGTCACCGCTGTCGGGCGCGAGCACCACGCCCCGCGTCCCCTGGTCGATGCGGATGGTGCGGATGTGCGGATCGCGAGCGCGCTTCAGCGACTCGAGTTTCAGCCCCGGGTCCTTGAACAACTGGTCGAGCGTGAGTCGTTCGAACTTCTCCCAGGCGTCGAACACCCCTTGTTTGACAGTCCCTTGAAGCTTGCCGAGCTGGGAACAGAAACCGATGTCGAACGCGAGGTGGGGCATGGGCGGACTCTCCCGTGGTGCGGGCGGAACGGAGCGAGGGGGTGGGGCAAGGGGGAAACGACAGCAGACCGGGCACTCAGCCCGCGGTCCCGTCGAGGTCGAGACGTATCAGGGCCAGGGCCTCGGCGACCTCCTCCGTCATCTCGTCGTCGGCGCCGAACACCAGGCACAGGTCGTCGTAGAGCGGTGTGAGGATCCGCTCGGCCTCGGCGGCCTGCCCCTGGGCAAGCAGGAGCATCCCGATGTCCCGCCGCAGCTCGACCGCCTCGTCGCTGACGTCGCCGTCGACGGTTCGGACCACTTCGAGGACGCTGCGCAGAGCGGCCAGCGCGTCGGTCACCTGTCCGAGCTCGCCCCGGCACCGGGCAGCCTGCGCGCGGCAGCCGCGGGCCCGTTCCCCCGTCGGCCCGTCGGTCCGCGCGTAGGCATCGGCGAGGGCCTCGAACTCCGGCAGCGCCGCCCGGAAGTCTCCGCCGAGCAGCCGGATCGCGGCCCGCTGCCGCCGTAGACCCAGCACTCTCCTGCTCTCCTCACCGAGAGCGCGGGCGGCCGGCTCGATCAGCTCTCCGAGCACTTCGGCGGCCTGGGCGTACCGCTCCTCCTCCAGCAGCGCGTCGGAATGCTGGTAAGCCTCCTCGATCTCCGCACGCAGCTGCTCCGGTACGGGGACGGGCACGGCGGCTGCGACGCCCGGGTCAACGGTGGTGGGCGTGGGACGGCGGCCTTCACCGGCGCGGGCGCGCGGGGCGTACGGGTTGCGGAAGATCCCGGTCGGGTCGGGCGCACCGTTCCACCGCTCCTCACCCGGCGAGGGCTGCTGACCCGGGGGCGGCAGGAAGGGCCGCAGCCGCTCGTACACCTCCTGCACATCCGCAGGCCGGGCCTCCGGCGCCTTGAGCAGCAGGTGCAGGACGAGGTCCTCAAGTGCCTCGGGTACGTCGGGGCGCAGAGTCCGCAGCGGGGTGGGTGCCGCGTTGACATGCTGAGACATCACCACGTACTCACTGGCACCGCTGAACAACAGACTTCCGCAGAGGAGCTCGTGGAGGATGCAGCCGAGCGCGTACAGGTCGGTCTGCGTGCTCGTGCGCCCGCCCCGCACCTGCTCCGGCGCCATGTACTGGTAGGTCCCGATCGGGGTGCCGGTGGCGGTGAGCTTGGTGGCGTCGCTTCGCAGGATCGCCGCGATCCCGAAGTCCAGGACCTTCACGGTCCCGTCCCGGGCGACCAGAATGTTGCCCGGCTTCAAATCGCGGTGAATGACCGGCACTTCGTGTGCGTACGACAGCACGGTCGCAACCTGCGCGGCGACTGCGGCCGCCCAGCTGACCGGCAGCGGACGTTCCGGGTGGATGTACGAGGACAGGGCCACCCCGTCGACCAGCTCCATGACCAGGTACAGCCGCTCGAACGAGTCGTCCAGCACCGCGTCGTACACCTGGGGAACTCCGGTGTGCCGGATCTTGGCGGTGATGCGGGCCTCGCGACGGAAGCGCTTCGCGAACTCCTCGGCCAGTTGCGGCGAGCCGAGAACGGCTTGCTGTCGGATCAGTTTCACGGCGACGGGCCGGTCGAGCACGGCGTCGTAGCCGCGCCACACGTCGCCCATGCCACCGCTGTCGAGCCCTTCCAGCAGTTCGTACCGACCGGCGATCGCCTGTGGTGACACCGTTCCCCCGGGGTTGTGCGGATGCGGTCGACGTGCAGGGGGCCGACCACGGCATGGTTGGGGACGAGTCTGGCCGGTGGGGGTGTTCCAGGTCCACCGGAGGCGCGCAGCGAGGGATGAGCCGTCTTGTTCCGGTCACCGAAGTGGCTCGTTAGTGCTGCTCAGGGCCGTGCGGGCGTCCCGTCTTCGTCCGGGCGTCGCTCCGTCGGCGAAGAAAGTTCTGGCGGATCCCGGTCACCGGAGCTAAGCTCCCCGCGATGACTCACTCCATGAACAGATTGGGGGACCCGTCCGCGCAAGGTGAGTGCTGATGCTCACTTCGACCGCGAACCGGGATTCCCACCCGTCCACTCTGCGTTTCCCCTCCTTCTGGCCGCGCGTGCGCGAGTTCGCCGTGCCGGCCTCGATGATCGAGGCTGCGACCGCCCGCCGCGAGGCCGGGGACTGGGCAGGAGCGTGCGCCGCGGCAGGCGTCGACGTCGATCTCCAACTCCGCTCCGTGGCACGCAGTCACGGCCGGGCCCTCGCCGCCCGCATCCGGGCGGACCTACGCCACCTGGCACCCGACCTGCTGCGCTGGCACATGCCGAGAGTCGCCCCGCACGGGCTGCTGCGCCCGGGGCTGACGATCGACCTGGCCCGCTACGACCCAGCGGAGCGCGACGGGCCGGGCCCGTTGCACCTGGTCGTCCGGACCCCGCCCGCCTGGGCGGACGCCGGGCAGCGGATCAGCCTCGCGCTGTGGGACGGCTCGCACACCGAGCCCACCGCCCGCCGTCACCCCCACCCTCATCCGAACCGCCGCTTCCGCCTCGATCTGCACCGCCACCTGTGGGATGCGCGCAGGGCCGATGAACTGCCGCTCCGCTCCGGAACCGACGCCCCGTCAACCGGAAACTCCAGGCAGCCAGTTGACCCTGACCTGTGGGCCGTCGTGCCACCGGACCGCCGCTGTGCCGTCGACCGGTGGGCGGCGGAGGCGGCGACCCTGCTCCGAGCGGAGGGGCGAGGACCGGGCGGGACGGTGAGTGTGCGACTGGGCGGCCGACGCCGACTGCTTCTCCGCATGGAGGCAGACGAGAACGGCCCTGGCACGCCGGTCGCGCGGATCGCGGCGGCGCTGCCGGACCCGGGTTCGTCCACGGCACCCGTGCTGCCGGACGCGGCCACGTGGGTGCTGCCCGACCTCGACCTGCTCCGTACCGGGGCGATCGAGCCCGGCCAACTGCACCCGCTGGTCGCGCGGGCGCTCGTGCCGGACCTCCCGGCATCGGCTTCCGCTGCGGCCCGTTCACGTACCGGCGACCGGACCGGGGCCGTGCGCCTGGTGGACTGCCGGGGATCGCAGCACCGGATCGGCCTGGTCGACGGGGCCCTCGCTCCGCTGGACCACGACCCGGCCGAGATCCGCCGTGAAGAACTGCTGGTCGCCCTCACCGGAACGCCGTTGCCCTGCCTCCAGGCGATCGACGAAGCACACCGAAGGCCCGACTGCCTCACCGGTGTGCGCGAACGCCTCGATCACGGGGACATCGCCGGCGCGCTCGCCGTCGTCGAGGGGCTCCTCGGTCCCGAGGCAGTGCTCCGCGATGGCCCCTTGCGGGACGAACTGGAAGCCGCGGCCCGACGGCGGATCACCTACGGACTGTTCCGGGCCGACCTGCTCGGCCCCGGCCCGATCCGCCGCCGCACGGACCCCCGCCGCATCGTCGACCCCCGCCCGCGCCGGGCCCGTCGACCGCGCCACACCACCATCAGCTGAACCCGTAGCCTCCGCGGCCGCTGCCGCGCTCCCAAGGCCGCCCCCTCCCATCCGCCCTCTCGCACACCCTCAGGTGATCACCCATGCCCACGAACACCCTGTCCTCCGCGCCCACGGACTCCGCTCCCGGCTCCCAACTCGCCGTCGCAGAAGTGCTGATGAGCATGCTTCGCGGCACCACCACCGAGCTGCGCCCCGACATCCAGCTGGAGGCGCTGACCCTGGCGGTCTCCGCCGACCTGCCCGTCCTGCTGTGGGGCGAGCCGGGCATCGGCAAGACCGCGGCCCTCACCCAGCTCGCCGCCTCTCTGGACCTGCCGCTCACCACCGTGATCGCCAGCGTGCACGAGCCGTCCGACTTCTCCGGGCTCCCCATCGTCGGCGACGACCCGGCCGAACAGGGCGTGCCGATGGCCCCGCCGGACTGGGCCGTCCGCCTCGTACGGGCGGGAAAGGGCCTGCTGTTCCTCGACGAGCTCTCCACCGCACCGCCCGCCGTCCAGGCCGCGCTGCTGCGCCTCGTCCTGGAGCGGCGCATCGGTGCACTGCGGCTCCCGCCCGGCGTAAGGATCGTGGCGGCGGCCAACCCGCGTTCGTCGGCGGCCGACGGCTGGGAGCTGAGCCCGCCGCTCGCCAACCGGTTCGTCCACCTCCAGTGGACCCACAATCACGAGGTCGTCGTACGCGGCCTCGCCGGCACCTGGCCCCGCGCGACGATGCCCCGCCTCGACCCCGAAAGGCTGCCCGAGGCCGTGGACTTCGCCCGGCGCGCCGTGTGCGGGCTGCTCTCCGCCCGCCCCACGCTCGTCCACCGGCTGCCCACCACGGAGACCCGCCGGGGCGGCCCGTGGCCGTCGCCGCGCAGCTGGGACATGACGCTGAACCTGATCGCCTTCGCGACCGCCGCCGGCTCCTCCCGGGAGGTGCTGTCCCTGCTGGTCAGGGGAACGGTGGGAGACGGCCCGGGCCTCGAACTGCTGGCGAGCCTGGACCGGATGGAACTTCCCGACCCCGAGGACCTCCTCGCCGATCCGGCGGGCGCCGTCCTGCCCGAGCGCGGCGATCTCCGGCAGGCCGCACTCGACGGGGTCGTCGCCGCGGTGCGTACCCGCCCGGACCGGGCACGCTGGGACGCGGCGTGGGCGCTGCTCGTCCGGGCGCTGGAGACCGGAGCCCCCGACCTGGTGGTCGTCCCCGCCACCACCCTCGCCTCGCTGCGCCGGGAGGACTGGGACGTACCGGCCGCCATCGAGCACCTCGCCGGAGTGGTCTCCCTGTCCCAGCGGGCGGACCGGGCGGCGGACCGGGTGGCCCGCGTCGGGGCGAAGGCGGGCCGATGACGACGGCGGACGCGCCGGGCGCGCTCGACCTGGACCTGGACCTGGACAAACTCTTCGCCGCCCGCCTCCAGGCGGCCCGGGCCCGCCCCTATCTGGCCACGGCCCTGTTCGCCCTGCACACCGTGGAGTCGCGGGAGGTTCCGACCATGGCCGTCGACCGGTACTGGCGGTGCTACGTCTCCCCGTCCTTCGTGGCCCGCACTCCGGTGGAGGAGCTGGCCGGGGTCTGGGTCCACGAGGTGTCGCACCTGCTGCGCGACCACCACGGGCGCAGCGACCGGGTCGCCCGGCAGCGCGGGCTGACCGGCCCGGGGGACCGGCTGCGGATGAACATCGCCGCCGACTGCGAGATCAACGACGACGTGTACGGCGACGGCCTGGCCCGGCCGAAGGGCGCCGTCTACCCGTCGACGCTGCACCTGCAGTCAGGCGAGCTCATGGAGGACTACCTGTACCAGTTCCGCCTCGGCCCGCGTACCCAGGACCTCGCCTGGCTGGACTGCGGAAGCGGCGCCGACGGCCTGGAGAGGGAATGGGACCTGGGGCCGGACGGCGCGCACGGGCTCAGCGCACACGAACAGGACGCCGTCCGCTTCCGGGTCGCGCAGGGCATCACCGGCCGGCCGGGCAACGCCTCGAAGGGATGGAAGCGGTGGGCGGAGGAGGCGTTCCACCCGCCGCAGCCCTGGCGGGAGCTGCTGGGCGCCGCCGTCCGCTCGGCCGCCTCCGGCCCGGGCGCGGGGGAGGACTACAGCTACGGGCGGCCCGCGCGCCGCTCCACCGGCCTGCCCGGCGTCGTCCTGCCGAGCCTCCGCCGCAGACCGCCCCGGGTCTCCGTCGTCATCGACACCTCCGGCTCGGTCAGCGACGCCGAACTGGGCAGCGCCCTCCTCGAAGTCGCCGCCATCTCCCGCGCGGTGGGCGGCCGCCGCGACCTGGTCACCGTCCTCGCGTGCGACGCGGCGACCCGGGTGGTCCACCCGCTGTGCCAGGCCGAGGGCATCCCGCTGGTGGGCGGCGGCGGCACGGACCTGCGTACGGGCTTCGCCAAGGCGCTGCGGTCCCATCCCCGCCCCGAAGCCATCGTCGTCCTGACGGACGGCCAGACGCCGTGGCCGAGCGCTCAGCCGGCGTGCCGCACGGTCATCGGCCTGTTCCCGAGAGACCACCGGCGCGGCTCCTGGAACGAGGACAACCCCGACTACGTCCCTCCCCGGCCGCCGGCGTGGGCGCGGGTGGTGGAGATCGGGTAACGCCGGGCGCCGGATCAGAGCGGCCGTACGTCCAGCGAGGCCCAGACGGTCTTGCCGGGGCCGTCGGTGCGGGGGGACCAGCCCCAGTCGTCGGCCAGGGCGGCGACGAGGAGCAGACCTCGGCCGCCTTCCTGGTCGGGAACGGAGGGTTCGGTGAGCGCGGGGAGGCGTTCGCCACGGGTGTCGGTGACCTCCACGCGTACGGTCGTGCCCTCGGCGGAGAGCCGGAGGCGGAAGTCCCGTCCCCGTACGAGTCCGTGGCTGACGGCGTTGGCGCTGAGCTCCGCCACGATCAGCGTCAACACGTCGTGGGCGTCGCTCCCGTACGGGACGCCCCAGGTGTCGAGCCGCTCGCCGGCCAAGTGCCGGGCGAGGCGGGCACTGCGCGGTGTGGAGCTGAACCGCATCGTGAAGTGGTGCCAGGTGAAGCGGGGTTGGGCGGGGCGCGCCATGCGTACGGGGAGGGGTGAGGGGTTGCTGGTCATGCCTCCACGGTGACGACTCGTGGCGTAGCGTGACCAGGGGTGACGCGCCGTCGTGAGGTGGTTGTACGCGACGGCGCACGGCGTGTACGTACGTGGGACAGGCGGTGGCGACGATGACGCAGGACGACGAGGCGGGTTCGGGAGCGGGGCGCGCGGCGGGCCCGGAGCACGGGGGACGGCCCGAGGACGAGCCCGGGTCGGGGGTGATGGTCGCGTTCGGCCGGCAGTTGAAGCTGTTGCGGATCCGGGCGGGGATGGACCGGACGGAGTTCGGCAACCGGGTCGGGTACGCGGCACAGTCGGTGGCGTCCTTCGAGCAGGGGAGGCGGATCCCGCAGCCCGGGTTCATCGACCAGGCGGACCCGGTGCTGGACGCGGGTGGACTGCTACTGGCGATGAAGGAGGAGGTGGCGCGGGCGCAGTATCCGGCGTTCTTCCGGGATGCGGCCAGGTTGGAGGCCGAAGCGCTGGAGCTGTTCGTCTTCGCCGTGAGCGCGGTGCCCGGGCTTCTCCAGACGGAGGAGTACACGCGAGCCCTCCTCAGCATGCGTCGGCCGTTGCTCAGCGAGGACATCATCGAGCAGCGGGTGTCGGCTCGGCTGGCACGGCAGGAGATCTTCAACCGTTGGCCTGCTCCGCTGCTGAGTTTCGTGATCGAGGAACAGGTCTTGCGCAAGCCGTTCGGCGGGGCGTCCGTCCTGCGCGGTGTGCTTGAACGAGTGCTCCTGGTCGGGCAGAAGCGCAACGTGGAGATCCAGGTCATGCCGATCGACCAAGAGGACAACGCAGGGGTGGACGGGCCGTTCACTCTGCTCACCCGCAAGGGGGGTGAGCAGGTCGCCTACCTGGAAGTGCAGGGACGCAGCATCCTCATGACGGATCGCGAGGAGGTGCGTTCCGTCGCAGCTCGCTGTGGAATCATCCGGTCGCAGGCTCTCACACCACGAGAGTCCCTGCGGTTCGTCGAGAAGCGGCTGGGAGAGCTATGAAGACCACGGATGCCAGTGCCGCACAGGAGCTGACTTGGTTCAAGAGCAGCTACAGCGGAGCTGAAGGCGGCGAATGCCTGGAGGTTGCCTCAATGCCCACGAACGTGCTTGTACGCGACTCGAAGCAGGTTCAGGGCCCCATAGTGGTGCTCAGCCCGGAGGCATGGGCGGCGTTCGTCCGACGGCCGGAGGCTTGAGGCACAGAACGGTCTGAGGGCCCCACTGCATCGCCCGTGCGGCGCGTGGCGGGGCCCTCCTGCGTAAGGGGCGACTATTCGTCCACGCCCTCGTCGCGGCGGATCATCCGCCAGGCCGCCCGACGGGCGCTGCGGTCCAGGTTGGACCGGAAGGTCTTGTCGGGGCCGAAGTACTGCCGTCCCATGCCGGCCGTCGACTCGATGTGGTCGGCCATCTTGTCGGCGAAGACCTTGTCGAAGACCTTGCCGAAGTTGTTCTCGTCGTTGACGACGGCGGCGGCCCGCACCTTGCCCTCGGCCAAAGCCTCGTCGAACGGCTTCCGCACGTCCTCCTCCGTGAAGTCCGTGCCGAACTTGGCATTGAACTGGTCGATCAGCTCGGAGAGCAGCGACTTCTCGGCCTCCGCGGCCCCGCCCGTACCGTCGCCGAATCCCTTGAGCTCGGCCGGTCCCTCGGGGGAGAGGGAGACGTCGTGCTCGCCCGTCTTCTCGACCCGCAGGTGACTGAGGTCGATCTCGCCGATGTCGACGCCGCCGTCCGCCCGGCGCGGGAGCCGGTTGAGGAGGTAGCGGCCGTACAGGTGCAGGCGTTCCAGCTCGGCGTCGCGGTAGGGCACGATCTGGGCGAGGAAGCCGTACTTGCGCACGTAGTCGTTGAGGTCCGCGCGGAAGTCCTCCGCCGTCTCCACGTCGTCCTCGTCCTCGCTCTCCAGGAGCGGGGTGAAGCGGGCGACGGCGGGGGAGAGGAGCCGGTACAACTCGGCGTGCAGCTTCTCCCACTTGGCCTGCGAACCGGCCGCCTTCTCCTTCGCTTCGAAGTACGCGGCGGCGAATTCGTCCATCTCCGGCTCCGAGATGATCGGCGCCGACATGACCCGGCTCTGCGCGGTGTAGAGCAGGTTCGGGTCGGAGGGAAGAGTCATCGCCTCCTCGTAGTACGGGCGGAACGCGTCCTGGATGTCCTCGGCCTCGTTGGCGAAGTCGAGCACGGCCAGGTCCGCCTGGGCCTTGCGCTCGGCGGTGCGGTTGAGGCGGGAGAGGGTCTGCACGGCGGAGATGCCGGTCAGCTTCTTGTTGACGTACATCGTCGTCAGCAGCGGCTGGTCGAAGCCGGTCTGGTACTTCTCCGCTACCACCAGGATCTTGTACTCCTGCTGGCCACGCCCGCCGGCCTTCGCCGCCTTGTCGTCGGCACGGGTGTACGCGAACGCCTTCGGCAGGGCGCCCTCCGAAATGCCCCCGTTCTCCTTCGGCTCGGTCGTCTCCTCGCCCTCGATGGTGAGCGAGCCGGAGAACGCGACGAGCACACCCAGGTCCGGGTACTTGGTGTCGTAGTCGCGGTCCTTGATGTAGCTCTTGATGGCCCGGGCCATGTGTGCGGCCGACTCCCGAGAAGCCGTGACCACCATGGACTTGGCCCGCCCGCCGAGCCGGCCGCGGGAGTGGGCGAGGAAGTGCTCGACGATCACCTGGGCGTGCTGGGAAACGGTGTGCTCATGCGTGAGCGCGTACCGGGCGAGCAGGCCGTTCGCCTTCGCAGGGTCGACCTCGCGCTCGTCCGGGTTCTGGTTCACCAGCTTCCAGTACGTGTTGTACGTGACGTAGTTCCGTAGCGGGTCGAGGATGAAGCCTTCCTCGATGGCCTGGCGCATGGAGTACGTGTGGAAGGGCCGGTAGACCGCCTTGCCGTCCACCGTGTGTTCCGTGCCGAAGAGTTCGAGCGTCTTGGCCTTGGGGGTGGCGGTGAACGCGAAGTAGGAGAGGTTCGCGGCCCGCGAGCGTTCGATCGCCTTCTTCTTGAGCTTCTCGTCGACCGTGACGGTGGTGGTTCCCTGGTCCTCCGAGTCCGAGTCCAGACCGAGGTCCCGGAGGGCCGCCCGTACGGCGGTGGCGGCGTCGCCCGACTGCGAGGAGTGCGCCTCGTCCACGATGATCGCGAAGCTGGTGCCGGTCAGCTCGGTCGGATTGCGCTTGATGTAGTCCAGCAGAGCGGGGAACGAGTGCAGGGTGACCGTGACGATCTTGCCGGTGTCCCGGGACAGCGCGCGGGCGAGCTGTTCGCTCTTCGCCCCGTGCTTCTCGTCGACCTTGACGACCAGGCCCTCGGTCTGCGAGAAGCTGCCGACGGTTTCCCGGAGCTGGGCGTCCAGGTTGCGGCGGTCAGTGATCACGATGACCTTGTCGAAGACCGGAGCCCCCGGTTTGACCCGCCCGGCCGCGAGGGCCTCCGTGTCGAGGGCGCGCGGGTCGGTGTCGGCGTGCAGGTCGCTCAAGCGATGAGCAAGCCAGCCGATGGTGTTCGACTTCCCGGAACCGGCCGAGGCCATGACCAGGTAGTTCTGCCCGACGCCGTGGGTGGCGGCGTGGGTGGTCAGCCGCTTGACCACGTCCCACTGGTGGAAGCGCGGGAAGATCGTCGTCCTTGTGGTCCCGCCACCCGGCGTCTTGGTCTTCTGCTGGTGCACGAACCGCTGGAGCAGGTCGAGCCAGTTGTCCCGCGCCCAGACCTGTTCCCAGAGGTACGAGGTGGCGTACGTGCCGTACGCCGTCGGGTCCGGGTTTCCGGCCCCGCCGGGCTGGCCGGCGCCGTTGGAACCGGTGTTGAACGGCAGGAAGCGGGTGTTCTTGCCCCGGAGCTGGGTCGCGACGAAGACCAGGTCCGGGTCGACGGCGAAGTTGGCGATAACCCGGCGCGTGAAGATCAGCTCGGTGGGGTCGCGGTCGGTGCGGTACTGCTCCTTGGCGTTTTCGACGCCTTGGCGAGTGAGCGGGTTCTTCAGCTCGGCGGTGGCGAGGGGGATGCCGTTGAGGAACAGGGTCAGGTCGAGCTTGTTCCCCCAGTCGGCCTGCTTGGTGGCGTAGACGAGCTCGCGTACGACGGTTAGGCGGTTGGCCCGGTAGCCGTCGAGGACGGAGTCGGCGGCGACGAGATTCGGCTTGAAGTAGGCCACGCGGAGCCGGACGCCCCGGTCCTTGACGCCGTTACGCAGGACGGTGAGCAGGCCGTCGTCGCTGATGGCGCGGTCGAGGCGCTGGGCGAAGCCGCGCTGGGCCTCGTTGACGTTGTTGCCGTAGACGGCGAGGAGGTCGTTCCACTCGTCGATCTGTGTCTCGCCGATGAACGTGAACAACTCGTTGGTGTCCAGGCCGAGGTCGGCCTGGTAGTCCTCGGGGCGCGCCTCGCGCCAGCCGCGCTCGGACATGGCGGCGACTATGGCGTCGCCGAAGGCGGACTCGTGGTGGATGGGGGCCATACCTACACTCCGTCCGTTACGTTGCGGCCGCTGGCGGTGGAGACGTCGAACTGGCCGGTCACGGCGGCGGTGATGAGGGCTTGGCGGCGCTCGGCGAGGAGGGCCGACTGCCGGTTCGCGAGATGCACGAGCCGCAGGCACTGGCCGCGGTCGGCGTCGATCTGCTGGACGAGAGCGTCCTGGTGCGCACGAGGAGGGCAGTGGACGCGCAACTTCAGCCCGTCCCCCACGCGCATGTGCTCGTGCAGTGATCCTGCTCCGAGGAGGCGCAGCTGCTTCTCCATGTGCGACCCCAGGAAGTTGTACAGCAGGAGGTCGTTCCGCATCACCTTTTCGTCGGCCCGGTACAGCATGATGCGCTGGCCCAGGAAGACAGGTGCGTCCGTCCGAAGAATTCCCGCCTGGCCCAGGGGGGCTTCGCGGGTAAAGAGGATGTCCCCGATCCGAGGGGCGCCGCGACGGTTCCATTCGACGAAGGTGGAATGCTCCACCGAGAAGGTGTTGGTCAGGTCGACTTCGCCGTTCCTGATATTGGAGGTGCGGATCATTCTGTAGGGCGTTTCCCCGTCCACGGTGGGCGCCGTCTTGTTGACGCAGTCCACGATCGCCTTGCACGTGGCTGATACCGGCACGAGGGCTTCCCCGGAGGAGCGAGACAACGCTGCGTCGATGACCGCCCGCGCCCGCTCGTGCGCCAGTGCGGTCAAATGCCGGTACCGGTTCTGCAATTCATGGATGCGATCCGTCTCGGAGGCGAGGAAGTCGGAGATGCGACGCTGCTCTTCCAGCGGTGGCAGCCACGTGGGGTAGTTCCCGACCAGCTCCCAGGAGGTGCGCGGCATCTTCGTTCCGTACGCCGTGCTGGTGGCCCAATCGAGCCACGGGGCTGACCTCGTGACATAGGAGAGGAACCGGCTGTCGATCTCTGGGCCCGGACGCAGCACGAGGAGCTCCCCGGTTCCCGTGCCCGGTGATGTCGGCAGGTAGGTCTTCGCCAGATAGGGCCGGAGCTTGCTGAACAGCACATCGCCCGGGCGATGCCTGAGGCTGTCGCTCGCCGCCTTGAGCGGCAGGTTCTCGACGAGGAGGTGGCCAGTGGCGCTTTCGATCTCTTCCAGGCCGACGAACGGATGGCTGTCGCCATCGGATTTCTCGACCACATGGCGCACCAGGGATTTCAGGCGTACGTGTGTCACTCCGTCACCTCCCCCAGCAGTGCCTGGATCTCCGCTTCGAGCTCCTTGAGTTCCGTATCGATCTCCGCCAACGGCCGCGGCGCCTCGTACACGTAGAAGTGTCGCGTGAACGGAATCTCGTACCCCACCTTCGTTTTCGTGTGGTCGATCCATGCGTCCGCCACATACGGGTGCACCTCCCGCTTCAGGTACTCCTCCACGTCCTGGCCCAGCGGCACGTTCTCGTAGTCCCGCGATTCCGCGTCGGGCTCCGGCTGCCCCTTCACCCGCTGGACCTCGCCCCCCGGGTCCCGTACCCCCACCGCCTCCCTCAACGCCTTGCTGAACGGCGCCCCGGTCGGCCACGTCGTGCCGGCTGCCACCGCCGCGCCCTTGAGCGCGACCCACGCCTCGGACTTCGTTGCCCAGGACCGGGGGCCCTCCATCGCCTTGAAGGCGTCCACGAGCGCCGAAGCATTCGGCAGCTTCTGGATCGCCTTCGACGCCCCGACCGCCGCCAGCGTCTCCTCCGTCAGCTCGAACCGGAGCTTCAACGGCCGCTCCACCGTGATCCGCTGATAGCCGAAGGCCGTGTTGTCGAAGACCTTCACCTTCCCGTGCATCGGGTGCTCCGCGTTCGCCGCGGCCGCCACCGCGTCCCCGTACAGCCGCGTGATGTCGCCGATGTGGTTCGGCTTGCCGCCCGATCCGTCGCCCAGTTCCTTGCGCTTGTCGCCCAGTGACTTCCGCATCTTCACCCACTGGTCGCGCGCGTCCAGCAGCACCACCTTGCCCTTGTGCTGGGCGTCCTTCCGGTTCGTCAGGATCCAGAAGTACGTCGAGATGCCCGTGTTGTAGAAGAGCTGATCCGGGAGCGCGACGATCGCCTCCAGCCAGTCGTTCTCCAGGATCCAGCGGCGGATCTCCGACTCTCCCGAGCCGGCCGCGCCCGTGAAGAGCGGGGAGCCGTTGAAGACGATGGCGATGCGCGAGCCGCCCCCGCCCTTCGCGTCCACCGGCTTCATCTTCGAGATCATGTGCTGGAGGAAGAGCAGTGAACCGTCGTTGATCCGCGGGAGACCCGCGCCGAATCGGCCGGAGTCGCCGAGGTTCGTGTGCTCGTACTCGACGTCCTCCTTGACCTTCTTCCACTCCACCCCGAACGGCGGGTTCGCCAGCAGGTAGTCGAACCTCTCCCTTGCGTGGCCGTCATCCGAGAACGAGTTACCGAACGCGATGTTCTCCGGGTCCTGGCCCTTGATCATCAGGTCCGACCGGCAGATCGCCCACGACTCCGGGTTGAGCTCCTGCCCGTACACCTCCACCGTGGCATCCGGGTTCAGCGCCTTGATGTGCTCCTCGGCCGCGCTCAGCATGCCGCCCGTGCCGCACGCTGGGTCCATGACCGTACGCACCACGCCGGGCAGGCTCAGGGCGTCGCCGTCCGGGGCGATGAGGAGGTTGACCATGAGCCGGATGACTTCGCGCGGGGTGAAGTGCTCGCCCGCGGTCTCGTTGGACTGCTCCGCGAAGCGGCGGATCAGCTCCTCGAAGATGTAGCCCATGTTGTGGTTGGACACGACCTCGGGGCGCAGGTCCAGGTCCGTGAACTTGCCGATCACCTGGTAGAGCAGGTTCGCGCTGTCGAGCTTCTTGATCTGCTGGGCGAACTCGTACTTGTCCAGGACCTCGGTCGCGTTCTCCGAGAACGAACCGACATACACCTGAAGGTTCTTCGCCGCGTTCTGCGGGTCGGCGGCGATCATCTTCAGCGTCAGTGCGCTCTTGTTGTAGAACGAGTGACCCGACGCCTTCCGCAGGAAGTAGTCACCATCGATCTCCTGGCTCTCGTACAGGGCCGCCGTCTCGGCGACCTTCTGCCGCGTCGGCTCCAGTACGCATTCCAGGCGCCGCAGCACCGTGAACGGAAGGATGACCTTTCCGTAGTCGGACTGCTTGTAGTCGCCGCGCAGGAGGTCGGCGACGGACCAGGCGTGGTTCGCCAGCTCCGTGTGCTTGCTGCTGTTCAAGGGGTTCCCCGGATTCCTTTCGGACCCCCGCCCTACTCGCCGGGACGGGTGCGTACAAGTGTGGTCGGTACGTGACGTTCGTGGTGCTGATTCAGGCCGAAGCGTCGGATGTGGAAGTAGTGGAGGTAGCGGGGGGAGGCGCATCGGCGTGCGACGGGGCATCCGCCCCCGGCGGCGGTACCAGCCCGCCCCCCGTCAGCCCGCCCGCCAGCAGCCCCGCCATGCGCTCGGCCAGTTCCGCGGCGTGCCGTGCCTCCGCGCGCAGCTCGTTCACGCGGCGGAACGCCTCGCCGTAGCGGCGCTGTTCCTCCAGAGGCAGGAGCGGTACGCGCAGCCGGCCGGGACTGACGTGCACGATCGTGCTGCCGGTCGACGCCGCTGCGATGTTCTCTTCCGCGCCCAGGAAGCCGGCGAGGAACCAGGCGTCGAGGCGCGACGGGTCGGGACGGAACAGGTGGACCTGGGGGCCGAGCAGTGCGCCTTCGTCCGCCGCGTCCGCCACTCGGGCCATCGCTCCGCCGCCGCCTGCGACCGCTCGTACGACCACGTCGCCCACCGCCACCATCGGCGCAGATTCCGTACGCAGGCCTGTCGGGTCGCCGGTCGGTCCGGTGCCCCGGGCGATGTCCCCGCCCGTGAGCACGGGGAGCGCCGAGACTGCGGGATCGGGCTCCCGCGTCTCCGGCGCGGTGCGGAGCAGGGTGAGCGCGCCGCCTCGGGCCAGGTCCGCCGCCGTGGCCGTACGCCACTCGCGGGGCGACGAGCCAGGGGCGGCGTGCCAGTCGGTCGAACGCGCCGCCTCGCCCAGGGATTCCGTCCGCGCGATGAGGCGGCGCCGGGCCTCGTCCGCTTCCCGCGCCAACTCCGCCGGTTCGACGTCGGTCCGTGAGACCCGCACATGCCGGGCGGGGGAGAGGTCGACGACATCGTCGAGCAGGTCGACCACGGGGACCGCGCGCGCTGCGCCCGGATCATCGGCGAATGCGTCCGGAGCCTCGGTGAAGGCCTCCCAATGGGTCAGTGCGGTCTCCGACAGCACAGACCAGTCCAACGTGGTGCGGCTGGTTCGAGGGGAGCCCGGGTTCAGGCCTCCGCCACGTCTGCCGGCACTCGTCACACCGGAAGAGGGGGCGTCGCCAAGGCCGCCCGTCACCCCCGCCACCGTCGTGTCGACGAACAGCACCGACTTGCGTTCGGGGCCCGCCGGTTCGGGGCGTTGCAGCACCCAGATGTGGAGACCGACGTGGAAGGGGGCCGCCGCGCCGGGCGGCAGGGCCACGATGGCTCGTACAGCTCCGCTGCGTACGAGGTCCATACGTACGCGGCGGCCCGACGCCCGGGACGCCGTGGCCGGAGGGAGGATCATCACCGCGTGGCCGCCCGGCTCCAGGTGCGCGAGCGCGTGCTGGACCCAGGCCAGCTCCGACTCGGCGCGCGGCGGCACACCGTAGGCCCAGCGCGGGTCGTAGGCCAGCTCGTCGTGGCCCCAGTCCCGGTCACCGTATGGCGGGTTGCACAGGACCGCGTCCGCGGTGAGCTGCTCGAAGGCGTCGGCGCGGAGGCTGTCCCCGGTGCGGACGGTGACCGTCGTGTCCGGTGCCGCCAGCATCAGGGCGACCGCGCTGCGCCGGGCCTGCACGGGGACGCTGTCCTGACCGTACAGCTCGCTCGCGCCCCGCCGGGACGCCGCCGCGAGCAGGGAGCCGCTACCGCAGGCGGGGTCGAGAACGCGGACGGGTCGGCCGGGAACCAGCCGTGCCACGAGGTCCGCGAGCGGGCCCGGGGTCACGTACGTGCCACTCGCCGCCGTGTCCTCCAGCTCCCGCTCCGCGAGAACGCCGAGGGCCGCCTCGCCGCCCTCGTCCCGTACGCACAGGGCGAGCGCCCGTAGTACCGCCGTGTCCTCCGGCGAGAAGTGGACCGCTTCCGGGCCGGGAACGCTGTCGGCGAGCCGGGCGGCCGAGCTGTCCGCGTGGGTGATGAGGTCGGCGTCCGGCAGTTCGGCCAGCGCGGTCAGCTCATCCGGGATGCGGCGGGCCGCGGCGAGTACGAGCGGGAGCAGTTTCGCCACCGCGAGGCTGCCCCGGGGGTGCAGGCGCAGAGTGGTGCGCAATTCCTCCAGGGCGTTCGTGGCCGCCGCGTGGCCGCGCGTGGCCAGCCAGGCCCGAACCGCCGTCAGGTCGTACAGCGGGCTGCTCTCGTTGCCTCCCGTCGGCGCCGGGAAGTCGTCGTGCCGACGGCGCCAGTTGCTGACGGTGGCGCGCGTTACTCCCGCGATGCGGGAGATCTCGGCCGCTGTCACCTGCGCGGATGGCTGGGGCATGGCGGGGGTCCTGGACCTCTCGGATGCGAACGACAACGGACGACAACGGACGCCCCGTCGGTGATGGGCGGCCCTCTGGCGACGGCCGAAGACGCGGTCGACGACTCCTCATGATCAGCTGCCGCTTCCTACTGAACAGCTCACAACCTACACCAGCCCACATGTACGTCAATGTGTTTGACAGTGCTTTCATGGGAATGTTTATGTTGAGATGCTTCCGCAGTGGGGGCATCCGTCTCAGGGGGGAATCGCCATGCGCATCACCATGCCGACAGCGGTCATCGAGGGGACCCAGCTCACCGTCATGCCGTTCCGTGCCGACGCGGTGATCGGGACCATGTCCGTACCGACGCTCGTCCAGCTCGTTCCGTCGCCCCGCCGCGAGGAGGACGTGAAGACCCTGAAGGCCGCGTCCGGGGCCGTGCGCCGCCATGCCGAACTGCGGTCGCTGGTCCAGCGGGCGCTGAAGTCCACGCAGAAGGGGAAGAACGTCGGCTCGTACGCCGAGTACATCGCCGACGGAGTCAAGGGTGAGCTGGGCGCCGGCTGGTCCACCCCGCCCATCACCTTCTGGCACGCGGGACCGCTCGCCGCCCTCAGCGACGAACTGGTGGCGGGCACCGGACTGCGGACCCTGACCATTGCGCCCGGCACCTCGATCGTCGCCATCGACGGCGAGACCCAGACGACCGCCTGGCACGAGCTGTACGACGATCCGGAGCGCTTCGGCCTCACCTACACCGAACTCGCCCGCGTACGCATCCCCTTCGAGCTGTACGTGGACCTGTCCGTGGACGACGCCCGGCAGATTTTCTACGACCGGAACGTGCAGGGCGTCGCCGTGGCCAAGAACCTGGCCATGTCGATGGACCAGCGGGACTTCGCCACGCGTCTCGCCCACCGTGTCGCCGACGCCGTCAAGGTCGAGATCGACGACAAGGTCGTGTCGTTCGCCAAGCTCGTCAACGCGAGCAAGCGCCAGGTGGGAAAGACCGATCCCGAGGTGATCACCCTCTCCGTGCTCCGGGCCCTCGTGATCACGACGATCTACGGGCGCGGTGGTCTCTCCCGCTCGGCGGAGACCGTGCACGAGGACGAGCTGCCCGCCGGGACGGATGCCCAGCAGGTGGAGGCGTACGTCCTGCCGCTGCTCGCGGGCCTGATCTCCGACCACAGCGCCCACTTCCTCGCGCGGAGCGCCCTCACCGCTCCTGCTGTGCTCGCCGGACTGGGCATCGCGGTGCACCACACAACGCCCTGGGCCGAGCCGTCGAACGCGCTCGGCTCCGATCAGCTGAGCCGCCTGCTGTCCGGTATCCGGTGGGAGCGGGACGCACGCTACTGGGACGGGGTGGCGGCGAAGGCGGGCGCCTCCGGGCGGCTCAACTTCAGCGGTGGCGTCAAGGACTCCGGGGGGCGCGTCGCTGACGCCATCCTCTACCCGGGAACCGAGGCCGGGCGTCGGATCCGCGGACAGTAGGCCGCCCGTCCCAGCCTGCCGTCCGCCGCCCGGCGCAGTGGACGAGGAGTCCCCCTGCCTCCCACCTGTTGTCGCATCACCAAGACCTGGAGCATACGCATGAACCCGCAACAGCCCGACGAGCACCAGCACCAGCACCCGGGGGTGCCCGGTGGGTACCCGGGGCAGCCCGGACACCCCGCTACGCCCTGGGGAGCGCCCACGTCAGGGACTTCGCCCGTGCCCACTTCCCCGCGGAAGCCGTCGCGAGGCAAGGCCTGGGTCACCCATGGCGCCGTGGGGGCCGTCGCCCTGTTCCTCGGAGTCGGCATCGGCATCTCGGACGACGAGGCCCGCGCCGAGGCCTCGGACGCCGGCCCCGCCCCGAGGATCACCGTCACCGAGGAGGTGGAGGTGCCCGGGCCGGAGGTCACCGTGACGAAGACAGCCACCGTCACTGCCAAGCCGCCGAAGCCCAAGGGGCCGCCCACCACTGTGGCCGGGGACGGTGAATACCTGGTGGGTGAGGAAATGCGCGCCGGTACGTACAGGACGGGCGGTCCCGGTGACTCCTTCGGGTGTTACTGGGAGCGGGCGAGGAACTCCAGCGGGGAGTTCGAGGCCATCATCGCCAACGGCAACCTGGAAGGCAGCGGACGGGTCACCATCAACAAGGGCGAGGTCTTCAAGTCCAACGGATGCCAGGACTGGAAGAAGGTCGGCTGAGCGATCCCACCAGCTCCGCCAGCCCCTCCGCCAGCGTGCCGAGGCCCGGACCCGCAGGCCCGCCCGGCTCGGTCATGTACGTGTCGCGGCGGATCTCGATCATCAGCGCGGTGACCCGGCGGTCCGACCCGTAGTGCCGGAGGGGCACGTACGTACCCGCGAACGGGCTGTCGTGCCCGATGCCGTCGTGGCCGAAACGGTCGCCGAACGCCGTCTCCGCCGCAGCGAGGAGTTCCGACGGGGTGTGGAACGGGTCGGTGCCCAGGCAGACGGGCGGGCGGGGGCCGGTGCCGTGGAGCTCGTAGGGGAGGGGGTCGGTCGGGTACGAGTGGACGTCGATGATCACCGCGCTGCCGGCGGCGGCGATGCGTGCCTCGACGGCCTCGGTCATGGCGGTGGCGTACGGGTGGAAGTACGCCTCCAGCAGGGGAGTGGGGTCGTCCTCCGGCGGGCGGAGCGGTTCGCGGTGGGTGGTGCGGGTGTAGACGGCGCCCATGCCGACGGCGAGCATCTCCTCCCGTTCGTCCGGGAAGCGTTCGGGGTCGACGACCAGCCGCGACAGGTTGTTGACGAAGCGCCAGGGGGCGACCGGGGCGAGCTTCGCCGCAGCCGCGGCCAGTTCGGCGGTGTGGGCGTCGGTGATGTGGTCGAGCTCGCGCTCCAGGGAGGTGTCGTCCAACGCGATCCCCTCGCGCACGTGGTGGGGGATGCGGCGGGAGCCGTGCGGTACGTGGAGGAGGACCGGGGAGTCGGCGGCGCCCGGGATGAGGGTGAAGGGCTGCTGGGGGTCGCTCACGGGTACTTCTCCTCCGTTGTGCCGTCTTCGTCGCACACCAGTCTCCCGTGCCCGCCCAGGCGGTGGTCCCCCGGAGCCTCACCGGGGGACCACCACGTCAGAGGACGGCTACTGGCCGGAACCGATCACCGGGTAGTGGTCGGAGAGGTTCGTGTACGTGTACTTCTTGCCCCAGCTGGACACCGTCCACGGGGCGCTCTGCTCCTTGACCACATCGTTCTTCCAGTTCGCCGGCTTCGCGTGGCCCGTGCGGTGCAGGACGTGGTCCAGGTCCTCGCGGGGGTCGTCGGGGTAGCGCTCGGAGGCTATGGAGTTGTCGCGGGTGTCGAAGGAGTACGTGTGGCCCGTCCGGGAGTCCGGGGTGGTCAGGCCGGCGTCGGCGAGGAACGACGCGTACTCCGCCGAGTGCCCGTCCACGTTGAAGTCGCCCGCCACGACGACCTGTTCGGAGGCCGGGATGTTCTTCGCGTCGAGGAACGCGTCCATCTGCTTGAACTGCCGGCTGCGCATCTGTGCCGCCTCGCCCGCCGAGCAGCCGGGGTCGGTCGACTGGGCGTGGGTGCCGACGACGTGGACCCGGGCGCCGTTCACGTTCAGAACGGCGTAGGCGAAGCCCTTGTTCGAGAACCAGTCGGCACCGCACGCGTCCTTGAAGACGAACTGCTCCTTGCGCACGATCGGCCACTTGCTGAGGATGGTGACGCCGCCGTCCTCCGGCGTCGTCGCCGAGTAGGAGCCACCCGTGGCGTCCCAGCCGCTCTTGCTCCGGCCGATCACGGGCGTCTGGTGCGGGTACTGGGCGGCGGCGTTGCGCAGCAGCGCGTCGGAGGCGCCGTTGTCGAACGCCTCCTGGATCACCACGACGTCGTTGCCCTGGAAGAACGACGTCTTCGGGATCTCGGCCGCCCGGTGGTCCTGGCCCCAGTTGGGGTACAGGGTCTTGCTGAAGAGGAACGCGTTGTACGAGAGCACCCGCAGCGACGGGGTCTCGGCGGCCGCTGCCTGGGGAGCGTTCGCGGCGAGGGTGACGGTGGCGAGTGCGGCGGAGAGGGTGACGCCGGTCAGGCGGCGGAACACGGTGTTCGGCACGAGGTCTCCTGTGGTCGAGTGGGGGGCGTACCGGGTGCCCCCATCCAAGCAGCGGCAGTTACCCACGGGTAGACATCGGATGGCACGAGTCTGTCCGATCGGCTGCCATCCGGATCCCGGCCGGATACGCCGAATCGTCTCCGTCGCCGTTCAGACGAGGTCGCCGTAGACGATCAGGTTGTCCACCGGGTGGCCCTCCGCGTCGAACTCCCCGTCGCAGGTGATCAGCCGCAGCGTGCTGCCCTTTGTCGGGCCGTAGACCCTCTCCGTGGGGAACGCCTTCTTGCTGACCGCTTCCTTCCCCGTGACCGTGAAGCGCAGGGTCTTCCCCGCCCCGTCGCGGACCAGTACCTCGGCGCCCTCGCGGATGTCCTTCAGGTCGTGGAAGACGGCCCGGCCGAAACGGGTGTCGTTGTGGCCGATCAGTACGGCCGGGCCCGGTGCGCCGGGTACGGATCCGCCGCGGTACCAGCCCGCCGTCATGCCCCTCTCCGCCGGCGGAACCTCGACCGTGCCGTCCGCGTTGAGACCCAGCTCCATGAGGGTGCTCCGTACGCCGATGGAAGGGATGGTGACCTCCGTGGGGGCCGACCGTTCCGTCTCATCGGCCCGGGACCGTGCGGTCGGTCCGGAGCCCGCGTCGTCCCGCGCCGACGCGGAGGGAGCAGTGGCCGTGGCTGCCGAGGGCCCGGCGGACGAGCAGCCGGCCAGAGCGACGCAGGCCGCGACGGCGGTCAGCAGGGCGGCGGTCCGCCGGAAGCGGTGGGGCGTACGGGGCGACGGCACAGGGAGACTCCGGAATCGGGGTGGGAGGGGGTGAACTTGCGGCTCGGGAACTGCGTGTGGCGCCGCCCCTGCGCGGGGCGGCGCCACACTCAACGGTCGGGTCAGCCGTTGCGGGCCGCCGCCGAGCGGCGGCGCAGCACGAACGTGCCCGCGCCCGCGAGCAGTGCGGCCCCGGCCGCCGAACCGGCGAGCAGCGCCGTGCTGTTGTCGCCGCTGCCGGCCGGGCGTTCACCGGCGGCGACACCGCCGCGCGGGGTGACCGCCGGTTCGGCCTCCTTCGGCGCCGGTGCCGGGCGGTCGCCCGCCGCCACACCGCCGCGCGGGGTCACCGCCGGGGCGGCGTCCTTCGGGGCCTCCGCGGCGGCCTCGCTCCGCTCCGGGGCCGGTGTGGCCTCGACGGGCGCCGACGGCTTCGGGGAGGCGTCGGCGAAGGCGGCGGCGGACGGGACCAGCACCGCGCCCGCCGCGACAGCGGCGAGGACGGCGGCGCGCAGCGTGGTGCGCGAGGGGAAAGCGGTCATGCGGATGGCTCCATTCCATACTCGGCCCCGTGACGGTCCCGGATGCCGGTTCGCACCGGGGACGGGGCATGGAGCCAGGCTGGCGCCGAGATATGAAGAAGCTGTCAGAACGCTGTGGTCATCCCATCAGGGGCCGGCATCCCCCGGCTCCGGGCAGCCGGAGAGCGAACGTCGACCCCTTGCCCTCGGTGCTCGTGGCCTCCACCGTGCCGCCGTGCGCCTCGACCAGTTTGCGGACGATGGCCAGGCCCAGGCCGCTGCCGCCCGTGCGGCGGCTTCGGGACTTCTCGGCGCGCCAGAACCGGTCGAAGACATGGGGGAGATCGTCCGCGGGGATACCGGATCCGGTGTCGGTCACCTCGATCACCACCGTCCCGCTGCCGGTCACGGCCGTCCCGCGGCCTTCCTCGGAGGCGTTCGGCCCGGGGGCGTACGGACCGGAAGCGTCCCGCCCGGTGACGTACGCGCGCAGCGTCACCCGCCCGCCCTCCGGCGTGTGCCGTACGGCGTTGGACACCAGGTTGCCCACCGCCTGCCGCAGCCGCACCGGGTCCGCGCTCAGGCCCGGGCCCGGGGCGGTCGCCGTGACGGCGAGCGTGACGCCCGCGTTCTCGGCCCGCGCCTGGTGCGCGGCGGCGACCTGGCCCAGCAACTCCCGGACGTCGAGGGGTTCCGGATGCAGGCGCAGCGCCCCCGCGTCGGCCGCCGCCAGGTCCTGGAGGTCGTCGATGATGTGCTGGAGCAGCACCGCCTCCTCCAGCAGCGAGGAGACGAACGCCGGGTCGGGGTCGGCCAGTCCGTCCTGGGCGGCCTCCAGCCAGCCCCGGATGTTGCTCAGCGGGGTGCGCAGCTCATGGGCGACATCGCTCACCATCGCCTTGCGCTGCTCCTCCAGCCGCGCCCGATGGGCCGACATGTCGTTGAACGCCGCGGCCAGCCGCCCGACCTCGTCGTCCCCCGACACCGGCACCGACGCCGACTCCTCCCCGTCCCGCATCCGCTGCGCGGCGCCGGTCAGCGCGTGCAGCGGGCGTACCAGCCGGGCTCCCGCGAACACCGACGCGCCCACGGTGAGGGCCAGGACGAGCGCCGCTGCTCCGGTGATCCTGGCGGTGTTCGCCGGGGAGAGGTCGAAGCCGGGCAGCGTCGCGCCGCCCTCGCCGCCGATGAAGAGGAGGGCGGGGGAGGCCACGTACGAACTGAGCTGTTCGCTCCGGGCCGTGCCCACACAGGACGCGATGGCCCGGTCGTTCTCCCCGGTCCGCTCCGGCGTCTCCACCGACGGCGCGGCCTCCTCCGCGGGGGCGTCGCGCGGTGCGGGCACCGGCCGAGGCGCGGGCGCCACGGGTTCCCCCAGCACGGCCACCGGGGCCGGATCGCCCCAGGACAGATCGCTGTTGAGCCGTACGCCTTCGCGGCCCTGGCGCTTCAGGCAGGCGTCGGCCAGTTCGGTGAGCGCGTCGAGCGCCTTGCGTTCCGAACGGGTGGGCGTGTCCAGGGCGGCGAGATCGCACCGGGTGCCGAGCGCGCGTTCGGGGTCGTTGCCCACGATCTGCACCCGGGGGCGGCCGCTCGCGCCGACCACCACGTCGGAGGCGATCCCCGCCCGGTTCAGGCATGCCACCTTGTCGTCGGCGGTCCGCCGCAGCGCCCGGCTGTCGGCCGTCGAGAGCCGGAAGGGGCCCACCGCCCGGGGGTCGATCCGGTCGGCGCCCGTCCCCTGTCCGTCGGCTCCGCGCGCCGCCAGAACGGTGTCCACGGACAACGGGTCGACCACGGCCGACGCCTGCGGCGGGAGCGGCGGGGCGCCCTCCCCGATGGCGGAGTCCGCGAGCGGCTGCCGGCCCTGCGTGGTCAGGGCGACCCGGCGGCCCGACTCCCGCGCCAGCTTCCGGACCGTCGCCCCGACCCCGTCCCAGGTCGGGTTGCGGGCGGCGTACTCCAGCAGGGTGTCGTAGATCCGGGCGTCCGCGGTGAGGTTCTGCCCCTGCTCCTGCCTGATCGCACCCGAGGTGGTCTGCACGGCGATCCAGGCGGTGGCCGCCACCGAGCACGCGGCCACCAGCGCCGAGACGACGAGCAGCCGCCCCAGCAGACTCCGCCGCAGCGGCAGCCGCGCCCGGTCCGGCCGCCGCAGCGGCAGCCGCGCCCGGTCCGGCCGCCGCAGCGGCAGCCGCGCCCGGTCCGGCCGCCGCAGCGGCAGCCGCGCCCGGTCCGGCCGCCGCAGCGACGGCCGCGCCCGGTCCGGATCCTCCCGCCGGGCCCCCTGCCCCCGCGCCCTACCCACGCCGGGCCGGGGCCTTCGCCGGGTCGGTCAGTTTGTAGCCGACGCCGAAGACGGTGAGCAGCCGCTCCGGCCGGCGAGGAGCCCGCTCGATCTTCTTGCGCAGGTTCATGACGTGCACGTCCACGGTCCGGGCGCTGATGTAGCGGTCGAACCCGTGGAGTTCCTCCAGGAGCCGCTGCCGGCTGAACACCCGGTCCGGTCCGGCCGCCAGTGCCGCCAGGATCCGGAACTCGCCCGGCGTGCACTCCACCGTCCGGTCGCCCACCGACACCTCGTGCCGCTCCGGGTCGACCACGAGCTCGCCGACGCGCAGGACCGGGTCCTCGGCCACCGGCTCCGGGGCGGTGGGCCGCCGAGTGCGCCGCAGCAGGGTGCGGACCCGGGCCATCAGCTCGCGCGGGCTGTAGGGCTTGGTCATGTAGTCGTCGGCGCCGAGGTCGAGACCGAGCAGGAGATCGTCCTCGGTCGACCGCGCGGTCAGCATCAGCACGGGCAGTTCGCGGTCCTCGGACCGCAGCACCCGCACCACGTCCAGGCCGTCGGCCCGGGGCATCATCACATCGAGGACGAGCAGGTCGGGTTCCCGGTGCCGGACGGCGTCGAGCACGGCGAGGCCGTCGCCCACGATCCTCACGGCGTGCCCTTCCCGTTCCAGATAGCGGCGTACGAGCTCGGCCTGCTTCGCGTCGTCCTCGGCGACCATGACGTCTGCGCACACGCCCCCGATCGTAGAGCGGCGGGACTACAGTGCGAGGCCGGGGCGGGTTCCGGTCCACGGAAGCCGGGAAGGGAACCGGCGCGTTCACCCAGCGCGAGCGCGCGAGGGTGTCGCACCGGTGGAAGGAGACGGGTTTGAGCGGCCTCGGTACCGACGGCGGCGGAACGGCGCACAACGCGGCGTACAACACGGTGTCGGGGGACGCCGTCATCGTCGGGCCCGTCCTGATGGCGCAGCACATCGAGGGCCTCCAGTTGCCGGCGCCCCCGCCGGACGTCCCGCCGAGCCAGGGGCCCATGCCCAGCCGGGTGTTCGTCAACCGGACGAAGGAGCTGGCCGATCTGCGGGACGCGGCCCTGTCCCTGGCCGCCGGACCGGAGCCGGGTGTCGTGCTGGTGGTCGGGGTCGGCGGGGTCGGCAAGACGCAGCTCGTCGCCCAGGCCGTCCGGCGCGAGCTGCACCAGCTCTTTCCCGACGGCCAGCTCCACGTCGACCTGGCGGACCACCGCCGGGACGGGGTGGTCGACCTCACCGCGGTGCTCGGGGAGTTCCTGCGCGCCCTCAAGGTCCACAAGGACTACGTGCCCGCCGGGGTCGCCGAGCGGACGGCGCTCTTCCGCAGCGTCGCCGCCACGCTCCGCCTCCTGGTGAAGGTGGACGACGTCCAGCACGCCCCGGAGGCGCGGGCCCTGGTGCCGCCGCGGGGGCTGCTCGTGGCGACCGGACGCCGGGTCCTGCCGTCGCTGCTGATGGACGGGGCCGCGCTCATCGATGTCGCCCCGCTGGACGAGACGGCGGGGACGGAACTCGTACGCCGTTGGCACGCCGACGCGGACGAGGGCACGGCCGCCGATGTCGTACGGCTCTGCGCGGGGCACCCGCTGGCGCTGCGGGCGGCGCTGGAATGGCTGGCGGCCCGGCCCCAGCTGACCCTCCACGACGTGGTGCGCGACCTGACGGCCGGGCGGTACGGGACGGACGACGGCGTACGGGAGGCGATGGCGGTGGCCATGGGCACGGGCGGGGAGACCGAGGAGGGCGGTGTGGGCGAGGCCGTCGACGCGGTGCTGGACTCGGTGGTGGCGGGGGTGGCCGGCCACACCCGCCACCTCTACGACCTCCTGGGCGTCCTGCCCGGCACGACGGCCACGGCCGACCTGCTGGCGGCCGCCGGTGCCACCCGGGTCGACGAGGGCCTCGGTGAGCTGCTCTCCTGCCGGCTCGCGGTCCTGGTGGAGTCGTCGGACCGGCCCCGCCGCTACCGGCTGCACGACGTGGTGCGGGCCCATGCCCGGCTGCGCGCACGGGCGTTGCCCGAGGAACGGCGGCGGGCCGTCCTGCGGCGCGTCGTGGACTTCTACGCCGACGCGGCGGCCCACGGCGACGCGCTGGTGCTGGGCGACCGGTTCCGGATCCAGCCGCCGCCGGTCCGCCCGCTCCACGAACTCGCCGTGCGGGGAACGCTGTTCACCGGGCGGGCCGATGCTCTGGAGTGGCTGGACGCGGAACGCGTGAACTTCCGGGCCGCGATCCGGGTCGCCGCCGACGAGGGCCGGCACGAGCAGGTGTGGCGGCTCTGCGAATCGCTGTGGGCGCTCTACCACAGCCGCAAACACCTCGCGGACTGCGTCGAGTCGGGCCGCCTCGGTATCGAGGCGGCCCAGCACGAGGCCCGCCCCGACGTCGAGGTCCGGATGCGGAACCAGGTCGCCCGGGCCGCCTACGAGCTGGGCGACCTCGACCGCGCGGAGGCCCAGCTCGACGCCGCGGTCGGCCTGCTGGGACTGGCCGGTGACCCGCGGCTGAGCGGCGTCGTCCAGGAGAGCCGAGGGCTCATCGCCCTGGCGCGCGGCCGGTCGGAGGAGTCGCCCGGGGCGGCGTACGAGCGGGCCGAGGAGGCGCGGCAGCTCTTCGAAGACGCGCTGGCGGCCAACCGTGCCGTCCCCGACCCGCACGGCATCGTCGTCCAGAGCTACAACGTGGCCCAGGCGCTGGTGGCCGGGGAGCGGTGGGCCGACGCCGTCGACGTGCTGGACGCGGCGGCCGAGACCGCCCGGACCACCGGCGACGAACCCATGCTGCCCCGGATCGACCTCGTACGGGCCCACGCCTTCGCCGGGCTCGGCTCGCTGGACCGGGCGGTCGCCGCCGCGGGTGCGGCGGCCGACGCGGCGGCCGGGCTCAAGCAGTTCGCCAAGCTCGACCAGGCGCTCGAACTGCTCACCGCACTGGCCGACCGGGTCGAGGACCGGCCGCTGCGGGCCGCCTGCGAGGAGAAGCTCAGCGCGTTGCGGCGGACCATGGGGCTGAGGCCACCGGCCGCGCCGACGGCCTGAGCCTCCCTCCGCTTACCCTTCTCCCTGTCCCCTTACCTCCCCCGGAGCCACGCGTTGTCCTCGGTGCCGTCGCTGCTCAGCCGTACGTCCGCCCGGTTCCGGGGCCGCCGCGCGGGCCGGCCCTGCCGCGACCGGTGGAACACCTGGGACGCGCCGAAGGCCGAGGTCCTCGGGGTGGCCCGGACCCTCACGTCCGCCACCCGGGTGGTGGACGTGATGCATCTGCTGCGGCCCGAGGACGGCATCGAGAAGTACTACACGGTCAACCCGGGATCGGCGTTCGCCGACGGGCTCGACTCCTACCTGTCCGGCCTGGGGATCCATTTGCTGAGCTGGGAGGAGGCGACCCGGCGCCCCTTCGACCTGGCCGTGAGCTGTTCGGTGCATTCGACGATGCGCCGGCTCGACGCCCCGCTGATGGTGCTGCCGCACGGCGCCGGGTACAACCGCCTCGTCACCGAGTCGACGGGCGACGCCCTCGCCCCCGCCGGGCTGTCCCGCCGGGAGCTGATGTGGCGGGGCAAGGTCGTCCCGCAGGCGATCGGCGTCTCCCACCAGGATCAGATCGACCGGCTCACCGAGATCTGCCCCGAGGCGGCGCCGTACGCCCTGGCCGTCGGCGACTGGTGCTTCCAGCGCATCACCGCGAGCATGCCCCACCGGGACCGGTACCGCTCGCGGCTCGGCGCGGTCGACGGGCGCCGGCTGGTCGTCGTCCACTCCACCTGGAGCGAGCACTCGCTGCTCGGGCGCCATCCGGAGCTGCCGCTGCGGCTGGTCACCTCGCTCCCGGCCGACGAGTTCGCGGTCGCGGCCGTCTTCCACCCCAACGTGTGGGCGCGGCACACCCCGGCGGGTGTGCTGGAGCGGCTCGGGGCCGCCATGGACGCCGGGCTCATGATCATTCCGCCTCAGGAGGGGTGGCGGGCAGCCGTGGTGGCCAGTGACTGGGTGGTCGGCGACCACGGCAGTACGTCGTTCTACTCGGCCGCCGCCGACCGCGTCACGATGCTCGCGGCCACCGGCCTCGACGAGCTGGACCCGCTCTCTCCCGCCGCCGCGTTCGCCCGGGGCGCGCCGCGCCTGGACCCCGAGGGGGACCTCCTCGCGCAGCTGCTGGACGCGGCGCGCCGGCACGACCCGGCGGAGCTGCGGCCCGTGGTCGACGGGCAGCTCGCGTCGGTCGACACCTCCGGTGAGGTGACGCGGGCCCGGATGTACGAGTTCCTCGCCCGGCGCGGGGTCCGGGTGCCCCCGGGTGCTCCCCGGCCCCTTCCCGTCCCGGCGCCCGAACCGGTGCGACGGGCGCAGGTCACGGCGTACGACGTGACGGGGACGCACGACGCGTGGGGCACCGTGACGATCCAGCGGCGCCCCCTCGTCGCGGGACACCACACCGAGGCCCTCGGCTTCTACGCCGTCACCACCGAGGAGAACCACCCCCACTGGCCCGCCGCGGCGGAGGTGCTGGCCCGCACGGTCGCGGACGCGGAGGTGGCCGCGCTCGACTGGATCGCCGACGCGGCCCGCCGCCACGAGAACCTCAACGTCCTGGTCGCCCGGCTGGACGAGACCCGCTGTCTCGTCCAGCTGCGCGGCGGGCGGCAGTTGGAGGCGCGCACCGAACGCGCCTGGGGTGCCCGGCGGCCCGCGCTCGACCCGGTGCTCCTGGGCTCCGCCGTCAACCTGTGGCTGACCGACCTGGAGCGGTCGAAGGATCTGACGGACGGACTGACGCTCCGGACCGGGGAGTGGAGCGTGGGGGTGACCTTCACCCCGCCGGCGCCGCCGAGGTGATCCGCCCGCGCCGCCTTGGTGGCCTGCCTCCGCCGCTGGTGATCGGCCGCACCGCCCTGGTGACCCGCCCGCGTGGACCGTGCGGTCTGCCGACGCCTGCCTTGTGGTCAATGGTGCGCAGATGTCCTGCGAGGGCCGACGGGAAGGCGGTCCGCATCGTTCGAGGTTCGGCCGGAAATGAGCGCGAACAGGGCCCAAGAGTTCACGGAACCTCCTTATAGTGGTGCCGCGTTGATCGTATGGTCGCAACGCGCGAAGTCGCCGCCACTGGAGTCCGTACGATGACGAACCCCTCGTCCGCCGCGCCCGCGTCCCCGACCGGTCCCGGTGGCTGTCCCATGGGCGCCGGTGCGGGTGCCGTCGCGCTCGGCGGACCCGGCTTCGACGCCGAACCCCAGGAGCTGTACCGCTCCATGCGGCGCGAGCACGGCCCCGTCGTCCCGGTCGAACTGCCCGGCGGCTTTCCCGCCTGGCTGGTGATCGGCTACCGGGAACTCCACCAGGTCACCAGCGACGGGGAGTTGTACCCCCGGGACGTCTCCCTGTGGAACCAGTGGGGCAACATCCCCGCCGACTGGCCGCTGTTGCCCATGGTGGGGACCCCGATGCCGTCCATCTACTTCACCGCCGGGGCCGAGCACCGCCGCCACGTCGACATGGTCGTCCCCGCCCTCGAAGGCGCGGACCCCTTCGAGATCCGGCAGCACTGCGAGCAGTTGGCGGACCGGCTCATCGACGCCGTGTGCAGCCGGGGAACCGCCGACCTCGTCGCCGAGTACGCCGAGCCGCTGCCCGTCCTCGTGCTCGCCCGGCTGGTCGGCTTCCCCGACGACGAGGGCGCCGACATCGCACGGGTGCTCAAGGACCTCGCCGACGGCGGCCCCGACGCGCAGAAGGCGCATCTGCGCTTCGGCGAGCACATGCAGCGCCTCGTCGCCGACAAGCGGGCCCGGCCCGGCGACGACGTGACCTCGCGGATGCTGGCGCACCCAGGGCCGTTCACCGACGAGGAGTACGCGCTCGACCTGATGGCCGTCACGGCGGCCGGGCACCTCACCACCGCCGACTGGATCAGCAACTCCACTCGGCTGATGCTGACCGAGGACCAGTTCGCCGACGCGCTCTCCGGCGGCCGGCACAGCGTCGCCGAGGCCATGAACGAGGTGCTCTGGGAGGACGGCCCCACCCAGATCCTGGCCGGCCGCTGGGCGGCGCGCGACACCCGGCTCGGCGGCCGGCACATCGCCCGCGGAGACATGCTGCTCCTCGGGCTCGGCGCCGCCAACGCCGACCCCCACATCCGCCAGCAGGTCACCGCCTCCGCCGTCCGCTCCGGGCAGGGCGGCAACAACGCCCACCTGGCGTTCAGCCACGGCGAGTACCGCTGCCCCTTCCCCGCCCAGGAGATTGCCGAGATCATCGCCCGTACCGGCATCGAGGTGCTGCTGGACCGGCTGCCCGACCTCGAACTGGCGGTCCCCGCGACCGAGCTGGTCCGCCGGCCGTCCGCCTTCCTGCGCGGGACGACCGCACTGCCCGTCCGCTTCACCCCCGTACGCACGACAGGAGACGCCTTGTGAACTGCCCGCACGCCGAAGCCGCACCGGCAGGCCGGAACACCGGGGTCATCACCATCGACCCCATGGTCCAGGACCTGGACGGCGAGACCGCACGGCTGCGGGACGCCGGGGTCCTCGCCCGGATCGACCTGCTCGGCGTCCCGGCCTGGACGGTCACCCGCCACGCCGAGGCGCGCCAACTCCTCGTCGATCCACGTCTGGTGAAGGACATCGACGCCTGGGGGCTGTGGCGGAGCGGAGTGGTGACACGTGCCTGGCCGCTGATCGGCATGATCGACGCCGGGCGCTCCATGTTCACCGTCGACGGGGCCGAACACCGGCGGCTGCGCACCAAGACCTCGCAGGCGCTCACCCCCCGCCGCCTGGAGGCGATCCGCCCGGAGATCGAGAAGTTCACCGCGGAGCTGCTGGACGCCCTCGACGCCGCGCAGGGCGAGGACGGGGTGGTCGACCTCAAGGCGGTCTTCGCCCAGCCGCTGCCGATGAAGGTCGTCGGCATGCTGATGGGCGTCGACGAGTCCCAGCACGCCATGCTCACCCGGCAGTACAAGGCGTTCTTCTCCATGCTCACCCCGCAGGACGAACGCCTCGCCCTGCTGACGGAGTTGGACGACTTCTACATCGACCTCGTACGCGAGAAGACCGCCCGGCCCACGGACGACCTCACCAGCGCGCTGATCCAGGCCGAGGAGGGCGGCGAACCGCTCACCGAGGAGGAGGTGGTGGGCAATCTCAAGGCCATGGTCGCCGCCGGGCACGAGACCACCATCGGGCTCGTCCTCAACGCCGTACGCGCCCTCCTCGCCCACCCCGACCAGCTGCGCCTGGTGCTCGACGGGGAGATCGGCTGGGACGCGGTGATCGAGGAGACGCTGCGCTGGGACACCCCCACCACCCACCTGCTGATGCGGTTCGCCACCGAGGACATGGCCGTCGGCGACGAGGTGATCCGCAAGGGCGAGGGAGTCGTCATCTCCTACCGGGCCATCGGACGGGACTTCGAGCAGCACGGCCCCGACGCCGATGCCTTCGACATCACCCGGCCCACCCGCAACCGCCACATGACCTTCGGCCACGGCCCGCACATCTGCCCCGGCGCGGCCCTGTCGCGCGTCGAGGCGGGTATCGCGCTGCCCGCCCTGTTCGCCCGCTTCCCCGGACTCCGCCTCGCCGTTCCGGACGAGGAGATCACCAGACTTCCGGTGATGACACAGAACGACATGGCCGCCTTCCCGGTTCTTCTGGGCTGACGGCACGGCCCTCCGGCGGCGGAGGAGAGGAGGGCGTATGACATCCGGACCGGGGTTCCTGGCGCGCGCGCCGCACCGCTCCGGCACGGCCTCCCTCCTCGCCGACGCGGCCCGCCGACGGGGCATGGAGGTCACCGTGCTGCCCGCCGACGGAGTGCCCGAACCACACCGGGGGCGGGCGGACGCGCACTACTACGGGGGACCGCGCTTCGCGGCCCGGGTCGCCGGTCCGCTCGGGGTGGCGCTCCTGGAGCCGCACGAGGGATGGCTGGACGGGCTGCCCCTCGCCTTCACCGGCCGCGACGTCCGCCGGGTGCCCCTCTCCGAGGCCCGCCGCCGCACCGGCCCGCTCTTCGTCAAACCGCCCACCGACAAGAGCTTCCCCGCCGCGGTCCACCCGGACGGCTCCTCGCTCCCGCCGTCCCCGCCCGGCTCCGGCGACCCTCTCGTCCAGATCAGCGAAGTCGTCATCTGGCAGGACGAGTTCAGGATCTTCCTGCTGGACGGTGAGATCCGCACCGGGTCGCAGTACGCCGTGTACGGGCGGCTCGACGCCGCCCCACTGGCGGGCCACCCCCAGGAGTCCGCCGTCCGGGCCTTCGTCGGCCGGCTCACCGAGGAGTGCGGGGACACCTTGCCCGGAGCCGTCGTCGTGGACGTCGGACGGATGCGCCGGCCCGGCCGCGCCCCCGCGTGGGCGGTCGTCGAGGCCAACATGGCGTGGTTCAGCACGGTGTACGCCGCCGACCCCGACCGCGCCCTGGACGTGGTGCTCCGGTCGGCGGGCCCCCTCGGCCTCGTGCCCGAACGGGACCTGGAGTTCCGGCGGGCCCGGCCCGCGACGGCCGCTGTCGAGGTCTGACACGGAGGTCGAAAGGGTGCGACGGGGGCGGGCAAGATCCTGGTTGCCGAAGATTCAACCGTGGTAACTTCGCGTTCAGCCATGTGAGTTGACCGACTCGGCGGGGGGATGGTCGGCGATGAATCCTGTCCCACGCGGGCACCCGGGGCCGGACCTGGCCCAGACCCTGGTCGATGAACTGACCCTGCTCGACTGCGTCAAGGACCGCACCCAGCGGATCGAGTTCGTGCACGCCGTGGCCTACCGCCTCGACATCGAACTCACCCACCCGGACAGCACGCCCCGCACCGACATGATGCATGTGGTCCGCAAGGTGATGCACCACCCCGGCGGCCCCGAGGCGCTGATCTACGCGGTCCGCACCGTCTCCGGCAAGGACGACGCCGACCGGATCGCCGCCGAGGCGGGCATCCGGACCGACCAGGAGCGGCGGTTGCCCTGGCCCGCGCCCGTCTTCGCCGACGATGTCGCCCGCCAGGCGCGCCGGCTGCTCGGCGAGGCGACGGACATCGACCCCGTACGGTTGCGCGCCCTCCTCGCCGAGGAACTCCCCGGCGAGCTCCCCGATCACGGAACACCGGCCGAACTCTTCGACCACGCCCAGGACATGACCGCGTGCGCGGACGGTCTCCCGGCCGCCGTCGTCCTGGCCGAGGTGGCGGCGGCCCTCTCGGCGGAGCGCGGCGCACCCCTGCGCGGGTGGTCGGACCGCTGGGCCGCGGGAGACCCCACCGCACCGGCCGACGACGCCCGGGCACCCGTCCCCGGGGCCGCCGAGGCCCTCGCCGACTGCCGGCAGCGCCTGAAGAGCCCCGCCGCCCCCGACCCGACCGTGCCCCGCTGCCTCGTGGTGATGGTCGACCCGGCACGGGACGGCTCCCCGGACGTCTTCGTCCGGCACTGGATCAACAAGACCCCCGGCTACTGGCGGCCGGAACCGGGCTCCGTCGAGACCGCCACCCTGGACACCCTGGCCGCCGCGGTCGAACGCGCCGTCGACCGGGGCGAGTCGCTGTGGGCCGACCGCCCCGTGGCCCGGGCGGGCCCCGTCCACGTCGAGTTCCTGCTCCCCTTCGACCTCCTCAACCACGACATGGCCCGCCTGGAACTGGGTACCCGGACCCCGAGGTCGTGGCCGATCGGGATGCGCTACCGGGTCCATCTGCGCAGCCTGGACCGGATGCGCGGCGACGCCGGGCAACTGCGCCGCTGGCAGGCCCGCTGGGACCGGCTGCGGACCGCCCCCGCCCCCGCCGCCCACCGGTGGAGGGCGGCCGACCGGGACGGCTTCGAACGCTGGCGCGCGCGGCTCGCGGGCGACGAGTCGCTGACCGCGGTGATCCTCGACGAGCCCGCCGTCCGTGGGCACGGACTGGAGGCACTCCAGAGCGCCCTCGCCGAGGGCATCGGCCTCGCCGCCTGGGACCGCAGAGCGGAGAGCACCTCGCAGTCCAGCGAGCTCCTCACACTGCTCCTGGGCCACTCGTACGCACAACTGCCGGAAACGGTGAACAGGCTGAGGATCGGGGCGGAGATGGAGGAGGACGGCCCGCTGTGGCTGGGCCGGCACATCGCCTTCCTCTGGGACGATCCGCACCGACTGGTCGATCGTGAGGAGTTGTTGTCGGCATGACCGGACAGACCCCCGCCGCACCACCGTCGCCGCCACCCTGGTGGGTGTTCCACGCGACCGGAAAGGCGCCCGGGGCCGAACCGCCGGAGCTGCCCGAGCCACCCCCCTGGCGCACCTTCCCCGGCGCCCCCCTCCAGCCGCCACCGCCCGAGGACGACCGGGCGGCCGAACGGCGTCTGGGCCGGATCCAGGACGGTCCGCAACTGCGCCGTGAGGAGATCGACGCGGTCAACGCGGCCCTGCTGCTGCGCCGCCCGCTGCTCGTCACCGGTCCGCCCGGCGTCGGCAAGTCCACCCTCGCCTACTTGATCGCCCGTGAGCTGGGCCTGGGCCGGGTCCTGCCCTGGAGCGTCGTCAGCCGCAGCACGCTCAAGGGGGGCCTGTACGCGTACGACGCGATCGGCCGCGCCCAGGCCATAGCCGCGTGGCGGGCCGCCGGCACCCAGGACGGGCCCGGCCCCGACCCCGCGCCCGGCGAAGGGCCGCCCGCGCTGGGCGACTTCGTCACCCTCGGCCCGCTCGGCACCGCGCTGCTCGCCTACGAGCGCCCCCGGGTGCTGCTCGTCGACGAGTTGGACAAGAGCGATATCGACCTGCCCAACGACCTCCTGCACGTCCTGGAGAACGGCAGCTACGAGATCCCCGAACTCGTGCGCAGCAACGAGGAGTCGGCGACGGTCTTCACCGACGATCCGCGCGGCACGGCGACGGTCGAGGGCGGCCGGGTCGAGTGCGCGCAGTTCCCCGTCGTGGTCATCACCAGCAACGGTGAACGGGAGTTCCCCGCAGCGTTCCGCCGCCGCTGTCTGCCGCTGGAGATGGAGCCGCCGGGCCGCGAGCAGCTGATCGGGATCGTCGTGAGCCATCTGCGGCGGCGCCCGGAGGGTGTCGAGGCACTGGTGGAGGAGTTCGAGGACCGGCTGCGCGGGGGCGGCACCCAGTCGATCGACCAGTTGCTCAACGCCGTCCAGCTGACCACCGCGGGCGGTTTCCAAGCGGATGCCGACGGGCGTAAACTCCTGGAGATGCTCCTCCGAGACCTCTCGAAGGGCCGCTGATGAACGGCTTGCCCAGGGAGCGTGCTCCGGACCCCGCGTCCGTGCCGGCCGGCTCCCCCGATCACGCCACCGGCGACCGGTACGAGGACGGCAGCCCCAACGACCCGGGCGGGGCCGACTGGACGGGGCTCGCCGACGCCGCCTGGCTCGCCGCCGCGCGGATCGGCGCCGACCGCGCCACCGGGACCGCCCCGGACCACCCGCCCCACGGCGAAGAGCACCCCGACACGCCCGGTCCTCCGCCCGAAGCGCTTCCCGACCCGCCGGCCCGCCCCGAACCCGACATCGTGCCCGGGGCGTCCGGGCTGCCGGGAGCACGGGCGTACGAACGGGAGGTCCGCACCTCCGTGGAGCGCACCCGCACCGGCCCCGACCGGCTCCCGGGCCGCGGCCCCCGCACCGTGCGCCGGGGCCCGTCGACGCTGGCCAGGTCCCTGCGCGGGCTGGGCCGCAGGGTGCCCACCGGGGGCCTGAGCGCCCTGGACGAGGAGAGCACCGCCGAGCACGGGCTCACCGACGGGCTGTGGGTCCCCTACTTCCTCCCCGACCGTGAGCGCGCCTTCGACCTGATGCTCCTCGTCGACCGTGCCCCCACCATGCCGCCGTGGCGGGGCACCGTCCGGCAGATCGCCGACGAGGCCGCCCACAGCGGGGCCTTCCGGGATGTCCGCACGGTCGGGGTGACCCTCCCGACCGGTACCGGCGAACCCGCGCTGCGCTGGCCCGGCGGGCGCGACGGCGACCCCGCCGAACTGATCGACGGCCGCAGCTCGCGGCTCTTCCTCGTCGTCACGGACGGACTCGCCCACGGCTGGGCGGGCCCCGGGGCCGACCGGTTACTGGAACGGCTCGCCTCGGGCGGGCCGACCGCGCTCGTCCACCTCCTGCCGCCCTATCTGCGCCACCGGTCCTCGCTGTTCCCCTTCCGCGCCCAACTGGACGCCGGAGGGTTCGGCGCGCCGAACCGGCGCTTCCACTGCCGCCCGCCCCTCGGCGCCCACGACCCCGTCCGGCCGTTGCCCGAACCGGACGACGACACCGTGCCCGTTCCGGTGCTCAGCGTCCGCGTCGGCTCCTTCCGCGCCTGGGCCGACCTGGTGACCGGCGAACGCGGGGTGCGGCGGATCCTGCCGGTCGTCCTGGCGGGCGCGCTGGCCAAGGGCGCCTCCGCCCCCGGGCTGCGCCGGCCGGTCGTCGACGGCCCCCGCGCGGCGGCCGCCGCCGTCCGCAGATTCCGCTCGCTCGCCAGCCCCCTGGCCCGGCAGCTCGCCGGACTGCTGGCCCTCGCCCCGATAGACTTCGCCGTCATCGAGGAACTGCGCGACCTGGCCCTGCCGGACGCCGGGCCGGAGCACTTCGCCGAGGTCATGATGGGCGGACTGATCGACTGGGGAACCGGTGGCGAGAACGGTCCGGACTTCGCCGACGGCGTACGCGAAGCCCTCCTGGCCATCAGCACCCGGACCCAACTCGCCCGTACGGTCAACCTCCTGGCGGAGCTGCGGACGGGGCAGGGCCACGGCGCCCGGCTTCGTGCCGCCCTCCACGACCCGGTCCGCACCGCCCTGCCCGGCACGGAGCCCGGCGCCCGCCCCTGGCTCCGGGTCGAACTGGCGGTCCTCCGGGCGCTGGCAGGCCCGTACGCCGGCCGGGCCGCCCGGGTGGCCGCCCGGCTGACGGGTCCCTCGGGCGGCCACGCTGCCCGGCCGGGTGAGACGGGTGCGAAACCGATGAAAGACATCCCGAATTGGGAAAAGCTGCTACCGGACAGCGTCGTTTCACCAGGAGGATCCGTGCCGCCCACGTCACCCACAGCAGCTGACACCTCGGTACCGGCTGACGACCCAGCCCGGAGGGCTCGCGAGGAGATGAAAGCCAAAGCGTCAAAAGCCCCCTTCGTCCGTTCGGGCCAGCCGAAGATCATGGGCAACGTACCGCCCAAGAATCCCAATTTCACGGGCCGCGAGTCGCTCCTCGCCGCCGTGGAGCGGCAGCTGGCCGAGGACGAGACGACGGCGGTCCTCCCGCACGCTCTGCACGGCCTCGGCGGCGTGGGCAAATCGCAGATCGCGGTGGAGTACGTCTACCGCCACAGCGGCGACTACAACGTCATCTGGTGGATCCCCGCCGAACAGGAGAGCCTGATCCTGGCCGCGCTCGCCGAGCTGGCGGCGAGCCTCGGCCTGGAGGTCGGACCGCAGGCGAACACCGCGGTGCCCGCCGTCCGGGAGGCCCTGCGCACCGGCAAGCCCTTCGACAACTGGCTGCTGGTGTTCGACAACGCCGAGGACATCGACGCGGTGCGCTCGTACTTCCCCAACGGCGGCCCGGGGAAGATCATCGTCACCTCCCGCAACCGGGAGTGGGAGCGGGTCGCCACACCCCTCAGCGTCGACGTCTTCGACCGCGAGGAGAGCATCGCCCTGCTCCAGCGCCGCGCCCGGGGGCTGAGCACACAGGACGCGGGCCGGCTAGCCGAGGCGCTCGGCGACCTGCCGCTCGCCGTCGAGCAGGCCGGGGCCTGGCACGCGGCCACCGGCATGCCGGTCGACGAGTACCTGCAACTACTGGACGAACGCCGCCCCGAGATCCTCGACCTTGCCCCGTCCCCCGACTACCCCGTGCCCGTCGCCGCGGTCTGGGACATCTCGCTCGGCAGGCTCACCGCCGAGAACCCGGCCGCCCGCCAACTCCTCCAGATCTGCGCCTGCATGGCGCCCGAGCCGATCCCGCTGAGCATGCTGCGCGGCGGCCGCAACGTCCAGATCACCCCGGAGCTGGACCCCGTGCTGCGCGACCCGCTGCTGCTCGCCCGCGCCACCCGCGACCTGAGCAAGCTCTCGCTGGTCCGCCTCGACCACAAGGCCGGCACGCTCCAGATGCACCGGCTCATGCAGAACGTGATCGTCGCCCGGCTGGACCCGGAGGACCGGGAGCGGATGCGCAACGCCGCCCACCTGCTCCTCACCACCGCCAAACCGGGGCTGCCCGCCTCGCCGGAACAGTGGCCCGCCTACCTCGGACTGCTGCCCCACATGATCGCCTCCGACGCGGTCGGCAGCTCGGACGCCTGGGTGCGCGACCTGGTGTTCGACATGGTCACCTTCCTCTACTACTGGGGAGCGCACGAGGCGGGCGCGGACCTGACGCGGCAGGCCTGGGAGGCATGGAGCGAGCAGTCCGCCGAGGACGACCTGCACGTCATCCGGATCACGAAGATGCTCGGCTTCTACCTCCACCACCTCGGCCGGATCGCGGAGGCCGCGGCACTGAGCGAACAGGCCATGGAGGTCTCGCGCACCGCGCCGATCCCCGAGGAGGAGGTGATCGACTCCATGCTCCAGCAGGCCGGCTCGCTGCGGTACCGGGGCGACTTCGAGGCCGCCCGTGAGCTGAGCGCCGAGGCATACGAGCGGGCGAGCGACCTCTACGGCCCGGAGGACCCGACGACGCTGAACGCGGCCCACAGCTACGGCCTCTCACTGCGGGTGAACGGCGACTTCCGGCAGGCGCGGGAGATCGACGAGGAGTCCGCCAGGCAGCGGGAGTTGCTCTACGGGCCGACCAGCGGGCTCACCGTGAACACCCTGAGCGCCCTGGCGCTGGACACCCGCGAGGCGGGCGACTTCCTGGAGGCCCGGGCCCTGCAGGAGTCGACCTACCAGACCTACCGCACCCACTTCGGCCCCACCAACGCGGCGACCATCCGGGCCGCGCTGAACCTCGCGATCTGCCGGCGCCGGGCCGGATTCCTGGAGGGGGCGGCGGAGCTGGTCGAGGAGATCCTGGAGCGCTTCACCAGCAGGTACGGCGCCGCGTACCCGGAAACGCTGGGGGCGGCCCTGGCGGCGGTCGTCGACCGCCGGATCGCGGGCAGGCTGGAGGACTCCCGTCGCCTCGGCCGGCAGACCCTCGACGGCTACCGGAACATCTTCGGCGAGCACCACCCGTACACCCTGTGCGCCATGATCAACGTGGCCGCCACCCTGCGGGCCGTGGGCGAGGTGGAGGAGGCCGAGCGGCTGGACACGGTCGCCGGGGAACGGCTCCGGGCGGACCTGGGGGAGCGCCACGTCTACTCACTGGCCGCCGCGTTGGGCCGGGCCAACGACCACTACGCCCGGCTGGACTTCGCCGGCGCCCTGGAGGCCGACAGCGCCACGCTGCCCCTGCTCACCGAAGTGGCGGGCGAGGATCACCCCTTCACCCTCGTCTGCGTCGCGAACCTCTCGCTGGACCATCGCGGACTCGGCCACTCTGCGGAGGCGGACCGGCTCAACGCGCAGGCGGTGGAGGGCCTGACGCGTGTGCTGGGGGAGGAGCACCCGTGGCGGACCTCGGCCCGGCTGCACCAGCGCATCGAGTACGACCCGACGGTGATCCCGCTGTGAGGTGACGGATCGGTACGGGGCGGGGCCGGGAGGCCGGGCCCCCGACGTGTGACGGGCGAACCGGAAGACCGCGGACGGCCGGGGTGCGACGGGGTGCGGCCGACGGGAACACCACTGATGGGGGCGATGCATGACCACGGTCGTATTCATCCACGGTACGGGGGTGCGGCCACCGCACACCGAGACCCTGAACGCACGGGTCACGGCCTCGCTCGCCGAGGCCGCCCCGGGCGTGCGGGTCGTGCCGCTCGACTGGGGCGAGCGGCACGGCGCCCGGCTCGCCGCGGGCGGGGCCAGCATCCCGCCGGACAGGACCGGGGCCACCGAACGGGACGTGGCGGGCGAGGAGGACGGGGAGGACGCGGAGACCACCGCCTGGGAACGCCTGTACCGGGACCCGGAGGCGGAGCTGGCCCTCGCCGCCACGCGCGGCCCCTCGGGGGAGGCGCCCCCGGGCGCCGCCTTCCCGGACGAGGAGTTCCGGGAGCGCCTCGCGGCCCTGGCGGCCCGGGGCGAGAGCGTCGCCCCGGAGCTGGGGCCCGGCCTCGGAGCACGGGCCGCCGACCTCGCCCGCAGCCCCCTGCTCGCCCCGGCGGCCGAAGCCCTGGATCCCGAAGACCTGGCGCCGCTCCTGGCCCGTGCGCTGGCCGCCGCCGTGATCGGGGCGGCCCTGGCGGCGGACGCCCCCGTCCTCTGCGACGGCCCCGCCCGCGACGCCGCCGTGGACCGGATCGCCCGGGAGCTCGGCGCCACCGCGCCCGGCTCCACCCGGGGGCCGGTGGGCCGGCTGATCGGCCGGCCCGTGCTGCGGCTCGGCTCCCGTTACGCGGTGCGCCGCCGCCGCGCCCTCACCGGGGCCGTCCACCCGGCCGCGGGCGACGTGCTCAAGTTCCTCGTCCGCGGCGGCCCTCTGCGCACCGCCCTGCGCGAGCTGGCCGCCGATGCCGAGCCGCCCGTGGTCCTCCTCGGCCACAGCCTCGGCGGGATCATCGCCCTCGACACCCTGATCGAGGCCCCCTTGCCCGGCGTCCGGCTGCTGGTCACGGTGGGCTCGCAGGCGCCGTTCCTGTACGAGACGGGGGCGCTGCCCCACCTCGACCACCCGGAACCGCTGCCCGGGCACGTACCCGCCTGGCTGAACATCCACGACCGCCGCGATCTGCTGGGCTTCGCCGCCGCACCGGTGTTCCCCGGCCGGGCCGAAGACATCGCGACGGACAACCGGCAGCCGTTCCCCGCAGCCCACAGCGCCTACTGGAGCGACCCGGCCGTCTACCGCGCCATCGCGGAGCGGCTGCCGTGAGCGCGGGCCCGGCCCACCCGGCCGGCGTGAGCGCACACGGGGTGGACCCCGCCCGGGTGGTGGCGCTCGTCGTCGGCGTGGAGGCCTATGCGGCGGGACCTCGCTGGACGCTGCCGGGCCCGGTCCGCGACGCGTTGCGCTTCCGGGACTGGCTGCGGTCCACGGGCGTGCCGGACACCAACATCCTGCTGCACCTCGCCCCGGCGGAGCGGACCGACGCGGTCACCGGCCACCGCGACGCCGACCACGAGACCCTGCGACGCGTCCTGGTCCATGAACTGCCCGCCCGGCAGGGAGACCTGCTCTGGGTCTGGTGGGGCGGGCACGGCGTCCTGGACCGGGACGAACACCTGCGGCTCTACTGCGCCGACGCCACGGAGACCGACCGCCGCAACATCGACCTGGAGTCCGCCCGCCGCCGGCTGAGCAGCGATGTCCTGCCCGGGTTCGAGCAGCAGAACTGGATCGTCGACGCCTGCCAGACCTTCGAGGAGCGCCACCGCGCCGCCGTCACGATCCCGGACGGGAGCCTGCCCGCCGGCCAGCGTCTGCGGGTCCACCGGCAGAGCGTGCTGCTGGCCGCCGACCGGGGACAGCGCGCGGCCAACGATCCGGTACGCGGTCAGGGTGTCTTCTCGGACATCCTCCTGCGGGAGCTGGCCGCTCTTCCCGGCGGTCCGGCCCCCGACCCGGAGGCGCTCTTCGCCGCTGTCCGGGGCCACTTCGACCGGCTGCGCGCCGAGGGGCGTCATACCCAGCTCCCCACGCTCCAGCTGCACCGCCCCGGACACGCGGAACATCTGCCCGCCCCGCCCGCTCCACGGGACGCGGAGGCCCCCGGTCGGGCCCGGGCGGGCGGCGGGCTGGCCCGGGTGGTCGAAGCGCTGCTCGCCTATCCGCTGATGAGCGACCGCGACGAACGCCAGACGATGGTCGCGGAGCTGGACCCCGTCCTGGTTGGCCGGATGCCGCGGCACGCGGTGCCCCGTACGGATGTCCTCGGCATTCTGCGGACGCTGCGGCGGCGTCCGGACGGCCCCTGGGACCTCTACCGTGCCGTCACCCTGCTCGACGACGACCCGGCCCGGGCCGCCGAACTGGAGGAAGCGATAAGCGAGTTCCTGGCCGAGAATCGACCGGCTCCCTGATCGTCCGACGTGATCGCACGGGTTTCCGGAAGGCAACCCATTCGTCATGATGGGAAGAGACGGGTGGCATCGTGTGCCGCCGGACCGACAAGGGGGAACAGGCCTTGCAGCAGACGGCATCGGCCGGTGATCCGGCTGACTACCTGGAGTCCGATGTCGCGGACCTCGCGGAGGTGGGTGTCGCCGCCGTGCGCGATCTCGCTCCCGCTCCCGGACGGCGTCTGCTGGAGGAGATCCGAAGAGCGCGCACCAGCACGCTGTCCGGCGACCCCCCTCCTGGAGCTCGCGCCGACTGAGCGCTGTGCGGCCCGCCCCAGGAGCGGCGGTCTTCCGGGTCGCGTCGGGACCACGACAGAGGAGAGCGGGTGCACGTTCCGATACGGATGCCCGGCCACTGGTTCGACGAACTCGCCACGGGCGGCGGTTCGGTGGAGGCCATCGGCTTCCTCGCGCAGGGGGAGCGGTCCCGACGCCTCCTCCTGATCGGCGAGTTGCTCGACCGGCTGGAGGAGCGGCCCACCCTGCTCGGCCCCGCCGACCTCGGCGCAGTCTGGCGGACCGTGGAAGAGGCCGAGGCGCGGAAGCCGGGCTCCGCCGAGGAGTTGCTGACGGGTCCGGAGGTGGGCAGCTGGCTCGCCCACACCCTGCGCCGCCTGCACGGAACCTCCGTCGGCCCTCCGCTCTGGGTGGACACCGGGCATCTGGCCGCCGTCGCCGTGGTGGCTGCGCTGCGCGCCGGGACGGCTGCCGACCTCGTCGTACCGGCGCGAGAAGGCGCCGTACCCCTGCCGACGCTCGGCCTCGCCCGGCTCCCGGGCTCCCCGCTGCTCGGCTTCCAGCCGGTCCGCGCGCGCGTGCGCGAGGGGGAGCTGCACCTCGCCGCGACCGTACGGGGGACGGGGGCGATCGCACTGACCGTACGCCCGCTCACCGCACCGCGGAGCGCCGTGTGGTGGCCGACGCACCGGCTGCCGGTCAGGCCGGGCGGGCCCGAGGTCTCCCTCGACGACACCGACCCCTACCGCGACCTCGACCGCCCGATACCGCCACGTCTGCTCACTCGGCGTGAACTCGCCACCTGGACACGGCTGTTCACCGAAGCGGTCGCGCTACTCGACGCCGACCCGGCCCCGGTCCCCGCTCCCGGCTCCGGCCCCGACCCTGCCCCCGGCTCCAGCGCCACGCCCGCTTCCGGCCCCGACCTCACCACCGGCACCGGCTCCACGCGCGTTTCCGGAGGATCGGGCACCCGCCCCGGCACGCTCCGCCCCGAGGAGATCAGGCGCATCGTGCCCTGGCCGGGGCGGCTGCCGAACGGCCCCGTCGAAGGGCTCAGCGCCTCCACGGCGGACGCCTTCGGCTCCATGGTGGTGGCCGAGCCGCCGAACGCGGCGGCCCTCGCCGAGACGATGGTCCACGAATTCCAGCACAGCAAACTCGGCGCGCTGCTCCACCTCTTCGCGATGCTCGACGACGACCGTACGGAGGAGCACTACGCCCCGTGGCGCCCGGACCCGCGCCATCTGCCGGGCCTCCTCCACGGGGCGTACGCCTTCGTCGGCGTCGCCGGGTTCTGGCGGGACCGGATCGGGGACCGCACGGCCGACCCGCTGGACCTCGCGCCCTTCCGGTTCGCGCTCCGCCGCATCCAGACCCGTACGGTCCTGCGCACCCTCGCGACCCGCGCGACGCTCACCGGGCCCGGCCGCCGACTGGTCGCCGGACTCACCCGCACCGTCGACGGCTGGGTGCGCGAACCGGTGGACGGGGCGGTCGTGGCGCGGGCCCGTGCGGCGGCGGCCGGTCACCGGGCCGAGTGGCGGCTGCGGCATCTGCGGTGCGTGGAGGAGGAGCGCGCCGGGCTGGCGGCGGCGGTACGCTCCGGGGCGCCGCTCCCGCCTCCCCGGCGGCCCCGGCTCCTCCCGGCGGCGGAGCGCACCCACTGGCAGGACGTGCGGGGCGCCCTCTACCTGCGCCCGGATACCGTGGACGCCGCGGATGCCGTCCCGGACAGGGACCCGGACAGGGCGCCGGACCCCCCATCACTCCCTGCCGACGTCCTGCTGGTCCAGGGCGAGGCCGCATCGGCACGGGAGGCGTACCGGGAGCGCTGGTCGGCCACCCCGGGGGACCCGCATCTGCTGGCGGGCTGGCTGCTGGCGCACACCGCGCTCCACCCCGGCCACCGGCGGCTCCTCGCCCGCCCCGAGCGGTTCGCCGCCGCGGTCGAGGGGGAGGGGCCGGAGGTGTGGGAGCGCGCGGCGTACCGGCTGGCTGCCCCGGGACACCCCGCCTGACCAGCGCCGGGACGCTCCGGCCCGTGTCCGTGAAGCGCTCCGCCACGGCCGCCGCGCGTGAGGCGCGTCACTCTGCGTGAAATTCTCGGCATACATTCCGCCGGACTGGGGAGGGGTCCAGGCCGCTGGTGCGCCGGATGTCGGCCCGCCATGCGCATGCCCTGGCCGAAACCGGAGGGGGCATTTCAGGCACGGAAGGCTAAACACGACATGCTGGAGCTCAGCACCATCCACATCGACGGCACCTGGCGGGCCGCCGTATCGGGCGAGACCCGCACGGTCCTCGACCCCGCCGACGCCACGGTCCTGGCCGTCGTCGCGGAGGGCGGCGTGGCGGACACCGACGCGGCGATCGCGGCGGCCCGGCGCGCCTTCGACGACGGCCCCTGGCCGCACCGGCCCGTCGCCGAGCGGGCCGGGCTGCTGCGCAGGGTGGCCGAGCTCCTCCAGCGGGACCGCGAGGAGATCGCGATCACCGAGAGCCGTGACACCGGCAAGACCCTGGAGGAGGGCCGGGTCGACGTCGACGACGTCACAGGCGCCTTCCGCTACTTCGCCGACCTCGTGATGAACGAGAGCGGCGGCCGGGTCGTCGACGCGGGCGACCCCGACGTCCACAGCATCGTCGTCCACGAGCCCGTCGGCGTCTGCGCCCTCATCGCGCCCTGGAACTACCCCCTTCTCCAGGCCAGCTGGAAGATCGCCCCGGCCCTCGCCGCGGGCAACACCTTCGTGCTCAAGCCCAGCGAGGTCACCCCGCTCTCCACCGTCCACCTGATCAAGCTCCTCGCCGAGGCCGGGCTCCCCGACGGGGCCGCCAACCTCGTCACCGGCGCGGGCGACCCGGTGGGCGCCCGGCTCTCCGAGCACCCGGACGTCGACCTGGTCTCCTTCACCGGCGGCCTCGCCAGCGGTACGAAGGTGGCCCAGGCCGCCGCGCCGACCGTGAAGAAGGTCGCCCTGGAGCTCGGGGGCAAGAACCCCAACGTGGTCTTCGCCGACGCCTGCGCCACCGACGAGGGCTTCGACACCGCCGTGGACCAGGCGCTGAACGCGGCGTTCTTCCACAGCGGCCAGGTCTGCTCCGCCGGCGCCCGCCTGATCATCGAGGAGAGCGTCCGCGACCGGTTCGTCACCGAGCTGGCCCGCCGCGCCGACGCCATCCGCCTCGGCCGGGGCACCCTCGACGGCGTCGAGTGCGGCCCCCTCGTCTCCGCCCAGCAGCTCGCCAAGGTCGAGATGTACGTCGCCTCCGCCCGCGAGGAGGGCGCGACCGTCCGGGCCGGCGGCGAACGCCCCGAGCCGAGCGACGTACTCCCCGAGGGCGGCTACTTCTACCGGCCGACCGTCCTCGACGGCTGCCACCGCGGGATGAAGGTCGTCCGGGAGGAGACCTTCGGCCCGATCCTCACCGTCGAGACCTTCCGTACCGAGGAAGAGGCCGTCACGCTGGCCAACGACACCGACTACGGCCTCGCGGGCGCCGTCTGGACGACCGACGCCGGCCGGGCCCGCCGGGTCGCCGGACGGCTGCGCCACGGCACCGTCTGGATCAACGACTACCACCCCTACCTCCCGCAGGCCGAGTGGGGCGGCTTCGGGAAGTCCGGCACGGGACGCGAGCTCGGCCCGACGGGGCTCGCCGAGTACCGCGAGTCCAAGCACATCTACCAGAACCTCAACCCGCGCCCCCAGCGCTGGTTCGCCGGCTGACGCCTGCGGGGGCCGGGCCGATTTCCGTAACCGCCCGGCCCCACCCGGCTGTTCGCAGCACCACGTACACGCACGAACCTTGCAGAAGGAGCAGTGACCGATGCCCTCCACCCCCCACAGCACCGCCGTCCCCGACCCCGCGGACCCCGTGGCCGACTACGTGATCGTCGGCGGCGGCACCGCCGGATCGGTCATCGCCTCCCGGCTCACCGAGGACCCGAACGTGACCGTCACGGTCATCGAGGGCGGCCCCACCGACATCGACCGCGACGACGTCCTGACCCTGCGCCGCTGGCTCGGCCTCCTCGGCGGGGACCTCGACTACGACTACCCCACCACCGAACAGCCGCGCGGCAACAGCCACATCCGGCACAGCCGCGCCCGCGTCCTCGGCGGCTGCTCCTCGCACAACACGCTCATCAGCTTCAAGCCGCTGCCCGGCGACTGGGACGAGTGGGCCGAGGCGGGCGCCGAGGGCTGGGGCGCCGCCGCGATGGACCCGTACTTCGCCAAGCTGCGCAACCACATCGTCCCGGTCGACGAGAAGGACCGCAACGCCATCGCCCGCGACTTCGTCGACGCCGCCCAGGAGGCGGCCGGGGTCCCGCGCGTGGACAGCTTCAACAGCAAGCCGTTCCACGAGGGCGTCGGCTTCTTCGACCTCGCCTACCACCCCGAGAACAACAAGCGCTCCTCCGCGTCGGTGGCCTACCTCCACCCGCACATCGAGGCCGGCGACCGCCCGAACCTGCGGATCCTGCTGGAGACCTGGGCGTACCGCCTGGAGTTCGACGGCACCCGCGCCACCGGCGTACACGTCCGTACGAAGGACGGCGAGGAGATCCTGCTGCGCGCCGCCCGCGAGGTCATCGTCTGCGCGGGCGCGGTCGACACGCCCCGGCTGCTCCTGCACTCCGGGATCGGCCCCCGCGAGGACCTGTCCGCCCTCGGCATCGACGTCCGCCACGACCTCCCGGGCGTCGGCGAGAACCTGCTCGACCACCCCGAGTCCGTCATCGTCTGGGAGACCACCGGGCCCATCCCGGAGAACTCCGCGATGGACTCCGACGCGGGACTCTTCGTCCGCCGCGACCCCGGATCCCGGGGCCCGGACCTGATGTTCCACTTCTACCAGATCCCCTTCACCGACAACCCGGAGCGGCTCGGCTACGAGAAGCCCGAGCACGGCGTGTCGATGACCCCGAACATCCCCAAGCCGCGCAGCCGGGGCCGCCTCTACCTCACCAGCGCCGACCCCGAGGTCAAGCCGGCCCTGGACTTCCGGTACTTCACCGACGAGGACGACTACGACGGCCGCACCCTCGTCGACGGCATCAAGCTCGCCCGCGAGATCGCCCGCACCGAACCGCTGGCCCACTGGCTGGGGCGCGAGGTCTGCCCCGGCCCCGAGGTCACCTCGGACGAGGACATCAGCGAGTACGCCCGCAAGGTCGCCCACACCGTCTACCACCCGGCGGGCACCTGCAAGATGGGCGCCACCGACGACGAAGCGGCCGTCGTGGACCCGCAGTTGCGCATCCGCGGCCTTCAGGGCATCCGGATCGCCGACGCGTCCGTCTTCCCGACCATGCCCGCCGTCAACCCGATGATCGGCGTCCTCATGGTCGGCGAGAAGTGCGCCGAACTCCTCGCGGACCAGGCGCGTGACACCGCGCCGGCCGCCGGAACCAGCACCAGCACCGGAGGCGATGCCCGATGACCGGAACCGAGACCCTCAAGGCCACCGAGCCCACGGGGAACACCGGAGCCACCGGAACCGACGAGAACCCGGTGTTCTCCGTACGCAACCTCTGGAAGGTCTTCGGCCCCAAGGCCGGCCGCGTCCCCGGCAGCGAGCACGCCTCCCTCCCGCCCGCCGAACTGCGCGAGGCCACCGGCTGCACCGCCGCCGTCCGCGACGTCTCCTTCGACGTCCGCAAGGGCGAGGTCTTCGTCGTCATGGGCCTGTCCGGCTCCGGCAAGTCGACCCTCGTACGCTGTCTGACCCGGCTGATCGAACCCACCAGCGGCACCCTCGCCATCGACGGCGAGGACGTCCTCGCGATGGACCGGGCCCGGCTGCGCGAACTGCGCCGCCACCGCGCCGCGATGGTCTTCCAGCACTTCGGACTCCTGCCGCACCGCACGGTGTTGGACAACGTCGCCTACGGCCTGGAGATCCAGGGTCTGAGCAAGGCCGAACGCCGCGCCAAAGCGACGGAGTTGGTGGCCAAGGTCGGTCTCGCCGGGCTGGAGGACCGCCGCCCCTCGCAGCTCTCCGGCGGCCAGCAGCAGCGCGTCGGGCTCGCCCGCGCGCTCGCCGTCGACCCGTCCGTCCTCCTCTTCGACGAGCCGTTCAGCGCGCTGGACCCGCTGATCCGCCGCGAGATGCAGGACGAGGTGGTCCGGCTGCACCGCGAGGAGGGCCGCACCATGGTCTTCATCACCCACGACCTCGGCGAGGCCCTGCGGCTGGGCACCCGGATCGCGCTCATGCGCGACGGCGGTATCGTCCAGCTCGGCACCCCCGAGGAGATCGTGGGCTCGCCCGCCGACGACTACGTCCGCGAGTTCGTCCGCGACGTCCCGCGCGAGCAGGTCCTCACCGTCGCCACCGCCATGCGGCCCGCGCTCGCCGGGGAGAGCGAGCACGGCCCGGCCGTGCGCCCCGACGCCACCGTCTCCGAGGCCATCGAAGCGGTCTCCCGCTCCGGCGACCCCGTCGCCCGGGTGATGGACGGCGGCCGCCTCGTCGGCGTCGTCGACCGCGCGTGCCTGCTCGACGTCGTCGCCGGGACCTCCGCACCCGGCGGCGCGCCCGCACCCGTACCGGCCGACGTCGCGTCCGGAGCAACCGAGGCATCCGACGCCCCCGACGCCCCCGACGCACCGGACGGCTCCAGCGAGGTGACCCTCTGATGGCCACCGCACAGGCCACCCCGGCCCGCCCCGTCGCCACGGGTGCGCGCCGGGGGCCGCTGGCCGCCCTCCGCGAACGCCCCGCCGCCGCGAAGCTCCTGCTGCTCGCGCTCGTCGCCGCCGTCGTCGTGCCCGTCGTGCACGGCCGCTGGGGCGGCGGGATCTGGCCCGAGGCGCTGACCGCCGACCTCTCCGCGCCGCTCGGCGACGTGACGGACTGGATCGTCTCCAACCGCGACAGCCACCCGCTGTTCCTCTACTTCTTCGGCCACATCAGCAACGCCGTCGTCCTCTCCGTACGCGGCGTCTACCTGGTCCTCCTGGCCCTCGGCTGGGCCGGTGTCACCGTGCTCGCCGCCGCCGTCGCCTGGCGCGTCGCCGGGCTCCGGCTCGCCCTCACCGCGGGCGTGTCGTTCCTGCTCTGCGGGCTGCTCGGCATGTGGGTGCCGACCATGCAGACGCTCGCGCTGATGGTCGTCGCCGTCCTCGCCTCCGTCGTGCTGGGGCTGCTCCTGGGCCTCGCCGCCGGGCTCTCCGACCGCGTCTTCCGCCTGCTGCGCCCGGTCCTGGACACCATGCAGGTGCTGCCCGCCTTCGCGTATCTGCTGCCCGTGGTGCTGGTGTTCGGCATCGGCGTGCCCGGTGCCGTCCTCGCCACCGTCGTGTACGCGGCCCCGCCGATGGCCCGGCTCACCGCGCTCGGCCTGCGCGGCGCGGACAGCGGCGTCATGGAGGCCGTCACCTCGCTCGGCGCGACCGGACGCCAGCGGCTGCTGAGCGCCCGGCTCCCGCTGGCCCGCAAGGAACTCCTCCTCGGCCTCAACCAGACCATCATGATGGCGCTCTCCATGGCCGTCATCGCCTCCGTGATCGGCGCGGGCGGCCTCGGCGACCGTGTCTACCAGGCCCTGTCCTCCGTGGACGTCGGTGCCGCCCTCGCCGCGGGCATCCCGATCGTGCTGCTGGCCGTGGTGCTCGACCGTACGACCGAGGCGGCGGGCCGCCGTATCGGCGCCGAGCCCACCGGCCCGGTCCTGCTGCGCGGATGGCGCGGCTGGGCCCTCGCCGCCGTCGTCACCGCGGCCGTGGCCGCAGCCGGACGTGCCACCGGCGGCCGGGTCTGGCCCGAGGACGTGACCGTGGCGATCGCCGGCCCGGTCAACACCGCCAAGGACTGGATGGTCGACCACCTCTACACCGGGGTGCCCGTCGTCGGCGGCACCGCCGATCTCGCCTCCCACTTCACCAGCGGCGTCCTCAACCCGCTGCGCAGCGGGCTCACCGGACTGCCCTGGTGGTCGGTGCTGCTGATCGTCGCCGCGCTCGCCTGGACCATCGGCACCTGGCGCACCGCCGCCACCGCCGTACTCGCCATGGCCGCGATCGGAGTGCTCGGTGTGTGGGAACCCTCCATGGACACCCTCAGCCAGGTCCTCGCCGCCGTCGCCGTCACCCTGGTCATCGGATTCGGCATCGCCGTCGGCACGGCCCGCAGCGAACGCCTGGAAAGGCTGCTGCGACCGGTCCTGGACGTCTTCCAGACCATGCCGCAGTTCGTCTACCTGATCCCCGTCGTCGCTCTGTTCGGCGTCGGCCGTGCCCCCGCCGCCGCTGCCGCGGTCGTCTACGCGCTGCCCGCCGTCATCCGCATCACCACGCAGGGTCTGCGGGGCGTCGACCCGGCGGCGATGGAGTGCGCCCGTTCGCTCGGCGCGACCCCGGGCCAGCAACTGCGCCAGGTCCAGATCCCGCTGGCCAGGCCCTCCCTGCTGCTCGCCGTCAACCAGGCGGTCGTGCTGGTCCTCGCCGTCGTCATCATCGGCGGACTCGTCGGCTCCGGCGCCCTCGGTTACGAGGTCGTCCTCGGCCTCGCCCAGGGCGACCTGGCCACCGGCCTCGTCGCCGGAGCGGCGATCGTCTGCCTCGGCCTGATGCTCGACCGGGTCACCCAGCCCACCACCCGCCGCCAGCGACAGGAGAGCTGAGATGAACCGCTCCCGTACGCGCCTGATCACGGCGCTGTCGTCGGCCGCCGCTCTGCTCGCCACGGCGGGCTGCGGCGCCGCCGACATGACCAAGCAGGCCTCTCCGTTCGCCGCCCCCGCCGGGGTCAAGACGGTGACGCTCTCCGTCCAGTCGTGGGTCGGCGCCCAGGCGAACGTCGCCGTGGCCGAACAGCTTCTCAAGAAGGAGCTCGGCTACCGCGTCGACCTCGTCCAGACCGACGAGGTCCCCGCCTGGGACGCCCTCAGCCAGGGCCGCGTCGACGCGATCCTGGAGGACTGGGGCCACCCGGACCAGGAGAAGCTCTACATCGACGAGAAGAAGACCATCGTCCGGGGCGGCGACCTCGGCGTCACCGGCCACATCGGCTGGTACGTCCCGAAGTACTGGGCCGACAAGAACCCCGACGTCACCGACTGGAAGAACCTCAACAAGTACGCGGACGAGCTGAGGACCGCCGAGAGCGGCGGCAAGGGCCAGCTGATGGACGGCTCGCCGTCCTACGTCACCAACGACGTGGCCCTGGTGAAGAACCTGGACCTGGACTACAAGGTGGTCTTCGCCGGCTCCGAGGCGGCCCAGATCACCCAGATCCAGCAGTTCGCCAAGGAGAAGAAGCCCTTCCTCAGCTACTGGTACCAGCCGCAGTGGCTGTTCAACGAGGTGCCGATGGTCGAGGTGGAGCTCCCCGAGTACACGGACGAGTGCGCCGCCAAGGACCCGGAGGACATCGACTGCGCGTACCCGACGACGCCGTTGCAGAAGTTCCTCAACGCGGACTTCGCCGAGCGCGGCGGGGACGCGTCCGCGTTCCTGAAGAAGTTCCACTGGTCGGAGAAGGACCAGAACGAGGTGTCCGAGATGATCGCCCAGCAGAAGCTCACGCCCCAGGAGGCGGCCGAGCGCTGGATCGAGCGCCACCCGGACGTCTGGCAGAAGTGGCTGCCGAAGGACTGACGCCGTCCGGCGCCCGGCCTCCTTGAGGAGAGCCGGGCGCCGTCCCCGTCACCTCGCCCGGACCGTCGCCGTGACGTCCCGGTCCGGCTGGAGCGTCAGACCCGTCACGGGTGTGATCTCGTCCGGGTCGACGTCCAGGGTGAAGCGGCGGGCCAGCACGGCCAGCAGGAGGACGGCCTCCACCATCGCGAAGCGCGTACCGATGCAGACCCGGGGCCCGCCGCCGAACGGGAACCACGCGTACTCCGCGATCTCGTCGCCGTGCTCCGCGTCCCAGCGCTCGGGCCGGAAGTCCTCCGGCTCGGGGAACCACCGCGCGTCGCGCTGCGTGGCCCACTGGCTGCTCCAGACCCGGGTGCCCTCCTCGATCGGCAGGCCCCCGATCGTCGCCCCTTCCTTCGCGACCCCGGTGATCAGCCAGACCGCCGGGTACAGCCGCAGCGTCTCCTTCACCACGGCCTGGGTGTACGTCAGCCGGGCGTAGTCCTCGAAGCCGGGCTCCCGGTCGCCGAGCACCCGGTCCAGCTCCTCGGCGAGCGCCTCGCGCACCCGGGGGTTGCGCGCGAGCAGATACCACGCCCAGACCAGCGTCGTGCTCGTCGTCTCGTGACCGCCGATGTACAGCGTGACCGTCTCGTCGCGGATCTCGTCGTCGGTGAGGTGTGTCCCGCTCTCGTCGACGGCGGTGAGCAACCGGCTGAGCAGGTCGGGGCGTTCCTCCTCGCCGTCCCGGTGCCGGGCGACGACCCGGCCCACCTCGGCGTCGATGACGGCGGCGGCCTTCTTGATGCGCGCCCGGCCCGGGGTGGGCACCCAGTCCGGAAGCAGCGCGCCGATCCCGGCGAACTCCTTGCCGATCTCCATCTGGGCGACGTCCATCGCCCGGCCCATCGCCTCGGAGTCCGCCGGGGTGTCCACCCCGAAGATCGTGCGCACGGCGATCTTCTGCGTCAGCGCGGCCATCTCCCGCTTGACGTCGATCCGCTGGCCGTCCGCCCAGCGGTCCGCCAGCTCCACCGCGGACGCCGCCATGGTGGCCGCGTACGACGTGACCTGCTTGGGTCGCACCGAGGGCTGTACCAGCGAGCGTTTGCGCCGCCAGTCCCTGCCCCGCGCCACCAGCATCCCGTTGCCCAGCACCGTACGGAAGGCGATGCCGAGCTTCGGCTGGTCGAAGGTGTGCTCCGTCTCGGTGAGCAACTCGCCTATGCAGTCCGGGTCGGCGAGGAAGACGCACCGGTTGCGTCCGAACCGCCAGCGCACCATGTCCCCGTGCTCGCGCAGGAGTTCGAAGAAGGCCAGCGGGTTCTTCCCGAACCGCGGCAGGTTGCCCACCAGCGGGAGACCCTTGGGTCCGGGCGTGAACGCGTGGCCGCGAGGCTGGGTGTCGTGCGCCGGACCGGTCTGGGTGGACATCGAGGAACTCCGCTCACTGGGGCGCGCCACTGCCGACGCGCGGCCGTTCGAGCCCTATCGAACAGGATGGGGGTGACGCTCCACCAGGGCGGTGGCAGGGCGTGGCCGATTTCCGTCAGATGTCCTGTGCAGTAAGTGAGTTGTCGAGCGTTGCCCAGCCGTTTCCGGACCGGGACCGGGATCGGGATCGGGATCGCGGGAAGAGTTCCGTACCTGCGTGGGAATTCCCGCGCGAGGACCGATGCCGTGCGCCGGTGGACGCTGACTCGGCCGAGGTGTACGGGTTGGCGGCCGGGGAACCGGGTAGGCGCGGACCGGGCCGGGCTCCGTCGTGCGAGGACCCGGAGACGATCGGCGCGTCATGGGGAGGCCTCGTTGTTCGACCTGGTGTTGAGGATGACCGGGACAGCTGCCGGGCTGTGCATCGTGCTGCTCTCCCGCAGGGGCCGGCGCGCGGAGGCGGAACTCACCGCACGTGAACGTGCCGGAGAGTTGAACCGGCTGCAGGCGGGTGAGGCTCTGCTGCGGCTGCTGCACAGGTCACGGATGACCGGAGTGATCGCCACCGCGGCCGTCGCCGGTCTGCTCACCGCCGTGTTGATCCGGGCCACCGCGACGGGCGAGTGGGGCGGCATGACGGTGTACTACCTCGTGCTGTTGTTCCCGCTGCTCCTGTGGACGGGCGTGGGCCACAGCCGTACCACCGCGCGGATCATCCGGACCAGGGCGGAGGTCTCCGTCCTCACGAGGGATGCGGGACGCCGCCGGTTGCCGAAGGAACCACCTCGGTAGGTGTGGGGTGCGGGGCCCGGCCGGAGCCGTCGTCGTGGCCGGGCCGGGGCACCACGACGACCTGGACGTCGTCCTCGTACACGACCCTGCCGGGATCCGCGGACTCCAGCCGCTCGCACGGAACCCCGTGCGCGGCCAACAGCGCGAGATAGCCCGGGATCCGGTCCAGCAGATGGGTCGCCGTCACCTTGAACCAGGCCGCGGCGCCCGGGTTCACGGCGGGGTCGTACACCGTCGGGTCGGCCCGTGAGGGGTCGGGATACGCGGCGTCGTACCAGTCGTTCCCCGCCCGCCAGAAGCGGCGCTGCTCCTCGCTCAGGCGCCCCTCCCTCGCCAGGGCGTTGGCCAGGGCGAAGATGCCCGGGAAGTGGCCCCGGGGGCTGCGCTCGGTGCTCTGGAACCGTACGTACGACGTCGTCCCGCTCATCCTGTTCCCTTCTGCCGTGGCCGCCCCGGCCCGGACGATCCCGCTCTGTGAGGAGCCAGGATCGCCGAGACCGGGGCGGAGCCGCCACAGCCGGCCCGCGGGCGCGGGGCCGACGCGCCTGTCAGAGGCCGGGCGGTACGTGGGCCGGCCGGCCCCTGCCCCGCGTCAGCGAGTAGCCGAACACGGCTGCCAGCGCGGCGAGTACACCACCGCCCACGGTCCACAGCCAGCGGTCGGTCCACCAGCCCGAGGCCCAGCCGTCCTCGGGCTCACCGGTGGCGACGGTCCGCGGCGCGTCCGCGGCGCGTGCGTCGCTCTCGCCCGCGGAGGCGACCGAGACGCCCGGGACGAGAGGCTCGGCGAGGGTGCCGCCCCCGCCTTGGCCCCCGCCCGACTCCTTGATGCTCGTCCCCACTTCCACTTCGACCGGCAGGCCCAGGTCTGCGGCGGGCAGATCCACCACGGTGAGACGGATGTAGTAGCTCCCGGGCAGCGGGTCGTCGGCCCAGGGCTCCGACCAGGACCGCACGGGGCGCAGGACGCAGGACAGTTCGACGGTGGCCGCGTCGGCCGCCGCCTTGCGGGTCTGGTGCCCGTACATGCAGGCCTGGCGGCGGCGCAGCCCGTCGTACACGTCGACCTGCCAGGTGGACGTGCCGCGCCGGGCGGCGCTCTCGGGCAGCTTCACCGTGGCCTCGACGGTGGGCCGCTGACCGGCGTCGGCCGGGAACACCCAGTACAGGTAGTCACCGGCCGAGGCCTGCGCGGTGCCGGACCGGCCCTGCTTGAGGACGGTCGCCGTACGGAACGTGGTGCCGGCCTCGGTGGGGCCGGCCTCCTCCCCGGCGGGGCTCGCGCTCGCCGACGGGTCGTCCGCGAGCGCCGGGCCGGCCGTGGTGAGGAGGGTCAGCCCGGCGAGCAGCGCTCCGGTGAGCGCGCGTCGTACGCCGCGGGCGCGGCGAGGGGTCCTGGTCATCAGTTGGTCCTCCAGACGGCGATGCGCCAGCGCGAGATCCAGCCGGTCAGCAGGCCCGCGACCAGTCCGGTCAGCACGAGCACGCCGAGCAGCCACCAGCCGCGGCCGAGCCCGAAGGCGGCGACGTCCGAGGCGTTGTCGGGGCCGTCCACCAGGTCCACGGTCAGCTCGACCGGCAGGCCGGGGGACCGCTTCACCGAGGCGGGCGCGGAGAAGGAGTGGGCGAGCTGGAGGCAGACGGTCTCGGCGGCGGGCTTGCCGTCGCCGTCGTCACCGTCGTCCACCTCGGGCTTCGGGTAGCGCAGTCCGGACGAGATCACATCGGTCCGGCCGGTGCCCGCCTCGGAGCCCCGGACGATCTCGCGCCCGTGCACGGTCACCGCGCGCAGCAGGACCCCGTAGTCGTTGTCCACGGCACGGTCGGCCGCGACGCTCGCCGAGGCACGCAGCTCCTGACCCGGCAGCACATCGACGCGGTACCACCGGTGTTGGCCGATCTCGGAGCGGTCGGTGAAGAGGCCCGGCTTCAACTCGGGCGCGCCGGAGCAGCTCGCTGCCCCCTCGGTCGCCACCGGAGTGACGACGGGCTCGGCTGCCCGGTCCACCAACTGCTTGACGCGGCCAGACAGTTCTTCCTTGTGCTGGACGGCGGTGTACGTGCCGCCGGTGGCCTCGGCGATGCAGGTGAGCTGCTGGCGGATCTTGGCGTTGGGCACCAGGCCCAGCGTGTCCACGACGAGGTGGGTGCCCCGGGCGGCGATCTCCCGGGCCACCTCGCACGGGTCGAGCGGCCCGCAGGTGTCCTCGCCGTCCGTGATGAGCACGATCCGCCGCGAACCGTCCCCGCCCTCCAGATCGTCGGCCGCGCCGAGCAGGGCCGGCCCGATCGGGGTGAAGCCGGTGGGGGCGAGGGTGGCGACCGCGGTCTTGGCCTCCGTACGGTCCAGCGGACCGACCGGATAGAGCTGCCGGGTGTCCTTGCACCCGACCTTGCGGTCCTCACCCGGATAGTCCGCACCGAGCGTCCTGATCCCGAGCTGCACCTGCTCGGGCACCGCGTCCAGAACATCGTTGAACGCCTGCTTGGCGGCGGCCATCCGGGACTGGCCGTCGATGTCCCGGGTACGCATGGAACCGCTGACGTCGAGCACCAGCTCGACCTTGGGGGAGGGGGCGGCGGGGGCTTCGTCGGCGGCGGCGGGGATCGCGGTGCCGAGCCCGGCGGCCAGGGTGGCGAGCGTTATGCCCACCCCGGTCGTCAGCCGTTTTCTAGTGATCATCGCCGGATCTTATGGAAAATCAGTTCGTATTCCCAACCGGGGGTGCGGCGGCGGGCCGGCCCCCGCCCCCGGTCGGTGCTTCAGCCGCCCAGCAGTGGCTCGGACGCCCGCTCCAGGACCGACGTCACCCGCTCCCAGGTCTCCGTGTCCCGCTCCACCGGCGGCAGCTGACGGCCCGTGCCGGACTTCTGCCAGGCCGTCGCCAGGGCCACCGGATCGCCCCCGCCCGCCGCCGACGCGGCCAGTGCCGCCGCGCCGAGGGCGACCAGCTCGCCGTTGCCCGGGATGACGACCGGGCGGCCGGAGAGGCGGCGTACCGTCTCCACCCACATCCGGCCCTGAGCCCCGCCGCCGATGAGCCGCAGCGGGCGGGCGGCCACCTCGGGGGCGTGCGGGTCGAGGCCGCAGGCCGACAGCAGTTCGTCCGTGGCGCGCAGGACGGTGACGGCCGCGCCCTCGTAGGCGGCCCCCAGCAGTTGCTGCCGGGTCGTGTGGTGGCGCAGTCCGGTGAGGAGCCCGGAGGCGGTCGGCAGGTCCGGGGTCCGTTCGCCGTCGAGGTACGGGAGCAGCACCGCCTCGCCGCCGGGTGCCGCGTCCTCGCGGTCCAGGCCCAGCAGGGCCGCCACCTTGTCCACGGCGAGCGTGCAGTTGAGGGTGCAGGCCAGCGGGAGGTACGTACCGTCGGCGGCGGCGAACCCGTTGAGCGCGGGGGAGGCGGGCCGGGTGCGGGAGGCCGCGAACACCGTGCCGGAGGTGCCGAGGCTGAGGGCCGGATGGTCCAGCAGCCCCTCGCCGCCCAGCCCGAGACCCACGGCGGCGCTCATGTTGTCGCCGGTGCCGGCCGCCACCGCGATGCCCGCGGGCAGGCCGAGAGCCTCGGCCGCCACTCCGGTGAGCGAGCCGATCCGGGCCGCCCCGCTGGGCGCCACCTCCGGGAGCAGGGCCGCGTCCAGGCCGAGGAGGTCCAGCAGGTCGGGGTCGTACGCACCCGTCGCCGTGGAGTACCAGCCGCTGCCCGAGGCGTCCCCGGGGTCGGTGGCGGCGACACCCGCGAGGCGCTCGGTGAGGAAGTCGTGGGGGAGCCGGACGCCCGCCGCGTCCGCCGCGCTCGCCGGGTCGTTCTCCCGCAGCCACTGCCACTTGGAGGCGGTGATGGACGCCACCGGCACGGACCCGGTCCGCGCCGTCCAGGCCCCCGGTCCGCCGAGCGCCCCGGTGAGGGCGGCGGCCTGCGGCGCGGAGCGGGTGTCGTTCCACAGCAGCGCCGGGCGCAGCGGGCGGCCCGCCCGGTCCAGCACGACGAGCCCGTGCTGCTGCCCGGCCACCGCGATCCCGGTGACCGCGCGAGCGGGGAGGCCGGACTCCTCCAGCCCGGCGGCCACCGCCTCGCACAGCGCCCGCCACCAGACCTCCGGATCGCTCTCCCGCGCCCCGGCCTCGCCGGTGACCACATGCGGGGCGCGCCCCACGGCGAGCTGCTCGCCGGTCCCGGCGTCGACGAGGACTGCCTTGGTGGACTGGGTCGAACTGTCCACGCCGATGACGACGGCGGGTGAGGGCATGGGGGCCTCTTTCGCGCTGCGGGTGCTGGGTGGCCGATTCACGTGCCGATCATTCGGCTGCGGCATGAACAAATTACGGGATGCGGGCGCCGCTGCACAGGGGTGTGGACGTTCCTCGCGGCGAGGGGGTTCCGCGTCCGGGGTACCGTGTGCTTGATTAGTCATGACAGTGAACAAATAGGGGTGCCGGGCTCGCCGCCGGGTGTCCCGACGGCAGGCGAAGGCGGTCGGACGACGATGACGGAACGCTTTACCCCCACCCCCGAGGACAAGTTCAGTTTCGGCCTGTGGACCGTGGGCTGGCAGGGCCGGGACCCCTTCGGCGACGCGACCCGCGCGGCCATCGACCCCGTCGAGTCGGTCCAGCGGCTCGCGGAGCTGGGCGCCTGGGGCGTGACCCTGCACGACGACGACCTGATCCCCTTCGGCGCGCCGGAGACCGAACGCGAGAGGATCGTCAAGCGCTTCCGGCAGGCGGTCGACAGCAGCGGCCTCGTCGTGCCCATGGTGACGACGAACCTCTTTACGCACCCCGTCTTCAAGGACGGCGGATTCACCGCGAACGACCGTGCCGTACGCCGCTACGCGCTCCGCAAGACCCTGCGCAACATCGACCTCGCCGTCGAACTGGGCGCGAAGACGTTCGTTGCGTGGGGCGGCCGTGAGGGCGCCGAGTCCGGCGGGGCGAAGGACGTCCGCCTCGCCCTGCACCGGATGAAGGAGGCCTTCGACCTGCTCGGCGAGTACGTCACCGAGCAGGGGTACGACCTGCGCTTCGCCGTCGAGCCCAAGCCCAACGAGCCGCGCGGCGACATCCTGCTCCCCACCATCGGCCACGCCCTGGCCTTCATCGAGCGCCTGGAACGCCCCGAGCTGGTCGGGGTCAACCCGGAGACCGGGCACGAGCAGATGGCCGGGCTCAACTTCCCGCACGGCATCGCCCAGGCCATGTGGGCGGACAAGCTCTTCCACATCGACCTCAACGGCCAGTCCGGCATCAAGTACGACCAGGACCTGCGCTTCGGCGCCGGCGACCTGCGCCAGGCGTTCTGGCTCGTCGACCTGCTGGAGAGCGGCTACGAAGGCCCGCGCCACTTCGACTTCAAGCCCCCGCGCACCGAGGACTACGACGGCGTCTGGGCCTCGGCCGCCGGCTGCATGCGCAACTACCTCATCCTCAAGGAGCGGGCCGCGGCCTTCCGCGCCGACCCCGAGGTGCGGGCCGCGCTGCGGGCCTCCCGCCTGGACGAACTGGCACGCCCCACCGCGGGGGACGGCCTGGCGGAGCTGCTCGCCGACCGCACGGCGTACGAGGAATTCGACGTGGACGCGGCGGCGGAGCGCGGAATGGCCTTCGAGGCGCTGGACCAGCTCGCCATGGACCACCTGCTGGCCGTCCGCTGACGAACGGCTGACGCGCACGGTGAGCGCGGGCCCGTCGGCGTACCGGACGGGCCCGCGCTCACCGGCGTACCGCGTGGGCACGGGCCCGGGCCATCGGACCGCCCCGGCCCACGCCCTGGCTCACCCGCCCGACGGCTCCGCGTACGCCACCGGATCGTCCAGCACGTCCTGCACCACGAGCGCCGCCGCCCCCCGCGCCGCGTCCCCCGCCACCGACGACGCCCGGAGCCGGCCGCTGCCCGGCGACCAGAGGCCCGACACCACCCGGCCCGTCAGCTCCTCGTCGGCGGGCCGCGCCAGCCACGGCATCAGGCCCCGGTAGATCCCGCCGAGCACCACCGCGTCCGGGTCGACCAGATTGACGGCCCCCGACAGCACCCGGCCCAGCATCCGGCCCGCCTCGCCGATCGCGGCCACCGCACGCGGGTCCTTCGCCGCCGCGCGCCGCTCCAGCTCCAGCACCCCCGAGGCGCCGCCGATCCCCTCGACCCCGGCCGCCCGCAGCAGCGCGGCCTGTCCGGCGTACTGCTCCAGGCACCCCCGCGATCCGCACCGGCACTCCGGACCCGCCGGATCCACCACCACATGGCCGATCTCCCCGGCGAAACCGTGCGCCCCGCGCAGCAGCTCGCCGTTCAGGACCAGCGCCCCGCCGACCCCGATCTCACCGGTCAGATAGAGGAAGCTGCGGACGTCACCGAGCCCGCCGAACCACAGTTCGGCCAGCGCCGCGAGATTGGCCTCGTTCTCCGAGGCGACCGGCAGCGCCGGACGGCCGGGACGCAGGGCGGCCAGGGCGTCGGCGAACAGCTCCTGCGCCGGGACCTCGTTCCAGCCGAGGTTGGGGGCCTGCCGCACCGACCCGCCGGAGACGAGACCGGGCAGCGCCAGCGCCGCCCCCACCGGACGCAGCTCCTGCTCGTACGCCGACTCCAGGGTCCGCGCGGCGAGCCGGGCCGCCCGCGCCAGGGCTTCACCGGCGGGCGCGCCCCGGTTGTCGAGGTGCTCGGTCTGCCGGACCCGGCCGGTGCCCGCCAGGTCCACCACGCACACCGAGACGTAATCGATGTTGATCTCCACGCCGAGCCCGGCCGGACCGGTGCGGGCCACCTTGAGCGCGGTGCCGGGGCGGCCGGCCTGGCCGCTGAACGTCTTGCCCGACTCGGTGAGGAACCCGCTGTCCATCAGCTGCTCGACGAGCGAGGACACCGCCGCCCGGGTCAGCCCGACCCGGGCGGCCACTGCGGCGCGCGTGGCGTCGCCGCGCTCGCCCTCGTCCCGCACGGCGCGCAGTACCAGGCTCAGATTGTGCCGTCGCACGGTGTCCTTGTCGGCCTTGGGCCCCAGCGGAGTGAGGATGCTCTTCATATCGTCGCCGAGCCTATGCGATGAGGGGCTCGGGACGGACGGTGCGCGAAGGGGCGGTTCCGGCCCTCCGGCCGGAACCGCCCCCTGGGCGATCAGGGCTTGGCGCCCCGGTCCTTGAGCATGTCCGCCATCAGTCCGATCTCCGACTGCTGGCCCCGGACCATGCCCTCCGCCAGATTCCGGATGGCGTCCGTCCGCGCCGCGCCTGCGGCGGCCTGCGCCATGTCGGCGCCCGCGCGATGGTGCACGGTCATCAGCCGCAGGAACAGGATCTCGGCCTTCTCGCCCTTCGCGGCCGTGAGTGCCGCCAGTTCCGCGTCGGTCGCCATGCCCGGCATCAGCGAACCGTCGCCGGTCGGCGTGAAGGTGTGCCCCATCCACTTCATCGGCGGCCCGGCCGCGCTCTTCGGCAGCCCCCACATCTCCAGCCAGCCCAGCATCATGCCGCGCTGATTGGCCTGGGTGTTGATGATGTCGTACGCGAGCCGCCGCACGTCCTCGTCGTCGGTGCCCTCCCGCACGATGAACGACATCTCGACCGCCTGCTGGTGGTGGATCGCCATGTCCCGGGCGAACCCGGCGTCCACGGAGTCGTCCGCCGGCGCCGACAGCGACGACCCCCCGGACGGGGTGGCCGCGGAGGGGCGGACGACCATCAGCGCCACCAGCCCCAGCGCGACGAGCAGCACCGCGGCTCCCGCGAGGACCAGCCGGCGGCTGGAGCGGGCGGGCGCGAGGGCGGTCATCCGTCCAGCCCGCCGGTGCAGGCGGCCCCCGGCTCAGGAGTCTGCGGGCCCTGCACGTACTTGGTGAAGAACTGGTCGACCCGGTCGTCCGAGGCGCTCTTGACCGTGACCTGCTTGCCCCAGGCGCTCAGCATCAGCGGGTCCTTCTGGTCCTTGACCGGGCTCATCAGGGAGTACGGGGTCGACTTGACCTTCTTGGTGAGCGCCTCGACGTCCGCGTCCGAGGCGTTGTCGTTGTACGTCACCCAGACCGCGCCGTGCTCCAGCGAGTGCACGGCGTTCTCCTTCGGTATCTCCTCGGTGTAGACGTCCGCGTTGCAGTTCATCCAGACCTGGTTGTGGTCGCCCCCGACGGGCGGGTTCATCGGGTAGTCGACCTTGTTCGACACGTGCTCCTGCGTCAGCTTGTCCCAGCTGCGCTCACCGGTGACGGGGGAGGTCTTGGCCTGCTCCTCCTTCTTCTCCTTCTCGTTGGCCTGCACCATCAGATAGCCGCCTCCGGCGACCAGGGCGGCGACCACGGCCACCGACGCCCCGATGGTGATGATGCGGACCCGGCGTTCGCGGGCGCGCTCCTTGCGGCGTGCCTCATCGAGCTTGGCGCGCCGCGCCGCTGCCGGGTTGTTCTGGTTCTTGGCGGAAGCCATGAGAAGTCCTCGTCGTTCAACCGATGCACAAGAGGTCTGTGCATGAGGGGTAAGGGATGCGGGGCATACGGAGAACCGCTCCCGGTGGACCGGCGCCAGGGCGCGGCGGGGGGCGCGGACCCGGCCTCTAGATCCGTTGGACCTGAAGGCGCAGTTGATCGACGGAACGCACACCGTCGTGCGCGGGACCCCTGATGGCGGCCGCCCCCGTGAGCGGGGCGGCGGGGACGAAGGCCACGGGCGAGGGGACGGCCACGGGCGCGGACGACACCGGGAGCACGACGGCCACCGCGTGCGTCGAACCCCCGTGGCACGAGGAGCCCGGACCGCGGTCCGGCGCGGAAGCCAGTACGACCGGTTGGAAGGCCGCTTCGGGCGTCGGGGTGAACGTGCGGACGGCGGCCGCCTCGGCCTGACCCGCGGCGACCGGCACGACGGCGGACGACGCGGCGGCCGAGCAGCAGAAGAGCGTGGCCAGCAGGAAGAGGACCCAGCCCAGGGCGAAGGGCGTGCGGGAGCCGTACCGCTGCCGGTCGGTCCGCGTGCTCACCCTGGTCATCGCCCGTCATCGTAGTGGGTGTGTGAAGTTTCAAAGACAGTGGGTCGCGCCGTTCGCGGGACAGTGTGCCCGAGTCGTCGCCGCGAGGACAGGGGTCAAATATTTTACAGGTGTAATACCTGTTAACTTATATGAGTGAGTGATACACCTGTCCGCCCCGGGCGGCCCTCCGTCCGCAGGCTCCCGAAGCTCCCACCGGCCGTCCGCGGCCTTCCGTCGGTCTCGGCCCTCCGGCTCTCGCCGCCCTCGGACACCTGGTTCAAGCCCGCGCTCAGCGTCGTCGTCGCCTCCGCCGTCCCCCATCTGACGCTTCTGGCCCTGGGCCGGCTGGACCTGGTCGTCTACACCATGGCCGGGTCGCTGTGCGCGCTCTACGGACACGGCCTGCCGTACGCCCGGCGGGCCCGGGCCGTCGGGGGCGTGGTGCTCGGCATGGCCGCCGGGCTCGCCGTCTCCCTGGTCACCGCGTCGCTCACCGGCTCGACCGCCGTGCTCATCGCGGTCGGGGGGCTGCTCGCCGCCGTGCAGAAGGTGCTGTGCGACGCCGCCCGGATCGGGCCGCCCGGCCATGTGATCTTCACCTTCGTCAGCTCCGCCGCGCTCTTCGCCCCGCAACGCCCGGACCAGATCCCGGGCCACCTCGCGCTGACCCTCGGCGCGGGCGCGTTCGCCTGGCTGGTCACCCTCGCGCCCGCCCTGGTCCGCCGCGAGGGGCCCGAACGCCGGGCCGTCGCCCGCGCCCTGGAGGCCGCCGCGGTCTGTGCCGCCGACCCGGGCCCGCGTCACCGCAACGCCGCGGCCGCCGCCGTGCACGCCGCCTGGCGGTGCCTGCTCGCCTCCGGGCGCCCCACCCCCGTACGCCGGTCGCTGGAACGCCTGGTGGTGCGGGCCGAAACGGCCTTCGTGGCCCCGGGCTCCGGGGCCGGGGCGGCGGATCCGGAGCGGCTGCGCGCCTGGGCCGCCCTGACCCGGGGGCGGGGGCCCGTGCCCGCGCCCCCGCCGGCCCCCGGAACCGCCGACGAGCTGTACGGGATCGACGCCGAACGCGCCGCGCGGCGCGCCCGCGAAGGCCGCCGCACCCTGCTGCGCGGCCTCGGCCCCGGATCCCCGCTGCTGCCGGTCGCCGTCCGCACCCTGATCGGCTGCGCGCTCGCCGGGTACCTCTGCGCCGCCCTCGGCGTCGGCCGCCCCTACTGGGCGATCGTCACCGCCGCCTCCCTCTGCCAGGCCAACCTCACCCTGTCGTGGAACCGCACCCTCCAGCGCACCCTCGGCAACCTCCTGGGCGTGCTCGTCTTCGCCGCCGTGCTGCCGGTCTCCCGGACCGGCCCGCTCGCCCTCGTCTGCTGCTGCCTCTTCTTCGGCTTCGCCGCCGAGGCCCTCATCACCCGCAACTACTGGCTCGGCTCCGTCGCCGTCACCCCGATGGCCCTGCTGGTCCTGGAGTTCGGCGGCACCCACCCGGCCGGGGAGCTGATCGGCGACCGGGTCCTGGACACCGTCCTCGGTGCGGCCGCCGGCTTCCTGGCGGCGACGCTCGTCACCAACCGGCGGGCGGCGGGCCGGGTCGAGCGGGCCCTCGACGCCACCGACCGGGCCCGCGCCGCCGCGGAGCGGACCGGCGCCGACCCCGCGGCCGCGCCCGCCGAGCGGGACCGGGCCCGCCGGGCGCTCACGGCGAGCCTCGTCGAACTGCGCGAGGCGGGTGACACCGCCGCGGGCGAATGGCGGCAGCGCGCCCTGCCCGAGCGGCGTCTTCTCGCGGCCGAGCGGGCCGGACACCGTACGCTCGCCGCGACAGCACAACGGCGCGGGCCCACGGCCCACGCCCCTTCGATCGGAGCGGAGTGACCGACGACATCGTTGCCTCGGTGGTCCGGCAGTGGCAGGCCGTCAACCCCGGGCTCGACACCGGGCCGATGGAGATCATCGGCCGGATCAACCGCTGCGCCGCCCTGCTCCAGCAGGCGGAGGACGCCCCGCTGCGCGCCGCCGGGCTGACCCGCGCCGAATTCGACCTCCTCGGCGCCGTACGCCGGACCGACCGGGAGCTGACCCCCGGCGAGCTGGCCCGCGAGACCTTCTCCTCCGGAGCCGCCGTCACCAAACGGCTGCGCGTCCTGAAGGACCGTGCCCTCGTCGAGCGCCGGGGTGACGACCGCGACCGGCGGGTCGCCCATGTCCGTCTCACCGACGAGGGGCGGGCCCTGGTCGACCGGCTGCTGCCCGAGCAGCTCGCGTACGAACGCTCGGTGCTGGCCGGGCTCGACCGGCCCGGCCGCGATGAACTCGCGTCCCGGCTGAGCGAGTTGCTCGTCCAGCTGGAAGGGCGCCTCGGGGGCGCCCGCCGCTGACCCCGAGGCCCGCTTAGGTGGCGGGCTCCGCATATGCGTCAGCGCGGCGAAATTCCCCATCACCCCTCCGTCGGCCGGGAATCTGCTCCTTTCGATCCGGTTCGATCACCTGTGCCTCTGGCTGATTCTGTGCGGTCACAGGGAGAGGTTATGGGGGGTTTTCGTTCGATAGGTCGCTTGTTCGGCGACGAAGACCCCTCCTTTCGCATGCCTGCGAGCCGGTAGAGGGGCTGTTTTCTGCCGTCGCTACTCCCCGCACATGCTCCACAGCGCTCAGTGCAAAAACTGGTGAGTGTATTCCTCCCGGCGGGCATCCGCAGGGGGTTGGGTGAATATGCCGAAGCACTGTTCTGATCTGGCTAAGCTCACGCGCAGTGAAGTCGAGTTGAGATGAATTCGAGCACTTGTCCTAAGTCTCCGCTCACGTGCGCATACATCCCGGAATCAACCGCCAGAGGGTTTAGATGGTCCGTGTTGAATCACCGCCGACCGACAGAGAAGTTCCCGTCGTCCGCGTAGTCCTGCTGCCCGTGGTCCTGCTCCTCGGCGCGACCGCCGCCGGGTCGGCCCTGGTCGCACCGGCCGCGCGGATACCAGTCGCCGTGTGCGGCGCGATCACCACGCTCGTGGTCGCCGTGCTCACCGTGGCGCTCCACCGCGCCCGACGCGCCACGCGCGTCCAGCGTGCCGAGCACGAACAGCGCATCGCCTACCTGGAACACCGCATCCACTCGCACGACGCCGAGACGGTGCGGCTCACCAAGGAAGTCATGCCCGCCGCCATCCGGCGGCTGCGCGTGGGCAATTCGCCCGACGAGGTGATGCGCGACATCGTCGACGCGGACGCGGCCAACCGCCATCTGCCCAAGGCGCTGCGCGAGCAGATCTACCAGGTCCTCGAAGTCATCGACAACGAGGAGGCCCGGCGTGACTCCGCCCAGCGCGCCTTCGTCAGCGTCGCCCGCCGCGTCCAGGCGATCGTGCACCGCCAGGCCAGTGAACTGCGGGAGATGGAGGACCACTACGGGCGCAACCCCGAGGTCTTCGACGACCTGCTGCGCATCGACCACGGCACCGCGCTGATCGGCCGGCTCGCCGACTCCATCGCCGTGCTCGGCGGCGCCCGCCCCAGCCGCCAGTGGCCCAAGCCCGTACCGCTGTTCAGCGTGTTGCGCGGCGCGATGTCCCGCATCCTGGAGTACCAGCGCGTCGATCTGCACTCGATCGCCAAGGTCGCCATCGTCGGCACCTCCGTCGAACCGCTCATCCACGCCTGCGCCGAACTCCTCGACAACGCGACCCGCTACTCGCCGCCCCAGACCCGGGTGCACGTCACCGCGGTCGAGGTGCAGACGGGCATCGCCATCGAGATCGAGGACGGCGGCGTCAGCCTCAGCGAGGAGGCCCGCGCCCGCGCCGAGAACATGCTCGCCCAGGCCCAGGCCGGCATCAACATGAACGACCTCGGGGAGTCCCCGCGCCTCGGCATGGCCGTCGTCGGCCGGCTCTCCCGCATGTACCAGCTCCAGGTGTCGCTGCGTCAGTCCGCGTACGGCGGCGTCCGCGCCGTCCTCATCGTGCCGCGCGAGATGATCACCACCGGGCCCGCCCCGGGCATCGCCCACGGCATCGGCGCCACCTCCCGGCCCACCAGCTCCCTGGACATGTCGCAGCTCCAGCACGTGGTGCCGCCGCCCGGCAAGCGCAAGCCCAAGCCCGCCGCCACCGGTCCCGTGCCCTCCGTGGCCGCACCGGTCCCCACCGGCGCCCCCGCGGCCGCGCGCCCGGCCCCTCCCACGGCCGCCATGGAGGACGACGTTCCCGTGGTCACCGAGTGGACCGAGAACGGGCTGCCGCAGCGCCGCAGCCGGGGCCGTGCCCCGCTCGGCTCGCACAACCTCCCGCAGCAGCCCACGCCGCCCCCCGCCCCCGCGAACGGCTTCCAGCCCGACCCGGGCGAGGGCACGGACGGCGGACGCGGCGAGGAGAAGCCCCCCGGCCTCTGGCTGGAGGCCTTCACCAAGGCCGTCAACGGCGTACCGCAGGAACGAAAGCACGGCGAAGACTCCGATGACGCGTGGGACAAGGGAGACCTGAAGTGATCCAGCAGCGGGGAAACATGGACTGGATGCTCAAGGAGCTGGCCGACGACGTTCCGAGCATCCACCAGATCGTGGTGCTCTCGTCGGACGGCCTGCGCATCGCGATGCACGGCGGCGACCCCGACGTCGCCGACCGGCTCGCCGCGGCCTGTGCCGGACTCCAGAGCCTGGCCGCCGCGGTGGCCACCGAGATCCCGTACAGCGACGGACTGATGAAGCTCGTGGTCATCGAGGTCACGGGCGGGTTCTTCTACCTGATGGCGGCCGGCACCGGCGCGTATCTCGCGGTCCTGGCCGGCGAGACCGTGGACGCCGGACTGGTCGGGGCCCGGATGCGGGACATGGTCGTGCGGATCGGAGCCCACCTGACCAGCCCGCCCCGCCACGGCGGGCAGTCCGGATGAGTGGACCTCGACGAGAACGCCGCAAGACCGACCCGGATCTCCTCGATCCGGAACGGCTGTACGTGATCACCGGCGATCTCGACGACAGCGAACGGGCCGCGCTCGACCTGGTCACGATGGTCGTCGCGCAGGCGGAGCCGTCGCCGACGTTCCAGCCCGAACAGGCCGCGATCCTGCGGCTCTGTCAGGCCCCGTTGTCCGTCGCCGAGATCTCCGCCTACCTCGGCCTGCCGTTCAGCGTGGTCACCTCGCTCCTGAGCGATCTCCTGGCCACCGAACTCATCGAGTCGCGCGCGCCGATCGTCCGCGCCACTCTCCCCGACAGGTCCCTTCTCGAAGCGGTGATGCATGGACTTCAGAAGCTCTGACACGATCACCGGACCCCGCACCGAGGACGTCCTCCCCACCACGGCCACCGCCGCGGTGAAGGTCGTGATCGTCGGAGGGTTCGGCGTCGGCAAGACGACCATGGTCGGCTCGGTGAGCGAGATCCGGCCACTCACGACAGAAGAGACCATGACCCAGGCCGGCGTCGGCGTGGACGACAACGCCGGGGTGGAGACGAAGACCGCCACCACCGTGGCCATGGACTTCGGACGGATCAGCCTCAGCGAGGAACTGATCCTCTACCTGTTCGGCACCCCCGGCCAGGAGCGCTTCTGGTTCCTGTGGAACGGCCTCTTCGAAGGCGCCCTCGGCGCGGTCGTCCTCATCGACACGAGACGGCTCGAAGTCAGCTTCGACGTCATCGGCCGACTGGAGGAGCGCGGAGTGCCGTTCGTGGTGGCCGTGAACACCTTCCCCGACGCGCCGCACCACCCGGTCGAGGCCCTGCGCAGCGCCCTCGACCTGCCGGACGAGGTCCCGATGATCGACTGCGATGCCCGGCTGCGGGCCTCCAGCCGCGATGTGCTGATGACCCTGATGCGCTACCTGCACAGCCTGGCCGTCCCCCTCGCCTGACACCCCCGCCCCCGGGCCCGGCGACGGGACCGCCCCGGGGGCGTACGCCATCCCCCGGCGTACGCCCCCGGCCGGTCCGCACCCGAACGCCCCGTCCCGCCCGCCCGTCTGCGCACCAGACCTGGAATCCTGATCCCTGGAGCCCCCGTGACAACCCCGTTCCACCACGAACCCGGCGCTGTGCCCCCGCCCCAGTGCCCGGCCCACAACCTCGACATCGGCCCCGGCGGACTGCGCCGGCTCTACGGCCCCGAGGCGGAGAACAACCCCGCCGGCCTCTACGACAAGCTCCGCGCCGAACACGGCACGGTCGCCCCCGTCCTGCTCCACGGCGACGTCCCCGCCTGGCTCGTCCTCGGCCACAGCGAGAACCTCCACCTCACCCGGACGCCGTCCCAGTTCTCCCGGGACTCGCGGCGCTGGCGCGCCCTCCAGGACGGCAGTGTCGCCCCCGACCACCCGCTCGCCCCGATCTTCACCTGGCAGCCCGTCTGCGTCTTCGCCGACGGCGCCAAGCACGAGCGCCAGCGCGGCGCGGTCACCGACAGCATGGAGCGGATCGACACCCGCGGCGTGCGCCGCCACATCAACCGGTTCAGTAACCGCCTCGTCAACGACTTCTGCGAGAAGGGCACCGCCGACCTGGTCAGCCAGTTCGCGGAGCACCTGCCGATGATGGTGATGTGCGCGATCTTCGGCATGCCCGAGGAGTACGACGAGCGCCTCGTCCAGGCCGCCCGCGACATGACCCGCGGCACCGAGACCGCCGTGGCCAGCAACGCCCACATCGTGGCCGTGCTGACCCGCCTCGTCGAGCGCCGCCGCGCCGAACCGGCCCACGACTTCGCCAGCTGGCTGGTCGAGCACCCCGCGACGATGACCGACATCGAGGTCGTCGAGCACCTGCGCCTCATCCTCATCGCCGCGTACGAGTCCACCGCCAACCTCATCGCCAACGTGCTGCGCATGGTCCTCACCGACCCGCGCTTCCGCGCCCGGCTCAGCGGCGGGCACATGACCGTCCCCGAGGCGGTCGAGCAGACCCTGTGGGACGAGCCGCCGTTCACCGCCGTCTTCGGCCGCTGGGCCGTCGGCGACACCGAGCTGGGCGGCCAGCAGATCAAGGCGGGCGACGCCCTCCTCGTCGGGATCGCCCCGGCCAACACCGACCCCGTCGTCCGCCCCGACCTGAACGCCGACATGGGCGGCAACCGCGCCCACCTCGCCTTCAGCGGCGGCCCCCACGAATGCCCCGGACAGGACATCGGCCGTGCCATCGCCGATGTCGGCGTCGACGCGCTGCTGATGCGCCTGCCCGACCTGGAACTCGGCGTGGGGGAGAGCGAACTGCGCTGGGTCGGCAACATCATGTCCCGCCATCTGGTCGAGCTCCCCGTGACGTTCGCCCCCAGTCCCCAGCAGAAGCTGGACGCCGACCCGCTCACCGTGATGGCCCGCACCCCCCGCCCGGCCGACGCCTGGGAGATCTCCTCCCCGGCCAGGACCGTCCCCGAGCCCCGGCACGAGGCGGCGGCCGGAGCGCGGCCCGCCCACGCTTCGGGCGCCGCCCCCCGGCCCGTCCCGGCCGCCGCACCCCCGGCGGCCCAGCCGGTTCCCGTCACCCCCGCTCCCGAGACGGCCCCGGTCGCGACGATCCCGCGCCAGCGCCGCCCGGCAGCCCCCGCCCGGCTCTGGCAGGCCGTCACCCGCTGGTGGAACGGCTACTGACCCGCCGACCTCCCTTCCGGCCGCGGCGGCCCCGGATCACGCCCACGGGCCCGGGGCCGCCGCGTCGCGCGCCGGGCGCGGTCCTCCCCGGACGGCTCCGGCCTGCCCGTACCATCGAGCAGCGTGAAGCTGACAATTCTTGGCGGTGGCGGATTCCGGGTGCCTCTCGTGTACGGGGCCCTCCTGGGCGATCACGCCGAGGGCCGCGTCTCCCGGGTCACGCTGTACGACACCGACGCCGACCGGCTCACCGCCGTCTCCCGTGTGCTCGCGGAACAGGGCCGGGGCATCGCGGACGCCCCCGCCGTCGTCGCCACCACGGAGCTCGACGAGGCGCTGCGCGGCGCCGACTTCGTCTTCTCCGCCATCCGCGTCGGCGGACTCGCCGGCCGCGCCGCCGACGAACGGGTGGCCCTCGACGAGGGCGTGCTCGGCCAGGAGACCGTCGGCGCCGGGGGCATCGCGTACGGGCTGCGCACCGTTCCCGTCGCCCTCGACCTCGCCCGGCGCATCGCGCGGCTCGCCCCGCGGGCCTGGGTCATCAACTTCACCAACCCGGCGGGCCTGGTCACCGAGGCCATGTCCCGGCACCTGGGCGACCGGGTCATCGGGATCTGCGACTCGCCGGTCGGGCTCGGGCGGCGCATCGCCCGAGCGCTCGGCGCCGACCCGGACCGGGCCTGGATCGACTACGCCGGGCTCAACCACCTCGGGTGGGTGCGGGGGCTGTACGTCGACGGGCGCGACGAACTGCCCCGGCTGCTCGCCGACCCGAAGCTCCTCGAATCCTTCGAGGAGGGCCGCCTCTTCGGCGCGGAACTCCTCCGGTCACTGGGCGCGATCCCCAACGAGTACCTGCACTACTACTACGTCAACCGGGAAGCCGTACGCGCCTACCAGGAGGCGGAGCGGACCCGGGGCGCGTTCCTCCAGGACCAGCAGGAGGGCTTCTACGCCCGGATGCGCGAACCCGGCACGCCCGCCCTGACCACCTGGGACCGCACCCGCGCCGAACGCGAGGCGACGTACATGGCGGAGAACCGCGAGGTCGCCGGGGCGGGGGAGCGGGAGGAGAGCGACCTGGAGTCCGGCGGCTACGAACAGGTCGCGCTCGCCCTGATGCGGGCCGTCGCCCGCAACGAACGCACCTCGCTGATCCTCAACGTCCGCAACCGCACCACCCTCTCGGTCCTGGACGCGGACGCCGTGGTGGAGGTGCCCTGCCTCGTCGACGCCAACGGGGCCCACCCGGTGACCGTATCGCCGCTGCCGTACCACGCGGTCGGGCTCGTCACCGCGGTGAAGGCCGTGGAACGGGCGGTGCTGGAGGCGGCGGAGAGCGGATCCCGCGCGGCGGCCGTCCATGCCTTCGCCCTGCACCCGCTGGTGGACTCCGTGACGGTGGCCCGGCGGCTGCTGGAGCGGTACACCGAGGTCCACCCCGGGCTCGCCTACCTCGCCCGGCCCTAGAGATCGTCTTCAAAGGTCAGATCCAGAGCAGGATTGAGGCGATGGTGACGGCCGCC
>NZ_BMSG01000028.1 GCF_014649035.1 Streptomyces sindenensis
GCGGCCGTCACCATCGCCTCAATCCTGCTCTGGATCTGACCTTTGAAGACGATCTCTAGGGGGTGTCTGACAATTCCGGTCTGATCAGAGAGATTCGGCTGAGCCGGCAATCCGGAGGTGCGCCGATCGGCTGGGGGGACTGGGCCGTGGCTACGAACGGCGGGCCAGTAGATGGGCGTCGAGGAAGCCCCGATCAGAGGCTGGATCGTGGAGCAGGCGGGCGAAGGGATCGAGCCCAGCATCGCCCAGCAGTTCGGCGAGGCGGTCCACCGGCCAGCTGTAGGCGGGCGCCACCTTGTGGTCGAACCGGACCGGTACTTGTCCGTCGGTCCCGAAGAAGGAGACCAGGAGCAGACCGTTCGGTGCCAGGACGCGTACCTGTTCGGCGAGCAGCTTTGGCAGTTCCCCCGGAGGGGTGTGAATCATGGAGTAGTGGGCCAGCACGCCGCCGAGCGCGGCGTCCTCGATCGGCAGGGATTCCATCCGCGCCTCTTGGAAGCGCAGCGCCGGATGGGCCTGCCGGGCGTGGTCGACCATGCCGGGGGCGAGGTCGAGTCCGAAGGCGTCCAGGCCGAGTTCGTGCAGCATGGCTGTCAGATGTCCGGGACCGCACCCGACGTCCGCTGTCCGCAGGTTGCCCGTCGCGCGCACCAGTTCGGCGAAGGTGCCGATCATGGCCCGGGAGAAGGGCTGTGTTTCCAGCCGGTTCGCGAACAGCGATGCGTACAGCTCGACGACACCGTCGTAGGCCGTCCTGGTCTCGTCCTGATGATTCACCACGGGCAGGACCCTATAGCCGGTCTGATCATTGATCTTGTGGCAGGTCGAGGTGGGTTGACGGATGCGGCATGGAGGCGGATAGAGCCCCTTTTGCCTCAGGTGGACGGACGGGGCCGTCCGTGGCGTGATCACCGGCAGGTGGTCAACGGGGTGCTGTGGCGGCTGCGGACCGGGGCTCCGTGGCGGGATCTTCCCGACCGGTTCGGGCCGTGGCAGACCGTCCACGAGCGGTTCGCCCGCTGGGAGGCGGACGGCACCTGGGCACGGTCGCTGGAACACGTTCAGGTCCACGATGACGCGGTGGGCCGGGTGGAATGGACCGTCTCCGTCGACTCCACCATCGACCGAGCCCACCAGCACGCAGTCGGCGCCCGCAGAAGGGGGATGTGAACGGCCGCCATGGACGCGGAGCCCTCGGCGGCCGACCGCCAACCTTCGACAAGGTCACCTACCGCGACCGCAACGTCGTCGAAAGATGCTTCGCCCGCCTCAAGCAGTTCCGCGCGATCGCGACCCGCTTCGACAAGCTCGGCGACCGCTACCGTGCCGGAGTTGTCCTGGCTTCCTTGATCCTCTGGCTCCGCGAGTCCACGGGGTAATCATGTGTCAGGCAGCCCCTACGGGCGCAGGGCCCGCAACAGCAGGTCCGCGAGGTGGTCGGCGACCTCCTGGCGGCTGAGCGGGCCGTCCGGGCGGTACCAGGTGGAGAGGTGGTGAACGGATCCGAAGTGGTAGTCGACGACCAGGTCGGCGGGGGTGGCGGAGGAGAACACACCGCTGTTCTGCCCCTCCTCGATCAGCGCCCTGAAGCGCTCGTGGTAGCGGCGGCGCTCGACGCGCACCTGCTTGTTCTTCTCGGGGCTCAGGTGGTGCATGGAGCGGAAGAAGATCGCGGCGTCGTCCAGGTTGTCGATGGTCGTGACGACCACGTCGGCCGCCGCGTCCCGCAGCCGCTGCTCTACGGGGGCCTCGGCGTCCGCGAAGGCGTCCAGGCGCTCCTGCTGGAGCCGCAGCACCCGGGCGTAGACCTCCTGGAGCAGGTCCTCCTTGGAGCCGAAGTAGTGGTAGAGCGCCCCCTTGGTGACGCCCGCCGCCTCGACGATCTCCTGGACCGAGGTGCGGTCGTACCCGCGCTCGGCGAAGAGCCGGGTGGCGGCGGCCAGCAGCCTCTGGGGGACGGGAGTGCCGTTCTGGTCCGTCGCCTTGGCCATGAGCCGCCACCTTCCTTTCGTACTGTGCATGAGCTGTTTCGACGCTGTTCTAACGGAGGGAACGCAGTTCCCGCCTGAGGATCTTCCCACTCGTCGTCTTCGGCAGCTCGGTCAGGATCTCCACCTCGCGCGGATACTTGTACGCGGCGAGCCGTTCCTCGCAGTACGCGCCCAGCTCGCCGGGGGCCACCGAGGCCCCCGGACGCAGGCTCACGTACGCCCGGACCGTCTCCCCCCGGTAGGCGTCGGGCACGCCGACGACGGCCGCCTCCCGCACCGCCGGGTGGGTGTAGAGGACATCCTCCACCTCACGGGGCCACACCTTGAACCCGGAGGCGTTGATCATGTCCTTCTTGCGGTCCACGACGTAGAGCCAGCCCGCCGCGTCCATGAACCCGATGTCACCGGTGCGCAGCTCGCCGTCCGGGAAGGCGGCGGCGGTGGCCTCGGGGAGGTTCCAGTAGCCGGAGACGACCTGGGGACCGCGCACCGCGATCTCGCCCTGCTCCCCGAGGGGCACCTCCCGCCCCTCCTCGTCGAGGATCCGGACGACGGTGTCGGGTCCGGGCACCCCGACGGAGAGGGTGCCGGAGACCGGATCCACGGGGGCCTCGTGCTCGGGCGGGACCGCTGCGCAGGGGGCGGTGCACTCGGTGAGCCCGTAGCCGTTGCGGATGTACGGGCCGAAGTCCGCGCGGAACTTCTCCACCAGCGCGGGCGGCAGGGGCGCGCCGCCGGAGGAGATCACCCGGAACGAGGAGAAGTGGTCCGGGGTGACGTCCGGGTGCGCGGCCAGCGCCATGAAGGCGGTGGAGGGCCCGACGGTGTAGGCGGGGCGGTGCGCGGCGAAGGCCTCCAGGACGACGCCCGCCTCGAAGCGGTGGGTGAGGACGAGGGTGCCCGCGTTGGCGATGCAGGCGGAGAGCTGGCAGACCATGCCGGTGATGTGGAAGAGCGGGGCGAGCGCGAAGTAGGCGGAGCCCTCGGGGACCGGATGGCCGGTGCGCTGGCGTTCGGCGTTGACCATGATGTTGCCGTGGGCGTTCATCGCGCCCTTGGGGGTGCCACTGGTGCCGGAGGTGTAGCTGATCAGCGCCACGTCCTCGGCGGTGAGACCGCGGTCCGCCGGGGCCGGGTCACCGGCGCGGGCGGCGGCCAGCAGATCGTCCGCGAGGTCGTCGGGCCCGGGGGCCGGGAGCCGGTCGAAGCCGAGGACGCGCGGGTCGTTCACGCTCTGGAGGTCCAGCTCGCAGGCGGTCAGCGCGATACGGAGGTCCGGGGCGGCCGCCGCGGTGTCCCGGAGGTACGCGTCCCACGCCCGGTCCGAGCAGATCAGCGCGGTGACCCCGGCGTCGGCGAGGACATGGCCGACCTCGCCCGCCTTGTACATCGGGTTGAGCGGTACGACGGTGGCTCCCGCCTTCCACGCGCCGAGCAGCGCGAGGACGAAGTGCGGGCTGTTCTGGAGCATGATCGCGACCCGGTCGCCGCGGCACAGCCCCCGGGCGGCGAGGTACCCGGCCACCGAGTCGGACAGCTCGTCGGTCTCGCGGTAGCGCAGCCGTCCGTCGAAGTAGGCCAGGGCCGGGTGGTCCGGGGCCCGGTCCACGGCCGCCCGCCAGGCGTGGAGCACGGTCGGGGGCGGGGTGACGGGGGCGCGCTGGGCCTCGCTGAGCAGGGTGAGCCAGGGCCGGGCGGCGTAGACGGAACCGGCGGGTGCCCCGGAAGGGGAGAGGCCGGGGGCCGTGGGGTCGCTCATGCTCCGCTCCCCTCCTCCCACTGCCGCTGGAGCCGGTTCATCCCGCGCATCCACCGGTCGGGGTCGGCGGCGCGGGCCTGGTAGTAGTCCGCCACCTCGGGGTGCGGCAGGACCAGGAAGCGGTCGGCCTCCATCGCCTCGAACAGGGCGTCGGCGACGGCGTCCGGCTCGATGGCGCCGGGGGCGAGGACCAGCTCGCCGGCCGACCCGGCGGCGGTGAGCATGTCGGTGCGCACGCCCTGCGGACAGATCGCGTGGACCTTGATCCCGCGGTGGCGGTAGGTGAGCGAGAGCCACTCGGCGAAGGCCACCGCCCCGTGCTTGGTGACGCTGTACGGGGCCGCGCCGATCATCGTCAGCAGTCCGGCGGCGGAGGCGGTGGTGACGAACCGCCCGCTGCCGCGCTCCAGCCAGTCCGGCAGAAGGGCCTTGGCCGCGCGGACGTGGGCCATCACATTGACGTCCCAGGCGGCGGCCCAGACCTCCTCGTCGGCGAACGCGTCGCCGGGCGAGGCGAGACCCGCGTTGGCGCAGTAGATGTCGACCGTGCCGTCCAGCGCCTCCCGGGCGGCGTCCACGATCCCCGAGGCGTCCCCGGCGACGGCGATGCCGCCGATCTCCTTCGCGAGCGGTTCGATCCGCGCGAGGTCGAGGTCGTTGACGACGACCCGCGCCCCTCCGGCGGCGAACCTGCGGGCCAGAGCGGCGCCGATGCCGCCTCCGGCCCCCGTGACCACCACGCCGGCGCCCTGCACCGTACCCATCGTCATCCCGCCTCTCCGATCCGGCTGCACGGGCAGACTAACCGGTCGGTATGTCATCGGGAAGGGGTCGGTCCGCGTTCGGGAAGGGCCGGGAAGGGACCCGGCGGGCGGTTCGGGGAATCGGCGCGGCCCAGGTCGTTCCCCGCGGCCCCGGCCCGCGCTAGCGTGCGTGGCCATGACAGTCGGCGCGATCATGGAGGTAGCGGAATGAGCCTGTCCCGACGTGGTGTGCTGGCCGCGGGAGGCGCGATGGGGGCGCTCGCGGCGACGGCGGCCGGCGCCGGCCCCGCCTCCGCCGCCCCCGGGCGCGAATCCGGGCACGGGCGCGGCCGGGTGCGTACCGGCTTCGACCGGCTGGCGGCCGACGGCTACCGGATGCTGCGGGGCCAGAAGGTCGGGATCGTCACCAACCCGACCGGCGTCACGGCCGACGTCCGGCACATCGTCGACGTGATGCACCCGGACGAGCGGGTGGACCTGACCGCCGTCTTCGGCCCCGAGCACGGGTTCCGGGGCACCGCGCAGGCGGGCGGCTCCGAGGGCCGCTACGACGACCCGGCGACCGGGCTGCCGGTCTACGACACGTACCTCAAGAGCGGGCAGCCGCTCGCGGACATCTTCAGCGCCTCGGGCGTGGACACGGTCCTCTTCGACATCCAGGACGCGGGCGCGCGCTTCTACACGTACATCTGGACGCTGTACGACTGCATGGAGGCGGCGGCGCTGGCGGGCAAGCGCCTCGTCGTGCTGGACCGGCCCAACCCGGTGACCGGGCGGGCGGCGCTGGGCCCGGTGCTGGACCCGGCGTTCGCCACGTTCGTCGGCCGCCGGGAGATCGCCCAGGCGCACGGGATGACGGTGGCTGAGCTGGCGCTGTTCTTCAACGCGGAGTTCCTGCACGAGAATCCGGTGCGGCTGGACGTGGTGACGATGTCGGGGTGGCGGCGCTCGGACTTCTTCGACGACACCGGGCTGCCGTGGGTGCCGCCGAGCCCGAACATGCCGACGCCCGAGACGGCTCTCGTCTACTCCGGAACCTGCCTCTTCGAGGGCACGAACCTCTCCGAGGGCCGGGGCACCACGCGCCCGTTCGAACTCCTCGGCGCGGAGGGCATCGACCACCGCTGGGCGGCCGCGGCGAACGCGCTGGAGCTGCCCGGGGTCGCCTTCCGGGAGGCGTACTTCGCCCCGACGTTCTCCAAGTTCCAGGGGAAGACCGTGGGCGGGGTCCAGCTCCACGTCCAGGACCGGGAGGTCTTCGACCCGGTCCGCACCGGGATCGCCCTGCTGGTGACCGCGAAGCGGACGTGGAGCGGCTTCGCCTGGCGGCCGGACAACTGGATCGACAAGCTCACCGGGAACACCCGGGTCCGCACGATGATCGACGCGGGCGCGGACACCGACGAGGTCGTACGGGCCTGGCAGCGGGACCTGTCGGCGTTCCGGGCGAAGCGGCGGAGGTATCTGCGGTACGGAGGGTAGGGCCTCTGCCGGGTCAGGCTGCCGTGAGGTCCGGGTCTCGACGCCGAACGGGGGGTCGGAGTACCCCCTCGCGAAACCGACGGCACGCTCACCGTCACAGATCAGCCGGGGCCGGGCGGGGCCGGGATGCGCGTGGGCGTCGGCCAGGGACTGCGCGACCGGGAGACGAGCGTGCGCTGCGCGGGTGCGACTTCCAGCCGACAGGCGTCGAGCGCCTGGCCGGGGGGGATCACTTCGAGGCGCGGTCGAGCTGTGGTCCTACGGGAAGCCAGCCCCGGGGGGCCGCACCGGCGCCAGGGGATCTCGCCATCCGCCGCACACCTCCCGGGAACGCGCGCCCGCGCACCACCCGTCCGTGCGCCGCTCCGCTTCCACCCGCGACACCCCGTCCCACATGGGGATTCTCGGCCAATGGATGGATCTCATCTTTCGATGGAGCCGAAACGGGCAGGCGTACGTCCATTCCATGACGTCCAAGGACGAGCGACGGAGGTGGCGGTGGCATGGCCGGTTTCCGGAGTCTTGCGAGACAGGTCCGAGATCCGCGGGGCGATCTGGCCCTGCGGCGGTATTCGCTGCGGAAGTGCCTGGAGCGGTTCGCCCCGTACGGGCACCGGGCGACCTGGGACCACCTGTGCGCCCGGCACGGGATCCACCCCGAGGACCGGGCGCCCGATCCGGTGCGCCTGATGCGCGCGCTGGACGAGCTGGAGGAGGCGCGGGCCGTCTGGCTCGCGTACGAGGCGGGGTTCGCGGAGCGGCGGCGGCGCGAGAAGCACGCAGGGCTGCGGCGGCCCGCCGCGTTCGACGACTGGCACCGGCGCACCTGGGGCGGCCATGGTGTGGCCCGCTGCACCGACCCGCAGGTCCATCCCACGGAGCCGCTCGCGGAGGTCCTGCGCCGCCTGATCGCGGCCCTCGGTTCCGACCCCGGCTCGGCCTGTCCGGTCTGCGCCGACACGGGCATCGAGTGGCGGCAGGAGCGGGGCGAGGAGCCGTGGGCGGGCCCGGTGTGCACGGGCTGCGGGATCGCGGTGCCGCAGCCCGCGCTGACCGACCGCACGCTGGCCAGGGCCCGGCTGCCCCGGCACCGGAGGCCGGCCGCGGTCGCCGCCTGAAGTGACCACGACCGCGTTCGGCGCTAAGCGCGATGTTCGGTCGGCTGCTTGCGTTCGGGCATCAGCCGGGAGCCGGTGATCTTCTCGCCGTTGATGTCGTCGGGGTTGGAGAGCACACAGGTCTCCAGCGAGAGACAGCCGCAGCCGATGCAGTCGGTGAGATGGTCGCGCAGCCGGTGCAACTGCGTGATGCGCTCGTCCAGTTCCTTGCGCCACGTCTCGGAGAGGCGGGCCCAGTCCTCGCGGTTCGGCGTGCGCTCCTCGGGCAGCGCGGCGAGCGCGTCCCGGATCGTGGCCAGCGGAATGCCGACGCGCTGGGCCGCCCGGACGAAGGCGACCCGCCGCAGCGCGTCACGCGTGTAGCGGCGCTGGTTGCCGCTGGTGCGGCTGCTGGTGATCAGGCCCTTGGACTCGTAGAAGTGCAGGGCCGAGACGGCCGCGCCGCTGCGCGCCGAGAGCTGGCCGACCGAGAGTTCGTGGAGTGTCTGTGGGATCTGGGGCACCCCTCAAACCTACTGCCACGTCGTTGACAGGGACGGGCCGCCCACACGATGCTGAGCAAGCGCTTAGACATCGCGCCGGACGGCGCGGCGAGCCGGAAGGCAGGGACCGGGAACATGGCAGAGCCGAGGATCTTCACCTCCACGCAGGAGCTGCAGGACGGAGTGGGCGAGCAGCTGGGACACAGCGACTGGCTGGAGATCGAGCAGGAGAGGATCGACCGGTTCGCCGAGGCGACCGGCGACCACCAGTGGATCCACGTGGACCCGGAGCGGGCGAAGGACGGCCCGTTCGGGACGACCATCGCGCACGGCTATCTGACGCTGTCGCTGCTGCCCGCGCTGGTACCGCAGGTGATGCGGGTCGAGGGCATGAAGATGGGCATCAACTACGGGACCAACAAGGTCCGTTTCCCCTCGACCGTCCCGGTCGGCTCACGGCTGCGGGCCACGGCGGTGCTCCGGGACGTCACGGAGGTGGGCGGCGGCGTGCAGGTCACGGCGGTCGTCACCGTCGAGCGCGAGGGCGGCGAGAAGCCGGCCTGTGTCGCGGAGTCGGTGTCCCGCTACTACTTCTGATCTCCAGCGGCTACTTCGGGTCCGGGGCCGTACGCGCCCCGACCATCCGCAGGACGAGGTCGGCGTACAACTCGCCGACCTCGTCGGGCGTACGGCTGCCCCGGGCGTTGAACCAGCGGGCCACGTCGATGCAGAGGGACAGCACCGCGAGCGTGGTGCCGGAGACGTCGGGGACGTCGAACTCGCCGTCCCGCACCCCTTCGTTGATGATCCGGCGCACCACCGCGTCGCTCCTGCGCCGCAGCGCGACGATCTCGGTGCGGTGCTCCTCGCCCAGCGCGTCGAGCTCGTACTGCACGACCCGGGCGGTGGTGTGGCGCTCCGCGTGCCAGCGGACGAAGGAGCGGACGGCCCCGGCGAGCCGCTCGGCGGCCGTGCCGTCCCGGTCCGCCTCGGTGTCGAGGACGCACAGCGCCCGCTCGTGGCCGATCTTGCTGATCCGGTGGAGCAGCTCTTCCTTGGTCTTGAAGTGGATGTAGAGCGCGGCCGGGCTCATTCCGGCCCGGCCGGCGATGTCACGGGTGGTGGTCGCGTGGTACCCGCGCTCGGCGAAGGCGTCCACGGCTGCGACGAGGAGCCGCCTGGCCGCCTCGGGGGTGACCTCGCCCCACGGCGTCTCCTCGCCGGTCGTCTCCTCCGCCGCACTCATCGCCCAGGACCCCTCTCCGTCAGCAGGACGAACACCATACCCCGAACCTGAGCAAGCGCTTAGGGGCCGTCCGGCCGATGGTGCCCGGGGTCAGAGCTTCTGGAAGGGGTCGTGCTCGGCGAGGATCTTCTCCAGCCGCGCCTGGTCGACCCGGCTGTGGATCTGGCCGGCCTCCTGCCGGTCTCTGATCACCTTGGCGAGGGTGAAGCAGGACGTGACCAGGTAGAGCACGCCGATCGCGAGGAATCCGCGCACCCAGGCGTCGGCGTCGAGGAAGAAGATACCGAAGGCGACCGCGCCGATCGCCACCATGAAGGAGGCCACGGCCTGGACGTAGAAGGCCGCGGTGCTCTGCTGCTTGACCGTTGTCGTGTCACTCATGGGCTCAGCATCGGCCGAGGTGGCGCACGCCACATCCGCCCCCGTACTCAGGCCGGCTCAGGTGCGTACTCAGACACCCCGTACGCGGACACCCGTACGGGTCCAGGCGCCGGCCGGAGGGCGGAGAAGCAGGTCAGAAGGCGGAGACGCCGGTGAGCGCGCGGCCGATGATCAGCTTCTGGATCTGACTGGTGCCTTCGTAGAGCGTCATCACGCGGGCGTCCCGCAGCAGTTTGCCGACCGGGTACTCGTCGATGTAGCCGTAGCCGCCGAAGACCTGGAGGGCGTTGTTGGCGCAGCGGACGGCGGCCTCCGAGGCGTACAGCTTGGCCTTGGAGGCGGCGGTGGCGAATTCCTGGCCGCGGTCGATCAGATCGGCGACCCGCCAGGTCAGCAGCCGGGCGGCGTCCACGTCCACGGCGATGTCGCTCAGCAGCTCCTGGACGAGCTGGTGGCGGGCGATGGCCTTGCCGAACTGCTCGCGTTCACCGGCGTAGCGCACGGCGGCGTCCTGGGCGGCCTGGGCGATGCCGACGCAGCCCGCCGCGACCGACATGCGCCCCTTGGCGAGGGCGGACATGGCGATGGAGAAGCCCTTGCCCTCGGGGCCGAGGAGGCAGGACGCGGGGATCCGGACGTCCTGAAGGACCAGTTCGGCGGTGGCCTGGCCGCGCAGGCCCAGCTTGCCGTGGACGGTGCGGCGGGAGAGGCCGGGGGTGTCGGCGGAAACGAGGAAGGCGGAGACGCCGCGGTGGCCGGGGCTGTCGTTCGTGCGCGCGAAGAGCAGGACGACATCGGCCCAGGTGCCGTTGGTGATGAACATCTTGGTGCCGTTGATCACGTAGTCACCGCCGTCGCGGACGGCCCTGGTGACGAGGTTCCCGGCGTCCGAACCGGTGCCGGGCTCGGTGAGGCCGAAGCAGCCGATCGCCTCGCCGGAGGTGAGCCGGGGCAGCCACTGCCGCTTCTGCTCCTCGCTCCCCCAGGACGCGATGGTCTTGGCGACGAGGCCGAGCGAGACGGAGACGATGCCGCGCACCGACGAGTCGCCGCGTCCCAGCTCCTCGGTGACCAGGCAGTAGGAGAGGTGGTCACCGCCGGAGCCGCCGTACTCCTCGGGGACGGTCAGCCCGAGGAAGCCGAGCTCCCCGAGCTTGCCGACGATCGACCTGTCGACATTCTCGGCCCGGTCCCACGCGACGACATGCGGGGTGACCTCGCGGGCGACGAAGTCCTCGGCCAGCTTCCGGACGGCTTCCTGCTCCTCGCTGAGCGCCAGGTCCATCGTGCGCCACCCCGCTTCCCACGATCACTTAATTAGCACTGCTAGTTTCCGGTTCGCAGGGCCTACTATGAGCCGCATGGCCCGACCGCGCAAGCCCCTCCTCAGCAGAGACCGCATCGTCGGGGCGGCGAGCGCGCTCGTCGACGCCGAGGGGCTCGACGCCGTCTCCACCCGTCGGCTGGCGGCCGTGCTGGGCGTCAGCGGCCCCTCGCTCTACAACCACTTCCGCAACAAGGAGGAGATCCTCGACGCCGTCGCCGACGCGGTCTCCGCGCAGGTCGATCTGTCGATGTTCGAGGAGTCGGACCCGCGGGACTGGCGGGAGGCCCTGCACGACTGGGCGCTGTCCTACCGGGCCGCCCTCGCCGCGCACCCGCACATCGTCCCGGTCCTCGCCCGGGGGCCCGGCCGCCGCCCGGCGGGGCTGCGGGTGGCCGACGCGGTGTTCGGGGCGATGGTGGGGGCGGGGTGGCCGCCCGCGCAGGCGACCCGGATCGGGGCGCTGATGCGGTATTTCATCACCGGCTCGGCGCTGGGCTCCTTCGCCGGGGGTTTCGTCGACGACGAGACCGCCTACGACCCCGCCGACTACCCGCACCTCGGCCAGGCCCACCTGCTGGCCGACCACCGCCGGCAGGTGGACGAGGGGGCCTTCGAGACGGGGCTGCGGGCGTTGCTGGACGGGCTGGCGATCCAGTACGAGCAGTACGCGCGGCCGGTGGGCGATGACGCGGTGACGGTTCGGCCGGCGCCGAACCGTCCGTGACGCACGCTGGACGTATGGACCGTTCCCCCCGGCCGCGGCCGCACGACTCCACCGCCGTACGCCTCGCCGCGCTGGCCGCCCTCCTCGCGGACGAGACCCGCGCCTCCTTCTGCCTGGCGCTGCTGGACGGGCGGGCCTGGACCGCCGGCGAGCTGGCCCGGTACGCCGGGGTCGCCCCGTCCACGGCCAGCGAGCACCTGGGACGGCTGGTCGCGGGCGGGCTGCTCGCCGAGGAACGGCAGGGCCGCCACCGCTATGTCCGGCTGGCCGACGAGCGGGCGGCGCATCTGGTGGAGGAGCTGGCGTCGCACACGATGACCGGCGCTCCGGATCCGCCCCGGTCCCTGCGGGCGGCGAGTACCGCGAGTGCGCTGGCCCGGGGGCGTACCTGCTACGACCATCTCGCCGGGCGGCTCGGCATCCGGATCACCGAGGCGATGACCGTACGGGGGCTGCTGCGGCAGGACACCGGGTTCGCGCTGACCGAGGCGGCGCTGGACTGGTTCGCCGCGCTCGGCGTCCCCCTGGACCGGTCCGGGCGGCGGCCCCTGGCGCGGGGCTGCCTGGACTGGACGGAGCGGCGGCCGCATCTGGCGGGGGTGGCGGGGGCGGCGCTGTGCGCGCATGTGCTGGAGGTGGGGTGGTGCGAGCGGTTCGGGGCGGGGCGGGCGGTGCGGGTGACGCCGGCGGGGGTGGCGGCGCTGTCGGACGCGCTGGGCGTCGACCCCGCGTCCCTCACCGCTGGCGGCCCGGCCGCCTGACGGCCCGCTTGCGGACGGCCCGGGCCATTCCAGCCCGTCCTCCGGCGTCTGAGGACGCGGGACGGGCTGGGGGGGGCGTCGTTTGACGGGGATCGACAATTCGGTGGGGGCCGAAGCGTTTCGGCTTTACGGTCGTGGCCATGACCACGACCACCCATCCCTGGCGCGCCCCCGCCGCCGCCTGCACCACCGTCGTGCTGTGGGCCTCCGCCTTCGTCTCCATCCGCAGTGCGGGCGAGGCCTACTCCCCCGGCGCGCTCGCCCTGGGCCGGCTGCTCGCGGGCACTCTGGTGCTCGGGGCGATCCTGATCGTCCGCCGGGAGGGGCTCCCGGGGCGCGGCGCCTGGCCCGGGATCATCACCTCGGGGGTGCTGTGGTTCGGGCTGTACATGGTCGCCCTGAACTGGGGCGAGCAGGAGGTCGACGCCGGAACGGCCGCGATGCTCGTGAACATCGGGCCCATCCTGATCGCCCTGCTCGGCGCCCGGATGCTCGGCGAGGGGCTGCCGCGCCGGCTGCTGCCGGGGATGGGCGTCTCGTTCGCGGGCGCGGTCGTGGTCGGGCTGGCGATGTCCGGGCACGGCGGCTCCTCCGTGCTGGGCGTGGCGCTGTGCCTGCTGGCCGCCGTGGCGTACGCGGCGGGCGTGGTGAGCCAGAAGCCGGCCCTCGCCCACGGTTCCTCGCTCCAGATCAACACCTTCGGCTGCCTGATCGGGGCCGTCGCCTGTCTGCCGTTCACCGGGGTGCTGGTGTCCGAGGCCGCCGACGCCCCGCTGTCCGCCACCCTGAACATGGTCTACCTGGGCGTCTTCCCGACCGCGCTGGCCTTCACCACCTGGGGCTACGCGCTGGCCCGGACCACCGCGGGGAAGATGGGCGCGACCACGTACGCGGTCCCGGCGCTCGTCGTGGGGATGGCCTGGGTGCTGCTCGACGAGGTGCCGACCCCGCTCGGCATCGTCGGCGGGGTGCTGTGCCTGGCCGGGGTGGCGGTCTCCCGGAGCCGTCAGCAGACTGGGCCCACACGCGGAAATCCGGCACGGCCGGTGGAGGGATCCCGTCATGACGAGGAGCGCCAAGCGGAACGGGCGTAACGGGGCCAAGGGCAGGGCGGGCCGCGACAAGCCCCCCGCCTCCGAGGCGAGCGCGCGGGCGGCGCGGCACGGCGGGGCGTATCTGGACGGCTTCGGCGTGGTCGACAGCGGGGACGACGATCCGGTCCTCGTGACGCCACAGGGCCACGCCCGCGACGCCTGGCGCGAGGACTACCCGTACGACCGCAAGCTGCGCCGCCGCGACTACGACAAGGCCAAGCGGGCGCTCCAGATCGAGCTGCTGAAGCTCCAGCACTGGGTGAAGGAGCGCGACGAGCGGCTGGTGATCCTCTTCGAGGGCCGGGACGCGGCGGGCAAGGGCGGCACGATCAAGCGGTTCACCGAGCACCTCAACCCGCGTGGCGCACGGGTGGTGGCGCTGGAGAAGCCGACCGAGCGCGAGCGCACCCAGTGGTACTTCCAGCGGTACACGGCGCATCTGCCGAGCGCCGGGGAGATCGTCCTGTTCGACCGCTCCTGGTACAACCGGGCGGGCGTGGAACGGGTGATGGGGTTCTGCACGACCCGCGAGTACCTGGAGTTCATGCACCAGGCGCCGGGGTTCGAGCGGATGCTCGCCCGGGACGGCATCCACCTGGTGAAGTTCTGGTTCTCCGTCTCCCGCAACGAGCAGCGCAACCGGTTCATGATCCGGCAGATCGACCCCGTACGGCAGTGGAAGCTGAGCCCCGTCGACCTGGCCTCGCTGGACAAGTGGGACGAGTACACGGAGGCGAAGGAGCTGATGCTCTTCCACACCGACACGGCCGACGCGCCCTGGACGGTGGTGAAGAGCAACGACAAGAAGCGGGCCCGGCTGGAGGCGATGCGGCATGTGCTGGACCGCTTCGACTACCCGGGCAAGGACCCGGAGGTGGTGGGGAAGCCGGACCCGCTGATCGTGGGCCCGGCCTCCCGGCTGTTCGAGGAGGGCGAGATGGATGCCCGGCTGCTGGGGCCGGTCGCCTCGACCTCCCGGACGACGGACTACTAGATCCTGTCGAACACCACCAGCGCGCGGCCGCCCTTGCCCGCGATCATGTTGTCGAAGGCGGCGGGGATACCGTCCAGGGCGATGTGCTCGGTGACCATCATCGACAGGTCGAAGCGGCCCGCGCGGATGTGGTCGGCGAGTACGGGCAGGTCGTGGGCCGGGTTGCTGTTGCCGTAGACGCAGCCCGTCAGGGACCGGCCCCAGTGGAAGATCTCCAGGGCGTTGAAGGTGACTTCCTGGTCCTTGCCGCCGATCCCGACGACCGTGGTGCGCCCGCCGCGCCGGGTGGACTCCCAGGCGGCCCGGATGGTCGCGGGGCGGCCGACGCACTCGACCGCGACGTCCGTGCCCTGGCCGCCGGTCAGTTTGCGGATCTCGCGCGGGGTGGTGGCGGAGGCGATGACGTAGTCGGTGGCCCCCGCCCGCCGGGCCAGCTCCTCCTTGGCCGGGGAGACGTCGACCGCGATGATCCGGGACGCTCCGGCGATCCGGGCGGCCTGGAGCACGGCGAGGCCGACGCCGCCGATGCCGAAGACGACGACGCTCTCGCCCTCGCGGACCCGGGCGCTGTGGTGGACCGCCCCGTAGCCGGTCAGGACCGCGCAGCCGAGGAGGGCGGCGTCGGTGAGCGGGATGCCGTCGGGGGCGGGGAGGACGCAGTCGGCGGCGACGACGGTCTCCTCGGCGAAGGCCGCGACGTTGAGGCCGGGGTGGAGGTCGGTGCCGTCCGCCGTACGGGCGTGGAGGCGGGAGGTTCCCTTGAGGGCGTCGGCGCAGAGCCACACCTCACCGATCCCGCAGTGGAAGCAGACGCCGCAGGAGGGGGCCCAGTTGAGGACGACGCCGTCGCCGGGCGCGACGTGCGTGACGCCCTCGCCGACGGCCAGCACGGTGCCCGCCCCCTCGTGGCCGAGGACGGCGGGCACCGGGACGCGCATGGTGCCGTTGGACAGGGACAGGTCGGAGTGGCAGACCCCGGCGGCGGCGAGACCGATCCGCACCTGGCCGGGGCCGGGCTCCGGCAGGACGATGTCGGTGATCTCCAGCGGAGCTCCGACGGCGGGCAGTACGGCGGCGCGGACCACGAACAGGCTCCTCACGGGGAAGGGGAAAGGGCTACGGAGGTCAGAACTGGAGCGACTTGGTCTGGAGGTACTCCGCCAGACCGTGCGGGCCCAGCTCGCGGCCGACCCCCGACTGCTTGTAACCGCCGAACGGGGCCAGCGGGTTGAAGCGTCCGCCGTTGATGTCGACCTGCCCGGTGTCCATCCGGCGGGCGAAGGCCACCGCCTCCTCGTCGTCGGCCGCCCATACGGCCCCCGCGAGCCCGTACACGGTGTCGTTGGCGATCCGGAGGGCGTCGTCCACGTCCTCGTACCGCAGGATCGAGACCACCGGGCCGAAGATCTCCTCCCGGGCGATCGTCATGTCCGGGGTGACGTCGGCGAAGACGGTCGGGCTGACGTAGTAGCCGGTCTCCAGGGGCGCGTCCGGGCCGCCCGCGATCAGCCGGGCCCCCTCCTCGACGCCCTTCTCGATGTAACCGCGTACCCGGGCCTGCTGTTTGGCGTTGACGAGCGGACCGACCCGCTCCCCGGCCACGTACTTGGTGACGGCGTTCGCGGCCAGTTCCACGGCCTCGTCGTACCGTTCGGCGTCCACCAGCATCCGGGTCCAGGCGCTGCACGTCTGACCGGAGTTGGTCATCACGTTGGCGATGCCGACGTTGACCGCCTTGGCGAGGTCCGCGCCGGGCAGGATCACGTTGGCGGACTTGCCGCCCAGCTCCAGGGCCACGCGCTTGACCGCGGCCCCGGCGGTGGCGCCGATCCGCTTGCCGACGGCGGTGGAGCCGGTGAACGAGACCAGGTCGACGTCCTCGTGGGCGGCGAGCGCCTGGCCCGCGACCGGGCCGAGGCCGGTGACGAGGTTGAAGACCCCCGGCGGCAGACCGGCGGCCTCGGTGGCCTCGGCGAAGAGCTGGGCGGTGAGCGGGGTGTCCTCGGCGGGCTTGAGGACGACGGTGCAGCCGGCGGCGAGCGCGGGGGCGACCTTGGCGACGATCTGGTGGAGCGGGTAGTTCCAGGGGGTGATCGCACCGACCACGCCGACGGGTTCCAGCAGCACGGTGGAGTTGCCGATCCGCTCCTCGAAGGCGTGGCGGGCGGCCAGTTCGGCGTACGAGGAGGCCACCAGCACGGGCACGCCCGCGTGGACCATCTGCGACAGCGGCAGCGGTGAGCCCAGCTCCGCCGTGATCGTCTCCGCCAGCACGTCCTTGCGGGCGGCCAGCGCGTCGGCCAGCGCGGTGAGCCGGGCGGCCCGCTCGGCGGGCGGCGTCGCGGCCCAGGCGGGGAAGGCGGCGCGCGCGGCCCGCACCGCCGCGTCGACGTCCTCCGCCGTCCCTGCCGGTACGTGGGCGATGACCTGCTCGTCCGCCGGGTTCACGACCGCGATCGTGTCCCGGCCGACGGCGGGCCGCCACGCACCGTCGATGTACATCTGGTCATGGGCCTTCATGGCTGTTTCCTCCCGGACGTGCTGTGCGGAGCGCCGAAGCCGTGCGGCGGGCGCGGGGCACTCGTCGCACCCGCCCAAACTAGCGCCGTTAGTTTTCCGGCGCCAGGGAGCCTGCCGAGACGCCGGTCACGCCGGGCGCGCACCACCCTGCGCGCGCGAACCCGCCCGGCCGGGTTGCCGGAACGGCATGAAGCCTTGCCCTGGCGACGGCCGCCGGGACAAGACTGGGGCGAGCCCGCACATCCGGACCGCCCGACCGACCGCCCGCCCGACCAACCGGCTGACCGCCCGAGCGCCCGACCAACCGGCTGACCGGCTGACCGGCTGACCGGCCACTGAGGAGACACCATGACCGCCGCGCCCCGCCCCCGCCGACGTTCCCGCCGCCGGGACACCCCGCCGCCACGGACCGGAGGCAGCGAGATCGAGGTGCTGCGCGGCTTCCTCGACTACGTACGCGCCTCGATCGCCGCGAAGGTCGAGGGCGCCCCGGAGCCGGAGGTCCGCACCGCCGGGGTGCCCTCGGGCACGAATCTGCTCGGCCTGCTCCACCATCTGACCTTCGTCGAGCGGTCCACCTTCCTCGGGGAGTCGGTCGCCGACTGGCCGGGGACCTTCCGTGCCGCTCCCGAGGACGGTGTGGCCGAGGTCGTCGCCCGCTACCGGAAGGCGGTCGCGGAGGCGAACGACGTACTCGACACCTGCGCCGACCTCGGCTCACCGGTGCCGCACGCGCGAACGAACGGCCCTGCTCCCAGTGCCCGTTGGGCGCTCACGCACATGATCGAGGAGACCGGCCGCCACGCGGGTCACGCGGACATCCTCCGCGAGCTGATCGACGGCTCGACCGGCCGCTGAACAGGACCGAGCAACCCCCTAAGGAGTGTCTTCCAGCCCGGGAACGTCGTGGGGCAGCGGGCAGATGCGGCGGCCGTAGTGGTCGAAGACGTACAGATGGGCCAGGTCCACCAGCAGCGGCACCTGTCCCCCGGTCCGCAGCCGCATGTCGGGGCCGGTGCGCACGACCAGGTCGCCGGAGGGGGTGGCGGGGCGGTCGGGGCCCTGGATCCCGGTGGGGTCCTCGGCCGGTTCGTCGAGGGTGACGACCGGGCCGCTGATGCGGCCGGCCGCCCGCCCTCTGAGCCGTTCCAGGACGCCGACCCCGCCTCCACCGCCCGCCGCGGCCCGGCGACGGCGCGGCATCGCCCGGGGCCGGGCGGATTCGAGGTCCGGCACGACGGCGGGCCGCGAACCGGTCCTGAGGTGGACCAGCGCCTCGTGCCCCTGGTACTCGACGTGCTCGACGATGCCGCTGAGGGCGACCTCCCCGGGCCGGGCCTGACTGGGCGGGGCGATCCGGACCGCTTCGGAGCGCAGCCCCACGATGATCCGCCGGCCCTGCTGGACCCGGAGCAACTGGTGGTCGGGGCTGAGGGGTTCGGGCAGGGCGAGCCGCTGACGGCCGAGGTCGATCGACATCCGGCCCTCCAACGGGGCGTGCACGACGGCCTGGAGGAGGTTGATGCGCGGGGTGCCGATGAAGGCGGCCACGAACACGTTGTCCGGCAGGGCGTAGACCTCGCGCGGCGTACCGACCTGCTGGAGGACTCCGCCGCGCAGCACGGCCACCCGGTCGCCGAGGGACATGGCCTCGGCCTGATCATGCGTCACATAGACGGTGGTGACCCCCAGTTCCCTGGTGAGCAGGGCGATCTCGGCGCGCAGATGGCTGCGCAGCTTCGCGTCGAGGTTGGAGAGCGGTTCGTCCATCAGGAACACGGAGGGGCGGCGGGAGATGGCCCGGCCCATCGCGACCCGCTGGCGTTCGCCGCCGGAGAGCTGGGCCGGGTAGCGGTCGAGGACGTGCTCGATCCCGAGCATCCGGGCGGTGGCCTCGACCCGCGCGGTGGTGTCCTCGCGGGGGTTCTCCAGCTTCAGGGGGAAACCGATGTTGGCCCGGTTGGTCATGCTCGGGTAGAGCGCGAAGTTCTGGAACACCATCGCCATGCCGCGTTCGCGTGGCGGGGCGTGGTTGGCGTACTCCCCGTCGAGGAGCAGTTCGCCCTCGGTGATCTCCTCCAGGCCCGCGATCATGCGCAGCACGGTGGACTTGCCGCAGCCGGAGGGGCCGAGCAGGACGACGAACTCGCCCGGATCGATGGAGAGCGTGAAACGGTCGACGGCCCGCCGGTCCCGGCCGTAGCTCTTGCTGACTTGGTGCAGGGAGATCGCGCGCGTCATGAAGGTCCGCCCGGAGGGAAGTGGTGGCATCGCGGTGGGGAGCGGCTGTGTGGAAGCTAGCCCACCGGGCGGGGTGTGGGAATGACTCGCGCGAAGGTTGAGGCGTACGGGGTCGGTCAGCCGGAGGATTCGGTCGTGTCCCGGACGGCCGGCGGTACGGGGGCCGGGTCCGGCGGTACGGGTCCCGGGTTTGGCGGTACGGGGGCGGGCGCCGGGTCCGCGGCGGCCCGGGCCGGCTTCGTACGGGCCTCGCCGCGCAGTCCGAGTCCGGCGGCGCCGAGCAACAGCACGCCGAGCAGCGCGAACGGGGCCGCCACCCCCACCGCGCCCGCGATCAGGCCGGCCGCGGCGGGGGCGGCGACCTGGCCGAGCCGGTTGCCGGTCAGCCGCAGGGCGAGCGCGGTGGACCGGGCCTGGGCGGGGGCCGCCCGGACCACGGTGGTCATGGACAGCGGCTGGCCGACGCCGAGGCAGAAGCCGAGGACCGCCAGCATGACCGCGAGGACCGGGACGGACACGGGCAGGGCGACGCCCGCGCAGAGGAGCCCGGCGAGCAGACAGCTGGTGGTCAGCAGTGCGCGGCGGCCCAGCAGCCGCAGCAGCGGTGTCATCACCAGCCTGCAGGCGATCGTGGCGGCGGCCCGCAGGCTGAGCAGCAGTCCGACGGTGGCCGGTGCGATGGAGCGGTGTTCGCCGACGACCGGCAGGTAGGCGGTGAGGATGTCGGTGGCGGACAGCACCGCCATGCTGATGAAGATGCCCGCCGGGACGCCGCGCGCGCCCAGGATCGCCCGGACCGGGACCTTGTGGCCGGGGGCCGGGCCGGAGCCGGTGGCCCGGCGGTGCTCGATGCGCCAGAGCGAGGTGAGGGCGACCGCGCAGACCCCCGCCGACACGAGGAGCGCGAGGGCGCTCGTACGGCCCAGCGCACCGCTGTCGGCCGAGATCAGCGCACCGGCCGCGATCGGGCCGATGAGCTGGCCGAGCGAGGCGCCGATGGTGAAGTGCCCGAAGTTGCGGTCCTGTTCGTCGGGCGCGGACTGCCGGGCCACGATCGACTGCGCGCCGATCACGAAGCACAGGTGGCCCAGTCCCATCACCCCGCTCCAGGCGGCCATCGCGGGCAGCGAGGAGACGACCCCGCTGAGCGCGCAGCCGCCGGAGATCAGGAGGACGCCGAGCGGCAGCAGGGGCGCGCAGCGGCCGTGGTCGGTGCGGCGGCCGAGCGGCACGGCGACGAACAGCGGAAGCAGGGCGTAGACCCCGGCGATGACGCCGACGGCCGCCTCTTCCGCGCCCAGCGCGAGGGCCCGGTAGGAGACGGCGGGCCGCGCCATCGACACCGCCCCCTGCGCGAAGGCGAAGGCGATGACGAGGCGCAGCAGCCAGCCCCGGCCGGGCCCGGTTCGCGGTCGGACGGTCATCACATGATGCCGAAGAGGATGCCCGCCGCGAGCACCACGAGCGAGGTGAGGACGGCCCACTTGACGGTGAAGCGGGTGTGGTCGCCGAACTCGACCTTCGCCATGCCGACCAGGACGTAGACGGCGGGCACCAGCGGCGAGGACATGTGCAGGGCCTGACCGGCCAGGGAGGCGCGGGCGATCTCCAGCGGCGAGACGCCGTGGGCCGCGCCCGCCTCGGCGAGGACGGGCAGGACGCCGAAGTAGAAGCCGTCGTTGGACATGAAGTAGGTGAGCGGCAGGCTGAGCAGGCCGGTGACGATGGCCATGTGCGGGCCCATCGCCTCGGGGACCGCGCCGACGACCCAGTCGGCCATGTGCTCGACCATGCCGGTGCCGGTGAGGACTCCGGTGAAGACGGCGGCGGCGAAGACCATGCCGGAGACGTTGAGGACGTTGTCGGCGTGCGCGGCGATCCGGGCCCGCTGGTCGGGCATGTGGGGGAAGTTGACGGTGAGCGCGAGGGCCGCGCCGAGCAGGAAGAGCACCGGGATCGGCATCAGTTCCATGATCATCGCCGTCAGGAGGGCGGCGGTGAGACCGGCGTTGAACCAGTAGAGCTTCGGGCGGAGCGTGGACCGGTTCGGATCGAGGCCCTGGAACTCTTCCTCGCCGTCGCCGTCGCCGGCGCCGTCGGCGGCATCGGCGCCGTCGGCGGCATCGGCTCCGGCGTCCGCCCCCGGGTCCGTACCCGTGCCCGTACCGCCTGCCGAGGCCGCGGCGCCCTTGCGGAGACGGTCCTCGCCACCGGTGGCTCCGGCGCCGCCGACGCCGGCGGTCACGGTCTCCGGCTCCGGCTCCCGGGCCAGCGCCTCGTCGAGGGTGAGCGTGCCGAGGCGCTTGCGCTCCCGGATGCCGAGCACGTACGCCAGCACGAACACGGCGAGCAGCCCCATGGCCAGCGCCGGGATCATCGGCACGAAGATCTCGGAGGCGTCCAGCTTGAGGGCGGTGGCGGCGCGGGCGGTCGGGCCGCCCCACGGCAGGGTGTTCATGACGCCGTTGGCGGTGGCCGCGACGCCGGTCATCACGACCAGGCTCATCTTCAGGCGTTTGTAGAGGGGATACATCGCCGAAACGGTGATCATGAAGGTGGTGGAACCGTCGCCGTCCAGCGAGACGATCGCCGCGAGCACCGCCGTACCGACCACGACGCGCATCGGGTCGGCCTGGCAGAACTTCAGGATGCCCCGGACGATCGGGTCGAACAGGCCGACGTCGATCATCACGCCGAAGTAGACGATGGCGAACATCAGCATGGCGGCGGTGGGGGCGAGGTTGCCGACGCCTTCGATCACGTAGTCGCCGAGTCGGGCTCCGTCTCCGACGGCGACACAGAAGAGTGCGGGGATCAGTACCAGCGCCGCGATCGGCGACATCTTCTTCGTCATGATCAGGACCAGGAAGGTCGCGATCATGGCGAAGCCGAGGATTGTCAGCATGGGGGATACCTAACGTTCATCCTTGAACTCCCACCGGTCTCGGCGGTCGGTCCGGATGACGTTAGGGGCCTCCTCGAAGGGTTAACAAGACGTTGACGCGTGAGCAATACGAGCAAAACCCCAGGTCAACGGGGTAGCGCTAGTGAGCTGGGGTGACGGAGACGGGGATGGCGTTCAGGACCGCCGTGCCGGACAGCGGATCCAGGAGCGTGCCGTCGAGCAGTTGGTTGACGTTCGCCCCGGGGTGGGCGGCGGCGACGGCCATACGGGTGCCGGGGCGGCTGTGGCCCCAGCCGTGCGGGAGGCTCACCACTCCGCAGCGCACGGTGTCGGTGATCTCGGCGGGGGCCTCGATGCCTCCGCCCGACGACTCGATCCGGGCGGTGTCCCCGTCTGCCAGTCCGAGGCGGGCCGCGTCGTCGGGGTGGATCTGGAGCGTGCAGACGTTGGACCCGCCGGTGAGCGAGCCGACGTTGTGCATCCAGCTGTTGTTGGAGCGCAGATGGCGGCGGCCGACGAGGACGAGCGGGGCGGGCCGGTCGCCCAGCGTCCGGCGCAGCCGCGGCAGATCGGCGGCGATCGGCTCCGGGAACAGTTCGACGCGGCCGGAGCGGGTGCGCAGGACTTCCGGAAGGCGGGGTTGCAGCGGGCCGAGGTCGATGCCGTGCGGGTGGGCGAGGAGCTGCTGGAGCGTCAGGCCGTACGGGCCGAGGCGCAGCAGCAGGTCCAGTCGCCGCTCGGGGCCGCTCTCCCCGGTGAGTTCGGCGGCCAGCTCCTTCGGGGCCCCGGCCCGGGTGAGGGCGGTGTCGACGGCCAGGTCGTCGACCGCGGAGGGCGGCGCGCCGTGCATGCCGCTCACCGCGAGGATCAGCCGGGCGTGGATCTCGCTCTCGTCCATCCGCCCGTCCTCCAGGGGGACGGCGGCGCGGGTGTAGCGGACCTGGTTGTGGACGGCGAAGGTGTTGAGCGCGAAGTCGAAGTGGGCGCTCTGCGAGGGAGGCGGCGGGGGCAGGACGACGTCGGCGCGGCGGGAGGTCTCGTTGAGGTACGGGTCGACGCTGACCATGAAGTCGAGCCCGTCGGCGAGAGCCGCGTCGAGCCGGTCGCCGTCGGGCGCGGAGAGCACGGGATTGGCCGCGATGACCACCAGCGCGCGGATACGACCCTCGCCCGGGGTGTCGATTTCCTCGGCGAGGGCGGCGATGGGCAGTTCACCCTTGGCCTCGGGGTGCCCGGAGACCCGGCTCGACCAGCGGCCCAGCGCGAAGCCCTTGCCGGGGGCGGCGCTGCCCTTGCCGGGGGCGGCGTTACGTGTCACGGGGGTGCCATTCCGTGTCCCCGGGGTGGCGGCGCGAGGTGCGCGAGCCGTGGCGGAGAGCGGGAAGAGCGCGCCGCCGGGCCGGTCGAGGTTGCCGGTGAGGATGTTGAGGACGTCCACCAGCCAGCTGGCCAGGGTGCCGTGCTCGACGGTGCAGCTGCCGATGCGCCCGTAGACGGCGGCGGTGGGGGCGGCGGCGAGTTCGCGGGCGATGGCGGTGATGGTGTCCGCGTCCACGTCACAGGCGGCGGCCACCGCGTCCGGGGTGAAGTCCGCCAAGGCGTCGGCGAGTTCGTCGAGGCCGTCCAGGTGCTCGGCCAGCGGCCCGGGGTCGGCGAGCTTCTCGTCGATGAGGGTGTGCGCGACGGCCGCCAGGAGCAGCGCGTCCGCGCCGGGCCGGATCGCGACGTGCCGGTCGGCGAGGCGGGCGGTGCGGGTACGGCGCGGGTCGACGACGGTGAGGGTGCCGCCACGTCGGCGCAGGGCCTTGAGCCGGCCGGGGAAGTCGGGGGCGGTGCAGAGGCTGCCGTTGGACTCCAGCGGGTTGGCGCCGATCAGGAGGAGATGTCCGGTGCGGTCGAGATCCGGTACGGGAATGGCGTGCGCGTCACCGAAGAGCAGGCCGCTGGAGACGTGCTTGGGCATCTGGTCCAGGGTGCTCGCGGTGAACACGTTGCGGGTGCGCAGGGCCCCGAGCAGCAGCGGCGGATAGAGGAAGCCCGCCATCGTGTGCACGTTGGGGTTGCCGAGGACCACGCCGACAGCTTGCGGGCCGTGCGCTTTCACCAGGTCCGGTATCCGCGCGGCGATCAGGTCGAACGCCTCGCCCCAGGTCGCCTCGCGCAGCTCCCCGTCCTCGCCGCGCACGAGGGGGACGCGCAGCCGGTCGGGGTCCGCGTCGAGCCCTCCGAAGGAGGCCCCCTTGGGGCAGATGAAGCCCCGGCTGAAGATGTCGTCGCGATCGCCGCGCGCACCGGTGACGGTGGTCCCCTCGATGGTGAGGGTGAGGCCGCAGGTGGCCTCGCAGAGGGGGCAGATACGCGGTGCGGTGCGGGAGTCGTGGGACATGGGCCCTCCCCGGGGCGGCTGCGGCGACGGCACGCGGACATGGGCCGGGCGGGGACGCAGGAGCCCCGGGGCCCGGTACGGGCGAGCATACCGACCGGTACGCATGGTGGGGAGGGGTCGCACGGAGAAGACGACGGGCGGGGGCCGCGCCGGAGGCGGGCGGGGCCCGCGGAAGGGGCCCGGCGCGTACGGCTCAGTCCAGCGTCTGCGCGAGACCCAGGCGTACGACTCAGTCCAGCGTCTGTGCGAGATAGGACCTGACCAGGGTCCGGGTCTCGGTGATGATGGCCGCGTCCCCCGAGGGATCCGTACGGAAGGCGAGTTGCAGCAGCGCGTCGGCGGCTTCGACGCTCACCAGGATCGCCCGGGAGAGCCCCTCGTCGGGCCGGCGGCCGAGGTGTCCGGCGAGCAGGACGGCGAGCCGGTCCGCCAGCCGCCGGTTGGCGTCGTCCGACGCGCCCTCGGCGGGGAACGGCGGCCCGAAGTCGACGAGCGCGAAGCCGGGGACGCTCCGCTTCATCGCCAGGTACTCGTCGAGCACCGCGTCGATGGCGGCGCGCCAGTCGGTGGCGGGGAGGTCGGCGAGCCGGGCGGCGATGCGATCGGCGTAGGCGTCCAGATTGCGCAGCGCGAGGGCGTCGACGAGCGCGCGCTTGTTGGAGAAGAACCGGTAGACGGAGCCGATCGGCACCTCGGCACGCTCGGCGACGGCCCGGGTGGTGAGCTGCTCGTAACCGGCCTCGTCCAGGAGGCCGGCGCAGGAGTCGAGTATCCGGGCCAGCCGGTCGGCGCTGCGCTGCTGCACGGGGGCGCGGCGGAGGTTCGGGGTGACACGGGGCTGAGAAGGCACGGGCCCATGATGCCGTGCCCCGGGCAGGGGCCGGACGCCAGAGGCAGCGGGGGGCGGCGCCACAGCCACAGGCACAGGCACAGGCACAGGCACAGGCACAGGCACAGGCACAGGCACAGGCAAGCGCACACGCCCACGCCCACGCCCACATACACATACACACACACGCACACGCACACGCACACGCACCGAATGGCCCGATGTGTGCCGTTGACGCGCCCCGCTCCTATTCCTACGGTGGTGCATAGGATTCGTCGCCCGGCGGATCCGAGGGCTTTCTTGGGCACCAGGAGTGCGGGATGAGCGCGATCGACCAGGCGAGGAAGACGGCCGAGGGGCTGACCTATTCCTCCGGCTTCGGCAACGAGCACAGCTCGGAGGCGGTGCCGGGAGCGCTCCCGCACGGCCGCAACTCCCCCCAGCGCGCCCCTCTCGGGCTGTACGCCGAGCAGCTGAGCGGCTCCGCGTTCACCGAGCCGCGCGCCGACAACCGGCGTTCCTGGCTCTACCGGATCCGCCCCTCGGCCGCCCACCCGGCGTTCACCCGCATCGACAACGGCGCCCTGCGCTCGGCCCCGTTCACCGAGACCGTGCCGGACCCGAACCGGCTCCGCTGGAACCCGCTGCCCGACCCCGCGCCGGGCACGGACTTCCTGAGCGGACTGTGGACGCTCGGCGGCAACGGCGACGCCGCGCAGCGCGCCGGGATGGCGATCCACCTCTACCACGCCGACTCCTCGATGACGGACCGCGTGTTCAGCGACTCCGACGGCGAGCTGCTGATCGTCCCGGAGCGCGGCGGACTGCTGCTCCGCACCGAGCTGGGCCTGCTGCACGTCGAGCCGGGCCACATCGCACTGATCCCGCGCGGGGTCCGCTTCCGGGTGGAGCTGCTGGAGGAGACCGCGCGCGGGTACGTCTGCGAGAACTACGGCCGCCCGTTCGCGCTGCCCGACCTCGGCCCGATCGGCGCCAACGGCCTGGCGAACGCCCGGGATTTCCTGGCCCCCGTCGCCGCGTACGAGGACCACGAGGGCCCGGTGGAGGTGGTCAACAAGTTCTGCGGGAACCTCTGGTCGGCGACGTACGACCACTCGCCGCTGGATGTGGTCGCCTGGCACGGCAACCACACCCCGTACGTCTACGACCTGCGCCGGTTCAACGTGATCGGCACGATCAGCTACGACCACCCCGACCCGTCGATCTTCACGGTGCTGACCTCGCCGTCCGACACCCCGGGACTGGCCGGGGTGGACTTCGTCGTCTTCGCCCCGCGCTGGCTGGTCGGCGAGGACACCTTCCGCCCGCCGTACTTCCACCGCAATGTGATGAGCGAGTACATGGGCCTGATCGACGGGGCGTACGACGCGAAGGCGGACGGCTTCGTCCCCGGCGGCGGCTCCCTGCACAACATGATGTCGGCGCACGGCCCGGACCGGGAGACCTTCGACCGGGCGAGCGCGGCGGAGCTGAAGCCGCAGAAGATCGACGACGGCCTGGCCTTCATGTTCGAGACCCGGTGGCCGGTCACGGCGACGGAGCAGGCGGCTTCCGCCGGTCATCTGCAGCGCGGCTACGACGACGTGTGGCAGGGTCTGAGCCGCAACTTCCGGCCGTAGCCGACGGGCGCGGGGGGCCCGAAGGGGCCGAATGGGACGGGACGGGGACGACATGACCGAGAGCCATGAGCGGGCCGGGGCGGACAGCGGGGCGGACCAGCCGCGCCATCCGCCCGCCTTCGCCCCCGACTCCCTCGTCCTGAACCGGAAGCTGCCGCTCTGGTATCAGGTCTCCCAGTCCCTGCGGGCCTCCATACTGGGCCGCCCGCAGGACGCCTCCGCCCGGCTGCCCACCGAGGAACAGCTCGCCGCGCACTACGGGGTCAGCGTCCTCACGATGCGCCAGGCGCTCAAGGAGCTGGAGACGGAGGGGCTGATCAGCCGGCACCGGCGGCGCGGCACGTTCATCGAGCCGCGCGCCCGGCGGGTCTCCCCGGTCCAGCTGCTGGGTTCGGTCGACGCGATCGTGGCCCAGCAGTCCGGCGAGGCGACGACCGTGCTCGGCCACGGCCCGGTGCCGCTGCCCGGCGATCTCGCGGAGTTCTTCCCCGACTGCGCCGAGGTCACCCGCTACCGACGGCTGCGCCGCGACAACGAGAGCGACGAGCCCACCAACTGGGCGGAGAACGCGGTCCGCCCCGACATCGCCGCCCGCATCGACGTGGCCGACCTCGAACGCTGGCCGATGACCAAGGTCCTGCGTGACGTCGTCGGGGTCAGGATCTCCCGGATCACCGACACGGTGGAGGCCCGCCTCGCCGACCCCGTCACCGCCGAGCTGCTCCAGGTCCCGCTGCTCAGCCCGATCCTGCACTACACGGGCGTGACCTACGACGAGGAGGGGCGCGTGGTGGACGTGGCCCGGATCCGCTACCGGGGCGACCGGTTCTCCTTCTCCGTGACGGTGGAGGCCCACTGACCCCGCCCCACGCGGACTCCGCCCGCCGTTACGATGCGAAGGGTCACGGCGGACAGGGGAGGGACGGCTCGGTGGCAGCGCGCAGGACGGCGACGGCCGGCTCCGGCGGGGACACGGAGTCCTCGCCGCTCGACGCGTTCGTCCCCCTGGACGAGCTGATGCCGTGGTCCGTACGCCCGCTCCGCACCGGCCGCGCCTGGGTGAGCGGCCCCGACCCCGTGGCCCTCAGGGCCCGCTGGGAGCGGCTGGCCGGTGCCGAAGCCACCGAGCGGGAGCGGCTGTTCGCGCCCACGCGTTCCCGTACGCCGCACACCTCGGTCGCGGCCCTGCCCGGCCAGTCGACCGGTACGGCCCGCTTCGCCCGGGACCCGGGCCCGTGCCCCGGCCCCGTACGGATCCTGCACGGCCCCTACGACGAACAGTGGCTGCTCCCCGACCACCGGCTGATCGACGCGGCCCGACCGGAGCTGTGGCGGGTCGCAGACGGGCAGCAGCTCTTCGCGGTCGAACACGGCTCCGCCCCCGAGGACACCGGGCCCGCCCTGTCCGTGACCGCGCTGCTGCCCGACGGGCACTCCCCCGCCGGGCGGCCCGGCCGGATCCGGCCGCTCCACCGCAGGCCCGGGGGCACCGAACCCAACCTCGCGCCGGGCCTCCTGGACCTGCTGCGGGGCCGGCTCGGCGGCAGCGGCGGGGTCGCCGAGCCGGACGCGTTCACGCCGGAAGCGGTGCTGGCCTGGATCCTGGCCGCCGCCCGGCCCTCCGCCACCGGCCCCCTGGTCCCGTTGCCGGCCGACGGGGCGGTGTGGTCGCGGGGGGTGGCACTCGGCCGGGAGCTGCTGCGGCTCCAGTCGCGCGGGGCCCGGGGCGGGGAGCGGCCCCGGCTGCCGGGCGGGCGCAGGCCCTATGTGCGGGCGGCGCTCCCCGCGCGCCCCGCCGAGCTGTCCTACGACGCCGGGGCGGAGGCGCTGATCGCCGGCGACGGGCGGATCTCGCCGGTGCCCGCGGGGGCCTGGGAGTTCACGGTGGGCGGGGTGCGGGTGCTGGAGCTCTGGTTCGGCCGCCGGGCGGCGGCCGCGGCGGGCCGGGGCCCGGACGGTGCGGCCGCGGACGGCCTGGACGCGGTCGGGGCGCGCGACTGGCCCCGGGAATGGACCTCGGAGCTGCTCGAACTCATCACCGTACTCGCCCTGCTGGACGGCACGGCGGCCGCCCGCCAAGAGCTGCGGGCAGCCCTGGAGACGGGGCCGCTGATCGGTCCGGCCGAGCTGCGGGCGGCCGGGGTGCTGCCGGTCCCGGCCTCGGCGCGGCGTCCGGCATCCGTCCTCGGCCACCAGGAGGAAGGCCCGGAAGGGCAGTTCGCGCTGCTGTAGCGGCGTCCGGGGGCGGTCCCCGCTGTCGTGAGCGGCGGGCGGAAGACAGCTCGCACTGCCGTGGGGCGGCGGGCTCGCATTGCCGTGAGCGGCGGGCCGGGCGGGCCGGAGGGTGGCGAAAGCGCCGGTCAGCGGGTATGCACGGGGTCATGAACTCCTTGCCACTCCCCCTCGACGGCATCACCGTGGTGGCCGTCGAACAGGCGGTCGCCGCCCCCTTCGCCACCCGGCAGCTCGCCGACCTCGGAGCCCGGGTCATCAAGGTGGAGCGCCCGGACGGCGGCGACTTCGCGCGCGGCTACGACACGGCGGCGCGCGGTCTCGCCTCGCACTTCGTCTGGTGCAACCGCGGCAAGGAGTCCCTCGCCGTCGACCTGAAGGACCCGCGCGGCCTCGCGGTCGTCCGTGAACTCGTCGCCGGGGCGGATGTGTTCGTCCAGAATCTGGCGCAGGGGGCGGCGGCCCGGCTCGGGCTCGACGCCGCCTCGCTCTGCGCCGCGCACCCGCGGCTCGTGGCCGTCGACATCTCCGGGTACGGGGCGGAGGGGCCGTACGCCCACAAGCGGGCCTACGACATGCTCGTGCAGTGCGAGGCCGGGCTCGTCTCGGTGACGGGAACGGCGGAGCAGCCGGTGAAGGCGGGCATTCCGGCGGCCGACATCGCGGCGGCCATGTACGCGTTCTCCGGGGTGCTCGCGGCGCTGCTGCGGCGGGCGGCCACGGGGCGGGGCGGCCCGGTGGAGGTCTCCATGCTGGACGCGCTCGCCGAGTGGATGGGCCATCCGCTGCACCAGGGGATGCACGGGGCCGCGCCCCCGCCGCGCACCGGTCTCGCGCACTCGGTGATCGCCCCGTACGACGCCTTCGCCACGGCCGACGGCGAGCAGGTGCTGCTCTCCGTGCAGAACGACCGGGAGTGGCGGCGGCTGGCGGAACAGGTGCTGGGGCGGCCCGAGCTGGCCGAGGACCCGGATTTCGCGACGAACGCCGCACGGACCGCGAACCGGGAGCGGACCGACGAAGCGGTGGGCCGGGCGCTGGCACACCTGACGGGCGAGGAGGCGCTGGCCGGTCTGGAGGCGGCGGGTATCGCCTGCGCCCGGCTGAACACGGTGGCCGACGTGGCGGCGCATCCGCAGCTGGCGGCCCGAGACAGGTGGCGGGAAGTGGGTTCACCGGTGGGGCCGTTGCGGGCGCTGCTGCCGCCGATCACGCTGCCGGGCGGTGCGGATCCACGGATGGGTGCCGTACCGGCGCTGGGCGAGCACACCGATGCGCTGCTGCGAGCCCTGGGGATGACGGACGAACAGACATCGGTGCTGCGCCGGGACGGGGTGATCGCCTGACCTGGTCCGTCCCGAGCGGTGGGACGGTTCGCGGCGGACGAGCCGGGCCGTGGGTCAGCGGCGGCTGCCGAAGAGCGAGCGCCGCAGTCGCCGCAGCGGTGCGAAGAGCGACACACGGGCGCTCCTGCTCCGGCGGGTGTGCGCGGCGTCGCGCGAGGTCAGCTCACGCATGAGCAGCGTCGCTTCGGCCGCTTCGCGCTGCGGGACGACGGGGCCGCCGAGCACCGCGAGATGGCGGTCGAGGCGCGTACTGGTCGCACCGCTCCCGCATGTGATGGCAGGCACACGCGGCCTGCTTCGCACCGTTATCTGTTCCATGTCACTCCCCACCCGTACGAGGGCACCCGGTCCGGGCAGGTTAACCCTATCGTCCCGCGGTGACACCCGTGTATCCCGGCCACACGATTGCGCACACATATACGGAGGTTGACGGGCCGTTACCGAATCCGCGCGATTCCAGGGCGACTTGGGACAGTTCGATGGGTTTGACCCTTAGGTCGCCCGGCGTTCGACCCCGGAGCGGGAGGCCTCGAACGGTGAGGACTCCCGCACGAGGCGGTCGGCGGAGGGGCGCCCCTCCCGACGGAACGCGCCGGTCAGAGAGCGGACTTGAAGACCGGAAGATAGCCACCCGACTGCCCGGCGGCGGTGGGGTGGTAGGACTCGCCGATATTGAGCCAGTTCACGCTGTGCAGCCAGGAGTTGCCGGAGCAGATCTCGTGCCCGGTGAAGGTCGTCCTGACGTCCCCGAAGGTGAAGCCGTGGTCCGCCGCCCGCTTGGCGGTGGCCGTGTTGAGGTGGTCGGACGCCCCGTTGATGGCGGCGCGCTCCTTCTCGCTGAGGCCGACGAGGCAGCTGCCGCCGAGCTGGTAGAAGCGGGGGTAGCCGAGGACGACAACCCGCGCGGAGGGGGCCTTGGAGCGGATCGCCGAGTACACGGAGTCGAGCCTGCCCGGGAGGGTGGAGTCGACGTAGGCGCGGGCGGTGGCGATCCGGTTGAGACAGGTGGCCTCGGACTGGAGGACACAGGTCGTCATGACATCGGCGAACCCGGCGTCGTTGCCGCCGATCGAGATCGAGACGAGGTCGGTCGAGGCGTTCAGCCTGCCGAGCTGACCGCCCGTGACGTCATGGGTCCTGGCGCCGGAGCAGGCGGCGAAGTCGAAGGACGAGGGGGAGTTGGCGGCGGCCCAGAGCGCGGGGTAGGCGCGGCTGCTGCGCTTGCAGCTGGAGCCGTCGTAGCTGCCGGCTCCGACACCGGAGGAGTAGGAGTCGCCGAGGGCGACATAGTCGACGGCCGCGGCGGACGAGTCCGCGTTCGCGACCCCCGCACCGGTCAGGGCGAGGGCGGCGCCGAGCAGGAGAGAGGACGAGAACGCCACGAGTCTGGACATTTTCATGGGACCTCCTTGAGCAGGGGATATCTGCCTACTACGTAGTAGCAGCACCCTGGCCCCACCGGAAGTGCTCATGCCAAAAATAGGGGTGGAGTGCTTCCGTCCGCCCCCGGCGGTTCAACGGGCGCTCATCGGCGCCCCGCTGTCGCCCCGTCGGCTGCCGCCGCCCGCGCGCCCGGCACGCGCCGGGAAACCGGGTGCGCGGGGTGCCCCTGTGCCGGATCATGAGCGCCATGCCCGACTCCCCCGAATCCGCCCTGCCGATCCGGCTCACCCTCGACGACAGCGATTCCCCGTCCGACGTCGTCGACGCGCTGTTCCTCGGCCGCTTCGCGACGGGCGAGCAGCCCTACTCCCACAGCTCCTCCCTGGACCGGATCAAGGCCGGGGCGACGCTGCTGCCGCCGGACGCCCGGGTGCTGCGGACCACCCGCGACGACAACCGCAGCTCGACGCTGGCGGAGGGCGAGGGGTGGACCCTGCTGGCCTCCCGGTGGAACCGGGGCGCGGACGTCACCGTGACCGCGACCAGCGCGGAGCTGGCGGAGGAGGTCCTCGGCCGGGCGACGGACGGGGCGCGGGACGAGCCGGAACCCCAGCCGGACAACGTGACCATGGGCTTCTGGTACGTCTCGCCGACCCGCGGCCCGCACCGCACCACCCGCCGGATCACCGCCGGGACCTGGGACGAGGTCCGCCCCAACTACACCGCACCGGTGGCCGACGCCATGGGCCGGCTGATGAAGGTGACACCGGACGACATCGCGGGGCGGCTGCTCCTGCTGCACGGACCGCCGGGCACCGGCAAGACGTCCGCGCTGCGCACCCTGGCCCGTTCCTGGCGCGACTGGTGCCAGGTCGACTGTGTGCTGGACCCCGAACGGCTCTTCAGCGACGTCGGCTATCTGATGGACATCGCGATCGGCGAGGACGACGGCACGCAGAAGGGCCGGTGGCGGCTGCTCCTCCTGGAGGACTGCGACGAGCTGATCCGCGGCGAGGCCAAGCACACGGCGGGCCAGGCCCTGTCCCGGCTGCTGAACCTGACGGACGGTCTGCTGGGCCAGGGCCGCAACGTGCTGGTGGGGGTCACCACCAACGAGGACCTGGAACGGCTGCACCCCGCCGTCGTCCGGCCCGGCCGCTGTCTGGCCAGGATCGAGGTCGGCCCGCTGACCCGCCAGGAGTCGGTGGCCTGGCTGGGCACCGACGAGGGGGTGGGCCGGGAGGGCAACTCCCTGGCCGAGCTGTACGCGCTGCGCCGGGGCATCGGCCCCGCGTCGGTGCCGAAGCAGGACACGGGGGCGGACGCGGGTCTGTACCTCTGACGCCGCGCCCTTCGGGACACAGGCCGGGGGGTCAGTCCCCGTACGCCACCCGCACCGCGTCCTCGGCCAGCGACATGGCCTGCTGCCGGGTGAGGCCGAGCCGCTCGGCCGTCTCGGCGTACTGCTGCGCGGCGGTCGCCGCTCGCTGTTCGGCCGCTCCCCCGGCGGCCGCGACGAAGGTCCCGTTACGCCCCCGGGTCTCGATCACCCCGTCCGCCTCCAGGGCCCGGTAGGCCTTGGCGACGGTGTTGGCGGCGAGGCCCAGCTCCTCGGCGAAGCCGCGTACGGTCGGGAGCCGGTGGCCGACGGGCAGCGCGCCGGAGCGGGCCAGTTCGGAGAGTCGCATGCGCAGTTGCTCGTACGGGGCGATGCCGGAGTCCGGGTCGAGGACGATCTTCTCAGTCACGGGCCGATTGTCCCCCACCGGCGGAAAAAGGGGAGGCGTCCGGGGGGCGGCTGCGCATACGGTCCACCGCATGACTGTGATCGTGCGTGATTTCCGCCCGTCCGACGCGGAGGCGTGGACCCGGGTCCGCCGGGCCTCGGTCCCGTGGATGGTGGCCACCCCCGAGCAGATCGTCCACGACCTGACGCATGCCCATCCGGACAAGCACTACCGGCTGCTGGTCGCCGAGGAGGACGGCGAGATCATCGCCACGGCCCAGGCGGGCATCGCCCATGACAGCCCCGAGCCTGGGCAGGGCTACTTCACCCCGCATACGCTCCCCGGCCGCACGAACCGGGGCGCGGGCTCGCTGCTGCTGCGCACGGCGGAGGAACACCTGGCCGGGGCCGGGGCCACCGTGCTGTACGCCTGGGTGCTGGACAACCCGGAGAGCCTGGAGTTCGCCCGTAGGCGGGGTTACGAGCCCAGGCGCTCGGCCCACTTCCAGCGGCTGGACCTCGCGGGCGGCGCCCTGCCGCCGCGTCAGGACCCGCCGCCGGGCGTCGAGCTGCGGACCGGGACGGACTTCGCCGACGATCCCCGGGCGCTGTTCGAGGCGGACTCCGAGGTGACGGCGGACGAACCGGGCGACATCACCTCCGAGCTGGACGACTACGAGGACTGGCTGACGAACGTCTGGCGGCACCCGGCCTTCGACCAGGGGCTGACGTCGGTGGCGCTGGTGGACGGGAAGGTGGCGGCGTTCAGCGCGGCCACCACCGACGGCGAACGAACGTATCTGAGCGCCATGACCGGCACCCTGCGCCGGTTCCGGGGGCGGGGCCTGGCGAAGCTGGCGAAGAACGACTCGCTGCACCGGGCGCGGGCGGCCGGCTACACGGACGCCTACACCTCCAACGACTCCGGCAACGGCCCGATGCTGGCCGTCAACCAGTGGTTCGGCTACCGGGTCTGCGCGACGGAGGTCCGCCATGTCCGCACCCTCTGAACCCCGCGCGGGCGGCCCGCAGGAGCTGGTCGTCGCCCTCACCAAGGCGGGCCGCACCAAGATCCGCTATCCGGCCGAGCCGGTCCGCGACGACGGTGTCCGCGTCACCGTCCGGGCGCCGTGGGCCGCGCCCGGGGTGCGGGACTTCGGCTTCGTCCGGTTCGAGCCGGGCGACGTGTTCACCGAGCACTACTGGCGGGACCGGTGGTTCGCGGTGAAGGAGGTCCGCACCGGCGACGGCGGGCTCAAGGGCTGGTACTGCGACATCACCCGTCCCGCCGTGCTCGCGGACGGGGTGCTGAAGGTCGAGGACCTGGACCTGGACCTGTGGGTCTCGGCCGACGGCTCGACGGTCCTGCGGCTGGACGAGGACGAGTTCGAGGCGAGCGGCCTGGCGGAGCGCGACCCGGCGGCGGCCGGCGCGGCGGCCGCGGCCCTGGACGAGCTGGAACGCCTGGCGAAGTCCGGGGGCCTGACCGGTCTGCTGTCCTGACCTGACCGCCCGGGAGACGCGGCCGGGCGGGACACAGCCCGGCCGCGGAGCGGCCCCCGGCTCACGGGTGCGGCCGGGAGGCGGCGACCAGCTCCACCTCGAACCCCGCCGGGTCCTCCAGATAGGCGGCGTGGTGCCCGTCGCCCCCCGCGTACGGATGGCGGTCGGGGAACAGCAGGCGCCAGCCGTACGCCGGGGCCTCGGCCGTCAGGGCGTCCAGGGCGGCCCGGTCCGCGACGTGGAACGCCAGGTGGTTGAGCCCGGGGCGGCGGCGGTCGTGGGCACCCTCGACCAGGTCCGGGGACTGCTCCAGGACGACATACGCACTACCGCGCCGCCAACTGCGGCCGTGGGCCCAGTGCTGGTACGGAACATGACCGAGGCGGCCCAGCAGCCAGCCCCAACTGCGCTCCGCCGCCGCCAGGTCCGCGACCCACAGCTCGATGTGGTGCACCCGGCCGGTCGTCTCCTCGGCGGCGGGCAGCGCGACGGCCCGCCCGGCACCGCCCGGGACGTACGCGACCGGCTCCCCGTCCCGATGCCAGTGGATCAGGAAGCGCTCGCCCGAGCGATATCCGTCCAGGCCCGCACGGCAGTACGCCACCATGTCGTCCGGCAGCGCGGCCAGCGGGAACCAGTCCAGCTCGGAGCACTTCTCCGGCTCCGCGTTGCGCGGCGGGCGCTCCGGGTCGTACTCCGCGACGAAGAACCAGCCCATGCGCGCCCCGCCGCCGGGGCCCCGGTGCTGCATCACCAGGGCCACTCGCAGTTCGTCGGGGTCCAGATCGAGACCCGTCTCCTCTTCGGCCTCCCGGATCATCGCCTCGCGGACGTCCTCGCCGTCCTCCGCGTGGCCGGAGGGCAGGTGCAGCAGTCCGTCCGCATAGCCCGTGTTGGAGCGGCGGGCCAGCAGGACGTCCGGGCCCCGGCGCAGGATCAGATGGACGTCGACGACCTCGGTGTGCCGGTGGGACGGCATCGCGCGGGCCACCAACGCATAGCGCTCGTCGTCGACCTTCTTGCCCCAGAGCCGGCTGTCGGACGCCAGGTCCTCGTGGTGGATGCGCTCGGTGTGGGCGGAGAGCAGGGCGGTGAGCGTGATGGCGGACAGTCCGGTGCCGTTCCACACGCCTTCGACCAGGACGAGCCGGCCGCCGGGCTTCAGCAGGCCGAACCAGTGCTCCAGAGCCGCCGCCGGGTCGGGCAGCAGCCAGACGACATGCCGGGCCACGACCACGTCGAACGCCCGCTCCCCGACCGGGGGCCGGGCGGCGTCCCCGACGAGGACCTCCGCGCCGGTCCCGGCGAGCTTGGCCCGGGCCTTTTCGGCCATGCGGGGCGAGCGGTCGACGGCGGTGACGCGGTGGCCCTGGCCCGCGGCGAGCAGCGAGAGGCTGCCGGTGCCGCACCCCAGGTCCAGCACGTCACCGCGGGTGGCGGGCAGCCAGCTCTCCAGCCGCCCGGCCCAGGCGTCGCGCACTGCGGGGTCGAGAAGCCCGTGGTCGGGCTCCTCGTCGAAGGAGCCGGCCGCCGCGTCCCAGTCGATCGTGGTCATGGCTCCGATGCTCTCAGCCGCCACTGACAGTGCGGGACTCCTCCGCCGTTTTCCGGCCGGCGCGCAACCGTACGATCAGCCGGCCGATCAGCGGCCAGGCCACGATCAGCACCACGATCGCGTAGACGGTGACGGAGAACGGGGTGTTGACCAGGCCGGTCACACTGCCGTCGCTGATCTGGAGGGCGCGGCGCAACTGCTGTTCCGCGGCCGGGCCGAGGATCACCCCGATGACGGCGGGCAGCACCGGCAGCCCGTACCGCCGCATCCCGAACCCGATCAGCCCGATGACCAGGAGGATCACCAGGTCGAGGGACTCGCCGCCGACCGCGTACGCGCCGACGGCGGCGAAGAAGAGGATGCCCGCGTACAGATAGGGGCGCGGGATTTGCAGGAGCTTCGCCCAGACGGGCGCGAGCGGCAGGTTGAGGGCGAGCAGCAGCACCATGCCGACGAACAGCGAGGCGATGAGGCCCCAGACCAGCTCCGGTTCACGCTCGAAGAGGAGCGGCCCGGGCTGGATTCCGTACTGCTGGAAGGCGGCCAGCATCACGGCGGCGACGGCGGTGGTGGGCAGCCCGAGGGTGAGCATCGAGACGAGGGTCCCGGCGGCGGAGGCGGAGGCGGCGGCCTCGGGTCCGGCGACGCCTTCGATGGCGCCCTTGCCGAACTGGTCGCGGTGCTTGGAGAGCCGCTTCTCGGTGACGTAACTGAGGAAGGTGGGGATTTCCGCGCCGCCCGCCGGGATCGCCCCGAACGGGAAGCCGATGACGGGCCCGCGCAGCCAGGGCTTCCAGGTGCGCCGCAGATCGGCCCGGCCGAGCCAGGGCCGGCCGACGGGGATCGGCCTTCCGGTGGAACGGCGCAGGTGGGCGGCGACCCACAGGGCCTCGCCGATGGCGAAGAGCCCGACCGCGACGATCACCACGTCGACGCCGTCGGCCAGGTGGAGCGAGCCGAAGGTCAGGCGCTGCTGGCCGGTCATCCGGTCGAGGCCGACCAGGCCGATGGTGAGGCCGATGAGGAGGGAGGCGATGCCGCGGATGCGGGAGGCGCCGAGGACGGAGGTGACGGCGATGAAGGCCAGCACCATGATGGCGAAGTAGTCGGGCGCGCCGATGCCGATGGCGAGCGACGCGACGGTCGGGGCGAGGACGACCAGCAGGATCGTGCCGATCATGCCGCCCGCGAAGTGGCCGATCGCGGCGGCGGCGAGCGCCTGGGCGCCGCGTCCGGCCTTCGCCATCGGGTTGCCCTCGATCGCGGCGACCACGGCGGCGCTCTCACCGGGGGTGTTGAGGAGGATCGAGGTGGTGGAACCGCCGAACATCGCCCCGTAGTAGATGCCCGCGAACATGATGAACGCGCCGGTCGGGTCGAGTCCGTACGTCACCGGGAGCAGCAGCGCCACGGCCATCGCGGGGCCGATGCCGGGCAGCACACCGATCGCCGTGCCGAGCAGGACGCCGATCGCGGCCCACAGCAGGTTCATCGGGGTGAGCGCGGTACCGAAGCCGTCGATGAGGGAGTTGAGGGAATCCATCGGTCAGAGCACCCCCATCAGCGGGCCGCCAGGAAGGGGGACACCGAGCAGGTTGTCGAAGACGAAGTAGGTGAAGAGGGAGAGCCCGGCCGCGATGAGCGGATCGCGGCCGTAGTGGCGGCTGCCCAGCGCGTAGGCGGAGCCCCAGAAGAGCAGCGCCCCGGCGATCGGGAAGCCGAGCGGGCCGATCAGAACGGCGGTGGCCATGAAGACCCCGGTGAGCAGGAGGACGGTGCGCCAGTCGGCGCCTTCGTCGAGGTCGACGTCCTCGCCGCCCTCGGCCTCGCCGCGTCCGCCGCGCAGGACGTCGACGGCGAGCAGGACGGCGACGAGGAGGAACAGGCCGCCGATGACGAAGGGAACGGTACGGGGGCCGACGGGACCGCGCTGGGCGATGTCGACGGTCATGGTGAGGGCGTCGGCGAGCACAAGGACGCCGAGTGCGAACAGCAGGACGCAGACGCCGAGTTCGGTGCGCTCGCGAAGCCAGGTGCGGGCACCGCCGCCGGCTGTCGCGGGTCCGGCTGTCGCGGGTCCGGCGGTCTCGGGCGGTCCGGCGGTCTCGGGCGGTCCGGCGGTCTCGGCGGGACCGGCGGGACCGGCGGGGCCAGCGGGACCGGCGGGGCCAGCGGGACCGGCGGGTTCTGTCGATTCGGGGGTCACAGTCCCAGCTCCTTGAGAACGGTGGCGACGCGCCGGTCCTGCTCGTCGAGGAAGTCGCCGAAGGGTTCACCGGCGAGGAAGGCGTCGTCCCAGCCGTTCTTCCGCATCGACTCCTTCCACTGCTTCGAGGCATGGAGCTCGCCGATGAGGCCGGTGAGCTTGTCGCGTTCGGTGTCCGAGAGGCCGGGCGGGGCGACGATGCCGCGCCAGTTGGTGAACTCGGTGTCGAGTCCGGCCTCGCGCAGGGTGGGGGCGTCAAGGCCCGGCACCCGCTTCGGGCCGGTCACGGCGAGCAGCCGCAGCTCGCCCGCCTCGATCTGGTCGCGGTACTCGCCGAGGCCGGAGACCCCGAAGCCGACCTTGTTGCCCAGGATGGAGGCGAGGAGTTCGCCGCCGCCGTCGAACGGCACGTAGTTGACCGTCTTCGGGGCGATGCCGGCGGCCTGCGCCATGAGCATCGGGGCGAGGTGGTCCGGGCCGCCGGGCGAGGAGCCGCCGCCGACCGGAACGCGGGCCGGATCCTTCTTCCAGGCCGCGAGGAGATCGGCGATGGTGCGGTAGGGCGAGTTCTTGGCAACCACCACGATGCCGGGCTCCTCGGTGAGCCGGGCGATCGGGGTGGTGTCGGCGAGGGTGCTCGGGGACTTGTTGGTGTGGACGGCCCCGACGACGCCGAGGCCCATGGAGAGGGCGAGCTTGCCGTTGCCGTGTTCGCCGACGAGCCGCGTCAGGCCGACCGTCCCGCCGGCGCCCGGCAGGTTGAACACCTCGATGTTGTGGGTGAGTCCGGCGTCCTCGGCGTTCTTGGCCATGGTGCGGGCGGTGATGTCGTAACCGCCGCCGGGGGTGTTGGGGACCATGAAGCGGAGCCCGGGAATCTGAGTGCCGGTGTCGGAGCCGTCGTCGGTGGAGAGCAGGGGCGGCCCCACCACCACGAGCAACGCGGCCCCGAGCAGGGCGAGGAGAGTGCGCAGTCGCACAGGTTCCGCCTTTCGCTGTGAAGTGGCCCACATGTTGCCTGCGCGTTGAGGAGCTGTCTCTCTTCCGGTATCAACGGACGTTGTGGTCATTGAGGTCGCGGCCTAGCGTGGCGGCGTGACAACGGTGCTGGTGGTGGACGACGACTTCATGGTCGCGAAACTGCACGGCCGCTATGTGTCCGCGATGGACGGTTTTACGGTGGTCGGGGTGGCGCACAACGGCGCCGAGGCCCTGCGGGCCGCCGAGCGGCTGCACCCCGATCTGGTGCTGCTCGACATCTACCTGCCCGACATGAACGGCATCGACGTCCTGCGCGCCCTGCGCACGGCGGAGGAGCGGGACGCGTCGCGCCCCAGCACGGACGCCCTGTTCATCACGGCGGCCAAGGACGCGGGCGTGATCCGGGCGGCGCTGCGGGCCGGGGCCCTCCACTACCTGATCAAGCCGTTCAGCCGCTCCGCCCTCCAGGAGCAGTTGCGCCATGTCGCCGCCCTGCGCACCCGCCTGGACGAACTGGGAGAGGCCCGCCAGGAGGACGTCGACCAGATCTTCGGCACCCGCCCGCCCGGCTCCCGCGAGCTCCCGAAGGGCCTGGCCGCCCCCACGGCCGACCTGGTGGAGCGCACCCTGCGCGCCCACCCCGGGGGCCTGTCGGCATCGGAGTGCGCCGAGGCGGGGGCCCTGTCCCGGGTGAGCGCGCGCCGCTACCTGGAGTGGTTCGCCGGAACGGGGCGCGCGGAGGTGACCTTGCGGTACGGGGGGACGGGGCGGCCGGAGCGGCGGTACCGCTGGAAGGGGTGAGGCGTGCCGGAGCGCCGCCGCCGGCGCACCCGCCCGGAGTCTCCCCGGGCGGGGCCCGGACCGGTTCCTGAGCCCACGCCTAACCCCTCCTTAAACGCACCATAAGGATCGTCATCACCCCCTCCCAACAGGGGTTTTCGCCCTTCCGAGCGGCTAGCTTGCTGATCGCCACCCCCGACAGCAGTGCCGTATCGAAGGAGATCCATCCATGACCGCTCGTCGCAAGGCCGCCGGAGTCCTCGCCCTCGGACTCGCACCGCTCGCGCTGGCCGGGCTGACCGCCACGCCGGCCGTCGCGCACGGTTCGCTGACCGACCCGGTGAGCCGGGTGTCGGCGTGCTTCGCGGAGGGGCCGGAGAGCCCGAAGTCGGCGGCGTGCCGGGCGGCGGTCGCGGCGGGGGGTACGCAGGCGCTGTACGACTGGAACGGGGTGAACATCGCCAACGCGGCGGGCAAGCACCGTGATCTGATCCCGGACGGCAAGCTCTGCAGCGCGGCCAACGACAAGTTCAAGGGGCTCGACCTGCCGCGCGCCGACTGGCCGGCCACCGCGTTGTCGGCGGGCAAGCACACCTTCCGGTTCCGAGCGACGGCCCCGCACAAGGGGTCGTTCGAGCTGTACATGACCAAGCCCGGTTATGACGCCACGAAGCCGCTGGCCTGGTCGGACCTGAAGGCGAAGCCGTTCGCCGAGGTCACCGATCCGGCGCTGGTGGACGGTTCGTACGTCTTCGACGGGACGATCCCCGAGCGCTCCGGGCGGCAGCTGGTCTACACGATCTGGCAGCGTTCCGACTCCCCCGAGGCGTTCTACGCCTGCTCCGACGTGACGTTCGGCGGCGGGTCGGCGGGCGGCGGGCCGGCGGAGAAGGAAGAGGGGAAGGGGGAGCAGGGCTCCGGTGGTGACGCCGGTGCCGGGGCTCCGGCTCCGGCCCCCTCCGCCCCGTCCGAGAAGGCGATCACCGAGGGTGCCGAGAAGTCCTCCGTCGAGCACAACGGCCACGGTGACGACGACGCGAACACCGGGGCGAAGGTCACCGCCGCCGCTCCGGCCGCTCCGGAGAAGAAGGCCGAGGGCAACGCCCCCGAGGTCAACGCCGCGAGCAAGGACGAGGTGCTGGCCGAGACCGGTGGCTCCAGCAGCAGCACCTATCTGGCGATCGGGGGCGCCGGGGTGCTCGCCGCCGGTGCGGCCGTGCTGTTCGCCTCGCAGCGCCGGCGGGCCGCCGCCGCGACGGGGCGCCACAGCCGCTGACCGCGGCGCCCCTCTCCGTACCCCTGCCGCGTCCCTCCGGGACGTCGGGCGCGGCAGGATGTGACGGGCCGGGGTCCGCCGTCCGTACTGCTCGGACGGCGGACCCCGGCCCGTTGTCGTGCGGTGGGTCAGCCGATGACCGAGGCGCAGGTGGTCGGGGTGGCGCGGGCCGGGTCGAGGGCGTTGGCCACCTCGTGGAAGGCGATGCGGTCGATGGTCCCGATCGCGACGTGCTCGGAGAAGTCGAGCGGGCACAGGTCCTGGAGGAGGACATTGCGTACGTTCGGCCCGTCCAGGTACTGCGTGCGGTACGGGGTCACGACCTGGTCGTACTTGGTAGCGATGACGGTGTAGCGGACGCCGGGAACGGTGTCGCCGCCCGCCGTGAGCCTGGTGATGAAGGGGGATCCCGCGATCTGGTCGGCGAGCCCGGGGGTCTTGTCGCTGATGAACTTCTCCACGCCGGGGAAGAACGGCAGCAGCTCGGTGAGGCCGAGCAGTGTGGTGCCGTGGTTGTCCGGTGCGATGCCGACGAGGGCGTTGACCTTGTCGGCGCCGCCGAGGAACTTCAGGTAGTGGTTCGGCATCATGCCGCCCTGGGAGTGGCCGACGATGTCCACCTTCGGGGCTCCGGTGGCGTCCAGCACCTTGTCGACGAACACGTCGAGCTGTTCGGCGGACTTGTCGATGGGCCCGAGGCCGTGGAAGAACGGCACGCCGGGGAGCTGGCCGTAGTCGAGGGAGAAGACGCAGTAGCCCCGGTTGACCAAGTAGGGGGCCAGGACCAGCCAGTTGTCGATCGAGTTCCCGAAGGTTCCGTGGACCAGGACGACAGGTCGGGGATGGGCGGCGGAGGGCTTGCAGGAGTAGTCGTTCCAGCCTCGCGATGTGGCCGCTTCGGCGGCCGGGGCCGCGCTCGCGGTCGCCGTGGGGGCGACGAGAACGGTGAGGGCGAGAAGCAGGGCGGCGAGCAGACTGCGCGTGCGGGGAACGCGCGCAGCACGGATCCAGGGCAGCATCGTGTGGTCTCCTTGCGGCTCAAGGGGGGTGCGATGGCGGTGCGCCCTGTGGCCCGGACCACAAGCTGTACGTGCTCATGCCAAATTACGCACGAGTAAGCGAACGAGGGAAGTTACGCGTCGGTAAAAAATGGCGCGGCTCCGACCCGGATCACGTAGTGGGGACCGCCGGCCGCTCCCGGCCCCGCCCGGCCCGCCGGATCGGCGCCCCCTCCCGCCCCATCTCTATATCGATGTTCTGCGGGCCGAACACCCTAGAAATGACGGGTGCATGACGACATCCTGTTCCTGCCCCTCGCCCCACCCGACGAGGAGCACCCCAGGAGCAACTCCATTCACCCCCACGGAGGTCGTCCATGCGCCGTCGCTTCACGGTCCCGCTCGCCGCTGTCGCCCTGTCACTCCCCCTCGCCCTGGGCACCGCCGGTTCCGCGTCGGCCGCCCCCGCCGACAAACCCCAGGTGCTCAGCTCCTGGACCCAGACGAGCGCCACCAGCTACAACGCCTGGAACGCGGCCCGCAACAACCAGGGCGCCTGGGCTGCGTACGGCTTCAACTGGTCGACGGACTACTGCAGCAGCTCGCCCGACAACCCCTTCGGCTTCCCCTTCCGGAACTCCTGTGCCCGCCACGACTTCGGGTACCGGAACTACAAGGCCGCAGGCACGTTCTCCGCCAACAAGTCCCGGATCGACTCCGCCTTCTACGAGGACCTCAAGCGCGTGTGCGCCCGCTACTCGGGCGCGACGAAGACGTCGTGCAACGGCACCGCCTGGACCTACTACCAGGCCGTGAGGATCTTCGGCGTCTCCCCGGCGGACGCGGGCACCCGCAATCTGCCCCAGGCCGCCTGAGCCCGACCGCGCCAGGACGTACGGGAAGGGCCCCCGGCGGCAGAACCGGGGGCCCTTCCTCGCGCCGTCGTACGGTGGTGCGTCAGCCGATCTCCGCGCCGTAGGCGGCCAGGGCCTCCGGGACCGGCTGGAAGAAGGTCGTGCCGCCCGAGGAGCAGTCGCCGCTGCCGCCCGAGGTCAGACCGAGCGCGGTGTCGCCCGCGAAGAGGGCGCCGCCGCTGTCGCCCGGCTCGGCGCAGACCGTCGTCTCGATGAGGCCGTTGACGATGTCTCCGTTGCCGTAGTTGACCGTGGCGTCCAGGCCGGTGACCTCGCCGTCGTGCACCTGGGTCGTGGAGCCGCTGCGGGTGACCGCCTGGCCGACCGTCGCGTCGCCCGCCCGGGTGATCGCTCGGGTGGAGCCGTCGTAGAGGTTCACCTCGCTCGGGTGCTCGGTGTCCGAGGTGTACTTGACCAGGCCGTAGTCGTTCTCCGGGAAGCTGGAGCCCTCGTTCGCCCCGATCTCCGCGCCGCCCTGGGAGTCCGACCAGCTGGTGACCGACTCGGTGCAGTGGCCGGCGGTCAGGAAGTACGGCTCGCCGTCCTTGACCACGTTGAAGCCGAGCGAGCAGCGGGAGCCGGAGCCGAAGATCGCGTCGCCGCCCGCGATCAGCGGCTTGAACTCCCCCTTGGTCTTCGAGAGTTCGGCCTTGCCACCGAGACCGCCGACCACGGCCGAGAGCTTCTTCCAGGCGGCGCCGTCGACCGTGCTGTCGGCGGTGACCTTCACCTTGTTGGTCACCGGGTCGACCGCCCAGGAGGTACCCGGAATCGTCGCCCTGTCGGTGAGGGTCTGCCGGGCCGACTTCAGCTCGGCGAGGGAGTTCTCCACGATTCTGGCCCTGGCACCCGCCTGGCGGACCTGCTCGGCGCCGGCCTCGTCGACGACGTTCACGACGAGGGTCTTCGCCGTGGTGTCGTAGTACGAGCCCGCCGCGTCAGGGCCCAGATCACGGTTCAGGGAGTCGGCCAGCTTTCCGGCCGCGCCCGCGCTGAGGGTCTTGGCCGCGAACTGCGGCACATCGTCACTGGCGTTCGCGGACTGGAACGTAAATCCCGCTGCGACGAGGGCGACGACGGCCGAGCCGGCCAGCGTCGCGCGCTTCCTGGACATGCGTCGATGCTTCACGTTCGACCTCCTGTGGGGCCGTGCACGAAGCATGTGGGGTGCCCGTACACGGAGGATGGGGCGCCCACTATTCCGAGGCCGGGAAACGCACACAAGGCCGACTTCCGGACGTGCACACGACACCGACGCTTCACTCTCGGGTCGTTCACTTACCCCCGGTCATGCCATGTCGGTTCCCTTCGCAAACACCTGGTGCAACCGTCGGCGGTCTCAGGGTGAGGACTAGTCCTGTCCGGTATTCGCCCTCTCGGTCCGGATGGTGGCACGGTCCGTCCGGATGGCGACGGAAATCCTCGGCCGGCAGCCGTCCAGGACCTTCACAGTTCGTCGTCGACGAACGGTCCCCGTAACGCCCCTGATGGGTCATCATCGAAACGGCGGCAGGCACCGGCAGCGACATCGGGTCCGGGCCCGCCGGGTGACCGGGTGACCGAGCGGGGGAGGCACGGGTGCGCAATCGGGTGCTCGCGGCGGACGGGCGGCATCTGATGGTCGAACGGATGGGCGATCCCCGGGGAAGACCGGTCTTCCTCCTGCACGGCACCCCGGGCAGCAGGCTCGGCCCCGCTCCCCGCGGCATGGTCCTCTACCAGCGTCATACGCAGCTGATCGCCTACGACCGCCCGGGCTACGGCGGCAGCGACCGCCACGAGGGCCGGCGGATCAGCGACGTCGTCGGGGACGTCCGCGCGATCGCCGACGCGCTGGGGCTGGAGCGCTTCGCCGTGGTGGGCCGCTCCGGCGGGGCCCCGCACGCCCTGGCCTGCGCGGCCCTGATGCCGGAACGGGTCACCCGGACCGCGGCCCTCGTCAGTCTCGCGCCCCGGGACGCGGCCGGTCTCGACTGGTTCGAGGGGATGAGCGCGTCCAATGTGCTGGCGTACTCCACGGCGGCCGACGACCCGGAGTCCCTGGCGCGGTCCTTCATCGACCGCTCGGCGCAGATCCGGCGGGACCCGGTCCGGCTGCTCGACGATCTGCGCCGGGAGCTGACCGACTCCGACCGGCTGGTGGTCAACGACGCGGGCATCCGGTCCATGCTGCTGCGCAACTTCAGCGAGGGGCTGCGTCATTCGGCGTACGGCTGGATCGACGACGCCATCGCGTTCTGCCGCCCCTGGGGGTTCGATCCGTCCCGGATCACCGGCGAGGTGCTGCTCTGGCACGGGGTGAAGGACGTCTTCTCCCCGGTCGGCCACTCCCGCTGGCTGGCCGGGCAGATCCCGGGCGCCACCACCGTGCTGGAGCCGAGGGCGGCCCACTTCGACGCGTTCCCCATGCTCCCGCGCATCCTCGACTGGCTGCTGGAGGAGCGGAGGCAGTGCGGCGGGAAGTGACCCCGGCCGCCGCGCGCCGGGAGGACGGGCCTCCCGGCGCGCGGTGGATCACACCGGCATCGGCTCCAGCTCCCGCCGGAACCGCCCCTCGGTGCGGGCGATCCGCACCAGCGGGTGGTCGTCGCCGAGCTGGCGCGACAGCTCCACGACGATCTCCGACCGCAGCTGCGCCGCCTCGTCCTCCCGGCCCATCGCGTCGAGCGTGACCGCCATGTTCGAGGTCATCGCCAGGGTCTCCGGATGGTGCGCCCCGAGCGCTTCGCGGAACTGCCCCGACAGCCGCTGCTCGGTCTCCAGCACGATGTCCAGCTCGCCCCGGTCGGCCGTCGCCCCGGCCAGGTTCATCACACAGAACAGGGTGTTGGGGTGCTCCCGGCCGAACGCCTCCCGCATGGCGGCGACGACCTGGGTCAGCACCCGCTCCGCCGCCTCCGCCTCCCCGACGCCCGTCAGATAGACGCCGAGGTTGTTCTGCGCCGCCAGGGTGTACGGGTGCTTCTCCCCCGGCACCTTCATGTACTGGTCGACGACCTCCTGCGCGGTCTCCAGCGCCTCCGCGCTCTCGCCGGCCGCGAACAGGTCCGCCGCCAGGTTGAGATCGCAGGCCAGGGACTCGGGGTTGGCGATGGTGTACTTCGCCCGGTAGCGGGCACGGGTCGCCACCGTGAGACGCCGGGCGTCCTCCAGCCGGCCCGCCCTGCGCAGCGACACCGCGAGGCTCTTCGCGGCGCTCAGCGTGGTGGGGAAGGTGCGGCCCATCGTCTCCTTGAAGCTGTTGTACGTCGTGCTGAGCAGCCCCACCGAGTCCTCGTACCTGCCCACCTCCCGCAGGTCGCGCGCCAGGTTCATGGCGGAGGACAGGCTGTAGGGGTGGTCCGGCCCGAGCACCTGGGTACGCAGGTCGTAGACGTCCTGGTCGATCTCCCGGGCCCGGGCGTACTGCCCGACGCTGCGCAGGTTCAGGGCCAGGTTGTTGGCGGCGGCCAGGGTCCGGGGGTGGGAGTCGTGGAAGATCTGCCCGAACCCCTCGTGGGCCTCGGTCGCCATCTCGATCGCCCGTGCGTAGTCCCCGAGCAGCCCGAGGTCGATGGCCAGGCTGCTGGTGGTCATGTACGTGTGCGGATGCTCGGGCCCCAGCACCTCCCGCTGCCGCTCCAGGGTGACCTCGTCCAGCTCCCGCGCCTCCACGTAACGGCCGCGCGTACGCAGGATGTTGGAGAGGTGGAAGCGGAGGTAGAGGTACTGGAGGTCGCGTTCGCCCAGGTTCTCGCGCCAGATCTCGCGCAGGTCCTCGCCCAGCGCCCAGGCGGTCCTGATGTCGCCGCGCTTCCACAGGTAGCGGACGCGGTCGATCAGCAGCCTGCGGGTCTCCGGCTCCTTGCAGTTGCGGGCGTCGGAGGGGCCGAGGTGCGGCCAGATCGTGGCGAAGCGCGGCCAGGTGTCCGGGTTGTCTATCGGCTCGTCGTCGTCGGGGCGGGCCCCGGCGAGGATGCGGTGGACGACGTGCCGGGCTTCGCGCTGCTCCTCCTCGCTGAGCTGCGCCTTGATCACGGCCTGGACGAGGCGGTGCACCTGGATGGAGTTGGAGACCTGGTCGACCTTGGCCAGGGCGAAGCGGCCGATCTCCCGGATGACCCGGCCCAGCACCAGCTTCTCCTGGAGCGAGGAGTCGTACGGCTTCAGCGCGTCGATCATCTCCTTGCTGTAGAGGAGGTTCGCGGAGATCGGCTCGGGCGCGAAGAAGGCGCAGAGCTGGAGCAGCCGTACGGCGGCGGGCGAGCGCTCCTTGAGCCGGGCGATGGAGATGTTCCAGGTGGCGGCGACCGGTTCCGGGTAGCCGGCCGGCTGGTTGAGCGCGAGAACCTGGGGCGCCTGCTGGGCGAGCTGTTCGAGATAGGTGTCGATGGGGGTGGCGGTCTCCGCGATCCAGGCGGCCGCCTGCTCCACGGCGAGCGGCAGGTCGCCCACCGCGGTCGCGACCTGGGCGGCGTCCTCGTCGCTGAGCCCCGGGGCCCGGCGCTGGAGGTGCTCGATGGACTCCTCGCGCAGGAAGACGTCCACGGGCAGCGCGTCCCCGTGCTGGGACCAGCTCTGGTTGCGGGAGGTCACCAGGATGTGGCCGGAACCGCCCTGCGGGAAGTAGCGGCGCAGCTGCTCGGGGTCGTCCGCGTTGTCGAAGACCAGCAGCCAGCGGTCGGAGGGCACCCCGCGCCGCAGCAGGTCGACGGCCTCCTGGGAGGCGGCCGCGATGTCGTCGCCGCCCTGGGCGCCGAGCCGGGCGGCGAGTTCGGCGAGCGAGGCGACGACGTCGTCGGGCTGCTCGGACGATATCCACCAGACCAGGTCGTAGTCGGCCATGAAGCGGTGCACGTACTCCAGGGCCACCTGGGTCTTGCCGACGCCGCCGAGACCGTAGAGGGTCTGCGGCTGCGGCAGGACGACGGCCAGGCCGCCGCCGAGCTGGTCGCGCATCCGCTCCAGGACGAGCGAGCGGCCGGTGAAGCCGGGGTTGCGGGGCGGCGCGTTCCAGATCCTCGGTACGGTGCCGGGGAAGCGGGGCCCGGGCGAGACCCCGTCGGCCACCTGCACCGGGCGGTCCAGGGCCCGCATCACGGCGGTGGTGGCGTGCACCTCGTCCAGCCGGAAGAGGTCGACCGGGTTGCGGTCGATGTACGGGGAGGTCAGGCGTACGTCCCCGATCCGCAGCGGAACCAGTCGGCGGCGGCCGGTGCCGACGGCCTCGGCGGCGGTCCGTTCCCACAGCTCGACCGCCCGCTGGGACTTCAGATAGGCGCTGGAGAGCAGGACGACGGTGCGGGTGGCGTTGTCGGCGGTGGTGTCGGCCGCCTCCTCGGGCGGGCGTTCGGCGGAGACGTCGCGCGGCACGACCCGGAAACCGGCCCGGGTGAGGATCGATTCGAGCCAGTCGGCCCACATCCGGTTCTCCGCCACATAGCTGAGGTGGAGATCGGCGGGCAGGGCGGGCCTGCGCCGGGTGAAGGCGTCGCGGATCCGCAGCCGGACCTCTTCGCCGACCGGCGGCATCGAGGTGATCTCCCGGTCGGTGATGACCGCGGTGAGCCGTTCGAAGGCGGAGAGCAGCGAGTTGGTGAGCCCGGCCTCGTCGCCGAAGGTGGCCAGCGTCTCCTCGTAGGCGTAGTAGGGCCGGTACGGGATCTCCACCGCCCCCCAGTAGGCGGTGAGTTCGTCGCCGGACAGATCGCGCGGCAGCCGGTCGAACTTGAGCCGGGCCAGCGCCCGCCCGGCGTCCGCCTTCTCCTTCTCGCCCTCGTCGATGCGCATCGGCACGGGGTAGAGGGCGATGGGGCGGCCGGTGTTGCGCTCGGCGATCTGGCGGGCGACGGAGGCCGCGCCGTCGATGGACTGGTCGCTGAGGGTGAAGCAGTCGACGAGCACGTCCGGGAGGTGGACGGTGCAGATGTCGGCGATGTCGCTGAGGCCGGTCCGGCTGTCGATGAGGACGTAGTCGTAGTTCGCCTTCATGTCGTCGCGCAGGGCGTCGAAGAAGTGGCCGCCGCCGAACCGGTCGTAGAAGTTGTCCCAGTCGAAGGTGGAGACGGTGGCGCTGTACTCGCGGTTCTGCCGTCCGGCGGAGACGAAGTCGAGCGTGCCGCCCTGCGGGAACTCCCAGCCGAGCGACTCCGGGGTCAGCGACACGGCGTGCGGCTGGATGCGGGCGTAGTCGCGGTGCCAGTCCTCGGCGCGCTGGGCGGGGCTGGTCGCGGCCCAGGCGTATTCGGTGATCAGGTCGATCACACCGGTGGTGGCGCCGAGGGTGGCCGGGTCGAGGAAGGGGTGGAAGAACCGGTGGAGTCCGGGGGCTTCCAGGTCCCAGTCGACGGCCAGGACCCGCTTGCCGTTGGCCGCGAGGATCCAGGCGACGTTGGCGAGCGCCATGGTGCGCCCGGTACCGCCCTTGTACGAGTAGAAGGTGACGATGCGCCCGTCACGACCGGCACTCATAGGTCCTCCGCTTCCGTCGCAGGGTCGTGCGGGTCGGGTATGTAGCTCGTGTTGCCCATGGGGCCGGTGAGCCGGGTCCGCTCGCCGGATCCGCCGCCGGATCCGGGCGGGTAGGCCTTCGCGTGCTTGAGGTACTGCTGGGCGGCCACCTCGACCACCTGGGGCAGGAGCTGGCCGAACGCCTCCATGGTGGGCACTCCTTTCGCGGCGGCCCGGCAGAGGGCCCGGCCCTGGCCCATCTTGACCGGCATGACCGCTTCGAGCTTCTCGGTGAGCTCGGTCTCCGCGGCTCTGCTCTGGTGGTCGTCGCGGCTCCACGGGACGACCATGGTCACCCAGGGCCGGTTCTCCGCGTCGAAGGCGGCGAGCCTGCGGCAGTGGTCCTCGTCCCGCAGGGCCCAGCGGTCGACGAGCAGGATCTCGGGGGTGCTGGGCGGGGCCTTGCCGTCGTGCCGGTCCTCGTCGAACGAGGTGATGACGGCCTGGTAGTTGAGCGAGCGGACCAGTTCCTCGGCCACATAGGCCAGCGGCCGGGCGGAGGCGGGGTAGTACGGGTTCCAGTCCTGGGGATGGTCGCCGTAGTGGTCGCTGTTGCGGCCGTCGGGCAGATCGTGGCGGGTGGGTGCCGCGATGGTGATCTGCATCGGCCGGGGGGCGCCGACTCCGCTGCTGGGGGAGCCGAAGGCGCTGGGGGCGAGGCGGTAGTCGACGGGCCGGCCGGTGTCGATGCGGACCGAGTCGGCGACGCTGACGATGCGTTTGGCCAGTTCGTAGACGGCCCGTTCGTACTCCTCGGCGAAGAGCCTGAGCTTGATCAGACCGTAGAGGCCGTCGCTGACGTACCGTTCGCCGAAGTCGCGGTGGTTGAACTGCAACCGCTCGGCGGATCCCGGCAGTTGGCTCGGGGGCACCGGAACCCAGAGCGCGGGGACGATGGCCTCGGCCGGCTGGTTGGAGCGGGCCCGGTGGTGGATGGCCCGCTGTTCGAAGGCGTACCACTCCTTGCCGCACATCTCGCTGGCGAAGTAGCGCGGTGAGAACAGCGGAACGAAGACCCGGCAGGTGGCGAGGACGTCGCCGAGCCGTTCCGACCAGCCCTCCCCGGAGCGTATCTCCCGGTCCATGAATCCCGCGGGCGCGCCGGCGGGTAAGTCGGTCATGGCCATCACATGGCCGCAGAGGTCCTGGAAAAGCCGCTCGACCCACATATCGGGGTCCGTGCCGGCGCCGTACCCGGGCGTGTGGGCGTAACTCAGAAAGAAATACGGCCGATGGCCCACCGCTCGCTGTTGCGTCGATGCGTGCACACGACCCCCGTCCTGTATGAGCACTCGCATCCCGGAAGGAGGAAGGGAGTGCAAGCGAACTCATCATTCCGGAGCGGGCCGCGTTCCAGCCCCTCCCGTTCGGTCATTCGAACGTCACTTTCCGGTCAGACACCAGGACGTTCGTTCCCTGACCGGCCGGCGAGAGGCCCCTGCCGTGATTCTTTCCGGCCGTACTCCGCGTTCCGCTGATCTCCTTGCGGACAGCGGCGATCAGTTGTTTTCCGTCGACCGTCACCTCCGCCGCGTTTTCGATCATGTCGAGTGCTTCCGGGACACCCGTGAGGAAGCGTGGATCGTAAAGCCCGAGCCCCGCCCGTTCGTATGTCTCGGCCAGCAGTCGGGAGAACGTCACGGGGTCGTTCCCCCAAGGCGTTCGATGTTCCCAGGTGCCGTCCAGGGCGTAAAGATCCGTCACTTCACCGAGCGCGCGCAGTTTCGCCCGGCGGAATCCGCTGAGCAGACCGAGTGCCAGCTCTCTCGCGCCGGTCACGGGGTCGGCGCCGAGCGCCCCGGGACCGTGGCGCCCCGGCGCGGCGCCCCCGGTGGTCAGCGGGGTCAGCGTGGTGAGCGTACGGGCGGCCTCGGCGGCCTGGTCCGGTACGGCGTCGGTCAGCAGCGCCCAGGCCTCGGCGATCCGGTGCGCCCAGGTCTCGGCGCCCTCGATCGGGAGGCGGCCGGTCACGGGGGCGTCGAAGCAGGCGCGGAGGGGGTCGAGGTCGTCCAGCAGGAGGGCGGGGGCGGGCGACCGGCGCAGGACGCGCACGGGGAGCCAGTGCGGTCCTTCGGGCTCGTCGGGTGCGATGCGCACCTCCGTGCCGGGCGCGGCGTCCCGAGGGCGGACGAGGAAGCCGTCGCCGGTGGCCCGCACCACCGCCGTGCCCCCTTCCCCCGGCCCGCCGAGGACCACGGTGCCGAGGGTGGGCAGGTGGAGGCCCCCGTCGCGGTAGGCCACGGGGACGGGCAGGTCGAGCCGGGCGCGGACGGCGGCGGCGGCCACGGTCGCGGCGAGCCGTTCGGCGGCGGGTTCCGCGATCCCCCGGCCGGCGTCGAGGTCCGCGAGGGCGTCGACCAGCCAGGTGCGGGTGTAGGGGTGCGCGAGGACCGCGTCGAGCGCGTCGGCGCCGGACGCGTCCGCCTCGATGGCCGCCGCGAGCCGCCAGGCGTCGTCCCAGAGCGCTCCGCCCCGCCCGCCGAGGGTGTCGTGGACCACGGCGAGCAGGGTCCGGGTCAGGTCCTGGTGGGCGGCGAGCAGGGCGTCGGGCGAGCGGACGGCGGGTGACCCGGTGGCGGCGGCGGTCCGTTCCTCGATGCCCCGGATCAGGGCGGCCAGGTCGTCGCAGTACACGGAGGGGTTGTCGAAGCCGCCGCCGGAGGTGTCGTCGGAGCGGTAGCGGTGGGTGTAGAGCCCGCCGCCGCACGAGCGTACGACCGGGCAGCGGCGGCAGGTCTCGCTGACGCCCGCCAGACCGAGCTGCCGGGCCCGGACGCCGGGGTGGGCGGCGGCCTCGTCGAAGGTGTTGCGGAAGACGTCGAACCCGGTGGCGGCGGCGCCCTCGTAGGCGCTCTTGAGCGAGTCGACCTGTTCCAGCGTGCCGTCGGTCTCGATGACGACGAGGTCGGTGGGGGCGAGGCCCAGGGACTCGGTGAGGCTGGGGCCGCCGCTCAGGCTGGAGAGCACCGAGGCGAACATCCGGACGGGCATCGGGCGGCCCTGTTCCGTCCAGCGGTCGAAGACCGTCAGGAGCCATGCGGCGTACGCGGTGGGCGATCCGTCCGGGCGCGGCGGCGGCTCGTCCCAGGTGGCGTGGGGCAGCAGGAAGTCGACGAGCGGGGGTTCGAGCGCGGCGAGGGCGTCGTGCACGGCCACCGGGTCGTTGTGGATGTCGACCGTGCAGAGCAGGCCGAGGTCCAGGTGGCGGTGGCGCTCCTCGCGGAGCAGGCCGACCGCGCGCAGCACCATCGGGTGGCTGCTGCGTCCGTCGGCGTACCGGCGGTGGCGGTCGTTGGCGGCGCGGTCGCCGTCGAGCGAGATCCCGACCCGGACGTGGAACTCGTCGAAGAGGTCGAGGTAACGGGGGCTGAGCTGGACGCCGTTGGTGTGGATCCTGAGGTCCAGCTCAGCGATGCCGTTCAGGGCCGAGCCGAGCTCCTCGCAGACCCGGCGCAGTCGCGCGGGCCCTGCCAGAAGCGGTTCCCCGCCGTGCAGGATCACTGTGACGGAGGGAAGCGCATGAGTGGTCGCATGCTCGGCCAGACGCCGGGCCGTCCAGGAAATCGCCTCGTCGGAGATGACTTTCGGTCGGGTCAGCCAGCTCTGATCTGCGTGTTCGTAGACGTAGCAGTGGTCGCAGGCGAGATCGCACCTGCTGTGCACTTTGAGAACGAATTCACGGAAGGGGACCAGGGGTCCTGTCATTCCGCCATTCTAGCCAGTTCTGACGCCTGCTCAGAGAGCGGAATTGAACGTGGAGATCCGGGTGGACCGGGCCGTGGTCGCACCGCATACGCGGTTGATCTTCGTGACGGCGTCGGCGCTGCGGACGTCGGTCGCCGCGAGGGTTGCGCGGATCTTCGCAGGGGCGAAGTCGGGGGTGGTTCCGTAGGTCTTCACGGCCGTCCTAGGGGGATCCTGAAGGGGTCTGTTTCCGGACATTGAAACGCTGCCGGATTCCGTCTCATCACACGGCCCGGCACGCGCACTTTACTACCGGCGGGGTCCCTCCACATGCCGGCGGAACAGCCTTCACTCCAGTGTTTCGAAAGTCGAAACAGGCCTTCCGTTCCGCCTCTTGGGTGAGCGGGACGGGAGCGACGGGACCCGCGGGCGGGAAAGCCGGCTTCCGCATCGCCGGCTTCCGCAGGTGGGAGGCTTGCGGGCGGCTCCGGAGCCCGCCCGGACCCCAGGCGGTCGCGCGAACCGCGAGGCGCCCGCGGCGGCCTCGCCGGGCCGCCGGGACCTCCTGGCGGGGCCCGTGATTCACTCGTTCACCGGCTCCGCTCCGGGACGGGCGCCCTCCGCGCGGCGGTCACGGCGTCCGCGCCCCGGCCCGGGACCGGGCAGGGAGCCGCCCGGCCTCCCGGCACGCCCTGCCCGGACGTGGCCGAACCCTGTCGTGGCGGCCGTCCGGGGGGCCATGGCGCTCTTGCCCGGTCCTGCACTCCCCTCCTACTCTCGTGGGCCCGGGAGGGTCGGGCGCGACGGCCGGCCGGGTCATACGACAACTGCAGACGGAGGCGACCATGACGGCGTTGCCCGAGCCGCTGAGATCCATGGTCTTCAGGAACGACGATCTGCCCGAGCTGTTCCATCACACGGACGCGGTCGCCGTGGCCCGCCAGCGCGAGGCCGTGAACACGACCCGGGTGCAGCTGGCGCTGCTCGTGGCCGGCACGGTGCCCGCGGCGCTGCCCTGGCCCGCCGACGACGGGCCCGCGGCCCGGGCGCTGTACGGCGCGGCGGTGCTGGCCTATCTGGGCGTGCTCTTCACGACCTTCCTCGCCTCCCAGCGCAAAGCAAAGTCGCATTGGCAACTCAACCGCTCCGCAGCCGAGTTCATCAAATCGAACTGCTGGCGCTACGCGGTGCACGGCGCCCCGTTCGACAGCGCGTCCGAGCATCCGGAGGCGCTGTTCGCCAACCGCCTGGAGGACGGTCTCCAGGAGCTGCGGAAGGTGGGCTGGGCCGATCCGCGCGAGGAGCTGCCGGATTCCGGCGGCCTCATCACGGAGTCCATGCGCGCGTTGCGGAACAAGGCCTACACGGTCCGCAAGGAGACGTACGTACGGGACCGGCTCATCGAACAGCGCCGCTGGTACCGCCGGCGTCAGCAGGCTTCCCGGCGCGGGGCGCTCATGTGGTCGGGCGCCATCGTCGCGCTGACGCTCCCGGCGCTGGCGCTGAGCGTGCTCCAGACCTTCGGGGTGGGGCGGTCGTTCGGTCTGACGGGGGCGCTGTCCGCGGCCGCGGCGGCCTGTCTCGCCTGGAACGAGATGCGCCGGCACCATCCGCTAATCTCGGCGCACTCGCTGGTGGAGCAGGACCTGGAGTCGATGCAGGCCGCCATGGAGACCACCCTCACCGAGCGGCACTGGCCGGCGGCGGTGTTCGAGACCGAGCGGATCGTGTCACCCGAGCACACCGACTGGCTGGTCCGGCACCGCGTGTGAGCCACTTGGCCGCCACCCCGGCGCCGGTCAGCCGCGCAGCACCCCGTCGCGCCAGATCACGGTGACCGGGCGGCCCAGGGCGCGGGCGTACGTCACGATGTCGCCCGTGCCGCCGAGGCCCCGGGCGGGGAGGCCGTCCCAGACCGCGAGCAGCCGGTCGCAGTGGTCGGCGATGTAGGCGCCCGCCGCGTAGTACGCCTCGTCGGTGGAGTGCGGGAAGCCGAGCCGGACCTCGCGGGCCGCCCGGGCCTTGAGCGTCCGGTAGCGGGCGAGGTCGGCGGCGTTGTCGAAGCAGGCCTCGTAGTCGCCGCTGGGGATCACGGCGGTCAGTTCGGCGCCGCAGGTGAGGGCGAGGTCGGCGAAGAGCTGGTCGGCGCCGACCGCCAGGCTGGAGAGGGCCTGGGTGGCACGGTCGAGTCCGCAGAGCGCGGACCGCATTCCGGCGAGCACATGGGCCTCCGCCTCGGCGGGGATGGAGCGGTGACCGGTCACTCCGATGCGATACACGGACCTGCTACCCCCTGACGCCAGTGGAGCGCACCCCGGGAGCGCCCCCGCCCCCTGCCGCCCCGTCACGACGATCCGTCGTGCCGACATCCTCTCAAGAGCCCCCCGGCGAGCGGGAGCCCCCGTCCGGAATTCCGGACGGGGGCACGTATGTACGGACTGCTCCGTACCTGATCCGGCGGGGCCGGTCAGTACACGCTGACGCCGTACGCGTTCAGGGCTTCCACGACCGGCTGGAAGAAGGTCGTGCCGCCAAAGGAGCAGTTGCCGCTGCCACCGGAGGTGAGACCGATCGCCCGGGTGCCGGAGTAGAGCGGGCCGCCGGAGTCGCCGGGCTCGGCGCACACGTTGGTGCGGATCATGCCGTAGACGACGTCGCCGCCCCCGTAGTTGACGGTGGCGTTGAGTCCGGTGACCGATCCGCTGTGGGTGCCGGTGGTGGAGCCGCGGCGGGTGACGGCCATGCCGACGGTGGCGTTGGCGGCGCTGGTGATGTCCTGGTTGCCGACGGTGCCGCTCTTGGTGATGCTGCTGTTGGTGTAGCGCACGATGCCGTAGTCGTTGTTCGGGAAGCTCGATCCGGCGGTCGTGCCGAGCACCGTGGTACGGGCCGAGTTGGCCCACCAGGTGGACGCGCCGTCGGTGCAGTGACCGGCGGTGAGGAAGTAATAGGTGCTGCCGCTGCGGACGTTGAAGCCCAGCGAGCAGCGTCCGGTGTTCGAGTAGATCGCGTCGCCGCCGGAGATCAGCTTGGTGAACTTGCCGGGGGTGCGTTCGATCCGCAGCGCGCCGGCGTTGGTGCCCGCCGACTTCTTGATCTGCTTGATCTCCGCCTGCGAGACCGTGCTGTCGACGGTCACGACGAGGCGCTTGGTCTGCGGGTCGATGTTCCAGGCGGTGCCCGCGATGTCGGCGCCGAGCACGGCGTCGCTCGCCGCGGTCAGCTGGTTGGCGCTGAACGTTCGGGGGGTTTCGGCGTTCGCGGTGGGGATGGCCATCGCCGCGACGGCGGCGAGCCCCGCGAGGACGGCCGTGGTACGGACGCGTCTCGCCGCTTTGGAGCGGTTGTTGGTGCGCTTGATCCTCACGTCGGGTTCCTCCGAGGGGAATCGGGGGCCCTCCTGTGGGGTGGCGGGCCCGTGAGGCGCAGTCGGGGGCTTGTCCGGGTTCCGGAATTGCCGTGCCCCTGACAATCGCTGACCGGAGTATCGAGGGGCCCGGACGGGAGACGCAAGAATGCCTTTCGGCCACACGGTCCCCCCAGGCCTCCGGCCCCGGGAGCCGTGGGGCTGCCGGGGCCGGAGAGGCCACTCGCGGGGTCAGGCGTCGATCCGGTTCCGCTCCCCCGCCGGGACCGCCACCGTGAGCGTGTTGCCCGGGGGCGGGAAGGGGCAGATGAAGTGATCGGCGAAGGCGCACGGCGGCAGCAGCGCGCGGTTGAAGTCGAGGCTGACGCTGCCGTCGCCGGCGGGCGCGCCGGGCCGCAGGAAGCGGAAGCGGTAACTGCTGTCCCCGCTGGTCACATCGGCGAAGACGGCCCACAGCGATCCATCGGGCTCGACCGCGACCTGGAGCGTGTGCTCCTGGCCGTCGACCGTGAAGGCGACCTCCCCGCCGAGCCCGAGCCCGCGCTCGACCCCGTCCGCGTTGGCCACCCGTACGGTCCGGTCGGCGTACGGGCGGAAGGTCCCGGGCAGCGTCCAGCGGGGGTCGTACGGGGTGGCCTCGATGGTCGAGAAGGCGTGCCGGGCCGGTGATCCCGGGTCGAAGTCCCGTACCGCCCACAGCCCTTCGCGGCGGAGGACCACCAGCCGCCGCTCCCCCCGGGCGACCCGGGAGTCGTCGATGGGTCCGCGGTCCGCGCCGAGCCGGACCTCGCCGGTCAGGGGCTTGCCGTCGACGACGATGCCGTCCTCGGCGGCCGCCGTGAGGACCACCGCGTCGCCGTCCTCGCGCCAGCGACCGGGCACGGCCGGAATTCGACCTTCCGGGTAGTCGGCGAGCCAGTGGGTCCCGGTCAGGGAGAGCGGGCCGTACGGGGCGGCGACGGCGACGACGCGCCCTTCGTGCCACCGCTGCCAGTCCCGCGCGGCGTCCGGCCCGCCGCCGCCCTGATCCTGCTGCTGTGCGTCGGTGCTCATGCGGCCAACCTTTCCACACCGGCTCCGGGAGGCCGAGGTGCGACCGCAGTGGCGCCGGTGCAGCCGGAGCGGAACGCGCCGCTCTCCCGCAGGAGCAAAACGGCCCTCGACGACGTCGTCCGGGCCTCGGGCCGGCCGGATCCAGGAGCACGGCGCCGACGGCCGCACACCGGGGAAGCGGGGCGCCACCGGGTCCGCGATCGAGCCCACCGAGCCCGCACCGCCCGGGGCGAGGTGACCGGGTGTCAGCCCTGCCCGCCTCAGCAGTCGCAGCCGCAGGAATCGCCGCAACAGCAGCAGCCCTCGCCGCACTGACCGCAGCAGTTGCACGCCTCGCAGCAGTCGCCGCAGCTCTGGCACGGCGCCTGCCGCCGCTCCCGGCTCCAGGGGTCCTCGAAGCTCCCGCAGCACATCTGGCAGGTGCAGGCGAGCCCGACCCAGACCAGGCAGCCCGCGATCAGCCCGCGCCGGTCGCGGGGCGGCTGCGGCGGAGGCGGCGGGGAGCCGGGGCCGCCGGGGGCGTAGGGGTTGCCGGGCGGCGCCCCGTACGGATTGCCCGGCGGGGGGCCGAAGGAGCCGTCCGGGGTCAGCGGCCCCTGGCCCTCCTGGCCTTCCTGGCCCTCTCGATGCGAGCAGGAGGAGGTGCCGAACGCGCGGTCGACCGAGCGCCGCAGTTCGTGGGCGAGCAGGACGTGGACGAGCTTGCCGTCGGTGAACTCCACCTCGCGCAGCGCGAGCCGTACGCCGTGCAGCGCGTCGTCGCAGAGCCGGCGTGCCTCGGCGAGCGGGGTGCCGGTGGCGGTCAGCGGGTTCCAGGCGCCCGACGCGGCATCGGCCTCCCGGTCCTCGACCGCGTCCAGCAGATGGGCGAGCCGCCCGAAGAGCCGGCCGGCCTCCGCGAGGGGCGCGGCGTTCTGCGGCTTCCCGGCGAGGTGGGCGGTGTGGGCGAAGGCGGCGGCGGTGGCGGTCTCGGTGGGCTCGGTGACCGTCAGCAGCGGGGTGCCGATCCCGGCGAGCGTCTCGATGCCGGTCTGCCGGTCGACCGCGTCGACCAGGAGGGCGGTGTCGAAGCCGAGGGCCGCCCCGGTCCGGGCGCCCGCCCGGTCCCATCCGGCGGCGACCCGGCGCGCGGCGGCGGCGACCGGACGGCGGGCCAACAGCCCGTCCCGGTCGGCGACGTGGTCGCGGACCTTGGCCGAGGCGAGGACGAGCGAGACGGCGGCAGCGAGCCGGGCCCCCTCGCCCTGGGCGACCGGTGCGGCGCGCATGGCGCGCAGCGGGCAGGGGCCCGCGGTGCGACGGCCGCCGGGTACGAGGCCCGTCTGAGCCTCCGTCAGGACGGAGACGATGAGGCCGTCATAGTTCGTCACGATACGGGCGAACTGTCCGTGATCCGCCCTCAGGGCCAGGCAGAGGCCGCAGAGATGGGCCGTCCACTCGACTCTGAGACCTTCGGAGAGACGGTGGGTGCAGGGCCTGACGATTCCGAACACGACGATCCCCCGGGAGCCGTTCAACCGGTGCGCGACGCTCGCGCACCGGGGCGTCGTGCATCGTAATCCAGCCACCGTTCACCCGTCCGTCGGCAGGATCACCCGTACGGCTCGAAGCATCATATTTTCTTTTTGCAACCCCCCTTATGCAGGACGAACCCTGACGAATCGCCACATCCTCTGCACCAGTAGCGTCACGAATCGCCTGCGAGCCGACTATCTACTTGGCGCGCTATCCGCATCATGGACGACCATAGGGATACGAAAGAGATGCGGAACGCCACAGAACCGCGGTGAGAGGAGGCGTCCATGGGATCGGTGCGCAAGGCGAGTGCCTGGCTGGGCCTCGTGGAGGACAACGACGAGCGGTACTACGACGACGAGTACAACGAGGGCTCGGAGACCGGTACGGGCAACCAGGCCTGGGTCACCGACCCGCGGGTGCAGGTGGCCGCCGAGGCGGCCGAGGAGCGGGACCGCCGGATCGCGACGGTGACCCCGGACAGCTTCCGGGACGCCCGGGCCATCGGCGAGCTGTTCCGGGACGGCGTCCCGGTGATCGTCAACCTCACGGCCATGGACCCCGCCGACGCCAAGCGCGTGGTGGACTTCGCCGCCGGGCTGATCTTCGGTCTGCGCGGCTCGATCGACCGGGTGGCCACCCGGGTCTTCCTGCTCTCCCCCGCCGACACCCAGGTGGTGGCGGGCGAAGCCGCCGGCCGGAAGACCGACGGCTTCTTCAACCAGAGCTGAGCAGGGCGCTCGCCGGAAAGATCCGGTCAACGCCGCCGGCCGGCGTGTGCGTCACGGCGCACCTCCGTCACCGGAAGGCGTCGAGACCGGTGAGCGCCTTGCCCAGTACCAGTTGGTGCATCTCCACGGTGCCCTCGTAGGTGAGCACCGACTCCAGGTTCGTCGCGTGCCGCATGACCGGGTACTCCAGCGAGATTCCGTTGGCCCCGAGGATCGTGCGCGAGGTGCGGCAGATCTCGATCGCCTCCCGCACGTTGTTGAGCTTGCCGAAACTGACCTGCTCGGGGCGGAGCTGTCCCGCGTCCATGCGCCTCCCCAGGTGGTGGGCGAGCAGGACGCCCTTGTGCAGCTCCAGGGCCATGTCCGCCAGCTTGGCCTGGGTGAGCTGGAAGCCGCCGATCGGGCGGCCGAACTGCTCCCGGCTTTGCGCGTAGTCGAGGGCCGACTCGAAGCTGGCCCGCGCCGCCCCCATGGACCCCCAGACGATGCCGTAGCGCGCATGGCTCAGACAGCTGAGCGGGCCGCGCAGCCCCTTCGCGTCCGGCAGCACCGCGTCGGCCGGCAGCCGCACCTCGTCCATGACCAGCTCACTGGTGACCGAGGCGCGCAGCGACCACTTGTGGTGGATCTCCGGGGCGGCGAAGCCGGGGGCGTCGGTCGGCACGACGAAGCCCCGGATGCCCCGGCCGTCCTCGCCCTCGTCGGTCTGCGCCCAGACGACCGCGACCCCGGCGACCGAGCCGTTGGTGATCCACATCTTGCGGCCGGTGAGGACCCAGTCCTCGCCGTCGCGCTTGGCGTACGTCCGCATCCCGGCCGGGTCGGAGCCGTGGTCGGGCTCGGTCAGGCCGAAGCAGCCGATGATCTCGCCCGCCGCCATGCCCGGCAGCCACCGCTGCTTCTGCTCCTCGGAGCCGAAGCGGTGGATCGCGTACATGGCGAGCGACCCCTGTACGGAGACGAGCGAGCGGATCCCGGAGTCGGCGGCCTCCAGCTCCAGGCAGGCCAGCCCGTACTGCACCGCGCTCGCCCCGGCGCAGCCGTAGCCGTCCAGGGACATGCCGAGCGCGCCCAGGGCGCCGAGTTCGCGGGCCAGCTCACGGATGCCGGGCAGTTCGCCCTTCTCGTACCACTCGGCGATGTGCGGCAGGACGCGGTCGGTGGCCCAGGTGCGGACGGTGTCGCGGATCGCGAGGTCGTCCGGGCCGAGCAGGTCGTCGATGCCGAGGGGGTCGGCGGCGTCGAACGGCGGGAGCTTCGACGGCTTCGCGGACGCGGTGCTGGACATGAGGGTGCCTCCGGCGGCTCGCACGGTGCTCGGAGGGACCGGGAGACGCCCGCCCTCCGAAAACTAGCAGTGGTAGTCAGGGCGTCGTGCTGACGTTACGGGTCAGCGTGCCGCTCGTCCAGAGCCGGCCGCCTCGGCCGGTTCGCGGCGCGCGGGCAGCACCGGGCGCGGGACCGGCCGGTTCCGCGCAGCCGGGCGGACGGCCTCGGCCACCTCGGCCGCGTCGACCGGCTCGGGCAGTCCGGCCGGCTCGGCTTCGCTCCGGCGGCAGGGCTCCTTCGGCGGGCACTCCATGGCCTTCGGCAGCCGCAGCGCGGCCAGCGCCCCGAGCAGCAGCAGCCCGGCACTGACGAAGAGCGTGATGTGGAGGCCGCCGATGAAGGCGTGCCGGGCCGTGGTGCGCAGCAGATCGCCCATCGGACCGCCGAGCTGCGCGGCGACCTGGTAGGCCTCGCCCAGCGAGTGGGAGGCCTCGGCCCCGGCGCGGGCGGGGACGCCCTGCTCCCGGAGAGAGGCGAGGCCGGGGGCGTAGGCGGCGTTCATGACACTGCCGAGCAGCGCGATGCCGAGACCGGCGCCCAGCTGGTAGGAGGTCTCGCCGATCGCCGCCGCGCCGCCCGCCCGCTCCGGCGGGGCGTCGCTGAGCATCGACTCGTACGCGCCGAAGAGCGTGGTCTGCAGTCCGAAGCCGAGCAGGACGAAGGCGCAGGTCAGCAAGGCCGGCCGGTCGTGCTGGCCCATCGCGGTGAGCACCAGCACCGAGGAGGCGGTGAGGACGAAGCCCCAGCCGACCATGCGCCGGGGGCCGAACCGGCGCAGGGTGTACGAGCCGGTGGCGCCCGCGGCCATCGCCGCGAAGGTCAGCGGCAACAGGCGCAGTCCGGTCTCCAGCGGGGTGAGCCCCAGCACCAGCTGGAGGTACTGGACGGCGATCAGCTGGAGGCCGACGAGCGCCAGCATGGCGAGGACGATGCAGCCGACGGCGGTGGAGAAGGCCGGGCGGGCGAACATCGAGACGTCGATCAGCGGATGCCTGCGGCGCTTCTGCCGCCGGACGAAGAGGATCAGGAGGGCGAGGCCCAGGGCCAGCGGGCCGAGCGCGACCGGGTCCAGGAGCCCCGCCCCGCCGCCCAGGCGCTTGACGCCCAGGACGAGGCCGAGCACCCCGGCCGCGGCCATCAGCGCGCCCAGCACATCCCACGGACCGTCTTCGCCGCCACGCGATTCGGGCAGCAGCCAGCGGCCGAGCGGCAGGATCACGGCCATCAGCGGAATGTTGATCAGGAAGACCGAGCCCCACCAGAAGTGTTCGACCAGGAAGCCGCCGACGACCGGACCGGTGGCGGCGCCCACTGCGGCGACCGCGGTCCACACCCCGATGGCGAGCGCCCGCTCCCGGCGGTCGGGGAAGACCTGGCGCAGGATCGACAGCGTGGCGGGCATGATCATCGCGCCCCCGACGCCGAGGAGGGCGCGGGCCGCTATCAGGACACCGGAGGTATCAGCCGTCGCGGCGAGCACGGAGGCGGCGCCGAACAGCGCGTAACCGGTCAGGAGCACGCGCCGTCGGCCGATCCGGTCACCCAGCGTGCCGAAGAGGATGAGCAGTGAGGCGCAGACGAGGGGGTAGGCGTCGACGATCCACAGGAGGGCCGTGCCGCTCGGGCGCAGGTCCTCGGTGAGGGAGGGAACCGCGACATGGAGCACGGTCGCGTCGAGGGCGACGACCAGAAGACTGAGACAGAGGACGACGAGGACGACCCAGCGATTGGCGTCGTCGGCGGCTTTGCGCAGCCGGACTCCGGCCGTGGTCGTCCCGGACATCTACGTACCTCCCGATGAGTCCCTCGCACTCGGCGGACCGACGGTGACGTGTGAGGTGCGCGCCCCTCGGGCCCGGCATCGACGGGCGAGTGATTCGCCAGCGTACGCGAGTTCGGGGTGGTCACACGTGGTCCACGTCATACCCCGGTCCGCCGCACAGTGTGGCGTACGCCATCCCGCGCCCGGTCGGAGGCCCCGTCGGAGGACCGACGGGCCGGCGGGGCCGCGGGCGGCCGGCGGGGGGCGGCGGGGCGGTGCGCGGCTCCCCCGAATGGCCGGATCAATTGCCGCGGATTTTGGTGCACCCCATTTCCCGAGAGATCAAACACGCTTACGAACGGAACCCGTGGGCTATTGGGGCCAAGATCACGAGGATTCTTCTCGGCGCCCGGAAAAGACGCCGTCCCGAGACAAAGTCCACATCACATCGTCATCACAAAGCGGCCGGATTGGCCTGCTCGCACGCTCACTCGCTGTAACGTCGATTGGGTGCGTACCGACATCTTTGCCCGGCTGGACCGGGAGCCGGAACCGCCGAAGATAGAGGCACCGCGGATGAGCCGTCACCGCATCGCCCTCTTCGGCGGGACGTTGGCGTTCTATCTCGCCATCGTCTGGGCGGTGCTGATCACGTCCTGGCTGGTGGCCCTGGACTGGAAGGTCATGCTGTTCCGGCCCTACGAGCAGTGGCCCGAACTGCACCCCTTTCTGGACTACTACGTCGTGCTCGGCCAGCGCGGCCCCACGGCGGTGATGGTCGCCTGCTGGCTGGGCTGGCGCTCCTGGCGTCAGCACACGCTCCGCCCGCTGCTGGTCCTCGGCACGTCCCTGCTGCTGCTCAATGTGACGGTGGGCGCGGTCAAGCTGGGGCTCGGGCGGCTCGGCCCGCACTACGCGACGCAGATCGGCTCGGCCGAGATGTTCGCCGGCGGCGATATATTTCCCTCCGGGCACACCGCGAACGCCGTGGTGACCTGGGGAATCCTCGCCTATCTGGCTACCACGCCCCGGGCCAGGCGCTATCTGTCGGCGGTCTCCGCGACGGTCTCGCTGGGCGTCGGCCTCACCACCGTCTACATCGGTACGCACTGGCTCAGCGATGTCCTGCTGGGGTGGGCGGCCGGTCTGCTCATCCTGCTGGCGCTGCCGTGGTTCGAGCCGCTGATCGCCCGGACCGAGGCCTGGATCTTGGCGATGCGCGAGCGGTGGCGGGAGCGTCGCGGCGGAGCCCGTCCCGCACCCGTGTCCGACACCGGACCGCAGCCGGTGCTGCTGCCGCAGTCGATGGCCACCGACGCCCCCACCGCCGAGGCCGTGACGGCGCCGGCCGAGCCGGTACCCCCCGCGGGGCACGCGGCGGCGGGCGTCCGGGCGCGGGCCCACACCGGGCATCCGGCGCGCCCGGGTTCCATGCCGGTGGCCCCGGCCGGCGTCCGCCGCCCGCCGCCGCACACCGAGCGGGGTCCGCGCGCGGGCAGCCCGGCCCGCCCCATGACCGGCGGCTGACACCGGCCCGTGGAGACGTCGAAGGCCCCGACCTCGGTCGGGGCCTTCGACGTCAACGGCGTCGGGCGGGGGCGACCGGGTCAGCCCACCCAGCAGCGCGTCACGGTGTCGTCCTCGACCTGGAAGTTGATGCGGCCGTGGCGGAACTCCATGGTCAGGAAGGCGCCCGGGGGGACGGCCCGGACGGTGTCCCAGCCACGGCTTCTGGCCTGCCGCTCGGCGGCGGCGACGGCGAGGCCGACGTACGCCCCGGCGTCGTCGTCCGGCTGTGCTGGAGGGGTCGGTAGAGATGCCATGCCCTCACCGTAGGCGGCCCGGGACCGTGACGGAAGGCGGGGCCGTCGGGGCGTTCCGCTGCATCTCCACGTGCCGTGGCGGTCACGCTTGTGTCACAGGATCCCCACACGTTTATACGCGGTTCTATTCACCCGAACGGACCGGAGGGAAGCCTCGGCGCACAAAATCCGAGGCCCCGGACCACCGGCGGGAGCGGGGCATCGGCGGCGTTCCGGAATCATGTGGTGACCTGCTTCTTTTACGATCGGAGCGGCAGCTCGTCCGAATGACGGGGGGCACCGGAATTTCCCTCCCCCGTAAACCGTCATTTCCTTTCCGTACGTTTCCCTCCCCCGGCCCCGGGGCTCACGGTCCGTCGAGCGCCCGCGTGAGCCGGTCCCGCGCGTCCCGCATCAGATCGGAGAGCTCGGGAGGTTCGATCACCTCGAAATCGATCCCCATCATCAGAACGTGGATCACCAGCACGGTGAGATCCGGGGCACCGGTGGTGAGCCGGCAGGTGTCCGCGTCCACGGTCTCCAGAACCCCGGCGGACGGCGAGATCCGCTGGGCGGCCTCCGCCAGCGGGGCCTTCAGCAGGATCACGGCGCGGGCCGCGTAGGCGGAGACCGCGACGCCCCGCGCGACGTACGCCGCCAGGTCCTCGGCGGGCGGGGGGCGCGGGACGAAGCGGGGGCCGTGGGGCGGAGTCGGGGTGATCCGGTCCGCCCGGAAGGTCCGCCAGTCCTCCCGGTCCCGATCCCAGGCCACCAGATACCAGCGGCGCTCGGTGCAGACCAGCCGGTGCGGCTCGACCGTACGGCGCGAGACCGCCCCGCCATGGGTCCGGTAGGCGAACCGGAGGCGCTCGGCGTCCCGGCAGGCCGCGGCCAGCTCGGTGAGCAGACCGGGATCGACCACGGAGGCGTCCTGGTCGTGCAGCATCGGCACGGTGAACGCGCCGAGCGCGCCCACCCTGCGGCGCAGCCGGTTCGGCAGCACCTGCTCCAGCTTGGCCAGCGCGCGCACGGAGGACTCGCCGATGCCCTCGATACCGTGCCCGGCGGCCGTGCGCAGGCCGACGGCGACCGCGACGGCCTCCTCGTCGTCCAGCAGCAGCGGCGGCAGCTCGGCGCCCGCCCCGAGCTGGTAGCCGCCGCCGGTGCCCCGGGCGGCGTTCACCGGGTAGCCCAGTTCACGCAGCTTGTCGACATCCCGGCGCACGGCGCGCGGGGTGACGCCGAGCCGGTCGGCCAGATCGGCGCCGGACCAGTCGCGGTGGGTCTGGAGCAGCGAGAGCAGGCGCAGCAGTCGTGCCGAGGTCTCCAACATGGGGCGAGTCTGCCAGGGCTTGCGGACAGCCTTCGTCCGCAAGCCCCCTTCCTCAGTGGTCCGCGGGGACCGGCTCCAGGCGCAGGCAGAGGTCGTTGCCGGTGGTGTAGCAGGGGGTGGCGCGCACTCCGGGCGCCGCCGGGTGGCCCGGGTAGACGAAGGACTTGTCGCGGGACCAGACGTCGTCGAGGATCCGGGAGATCCTGACCCCGGGCGCGCCCGTCGCCGGGATCAGCCACAGCTGCCACTGCTGCGCCTCGGGCACCGGACCGGTGGCCGGCGCGGCGTAGGGCAGGGTGAAGGAGAAGGACCCGGCCGGGCCGTCCGGGTCCGGGGCGGTGAGCGGGACGCGGTGCACCCGGTCCGGCTCCCCCGGCAGCCGGGCCTCCACCGCGGCCCCCTCCCCCGCCTCGACTCCGTACAGCACGCCCCGGACCGTCATCCCGGCCGGGCCGGCGAGGACGGTGCCCGCCTCGGCGTGCGGAGCGCGGACCCAGGAGCGCACGGCGAGCCGGCCGTCGAGGGTCGGGTACGGGACCCGGGCGCTGACGGTCACGGCCGAGGTGTCCGGGCAGCGGTCGACGAGGGCCCGCAGGTCGCGCAGCCCCGGCTCGACGACCGTCTCGGCGGGCTCGTCACCGGGCTTCTCGACGTACGCGTCCCAGCGTCCCTCGGCCAGTTCGGCGGAGGCCGGGAGCACCGCCCGCAGCCGTCCGGGGGCCGGCCGGCTGAGCGGTATGCGTATCGTGCCGCCGGGCTTTTGGCCCGCCGCGCCCCGGCGCCGCAGGAGCAGCACGGAATCGGGGGCGGGGGCCGGGGCGGTCAGGTCGAAGGTGAGCGTTCCGGCGCGATCGGCGGCACAGTCGGCCCGTACGGCGGTGGAGGTGGAGCTCATGAGGAGGCCCTTCCCTTGCGGAGCACGTCGGCGGCCTTGTAACGCAGGGCGTAGGCCCCGTCGAGAACGCTGCCCCGGGTTCGGTGCAGCGCCGTGCGCAGGGCGCCGTGCCCGTGCCCCTGGGAGCCGCGCGCGACGAGTTCGGTGAACAGGCTCTCGTGCCGCTCGGCGATCCGCGCGGGGTCGAAGCGGGCCGAGGCCTTCAGCGCGGCCGCGCCCATCCGGTGGCGCAGTCCGTCGTCCTCGATCAGCTGGAGCAGGGCCGCGGCGATCGCGTCCGGGTCGCCGACCGGCACCAGGCGGCCGTCGGCGCCGTCCTCGATGATCTCGGCCGGTCCGTGCGGGCAGTCGGTGGCGACGACCGGCAGTCCGCCGCGCATCGCCTCGACGATCGTCATCCCGAAGGACTCGCGCTCCGAGGTGACGGCGGCGATCGACCCCTTGGGCCACTCGGCTTCCATGGGGTTGGCCGAGCCCATCAGGAACACATGGTTGTGCAGGCCGAGTTCGTCGACGAGGGAGCGCAGCGCGGCCTGTTCGTCGCCGGTCGCGTCCCCGCCGCCATAGATGCGCAGCCGCCAGTCGGGACGGGCCGCGGACACCTGGGCGAAGGCCCGCACAAGGAGGTCGTAGCACTTGACGCGGTGCAGCCGGCCCGCCGCGACGACCCACTTCAGGTCGCCGTCCGCCGGCGGGCAGGCTGGCTCGGGGACGGCGTTGGGGATGGCCTCGATCCGTACGCCCGGGAGCTTCAGCCGGCTGCGGTAGTCGTCCGCGTCGGCGCGGGTGACGGTGGTGAGCGCGTCGAGCAGCGTGTAGCGGTGGGCGATCTCGCGGCGCAGCCGGTAGCCGTGGCTGTCGAGCGTCAGGTGCTCCTGCCCGACGCGCACCGCTCCGCGGCGGGTCTGCCGGCTGAGGTGCACGTTGAGTCCGGGGCGGGTGCCGACGACGACGTCTGCCTCGGTGGACCGGAGGTGGGCGGCGATCCGGGCGTCGGTGAGCCGGCTGTACTGCTTGTGCCTGCTGTCGCCGCGCGGGAACACGGTGGCGGGCCGGGCGTGTTCGGGGTGCTCCCCGTCGTAGGCCGCGCTCTTCTTCCGCAGGTCGACGAGGTGGCGCAGCGTCACGCCCTCGGGGGCGCCGAGGACGGGTGCGTCACGGTGCCGGAAGACGGACACGATCTCGACGTCGTGCTGCTCCGCGAGCGTACGGGCGAGCGTGAACGTCGTCCGGATCGTTCCTCCGATTCCGTAGGCATTGTGCAGAAGAAAAGAAATATGCATGGTGTCGCTGTTTCCCCTGTCGACCGGTCTGGTCAAGACTGTCACTTCCCCGCGGATTTGTGCCCGGAATAAGCCGGGAAATCCCGGAGCATCCGCGAGATGGCCCACGGGACCCCGGCTTCCGCCGCCGGACACGCGCTGACCTGCGGGTTCCGGAGGCTGTCCATCCGTTTTCCTGCGGGTCCGGAAGTGCCGGGTCCGCTCCCGCAGGCCCACCGGTGCGGTAAACCGGCGCCTGCCCGCCACCCGTTCGCCAATGTTTTCCTTCGAGCTTGACGAAGGAAAATGCCGGGAGGTTGCCTGCGCCCCGGCAAAACTTTCGGCCGGGGCACGGGAGCCGTACGCCGGACGCGCGGAGGACGTACGCCCGGGACGCGTGAGCCGTACGCCGGGCCCGGCAGGGCCGTACGCCGGACAGTCGATGTACCGATGTGTCGACCTGGCCGCACTTCCGTCCGCTCAGGTGCGTGACCCCGGCCACGGATCCCGCGTTGTCTCTTCATGAGCCGGGAACCACCCGGCCCACGCACCGAGTTCGAGGAGCCCCCGTGCCGCGCATGCTCGACGTCAGCCAGGACGTACGCGCCGAGATCGGCGACGACGAAGCCGAACGGCTGCTCGTCGGCGACAACACCCCGGGCAGTTACGACTGCACCTCCTGCCGCACTCCCGGCGACTCCGACCAGGAACGCACCAGCACGGTGCTGTTCATCGGCGACGAGACCGCCGTCCTCGCGTTCGCCCACGCGACGTGCATCCCCTCGCAGGTCGTCAGGGTCGCGGAGGACCAGCTCCAGGGCGCGGTGCGCAGTATCACCGGCAGCGAGCAGAAGAACACGGAGGGGCTCATGCCCGAACAGGCCGTCCTCGGTATCACCAGCGGACTCGTCCTCATCGAGGACGATCTGCGCCCGGCCCTGGTCGTCGAACCGACCGGCCCGGTCGCCCGGCCCGGCACCGACGGCAGCGGGGGCGACGAGTTCCTCCAGCTGCTGCTGGAGCAGGGCTTCCGCCCCGCCCCCGACATGAACCGGTTGCCGGAGGTCCTCCCGGGCTGGTCCGTGCTGCTGGCCGTGGGTCAGCTGCACGCCGTGCTGCAGCCGAGCGCCGGCGGCGGCAACCCGGTCGCCTGGTGGCAGGCCCACCAGCCCCTCCAGGTCACCGAGGGCTGGCGGGCGGCGGTCAACAAGTCGCAGACGGTCCTCGTCTTCGCGGCCCCGGCCGGCACCATCGGCCAGCAGCCGCGCGAGGACCTGCTGCGGGACGCCCTGGAGAAGGCCGCGGTCAACGGCGTCCTGGTCGCCGCCTCGATGCCGCTGGCCGGAACCTGATCATGCCCGGCCGACTCGGCCACCCCCGCCGAACAGCGTTTTCTCCGGCGGGGCCGCATCCGACGGGCCGTGAGGTCGTTGGCACCTACGTGCACTCATACGACTCCCCCCGCCAGCATCAGAGTCAGATCCCTGCCATGCGTCCTGCGCAGGATCCGTCGGGGGACGTCTCCCCCACGCCGATCTACGACGCGCTGTACTCCGAGTACCGGCGCTCGTTCCGGGCGTTGCCGGGCGACCGGAGCGGCGAGGAGAATCTCGGTTTCTCGGCCTTCGGCGCCGGTCTCTTCGCCTCCCGGGCCCCGCTGAGCGGCCACTCCGCCGCCTCTTCGCACGGCGGACACGGCGGCCAGAGCGGAGGCGGCGGGCAGAGCGGAGGCGGCGGGCAGAGCCAGCGCACGACCGGCAGCCTCGGTTCCTGGCAACGGGTCGGACGGCATGCGGGGCGGCCCCGCCCCGCGGCGCTGCCACCGGGGTCACGGGACTCCTGAGGCCCGGACGGACCGGGGCCGCACGGACGAGGCCGTACGGCTGGGACCGTACGGACGCAGACTGCACGACGAAGCCCTGGGCCGCTCTCGCGGGAGCGGCCCAGGGCTTCGTCGTACGCCGGTGCTACTTGTTGCGGCCGCGCTTCTCGCGGACCCGGACGGAGATGTGGATCGGGGTGCCCTCGAAACCGAACTCCTCGCGCAGCCGGCGCTCGACGAAGCGGCGGTAGCCGTGCTCCAGGAAGCCGGAGGCGAAGAGCACGAAGCGCGGGGGCTTGGTGCCCGCCTGGGTACCGAAGAGGATGCGCGGCTGCTTGCCACCGCGGATCGGGTGCGGGTTGGCGGCGACGATCTCACCGAGGAAGGCGTTGAGCCGGCCGGTGGGGACGCGGGTCTCCCAGCCCTCCAGTGCGGTCTCGATGGCCGGGACCAGCTTCTCCATGTGGCGGCCGGTGACGGCGGAGACGTTGACGCGCGGGGCCCAGGAGATCTGCGCGAGCTCCGTCTCGATCTCGCGCTCCAGGTAGTAGCGGCGCTCCTCGTCGAGGGTGTCCCACTTGTTGAAGGCGACGACGATGGCGCGTCCGGCCTCCACGGCCATGGTGATGATGCGCTGGTCCTGGACGCTGATGGACTCGCTGGAGTCGATCAGGACGACGGCGACCTCGGCCTTCTCGACGGCGGCGGCCGTACGGAGCGAGGCGTAGTAGTCCGCGCCCTCCTGGAGGTGGACGCGGCGGCGGATACCGGCCGTGTCGATGAACTTCCAGGTGATGCCGCCGAGGTTGATCAGCTCGTCGACCGGGTCGCGGGTGGTGCCCGCCAGTTCGTTGACGACGACCCGGTCCTCGCCCGCGACCTTGTTCAGCAGGGAGGACTTGCCGACGTTCGGGCGGCCGATCAGGGCGATCCGGCGGGGGCCGCCGAGCGCGGTGCCGAACTTCTGGGCCGGGGCGTCCGGCAGGGCCTCCAGGACCGCGTCCAGCATGTCGCCGGTGCCGCGGCCGTGCAGCGAGGAGACGGGGTGGGGCTCGCCGAGGCCGAGGGACCACAGGGCGGCGGCGTCGGCCTCGCCGCTCTGGCCGTCGACCTTGTTGGCGCAGAGGACGACGGGCTTGCCGGCCCGGCGCAGCAGCTTGACGACGGCCTCGTCGGTGTCGGTGGCGCCGACGGTGGAGTCGACGACGAAGACGACCGCGTCGGCCGTCTCGATGGCGTACTCCGCCTGGGCGGCGACGGAGGCGTCGAGGCCCAGCACGTCCTGCTCCCAGCCGCCGGTGTCGACGACCTTGAAGCGGCGGCCGGCCCATTCGGCCTCGTAGCTGACGCGGTCGCGGGTGACGCCGGGCTTGTCCTGCACGACGGCCTCGCGGCGGCCGATGATCCGGTTCACCAGGGTCGACTTGCCGACATTGGGGCGGCCGACGACGGCGAGCACGGGGAGCGGGCCGTGACCGGCCTCGCCGAGGGCGCCCTCGACCTCCTCGGGGTCGAAGCCCTCCTGCGCGGCGAGCTCCATGAACTCCGCGTACTCGGCATCGCCAAGTTCTCCGTGCTCGTGGCCCGAGCCCTCGGAGTGAATCTGGTCGTTCATGAAGTCCGTTCCTCTTTGCATCATCATCGATGGACCACGATCAGCGCGGTCCACTACTCAAGTCAGGTCAAGTCTCGCCTATCGCCCGGTGAGGCGCTTGGCGCTTTCCAGGTGGGCGGTCAGCTTCGCCTGGATCCGCAGGGTCGCCTCGTCCAGCGCCTTGCGCGTACGCCGCCCGTCGCCCGCGCTCGCGTCGAACGCGTCGCCGAAGACGACGTCGACCCGGCTGCGCAGCGGGGGCAGCCCCCGTATCAACCGCCCGCGGCGCTCGGTGCTTCCCAGTACGGCCACGGGGACGATCGGCGCCCCGCCCCGTACCGCGAAATAGGCGAGTCCGGCGCGCAGCGAGGCGAAGTCTCCCTCACCCCGGGTGCCCTCCGGGAAGATCCCGAGGGCGCCGCCGTCCGCCAGCACGCCGAGGGCGTGGCTGATCGCGGTGCGGTCGACGGTCGTACGGTCCACCTCGATCTGGCCGATTCCGTGCAGGAACGGGTCGAGGGGGCCGACGAACGCCTCCTTCTTGATCAGGAAGTGCACCGGCCGGGGTGCGGTGCCCATCAGCATCGGTCCGTCGATGTTGTGGGAGTGGTTCACCGCGAGGATGACGGGTCCGGCGGCGGGCACCCGCCAGGCGCCGAGCACCCGGGGCTTCCACAGCCCGTACATCAGGCCGATGCCGATGGTGCGCCCGACGGCCGCCCCGCGCAGCGTGGGCGCGCCGGTGGCATCGCTCACGCGGCGACCCGCTTCCCCTCGACGAGGGTGACGACGCACTCGATGACCTGCTGGAGGGTCAGTTCGGTGGTGTCCACCTCGACGGCGTCGTCGGCCTTGGCGAGCGGGGAGGTCTTGCGGCCGGAGTCGGCGGCGTCCCGCTTGATCAGGGCCTCACGGGTGGCGGTCAGGTCGGAACCCTTGACCTCGCCGCTGCGGCGGGCGGCGCGGGCCTCCGGGGAGGCGGTGAGGAAGATCTTGAGGTCGGCGTCGGGCAGCACGGTGGTGCCGATGTCCCGGCCCTCGACGACGATGCCGCCGGTGGCGGCCGCGGCGATGGAGCGCTGGAGCGCGGTGATCAGCGTGCGCACCTCGGGGACCGCGCTGACGGCGCTGACCTTGGAGGTGACCTCCTGGGTGCGGATCGGGCCCGAGGCGTCCTCGCCGTCGACGGTGATCGTCGGGGCGGCGGGGTCGGTGCCGGAGACGATCACGGGCTTGGCGGCGGCGGTGGCGATCTCCTCCGGGTTGCTCACGTCGATGCCGTTCGTCAGCATCCACCAGGTGATGGCCCGGTACTGCGCGCCCGTGTCCAGGTAGCTCAGGCCGAGCTTGGCGGCGACGGCCTTGGAGGTGCTCGACTTGCCGGTGCCCGAGGGCCCGTCGATGGCGACGATCACGGAGGAGCGTGCGGTTTCCACGGTGGTGGACACCTTCCTGGTACACGGGGTGGGGACGGACGGGCCAGGGAACGGCCTCGTACCAGGTTACCGAGTGCGGGAGGTGCCCTTGTACCCCGTACGGGGGAGGCGCCCGCCACCCCGGCCGGGCGCCCCGTCGTGCGGCGTCGGGCTCAGCCGCGGATCGACCAGCCCCGTTCCTGGAGGGCCGCGCCGAGGACCGGGGCGGCGCTGGGCTCGACCATGATCTGGACGAGGCCCGCCTGCTGGCCGGTGGCGTGCTCGATGCGGACGTCCTCGATGTTGACCCCGGCCCGCCCGGCGTCGGCGAAGATCGCGGCCAGCTCGCCCGGCTTGTCGCCGATGAGGACGGCGACGGTCTCGTACGCGGTGGGGGCGGCGCCGTGCTTGCCGGGGACCCGGACGCGGCCGGCGTTGCCGCGCCGCAGGACGTCCTCGATGGCGTGGGTTCCCGCGCTCCGCTTCTCCGCGTCGGCCGAGCCGAGCCCGCGCAGCGCGGTCACGGTCTCCTCCAGGTCGGCGGCGACCCCGGCGAGGACGTCGGCGACCGGGCCGGGGTTGGCGGAGAGGATCTCCACCCACATCCGGGGGTCGGAGGCGGCGATCCGGGTGACGTCGCGGATGCCCTGGCCGCACAGCCGTACGGCGGTCTCGTCGGCCTCCTCCAGCCGGGCGGCGACCATCGAGGAGATCAGCTGCGGGGTGTGCGAGACGAGGGCGACGGCCCGGTCGTGGGCGTCGGCGTCCATGACGACGGGGACGGCCCGGCACAGGGCGACCAGCTCCAGCGCGAGGTTGAGCACCTCGGTGTCGGTGTCCCGGGTCGGGGTGAGCACCCAGGGGCGCCCCTCGAAGAGGTCGGCGGTGGCGGCCAGCGGGCCCGACCGCTCCTTGCCGGCCATCGGATGCGTACCGATGTACGCGGTGAGGTCGAGGCCGAGCGCCTCCAGCTCGCGGCGCGGGCCGCCCTTGACGCTGGCGACGTCCAGGTAGCCGCGGGCCGCCCCGTCGCGCATGGCGGTGGCGAGGACGGCGGCGGTGTGTGCGGGCGGCACGGCGACGACGGCGAGGTCGACCGGGCCGGCGGGCGGTTCCTCGGTCCCGGCGCCGAGCGCGGCGGCGGTGCGGGCCGACTCGGGGTCGTGGTCGACGAGGTGCACGTGGATGCCCCGGCCGGCCAGTGCGAGGGCGGCGGAGGTGCCGACGAGCCCGGTTCCGATGACGAGGGCGGTTCTCACTGGGCGATGTCCTTGCGCAGGGCGGCGGTGGCGCCGAGGTAGACGTGGCTGATCTCGGCGCGCGAGAGGTAGGTCTCGACATGCACGAGGATACGGACGACCCGGGGCATCGCCCCCTCGACGTCCAGCTCCTGGGCGCAGATCAGGGGTACGTCGACGATCCCGAGGCCGCGCGCGGCGGCGGCCGGGAAGTCGCTGTGCAGGTCAGGGGTGGCGGTGAACCAGATGCTGATCAGGTCGTCGGCGACGAGTTCGTTGCGTTCCAGGACGGCGGCCAGCAGCTCACCGACCCGCTCGTCCATGTGCCCGGCCTCGTCCCGGTCCAGCTGGACCGCGCCCCGGACCGCTCGTACCGCCACGTCGTACTCCTCGTTCTCCGCTGCTCTTCGATCTCAGGGGTCCGGCGTCTTCCGGCGCGGCCCGCTGCTCTCCTCAGCCTAGATCGACAGCGGCGGAGCCGGTCACGGCGTTCCGTCCCTGGGACGGGCGGGCCCGCGTCCGTCGGAGTCCCGTCCGCCACCCGGTCGGGGGCACGGCCCGCCCGGTTGCTTCGCCCGGGGGCCCGTCGCCGCCACGATGGCCCCCACCCGCCGTCACCGAAGGAGCGCCCCATGAACGCACGCCGAAGGACGGTGCTGGCCGCGGGTGCGGCGAGCGCCGCCGCCCTGGCCACCGGCTGCGGATCCTCCGACGGGGGCGGCGGCGAGGACGCGAGCCCGACGCCGAGCGCGCCGGGGGACGCCACGGGCGGCGCGGAGCTGGCCCGGACCGCGGACATCCCGGTCGGCGGCGGCACCGTCTTCAAGGAGCGGAAGGTGGTGGTGACCCAGCCGACGGAGGGCGAGTTCAAGGCGTTCTCCGCCGTCTGCACCCATGCGAGCTGTCTCGTCTCGACGGTGCGCGACGGCACCATCAACTGCCCGTGCCACGGCAGCAGGTTCAGCATCTCGGACGCGGCGGTCGAGGCCGGCCCGGCGACCCGGCCGCTGCCCTCCGAGCAGATCAGCGTCTCGGACGGGGCGATCCGGCTGGGCTGAGCGCGGACCCGGAATCCCAGGGGCGCCGCGGCCCGCTTCCCCGTACGCTCGCGGCCATGATCAGCGCCGCCGACGAGGCACTCGTACGCGACCACACGGTCTACGCCTGTGTGATGGGCTCGCGCGCGTTCGGACTGGCCACGCAGGACAGCGATACGGACCGGCGGGGTGTGTTCCTGGCGCCCACGGAGCTGTTCTGGCGGTTCGAGAAGCCGCCGACGCATGTCGAAGGGCCCGCGCCGGAGCAGTTCTCCTGGGAGCTGGAGCGCTTCTGCGAGCTGGCGCTCCGGGCCAACCCGAACGTGCTGGAGTGCCTGCACTCCCCGCTGGTGGAGTCCGTGGACGACACGGGCCGGGAGCTGCTGGCGCTGCGCGGGGCGTTCCTGTCCCGTCAGGCGCACGGCACATTCGTCCGGTATGCGCTGGGGCAGCGGAGAAAGCTGGCGGCGGACCTGCGGGTGCACGGCGCGCCGCGCTGGAAGCACGCGATGCATCTGCTGCGGTTGCTGGCGAGCAGCCGGGACCTGCTGCGCACGGGCGAGCTGCGCATCGACGTGGGCGATGCCCGGGAGGACCTGCTGGCGGTGAAGCGGGGCGAGATCCCCTGGCCGGAGGTGGAGCGCCGGATGGACCGCCTCGGCCGGGAGAACGACGAGGCGGCGGCCCGCTCCCCGCTGCCGCCGGAGCCGGACCGGGCGGCCGTGGAGGACTTCCTCGTCCGGACCCGGCGGGCCTCGGCGGTGCGGGGCTAGGGCCGGTCGTCAAATTCCCGTCGTCGCCCGAAGGGCGGCCGGGCGGCGCATGATGCGTGCGATCGCAAGGCGCCGGAATGGTCTCGTAGCGGAGCTACTAGGGCATTTCGGCAACGCCGCGAGCGTGCGTGCCATGCGCCGCCCGGCAGGCGGGAATTTGACGACGGGCCCTAGCCGGCCCGGTCGGCAGGACACCCCGGGCCTGCGGCGGGCTCAGGGCGTCCGGGGTCCGCCCGCCTCGGCCGTGAGCTCGGCCAGCTTCTGGAACTCGCCCAGGTCGTAGTTGGCCAGCGTGGAGTCGAGGTTGGTCAGCGCCCCGAGGTGCTCGACGAAGCCCTGGGGGTCGTACTCGATCTGCAGGGCGACACGGCTCGACGTGTCGTCGAGGCGGTGGAAGGTGACCACCCCCGCGTGGTGGACCCCTTCGACCGTCTTCCAGGCGATGCGGTCCTCGGGGACCACTTCGGTGAGTTCGGCGACGAAGTTCTTGTCCGCGCCGGGGAGCGAGAGCTGCCAGGCGAAGCGCCGCTCGTCGATCGGGTCGACGCGCTGGACGTGGCTCAGGAACCGCGGCCACTGGCTGACGTCGCTCCACAGGGACCAGGTGACGGCCACCGGGGCCTTGATGTCGACGGTCTCGACGAGTGAGGAGGACATGGATACCACCAGACCTTCGTACGGGAACGGGTTCCGCCCTCGCGTACCCCCTCCCCCGCCGCTCAGGCGTCCCAGAGTGCCGCCAGGGACAACAGGTCGCTGCGGTACTCGATGCGCTCGGACCACTCCTTGGGCCAGGCCGCCGCGCCCAGGTGGGCCCCGGCCAGCGCTCCGGCCAGGCAGGCGATGGAGTCGGAGTCGCCCCGGGTGCAGGCGGCCCGGCGCAGGGCGGTGACGGGCTCCTCGGGGAAGAGCAGGAAGCAGTGCAGGGCGGTGGCGAGGGCCTCCTCGGCGATCCAGCCGTCGCCGGTCCGCTCGCACGGGTCGGTCTCCGGCGACGGGTCGCGCAGCGCGTCCCGTACGGTCTCCAGGGCCGCCAGGCACTCGTCCCAGCCGCGCTGGATGTACGTCTGCGGGGTGGCGTCGCCCGCGTGGCGCCAGAGGTCGCCGAGCCAGCGGGTGTGGTAGCGGCCCCGGTTCTCCAGGGCGTAGCTGCGCAACTGTCCGATCAGGCCGAGGGGTTCGGCGCCCTGGGCGAGCAGGAACACCGCGCGGGCCAGCAGGTCGGAGGCGGCCAGGGCGGTGGGGTGGCCGTGGGTGAGGGCGGCCTGGAGCTGGGCGGCGCCGGCCCGCTGCTCCTCGCTGAGACCGGGGACCAGGCCGACGGGGGCCACCCGCATGTTGGCGCCGCAGCCCTTGGAGTGCGTCTGGCTGGCCTCCTGCCAGATCCGGGTGTGCTCCAGCAGCCGGCAGGCGGTGAGGCAGGTGTTGCCGGGGGCGCGGTTGTTGTCCGGCGCGTGGTACCAGGCGATGAACTCGGCGCTGACCGGGCCCACCATGCGTTCGGGGGTGAGCAGTCCGCTGTCCATGGCGGTACGGATGCCCCGGCCCAGCGCGATCGTCATCTGGGTGTCGTCGGAGACGACGGCGGGGTCCAGGAGGGGCATCTGCCGCCAGGGGCCGAACGTGGCGAGTATCGACGGCACGTCGTTGAACTCGGTGGGAAAGCCGAGCGCGTCGCCGAGGGCGAGCCCGGTCAGGACGCCGGTCGCGGCCTGCTTGGTGAGGGGCGGGGTGGCGAGGGTCATCGGTCGTGTCCTTCCGTTGCGGAGGGGGTGGCGTCGGTGCGCGGCGGGCGCAGGAGCGGCGGGTGCAGGGCGGTGGCGTCGCCCGCCCGGTAGAGCGCGGCGGGTTTGCCCCGGGCGCCGGTGCGGCGCGGCGGGCCGCCGACCGGCTGGACGAAGTCCGGAGCGCTCAGCACCTTGCGCCGGAAGTTGGGCCGGTCCAGCTCGACGCCCCAGACGGTCTCGTAGACCTGTTGGAGCTCGCCGAGGGTGAACTCGGCGGGGCAGAACGCGGTGGCCAGGCAGCTGTATTCGAGCTTGGCGCCGATCCGGTCGCGGGCGTCGGCGAGGATCGTGTCGTGGTCGAAGGCGAGGGGGCCCGCGGCGTCCGCCTCCCACCACCGGGCGCTGGCCGCGTCGCCGCCGCCGCGCGGTTCGGGCAGGTCCGGCAGGAGGGCGGCGTAGGCGACGGAGACGACCCGCATCCTCGGGTCGCGGTCCGGGCCGGTGTAGGTGCGCAGCTGCTCCAGGTGGAGGGCGCCGACCGTGTCCGGGCCGAGGCCGGTCTCCTCGGCGAGTTCGCGGCGGGCCGCGTCGTCCGCGGACTCGCGGGGCAGCAGGAAGCCGCCGGGCAGCGCCCACCGGCCCCGGAAGGGCTCCTGGCCGCGTTCGACGAGCAGGACGTGCAGCCGGGCCTCGCGGACGGTGAAGACCGCGAGGTCGACGGTGACGGCGAACGGGGCGTAGGCGTGCGGGTCGTAGCCCTCGGGGGCGGGGGTGGTCATCGTTTCTCCGGGAGGGGTGCGGCGAACTCCCAGCCGGTGGCGAGGAGTTCGTCGACGGCGGCGACCGCGGCGGCGAGCCGCGTCTCGGGCGGGCCGGTCATCTCGATGAACCGGCGTCCGGTGCGGGTGAGTTCGGCGCGGAAGCGGCCGGTCATCCAGGGGCGCAACTCCTCGCCGTCACGCAGTCCGTCGTCCTCGAAGGCGACGCCCTCGTGGTCGGTGAGCAGCCACAGGTGGTGGTCGGCCCGGTCGGCGATCTCCTCGACGCGGGGGTTGCGGCCGCCGACGTACCGCTCGTGCCAGACGGTGGTGGCGAAGGAGTCGGTGTCGCAGAAGAGCACCGGGGACCCGGCGCGGGCGGCGGCCTCCTCGCGGTCGTTCTGGGTCCGCGCGATGAGCGGGAAGTCGTCGGTGGTGAAGGTGACGTCCTCCCAGGCGGCCCCGGGCCACCGCCCGCGCAGGGCGGCGAGCTTGTCCTCGCTGTACTCGCGCCCGTACTCGGCGACGTACCCCGTGCGTGCCCACACGCCGCCGCGGGCGCGGTAGTGGGCGGCGAGCGCGCGGGCGAGGGTGGTGGTGCCGGTGGACTCCGCGCCGAGGACGACGACGCGGCGGGCGAGGGCGGCCCGTACGGGCGGCTGGAGGAAGTCCCAGCAGCCGACGGGGTCCTTGCGGACGGCGGTGCCGGAGACCGGGAAGAGGGTGCGGTCGGGGTCGACGAGCACGGAGTCCGCGCCGAAGCGGCGGCCCAGTTCCTCCCCGTACGCCTCCGAGGTGAAGACCGCGTCCACGCGCTCGGGCACGGCCGCCCTGAAGACGGCCATGTGAGCGTCCCAGACCGCCGGGTCACGCACGTCCATGTGCGTGTCGTCGACCGCGCCGACCACCGTGACGTCCGGGTGCACCTCGCGCATCCAGGCCACCCGGTCGGCGAGCGGCACCGACTCCACGGAGGCGGCGCAGACCAGCACGGTCAGCCGCCGGCAGCGGTCCCGGGCGGTCCGGACGAGGTGGTGGTGGCCGGCGTGCGGCGGGTAGAACTTGCCGAGGACCAGGCCGTGTCCGTAACGCTTCATACGGCGGCCACCTCCGGGGTCCGGGCCGTGCGGGCGGTCAGGTCGCGGTGCCAGTTGCGCAGGCCGGCCAGGCAGAGGGCGAGGAACCCGGCGTACAGCAGCGAGGTCAGATACAGCCCCTTGTGGGCGTAGAGCGGGATGTAGACCACGTCGGCGGCGATCCACAGCCACCAGGACTCCAGCCGCTTGCGGCACTGCCCGTACGTCGCCATCAGCGACAGGGATGTCGTAGCCGCGTCCCAGAACGGGACGGTGGAGTCGGTGGCCCGGGACAGCAGCAGCGTGATCACGGCGGTCCCCGCCACCCCCGCCCCGAGCAGCCAGGCCCATTCGGTGCGGGTCGTCCTGCGCACCGGCAGGCCCGAGGTCCCTGGTCCACCCCCGTGGGTCCAGGTCCACCAGCCGAACGCGGCGAGGGTGATGAAGACGATCTGGAGGCCGGCGTCGGCGTACAGGCCGGCCTGGGTGAACAGCAGGACGAAGAAGAGGTTGTTGGCGATGCCGATCGGCCAGTTGGCGATGTGCTGGCGGGCCACCAGCCAGACGCACAGCGCCCCACTGCCGAAACCCAGCACCTCGGTCCAGCTGACCGGGGTGTCCAGGACCGTCACCAGGGGCTGCTGCAGGGGATCGAGTATGTCCGCGAGGCTCACGGGCCCGCCTCCTTTTTTATAGTCACTCTGACTATAAAGGGTGGGCGGGGGCAGCGAAAGGCCCGCGGCCGGTTCCGTCCGGAAAGTTCGGACGGAACCGGCCGCGGGCCTCGGGGAAGAGCGCTGCCAGGCCGACCGGCCTAGAGGCCGACCTCGCGCATCAGCATGCCGACCTCGGTGTTGGTGAGGCGGCGCAGCCAGCCGGACTTCTGGTCGCCCAGCGGGATCGGCCCGAAGGACGTCCGCACGAGCCGCTCGACCGGGAAGCCGGCCTCGGCCAGCATCCGGCGCACGATGTGCTTGCGGCCCTCGTGGAGGGTGACCTCGACCAGGTAGTTCTTGCCGGTGTTCTCGACGACCCGGAAGTGGTCGGCGCGGGCGTACCCGTCCTCCAGCTGGATGCCGTCCTTGAGCCGCTTGCCGAGGTCGCGCGGCAGCGGGCCCTGGATGGCGGCCAGGTAGGTCTTCTTCACGCCGTACTTCGGGTGCGTGAGGCGGTGGGCCAGCTCACCGTGGTTGGTGAGCATGATGATGCCCTCGGTCTCGGTGTCGAGCCGGCCGACGTGGAACAGCCGCGTCTCGCGGTTGTTCACGTAGTCGCCGAGGCACTGGCGGCCGTCCGGGTCCTCCATCGAGGAGACGACCCCGGCGGGCTTGTTCAGCGCGAAGAAGAGATACGACTGGGCGGCGACGGTCAGGCCGTCGACCTTGATCTCGTCCTTGTGCACATCGACGCGCATGCCCTGCTCGACGACGATCTCGCCGTTGACCTCGACGCGGGCCTGCTCGATCAGCTCCTCGCACGCGCGGCGCGAGCCCATGCCGGCCCGGGCGAGGACCTTCTGCAGCCGCTCGCCCTCCTGCTCGGCGCCCGGGTGGGTCTTGGGCAGCTTGATGTCGGGCTTGTTGGCGTACCGGTCGCGGTTGCGCTGCTCGATCTTGGCGTCCAGCTCACGGGGGCGCGAGGGACTGCCGCCACGCCGGAAGCCGCCGCCGCTGCCGCCCTGCGCGGACTTCGGGCCGCCCTTGGCGCCGCCGCGGGCCGCCGACCCACGGCCCTTGCGGGGGCCGTCCTGGCCGCCCCGGGCGCCGGGGGCGTCGTTGCCGACGTCGTAGCGGCGCTCCTCCGGGCGGGGACGGCGGGGGCGCTGGTCCTGCTCGTCGCGTCCGCCCTGGAAGCCCTGACGGCCACCCTGGCCGCCGGAACGACCGCCCTGACCGCTGCCGCCCCGTCCGCCGCCGCCCTGGCCGCCGCCCGGGCCCTGGCGGAAGGATCCGCCGCCGCTGCGGCCACCCTGGCCGCGGCCGCCGCCGCCCTGACCGCCGGGGCGACCGCCCTGGCCGCCACTCCGGCCGCCCTGACCGCCGCTGCCGCTTCCGCTGTTCCTGCCACTGCTTCGCATCAAAATTCCGTCTTGTCGTCTGCGTGAGTATCCGGGGTGTCCGGTGCGTCCGGATCGAACGACGGCACACCCTCTAGCGTCTCAGCCTCGATCGCGTCCGCCTCCGGGAGGAAGGGCGCGAGCTCCGGGAGCTCGTCCAGGCCGCGCAGGCCCATTCGCTCCAGAAAGTAGTTCGTCGTCCTGTACAGGATCGCACCTGTTTCGGGTTCCGCGCCCGCCTCGGCCACCAGGCCCCTCTGGAGGAGGGTCCGCATGACCCCGTCGCAGTTGACTCCGCGGACCGCCGAGACCCGCGAGCGGCTCACCGGCTGCCGGTACGCGACGACCGCCAGGGTCTCCAGCGCGGCCTGGGTGAGCCGGGCGTGCTGGCCGTCCAGGACGAAGCCCTCCACGGCCGCCGCGTACTCGGGCCGGGTGGAGAACCGCCAGCCGCCCGCGACGAGCCGCAGGTCGAAGCCCCGGCGCTGCACGGTGTACTCGTCGGCCAGCTCCCGCAGCGCGTCCGCCACGGCCCGGCGGGGCCGCTGGAGCACCTTGGCGAGGTGGTCGACGGTGGCGGGCTCGTCGACGACCATGAGGATCGCCTCCAGGGCGGGCTTGAGGTCGAGCGAGGCGACCGCGCCCTCGTCCCGTTCCGGCTGCTCACTCATTCCCTGCGCCCTCCTCTTCCGTGCCGCCGTTCAGCTCCTGGTCGAACTCGTCCGTCACCACCGGGTCCGCGCCCTCCCCGCCGCACCAGGCCACCAGCAGGTCGCCCAGCGCCTCGTCCTGGTCGAGGGTGACGGCCTTCTCGCGGTACAGCTCCAGCAGGGCCAGGAACCGGGCCACCACGGTCAGGGTGTCCGGGGCGTCCTCGGTCAGCGTCCTGAAGCTGACCGCCTCCCCGGCCGCGCGCAGCCGCTCCACCACCAGGCCCGCCTGGTCCCGGACGCTGACCAGAGGGGCGTGGATGTGGTCCACGTACACCTGGGGCTTCGGCTTCGGCTGCATCGCCTTCACCGCGAGCCTGGCGAAGCCCTCGGGCCCGATGCTGATGACCACCTCGGGCAGCAGCTCGGCGTGCTGGTCCTCCAGTCCGACCGTACGCGGGTGGCGGCGGGCCTCCGCCTCCAGGCGGCCCTGGAAGATCTCGGCGATCTGCTTGTACGCGCGGTACTGGAGCAGCCGCGCGAAGAGCAGGTCCCGCGCCTCCAGGAGCGCCAGGTCCGCCTCGTCCTCCACCTCGGCGGCGGGCAGCAGCCGGGCCGCCTTCAGGTCGAGGAGGGTGGCGGCGACGACGAGGAACTCGGTGGTCTGGTCGAGGTCCCAGTCGGGTCCCATGGCGCGGATGTGCGCCATGAACTCGTCGGTGACCTTGGAGAGCGCGACCTCCGTCACGTCCAGCTTGTGCTTGGAGATCAGCTGGAGGAGGAGGTCGAAGGGGCCCTCGAAGTTCACGAGGCGGACGGTGAACCGCCGGTCGTCGCTCTCAGGCCGCTCCTCGCCCTCCTCGCTCTCTTCCACGGGCTCCGGCCCGGCCGGCGGTACGGGAGGGGCCTCCGGCTCCGGTACGCGCTCCGGTACGCGCTCCGGTTCGGTCACGGGTTCCGGTACGGCTTCCGGCTCCGGGAACGCCGCCACGCCCGGCCCCCGGCCCAGGGCGCGGCGGCGTGGGGCGGCGGGGTCGTCGGGCGTGGGCATGGGAATCCAGGGGTGGGGCGGCGGGGGTGGGCCCCGGTGGCGGGTGGGCGGGTCCTGCGGGGCAGGCTACCCGTGCCGTGCCGCTCAGCGGCCGCGCAGCCGCCGTACGAGGATGCTCGCGTCGCCCCGGGACTCCAGGTCGGCGAGGACCACCGCCACCGCCTCGCGGACGATCCGGCCCCGGTCGACGGCGAGGCCGTGTTCGCCGCGCAGGACGAGCCGGGCGTGTTCGAGGTCCATCAGCTCCTCGGCGGAGACGTAGACCGTGATCTTCTCGTCGTGGCGTTCCCGGCCGCTGGGGCGGCGGTTCGCGCCGCGGGCGCCGCCGCGTCGGCGCTGGGGCTGGACCGCGGGGGGCTGTTCGGCCGGGGCGGCGGGGCGCTCTCCGGCGGCCTTGGCGGACGGGGCCCGCTCGCCCTCGGCGCCACGGCCGCGCGAGTCGCCGCCGTCGGCGTCGGCCGCGGCGTGCTCCTCACGGCCGGCGGACGACGGGGTCTGGCCGGAGGGGTCGCTCTCCCCGGCGGGCGCGGGCACCCGCGGCTCGCCGTTCGCCTTGCGCCGCCGCTCCGCGGGGGAGGACGGCTGAAGGCCCATCCCGCCTCCGGTGGTACGGAACAGTTCGTCGGCCCCCGGCAGACTCACTCGGCGTGACACCGGGCGAGCACCTCCCTGGCGAGCTGGCGATAGGCGGCGGCGCCGACCGAGTTGGAGGCGTAGGTGGTGATGGGCTCACCGGCGACCGTGGTCTCCGGGAAGCGGACCGTGCGCCCGATGACCGTGTGGTAGACGTGCTCGTCGAAGGCCTCGACGACGCGCGCCAGGACCTCACGGCTGTGCACCGTGCGGGAGTCGTACATCGTGGCGAGGATGCCGTCGAGCTCCAGCTCCGGGTTGAGCCGCTCCTGGACCTTCTCGATGGTCTCGGTGAGCAGCGCCACCCCGCGCAGCGCGAAGAACTCGCACTCCAGCGGCACTATGACCTTGTGAGCGGCCGTCAGGGCGTTCACGGTGAGCAGGCCGAGGGAGGGCTGACAGTCGATCACGATGTAGTCGTAGTCGGCCATCAGCGGCTTCAGGGCGCGCTGGAGCGTGGACTCGCGGGCCACCTCGCTGACGAGCTGCACCTCGGCGGCGGAGAGGTCGATGTTGCTGGGCAGCAGGTCCATGTTGGGGACCGCCGTCTTGAGCAGGACGTCGTCGGCCGCCATGCCCCGCTCCATGAGCAGGTTGTAGACGGTGAGGTCCAGCTCCATCGGGTTGACCCCGAGGCCGACGGAGAGCGCGCCCTGCGGATCGAAGTCGACGAGCAGGACCCGGCGTCCGTACTCCGCGAGCGCGGCGCCCAGGTTGATGGTCGACGTGGTCTTGCCGACGCCGCCCTTCTGGTTGCACATCGCGATGATCTTCGCGGGGCCGTGGTCGGTCAGGGGACCCGGGATCGGGAAGTACGGCAGGGGCCGTCCGGTGGGGCCGATGCGCTCGCGGCGCTGACGCGCGGCGTCCGGCGCGAGGGTGGCCGCGTACTCCGGATCGGGTTCGTACTCGGCGTCGGGGTCGTAGAAGTGCCCCTCGGGCACCTCGGCGAAGTCGGCGAAGCGGTCGGTGTCCCGGCTGCTCTCGTTGCCGGCCGTGGCGTTCACGTGTGGGCCGTCCATCATCTGGGGGGCTGTCGTCATGTGCTGTTGGGTGGCGAAGGTGCGGACCGCGACGGAGCCGACAGCTTCGAGCCCGGTCGGGCTCAGACCCCGTACAGGCATCCCTGGTTGACCACCCCCAGGAGTAATTGTCGACTCATTCACAAGTCGTCTTACCTCCTTGGATGTGACCAGGAAACTTATCGATAGGTCAGCGTGGCACCATGCCGACGATTGGCGACTCTATGGCGTGTCACCGGTCCGCAGCAACACAATCCGCCGGACCCGGCCCGATGTGTCGGCAATCGAACGCCTCGCTGTCAAGGGTGCACAGCGACCAAGCCGCACATTTCACCGCTGCACGAAACGGGTAAAGGGCTACGTTCGGCGCGAGTCGCACAAGGGCCTCACCGGGCCCGATACGCGTCCGGCCGGACCTTGCGCGGCAAGGTCCGGCCGGACGTGCGATGTTGACGGAGGGGGTTGACCCGTCAGCCGAGGAGCGTGCTCAGCTCGACGTGCGGGAGGCCGTGCGCCTCGGCCACCTCGCGGTAAACCACCTGTCCCTCATGGGTGTTGAGGCCCTTGGCCAGCGCGGCGTCGCGACGCAGGGCGTCGGCCCAGCCGCGGTTGGCGAGCTCCACGATGTAGGGAAGAGTCGCGTTGGTGAGCGCGTAGGTGGAGGTGTTCGGGACCGCGCCGGGCATGTTGGCGACGCAGTAGAAGACCGAGTTGTGGACCGGGAAGGTCGGCTCGGCGTGGGTCGTCGGACGCGAGTCCTCGAAGCAGCCGCCCTGGTCGATTGCAATGTCGACAAGTACACTTCCGGGCTTCATCTTGGCGACGAGCTCGTTGGTGACCAGCTTCGGGGCCTTGGCTCCGGGGATCAGCACGGCGCCGATGACGAGGTCGGCCTCGACGACGGCCTTCTCCAGCTCGAAGGCGTTGGAGACGACGGTCTGCACCTTGGTGCCGAAGATCTTGTCGGCCTCGCGGAGCTTGTTGATGTCACGGTCGAGCAGCGTGACGTGGAAGCCGAGGCCCACGGCGATCTGGGTGGCGTTCCAGCCGGAGACACCGCCGCCGATGACGACGGCCTTGCCTGCGTGGGTGCCGGGGACGCCCCCGGGCAGCACACCGCGGCCGCCGGCCGAGCGCATCAGGTGGTACGCGCCGACCTGCGGGGCGAGGCGGCCCGCGACCTCGGACATCGGGGCCAGCAGCGGGAGCGCGCGGCCCGCGGTCTCGACCGTCTCGTAGGCGATGGCGGTGGTGCCGGAGGCCAGCAGCGCGTCGGTGCACTCACGGGAGGCGGCGAGGTGCAGGTAGGTGAAGAGCGTCTGGTCCTTGCGGAGGCGGTGGTACTCCTCGGCGACCGGCTCCTTGACCTTCAGCAGCAGGTCGGCGGCGGCCCAGACCTCGTCGGCGGTGGCCAGGATCCGGGCGCCGGCGGCGACGTACTCCGCGTCGGGGATGGACGAGCCGACACCGGCGTCGTGCTCGATGACGACCTGGTGGCCGTGGCGGACGAGCTCATGCACTCCGGCGGGGGTGATCGCCACCCGGAACTCGTTGTTCTTGACTTCGCGGGGGATGCCGACCTTCACGTCGATCACGGTCCTTGGCTCGGAGGGTCATCCGGGCACAGTGGTGCACACCCGGACATATACATCATAAATGGAGACGCCACGGAGGAACGCGGCAGAGCCAGTCTAATGAAGGACTTCGCGCTGTCTAGCCTTACAAAGCATTAATTTTCTGTCGAAGCACTGCGGATTTCGTAGGCTGAGGCCTCCTCGCCCAGCAATCTCTCGGCGGTGCCCCGATGCAACCGGGCCGCCGCGGGGTCCCCGAGCCGGTCGAGCGTGTCCGCCAACCGCAGCTGGAGCGCGGCCTGAAGCCGCACGTCACCGGCGCGCCGGGCCAGCTCGACGGCCTCCCGGCAGGTCTGGAGCGATTCGTGCGGCCGGCCCGCGTACTCCTGGACCCGCGCCGCCTCGCTGAGCGAGCGCGCCTGGGCCGCCGGGTCGCCGAGCCTGCGGTGGCCGGAGGCCGCGGCGCGCCAGTTCCGCAGGGCCTCGCCGTAGCGCCCGGCGTACGTGTGGACCGCCCCGAGCCGCCCGTAGAGCCGGGCCTCGTCCGCCCGCTCCCCCTGGGTGAGGCGCTGGGAGAGCGCCCGGCCGTACCAGTCGGCGGCCCGGTGGTAGTCCCCCAGCTCCTCGTACGCGCCGCCTACGGATTCCATCGCGCGGCCGGTGGCGTAGAGGTCCTTCGCGGCCTTTCCGGCGTCCAGCGCGGCCCGGTAGCGGGTCAGTGCCTCCCGGGTGCGGCCGGTGCGGACGTCCAGATCGGCGAGGTTCAGCAGGGCGGCTGCCTGTTCGCGGGGCAGCTGGCGGCGGCGTGCCACGTCCAGGACCAGACCGTGCAGCCCGTACAGCTCGGGGGCGGCCTCCTCGGTCCCCCGGTGCGCCGCCAGTGCCCGCACCAGCGCCGCGACCAGGCGGCGCGCCAGGGTGTCCAGCTCACCGTCGGCCACGGCGAGCCGGGCGGAGGCGAGCAGGGCGGGCTGGCGGACCCGCAGCCAGGCGCCCGCCTCCTCGGCGTTCGGGAAGCGCAGCGAACGGGGCAGTCCGGCGAGCTTGCCGTGGGCGGCCGACCCCTCGGGCTCGGTGATCGCACGGCAGGCCTGGAGCCGGCGCACGGTCCGCTCCAGCATCCGGGCGCGGGCCAGCTGGATCTCGGCCGGGCGGTCCCGGTCCTCCAGGAGCGCCCGCAGCATCGGGGCGAGGCAGCCGGGGACCGCGTACTGGGGGTGGGCCGCGCCGTCCGTCCGCAGCAGCCCGAGCTTCACAAAGTCGTCGAGGGTGGCGCGGGCGGCGGAGACCGAGCAGCCGGCCAGCGCGGAGGCGGTGTGGGCGTCGGCGAGCCCGGCGGGGGCGAGGGCCAGCAGGCGCAGTATCCGGGCGGCGGTCTGCGGCAGGGAGTCGTGGACGAGCCGGAAGGCGCGGGCCAGCGGGCGGGCGCCGACGGGCTGCTGTTCGTCGGGGTCGGGCAACTCGCGCAACTGCCCCGCGACATCGGCGACGGAGGCCATGGGGTGGGCGGCGAGCAGGCCGCCCATCAGGGCCAGCGCCGCGGGCTGTCCCCCGCACTCCTCGGCCAGCCGCTCCGCGGTGCGGGGGTCGACGGTGATGCGGACCTGGCCGATGGCGCGGGCCAGCAGCCGCACCGCCGCGCCCTTCTCCAGCCCGCCGAGGGTGCACGGCCGGACGTCGGGGATGCCCGTCAGCGGCCCGGTCGCGGTGGCGAGGACCAGGCAGTCGGGGTTGTCCGGGAGCAGCGGGTCGACCTGTTCGGCGTCGGCCGCGTCGTCGAGGACCAGGACGAGGCGGCGCCCGGCCAGGGCCTCGCGGACCATCTCGGACAGTTCGTCCTGGTCGGCGCCGGGCGGGACCGCGATCCCGAGGAGGCCGAGGATCTCGCCGGCGGTGCGTTCGGTGGGGACCCGCTCGCCGTCGGGGTCGGTGAGGCCGACCCGGAGCACCCCGTCGGGGTAGTCGCCGGAGCCCGTACCGGCGACGGCCCAGGGCAGGGCGCCCGTGGCGGACCGGGCGGCCCCGGCGACGTCGGTTCCGGTGAGCACCCCGGCCAGTTCCTCGGCGAGAGCGCTGCGGCCCGAGCCGGGGCGGCCCGCGATGAGCAGGACCCGGGCGCGGGGGGTCTTGCGGCCGGCCAGGGTGTCCAGGCCGGCGCGCACGATGTCCGCCCGGAGATCCTTCAACTCCCGTTCGCGGCCGAAGAATCGGGGTGGGGCGGCGCCGGACTGCTCCTCGGCCCCCGGGGCCTTCGCCGGGCCGCTGGTGTCCACCGCCTGATCGGTCACGAGCCACGCTCCACTTCGCTGCGCGCGATGCCCGCCGGAACTCCGGTCGGACGCGGTTCGAGCGTAGTTCAGCGGCGGGGACGATCACCGCGGAGCGAGGCGGGGCCGCCCCCGATATCCCCCGATCGGATCAGCTTTTCTTCATCTCGTACGACCGGGAGTGCCCGGGGGGGGCGGACGGACCGTCAGGCTTCGAAAGGCCGGGCCGGCCACGGTGCTTCGGCGGGGCGCAGCGAGTCGACGCCGTCGCCCGCACGGACGGCGGTGAGGGCGAGGACCCCGACGACGAGGCAGTTGTTGTGCAGGTCCCCCGCGACGACCGAGCGGACCAGCTCGTCCAGCGGCACCCGGGCCTGCTCCATGTCGGCTTCCTCCTCGGCGACCGCGTACCGCTCGCCCTCCGCCTCGGAGAGATCGCGGGCCAGGAAGATCCGCACGGCCTCGTCGCAGCCGCCGGGCGTGGTGTAGACGTCGGTCAGCACCCGCCAGTCCTCGGCCTTGACGTGCGCTTCCTCGTACAGCTCGCGCTGAGCGGCGTGCAGGGGGTTCTCGCCGGGGATGTCGAGCAGTCCGGCCGGGATCTCCCAGAGCCGGTGGCGTACCGGGTGGCGGTACTGGCGCAGCACGATGACCCGGTCCTCGTCGTCGATCGCGAGGACGGCGACGGAGCCCGGGTGGACCTGGTAGTCACGGCCGTGGACGGAACCGTCGGGCATCACCACCTGGTCGGTGCGGACGCTGGTCTTGTTGCCGGTGAAGGGGGTCACCGTCGCGGTGACCTGCCACTCCTCGGGCGTGTCCTGGATACCCATGTACCTACGTCCTCCCACGAACCAAAAGGAAACCGGGGTACGGATCCGCTGCGGATCCGTACCCCGGTCAACCGTAATGCCTCGGTGTCAGGGGGTGCCCTGCGGATCAGGGCGCGGACCCGGCCGGGATCCGCCGGACACCCCCTACGCGTCCGCGCCCTTCGCGGCGGCGACCTGGCGCGCGACGGCGGCCTTCACCAGCCCCGCGAAGAGCGGGTGCGGGCGGGTCGGGCGCGAGCGCAGCTCCGGGTGCGCCTGGGTGGCGACCAGGTAGGGGTGGACCTCGCGCGGGTACTCGACGTACTCGACGAGCTTGTTGTCCGGGGAGGTGCCGGAGAAGACCAGTCCGGCCTTCTTCTCCAGCTCGGCGCGGTAGCCGTTGTTGACCTCGTAGCGGTGGCGGTGGCGCTCCTCGACGTACGGCTCGTTCGCGTACGCCTCGCGCACCACGGAGCCCTCGGCGAGCTTGGCCGGGTAGAGGCCGAGCCGCATGGTGCCGCCGAGGTCGCCCGCGCCCTCGACGTACGCGAGCTGCTCCTCCATCGTCGAGATGACGGGGTGGGAGGTGGCGGCGTCGAACTCGGTGGAGTTGGCGTCGGGGATCTCGGCGAGGTTGCGCGCCGCCTCGATCACGATGCACTGGAGGCCGAGGCAGAGGCCGAGGAGGGGGACCTTGTTCTCGCGGGCGTAGCGGATGGCGCCGACCTTGCCGTCGACGCCGCGCTCGCCGAAGCCGCCCGGGATGAGGACCGCGTCCACGTCGCCGAGGTGCTCGGCCGCTCCGGCGGCGGTGCGGCAGTCGTCGGAGGTGACCCACTTGACCTTGACCCGGGCCTTGTTGGCGAAACCGCCGGCACGGATCGCCTCGGTGACCGAGAGGTAGGCGTCGGGCAGGTCGATGTACTTGCCGACCAGCGCGACGGTGACCTCGTGGTCGGGGTTGTGGACCCGGTCCAGCAGGTCGTCCCAGGTGGTCCAGTCGACGTCGCGGAAGGGCAGGTCGAGCTTGCGCACGACGTAGGCGTCCAGGCCCTCGGTGTGCAGCACCTTGGGGATGTCGTAGATCGACTTGGCGTCGATGGCGGCTACCACGGCGGCCTCGTCGACGTCGCACATCAGCGAGATCTTGCGCTTGATGGCGGTGGGGACCTCGCGGTCGGCGCGCAGCACGATGGCGTCCGGCTGGATGCCGATGTTGCGCAGGGCGGCGACCGAGTGCTGGGTGGGCTTGGTCTTCAGCTCGCCGGAGGGGCCGATGTAGGGCAGCAGCGAGATGTGCACGACGAAGACGTTGTCCCGGCCGACCTCGTGGCGGACCTGGCGGACGGTCTCCAGGAACGGCAGCGACTCGATGTCGCCGACCGTGCCGCCGACCTCGGTGATGACGACGTCCACGTCGTCGGTCGCCATGCGGCGGATGCGGTGCTTGATCTCGTTGGTGATGTGCGGGATGACCTGGACGGTGTCGCCCAGGTACTCGCCGCGCCGCTCCTTGGCGATGACCTGGGAGTAGACCTGGCCGGTCGTCACGTTGGCGGAGCCGTCGAGGTCGACGTCGAGGAAGCGCTCGTAGTGGCCGATGTCCAGGTCGGTCTCGGCGCCGTCGTTGGTGACGAACACCTCACCGTGCTGGAACGGGTTCATCGTGCCGGGGTCGACGTTGAGGTAGGGGTCGAGCTTCTGCATGGTGACCCGCAGGCCCCGTGCCTTGAGCAGGGCACCCAGGCTGGAGGCAGTCAGACCCTTGCCGAGGGAGGAGGCGACACCCCCGGTGACGAAGATGTGCTTGGTCGTCGTGGATGTGGGCTGCATAGCCAAAGGGGGCTCCCGTGGTCGCGATTCTGAGGTGCGTACGGCAGCCGAACCGGGGATTCCGGGGGTGCCGACGCTGCGGTTCGGGGGCCTCGTCCGCTGTCAGAGACGACCACCGTCCACGGGCTACCAGGGTAACAGCGACGGGGGGAGGCTGCTTCCGGCCACACCCTGCACAGAGGCGTCACAGCTTCACCGCAGTCATTTCACGTCCCACCCGATCAGCTCAGAGATCTTGCGGACACCGTCGCGCGGATCTTCATCGTGCGTCGTATCCTGCTCAAACACTCGCTGCCGAGACGGCCGGGGCGGCGGCACCACCCAGGCCGCCCACCGGTACAGGAACTCGTCGGATCTTCCCGGGTGAAAGACCCTACGACCCCCTTGACCCGCAGTAAGCGCCCTTTGACGGGGCGACATGGCCGTTCGACTGGAGACGCACGTGGCCGGGCGCATCGAGGATTACGCACTCATCGGAGACATGCAGACCGCCGCCCTGGTCTGCCGGGACGGCACAGCGGACTGGCTGTGCCTCCCCCGCTTCGACTCACACGCCGTCTTCGCGGGGCTGCTGGGCACCGAGGAGCACGGCTTCTGGCGCCTGGGCCCCGCGAGAGCGGAGGGGACGGAACCGGCCTTTGCCGACCGGCGGCGCTACCGCGGCGACTCCCTCATCCTGGAATCGGAGTGGGACACACCGCGCGGCACCGTACGGGTGACCGATTTCATGCCGCCGCGTGACGGCGCGCCCCAGCTCATCCGGATCGTGGAGGGTGTCAGCGGCCGGGTGCCGATGCGCTCGGAGCTGCGGATGCGGTTCAGCTACGGCCGGGTGACGCCGTGGGTGCACAAGGTCGACAACCGGACGGTCGCGGTCGCCGGCCCGGATTCGGTCTGGCTGGACACCGAAGCGGAAACGTATGGCCAGAATCTGACCACGTACTCCGACTTCACGGTGGGCCCCGGGGACCGGGTGGCGTTCACGATCAGCTGGCAGCCCTCGCACCACGAGCCGCCCGCCCTCCCCGAACCGGAGAACTCGCTGGAGGCGACGGAGAACTTCTGGCGCGAATGGGTCGAGCAGTGTACGTACCACGGGCCCTACCGGGAGGCGGTCGTCCGCTCCCTGATCACGCTCAAGGCCCTCACGTACGCGCCGACCGGTGGCATCGTCGCCGCGCCGACCACGTCGCTGCCCGAGGAGATCGGGGGCGTACGGAACTGGGACTACCGCTACACCTGGCTGCGGGACGCCGCGATCACCCTCTCCTCGCTGCTGCGCACCGGCTACCGGGAAGAGGCCCGGGCCTGGCGCGAGTGGCTGCTGCGGGCGGTGGCGGGCGACCCGGAGAACCTCCAGATCATGTACGGCATCGCCGGCGAGCGCGAGCTCGGCGAGGCGGAGCTGGACTGGCTGCCCGGTTACGAGAACTCCACCCCGGTCCGCGTCGGCAACGGCGCCGCCAACCAGCTCCAGCTGGATGTGTACGGCGAGGTCACCGAGGCGCTGCACCTGGCGCACATGACGGGCCTGACCCGCAACGACTACGCCATGGGGCTCCAGCTCAAGCTGATCGAGTATCTGGAGAAGCACTGGGAGGAGCCCGACGAGGGCATCTGGGAGGTGCGCGGGCCGCGCCGCCACTTCGTGCACTCGAAGGTGATGGCGTGGGTCGCGGTCGACCGGACGATCAAACTGGTCGAGTCCGGTGACGTGGAGGGCCCGCTGGAGCGGTGGTACGAGCTCCGCGACGACATCCACCGGGACGTCTGCGAGCGCGGCTACGACAAGGAGCGCAACACCTTCACCCAGTCCTACGGGTCGAAGGAGCTGGACGCCTCCCTGCTGCTCATCCCGCAGATGGGCTTCCTGCCGCCGGACGACAAACGGGTCATCGGCACGATCGAGGCGATCCAGCGGGAGCTGTCCACGGAGGACGGCTTCATCCTGCGCTACCCGACCGAGGGCGAGGACGCGGGCGTCGACGGTCTGGAGGGCGACGAGGGCGCGTTCCTCGCCTGCTCGTTCTGGATGGCGGACGACCTGGCGATGATCGGCCGGGTCGACGAGGCGCGCCAGCTCTTCGAGAAGCTGCTGTCGCTCCGCAACGATCTGGGCCTGCTGGCCGAGGAGTGGGACTCGAACCTCCAGCGCCAGGTGGGGAACTTCCCGCAGGCGTTCAGCCACGTCCCGCTGATCGACACGGCCCTGCGGCTGACGGCCAGCGGCGCGTACGTGGGCTGAGGCAGGTCACCGGACCGCCCGTCGCGCTCCTCACGGCGCGGCGGGCGGTTCGGCCGTGTACGCCCGGTGCAGGATCTCCAGGAACCGGGGCGCGGCGGGCAGTTCGGCGGAGCCGACGCGGTGGACGGGGATCCCCGGGGTCCAGGAGTTCATGACGGCCGCGCCCGCGAGGGCGGGCAGGTCGTCGGGGGTGACCGGGGCGACCCGCTGGCCGATGCCCAGCCGGTCCAGCTGTCGGCGGACGATGCCCAGGGTCGTACCGGTCAGGATCCGGGCCTCGGGCCACACCACCGCGTCCCCGTCCCAGAACACCAGGTTCCAGATGGTCGCCTCGCTGAAGCGGCCCTCCCGGTCCAGGAAGGCGGCGTCGTCGAAGCCGTCGGCGACGGCCTGCCGGAGCAGGTGCGTCTTGGCCACCTCGCCTACGTGCTTGATGTGCGGCAGGAACCGTTCGTGTTCCACCGCGGCCAGGGCGAGCGGACCGGCGGGCCCGGACGACGGCGGTCCGGTCCGCACCAGGAGTGCCGGGTCGCCGTCGGGCGCGGCGAACTCGCCGGCCGTGGAGGAGACCGTGGCGGTCAGCGAGAGGTCGGCGGCCGGGGCGGCGGCGAGGGCGGTACGGAGGTGGGCGCGGACCACGTCCTCGGGCAGGGCCCGGCCGAACAGCTCCACCGACGCGGACCGCAGCCGCTCCAGATGGAGGTCCAGCCCCCGGATCCGCCCGTCGCGGATCTGGGCGGCGGTGAAGTGGGCGTGGCCCGCGAAGGCGAGCGGGGCCAGGTCACCGGTGGTCGCCGGCCGGCCGTCGAGGTGCGCGATGTGCGGGGAATCTTCGTTCATGGCCGGGACGTTAGAGCTTGACACCGGTGTGAAGGTCAAGCGTCGAGGGCGGGGAATCCATGCTGATCGGGGAGTTGTCCCGGCGGACGGGCGTCAGCGCGCGGTCGTTGCGGTACTACGAGGCGCAGGGGCTGCTGGAGGCGCGGCGCGGGACGAACGGCTATCGCGCGTACGACGAGGAAGCGGTCGCCTCCGTACGGAAGATCCGGGCGCTGCTGCGGGCCGGGCTCTCCACCGAGGTGATCCGTCAGGTGCTGCCGTGTGCCCGGGGCGAGCAGGCGGGCTTCGACTGGTGTGCGGAGCTGCGGGCGATCCTGGACGGGGAGCTGGCGGACCTGGACGAGCAGATCGAGGCGCTGCGGCGGAGCCGGGGGGCGTTGGTGGGGTTGCTGGCCGAGCGGTGACGGGCGGTGGGCCGTCCGGGCCGTCCCTGACCACGGCGTCCGGGCCGTCCCTGACCACGGTGTCCGGGCCTCCCCTGCCATGCGCACCCCGGGCGGCGGGCGGTAGCGTCCTGAACAGGACAGTCCGGATCAGGACGACCGCCCGGGACGCGGGCAGGGCACCAGGGGAAAGCGGGCCGGGTACGTGGAGAGCCACAGCGGAATCACCGTGCAGCGGGCGCTGGAGCTGCCGGGGCTGCGCGCCGGGCTCCCGGAGGTGGTGGCCGGCGCCGACCGGCTGAACCGCACGGTGCGCTGGGTGCACGCGGGCGAGGTCCCGAACATCGCCTCGCTCCTCAAGGGCGGCGAGCTGCTCCTGACGACCGGGCTCGGCCTGGGCGCCCGCCCCGCCGAACAGCGCGCCTTCGTCCGCCGCCTCGCCGACCGGGGCATCGCCGCCCTGGTGGTGGAGCTGGGCCCGCGCTTCGGCCGGCTGCCCGCCTCCATCGTGGACGCCGCCCGCGCGGCCGGTCTTCCGCTGGTCCAGCTGCACCGCGAGGTGCCGTTCGTGGCGGTGACCGAGGAGGTGCACACCGAGATCGTCAACGGGCACTACGCGCTGCTCCAGCAGGCGGAGGAGGTGCACCGGCGCGCCACCCGGGCGCTGCTCGACGGGGGCGGGGTGCCGCAGGTTCTCGGGATCCTCGCCGACTTCACCGCCAACCCGGTCTTCCTGGAGACGCCCGACGGCCAGCTCCTGTACGCGGCGTCCACGGGGACCGGCCCGGTGGGGGCGGATCCGCTCCAGGTCTGGGAGGGCATGCGCGGCGACCGGGCGGCCCGGGAGTCCCCGCCGACCGGTGCGCTGCTGGTGGACGTGCCCGGCGGCGGGCCCGAGACCGGTTCGGTGCGGGCGCGGCTGGTGCTGCTCGCGGTGGCCGGGCCGTTGGCGACCGTGCACCGGATGGCGGCGGAGCGCGCGGCGGGCCTCCTGGCGGTCGTGCTGATGCAGGCCCGGCAGGAGGAGGAGCTGGCCGCCCGGGGCCGGGGCGACTTCCTGACCGACCTGGCGGAGGGCCGGATCGCCCCGGAGGACGCCCCCGGCCAGGCCCGGGTGCTCGGTTTCCGCCCCGGTGACACCCCGCTGCTGCCGGTGGTGATGCGGCTGGCCCCCGAGCTCTCCCCGTCGGGCAACTGGGCGCTGCTGGCCCGTGCGGTCCTGGAGGAGCTGGCCTCGGTCGGGGTGCCGGTGCTGCTCGGTGTACGGCCTGTGGAGGGGCGGGTTCCGCTGCTGCTGGGGCTGCGTTCGGAGGGCGAGCGCACGGCGGTCGCGGACCGGGTGGCGGCGGCGCTGCGGGCGGGTGTGGAGCGGGCCGGACTCGACCGGGCCGGATCGCAGCCGCCGGTGGTCGTGGTCGGCGTCGCGGGCGGCTGGGCGGCGGCGGGGGCCGGGCTGCGCCACGCGTCGGAGACATCGACGGCCGCGCAGGGCCTGGACGACCGGCCCTGGTACGACGCCCGGCGGCTCGACATCGATCTGCTGCTGTGGCGGCTGCGGGACCATCCGGACCTGGCGGCGTTCGTGAACCGGGCGATCGGTCCGCTGCGCGAGCACGACCGCACCTCGCGCCCGCCGCTGCTGCCGACGCTCCAGGCCTATCTGGCGCACGCGGGCCGCAAGGCGGAGACCGCCCGCGAGCTGCACCTCAACCGCCAGACCCTCTACAACCGGCTCGCCCGGATCGGCGAGCTGCTGGGCACGGACCTGGACGATCCGCAGACGGTGCTGGCGCTGAGCCTGGCGCTGCGGGCCCGCCGCCACACGACCTGACCGGCCGGGGTACGCGACGGCTCGGTGCCCGCCCTGGGGGGGCACCGGGCTCAGCGGCCGCGCCCCGTCGCCAGCGGCTGGGCCAGCTCGTCGTACACGCTGAGCACATGCGCGATCGTGTCGTCCTCGGTGGGCCAGCCCGCCGCCTGCACCCGTCCGGCCTCGGCGAGCCGGGCCCGCGCCGCCGGGTCCCCGAGCAGCCTCACGACCGTACGGGCGAGGGCCTCGGCGTTGCCGTACGGCACCAACTCAGCCGCTTCGCCGACCAGTTCGGGCACACCACCGACCGCGGTGGCCACCAGCGGCACCCCGGACCGCAGCGCCTCCTGCGCCAGCAGGGAGCGGCCCTCCCAGCGGCTCGGCAGCAGGGCCAGATCGGCGGCGGCGACCAACTCGCCCACGCCGTCCCGGGCCCCGATGAGGGAGACGGGCAGCTCCTCGTCCCTGATCCGTCGTTGCAGGGTGTCCCGGTCGCGCCCCTCCCCCGCGATGACGAGCAGCGGAACGGGGTCCAGCCGCCGCCAGGCGCGGGCCGCGTCCAGCAGGGTGCCGAAGCCGTGATGCGGTACGAGACTGCCGACGGCCATCAGCAACGGCCGCTCCACCGCCCCCAGTTCGGCTCGCACCTTGCCGACGTCGACGGCTCCGTCCGGGTCCGCGGCCGGGGCGGCCGTGGGGGCGAGCCGAGCATCGCGGGCACCCCGTTCCCGGGCCCGGTCCACCAGGTCGGAGGAGGGGGCGAGGACCACGGCCGCCGCGCGTGCGGCGCGCCGTTCCAGCAGGTGCAGGATCTGGCGGCGGGCGCCCTCCGCGTACCGCCGGGTGTGCCAGGTCGTCACCAGGGGCACGGTGCGTCCGCTCAGCGCGAGGGCGGTGCGGGCGGCGGCGTGGAGTCCGTGGGCGTGGACGACGTCCGCGCCCGTGCAGGCGGCCCGCAACGCGGCGACGGCGGCCGGGTCGCTGCGCCGGGGCACCGGAAGGAAACGGGCTCCGGTCGCCGTGAAGTCGTAGGCGCGGTCCACGGCGGCCGGCGCGCAGACGGTCACCTGCACCCCGCGCGCCACCAGCCCGGCGGCCAGCGAACCGACGTGCGCGCTGCTGCCCGCACTGCCGCCGCCCAGGACTTGGACCGTACGCAGCTGTGACACGTTGATTGGCTCCCCGGGGCTCCGGAGTCGGCGGAACAAGGACAGCGCCAAGGATGCCAGCCCGTACGCGCGTTCCGGCACCGCCGTAACGTTGCTGCCGCGCCCACGGCGACAACCGACCACACCGCATCACCCTCACGGGTGAATTGCGGCTGAACAGGGAGACGCGGAGTCACCGTCATCGGTGGTGGGAGGGGAACGGGTCCGGGCGCGGGCACCCCACCCGGACCCGCCCGGGAGCGGAGCGCGCCGCGCGGGACGGCACGGCGCGCCCGCCCCTCACCCGTCGGCGCGCGCCGTGGCGAGCAGCTCCTCGGCGTGGGCGCGGGCCGTCTCGGAGTCCTCCTGGCCCGCCAGCATCCGGGACAGCTCCCGGACCCGGTCCTCGCCCTCCAGGACCGTGACGCCGCTTCGGGTCACCGAACCGTCCACGGTCTTCTCGACCAGCAACTGCCGGTCCGCGAAGGCCGCCACCTGCGGCAGGTGCGTGACGACGACCACCTGGGCGGACCTGGCGAGCTTGGCGAGCCGGCGGCCGACCTCGACCGCCGCCTTGCCGCCGACGCCCGCGTCGACCTCGTCGAAGAGATACGTCGGTACGGGGTCGGAGCCCGCGAAGACGACCTCGACCGCGAGCATCACCCGGGACAGCTCACCGCCCGACGCGCCCTTGGCGATCGGCCGGGGCTGCGCGCCCGGGTGCGGGGCGAGGAGCAGTTCCACCTCGTCGGCGCCCGAAGGGCCGTAGAGGACACTCCGCCCGCCGATGTCGATGCCGGACGCCTCGTCGGCCGCCTCGGTCTGCCGGATCGCGAAGGAGACCCGGGCGTGCGGCATGGCGAGCGAGGCCAGCTCCTCGGTGACCGCCTCGGCGAACCGGGCGGCGGCCTCCGTACGCGCGTCGGTCAAGGCCTGCCCGAGCACGGAGAGTTCGGCCCGCAGAGCGTCGCGTTCGGCGGTCAGCTCGCCGATCCGCTCGTCGTCGCCCTCCAGCTCGGTGAGCCGGCCGGCGCCCTCCTGGGCCCAGGCCAGCACGGTCGCGATGTCCTCGCCGTACTTACGGGTCAGGGCGGTCAGCGCGGCCCGGCGCTCCTCCACGGCGGCCAGCCGCAGCGGATCGGCGTCGAGCTGGTCGGCGTACCCGGCCAGCTCACCGGAGACGTCGGCGAGCAGGATGGAGATCTCCCCCACCCGGTCCGCCAGCGCGGCCAGCGCCGGATCGTGCGCCCGGACCCCGTCCAGGGCCTGCCCGGCGGCGGCGACCACCGTGGTGGCGTCCACGCTCTCCGGGTCCTCCGGGTTCCCCGCCAGCGCGGTGTGCGCGAGGGCGGCGGCGGAGGCGAGGGCCTCCGCGTGCCCGAGCCGCTCCGCCTCGGCGGCCAGCTCGACGTCCTCCCCCGGCAACGGCTCGACGGCGGCGACCTCGTTCAGCCCGAACCGCAGCAGATCCGCCTCCTGGGCCCGCTCCCGGGCCCGGGTGGTCAGCTCTTCCAGCTCCGTGGCGACAGCGCGCAGCCGCCGGTAGGCAGCCGCGTACTTGGCGTGCGGGACCTCCACCCCGTCCCCGGCGTACCGGTCCAGAGCCCCTCGCTGCCGGGCGGGCTTGAGCAGGCCCTGCTGGTCGGTCTGGCCGTGCACGGCGACGAGTTCGTCCGCCAGCTCGGTGAGGACCCCCACCGGCACGGATCTGCCGCCGAGGTGGGCCCGTGAGCGCCCTTCGGCCGAAACCGTACGGCTGATGAGCAGCGCGCCGTCGTCGAGTTCCGCCCCGGCCTCCTCGGCCCGCAGCGCCGCCGCGTCGCCCTCGGACACGGTGATCCGGCCCTCGACGACCGCGGCCTTGGCCCCGACCCGTACGAGAGCGGGGTCCGCGCGCCCGCCGAGCAGCAGCCCGAGGCTCGTGACGACCATGGTCTTGCCCGCGCCGGTCTCGCCCGTGACCGCGGTGAAACCGGGTGACAGCTCCACCACCGCGTCGTCGATGACTCCGAGCGACCGTATCCGCATCTCCTCCAACACGGACATGACCTTACGAGGTCCCGGGCCGGACGCGCGACGGCCCCCGCTCCCGGATTCACTCTCCCGGGTAGGACGGGGGCCACGCGCGCTCCCGGTGACTGTCAGTGGGGCGCGCCCCGCCACCCCGAGACGGGCAGCGCGAACTTCGCCACCAGACGGTCGGTGAACGACGCCTGGTGCAGCCGCGCCAGCCGTACGGGCACCGCGCCGCGCCGCACCTCGACCCGGGCGCCGGCGGGCAGCTCCACGGTCCGCCGGCCGTCGCACCACAGCACCCCGTGCGGGGTGTGCGGCTGGACCTCGACCGCGAGCACCGACGTGGGTGAGGTCACCAGCGGCTTGGCGAACAGCGCGTGGGCGCTGATGGGGACCATCAGCAGCGCCTCGACCTCGGGCCAGACGACGGGCCCGCCCGCCGAGAAGGCGTACGCCGTCGAACCGGTCGGGGTCGCGCAGACGATCCCGTCGCAGCCGAAGCCGGTGACGGGACGGCCGTCGATCTCCAGGACCACTTCGAGCATCCGCTCGGGCGACACCTTCTGCACGGCCGCCTCGTTGAGCGCCCAGTCGCTGTGCACGACGTCGCCGTTGCTGTGCACGAGGACGTCGATCGTCATGCGCTCCTCGACCTCGTAGTCGCGGGTGACGACCCGGGAGACCACCTTGTCGAGGTCGTCACGCTCGGCCTCGGCGAGGAAGCCGACGCGTCCGAGGTTGACGCCGAGCATCGGCACCCCGGAGGCGCGGGAGAACTCCGCGCCGCGCAGCAGCGTGCCGTCGCCGCCGAGGACGATCAGCAGTTCGCAGCCGTCGACCGCGGAGGGGCTGGTGTCGGTGACGGTCTCCACGGTGTCCGGCAGCGGCAGATCGGCCGCCTCGGCCGCCGAGACCCGCACGCCGAGCCCGTTGCGCAGCAACCCCTGGACGACGAGCTCCGCGCTGCGGATCGCGGCCGGGCGGCCGGTGTGCGCCAGAAGGAAGACAGTTCGTGCCGTATCGGTCGTCACATTCGTCGTCAACGGGGCCCCTCCGCCACTGCACGGTCGACATCCGCGGGATCCAGCTCGGGTGCGCCGGCCCGCAGCCACAGAAAGTACTCGACGTTGCCCGAGGGCCCGGGCAGCGGACTGGCCGTCACCCCGCGCACGCCGAGCCCGAGCTCCCCGGCCCGCCGCGCCACCTCCCGTACGGCTTCGGCGCGCAGCTCCGGGCTCCGCACCACGCCGCCGCTGCCGAGCCGCTCCTTGCCCACCTCGAACTGCGGCTTGACCATGAGGACCAGGTCCGCGTCGGGGGCGGCGCAGCGGGCGAGCGCGGGCAGCACGAGGCCCAGCGGAATGAAGGACAGATCCCCCACCACCAGGTCGACCATCTCCCCGTCGATGTCCTCCAGAGTCAACTCCCGTACGTTGGTACGGTCCTTGACGACGACCCGTTCATCGGACCGCAGCGACCAGGCGAGCTGCCCGTAGCCGACGTCCACGGCGACGACTTGCCGGGCCCCGGCCCGCAGCAGCACATCGGTGAATCCGCCGGTCGACGCCCCGGCGTCCAGCGCCCGCCGTCCTTCCACCGCCAGCCCGAGCGGGACGAAGGCGGCGAGCGCCCCGGCCAGCTTGTGCCCGCCGCGCGAGACGTAGTCCGGATCGTCGTCGTCCTTCGTGACGACGATCGCGGCGGCCGTCTCGACCTGGGTGGCGGGTTTGGTCGCGGTGGTCCGGCCGACGGTGACGCGCCCCGCGGCGATCAGCTGGCTCGCGTGCTCGCGCGAGCGGGCGAGCTTGCGGCGTACCAGCTCGGCGTCGAGGCGGCGACGTGCCACTCCTGCCACGTTCGGTTCAGCTCCTGTGGTCGTGCGTGTTGTCGTACGCGGATGGGGTTCCGGGTGCGGCCGCGCTCCCGGGCGGCCCGGGTACAGCGGCCGGACGGGCGTCCAGCGAGGTCAGCTCGGCCCGCAGCCCACGGTGTACATCCTCGTACACCTCGATGTGCCCGTCCGCCGGGAGGTGGTCGGCGTCGGCGAGACGCTCCAGCCGGGCGTCCACGGCCGCGTGGCCGGTGGGGGTGCGCACGACCCCGAGGGGCGCGGGCCCGGCGGGCTCGAAGGAGGGCGCCGCGGCGGCCGGCTCCCCGTCCACCGGCTCGTCGGGCGTGCTCACGGGCGGTGTCCCCGCCTCCGGCGTCCAGTCGCTCATGCCGAAACGCTACCGCGACCGGCCGGTGTAGCGTCGAGCACGATGGCGACCATGGCGGAGTGCCGCAGCGCACTCGACACACTCTCCGACAACCTCGCAGCCGCCGAGGGCGACGTGCGCAGCGCGGCTGCTCTCGACCGCTCCCTGAGCTGCCACATCAAGGACCTCGACATCACGTTCACCGGCCGGCTGGCCGATGGCCGGATCCGGGTGGCGGACACGGTGGAGGGACCGCCCAGGGAGAAGGCCGAGATCAGACTCGCGATGACGAGCGACGACCTGGTGGCCCTGGTGGACGGCGACCTGAACTTCGCGAAGGCATGGGCATCGGGCCGCGTACGCCTGGAGGCGGGCTTCAGAGACCTGCTGAAACTGAAGTCACTGCTGTAGGGAATCGAGCCCGTCCGGGCGGGCCGTTCAAGCCCGTCCGGGCACCGAATCCAGCCCGTCCGGCGGTTGAGGACAGCGCGTCCACCGGCGCACGCCCGGCTCCACGCTCACCGAGCCCTCAGGCGGCAACCTTCCGCGCCTTGCGCGCGGCCGGCACGACCAGCGGCGTCCCCGTCTCCGGATCGTCGATCACCTGGCACCGCATCCCGAAGACCCGCTCCACCAGCTCCGCGTCGACGACGTCCGAAGGCGCCCCCTCCGCGACGATCGCCCCGTCCCGCATCGCGATGAGATGCGTGGCGTACCGCGCGGCGTGGTTCAGATCGTGGAGCACGGCGACCAGGGTGCGTCCCTGCGTCTCGTGCAGCTCGGCACAGAGGTCCAGCACGTCGATCTGATGCTGGATGTCGAGGTACGTCGTCGGCTCGTCGAGCAGCAGCAGCGGGGTCTGCTGGGCCAGCGCCATGGCGATCCAGACCCGCTGGCGCTGACCGCCGGACAGCTCGTCGACATAGCGTTCGGCGAGCTCGGCGACGCCGGTGGACTCCATGGACTCGTCGACCACCCGCTCGTCCTCCGGCGACCACTGCCGCAGCAGCCCCTGGTGGGGGTAGCGGCCGCGGGCGACGAGGTCGGCGACGGTGATTCCGTCGGGGGCCGTGGAGGACTGCGGCAGCAGCCCCAGCGTCCGGGCGACCTTCTTCGCGGGCAGCTGGTGGATGGCCTGGCCATCCAGCAGCACCTGCCCCCGGCTCGGCTTCAGCATCCGGGCCAGGGCCCGCAGCAGGGTCGACTTGCCGCAGGCGTTGGGCCCGACGATCACGGTGAAGGAGTTGTCGGGGATCTCGACCGAGAGGTCCTCGGTGATGACCCGCTGGTCGTAGCCGAGGGTCACCGATTCCGCGGTGAGGCGCTGCATGGTCGTACTCCCGGAGTCGGTGAGGTGAAGCGGTACGGCGCGGGGCGCGGGCGGACCACCGAGCAGCACCAGGTTAGGTTAACCTATCCTCCACTTCCCGCCCCGGGTCCCGGCGGCCGTCCCACACGCTCAACGCCCTGACGGACAAGGGGCGTCCGGTTCAGAGCTGGAGCCCGGCGACGGCTTTCCCCGCATCCAGTCCGCACGCACCCGCACCGGCGAAGGCCCAGGCCGCCGCGCAGAGCGCCCGCAGCCCGTCGAGCGCGTCGCCTTCCCCGTCCAGGGCCAGGGCATCCCCGCGCACGGAGGCCTCCCAGCCCCCGCAGCGGTACGCCTCGCCGTCCCGTGCCACCTCGGGCTGCCCGGTCAGCAGCCCGCGCAGGTCCCGGTCCACATAGGTCGGCCGGTGCTCCGGCGGGGCGGCGATGAGCTGGGCCGCGTCGGTCACCCCGGTCAGGACCAGCAGGGAGTCCACGCCCCCGTTGAACGCCCCCTCGATGTCCGTGTCCAGCCGGTCCCCGACGACGATCGGCCGCTTCGCCCCGGTCCGCAGCACGGTCTCGCGGTGCATCGGCGGCAGCGGCTTCCCCGCGACCTGCGGCTCGGCCCCGGTGGCGATCCGTACGACCTCGACCGCGGCCCCGTTGCCGGGTGCGATGCCCCGGGCGCTCGGGATGGTCAGGTCGGTGTTGGACGCGAACCACGGCAGCCCGCGCCGGATCGCGTAACTCGCCTCGGCGAACCGCCCCCACGTCATGTCCGGCCCTCCGTACCCCTGGACCACGGCGGCCGGGTCGTCGTCCGCCGACTCCACCGGCTTGAGACCGCGCTCCCGCAACGCGACCCGCAGCCCCTCGCCACCGATCGCCAGCACCCGGGCCCCGGGCGGCAGTTGGTCGGCGACCAGCCGGGCGACGGCCTGGGCGGAGGTGATCACATCGGAGGGTTCGGCGGGCACACCCAGTTCCGTCAGGTGCTCCGCCACCGCGTCCGGCGTCCGCAGGGCGTTGTTGGTGACGTACGCGAGGTGCATGCCCCCGGCCCGTGCGGCGGCCAGCGACTCCACGGCGTGCACGATGGCCTCGCCGCCCGCGTACACCACCCCGTCGAGGTCCAGGAGAGCCGTGTCGTACGCCTCGCTCAGCGCCGTGGCACTCCCCGACGGACTCCCCGACGGCCGAACACCGTCCTGCTGGTGGCTCATATGCGTCGCTCCTCTTCCCTCTGCGTCTGCCCCGATCATCGCGTATGCCCCAGGCACACATACGATGCCCTGATGAACACTTCAGGTCCCGTCGACCAGGGGCTGCGGCTGATCCCGTTCCGCGGACTGCGTTACGTCCCCGAGCGGGTCGGCAGCCTTGCCGCCGTGACCTCGCCGCCGTACGACGTGGTCGTCCGGCCGGACGGGCTGCACCACCTGGAGTCCGCGGATCCGCACAACATCGTGCGCCTCATCCTCCCCCAGGCCGACACGGCCCGGGACCGGCACCGGCAGGCGGCCGACACGCTGGACCGCTGGCTGGCCGAGGGGGTCATCGCCCCGGACCCTGACCCGGTGCTGTACGTCTACGAGCAGCGCAACGACGAGATCCTCCAGCGGGGCCTGATCGGCGCGCTGGCGCTCTCCCCCGCCTCCGCGGGCATCGTGCTGCCCCACGAGGACGTCATGGACGACGTCGTAGCGGACCGCGCGGAGCTGATGCGTACGACGGGGGCCCATCTGGAGCCGCTGCTGCTGACGTACCGCGGCGACGAGGGTACGCCGACGGGTGCGGCCGCGGTCATCGACCGCACGGTCCTGCGGGAACCGCTGCTCGCCACGACGACGGAGGACGGCTTCCGGCACCGGCTGTGGGCGGTGACGGACCCGGCGGACCGGAGCGAGATCGAGACAGACCTCGCCCGATACCAGGCGCTCATCGCGGACGGCCACCACCGCTGGGCCACCTACCTCCGGCTCCAGCGGGAACAGACCGCTCCGGGCCCCTGGGACCACGGCCTGGTCCTCCTCGTCGACACGGCCCGCCATCCGCTCCAGGTCCGCGCCATCCACCGGCTCCTGCGCAATCTGCCGGTCTCCCGGGCCCTGGAAGCGCTGACCGGCCACTTCCGCGTCCAGCAGGTCGAGGGGCCGCTCCCCCGGGCCCTGGGCGTCCTGGCCGAAGCGGCGGCCGCCGGCAACGCGTTCCTCCTCGCCGGCGACGGCGGCTTCCACCTGGTGGACCACCCCGACGCGGCCCTGCTGGCCCGCACGGTCCGGGCGGACCGCCCCGAGGCCTGGCGCACCCTGGACGCGACGGTCCTGCACTCCGCGCTGCTCGACGAGGTGTGGCGGACCCCCGACGCGCCCGAGCACATCGGCTACATCCACGACACCGCGGCAGCCGTCGAACAGGCGGAACGTCTCGACGCCACGGCGGTCCTGATGCATCCCGTACGCGAAGAGGTCGTCCGGGACCTGGCCCGGCAGGGCGTGACGATGCCCCGCAAGTCGACGTCGTTCGGCCCGAAGCCGGCCACGGGCCTGGTCATGCGGAGCCTCGCCCTCGACTGACCACCCGCTGACGAACGAGAGGAAGGGGCGGCACTCCGGTCGGAGTGCCGCCCCTTCCTCCCATCAGCGATCAGGCCTTGGCGGAACCGTCCTCGGGGCCGTCCTCCGGACCGTCCTCGGCACGAGGCGCGGTCTCGTCGGCCGCGTCCGCCTCGTCGTCGTCGAGGACGTCGACGAACTCCACGCCGTCCAGCTCGGCGAGCCGGTCCGACGCGTCCGTGGAACCGTCCTTGTCGGCCTCCAGCGCCTTCCCGAACCACTCCCGGGCCTCGTCCTCGCGCCCGGCCTCCAGCAGGGCGTCCGCGTACGCGTACCGCAGACGCGGGGTCCACGGCTGCACGGAGCTGGACGCCAGCTCGGGGCTCTGGAGCGTCACGATGGCGGCGTCGATCTGGCCCATGTCCCGGCGGGCGCCGGCGGCCACGAGCCGCATCTCGACCTGCCCGGCCTTGTCCAGCTTCTGCACCTCGGGCTCACCGGCCATGGCCATCGCCCGCTCGGGCCGCCCGAGCCCGCGCTCGCAGTCCGCCATGACGGGCCACAGCTCGACGGACCCGGTCATCCGCCGGGCCGCCCGGAACTCGGCGAGCGCCTCGGCGTACTTCTGCGTCGCGTACGCCGCGAACCCGGCCGCCTCACGGACGGCGGCGACGCGGGACGCGAGCCGGAGAGCGATACGGGAGTAGGCGTACGCCTGCTCGGGGTCCTCGTCGATCAGCCGGGCCACCATGACGAGGTTGCGCGCGACATCCTCGGCAAGGGTCTTCGGCAGGCTCATGAGCTCCTGGCGTACGTCCTTGTCGATCTCGTCGCCCGTGACGTCGTCCGGGATAGGCAGCCGCTTGATCGGCTCCCGGTCGCGGTCACGGTCGTCGCGCCCCCGGAAACCGCCACGGTCCCGGTCGTCGCGCTCGCCGCCTCGGTATCCACCCCGGTCGTCGCGGCGGAAGCCACCACCGCGGTTGTCGTCACGCCGGAAGCCACCACCACGGCTGTCATCGCGACGGAAGCCACCACCGGAACCGCCCCGGTCCCTTGTGTCGCGGTCGCGGTCGTCGCGGCGGTAGCCGCCGCCGGAGGGCCGGTCGTCGTCACGGCGGGGAC
>NZ_BMSG01000029.1 GCF_014649035.1 Streptomyces sindenensis
GCTTGCCTGCAGCATCATCTGTCTCCGACGGCTTCGGGCGGCATTCTGAAACGATCAGTAAACGAAAACAGCCACCCTGCCCGGTAAACGACCAGCTCAGGAAGTGTGGACCCCGCGCCTGCGGGGATGGTCCGTCGACGAACCGGCTCCGGGTGCTCACCGCCATGTGGACCCCGCGCCTGCGGGGATGGTCCGTCTGAGCTTCCGGGCTGGCCGGAGAGAGGGAAGTGGACCCCGCGCCTGCGGGGATGGTCCGGTGAGGAGTGCGACGCCGAGGGCGACGAGGGAGTGGACCCCGCGCCTGCGGGGATGGTCCGCGGGTCAAGAAGCAGTCCGAGCGCGCATCGTGGTGGACCCCGCGCCTGCGGGGATGGTCCGTGCCGGTGCGCCGAGCCGGGCGCCGACCCGTAGTGGACCCCGCGCCTGCGGGGATGGTCCCTACGGGCGGACCTGGCAGGAGTCCGGCATCGCGTGGACCCCGCGCCTGCGGGGATGGTCCAGAGTTCCAGATCCGGGCCACCGACGGGTCGGAGTGGACCCCGCGCCTGCGGGGATGGTCCTCGGCTGGTCCGGCAGCGCGATCACCTGGTCGTGTGGACCCCGCGCCTGCGGGGATGGTCCGGACGGCACCCGCATGGAGTCGGTCCGCCCGGCGTGGACCCCGCGCCTGCGGGGATGGTCCTGCGGCGGGAAGGGCCACGGCGTCATGGTCCAGGTGGACCCCGCGCCTGCGGGGATGGTCCGGTGTGCGCCTGGTGCGGCGGCCCGATCCAGCAGTGGACCCCGCGCCTGCGGGGATGGTCCGGACGGCCCGCACCTGTCGGTGTTGAGCGCGGTGTGGACCCCGCGCCTGCGGGGATGGTCCGTCGACGATGCTGCGGGCCCGCCTGGACGCGCTGTGGACCCCGCGCCTGCGGGGATGGTCCGGGGCCGAAGCGGTCCCGCTAACGAGGGGAAGCGTGGACCCCGCGCCTGCGGGGATGGTCCGTTTGCGAGCGTTGCTGCGGGGTCCGAGCGAACGTGGACCCCGCGCCTGCGGGGATGGTCCCTTGGCGTCCCCGACAGCGGCCATCTCAGGCTCGTGGACCCCGCGCCTGCGGGGATGGTCCGACCAGTGGGAGGCCGGTCACGACGCTGACGGCGTGGACCCCGCGCCTGCGGGGATGGTCCGAAGGAGACGCCGAGCGCGGAGATGAAGATGTTGTGGACCCCGCGCCTGCGGGGATGGTCCGTCGGCGGTGGAGGCCTCGGCGGAGATCAAGAAGTGGACCCCGCGCCTGCGGGGATGGTCCCTGATCACCGCCTACCAGCAGTAGCCCCCACCCGTGGACCCCGCGCCTGCGGGGATGGTCCGTCGATCTGGCGCAGCCTGGGTCTCAAGCCCGGGTGGACCCCGCGCCTGCGGGGATGGTCCGTTGCCGATCTGTCCGTCATCACCGGCACGGACGTGGACCCCGCGCCTGCGGGGATGGTCCGATGGACGGCCTGTCCGATCTGCTGAACTGGATGTGGACCCCGCGCCTGCGGGGATGGTCCCGCAGAGCGAGGACAGCGGGGAGCCGCCATGGTGTGGACCCCGCGCCTGCGGGGATGGTCCGCGGTCCGTGAGGGCCGCTCACAGCGTCAGATCGTGGACCCCGCGCCTGCGGGGATGGTCCCGATCGTGGAGGCCGGTGACGACGCGACCCGAGGTGGACCCCGCGCCTGCGGGGATGGTCCGGGTTTGTAATCATGACGGATCACGAGGGGGAGGTGGACCCCGCGCCTGCGGGGATGGTCCGAGACGACGCCCGTCGCCCCGTCGGCGTCCACCGTGGACCCCGCGCCTGCGGGGATGGTCCGCGTCGTCCACACCCCCGGACCGGTAGCACGGTGTGGACCCCGCGCCTGCGGGGATGGTCCGGCGGAGAAAGCGGCCCAGGCCGCCGCCGAGACGTGGACCCCGCGCCTGCGGGGATGGTCCCCTGTCCCGGGTGCGCGCACGCAAGGCACGCACGTGGACCCCGCGCCTGCGGGGATGGTCCGCGACTCGCCGAGCGCTTCCGACCTCTCCCGCTGTGGACCCCGCGCCTGCGGGGATGGTCCGGTGGAGGTCTCGGCCACCGCCGACACCCCGAGGTGTGGACCCCGCGCCTGCGGGGATGGTCCCCCCGCGTCCGCCGGCGCACCGGGAGCCGTGGCGTGGACCCCGCGCCTGCGGGGATGGTCCTCCGCGGCTGCCCCGGCCGCGCCGAAGGCAACGGTGGACCCCGCGCCTGCGGGGATGGTCCGGCCCCCGGCGTCTCCAAGGCGGTTAAGGCCCTGTGGACCCCGCGCCTGCGGGGATGGTCCGTCCTCGCGGAATCCGGGATGTACGGGGTGCTCGTGGACCCCGCGCCTGCGGGGATGGTCCCCGGGTGTCCGGCATCAGCGCGTGCCGTGGGTGGTGGACCCCGCGCCTGCGGGGATGGTCCGACAGCGATCCTCGCGTTCGAGGACAGGCCGGAGTGGACCCCGCGCCTGCGGGGATGGTCCGTCGGCGCCCTTGCCGGCAGACCCCATGACGTTGTGGACCCCGCGCCTGCGGGGATGGTCCGGCGCGCGACATCGTCATCGACCTCGACCTCATGTGGACCCCGCGCCTGCGGGGATGGTCCGAAGCCCCCCACCTATAGTTGCTGGTGAGAGGCGTGGACCCCGCGCCTGCGGGGATGGTCCGGCTCGGGTTCGGGCCCGCGTCCCCGGCGGTGGGTGGACCCCGCGCCTGCGGGGATGGTCCCGTCCGTGACGACCACGGGGAGCCCCAGGCGGTGTGGACCCCGCGCCTGCGGGGATGGTCCGCGCCTGCTGTATCCGGGCGTTCATCTCGTCGCGTGGACCCCGCGCCTGCGGGGATGGTCCGCCCTGATCAGCGACGAGCACCCGGCCGACCGAGTGGACCCCGCGCCTGCGGGGATGGTCCCGGCTACCAGTTCTTCACCGACTGACCAGGGGCGTGGACCCCGCGCCTGCGGGGATGGTCCGGCGAGGTCGCGAACCTGAACATCCGGGTGAACGTGGACCCCGCGCCTGCGGGGATGGTCCGGCGGACGAGGACGAGACCGCCCGGGTCCTGGAGTGGACCCCGCGCCTGCGGGGATGGTCCGCGACGCGCCACAGCTCTCGACGCCCGTTTGGCGTGGACCCCGCGCCTGCGGGGATGGTCCGGCTCTTGAGGAGCTGGGCGGTCTGCTCGATGGGTGGACCCCGCGCCTGCGGGGATGGTCCGACCAAGCAGGTATCACCGGTCACCACGCCGAAGTGGACCCCACGCCTGCGGGGATGGTCCGCATTGGGACACGATCGTGAACGCCACGCGGAGGTGGACCCCGCGCCTGCGGGGATGGTCCGATGGCCCGGGAGATCCTGGACGTGGTGGCCCGGTGGACCCCGCGCCTGCGGGGATGGTCCGGAGGCGTGCTCCATGGCCTCCCCGCTGGCCGAGTGGACCCCGCGCCTGCGGGGATGGTCCGCGATCCTGCGGGCACTCGAGGAGGGCGAAGCCGTGGACCCCGCGCCTACGGGGATGGTCCGGGGATCAAGCCGCCGATCGACGCCGGGGCGACGTGGACCCCGCGCCTGCGGGGATGGTCCGGCGAGCAGGGCGACCGCGCGCCGACCCCGGACGTGGACCCCGCGCCTGCGGGGATGGTCCCATCTGGGACGGCCAGGCCAAGGCCCTCAACCTGTGGACCCCGCGCCTGCGGGGATGGTCCGACGGGCTGCCGCCTCCTGGACGACCTGGAGGCGTGGACCCCGCGCCTGCGGGGATTGTCCGGCCGCCACGTCCACAGGCACGAGCGTGGCCGGGTGGACCCCGCGCCTGCGGGGATGGTCCCGTATGCCGCAGAACGTGGAAGCCGTCCTCGCGGTGGACCCCGCGCCTGCGGGGATGGTCCGAGGGCGGCCAGTTCCAGGTCCGTCCGGGCCTCGTGGACCCCGCGCCTGCGGGGATGGTCCGAGGATCGGGATCACGGCGTGCATTCCTACGCCGTGGACCCGGCGCTCGCCGGGATGGCCGGGCAGCGTCGTCGTCGTGCCCTGCCAGACGATGTCGACCCCGCGCTCGCGGGGATGGTCCGTGCGCCGGAAGGCTCCGCGAGTATGTCCGGAGTGATTCCGCACGGCGGGAACTGCCCCGCCTTCACCCGTGCGCGACCGCGGACGATGCGAGCCCCCGGCGTATCCACCAGAGGTCCTGTCCGGTGATACATGGGGCGGTGGAGATGCTCGCGAGGCGTAGAGGGAGTCCCCCCGCCGGGAGGTGCGCAGTACCCGCCCAGCGGCGCCGGGTCGGCCGCGAGCGCCTCCTCCGGAGTTCGCTCGCCTCGACGGTCGCGGGGTGGCTGAGATGAATGTTGGTGACATATCATGTGTATGTATATCGTGGACTATGGCGAAGGGTGGCCGGTATGTCTGTGACCCAGGTCGATCTCGATGACGAGGCGTTGGCCGAGGCCATGCGGCTCATGGGCACCTCGACGAAGAAGGAGACGGTAAACGGCGCCTTGCGGGACTACGTGGCGCGGATCAAGCGACTGGAGGCTGCCGAGAAGTTGGCCGCGCGTGGTGAGAAGGGCGAGTTCGAGGCTGCTGCTGCGGCCCATGCGGCTGCGAAGCGCGCCCGGCGGGCGGCCTTCGAGTGATCACGTACCTCCTCGACACGTCCGCTCTCTGGCATCTCTTCCGGACGCCCGGGGCGTTGCGGCCCTGGGAGGGGCACATCGCTGCCGGCGTGTTCCGCATCTGCGAGCCCACGAGGACGGAGTTTCTCTATTCGGCCACAGGTCCGGCTCACCGGGACGAGTTGGCCGAAGAGCTGGATGATCTCTGCTATCTCTCGCCGGTCCCCAAGGGTGCGTGGCGCTGGGTCGAGACCGCACAGTACAAGCTCACCCAGCGAGCACAGCACCGTGCCGCCGGCGCCATCGATCTTCTGGTGTGTGCGACAGCGGTCCACCATGGTCATACGGTGCTTCACGTGGACAACGACTTCACCGCCGTGGCGGCGGTCCTCAAGGAAGTGCAGCAGCGAGACGTGCGCGTCTGATTCTTCGCCGGAACCTGACGGGAGCTGCTGCCTCTGGCCGCCCGCATAGCTGGGCGAATCCATGCACGGCTTGTACGCATGGGCTGCTCCAGGCCCCGTTCGGCCACCCGGGAGGGCCCCTGGCTACCATCCCCTGTGACCGAATCAGCCGAACCGCGTGCACGACGCACCCATATACTCGCCGACCTCACGCCCCTGCGGACCTCGCCCGACTACCGGCGGCTCTGGTTCGGGAACACCGTTTCCTGGATCGGGCAGGGCATGACGGCCCTCGCGGTCTCGCTCCAGGTCTACGACATCACCGGGTCCGCGTTCTCCGTCGGGCTCATCGGGTTCTGCTCGCTGGTGCCGCTCGTCGTCTTCGGGCTCTACGGCGGGGCCGTCGCCGACACCGTCGACCGGCGCAGGCTCGGGCTGTTCAGTGCCGCCGGGTCGTTCGGGCTCTCCCTCGTCCTGGTGGCGGCGGCCGTCGTCGGCATCGAGCACGTCGGGCTGCTGTATGCGATCGTGGCCCTCCAGGCCGTCTGCTTCGCCCTCAACGCCCCGGCCCGCTCCTCGATGATCGCCCGGCTGCTTCCGGCCGAACAGCTGCCCGCAGCCAACGCGTTGACGACGATGACCGGTACGACGGGCACGCTCGTGGGCCCGATGCTGGGGGGTCTGATCGTCGGCTGGTGGGGCTACCGGGCCGCGTACACCGTGGACGCCGTCTGCTTCACCGCCTCCCTGTACGCGATGTGGCGCCTGCCCTCGATGCTGCCCGACCGCAAGGGCGGCGAGGAGGGCAAGCGGGCCTCCGTCCTGGACGGGCTGCGGTTCCTCGGGACCCGGCCGAATCTGCGGATGACCTTCTTCACCGACCTGTGCGCCATGGTCCTCGCCCATCCCCGCGCCCTCTTTCCGGCCGTCGCCGTCCTCTGGTACGGGGGTGACGCCCGGACCACGGGCCTGCTCGTCGCCGCTCCGGCCCTCGGCGCGCTGCTCGGCGGGGTGTTCTCCGGCTGGCTCGGCCGGATCCGGCGGCACGGACTCGCGATCCTGCTGGCCGTCGGCTCCTGGGGTGCCGCCATCGCCGTCTTCGGACTCACCCGCAACCTCTGGCTCGGGCTGCTGTTCCTGGCCCTTGCCGGCTGCGCCGACACCGTCTCCATGGTCTTCCGCAACACGATGCTCCAGGCGGCCGTGCCCGACGAACTGCGCGGCCGCCTCCAGGGCGTCTTCATCGTCGTCGTCGCGGGCGGGCCCCGGCTCGGCGACTTCCTGGCCGGTTCGGTCGCCGACCTCGCCTCGCCCGCCGTCGCCGTCACCGGCGGCGGCATCCTGTGCGTGGCCGCCGTGACCCTGCTCGCGCTGAAGTGGCGCGCCTTCGCCCGCTACGACGCCCGCGCCCCACAGCCGTAGCGGGGGCGGGGGAAGGAACCGTCAGGCTGTGTAACCGCCGTCCACCGCCAGGGTGGTCCCGGTGATCCACTGGGCCTCCGGGCTCGCCAGGAAGGCCACCGCGTTCGCGACGTCCACGTCGGCCCCCATGACCTTTGCCGCCGTCCTCAGGCGCTCCGCCTCGGCCACGTCCGTACCCGCCGGATTCATGTCGGTCACCGTGGGCCCGGGGTCCACGATGTTCGCGGTGATGCCCCTGGGCGCCACGTCGTGCGCCAGGCCCTTGGTGAAGCCGACCAGCGCCGACTTGCTCATCGCGTACAACGTCACGTTCGGCACGGGTACGCGGGTGGCCCAGCAGCTCCCGACGCTGATGACCCGTCCGCCGTGTCCCATGTGGGGGAGGGCGGCCTGGGTCGCGAGGTAGACGGCCCGCACATGAACGGCGAGCGTGCGGTCGATCTCGGCCAGGGTCACGTCCTCGACCGGTCCGAAGGGGAAGATCCCGGCGTTGTTCACCAGGATGTCGAGCCGGCCGAACGTGGCCGCGGCCTTCCCGACGGAATCCACCACGGCCGCCGGGTCCGCACTGTCGGCCCGGACGGCCACCGCCTTGCGGCCCAGCGCCTCGATCGCCGCCACGACTTCCGCCGCCCTGTCCGCCGCGCTCACATAGGTCAGCGCCACGTCCGCGCCCCCCTCCGCCAGTCGGAGAGCGGTCGCGGCGCCTATGCCGCGGCTTCCTCCGGTCACCAACGCCACTCTGCCCGCGAGTTGAGACATCTCGATACCTTCCGCCGCCATGGTGAGCTATTTTTAGATCGAACGATCCAAAAATACACACCGGGCAGACTGAGGTGGCAACAACTCCCGGACGAGAAGGCGGATATGGCTGAAAGAGGACGACCGCGCGCGTTCGATCGCACGGTGGCGCTGCGGCGTGCGATGGAGGTGTTCTGGGAACTCGGCTACGAGGGCACGAAGCTCACCGATCTGACCGGCGCCATGAACATCAACTCCGCCAGCCTGTACAACACCTTCGGGTCGAAGGAGCAGTTGTTCCGCGAGGCCGTGGAGCTCTACGGCAGCACCACGGGCTCGGCGACCGCCCGTGCGCTGCGCGAGGAACCGACGGCCCGGGCCGCCGTCGAAGCCATGCTCCGCGGCAACATCGACATCTTCGCCGACACGGGCACCCCGACCGGCTGCATGATCGTCCTCGCGGCCGCCAACTGCGCCCACCAGAACAGAGGTGTCGCCGAGCATCTGGCCGGCCATCGCCGGAGAACGGTCGCCGAGCTGGAAGGCAGACTGGAACGCGCCGTCACCGAAGGCGAGTTGGCACCCGGGACGGATGTACGCGCCGTGGCCGGCTTCTACGCGACCATCCTGCACGGGCTCTCGATCGAGGCGCGCGACGGCGTCCCCGTGGAGCGGCTCCGCTCCACCGTGGACCAGGCCGTCGGCCTCTGGGACACCCTGGTGCGACAGGCGGCCCCGCGACCGTGAGCGGGGCCGGAATCGTGCCTACCCGACGATCGAGCGTGCGAAGCCCAGGTCCACGAGGTCCTGCGGGCGCAACCGCAGCTGGTCGGCCGTCGCGCCCGTCTCCGACGGCGGTCGCTTGAGGATCGCCGCGGCGAGTTCCGGGGCGATGACCGAGAAGTAACTGTCCACCGTGACATGGGTGTTCTCCGGCGCTGCGAGCGCCAGCGCCCCGCCCGAACCGCCCTCGCCGATCACCAGCGTCGTCACCGGGACCCGGGCCGCCGCGATCGCCGCGAAGGTGTCCGCGATGGCCGCGCCCGCGCCCGCCCGCTCCGCCTCGGCGTCGTTGGCCGCGCCCGGGGTGTCGACCAGAGTCAGGACGGGGACGCCGAGCCGGTCGGCCAGCCGGATCGTCCGGGCCGCCGCGCGGTAACCGGCCGGGCGGGTCGGCGTACCGCACTGGGCGACGTACGCCACGGGCCGCCCGTCCGCGCGCAGCCCGAAGCCGCACAGCAGCCCGGGGTCCGTGGAGCCCGAGCGGTCCCCGTGGAGGGGGAGTCGTACGGCGAAGTAGTCCGCCAGATACGCCTCCGCGCGCGGCCGTCGCGGATCGCGGGCCCGTGCCACCGCCTCCCGCCCGGTCCCGGGGAGCGTGGCCGCCGATCCCGCACCGGTTCCGGGTCCAGTGCCGGCTCCGGGCCCCGTGCCGGCTCCCGGTCCCGCAACGGCTCCCACCGCCGTACCGGCTCCGGCCGCCGACCCGGCTCCCGGTCCCGTACCGGCTCCCCCTGCCGACCCGGGTCCGGCCGCCGACCCGGCCCCCGGTCCTGCAACGGCTCCCGCCGCCGACCCGGCTCCCGGCCCCCCACCGGCTCCGGCAGCCGCACCGGCTCCCGGTCCCGCACCGGCTCCGGCAGCCGACCCGACTCCCGATCCCGTACCGGCTCCCCCTGTCGACCCGGCTCCCGCCGCCGACCCCGCACTGGCTCCCGCCCCCCTGCCGGCTCCGGATGCCGACTCGCCGCCGCCCGCCGGCAGAGCGCGCGGAACCGGCGCCGCGGGCAGATCCTCGTGCGGCCCCAGCGCGCGCAGCCAGTGCGTCACCGTGGTGGCCAGCCCGTCGGCCGGGACGACCGCGTCCACCTGGCCCGCCGCGAACTGGCCCTCTGCGCTGTACGCGTACGGGTCGGCATCCGGCGGACGGACCCGGGAACCGGCGAAGCCCACCTGCGCGCCCGGCAGCGCCAGCACCACGTCCGCGCCCGCCCCCACCGTGGCCCAGCCGCCGCCGGTCGTCGGGTCGCGGACCACCGCGATCTGCGGGAGTCCGGCCGCGCGCAGCCGGACGGAGGCCGCGGCCACCCGCTGGAGCTGGGTGAGCGCGACCATGCCCTCCTGCATCCGGCTGCCACCCGTGGCGACGAGCGCGAGCAGGGGGAGGCGGCGGGTCAGGGCCAGTTCGTACGCGGCCGCCAGCCGATCTCCCGTTCTCCGGCCCAACGAGCCGCCCAGGAAACCGAATTCGAAGGAGAGGAGCACGCACGCGCGGCCCCCGACGACCCCGGCGCCGTACACCACGGACTCTTCCTCGCCGGTCAGGGCCGAGGCACGTTCCCGCGCCACGTCGTACCCGGCCCAGCCGAGCGGACCGTCCGGCGGCAGGGGGCGCGGCGGCGGGCGGTGCTCGGTGAAGCCCGCAGCACCGGTGAGCAGGGCGATCGCCTCACGAGCCGTCGCGCGGCCGGGGTTGGCGTCAGGCACGGAGCGACCTCTTCATGATCTTGCCCAGGTCGTTGCGGGGCAGCGCGTCCAGGTAGCGCACGGTGCGCGGGCGCTTGTGCGGGGCCAGTTGGGCCGCCACCAGATCCGCCAACTCTTCGAAGGAGGGCGGAGAGCCGGGGTCCGTCGCGACCACCCACGCCACGACCCGCTCGCCGAGGTCCGGGTCCTCCTCGCCGGTCACGGCCACTTCCCGGACCCCGGGGTGCGCGAGGAGCACGTTCTCGATCTCGCCCGCGCCGATCTTGTAGCCGCCGCTCTTGATCAGGTCGGTGGCCTTGCGGCCGACGATGGTGACGTACCCGTCCGCGTCCACCGTGCCCACGTCTCCCGTACGGAACCAGCCGTCCGCCGTGTGGGCGGCGGCCGTGGCGTCGGGCCGGTTCAGATACCCCGTGAACAGATTCGGGCCGCGCACCTGGATCTCGCCGATCGCCCCGGGTGCGTCGAGCACCGTGCCGTCGTCCTCCGCGAGACGCAGCTCCACCCCGGCGAGCGGCGGCCCCACCGTGCCCGGGCGCGGCGCGCCGTCCGCCCGGATCCCCGTGTTCATCAGGGTCTCCGTCATGCCGTACCGCTCGATCACCCGCCGCCCGGACGCCGCCGCGATGCGCTCGTGGTCGTGCACGGGCAGCGCCGCCGAGCCGGAGACCAGCAGCCGCGCCCCGCTCAGCGCCCGGGTCAGGGACTCCCGTTCCGCGTCGGCCGCCGGGCCGTCCAGCACCTCGGCCAACCGGTGGTACATCGTCGGCACGCCGAACAGCATCGTGCCCCCGGACCCCAGCTCACGGGCCACCCCCTCCGGTGAGAACTTCCCCAGGTGGCGTACGGAGCCGCCGCGCCGCAGTGGGCCGAGGACGCCCAGGATCAGCCCGTGGACGTGGAACAGCGGCAGCGCGTGGACCAGGACGTCGCCACCGGTCCACCCCCACGCGTCCTCCAGTGCGTCCAGGGACGCGGCGACGGCCCGGCGCGGCAGGACGGCCCCCTTGGGCGGGCCGGTGGTGCCGGAGGTGTAGACGATCAGGGCGGGAGCCTCTGCGTCGGCCTCACCGAAGTCGTGTGCGGCGGGACGCGCCTCACCCACCCCAGCAGCCTCGCCCGTCCTCTCAGCCTCGCCCACCCCAGCAGCCTCGCCCGTCCTCTCGGCCTCGCCCGCCCCAGCAGCCTCGCCCGTCCTCTCGGCCTCGCCCGCCCCAGCAGCCTCGCCCGTCCTCTCGGCCTCGCCCGCCCCAGCAGCCTCGCCCGTCCCCTCACCCTCGCCCGCCCCGCACGCCCCGGAGCCCCCCGGGGCACCCGAGGTCGCCGCCGCCCGCGCGTCCACCGTCACCCGCCGCAGCTTCTCCAGCGCCGGGGGCAGCTCGTCGTCCGGGCCCGCCAGGGCGACCGTGGGCTCGCTGTCGGCCAGGATGTGCGCCAACTCGCCCTCGCCCGTACGAGGGTTGAGCGGTACCGCCGGAACCCCGGCCCGGAGCGCCGCCACCACCGCGATCACCGTCTCCGGCGTCGGGGTGGCCCAGACGGCGACCCGGCCCGCGTCCGCGATCCGGGCGGCGAGAGCGGTGGAGGCGGCGGCCAGCTCGCCGTAGGTCAGGGAGAGGGTGCCGAAACGGACGGCCTCCCGGGAGGCCGCCGGGCCGGCGGGGGACTGGAGCGCGGGAAGGAGGGTCACGCCGGGAAGCCTAGGGCGTCGGCGGCCCTCTCGCCGGGACCCGGAGACCGATGAGGGCAGCGTCACCCCGGGTCGGGCTTTCGGAGGGGACCGCCCCGCCCGCGACATGGCTGCACGGAGCATCGAACCGTGATTTCGACACAGCATTGACAAATTAATTTTGCGTTGCCAGCATGCAAAAAGCTTGCTCAGTAAGCGAGTTGGAGCGCTCTCTCCAGGGAAAAACCCGCCCGCACCCGAGCGCCCGAGGCTCCCCAGCACGTCGCAAAGCGCGACAGCGCCTTGCCTGACAGACCCCACGTACCGTCAGGAAGGAACCAGCCGCCCATGTCACCCGCACCCCCACGGTGGGCCGGATACGCCACCGCCCTCGCCGCCCTCCTCGCGGCCGCGCTCGCCGCCCCCACCGCAGGACCTGCCCTCGCCGCCGACCCGGAGACGCGAGCCCCCCGCGTCGCGGCCGACCTCCCCGCCGCCGACTACCAGCAGGTCCAACTCGCTCTCGGAGCAGCCGAACTGGGCGAGGCCATGTCGCTCGCCGTGCTGCCCGACCGGTCCGTACTGCACACCGCCCGCGACGGCACGGTCCGGCTGACCGACGCCGCCGGGTCGACGAAGACGGCGGGCAAACTCGACGTCTACACCCACGACGAAGAGGGCCTCCAGGGCATCGCCGTCGACCCGGACTTCGCGGCCAACCGCTTCGTCTACCTCTACTACTCCCCGCTCCTGGACACTCCGCCCGGCGACGCCCCCACCACCGGCTCGGCCGCCGACTTCGAGGCGTGGAAGGGGCACCTCAACCTCTCCCGCTTCGTCCTCAAGGCCGACGGCACGCTCGACCCCGGCAGCGAGAAGGTCGTCCTGGAAGTGGAGAGCGACCGGGGCCAGTGCTGCCACGTCGGCGGCGACATCGACTTCGACGCCGCCGGGAATCTGTATCTGACCACCGGGGACGACACCAACCCCTTCGAGTCGAGCGGCTACGCGCCGATCGACGAACGCACCGACCGAAACCCGCAGTTCGACGCCCAGCGCTCCTCCGGCAACACCAACGACCTACGCGGCAAACTGCTGCGGATCAAACCCACGGCGGACGGCGGCTACACGGTCCCGGCGGGCAACCTCTTCGCGCCCGGCACCGCGAACACCCGCCCCGAGATCTACGCGATGGGCTTCCGCAACCCGTTCCGGATGTCCGTCGACCAGAAGACCGGAGCCGTCTACATCGGCGACTACGGCCCCGACGCCGGAACCACCGACCCGGACCGGGGCCCCAGCGGCCAGGTCGAGTTCAACCGCGTCACCGCGCCCGGAAACTTCGGCTGGCCCTACTGCACGGGCACCAACACGCCCACGGAGACGTACGGCGAGTACACCTTCCCCGGCGGCCCGTCCGGCGCGAAGTACGACTGCGCCGCCGGCCCCGCCAACAACTCCTTCCGCAACACCGGACTCGCCACGCTGCCGCCCGCCCAGCCCGCCTGGATCCGGTACGCCGGTGACGCGGGCTCCCCGCCGGAGTTCGGCGGCGGCTCCGAGTCCCCGATGGCCGGGCCCGTGTACGACTTCGACGCGGACCTCGACTCCGCCGTGAAATTCCCCGCCTCCCTCGACGGCCGCTTCTTCGCCACCGAGTACGGCCGCAAGTGGATCAAGCCCGTGGAGGTGAAACCCGACGGGTCGCCGGGCGTCATCGACACCCTCCCGTGGACCGGCACCCAGGTGATGGACTCCGCCTTCGGGCCCGACGGCGCGCTCTACGTCCTCGACTACGGCACCGGCGCGAACAACCAGGCGCTGTACCGCGTCGAGTACCTCGCGGGCAGCAACCGGTCCCCGGTCGCCAAGGCCGCCGCCGACCGGACCTCCGGGCCCACCCCGCTCGCGGTCTCCTTCTCCTCGGCCGGCAGTGCCGACCCCGAGGGCGGAAACCTCACCTACGCCTGGGACTTCGGCGACGGAGCCACCTCCACCGACCCGAACCCCAGCCACACCTACACCACCGCCGGGACCTACGACCCGACGCTCACCGTCACCGACCCCGAAGGCCTCACCGGCACCGCCAGCCTGGTCGTCACGGCGGGCAACACCGCGCCCACGGTCACCCTCACCACCCCGGCGAACGGCAGCCTCTTCTCCTTCGGCGACTCCGTCCCCTTCACCGTGACCGTCAGCGACCCCGAGGACGGCACGGTCGACTGCTCCAAGGTCAAGGTCACCTACCTCCTCGGCCACGACAGCCACCGCCACCAGATCACCTCGAAGAACGGCTGCTCCGGCACCATCGACGTCCCCGTCGACGGAGAGCACGACAGCGCCGCCAACATCTACGGGGTCTTCGACGCCGAGTACACCGACGCGGGCGGACTCACCACGCACAGCGACTCCGTCCTCCAGCCCCGCCACCGCCAGGGCGAGCACTACACGGCCCGGCACGGCATCGAGCTCGCCCCGCACGGCTCCGCCGAGGGCGGCGCGGCGGTCGGCTACACGGACGACGGCGACTGGGTCTCCTTCGAGCCGTACGTGCTGTCCGACGCCACCTCCATCACGGCCCGGGTCGCGTCCGGCGGCGCGGGCGGCACCCTGGAGGTGCGGGCCGGGTCCCCGACGGGCACCTTGCTCGCCTCCCTGCCCGTCGCCCCGACCGGCGGCTGGGAGAACTACGTGGACGTCACGGCGGACGTGAACAACGCGCCCACCGGTCCGACCGAGCTGTTCTTCCTCTTCACGGGCCCGACAGGTCAGGGCAGCCTCTTCGACCTGGACGCCTTCACCTTCAGCACCCGGGGAGCGAAGGTGAACGACCGATGAGACGAACCCGTACCCCTCTCCGCCGCCGTCTCGCCTGCGCCGCCGCTCTCGCCCTCGGGGCCGCCCTCCTGGGCCCCGGTGTCCAGAGCGCGGCAGCCGCCGAGCCGTACCAGGTCCTCGTCTTCTCCAAGACCGCCGGATTCCGGCACGACTCGATCCCGGCGGGCATCGCCGCCCTCCGGCAGCTGGGCGCGGAGAACGGCTTCACCGTCACCGCCACCGAGGACGCGACCGCCTTCACCCCGGCGAACCTCGCCGACCACAAGGCCGTCGTCTTCCTCTCCACCACCGGCGACGTCCTGAACGACACCCAGCAGAGCGCCCTGAAGGGGTACGTCGACGAGGGCGGCGGATTCGTCGGCGTACACGCGGCCGCCGATACCGAGTACGACTGGCCGGAGTACGAGGACCTGGTCGGGGCGTGGTTCCAGAGCCATCCGGCGATCCAGGAGGCCCGCCTCACCACCGAGGACCACGTCCACCCGGCGACCGCGCACCTGGACGACACCTGGACCCGGACCGACGAGTGGTACAACTACCGCTCCAACCCCCGCGACAGCGTCCACGTCCTCCAGTCCCTCGACGAGACCAGCTACAGCGGCGGCGAGATGGGCGGCGACCACCCCATCACCTGGTGCCACGAGCAGGCGGAGGGGCGCTCCTTCTACACCGGGCTCGGCCACACCACCGAGTCCTTCGCCGACCCGGACTTCCGCCAACTCATGCTCGGCGGCGTCCAGTACGCGGCCGGAGCCGTCGAGGCGGACTGCTCCGCCGGTGATCCAGGACCCGGCCCGGGCGGCGACAGCGCGGAGGCGGAGGCGTACACCTCCTCCTCGGGCGTGCAGAGCGCCGCCCACGGATCGGCGAGCGGGGGAGCCACCCTCGGCTACATCGACGACGGCGACTGGGCGGGCTACTCCTTGCTCGACACCGCCGGAGCCACCGCCTTCACCGCCACCGTCTCCTCGGCCGGCGCGGGCGGCACGATCGAGATCCGCTCCGGCTCCGCCACCGGACCGCTCCTCGGCTCCGTCGGCGTCGCCCCGACCGGCGGCTGGGAGACCTTCACCGAGGTCACCACCCCGCTGACCGCCGGGACCGGCCCGCTCTTCCTGCGGTTCACCGGGGGAGCGGGCGCCCTCTTCGACATCGACCGCTTCACCCTGACCCGAGCCCCGGCCACCGAGGACGAGGGCTCGTCCAACGTGCACCTCTTCTCCTACCCGTGGTACGGCACCCCCGAAGGCCCGGCGGGCAGTTGGCGGCACTGGCAGCAGGGCGGCCACACCCCGCCCGGCTCCATCGGCGCCGACCTCTACCCGAAGCTCGGCCCGTACGACTCCGGGGACATCGCCGGAGCCGTTGAGCAGCACATGGCGTGGGTCAAGCGTTCCGGCGCGGGCGTCATCGTCTACAGCTGGTGGGGGCAGGGGAGTTACGAGGACGGCCTCGCCGGTGAGGTGATGGACGCCGCCGCCCGCCACGGCATCGAGGTCGCCTGGCACATCGAGCCGTACGGCGGCCGCACCGCCGCGTCCGTCGTCGACGACATCGCCTATCTGGAAGGCAAGTTCGGCGACCACCCCGCCTTCCACCGGGACGCGGCCCACGGCGACCGCAACGCCTACTACGTCTTCGAGAGCCTGAGGATCCGGGACTGGTCGGCGCTCGACGCCGTCAAGGACACCGCCATCGTCCTCGCCCAGACCACCGACACCAGCAGGGTCGACCACTTCGGCGGGATCTACACCTACGACGGCATCGCCGGCGCCACCGCCCCCGGCTGGAAGAACGCGGGCGACTACGCCAAGGCCAACGGCCTCGTCTGGGCCCCCTCGGTCGCCCCCGGCTACGTCGACGACCGGGCCGTCCCCGGCAACACCACCCCCACCCTCGGCCGCGAGGACGGCGCCTCCTACGACCTGGAGTGGAGCAACGCCCTCGACCCCGCCATCGGCGGCGATCCCACCTGGGTCTCCGTCACCTCGTTCAACGAGTGGCACGAGGGCAGCTCCATCGAACCCGCCTCCTCCACCCCGCCCCCGGGGCAGGGTTACGAGACCTTCGAGGGGGCCTACGGAAAGACCGGGGAAGCCGCCGAGACGGCCTACCTGGACCGGACCGCGTACTGGGCGGACCGGTTCGAACAACAGCTCCGGCAGCGCCGGTAGCTCGCACACGAACGGCCGCGTTCCGGCGGGAACGCGGCCGTTCTCACGCACCGGTGAGCCTCACTCGTCGCGCTGAACGTTCCGCATCCTGCCGTACGCGTACACACACCCCGCCAGCGCCAGATCCGACAGCAGCATGAAGCCGATCGCGTAGGAGTCCTTGGCGCTGTAGATCGCGCCCATCACCAGCGGCGGCACGAACCCGCCGAGCCCGCCCATCGCTCCGACGATGCCCGTCACGCTGCCCACCTTCGGCTGCGGCGTCACCTGCGAGACCAGGGCGAACACACTGCCGCTCGCGGTGCCTAGCCCGGCCGCCATGGCCAGGAGCGCGATCGTGCCGACCGGGTCCAGCGGCGGCTCGAAGGCCTGCACGATCGCCATCAGCGCGGCCAGCAGCAGGGCCACCGAGGTCACCGCCGCCGGGTGGATCCGGTCCGAGAGCCAGCCGCCGACCGGCCGGAGGACCACCGTGACCAGGGCGAACCCGGCCGCCTTGGTGCCCGCCTCGGTCGGCGACATCTCGTACCAGGTCTTCAGATACGTCGGCAGATAGACCCCGAACGCCACGATGCCGCCGAAGCCGATCGCGTACAGCGCCGACAGCTCCCAGGTCACCCGCAGCTTCCCGGCCGCGCCGAGCCGGTGCGCCAGCGTGTCCGCGGGGATCTTCCGGCCGGGGTGGTCGGTCACCAGCACGGCGGCCACCAGCGCGAACACCACCAGCGCCCCCGCCACCACGAGGGAGGGCAGATCGTCGCCGTGCTTCGCGATGCGCGGGGTGAAGTAGCCCGACAGCGCCACCCCGCCCATGCCCATCCCGAACACGCCCAGCGCGAAGCCCCGTTTGCGCGGCGGGAACCAGGCGTTGACCAGCGGAACGCCGATCGCGAACGTCGTCCCGCCGAGCCCCAGCAGGAAGCCGACCGCGAGCATCGCCCCGTACGAGTTCTTCGCCGGGATCAGGAGCAGCACCGGCACGATCGTCAGCGCGGAGACCAGCGGGAACATCAGCTTCGCGCCGTACTTGTCCGTCAGCGCCCCCACCGGGATCCGGCCCAGCGACCCGACCAGCACGGGCACGGCCACCAGGAACGACTGCTGGAACGAGCTGATCCCGAGGCGGTCCTTGTAGTCCCCGGACATCGGCGCGATCAGATTCCACGCCCAGAAGGTCAGCGCGAAGCCGACCGTCGCGAGGATCAGATTCCGGTACGCCGCCGAGGACGGCGCCTCCCCCGCCGGGGCGGGGGAGGCGGGCGGCTCGGGGGACGGTTTGACAGAGGTGTCCACACCAGCAAGTCAAGGGCCCGGGACGGCGCACGGCCCGTCGGACTGCGCCGACCGGGCGACAGCGAGCCGTTCCGGGCTCCCTCAGCCGATATCGCCGCCAGCTGGGACAATCGCCGTATGGATCGGCTGGACAGGGAAATCCTCGGCATTCTCCAGGAAGACGCCCGGATCTCGTACCGGGACCTGGGCGTACGCGTGGGGCTCAGCGCCAACGCGGCGGGTGACCGGGTCCGCCGGATGCGCCGCGACGGGGTCATCCGGGGCTTCACCGTCATCGTCGACCCGGCCGCCGACACCCGTTCGGGCCTGGTCGTCTTCATCGATGTGACGCTGCGCCTCGACACGACCAACGAGGAGTTCGAGCGCTCGGTGCTGATGCTGCCGGGGATCACGGAGGTGGTGCACGTGACCGGCGGCCACGACTACCTGCTGCGGGCCACCGCCGCCGACCCGGGGGCGCTGGACAGCCTGCTGCGCCGGCTGAAACGGGAGGCGGGCGTCGCCCACTCCAACACCCGGGTCGCGCTGCGGGCGGCCCCGAAGCACTGAGCCGGCGGCCGCCGGGGCCCTGCGGTCCCCGTCAGATCGGGGCCTGCCAGGTCACCGTCGTCGGCCGGCCGCCGTCCTCACCGCGCCCGTCGTCCGCCACCACCAGCCGCACCCCGCTCCGCCCGTCCGGCAGCCGGACCGGGGCGTCCACCTCCACCTCGATGGCCGAGACCCCGGGCCTGCGGTGCGCGGCGGCCAGCGCCCCGCGCAGCGCGGCCAGCAGCTCCCGGCCCGTCTCCTCGCCCACCAGCGCGTCCACGGCCCCGGTGAACTGCACCGACGGCGGGAAGCCCAGCAGGGCCGCCGCGCCCCCGGTCTCCCGCAGCACCCGGCCGCGGAAGGTGCTCGGCGCCGCGGCGGGCGGCTGCTGAAGGGCGAAGATGGCGGTGCGGACCTCCTGGATGGTGGAGTCCAGCTCGTCCACGGCCCGCCCCAGCAGTACGTCGGCCCCCTGCTCCTCCGTCTGCCCGCCGTTCCCGGGCTCCGCGGCGACCGTGCTCTCCTCCGACGCGGCCCGCCGCCGGGTCGACTCCAGCATCATCTCGGTGGCGAAGAGCCGCTGGACCACCAGATCGTGCAGGTCACGAGCGATCCGGTCGCGGTCCTCGTACACCGCGAGCTGCTCCCGGTCGGCCTGCGCGTCCGCCAGCACCAGGGCGAGCGCCGCCTGCGAGGCGAACTGGGTCGCCAGCAGCCGGTCCAGATCCGTGTAGGGGCGCTCGCCGCGCCGCCGGGGCAGCGCGAGGGTGCCGATGAGCCGTCCGCCGCTCTGCAACGGCAGCATCATGCTCGGCCCGAAGCGGGAACGTACCCCGGTGGTCATCCGGGGGTCGGTGGCCGAGTCGTCGATGAAGACCGGTTCGCCGCCGAGCAACTGCACGAGCACCGGCGAACCGGGCTCGATCACCGTGCCGACGATGCCCGCCGGATCGTCCGGCGTCGAGGCGGTGACGATCTCCATCCCGCCCTCCTCCGTCGGCTGGAGGATCACCCCGGCCGACGCGCCCGCCAGCACCCGGGCCCGCTCGGCCACGGTCATCAGCGCGTCGGCCGCGTCGGTACCGGTCAGCAGGGCCGTGGTGACGGCCGCCGCGCCCGCGATCCAGCGCTCGCGCTGCCGGGCCGTCCCGTACAGCCGGGCGTTGCCGATCGCGATCCCCGCCTGGGCGGCCAGGACCCGCAGCAGGCCCGCATCCGTGTCGCTGAACGGCCCCGGCCGCTTCCTGCCGACGGAGAGGTGGCCGAACACCTCGGTGTCCACCAGGACCGGTTCCCGCAGGAAGCTCCCTTCCGTCTCGACCTCCGCCGTTCCGGTGGCGTACAGCGCGTCGATCCGGTCCCGGTCGGGGTCCAGCACCGCGAGCGCGCCGTGGCGGGCCCCGGTGAGAGCGGTCGCGGCCTCCACGATCTGCTGGAGAGTGGAGCCCAGCTCCAGATCGCTGCCGACGCTGAGGACCGCCTCCAGCAGCATCGGCAGCCGCCCCAGGCCGACGGCATCGGACTCGGCGGGCCCGGACTGGGCCGGTTCGGGCTGGGCCGGTCCGCGGTCGGCCCGCCCGGCCCCGGCCGGTCCCGGCTCCATGGTTCCGGGCGTCCGCGCCGACGCGCTCACCCCGCCAGCGGGTTGAGGACCATCGGCTGGATCTTGCCGTCCAGCATCGCGCCCAGGCCGAGCACCGAGCAGACATCGGGCCGCTCGGCGATGTGCACCGGCATCCCGGTCGCGCTCCGCAGCATCTGGTCGAGGCCCGGGAGCAGCGCGCTGCCGCCGACCATCATGATCCCGCGGTCCGCGAGATCGGCCACCAGGTCCGGCGGGCAGTCGCGGAGCACCTTGCCCACGCCGTCGAGCACCGCGGTGAGCGGGGTGTTGATGGCCTGTCGTACGGCGGCGGTGTCGACCCGCACCGTGCGGGCCAGGCCGGTCGCCACGTCGCGGCCGTGGATGTCGGTGAGGGCCGGGCCGGTGAGCTGGAGCCCGTTGCCGTGCAGCGCCAGCTGGAGCGGGCGCACCGACTGGCTCGGCAGCAGCAGCTCGTGGTGCTGGCGCAGGTACTGGATGATCGCCTCGTCGATCGCGTTGCCGCCCACCGGGATCCGGACGGCGGTGACGATCGAGCCGAGCGAGAGCACCGCGATCTGGGTGGTGGCTGCCCCGCACATCATGATCATGGTGGCGGTCGGCTGCTCGACCGGCAGCCCGCAGCCCACGGCCGCCGCGATCAGGGTGTCCACCAGCTCGACGCGGCGGGCGCCGAGGCCGACCAGGGTCTCCACCGTCGCCCGCTGGGCCAGCGGATCGGCCTCGTGCGGGGTGCAGGCGGCGGCCCGCAGCCGGGGCTTGCGGCGCAACTGGCGGCGGAGCTTGTCGCCCAGCAGATGACGCAGCATGCGCTGGGCCATCTCGATGTCGACGACGGTCCCGCCGGAGACCGGGCGGGCCACCCGGATGTACTCCGGGGTACGGCCGGTCATCTGCTCGGCGAGCGCGCCGACGGCGATGAGGGAGCCGGTACGGGTGTTGACGGCGGCGACGCTCGGTTCATCGACGACGAGCCCGAGCCCCTTCACGTACACCCGGGTCCTCGCGGCCCCGAGGTCGACGGCGACATGGCAACGCTGCAACTGCTCAAGGCTGACGGTCACGGCGATTCTCCCGAGCGCGCGGATGGAGGGGGTGCCGGCGGTGGCCGGTATGTCTCATATCAACTTTGGCGCTGTCGGGCCCGTCGCGCGCGTTGAGATGCGCCGGAAGGGGAGCGGGAGCTGACGGCTCCTCAGCTCACCCGCTCGGCAGCAGCCGCTGGAACAGGCCCCAGGTGAACTCGGCGACCCGCTCCCGGCCGGACCCGGGATCCGTGACGGCCAGCGCCCACCGGGTCGGGGCGCTGCCCTCCATCGGCCGGGCCGGGGGAAAGGCGCGGGCCGCCTCGTCCACGGTGCACGACCAGGGGCGCAGCTCCGTTACGGAGGTGAGCTCCGGGCCCGCCGCGCCCGGGGCCCGGACCAGCCACTCGTTCCAGACGGCGCCGCCGGGCCCGGCCATCACCTCGAACCGCAGATCGGGCCAGAGCGGCAGTGGCCACAGCAGCGCCTCGCACTCCAGGTCGCCGACCCGGCGCGGCCGGATCAGCTCCGGTTCGCCGAGGACCGAGCGGTAGCGGCGCAGCGCTCCCCGGCCCCGGGGCGCCCGCACCATGGCCTGCCAGCGGCGGTTGGCCTCCCGCAGGTCGGCGAGGGAGGCGCTCAGTTCGTGCCGGGCGTCTTCGACCAGGCCGGGCTGGAAGTCGGCCATCCGGCGCAGCAGGACGAGCTGGAACTGGAGCGGGCCGAAGGGGGCGGGAGTGCTCATGCCGCCCATCCTCCCGTGTGCCAGGCGTATCGGACCGGCTGTCCCCGGAGTCCTTGATTCCTCACACAATCCTCACCCGGGTGGCTTCCCCGGTTGTTCCGCGCCCGCCTAACCTGCGGGCGCCATGGATTACTGCCACCCGTGCCGACGGCATCTCAACGGAGCCCTGGCCTGCGCCGGGTGCGGTACGCCCGCCGAGGCGCTGGGCCCTTACGCGATGCCCGCGGACGCCGGCCCCGCCCCGGCCGAGCGGCACGGGGCGGCCGCCCCCGCCGACGGGGACGGCGCCCCCGGCCGCATCCGGAGGGACGCCCGAAGGCCCCGGGGCGACGCCGCCCGTGAACCCGGACGAGCGTCCCGCAGCGAGGCCGGTGGGGTGACCCGGACGGGCGAGGCCGGTGGGGACGCCCGGCGCGGCACCGCCCGCAAGCCCGCCCGGGAGTCCCGCCGCGACGCCGCCCGTGAGCCCCGCCCCGGCTCCCGGCGGCGGGCCCGCGGCAGCCACCGGCGGCGCGGCCGGACCGTGCTGCTCGGGGTTCTCGGGCTGCTCCTCGCGGCGGGCGCCCTGAGCCTGGCGGAACTGGCCGTGGAGCCCGGGCGGGACGACACCGCGGCCGACTTCGTCAGCGACGCGCCGGCCGACCCGGCCGAGCCCGGGCCCGCGAAGACCTCCGCCGAAGCGCCCCGCGATCCCGGTCCGGCCGGCTCCCGGGCCGGGGCGGCCACCGGCCCCGCTACCGACGCGAAACCGGCGGACGCCCGCGGCGAAAGCCCGGACCCGTCCGGCTCCCCGGGCCCCGGCGCCTCCACCACGGACGAGCCCACCGCCTCCCCGGAACCCGACGGGGCGGACCCGTCCGAGGCCCCGGACAGCCGGCCCGCCGACCCACCGGGCGCGGACGACCCGGAGGAGCCGACGACCGCGCCCCCGCCGCCCCCGGCGGAGCCGACGCCCGCCCCGACCCCCTCCCCGACCTGCACCCGCTTCCTGTGGTGGTGCGCGTAGGCAGGTGAGCGCGACGCCTACGGGGTCTCCTCCCCCAGCATCCGGCGCAGCAGATCCCGCAGCACCGTGCGCTCGTCGTCGGAGAGCCCGGCCAGCGGCTCCCGGGCGAAGTCCAGCGCGTCCCGCAGCTCACGGGCCGTACGCCGGCCCCGCTCCGTCGCCGCGGCCAGCTTCACCCGCCGGTCGGCCGGATCGGGCCGCCGCTCGACCAGGCCCCGGGCCTCCAGCCGGTCGACGATCCCGGTGATGTTCGACGGCTCGCACTTCAGCCTGACGGCGATCTTCCGCATCGGCAGCGGATCCAGCGAGAGCAGCCCGAGCACCCGTGCCTGCGCGCCCGTGAGGGAGTGCTCGGCGGCGGCCCGGTCGTACTCCTCGTGGTAGCGCGCCACGACGGTGCCGATGAGCTCGACGACCTCAAGGGTCAGGGTGTCTGTGCGAGTGGCCATGGACGACAGCGTACCGATTTACTTGACATCATGAAATATTCAGGAGCATGGTTGTTTCATGTCATGAAGCTTTTCGTGCCGTGCGGCGCGGAGGCTCACCCCCCGTAGGACATTGAGGAGAACCCGAGCCCATGTCTGCAGCACTTCCCACGTCCAGCCGCGAATGGCACCTCGTCGCCCGCCCGCACGGCTGGCCCAAGGCCGAGGACTTCGCGCTGCGTGAGGCCGCGGTGGCCGCTCCGGCCGAAGGCCGCATCCTCGTCCGGAACAAGTACTTCTCGGTCGACCCGTACATGCGCGGCCGGATGAACGACGTGAAGTCCTACACCCCGCCCTTCAAGCTCGACCACCCCATGGACGGCGGCGCGGTCGGCGAGGTCATCGCCTCGAACGCCGAGGGCTTCGCCGTCGGCGACCACGTCCTGCACGGTCTCGGCTGGCGCGAGATCGCCGACCTGCCCGCCAAGCACGCGGTGAAGGTCGACCCCGACATCGCCCCGCTCTCCGCCTACCTCGGCGTGCTCGGCATGCCCGGACTCACCGCCTACGCGGGCCTGTTCGAGGTCGCCTCCTTCAAGGAGGGCGACGCGGTCTTCGTCTCCGGCGCGGCCGGGGCCGTCGGCAGCCAGGTCGGCCAGATGGCGAAGCTCAAGGGCGCCTCCCGGGTCATCGGCTCTGCGGGCTCCGACGAGAAGGTCAAGCTCCTCGTCGAGGAGTACGGCTTCGACGCCGCGTTCAACTACAAGAACGGCCCGGTCCGCGACCAGCTCAAGGCCGCCGCCCCCGAGGGCATCGACGTCTACTTCGACAACGTCGGCGGCGAGCACCTCGAAGCCGCGATCTCCTCGCTCAACGTGCACGGCCGCGCCACCATCTGCGGCATGATCGCCCAGTACAACGCCACCGAGCCGACCCCCGGCCCGAACAACATGGCGATGATCATCGGCAAGCGGCTGCGCCTCCAGGGCATCCTGGTGAGCGACCACTCCGACCTCCAGCCGCAGTTCGTCCAGGAGGTCGCCGGCTGGCTGGCCTCGGGCGAGCTGAAGTTCCAGGAGACCAAGGTCGAGGGCATCGAGAAGGGGTACGACGCCTTCGTCGGCCTGCTGCGCGGCGAGAACACCGGCAAGATGATCGTCTCCCTGGTCTGACCCGCCTCCTGCCGTTCGCCGGGCATCGGCCGCGCGTTACGCTCGTCCGCAGGCCGTCGCGATCGTGGGCGCGAGTCGCGGCGCACCAACCGGAGGAATCGTCACACCATGACCATCCAGAAGATCGACGTCGCCTACACCGCCGTGGCCACCGCCGAGAACGGCCGCGACGGCCGGGTCTCCTCCGACGACGGTCACCTCGACGTCGTCGTGAACCCGCCGAAGGCCCTGGGCGGCAGCGGCGAGGGCACCAACCCCGAGCAGCTCTTCGCGGCGGGCTACAGCGCCTGCTTCCAGGGCGCGCTGGGCGTCGTCGCCCGCCAGGAGAAGGCCGACGTCTCCGGCTCGACCGTGACCGCCTCGGTCTCCATCGGCAAGACCGAGGCCGGCGGCTTCGGCCTGGAGGTCGCGATCAGCGCCTCCATCCCGAACGTCGACGCCGCCACCGCGCGGGCGCTCATCGAGAAGGCCCACCAGGTCTGCCCGTACTCGAACGCCACCCGCGGCAACATCGAGGTCGAGCTCTCGGTCGCCTGACCGTCAGGACTCCACACGCGAGGACCGCACCCCTGCCAGGGGTGCGGTCCTCGCGGCCGTTGCGCACGCCGTACGCTGACGCCCATGAGTGATCTCGGGGCGGGTTTCGGCTACTTGATGAAGGGGCAGCGCTGGGTTGCCCGGCACGGACGATGGTTCGGCTTCGGGCTGCTGCCGGGGCTCGTCACCCTCGTCGTCTACGCCGGAGCTCTGATCGGACTCGGCTACGGGGCCGACGACCTCGTCGGCTGGGCGACCCCGTTCGCCGACGACTGGTCCTCGCCCTGGCAGGGCCTCCTGCGCACCGGGCTGACCGCGCTCGTCTTCGTCTTCGGTCTGTTCCTCGCGGTCATCACCTTCACCGCCGTGACCCTCCTGGTCGGCCAGCCCTTCTACGAGTCGCTCTCCGAGGAGGTCGACCGCAGCGAGGGCGGCGAGGTCCCCGAGTCCGGACTGCCGCTCTGGCGGGAGCTGTGGATCTCCGCCCGCGACTCCGTACGCATTCTGCTGCGCGTCGCCCTGTACGGGATCATCCTCTTCGCCTGCGGTTTCATCCCGGTCGTCGGGCAGACCGTGGTCCCCGCGATCGGCTTCTGCGTCTCCGGCTTCTTCCTGGCGGAGGAGCTGACCGCCGTCGCCCTCCAGCGCCGGGGCATGGTCCTCAAGGACCGCCTCGTCCTGCTCCGCGGCCGCCGGATGCTGGCGCTCGGCTTCGGCGTCCCGCTGGTCCTGGCCTTCCTCATCCCGTTCGTCGCGGTGTTCCTGATGCCGGGGGCCGTCGCCGGGGCCACCCTGCTCGCCCGCGACCTGCTGGACCCGGACCCGGACCCGGAGACCGAGCCCAGTCCCGGCACCACGGACAGCGGTGACGTTCCCCCGGCCCCCCGGACGTGGTCCGCGTGACCGAGCTGCTGGCGGTCGCCGCCATCACCGTCCTCGCGGTCGTCTCCCCGGGCGCCGACTTCGCCATGGTCGTCCGCAACAGCTATCTGTACGGGCGCACCACCGGCGTCCTCGCGGCGGCGGGGGTCGCCGGGGGCGTCCTGGTCCACGTCACGTACACGATGCTCGGCGTCGGGCTGCTCATCGCCTCCTCGACCGCCCTGTTCACCGCGGTCAAGCTGGCCGGCGCCGCCTATCTGATCTACATCGGGGTGCGCACCTTCCTGGCCCGCGCCGACCTCGACGTCGACCTGTCGGACCGGCCCGGGCTCTCCCCGTTCGGGGCGCTGCGCAGCGGCTTCCTGACCAACGCGCTCAACCCGAAGACGACCCTGTTCGTCGTCGCGACCTTCACCCAGGTCGTCGGCCCCGGCACCGCGCTGTGGCAGCAGGCGGGGTACGGCCTCTTCATGTCCGCCGCCCACCTCGGCTGGTTCGCCCTGGTCGCGCTGTTCTTCTCGCACTCCCGGCTGCGGGGCGCGATGCTGCGCCGCCAGAAGGCGCTGAACCGCTCGATCGGCTCGGTCCTGGTCGGCCTCGGCATCACCCTGGGTCTGGCCCGCTGAACGGCCTCCCCACCCTGCCCCCCTCCTCCAGCACCAGGTTCCGGTCGTGTCGCCGCCGGGTCCGTGCTGTCCGTGCCGCCGGTGACGGTCATCGACCCCGCGCGGGCGGCTCCGCCGCCGTGACGTTGCGGTAGGCGATCTCCGCCAGCCGGGCCTGGCCGTCGCGGCTCGGGTGGAACCAGTCCCACGGGCTGAGCTGCGTCCCGGTGAACCGGAAGTCGAACACCGCCCCGCCGTCGTACCGGCAGTGACGATCCTTCGCACACACGTCCCGCAGCACCTCGTTGTACGCCACCACCCGGTCCTGCACGGCATCCCGCCGGGCCACGGCGGCCGGCCCGAGGTCATCCGCGTCGGCCAGCATCGACTGGCAGATCCCGAGGCTCCAGATCCTCTTGCCCAGCTCGTTCACCCGCCCCGTCGACCAGAGCCGCTTCAGGTCCGGCACGCTGGAGACGTACACCTGCGCCTTCGGCGCCCCCGCCCGCAGCTGCCGCATCGAGGCCTCGAACGACGCCCGGAAGTCCGCCACCGGCGTCATCAGCCGCACCGAGTCCCGGCACGCGTCGTTCGCGCCCGTCATCACCGTCACCAGCTCCGGCCGCTCCTTCGCCGCCCGCGCCATCTGCTCCGGCAACTGGACCATCCGCGACCCCGACACCGCGAGGTTCCAGCTGCGGTCCGCCGCCCTCGACGGGCCGAGGAGCCGCACCGCGAGACTGCGCACGGTATCGTCCGTGCCGGTCGCCCACGACACCTCCGGGCAGTCGGCCAGCACCGAGCAGGCGTCGAAGCCCCGGGTGATCGAGTCCCCGACCGCCGCGATCGACCGGGGCCGGGGGTTCCAGTCCGGGGTGGGGGAGGGGGACGGCGAGGCGCTGCGCGAGGAGGCCGGCGCGTTCCGCGACACGCCGCCCTCCGGGCCGCCCCCGGAGCATCCGGCCAGCACGGCGACGCCGAGGGACGAGAGCGCCGTCAGTGCGGCGGCAGCGGTACGCATCCGTGGGCGTGTCGCACGCTCCGGCATCGGTCGGGTCCCCTCCGGTCAACCTGTGGCGTATGCCTCTGGACATGCCCCCGGCAACCACACGATCCCCAGGTCGGGGCCGTGCGCGCCCTGCCGGGTGAAACCCGGCGAATCAGGGGCCTGAGACCGACGGTACGTCACACGGACGGCCCCGGCGCACGGTAGCTTTTCCCCGTCGAACCAGTGGCGTTCCGCCCGCCCGCGCACACGGACGGCTCCGGTACATTACGTCACGTCACATACTGTCCCTTTTCAGGAGATTAACTCCCGATGCTGTTTACTGATGACAACCTCGGGCCCTGGCCGGAAAGAGGCGGTACGGACGCGAGGCCGCTGGGGAAGGCGTACCTCGTCCCACACGGGAGGTTCCGGTGACGACACGTGGAGTCCTGTACGTTCACTCCGCACCGCGCGCGCTGTGCCCACACGTTGAGTGGGCAGTGGCGGGCGTCCTCGGTGTGCGGGTCCAGCTGGACTGGATCAGACAGCCGGCCGCGCCCGGCACCTGGCGGTCCGAATTCTCCTGGCAGGGCCGCGCCGGCACCGCCTCGCAGCTCGCCTCGGCCCTGCGCGGCTGGGATCTGCTGCGCTTCGAGGTGACCGCCGAGCCGTGCCCCACCGCCGAGGGCGAGCGCTACAGCTCCACCCCCGGCCTCGGTATCTTCCACGCCGTCACCGGCATGCACGGCGACATCCTGGTCCCCGAGGACCGGCTGCGGGCCGCGTTGGCGCGTTCGGTGCGCGGCGAGAGCGACCTGGAGACCGAGATCGCATCGCTGCTCGGCAAGCCGTGGGACGACGAGTTGGAGTCCTTCCGCCACGCGGGCGAGGGCGCACCGGTCCGCTGGCTGCACCAGGTCGTCTGAATTCCGGGCGCGTGATCAAGCCCCTCCGGCGATGGAGGAGCGGGGTCCGGGACAGAGCCCCGCAAACGATGAAGCCCGCTTCCCAGGATCCCGGGAAGCGGGCTTCGCCCGTACGGCAGGGTCACACGGACCTGAACGCCAGCACCACGTTGTGCCCACCGAACCCGAACGAGTTGTTGATCGCCGCGATCGGCCCCTCGGGCAGCGCCCGGGGCTCACCGCGCACGACGTCCGCCTCGACCGCCTCGTCGAGATCGTCGACGTTGATGGTCGGCGGGGCCGTGCGATGGTGCAGCGCGAGAACGGTGGCCACCGTCTCGATACCGCCCGCGCCACCCAGCAGGTGACCCGTCATCGACTTCGTCGCGGAGATCGCGACATGGTCCAGGTCGTCGCCCAGCACCCTCCGCAGCGCCTTGATCTCCGCGATGTCACCCTGCGGCGTCGACGTGGCGTGCGCGTTGAGGTGGACCACCTCGGACGGCTTGAGGTCGCTGGAGTCCAGCAGGTTCTGCATCGCGGCGGCGATGCCCCGCCCGGTGGGCTCGGGCTGCGCGATGTGGTGGGCGTCGGCCGACAGGCCCTGGCCCAGCACCTCGCAGTAGACCTTCGCGCCACGCTTGGCGGCGTGCTCGGCGGACTCCAGGATGACGACGCCCGCGCCCTCGCCGAGGACGAAGCCGTCCCGGCCGGTGTCGTACGGGCGCGAGGCCTTCTCGGGCTCGTCGTTGTTCTTGGACATCGCCATCATGTTGGCGAACGCGGCGATCGGCAGCGGGTGGATCGCCGCCTCCGTGCCACCGGCGACGACCACGTCGGCACGGCCGGTACGGATCATCTCGACGGCGTACCCGATGGCCTCCGCGCCGGACGCGCAGGCCGAGACGGGGGTGTGGACGCCGGCCTGGGCGTTGACCTCCAGGCCGACGTTGGCCGCCGGGCCGTTGGGCATGAGCATGGGCACGGTGTGCGGGGAGACGCGGCGTACGCCCTTCTCCTTCAGTACGTCGTACTGGTCGAGCAGGGTGATCACGCCGCCGATGCCGGAGGCGATGACCGAGCCCAGGCGTTCGGGGGCGATGGCCTCGTCCTCGCCCGCCTTCGCGGTGAAGCCCGCGTCCGCCCAGGCCTCGCGGGCCGCGATCAGCGCGAACTGCGCCGAGCGGTCCAGCTTGCGGGCCAGCGGACGGGGAAGGACGTCGCCCGGGTCGACGGCCGCGAGGGCGGCGATCCGGACGGGCAGGTCGGCGAAGCGCTCGCCTTCGAGAGGCTTGACGCCGGACCGGCCGGCCATCAGACCTTCCCAGGTCGATGCGGAGTCGCCACCCAGCGGAGTGGTTGCGCCGATACCGGTGACGACCACGGTGCGATTGGTCGAGTTCACTGGAAAATCTTCTCCACGTGTAGAGGGTCGTGAATCAGCGGCGCCACCGCCGGGTGGCGACACAGCCGGGCTGGGATCAGCCCTGGTGCTTCAGGATGTAGTCGGCGGCGTCGCCGACCGTCTTGAGGTTCTTGACGTCCTCGTCGGGGATCTTCACGTCGAAGCGCTCCTCGGCGGCGACGACGACCTCGACCATGGACAGCGAGTCGACGTCGAGGTCGTCGGTGAAGGACTTCTCCAGCTGGACGTCCTCCTCCGGGATCCCGGCGATCTCGTTGACGATCTCGGCGAGACCCTTGACGATCTCTTCCTGCGTGGCGGCCATCTTGGCGCTCCTTCGGTGGTTTCTTCGGTGTTCGTGCATCCGGACCCAAAAGGTCCGGTGTGCCTAGGGGAGGGTAACGACCGTCGCGGCGTAGACGAGACCCGCCCCGAAGCCGATGACGAGCGCGGTGTCGCCGCTCTTCGCCTGACCGGTCGCCAGGAGCCGCTCCATGGCGAGCGGAATCGAGGCGGCGGACGTGTTGCCGGTGGACTCGATGTCACGGGCGACCGTGACGTGCTCCGGCAGCTTCAGGGTCTTCACCATCGAGTCGATGATCCGCATGTTGGCCTGGTGCGGGATGAAGACGTCCAGGTCCTCCGGGGCGATCCCGGCCGCGTCCAGCGCCTGCTGGGCGACCTTCGCCATCTCGAAGACGGCCCAGCGGAAGACCGCCTGGCCCTCCTGCGTGATGGCGGGGAACTTGACCTCGCCCTTCGAGTCGAGCGGCAGCTGCGAGACGTCGCCGAGGCGGAACTCGTTCCAGCCGACCGTCTGCTTGATGGTCTCGGACTTGTCGCCCTCGGAGCCCCACACGGTCGGGCCGATGGCCGGCTCCTGGGAGGGGCCGACGACGACGGCGCCCGCGCCGTCACCGAACAGGAAGGCCGTCGCGCGGTCCTCCAGGTCGGTCAGGTCGCTGAGCCGCTCCACGCCGATCACGAGGACGTACTCCGCCGAGCCCTCGACGACCATGCCCTTGGCGAGGGTGAGGCCGTAGCCGAAGCCCGCGCAGCCGGCCGAGATATCGAAGGCGGCGGGCTTGCCCGCGCCGATCCGGTGCGCGATGTCGGTGGCGACGGCCGGGGTCTGCTTGAAGTGCGAGACGGTCGAGACGACGACCGCGCCGATCTGCCCGGGGTCGATGCCCGCGTCGGCGATGGCCTTGCCGGACGCCTCGATCGACATCATGGCCACGGTCTCCTCCTCGGAGGCCCAGTGGCGGCTGACGATGCCGGAGCGGGAGCGGATCCACTCGTCGGACGAGTCGATCGTCTCGAGGATCACCTCGTTCGGCACGACCCGGGTCGGGCGGTAGCCGCCGACCCCGAGGATCCGTGCGTACGGGGCGCCCTTGCTGGGCTTGATCTTCGACATGCTCGCTCCTTAGACGCCTGCGTGCTCGGACATGAGCGCGCGGGCCGCGTCGAGGTCGTCGGGGGACTTGAGCGCGAGCGTCTTCACGCCGGGCAGCCCGCGCTTGGCGAGTCCGGTCAGCGTGCCGCCGGGACTCAGCTCGACGAGTGCGGTGACGCCCAGGGACTGGAAGGTCTCCATGCACAGGTCCCAGCGGACCGGGTTGGCGACCTGTCCGACGAGCCGGGCGACGACCTCGGTGCCGGTGGCCACGGTGTGGCCGTCGGCGTTGGAAACGTAGCGCACGGTCGGGTCGGAGACGGTGAGGTCGCCGACCGCCGCGCGCAGCTTCTCCACGGCCGGGGCCATGTGGTGCGTGTGGAAGGCGCCGGCCACCTTCAGCGTGACGACCCGGCGCACGCCCTCGGGCATGTCGGCCTCCAGGGCGGCGAGCTGCGCGGCGGTGCCCGCGGCGACGATCTGGCCGGAGCCGTTGACGTTGGCCGGGGTCAGCCCGAGCTTCTCCAGGTGCGGGACCGTGACGGCGGGGTCGCCGCCGAGGAGGGCCGCCATACCGGTCTCGGTGACCGCGGCGGCCTCGGCCATGCCGAGCCCCCGGGTCCGGACGAAGCGCAGGGCGGCCTCGTCCTCGATGACACCGGCGAGCGCGGCGGCGGTGATCTCACCGACGCTGTGGCCCGCGACGACGTCGGGGGAGGCGGCGTCCAGGGCGGCTGCGGAGAGCAGCCCGGCGGCCACCAGGAGCGGCTGGGCGACGGCCGTGTCGCGGATCTCGTCCGCGTCGGCCTTCGTGCCGTAGTGGGCAAGGTCGAGCCCGATGGCGTCGGACCAACCCGCGATGCGGTCGGCGGCACCGGGGAGGTCGAGCCAGGGAGTCAGGAAGCCGGGCGTCTGAGCGCCTTGGCCGGGAGCGACGAGTACGAGCACCCTCACACTCTCTCTTGTGGACGGCTCCGCACGCCCGTGGGGACAGGGACGAAGAACCGTCGGGGGAATTGTTGAAGTCCAACAAAAGTCTAGGACTGAGGATCCGCTGCGGCCAAGCGCCCCAGGATCAGGGCGATCCGCAGCGTGAACGCGGAGCGCACATCGGAGGGTGACCATCCGGTGACGTCGGTCACACGTCGCAGCCGGTAGCGCACGGTGTTGGGGTGCACAAAGAGCATCCGGGCGGCGCCTTCCAGACTGCTCGCCTGCTCCAGATAGACACTCAGCGTTTCCAGAAGAGCCGAACCGGCCTCCTCCAGCGGTCTGTAGATCTCCTCCACCAACTGGTCCCGCGCGGCCGGGTCTCCGGCCATCGCGCGCTCCGGGAGGAGATCGTCCGCCAGCACCGGGCGCGGCGCGTCCTGCCACGCCGAGCACGCCTTCAGACCGGCCGCCGCCGCCTGCGCGGACCGCGTCGCGGCCAGCAGGTCGGGCACCACGGGCCCGGCGACGACCGGCCCGGCCGCGTACGGCCCGATCAGGCCCTTGGCGACCTGGAGCGGATTGTCGCTGCCGCCCGCGATGACGACGAGCCGATTGCCCAGGACTCCCGTGAGGACCTGGAGCTTGGCGTGCCGGGCGGCGCGCCGGATCGCCTCCACGGTCAGCTCGCTGTCGCCGTCGGGCGCGGTGCCGAGGATGACGCAGACGTGCTCGGGGGAGTTCCAGCCCAGTGCGGCGGCCCGGGAGACGGCTCCTTCGTCAGCCTCGCCGGAGAGCACCGCGTTCACCACCAGCGACTCCAGCCGGGCGTCCCAGGCGCCCCGGGCCTCGGCTGCCTGGGCGTAGACCTGGGCGGTGGCGAAGGCGATCTCGCGCGCGTAGACGAGCAGCGCCTCCCGCAGCAGCGACTCGTCGCCGGGGGCGGCCACGTCCTCGATCGCGGCCTCCATGACCTCGATCGTGGTCCGCACCATCTCCACGGTCTGCCGCAGGGTGATGGCCCGGGTCAGTTCGCGCGGGGCGGTGCCGAACACATCGGTCGAGATCGCCTGCGGGGTCTCGGGATGCCGGAACCACTCGGTGAACGCGGCGATACCGGCCTGGGCGACCAGGCCGATCCAGGACCGGTTCTCCGGCGGCATCGCCCGGTACCACGGCAGCGATTCGTCCATGCGGGCAATCGCGTTCGCGGCCAGCCGGCCGGAGGACTGCTCCAGCCGTTTCAGGGTCGCGGCATGCAGGTGGGCGTCGTGGGCGGCGGGCTGCTCAGGATCGGGTCGGGGCACGAGGACAAGACTGCCTTATCGGGCCGGTGGATCGGTGGGGCGGGGCGACGCAGCACCGTACCGGCGGGTAGCGGCAGACGGGGTGCGAGGCCCCGCGTCCGCCGCGCCGAGCCGGATCCGCCTCCCCCGGGCTACCGTGGCCGGGTGATATCCGTGCACCGGTCCGAGGACCGCTACCGGGGCGGCGACGAGGCCGCCGGGATCGACACCCGGCACGCCCTCTCCTTCGGCCCCTTCTACGACCCGGACAACCTCCGCTTCGGCCCGATCCTGGCCTGCAACGAGGAACGCCTCGCGCCGGGCGCCGGGTTCGAGGAGCATCCGCACAGCCACACCGAGATCGTCACCTGGGTCGTCGAGGGCGAGCTGACCCACCGCGACTCGGCCGGGCACTCCACCGTCGTCCGGGCCGGGGACGTGGCCCACCTGAGCGCCGCCTCCGGGGTCCGCCACGTCGAACGCAACGACGGCACCGACCCGTTGACCTTCCTCCAGATGTGGCTGGCCCCCCTGGAGCCGGGCGGCGAACCCTCGTACACGGTGGTGCCCGGCATCGCCGACTCCACCCCGTACGCCCTGCCCGGCGCGACCGCGATGCTCCACGTCCGCCGCCTGACCGAGGGCGGCCGCACGGCGGTCCCGGACGCGGCGCGCCTGTACGTGCATGTGGTACGGGGCCGGATCGCCCTGGACGGCGAGGAGCTGGGCCCCGGCGACGCCGCCCGGATCACCGACGCCCGGGACCTGGCGGCGGTCGCGGTGGCGGGCCCGGCGGAGCTGCTGGTCTGGGAACTGGCGGGCTGAGGCCTGCCGCTACCGGCGGGCCCGCCACAGGTCGCGCAGCAGCGCGATCTCGGCCATGTGGTGGATGAGCTCCAGATTGCCGTTGGCCAGCGTGCCGATGTACGCGTCGCCGGGATCGGAGCCGTACGGGTACTGCGAGAGGCCGACCGTGTCGAGCTGCTCCTCGGTGAGCGCGCCGATGCTCGCCCGATGCCGGTCGAGGGTCGCCCAGAACCGCTCCAGCGCGAGCGAGGCGGACGGGGTGAAGTCGACCAGCAGGTGCGGGTCCTGCCGCCGCTCGCCGAAGGTCCACTCCCAGCGGCCCTCGAAGTCGGAGTGCAGATGGCCGAGCCGCCACGCGATGGTCGTGATCGGTACGACGTCGGGCTCCGGCTCACCGGTGAACGCGAGGACCTCCTCGACCCGCTCGACGCTCACGCTCCAGTCCTCGGCGACCTGCGCGACGGACATCCCGTCCGCCACCTGCCGTGCGACCTCCGCGTACTCGTTCGCCGGGATCTCCGGCGCCCCCTTGTCGAGGACCCAGGCGCCGGGACCGTACGCCCGGGGCGTCACCGCCTCCTCGCGGCGCCGGATCGACCAGCTGCCGGGCGCGGGCTCCCAGAGGTACTCCTCGTCGCCGAGCCCGTGCAGTCGGACCTCGGCCATCTCCCGGGCCTGGTCGAACTGCTCCAGCAGAATGCCCAGTCGGTCGGTCCGTGGCCCCTGGCCGCTCATGCGCAGCTCCCTCGTCGTACGGCCCCGGGCGGTTCCCGGCGTCCGGAGGGAAGCTAACGGCTCACCCGGCGGGGCGCGACCGAATTCCCGGAGGGTTACCGGAACCTCCCGTCACTCCTGGGGCCGCCCGGACTCCTCGGACTCCTTCGCGCGTCTCTCGGCCAGCCGGTCCAGCTCGCGCATCGCCTGGGCGTGCCCGCTCATCCGGCGGCTCACACTGCCGGTCGTGAACAGCGCGGTTCCCACGAGCGCCACGGGGACGGAGAGCCCGAGGACGGCCAGCGCCTCGGGCCAGTCGCGCTCGGCCGCGCAGTAATCCCCGGCGTACACCCCCTCGTTGGCGGTGCCGCCGTCCGTGAACAGCCGTGCCGCGCACTCCCTCGTGCTGCCGGCACGCGTCTCGACCTCGTACTCGGTCATCAGCAGAACGGCACACCAGCCCCAGAGCAGCCCCGCCACGACCAACAGGACGGTGCCCCAGTCACGTATGCGGGCGGCCCGCTCCCGGAATTCGAGGTCGTAATCTCGTGATCGCATGGCGGACGAATCTAGCAGCGCACCCAGTGGCTCGGTGAAGCCATGTCAGGGCCGAAGCACGGGCAACCGGATCGGCGCGAACTCGGCACGCGGGGAGGCGGGTCGGGGCTCGCGGCAAAGGGCCGGTTCAGCCGGACGCCGGGAGAGCCGCGACGGCCTCAGGACAGTTCGGCCAGAACCGCGTCCGTGAACGGAGTCCACGCCTCCGCCGCCCACGGGCCGAAGGCGCGGTCCGTCAGTGCGACGCAGGCGACGCCCGCGACCGGGTCGATCCACAGGAAAGTGCCCGACTGGCCGAAGTGCCCGAAGGTGGCGGGGGAGGAGGAAACGCCCGTCCAGTGCGGGGACTTGGAGTCGCGGATCTCGAAGCCGAGGCCCCAGTCGTTCGGGCTCTGGTGGCCGTAGCCCGGCAGAACGCCCTTGAGGCCCGGGTGCACGACGCTCTGGGCCTCCAGGACCGTACGCGGGTCGAGCAGGCGCGGGGCCTGGACCTCGGCGGCGAAGCGGACCAGATCGTCGACCGTGGAGACGCCGTCGCGGGCCGGGGAGCCGTCCAGGGTCGTGGACGTCATGGACAGCGGTTCCAGGACCGCCTGGCGCAGGTACTCCGCGAACGGGATGCCGGACGCCTTCGCGATGTGGTCGCCCAGCACCTCGAAGCCGGCGTTGGAGTACAGGCGGCGGTTGCCGGGCGGGGCCGTCACCCGGTGCTCGTCGAAGGCGAGGCCGCTGGTGTGGGCGAGCAGGTGGCGCACCGTGGAGCCCTCGGGCCCGGCCGGCTCGTCCAGCTCGACGGCCCCCTCCTCGTACGCCACCAGCGCCGCGTAGGCCGCGAGCGGCTTGGTGACCGAGGCGAGGGGGAAGCGGTGGCCCACCGGACCGTGCGTGCCGAGGACCGTGCCGTCCGCCCGCACGACGGCGGCCGCCGCCGTTGTGACCGGCCAGGTGTCGATGATGCGCAGGCTCTCCATGTGTCCGAGCCTAACGGCCGGGCCCGGTGGCCTGCCCCGGGCCCCGGCCCCGGGGAGCCCGGGGCCGCCTGGCGGGGGAGGCCCGGCCCCTGCCACCCGGACCGAGGCCCTCAAGCGGCCAGCGGGGCGACCGGTGCCAGCCGGGTCCCCAGGGCCATGATCCGCATGGCCCGCTCCGTCGCGTCCGCCAGGAACTCGCCGCTCCGGCCGATCGCCTCCACCAGCGTCATCGGCGCGGGCAGGATCGCGCTGTACGCGTCGACGCCCACCGCCCGTACGTCCTGTGCGCCCGGCCCGATCGTCCCGGCCAGCACCAGGACCGGTACCCCCGCCGCCCGCGCCCGGCGTGCCACCTCCGCCGGGATCTTCCCGCGCACGGTCTGGTGGTCGAGTGCCCCCTCCGCCGTGATCACGAAGTCGGCGCGGGCCAGGCGGGCGTCCAGGTCGAGGCCGTCGAGGAGGACGTCGTACCGGGGGAGGAGCCGGGCTCCGACGGCGGCCAGGCCGGCTCCCAGGCCGCCCGACGCTCCCGTGCCGGGGGCCGTCCGCAGGTCGACCGGGGCGCCGGCCGTCGGGGCGAACGCCGGGGCCAGGTCCCGGGTGAGGACGGCGGCCAGCCGTTCCAGGCCCGCCGAGAGCAGCTCCACCTCCGCCGGGGTGGCCCCCTTCTGCGGCCCGAACACCCGGGCCACGCCGCGCCTCCCGCACAGCACGTTGTACGGGTTGCAGGCCACCAGCAGCTCGGTGTCGGCGAGCCTGGGGTCGAGACCGGCCGGGTCGATGCGCTCCAGCTCGTGCAACGACCCGCCGCCCGGACGGAGTTCGCGACCGTGCCGGTCGGTCAGCCGGGCCCCGAGCGCCTGGAGCGCGCCCGCGCCCCCGTCCGACGTACCGGAGTCGCCGCAGCCGACGAGGACGCGCCGGGCCCCGGTGTCCAGGGCGGCCCTGATCAGCTCGCCGACGCCGTACGTCGTCGTCGCGCCCGGGTGGCGGCGGTCCGGCGGGACCAGTGCGAGGCCCGCGACCGCCGCCATCTCCACGACGGCGGTGAGCGGGCCGGGCGTTGTGCCGCCGCCCAGCAGCGCGAAGTGCGAGGCGACCGGGTCGCCCACCGGGCCCGTCGCCGTGCACGACACCAGCCTGCCGCCGCCCGCCAGGGCCAGCGCCTCCGCCGTGCCCTCGCCGCCGTCCACGAGGGGGACGAGGTCCAGTTCGGCGTCGGGGATCACCCGGCGTACCCCGGTGGCGATGGCCTCGGCGACCCGGGCGGCGGACAGGGACTCCTTGAAACCGCTGGGGGCGATGGCGATGCGGTGGGGACGAGTGGTCATGGCTGGGTCTCCAGGAGTACGGGCACGCCGAGCAGCGGCCAGACGACGAGGGCGAAGGCGAGGACGAGGGCCGCCGTGAGCGGCGCGAGGAAGGCGGACAGCCGCAGCAGATCGCGCGGGGTGTACGTCGGGGCGCCGGGCACGTCCGCGAAGAGCGCGACCGGCTTGGCCGAGGACGGCAGGGTGTGGCAGAAACCGGCGGCGGCCGTGGACGCCAGCGCCGCGGTGACCGGGTTGACCCCGGCCCCGACCGCCGCCGCGACGACCAGCGGGACGAGGACGGAGGACCGGGCGGAGCGCGACTGGAGCGCCAGATGTGCGGCCGTGCTGACGACGACCACGCCGGCCAGGAAGATCCACGGGGGCGTGGACGCCCCGAGCGGTATCCACCCCACCAGCCAGTCGGCCGCCCCCGAGTCGGAGAGCGCCACGCCCATCGCCATCGTGGCGGCCATGAACAACAGCAGCGGCCAGGGGACCGTCCGCAGACCGTCCTTGAAGCGGACCGTTCCCAGCGCGGGCGAGGTCGCCACCAGCGCGCCGATCAGCGCGACCACGGCGGGCGACACCCCGTGCACCGGCTCGCTGCACCACAGCAGCACGACCGTCGCCAGGAGGAGCAGACACCGGGACTCCGCCGGGGTGAACGGACCTTCGACGGCCGTCTCGGAGTGCTCCTGGATCTGCGCCGCCGTGATCGTGACCGGACCCTTGCGGTCGGCCCGCCGGGTCGTCGTCAACAGCACCAGTTCGGCCGCGAGATGGGAGGAGGCGACCGCCAGCGGCAGTCCGAGGAGCAGCCATTGCACGAAGCTCAGCTGCTCCCCGGTCTGCTCCCACAGCACCCCGACCGTGATCAGGTGCGCTCCCGCCCCGATCAGCGTCGCGACGGCGGACAGCAGGATGACGGTCGGGAAGAGCAGTGCCAGCATGACGACGAGGCGGCCGCGTTCCCGGAGCGCGGCCGCCAGCGCGAGGAACACCGGCAGGGCGAGCGCGGCCCGCCCCGAGGTGGCCGGCACGGCGAACGCGGTGACGACCAGACCCGCGGTGGTCAGATGCGTCAACTGGCGTACGGTCCTGGCCCCGCCGACCAGGAAGACCGCCGCCCGGCCCGCCAGACCGGTCCGGGTCACGGCGGCCGCCAGGACGAAGGCGCAGATCAGCAGCCACACCGTCTCCTCGCCCAGGGTGGCGAACAGGGTCTCGCTGCTGATCACCCCCGTCACCGTCAGTGCCAGCCCCGCGCCGAGCGCGATGTAGGCGTCGTCCACCGGGGTGGCGATCCAGGCCGCGGTGGCCAGGGCGAAGACGGCGAGCGAGAGCCGCCCGTCGGCGCTGAGGCCGGGGGCGGCGCCGGGGACGGCGAGGAGAGCGCAGAGCCCGAGGACGGCGCAGAGGCCGACGGTCTGCCGGAGAGGGAGAGGCACGCTGTACAGCCTCTGCGGGCGGGGTGAGCCGTCGATGAGCCGCCCGTGAAGGATCTTTCATGCGGGCCGTGGCCCGGAGGCCCTAAGGCAGCCGGTACCCCATGCCCCGGACCGTCTCCAGCCGCTCCGCCCCCAACTTCCGGCGCAGCGACCGGACGTACACGTCGACGATGTTGGAGCCGGGGTCGAAGTCGTACCCCCACACATGCGACAGGATCTGCTCGCGCGACAGCACCTGGCCCGGGTGGCGCAGGAACATCTCCAGCAGCACGAACTCGCGCGCCGTCAGATCCACCGTCCGGTCCTCCGCACGGGCCCGGCGCGTCCGCAGGTCCAGGGCGAGGCTGCCGCTGCGCAACATGGTCACCTCGGGCGCGCGGGCGGCGGTGCGCTGGCGCAACCGTACCCGGGCGAGCAGCTCCTCGAAGCGGAACGGCTTCGTCATCCAGTCGTCGGCGCCGCCCTCCAGACCGGCCACGGTGTCGCGGACCGAGTCGCGGGCGGTGAGGACGATCACCGGCAGCGTGACGCGCGCCTCGCGCAGCTCCCGCAGCACGGTGAAGCCGTCCCGGCCCGGCAGCCCGATGTCGAGCACCATCAGGTCGAAGCCGCCGGTCAGCGCGTGGCCCAGCGCCAGGTCGCCGTCCTCGGCGACGACCGTGGTGAAGCCGTTGGCGCGCAGCCCCTTCTGGACGAACGAGGCGATGCGCTCCTCGTCCTCGGCGATCAGGATGCGGTTCATGAGTCGGTCTCCAGCGTGAGTACGAAGGTGGCTCCGCCGCCCTCGGTCCGGCGGAGTTCGACGCGGCCGTGGTGGCCCTCCGCGATGGCCTTGACGATGGCGAGGCCGAGCCCGGCCCCGCTGGTGCGGGTCCCGCGCCGGGACGTGCCCCGGCGGAACCGCTCGAAGATGACCTCGGCGTCCTCCGGCGGAATGCCGGGCCCGTGGTCGGCGACGTACAGTTCGACGCGCCCCGCATCCGCCCGGGAGCCGACGCGGATGCGCTGGCCGGGCACGGTGTGCTGGACGGCGTTCTGCGCGAGCTGGACCATCGCCTGGGTCATCCGCTGCGGATCCAGGCGCACTTCGCGGTCCTCGACCCCGTCGAGCTGCCACTCCCGCTCGCCGAGGGTCCGCACCTTCACGAACACGTCGGCGGTCAGCTCCGCGAGCTGGACGGGCTCGGGGCGCACGAAGTCGGGGCGCTCGGCCCCCGCGAGCAGCAGCAGGTCCTCCACGATCCGGCTCATCCGGTCCAGCTCGTCGGTGACCAGCCGTACCGTCTCCTCCCGGTCCGCCGGATCGTCGCCCATCAGCTCCAGATGGCCCCGGACGATGGTGATCGGGGTGCGCAGCTCGTGCCCGGCGTCGTCGACGAAGACCCGCTGCGCCGCGAACGCCCGCTCCAGCCGGTCCAGCATCGCGTTGAACGTCTCGGCGAGGGCCGCGATGTCGTCCCGGCCCTCCACGGGGATCCGCCGGGTCAGGTCCTGCTCGGTCAGCTCCGCCGCCGTCGTCCGCACGAGCCGTACGGGCGCGAGGATGCGTCCGGCGACGGCCCAGCCGATCCCGGTCGTCATCAGCAGGGCGACCCCGGACAGGGCGAGCAGCATCCAGAACGTCTTGTCGGCGACGGCCCGTTCGCGCTCCGGGTGGAAGGCGACGACGAACGCCCCGGGCTGCCCGCCCGCCGACGGCCCGATCTCGACCTTCGCCCAGCGCAGTTCGCCCTGCGGGCGCTCCAGCGTGCCGAAGGAGTCCTGGGAGGCGCGGATCCGGGTGAGCGCGTCGGTGTCCCGCCACAGGGCGGTGTCCGGCGGAAAGTCGCGGCGCTGCCGGATGACGTCGGGCCGGTCGCCGGCCGGGCCGGTCAGACCCAGCAGCTCCTCGTCCGGGTCGGCGTACTGGCGTTGCAGATAGATGCGGAGCAGCCGGTCGGCGGTGTCGAAGCGGCCGCCGGTGTCCGGGTCCACCCCCTGCGGCACGAAGTTCGCGAACTCGCCGGTCTCCTGCGTGAGCAGCTGGCTGATGCGGTGGTCCACGTCCCTCTGGAGGATCGAGCGCACGGTGACGGCGACCGCGCCCAGCGCGACCGCCATCACGACCAGCAACCACAGCAGGATCCGGACGCGGGCGGAGATCCTCGGGAAGCCCAGGGGCGACCGGCTAACCGTCATCACCGAAGTCGTCGTCATCGTCGTCGTCGGCCGCGGAGGGGCCCGGGACGACGGAGCTGTCCGGTGTACCGGCCGGGGGTGCGGAACCGCTCGGCGTCGGGATGCCGCCCGGGGAGGCGGCACCGCTCGGTGACGTGTCCCGGCCCGGCGGCGGTGTGCCGCGCGGGCTCTCCTCCAGCCGGACGGTGGGGGGCACCTTCGGCGCCTCCGATGAGTCGGTCATGGCGTAGCTGGTGGCCGCTATGCCCAGGGGCACGGCGACGACGGCTGCCAGGGCCGCCAGACGAGGTGAGAAAGCCATGTGTTCACTCTGACGGTCCCGGACGGTACGAACATGAAGCCAGGATGAACAATCTTTCATCTCGGACATGCCCGACATATGGAGCTGGAGGGGCGTCAAGGGGTGCCGGGGAGACGGCGCCGATTCCGCTTGCTTCGAGTGCACTCCAAGGATCTAGCGTGGAACACATGACGGAGCACCCCCGCCCCGCGGGCCAGGACAGCTACTCGATCAGCGAGGTGGTCGCCTTCACCGGACTCACCGCGCACACCCTGCGCTGGTACGAGCGCATCGGGCTCATGCCCCACGTAGACCGCTCGCACACCGGCCAGCGCCGCTTCAGCAACCGCGACCTCGACTGGCTGGCCTTCGTCGGCAAACTGCGGCTGACCGGGATGCCCGTCGCCGACATGGTGCGGTACGCGGAGCTGCTGCGGGAAGGGGAGTCCACCTTCGAGGCACGGCAGGAGCTGCTGGAGGCGACCCGCCGTGATGTGATCTCGCGGATCGCGGAGCTCCACGACACCCTCGCCGTCCTCGATCACAAGATCGAGTTCTATGCGGGCGCCCGCCGGGCGCCGGAGAGGCACAGCGTCCGATGAATGTTGACAAGATCGCCACCGTGCAGCTGGGAGCGGACGGACCGCTGGTCGGCGTCCAGGGCCTCGGCTGCATGGGCATGAGCGAGTTCTACGGCGACACCGACGAACGCGCCGCCCGCGACACCCTCGACGCGGCCCTGGAGGCGGGCGTCACGCTCCTCGACACGGCCGACGCCTACGGGCGCGGGGCCAACGAGGAGTTCCTCGCCCCGTTCGTCGGGGCCCACCGGGACGAGATCACCCTCGCCACCAAGTTCGCCCTCGTCCGCACCGACGACCCCCACTACCGGGGCATCAGCAACGACCCCGCGTACATCCGTACCGCCGTCGAGGCGAGCCTGCGCCGGCTGGACACCGACGTCATCGACCTCTACTACATGCACCGCCGTGACCCGGCCGTCCCGCTCGCCGAGTCGATCGGCGCGCTGGCGGAGCTGGTCCGGCAGGGCAAGGTCAAGCAGCTCGGGCTGAGCGAGGTGACGGGCCCGGAGCTGCGCGAGGCGCATGCCGTGCACCCGATCGCCGCCCTCCAGTCGGAGTGGTCCCTCTTCAGCCGCGACGTGGAGAAGAGCGCCGTCGGCGCGGCGGCCGAGCTGGGCGTCACGCTCGTCCCGTACTCCCCGCTCGGCCGGGGCTTCCTCACCGGGGCCTTCACCGACGCGGGCAAGGACCTGGCCGAGGGCGACTTCCGCAAGCACCAGCCCCGGTTCACCGGCGAGAACGCCCGGACGAACGCGGCCCTGCTGGAGCCCGTCCACCGGATCGCCGCCGCGCACGGGGCGACGGCCGCGCAGGTGGCCCTCGCCTGGGTCCAGCAGCGCGCCGAGGTCCACGGCCTGAACGTGCTCCCGATCCCCGGCACCCGCAAGCGCGGCCGGCTCCTGGAGAACGTCGCGGCGACCCGGCTGACCCTGACGGCGGACGAACTGGCCGCGCTGGAGCCGATCGCGGACCGGGTGGCGGGGGACCGCTACCCGGACATGAGCAGTACGGCGGCTGCGCGGGAGTAGGCGTCACCAGGCGGCCGGGGCCCCTCACGCCAGCCCCAGCGCGAACACCGCGAACCCCGCCGCGAGCAGTCCCGCCAGCGCGCGGCGGGCGTTCGCGGCGCGGGTGCCCGCCGCCCACGGTGCCTCGAAGCGGCGCGCGTACCGGGCGATCAGCACCAGCAGCCCGGCGAACACCGGCAGCCAGGCGATCCGGGCGAGGATCCAGCCCACCGTGTCCGGCGCGGTCGTCAGCCCCGCCACCGCGGTGCCCCCCGCACCCGCGAGCGAGGCCGGTACGGCGGCGGCCAGCATCGCCGTCTGGTGCCAGCACAGGATCGTCATCGCCGACAGGTTCACCACCACGACCGGCGCCCAGAGCAGCGGCTTGCGCAACAGCCGCCCGAGCCGGTCGCGCAGCAGGACCGCCGCCCCGCTCTGGGCCGCCGCCAACGCCACCACCAGCAGCGACGGCGGATGCGAGTTCGTCCGGGCCTCGCCGGGCACGCCGACCATCGACGCCGGGTAGTGGAAGACCAGCAGCAGGACGGCGAACAGCGCCCCGCCACCGATCAGCAGCAGCCGGGCCCCGCGCTTCTGGATCCGGCCCTCGCCCCACGACACACCGAGCTGGTACGCGAACAGCCAGCCGGGCAGGATGTTCAGCACGCTCAGCCAGGACGGCATCGCCTCCGCGTACGGCCCGTAGCGCAGGAAGTCCACGACGGCGACGGAGAGCAGCAGCGGGAGCGCCGCCCAGCCGCCGAGCCGTCGTGCCGACGTGACGCAGAGCGGGGTGAGGGCCGTGACCACGGTGTACACCCCGACGAACCAGAGCGGCTGGATCACCAGCGTCGACCCCGTACGCAGTGTGTCGCCCGGTACGCCCAGCGCGGAGAGCACCGCGAGCAGCACCGCCCACACGGCGCTCACCCCGAGGACCGGCCGGCCGAGGCGGGCCAGCCGGCCGCCCAGCCAGGCGGCCGTCGTCGAGGCCCGGCGACGGTAGGAGAGGACCGAGGCGTACCCGCCGACCAGGAAGAAGATCCCCAGCATCTGGAGCACCCAGCTCGCGGGGGCGAGCGCGCCGAACGTGGCCAGCGGGCTCGCGTTGTGCAGGCCGTCGGCGTCCAGCCGGAACCCGCCGAGCATCCAGTGGCCGAGCGGCACGGCGAGCAGGGCCAGGGCACGCAGGCCGTCGACGGCCCGGTCGCGGTGGGCGGGGGTGGAGGCGTCGATGCGGGCGGCGAGCCGCCGCGCGTTCTCCCGTACGGCGTTCATCGGGCAGCCCCTTCCACGAACGGCGCGCCGGCCGGGACGGTCGCGCCGGCCGGGACACGGGCCCCTTCCGGCGTGGCGGTGCCCCGCGCGATGGCGGCGAAGGCCCGCAGCGAATCCGTCCCCGGCGCGAAGTAACCGGCATGGCCCCGGGCCTCGTTCGCCGGTACGCGACGGGCGCCGAACGCCGGGTCGGTCGGGTCCGTGCCGTGGCCGAGGCCCGCGAAGCGCACGTTCGGCACGTTGTCGATCCAGTCGGTCGGGTCCTTCGCCGCCCACACCCGGGCCTTCGTCCGCAGCCCCGCCGCATCGTCCGCCCGCATGCCGGGGGAGCCGAGGACCACCAGGTCGGTGACGGGGAGGCGGTGTGCGGCGATCCCGCAGACGACGGAGCCGTAGCTGTGGCAGAACACGGCGGGCTCGGGCAGCCCGTCCGCCGTCAGGCCCTGTGTGAACCGGGTCAGCCGCCCGGCGCCCGCCTCCGCGAGGCCGCCGGTCGCCGCGTCGATGCCGACGCCCACCGGGGTGGTGTACCCGACCCAGGCGACGACGGCCGTGCCCGGACCGGCCGCCGAGTGCAGGGTCCTGGCCATCCCGGGCGGTGCCCCGTGCGCGGCGACCTTCCGGTCGAAGGTCCCGGCGTCGTTGTCGGACCCGGGCACCACCACGGAGACACGCCGTGCGGTGCGCAGGTCCCCGAAGACCTCGGCGACCTGGCCGCGCCCACGCGGGTCGAACGCGAGGATCTGCCGGCCGGGGGCGGCGAGTGAGCGGTAACGGGGGTCGTCCTCGGCGGACAGGGCAAGGGAGTTGGCGCGGTAACGCAGCTCCAGCGGCACCCCGTCGAGATTCCCGACGACGGACGGATGCCGCACCAGCAGCAGTTGCCGCTCCCCGGAGCTCAACCCGGCGAAGAACCGGGCGACTTCGGCGGGCGTCGCCCGCTCCGGATCCGGTAGTCCCGTCCCCAGCACCCGGTCAGCCCGCCACTGCGCACTGCCCGGCGGCGGCCCGGTCAGCGCCTGCTGCGCATCCCCCGCGACCCAGCCCGTGGTGCCCGCCACCACGCTGGTGGCCAGTGCGAACGCGACCAGGGTCCTGGCGTATCGGCGCATCGTGCCCTCCCTCTCCGGATCCGCACCGTCCGGTGCGACCGGGAGGAAGGTAGGAAGAGGACGGGTGACGCGACGTCACACCGGGGAGCCAATTGCGGAGTGATACCGGGGTAGGGGGTGGGGGAGGCCCGTACCGCTACGCGGGACAACACGCGGGACAAGGAGCCCGCAACGACGGGCTACGTCCCCGCGTCCCCCGGTGTCACCAGGCCCGACTCGTACGCGAAGATGACCGCCTGCGCCCGGTCCCGCAGGTCCAGCTTGGCCAGCACCCGCCCGATGTGCGTCTTGACGGTCTGCTCGGCCAGCACCAGGCGCGCCGCGATCTCCTGGTTCGACAGCCCCCGGGCGATCAGCTCCAGCACCTCGCTCTCGCGCGGAGTCAGGCCCTGCCGCCGGAGCGCCTGCCCGGTGCGCGTCGCCCCGGCGGGCCGCTGCGCCGCGAAGTCCGCGATCAGCCGCCGGGTCACCGACGGCGCGAGCAGCGCGTCCCCGGCCGCCACCACCCGTACCGCCGCGATGAGATCGGCGGGCGGCGCGTCCTTCAGCAGGAACCCGGACGCCCCGGCGCGCAGCGCCTCGTACACGTAGTCGTCCACGTCGAACGTCGTCAGCATCAGGACCTTCGGCCGGTGCACCACCCCCGCCGGCGGGTTCAACAGCTCGCGCGCGGCGGCCAGTCCATCCATCTCCGGCATCCGCACGTCCATCAGGACCACGTCGGGATGCTGGTTGCGGCTGACGTCCACACCCCGGCGGCCGTCCGCCGCCTCGCCCACCACGTCGATGTCGCTCTGCGCCGCCAGCAGCGCCGCGAACCCGGCCCGCACCATGGCCTGGTCGTCGACGATGATCACGCGGATGGTCACAGGTCCTCCGAAGAAGGTGGTACGGCAGGGGAGTCGGACGGCGGGCCGGACGGGCCGGACGGGGGGCCCGGCGGGGGCAGCGGCATCCGGGCGGCCACCCGGAACCCGCCGTCGGGCAGCGGCCCGGTGTCCAGCGTGCCGCCGGTCAACCGTACGCGCTCGCGCATCCCCACCAGCCCGTGCCCGGTCCCGGCGCTCTCCAGCGGCGAAGCGGGCTTCGGCGCGGGCCCGTTGACCACCAGCACGTTCAGATGTCCCGCGGCCGCCCGGACCGAGACCTGGGTAGGCGCACCCGGGGCGTGCCGCACCACATTGGCCAGTGCCTCCTGCACGATCCGGTACGCCGACAGATCCACCGCCGACGGCACCTCGCCCAGATCCGCGGCGCGCGACAGCGTCACCGGCAGCCCGGCCCGTACCGTCGCCTCCACCAGCTGCTGGAGCCGGTCGAGGCCCGGCTGCGGCGCCCGGTCGCCCTCCGTCCCGTCGCTGCGCAGCACCGACAGCAGCCGCCGCATCTCGCCCAGGGACTCCCGCGCCGCCGCCGCGATGGAGGCGAACTCCTCCCGCGCGGGCTCCGGGAGACCGGAGATCCGGTACGGCGCCGAGTCCGCCTGCACGGTGATCACCGACATGTGGTGCGCGACCACGTCGTGCAGCTCGCGGGCGATCCGCGTCCGCTCCTCCAGCAGCGTGCGCTGCGCCCGCTCCGCCTCGCTGATCGTCTCCTGCTCGGCCAGCCGCCGGGTCGCCTCGCCCCGCTCCCGTACCGCCGCGCCGATCACCAGGACCACCGCGCCGAGGATCGGCAGCAGCAGGGCGCTGCCGGTGGCGCGGTCCGAGGGCGCGATCAGATGCAGGACCGCCCCGGCGGCGGCCGTCGCCGCCCACACGGCGACGACCGTGCGCCGGGTCTCGCGCAGGCCGAGCGCCAGCAGCAGGAAGAGGTAGGCCACCAGGGTCGGCGGGGGCCACGGCCAGACGTCGAGCCGCCCGGGATCGCGGGCCAGCAGCACCAGCGCGCCCACGATGTCGGCCGGGAAGATGATCCACCACGCCTGGAGAGGCCGGTGGGCGAGCATCAGCAACGGGGCCGCCTGGGCCACCCCGAGCGCCCCGGCGACCGCGCCCGGCATGCCGTACTGCGAGGTCAGGACGGTGATGGTGACCGGGATGAAGGTCGCGGCCAGGGCGAGCACCACAACGTACGGCAGCAGTCGCTGCCACCGCTTCGGCGCGTCGGCCAGCAGCGGGGTGGACGGATGGGACGTGTGGGACAGCCCGTGGGCCAGCTCGCGCAGATTGCGGCGGGCGGCGCTCAGCAGGCCGTCGGCGGGCGGCGGGGGCCCGGCGGGAGAGGAGGAAGAGGAAGTGGCCATGGCCCGGTCAGCCTAGGCAGGCGGAGGCTCCTGGGGCGTCATACCGGAGTTCCGACCCGGCCGGACCGCCTCATACTCCGGTACGGGGTGGGGGGTACGGCGTCACGACCCGGCGTACGGTCACGGGCGCCGCCGGCACGGCGTATGCGGGCAAGCCCGGTGCCGGCTCACAGCTCCGCGAGCAGCTGGGCCTTCTTCGCGGTGTACTCGGCGTCCGTCACCAGTCCGGCCCGGTGCAGCTCGCCGAGGTGATGTATCCGCTCGGCGATGTCCGCGGGGTCGCGCCGCCCGGCGGTCACCAGGGCCGGGGCGGAGACCGCGGGCGCGGGCTGGGTCCGGCGTACGGATTCCAGGACGGCGGCGGCGAACGGCAGCGACTCGTGCACCGGCCCGTAGCCCAGGCCGAACAGCACGGCGGCCGGGTCCTGGTCCGCGGCCCGGGTGACCGGAGCCGCGGCGGGCACCCCGTCGGCAGGCCCGCCGCCCGCGCTCCCACAGCCCTCGGGACCGTGCAGATCGCCCAGGCTGCCGCCGGTGCGGTGGTCGCCCGGGGCCGCCGCACGGGGCAGCAGCCGCAGGTAGCCGTCGAGCGCCTCGGGCGAGCGCCACACGATTCCGGCCAACTCGCTCACCTTGAAGGTCTGGTCGCCGGCCTTCCACTTGGTGCTGGACGCTCCGGTCCAGGACCACCGGAAGGAGACCCGCTCGCCGTCGAAGCCGGCCCGGCCGTCGTACGCCTTGAAGTTCATCGGGGCCTCGGGGGCCGCCACCAGGAAGCGGTCGGCGGGCTCGTCGGACGCCGGGTCCAGCAGGGCCCGCAGCTCGTCGGCGTAGTACTCGGCGAGCACCTCCCGCTCCGCCGGAACCACCAGGCGATAGGGGTCGCACCCCTCCTTGAGCTGCCCGGAGGCAGCCTCCACCAGAGGATCGGCACCCGCCCTCGGTACGGCACGCAGCACCACCGTGCCCCGCTTGCCGGGGGTCAGCGTCACCGACGACAGCGCCGCATACGGGATGCGGCGTTCCCGCAGGCTCTGGAAGAGCTTCGGTGTGCGGATGCCCCGTTCGTAGCGGATGAGCACGGAGTCGGTGTCGAACTCCCAGGTGGCATGAATTCCGGCCAGCACATCACCCATGTGCCTCATCGTATGCGGCACAGTCCCGCACGTCCCCCCTCGAAGTACGTCCCATTTTTTCGGCCCGGCACGGCCCTCTACGCGCGTCAGCCGTTCCGTCCGCCGGAAATACCGCGGTGGCATGCGCTGTCGGCGCTCGCGCAGCTGACCGATCCGTACGCTCCGACGCCGATCGCGGCGAAGTTGTCGAGGCTCTCGGTGCCCGGTTCGAAGTAGCCGCTGTGCCCGGAGGCCCCGGCCGCCGAGACGATCCGCGCACCGAACGCCGGGTCGACCGGGTCGGCTCCGTGACCGATCCCGCCGAACTCCATGTGCGGTACGTCCCCGATCCAGTCGTCCCCGTCCCGGGTCGCCCAGATCCGGGCCCCGGTCTCCAGCTGCCCGGCGCTGGCGGCCCGCATACCGGGGCTGCCCGCGACCGCGATGTCGGCCACCCGGTCGGGGGCCCGGTGGGCGGCCACCCCGCACACCACGGAGCCGTAACTGTGGCAGAACAACGAGACCTTCGAGGTGCCGGGCAGCGCGCCGACCATCGCGTTCAGCCGGACCGCGCCGTCCGCGGCGAGCCCGCCCAGCGCCGCGTCCATGCCGAGACCGGCCGGAGAGGTGTAGTCGGCCCACGCGATGACCGCCGTACGGGTGCCCGGAGAGGCCGAGCGCTCCGCCCCGTACAGGGATTCCGCCATGCCGACAGGGGCCGCGTACTTGCGCTTGCTGCGCTCCAGGGTCAGCAGATGGGTGTCGACGCCGGGAACGACGACGGAGACCCGTGCGGCCCGGTCGAGATCGCCGAACACCTCGGCCGCCCGGCCCTTCCCGGACGGGTCGAAGGCCAGGATCTGCCGCTTGCTCTTGAGCAGCGACCGGAACCGGTCGTGGCGGGCCTGCGCCTCGTCGCGCCCGTCCGGCGAGAGCTTCTCGTCATGGGCCCGCGCCTTCTCCACGGCCGCGGCCTGGCGGAGCGCCACCCGGTTGGCGTGGTAGCGCAGGGTGACCGGCGCGCCGTCCAGATTCCCCACCACCGACGGGTACTTGCCCGCGAGCGCGAACCGCTGCCCGGAGGTGAGGGTGGCGAAGAAGTGGGCCAGCCGATAGGCGGGGGCGTCGGTCTCCGGCAGCGCATGGCCCGCTATCCGGTCCCGCGCCCAGGCGGCGAGCGCCAGCTCGCGCGCCCCTTCGGCCTGCTGATCGCGTACGGCGCTCCAGCCCGTCGTCGCCAGCATCACGAACACCACCGCTACGGCGAGCAGCGCGCGCCATACGGTCAACGTGGGGGAGGTGTCGAAGGAAGTCACTGCGCCACACCCTAGGAGACGCGCGCCGACGTCCGTGATGCGGGTGACGTACATCACCCGTCCGCGAAGGATTGACCCCGGATTCCGCACGGAGAGTCACAGCCGCCCCGTGGCTGCGCTACCGGTGACCGTCGGAAACGCTCCGGCTCTCACGCCAGTCGCGGGCGAGGGCCGGGACGAGCTGGTCGAGATACTCCTCGGTCAGATCGCGCAGCGCCTCCACGCTCGGATCGACCCCGTGCCCCCACAGCTGGCCGGTCACCCGCATCACCCCGGAGAACGCGGCCACGGCCACCCGGGGCCGGGGGTCCCGCTCCACGTCCAGCCCCTCGCGCTCCGCGATCAGCAGGGCGATCTGGTTCTCCAGGGCGATGCCGCGCCGCATATGGGCGGCGAGCAGGGACGGGGTCGACTCGATCATCTGGTAGGTCCGCATGTGGAGGTCGACGGTGATGACCTCCTCGATCGCCTCGCCGATGCTGTTCCACGCACACAGCACCGCCCGGCGCATGGCCTCGAAGGGCGCTTCGTGCGCGGGGCGCCGGCGCAGCTCCTCGATGAAACGGGACTCGACCATCTCCTGCACGGCGAAGGTGGTCTCCTCCTTGCTCGCGAAGTAGCGGAAGAAGGTGCGCTGGGAGACCTCCACGGCGTCGACGATCTCGTCGACGGTGGTGCGTTCGTACCCCTGGGTGGTGAACAGTTCGAGGGCGGCGCGCAACAAGGCGTCGCGGGTGCGCTGCTTCTTGCGTTCACGCAGTCCGGGGCGGGGCTCGACTGTCTGCCCGTCGGTCACGTACCGGTCCCTCTTTTCCCGTGTTTGTCCAGCTCAGCATACCTGTGAGCCACGTGTGAGCTACGTGACAGTTACTGACTTGTGAATTGGTTTGTCAACTGTCAGACGCTGTCACTAGTCTCCCCCGTATGACTAGTCAGACCACCGTCGAGAAGGCGCCGCGGGAGCCCGAAGACAACGCAGGACCCGCCCCGGTCAAGGGGCTTCGCGGCCACCCCTGGCTGACCCTCTTCGCCGTCGCCATCGGCGTGATGATGGTCGCCCTCGACGGCACCATCGTCGCCATCGCGAACCCCGCCATCCAGAAGGACCTCGGCGCCACGCTCGCCGACGTCCAGTGGATCACCAACGGCTATCTGCTCGCCCTCGCCGTCGCCCTGATCACCGCGGGCAAGCTGGGCGACCGCTTCGGCCACCGGCAGACCTTCCTCATCGGCATCGCGGGCTTCGCCGCCTCGTCCGCCGCCATCGGCTTCTCCGAGGAGATCGGCCTCGTCGTTCTCTTCCGGGTGCTCCAGGGCCTCTTCGGTGCCCTGCTGATGCCGGCCGCGCTCGGCCTGCTGCGCGCCACCTTCCCCGCCGAGAAGCTGAACATGGCGATCGGCATCTGGGGCATGGTGATCGGAGCCTCCACCGCGGGCGGCCCGATCGTCGGCGGTCTGCTCGTCGAGCACGTCAGCTGGCAGTCGGTCTTCTTCATCAACGTGCCGGTCGGCATCGTGGCGCTCGCCTTCGGCCTGGTGATCCTCAAGGACCACCGCGCCGCCAACGCGCCGCGCTCCTTCGACATCCTCGGCATCGTGCTGCTCTCGGGTGCGATGTTCGCCCTCATCTGGGGCATCATCAAGGCCGGTGAGTCCTGGGGCTGGGGCGACGGCCGGACCTGGGCCTGGCTGGCCGCCGCCGTCGTGCTCTTCCTCGTCTTCGGCCTCTGGGAGACCAGGGTCCGCGAGCCGCTCGTCCCGCTGGGGATGTTCCGCTCCATCCCGTTGACGGCCGGTGTCGTCCTCATGACGCTGATGGCCTTCGCGTTCATGGGCGGCCTTTTCTTCGTGACCTTCTTCCTCCAGGGCGTCCACGGCCTCAGTCCGGTCGACAGCGGTCTGCGCCTGCTGCCGCTGACCGCCATGATGATCGTCGCCTCGCCGGTCGCCGGCCTGCTGATCACCAAGTTCGGCCCGCGCGTCCCGCTGGTCGGCGGCATGGTCTGCACGGCCACCGCGATGTTCGGCATGACCACGCTCACCGATTCCACCGGCACCTTCGCGATGTCCCTCTGGTTCGCCCTGCTGGGCTGCGGGCTCGCCCCGGTCATGGTCGGCGCCACCGAGGTCATCGTCGGCAACGCGCCCATGGAGCTGTCCGGCGTTGCCGGCGGTCTCCAGCAGGCCGCCATGCAGGTCGGCGGCGCGCTCGGCACCGCCGTCCTCGGCGCCGTCATGTCCGCCAGGGTCAGTGCCGACTTCGCGGACAACTGGGCGGGCGCGGGCCTGCCCGGCGCACCCGACCCGAAGCTGGAGGAGGCCGCGGAGTTCGGCGTGGTCCCGGTCGACGCCCTTTCCAAGGCTCCCGGCATGACGCCGGACATCGTCGAGCGCATCGGCGGGGTCATCCACGACACCTTCATGTCCGGCATGGGCCTGGCCTTCACCGTCGCGGGCATCGTCGCGGTCGTCGCCGCCTTCGTCGCCACCCTCACCAAGCGCGGCGAGAACGCCGAGGCGGGTGCCGGGGTCGGTCACATCTGACGCGCCCCGCACGACAGCCCCGACGGCGCAGATCGTCAACACAGCGCAGGTCACAGCCCCGCCGAATCCTTTCGGCGGGGCTGTCGCCTATCAGGGTGGAGCACCCCGGCCCCTCTTCCGCGCCGCTCGTCCGGTGACGCAGAGTGAGCGTCGTCAGCACAGCACCGACCAACCACGGGGGTTGATCCACCATGCGCACGAACGTCACCCGTCCGCGTCCCCCGCGTACGGGCCTCACGCGTACGGCCGCTCTCGCGGCCGTACTGGCCGTTTCCGCACTCGTTCCCCCGGCCCTGGCCCACGACCGGGCGGCCGCCGCCCCCGAGCGGTCCCGGGCCGTCGCTCTCGGCTCCTGCGAGGCGGGCAGGCTCTGCCTCTGGAAGAAGCCCGACTTCGCCGGGGCCCGCCACACCTTCGAGCTCTCCGACACCGACATCGAAAGCTGCGTCCCCCTCCCGAAGGGCGGCGACGCCCAGTCCCTCGCCAACCGCACCGGGCGGCCCGTCACCACCTACCAGTCCGCCGAGTGCGCGGAGACGGGCGAGTTCGAGACGTACCCGGGCGGAGGCACCTGGGCGCCCCGGTCCCCGTACCAGGTACGCGCCTTCAAGATCTGGGAGAACTGAGCCCGGACACACGGGAGGGGCGGCGGCGCTCCCGCGCCACCGCCCCTCCCGGCCGTTCCTGCCTACGCGTCGCCGCCCGCCGCGCCCGGATCGGCCGCGGCCACGTCCAGGAGCTCGTAGCGGTCGACGGCCTTCTTCAGGGCCGACCGGTCGACCTTGCCCTCCTTGGCCAGCTCGGTCAGCACCGCCAGCACGATCGACTGCGCGTCGATGTGGAAGAACCGGCGGGCCGCACCCCGGGTGTCCGCGAAGCCGAAGCCGTCCGCGCCCAGCGACTGGTACGCGCCCGGCACCCAGCGCGCGATCTGGTCCGGCACCGAACGCATCCAGTCCGAGACCGCCACGAACGGGCCCTGGGCCCCTTCGAGCTTCTTCGTCACGTACGGGACGCGCTGCTCCTCCTCCGGGTGCAGGAGGTTGTGGCGCTCCACCTCCACCGCGTCACGGCGCAGCTCGTTCCAGGAGGTCGCCGACCAGACGTCCGCCTTGACGTTCCACTCGTCCGCGAGGATCTTCTGCGCCTCCAGGGCCCAGGGGACCGCCACACCCGACGCCATGATCTGGGCCGGGATCTCGCCCTTCTCGCCGGTGGAGAAGCGGTGGATGCCCTTGAGGATGCCCTCGACGTCCACGTTCTCGGGCTCGGCCGGGTGCTGGATCGGCTCGTTGTAGACGGTGAGGTAGTAGAAGACGTCCTCGTTCGCCTCGCCGTACATCCGGCGGAGCCCGTCCTGCATGATGTGCGCGATCTCGAACCCGTAGGCCGGGTCGTACGCGACACAGCCCGGGTTCGTCGAGGCGAGCAGCTGAGAGTGGCCGTCCGCGTGCTGGAGGCCCTCACCGGTCAGGGTCGTGCGCCCGGCGGTCGCGCCCAGCACGAAACCGCGCGAGAGCTGGTCGGCCATCTGCCAGAACTGGTCACCGGTCCGCTGGAACCCGAACATCGAGTAGAAGACGTACACCGGGATCAGCGGCTCGCCGTGCGTGGCGTACGCCGAACCGGCCGCGATCAGGGAGGCCGTGCACCCCGCCTCGGAGATGCCGTCGTGCAGCATCTGGCCCGTGGGGGACTCCTTGTACGCGAGCAGCAGCTCCCGGTCGACCGCCTCGTACTGCTGCCCCAGCGGGTTGTAGATCTTCGCACTCGGGAAGAACGCGTCCATGCCGAAGGTGCGGTACTCGTCGGGGGCGATCAGCACGAACCGCTTGCCGATCTCCTTGTCCCGCATGAGGTCCTTCAGGATGCGGACGAACGCCATGGTGGTGGCGATCGACTGCGAACCCGAACCCTTCTTCGCTGCCGCGTACGTCTTGTCCGCGGGCTGCGGCAGCGGCTTCGCACGGACCACCCGGGTCGGGACGTAACCGCCCAGACTCTGCCGGCGGTCGTGCATGTACTGGATCTCCTCCGAGTCGCGGCCCGGGTGGTAGTAGGGCGGGTAGCCCTCGTCCAGCTGCTTGTCCGTGATCGGGATGTGCAGACGGTCCCGGAAGCGCTTGAGGTCCTCGACCGTGAGCTTCTTCATCTGGTGGGTCGCGTTGCGGCCCTCGAAGTTCGGCCCCAGGGTCCAGCCCTTGACCGTCTGCGCCAGGATGACCGTCGGCTGGCCCTTGTGCGCCTTGGCCGCCGCGTAGGCCGCGTAGACCTTGCGGTGGTCGTGACCGCCGCGCCCCAGGTGCAGGATCTGCTGGTCGGTCATGTCCTTGACCATGTCCCGCAGCCGCGGGTCGTCGCCGAAGAAGTGCTCGCGGATGTACGCGCCGGTCTCGGTGGCGTACGTCTGGAACTGGCCGTCCGGCGTGGTGTTCAGCTTGTTGACCAGGATGCCCGTGCGGTCCTGCGCCAGCAGCGGGTCCCAGGAGCGGTCCCAGACCAGCTTGATGACGTTCCAGCCGGCGCCCCGGAACTGCGACTCCAGCTCCTGGATGATCTTGCCGTTGCCGCGCACCGGACCGTCGAGCCGCTGGAGGTTGCAGTTGACGACGAAGGTCAGGTTGTCCAGGCCCTCGCGGGCCGCGATGGACAGCTGGCCCAGCGACTCCGGCTCGTCCATCTCGCCGTCGCCCAGATAGGCCCAGACGTGCGACTTGGAGGTGTCGGCGATGCCGCGCGCCTCCATGTAGCGGTTCATCCGCGCCTGGTAGATCGCGCCGAGCGGGCCGAGGCCCATCGAGACGGTCGGGAACTCCCAGAAGTCCGGCATCAGCCGCGGGTGCGGGTAGCTGGACAGCCCGTTCGGGGCCTTCGACTTCTCCTGGCGGAACGCGTCGAGCTGCGCTTCGCTCAGCCGGTCCAGCAGGAACGCGCGGGCGTAGATCCCGGGGGACGCGTGCCCCTGGAAGAAGATCTGGTCACCGCCGTCGCCCTGGTCCTTGCCCCGGAAGAAGTGGTTGAAGCCCACGTCGTACAGCGAGGCGGAGGAGGCGAAGGTGGCGATGTGGCCGCCGACGCCGATGCCGGGGCGCTGGGCCCGCGAGACCATCACGGCGGCGTTCCACCGGGTCGCGTTGAGGACCTTGCGTTCGATCTCCTCGTCGCCGGGGAAGAACGGCTCGTCCTTCGTGGCGATCGTGTTCACGTAGTCCGTGCTGCGCATCTCGGGCACCGCCACACGCTTCTCGCGTGCGCGCTCGATGAGCCGGAGCATCAGGTAGCGGGCCCGTTCGCGGCCGCGCTCGTCGACGGCGGCGTCGAGGGAGTCCAGCCATTCCTTGGTCTCCTCGGGATCGAAATCCGGGACCTGGCTGGGAAGGCCGCCAATGATGATCGGGTTGCGATCGGATCCGGAAGCCACACTGTTCCTTCGCTGTTCGGTGGTGCTCTACGGGGCTGTTGCGGGGAAACCTGCCCCCAGACAGCTCTGCCAACTCTGTCAACTCTGTGTGCGCCGCCTCCATCGTGCTACCGCGAGGGCCCGAACGTCATCTCTACCGAGTGGTAACCCGAAGGTTCGGAAAACTCGCCCGGCGGGCACGAGTGTGGGCAGTACGCGGCTGGGTACGGGCAAACCGCAACCTTACGCCCAAGCCGTCCAAGCGTTCCCAAAGGCTGTTCGACTCCTAATGGCGGAGCGAAACCGCATAAGCTGAGGAAGGACGTAAACGGATGGAGCGAACCGGGGCAGGCCCCGGGAAGCCGCCGGAGAGACATGCCGGAACTTGCGGTGACGTGGCAGGGAACGTCACCGTATAGGCGGTCTCGCACACTGGGTACTTGCGCGATTCGCCGGGCCCGTGTGGACTACGGCCTACGCCCCGCGCACGCGCGTGGCTGCAGCATTTTCCGAAGACATGATCAGGAGGCAACCCGTGAGCGCGACCGCGGACCACGCGGAGGAGCGGACCAACCCGGCGGCACGCCTGGGGTTCGAGCCCGGACAGGTGGTCCAGGAGATCGGCTACGACGACGACGTCGAGCTGGAGCTCCGTGAGGGCATTGAGGCCACTACCGGCCAGGAACTCGTCGACGAGGACTACGACGACGTCGCAGACGTCGTCCTGCTCTGGTTCCGCGACGAGGACGGCGACCTTACGGACGCGCTGGTGGATGCCATCGGTCTGATCGAGGACGGCGGGATGGTCTGGCTGATGACGCCGAAGACCGGCCGTGACGGATACGTCGAACCGAGCGACATCAATGAGGCCGCCCAGACGGCCGGGCTCGCCCAGACCAAGAGCATCAGCGCGGGCAAGGACTGGACGGGCAGCCGTCTGGCCACCCCCAAGGGGGCCAAAGCCAAGCGCTGAACCGCTTTTCGCACCACCCCGAGGCCCTCACGGGCGCATCCGCACCCGTGAGGGCCTTCGTACGTCCGCCGCCGGGCTGCGTAGGGTGGGAGCCACCCGGACGGGCCCGGCCAGGGTCCCGGGCAAGCGGAGAAGCGGCGAAGGGATACGTGTTCCATGACGATCGAGGTCGGCAGCCAGGCCCCGGACTTCCAGCTCAAGGACAACCACGGCCGGACCGTGCGCCTGTCGGAGTTCCGCGGTGAGAAGAACGTGGTGCTGGTGTTCTACCCGTTCGCCTTCACCGGCGTCTGCACCGGCGAGCTGTGCGCGCTCCGCGACGAGCTGCCCCGCTTCGAGGACGAGGACGCCCAGATCCTCGCCGTCTCCAACGACTCCATCCACACCCTGCGCGTCTTCGCCGAGCAGGAGGGGCTGGAATACCCCCTGCTGTCCGATTTCTGGCCGCACGGCGAGACCTCGCGGGCGTACGGCGTCTTCGACGAGGACAAGGGCTGCGCGGTGCGGGGCACCTTCGTCATCGACAAGGCGGGCACCGTCCGCTGGAGCGTCGTCAACGGCCTCCCGGACGCCCGCGACCTGAAGGACTACGTCAAGGCGCTCGAAGCGCTCTGAGACGATCTCCTGGCGACGCCCGGTCAAAAGCCTGTTTTGGCCGGGAACCGGTCACTAGGATCCAATCGTTGATCCGATGCCAACGAACGACGGGGACGCTGGTGTCTGCCGGCCCCTGAGAAAACTACTGGAGGACTCGTGGGAGTCAGCCTCAGCAAGGGCGGCAACGTCTCGCTGACCAAGGCCGCGCCCAACCTGACCGCGGTCATCGTCGGTCTGGGCTGGGACGCCCGCACCACCACCGGGGGTGACTTCGACCTCGACGCCAGCGCGCTGCTGACGAACCCCGAGGGCAAGGTCGCCGCCGACGGCAATTTCGTCTTCTTCAACAACCTGAAGAGCCCCGACGGCTCCGTCGAGCACACCGGTGACAACACCACCGGTGAGGGCGAGGGCGACGACGAGGTCATCAAGGTGAACCTCGCCGGTGTCCCGGCCGACGTCGACAAGATCGTCTTCCCGGTCTCGATCTACGAGGCCGAGACCCGCCAGCAGAGCTTCGGCCAGGTCCGCAACGCGTACATCCGCGTGGTCAACCAGGCCGACAACACCGAGCTCGCCCGCTACGACCTGAGCGAGGACGCCTCCACGGAGACCGCGATGGTCTTCGGCGAGCTCTACCGCAACGGCGCCGAGTGGAAGTTCCGCGCCATCGGCCAGGGGTACGCCTCCGGCCTGCGCGGCATCGCCCAGGACTTCGGCGTCAACGTCTGACGTTCTGGCGCCAAGGGGGTGGCCGGCCGGTCCTGATCCGCCGGACACCCCGACCGGGCGCTTTCGACGCCCGACCCCGGGCGTCGAAAGCGCCCGGCAGCGTTTTTTCACGACTCGGGGAGGACACACATGGGCGTCACGCTCGCCAAGGGAGGCAATGTCTCCCTCTCCAAGGTCGCACCCAACCTCACCCAGGTGCTGGTCGGGCTCGGCTGGGACGCACGCTCCACCACGGGCGCCGCTTTCGACCTCGACGCCAGCGCTCTGCTGTGCCAGTCGGGCCGGGTGCTCGGTGACGAGTGGTTCGTCTTCTACAACAACCTCACGAGCCCGGACGGCTCCGTCGAGCACACCGGCGACAACCTCACCGGTGAGGGCGACGGCGACGACGAGTCCGTCATCGTCCGCCTCGACCAGGTGCCGGCCCACTGCGACAAGATCGTCTTTCCGGTCTCGATCCATGACGCGGACAACCGGGGCCAGGCGTTCGGCCAGGTCAGCAATGCGTTCATCCGCGTGGTCAACCAGGCCGACGGCCAGGAGCTGGCCCGCTACGACCTGAGCGAGGACGCCTCGACGGAGACCGCGATGATCTTCGGCGAGCTCTACCGGTACAACGGCGAGTGGAAATTCCGTGCAGTCGGCCAGGGGTACGCGTCAGGCCTGCGCGGCATCGCTCTAGACTTCGGCGTCAACGTTTCATAATGCCGCGCAGGACCTAGGCGCGGGGGGCCCCGACGCACGGGGGAGACCCTTTACCAACACGATGGGGTAGCCAGTGGTACTGAAAACCTTCGGCTGGTCGTTCGCGGTCACCGCGCTCGGCCTGGTCGCAGCGATTTTCTACGGGGGGTGGCAGGCTTTCGGCATCGTCGCGATCCTGTCCGTCCTGGAGATCTCGCTGTCCTTCGACAACGCGGTGATCAACGCCGGAATCCTGAAGAAGATGAATGCCTTCTGGCAGAAGATCTTCCTCACCATCGGCATCCTCATCGCCGTCTTCGGTATGCGACTGGTGTTCCCCGTCGTGATCGTCGCCGTGAGCGCCAAGCTCGGGCCGATCGAGGCCATCGACCTGTCCTTCAACGACCCGGACAGGTACAAGGAACTGGTGACGGACGCCCATCCGTCGATCGCCGCCTTCGGTGGCATGTTCCTGCTGATGATCTTCCTCGACTTCATCTTCGACGAGGACCGGGACATCCACTGGCTGCGCTGGATCGAGCGTCCGCTCGCCAAGCTCGGCAAGGTCGACATGCTGTCGGTCTGCGTGGCGCTGATCATCCTGATGATCACCGCCATGACCTTCGCGACCCAGGCCCACCAGCACGGTGGCGGGCACGTGGACAAGTCGGCGACGGTCATGCTCTCCGGCATCGCCGGTCTGATCACCTACCTGATCGTCGGCGGGCTCTCCGGATTCTTCGAGAACAAGCTCGAAGAGGAGGAGGAGCGTGAGCACGAGGCCGAGGAAGAGGCCAAGAAGAAGGGCAAGCCCGTCACCGGGGTCGCCCTCGCCGGAAAGGCCGCGTTCTTCCTCTTCCTCTACCTGGAAGTCCTGGACGCCTCGTTCTCCTTCGACGGCGTCATCGGGGCCTTCGCCATCACCAACGAGATCGTGCTGATGGCGCTCGGTCTCGGTATCGGCGCCATGTACGTCCGTTCGCTCACCGTCTACCTGGTGCGCGAGGGCACGCTCGACGACTACGTCTACCTGGAGCACGGCGCGCACTACGCGATCGGCGCCCTCTCGATCATCCTGCTGATCACCATCCAGCACGAGATCAACGAGCTCATCACCGGCTCGGTCGGCGTGATCCTGATCGCCCTCTCCTTCTGGTCCTCGGTCAAGCGCAACCGCGCGCTCGCCGCCGGATCGGGTGAGGGCGGCGGCTCGGGCACCAAGGCGGAAGTGTCCTCCGGGGTGTGACCCGGTAAGGATTGAGGAACGCTCTCTGCGGGGCGGCCCACACGGCGACGGCTCTCCGGGATCTCCCGGACCCGGCCCGGTGGCCGCCCCGCAGTGATGTCCGGGGTGCGCGACAGGCGATGCGAACAGGCAACGCGAACAGGCAACGCGAACAGGTGGGGGTAGGGATGGGATTCTTCGACGGCCTGTGGCCGGGGCGCGCGGCGCAGTTCGACTCGGGCAACGCGCCGTCGAGCGCCGTCGTGCTGTCCAAACGGAACGCCACGATCTCGCTCAGCAAGCAGGGAGCCCTGTCGGGCAACCTCCGGGTCAACCTCTCCTGGCGGATGCGGACCTCGGACATCGAGGGCCGCTCCCGCCAGAGCGGCATGCTGCGGCGTCCGCTCCAGCTCTTCAAGCCCGAGGTGGTCCAGGCGCACACCCAGGGCGTCGTCAACGTCGACCTGGACCTCGGCTGCATGTACGAGCTGATGGACGGCACCAAGGGGGTCGTGCAGCCCCTGGGCAGCCTGATCGGTGACCTCAACGGCCCGCCGTACGTCCGGCTCAGCGGCGACGACCGGTTCGGCGCGCCCTCGGGCGAGACGGTCTACGTCAACCTCGACCAGCGCGACAAGATCAAGCGGCTGCTGTTCTTCGTCTACATCTATGACCGGACGCCCGCGTTCGACCGTACGCACGCCAAGGTCACGCTCTACCCGGGCAACGGCCCGCGCATCGAGATCGAGCTGGACGAACGCGCGCCGCAGGCCCGCTCCTGCGCGGTGTTCACCGTGGAGAACGTCAAGGACGAGCTGATCGTGCGCCGCGAGGTGAAGTTCGTGTACGGATTCCAGTCCGAGCTGGACCGGCTGTACGGCTACGGCATGCAATGGGGGCGCGGCTACAAGTCCCGGACGTGATCCGGAGCCCGCTCCGGAGCACGATTCAGGGCGCGACCCGGAGCTCGGTTCAGGGCACGGCTCAGGACCGGACGAACTGCGGACCTTGCGGAGGCAGCACGAAATGGGGGTCGGGCGCGTGCGCGGCGGCTGCCGCGGGCTGCGGATATCCGTAGGCGGGCGGCGCGGCGGCGGGCTGGGGATAGCCGTACGCCGGCTGCTGGGCCCCGGCGGCGACGGGGGGCGCGGCCGGAGGCGGATAGCCGTAGGAGGGCTGCTGATGCTGCACCGTGGCCTGCGAGTCGGGCCCGGTTCCGGTGGCGGCGGCCGGGACGGGTCCCGGCGGCGCGCTCGGCGGCGGCACGGCGGGCGGGAGAGGGGCCGCGGCGGCCGGCTCCTGCGCCCCGCCGGACGCCCGGTCCTCGTCCGCCGCTTCCGACTCGTCCACCGAGATGCCGAAGGCGGTGGCCAGGCCGATCAGGCCGGTGGGATAGCCCTGGCCGACCGCACGGAACTTCCAGCCCTCGCCGCGGCGGTACAGCTCGCCGCAGATGATCGCCGTCTCTTCTCCGGTCTCCGGCCGCACATCGAACACCGCCAGCGGCTCGCCGTCGGCGAATGCCGCGTCGAACAGGAGTATCCGCAGGTCCGCGACCTGTTCGAAGGCGGCCCCGTCGGAGGAGGCCGCGATGACGACCTGGTCCACCGAGGCGTCGAGCGCCCCGAGATCCGCCTCGATCGTGTCCGTCAGCCCTTCCGGGACACTGCGCTTCGGCAGCCGCCGGACCAGGCCGGAGGGGTGCCGGGGCTGGTTGTAGAAGACGAAGTCCTCGTCCGACCGCACCCGCCCGGACGCACCGAGGAGCAGGGCGGAGGCGTCCACGTCGGGAACCCCGGCGCCCGGGGTCCAGCGCAGCACGGCCCGGACGGCCGCGGCATCGACAGGGACGTTCGAGCCCTTCAGCATCGTGTGCGTCATGACGGTCATCCTGCCTGCTGGGGACCCGTGCGGACAACGCGGGGGGCGGCACTGCCGTGCCCGGTCGCGGTACGGACCGAGCGGGACGGTACCGCGAGAGGGGGCCGGACAAGGGGCGGGTAACCGGAAATTCATGTGCATCGGGAACTGTTGACACCCGTCCGTACGTACTATTACCGGCCATGTGTTGTTCGGCCGGTCAGGCAGTTCGGGGGAAAAGGATGCGTCACTTCGGGCACATATCGCCCACTGCCCGCGAGGGTCTGTTCTACAAAGAGCCTTGCGCCTTCACCGCGGAGTCCCCGGCGCGGATGCTCTCCGTCGCCCTGGGGGCCACGCTCTACTCCCCGGCCACCCGTCCGTCGCTCGCCGACGACGTGCTGAAGCAGGCCGCGCGCGGTGTCGTCTCCATGGTGCTGTGCCTGGAGGACTCGATCGACGACGCCGAGGTGATCGACGCCGAAGCCAACCTAGTCAGGCAGTTTGCCGAGCTGGCCGCCCGGGAAGCGGCGCCGGGGCCCGCACCGCGCCACGAGGGCGACGCCGGGAGCGCGGCGGGCGCGGACGTCCCGCTCCTCTTCATCCGCGTACGGGAGCCGGCCCAGATCACCGACCTGGTGCGGCGCCTCGGCGACTCGGTCCGAATGTTGTCCGGTTTCGTACTTCCCAAGTTCACCGAGGAGCGTGGCAGGCACTTCCTGGAGGCGCTCGCCGAGGCCGAGACGGCATGCGGCCGACGGCTCTTCGCCATGCCCGTCCTCGAATCCCCCGAACTGCTCCACCTGGAGACGCGCGGCGACATCCTCCGGGGCATCGCCCGCAGCGTCGACAAGTACCGGGACCGGGTGCTCGCCCTGCGGCTCGGCGTCACCGACTTCTGCTCGGCCTACGGACTGCGCCGCGCCCCCGACATGACGGCGTACGACGTCCACATCGTCGCCTCCGTGATCGCCGACGTGGTCAACGTGCTCGGCCGGGCCGACGGCAGCGGCTTCACGATCACCGGCCCGGTCTGGGAGTACTTCCGCCGCCAGGAGCGCATGTTCAAGCCCCAGCTGCGCCGCAGCCCCTTCCTGGAAGGCCGCGCCGAGGAGCTGCGCACGGCCCTCATCCAGCACGACATGGACGGACTGCTCCGGGAGATCGAGCTCGACCGGGCCAACGGCCTGCTCGGCAAGACCTGCATCCACCCGTCGCACGTGGCGCCCGTCCACGCACTGTCCGTGGTCAGCCACGAGGAGTTCACCGACGCCCAGGACATCCTGAGCCCCGAGCGCGGCGGCGGCGGGGTGCTCCGCTCGGCGTACACCAACAAGATGAATGAAGTGAAGCCCCACCGGGCCTGGGCCGAGCGCACGCTCCAGCGGGCCGAGGTCTTCGGGGTGGCGAGGGAAGACGTCGGCTTCGTCGACCTGCTGGCCGCCGGCCTGACGAACTGAGCGCGTCGATGAGCGAGCGCGCGACGAGAAGAGAAGAGAACGTGGACGTGGTGTGGTCGGGCGACTGGGTGGCCGAGCGGCTCGGAGTCGGCCTCGAAGGCGACGGAGAACTGCGGGAACTGCTGGGCCTGGCCCTGCGCCGCAACCCCAAGCGGGCGCACCTGCTCGTCTCCAACGTGCTGGGCAAGCATGTGCCCCAGAAGCCGTCCGTCGTGTACGGGGCGGGGTACGGGCTCGGTGAGCGGGTCCGGGAGCTGCTCGGCGCCGAGGAAGCCCGCCGCGCGGTGGTCCTCGGATACGCGGAGACGGCCACCGGTCTCGGCCACGCCGTCGCGGACGGCCTCCGGGACGCCCCGTACCTGCACTCCACCCGGCGCCCGGTGGCGGGCGTCCGGCAGGCGGGCGGCTTCGAGGAGGCCCACTCGCACGCCACCTCGCACCTGCTGCTGCCGGAGGACCCCGCACTGCTGGCCCCGGGGGCGGGCGCCTCCACGCTGGTGCTGGTCGACGACGAGTTCTCCACCGGCAACACCGTGCTCAACACCATCCGCGCCCTGCACGAGACGCACCCGCGCGACCGCTACGTCATCGTCGCGCTGGTCGACATGCGTTCCCCGGCCGACCGCGACCGGCTGACCGTCTTCGCCGCCGAGATCGGCGCCCGCGTCGACCTGGTGACCCGCTCCACGGGCACGGTCACGCTCCCGGACGGCGTACTGGAACGCGGCCAGGCCCTCGTCGCGGCCCAGGAGGCGGAGGCGGCCCAGGAGGCGGAGGCGGCCGGGGAGGCGGAGGCGGCCGGGGAGGCGGAGGCGGCCGGGGAGGCGGAGGCGGGCTCCGCCTCCGCGCCGGCTCCCGCCCCGGTCACCCGCGTCGACCTCGCCTGGCCCGCGGGCGTTCCCGACGGCGGCCGGCACGGCTTCACCCCGGCCCACCGGGCGGCGCTGGAGGCGGCGCTCCCGGACATGGCGGAGCGGATCGCGGACGCGCTGGGCGACGTCGCCCGCCAGGGGCGGGTGCTCGTCCTCGGCTTCGAGGAGCTGATGTACGCGCCCCTGCGCCTGGGCACCGCCCTGGAGGAAGCCCTGGGGGCCGGCACCGACATCCGGTACTCCACCACCACCCGCTCGCCCGTCCTCGCCGTCGACGACCCCGGCTACGCGATACGCACCCGCCTCGTCTTCCCGGCCCACGACACCCCGGCCGACGGCCCCGGCGACCGGTACGCGTACAACGTGGCGGGCGCCGGCTTCGACGCGGTGGTCGCCGTCGTCGACTCCACCGCCGACACCCCCGAACTGCACTCCCCCGAGGGGCTGTTGGCCCGCCTGGCGGCCCACTCCGGCCAGGTCGTCCTCGCGGTCGTCCCCTCGTACACCCCCACACCCGCCCAGGAGCCCGCCGTGCTGCCCGAGCCCCTCCGAGGCCCCCACTTCTCCAGCTACGCCCCCGAAGACGTCGGCTGGCTGCTCCAGGACCTCTCGGACACCGAGCTGGAGGCCCCCACCGAGGAGCGCGAGGAGGCGATCCAGAGCGGCGGCGCGCACTACGCGGAGTCGCTGCCCGTGGAGTACCAGCCGAGCGCCGAGTACCAGGCGCTGTTCTCCGCCGCCCTGGAAACCTCCGCCGCGCGCATCGCCCGCGCGGTCGGCACCGTCACCGAGACGGTCCTCGCCGAACGCGGCCCCCGCCCCGTCCTCGTCTCGCTCGCCCGGGCCGGAACCCCGGTCGGGGTGCTGATGCGCCGCTGGGCCCGGCACCGGCACGGCCTGGACCTGCCGCACTACGCCATCTCCATCGTCCGGGGCCGGGGCATCGACGCCACCGCCCTGCGCTGGCTGGCCGCCCATCACGACCCGGCCGACGTGGTATTCGTCGACGGCTGGACGGGCAAGGGCGCGATCACCCGCGAACTGGCGGCGGCGATCACCGAGTTCGAGACCTCGGGCGGACCCGCCGGCTTCGACCCGGAGATCGCGGTGCTCGCGGACCCGGGCGGCTGTGTGCGGACGTACGGCACCCGCGAGGACTTCCTCATCCCCTCGGCCTGCCTCAACTCCACGGTCTCCGGCCTCATCTCCCGTACGGTGCTCCGCGCCGACCTGGTCGGGCCGGACGACTTCCACGGCGGGAAGTTCTACCGGGAGCTGGCGGAGTCCGATGTCTCGGGCCGCTTCCTCGACACGGTCGCCGCCCGCTTCGACGAGGTGGCGGGCCAGGTCGAGGCCGAGGCCAAGGAACTGCTCGCCGCCGACCGCGCCCCGACCTGGGAGGGCTGGGCGGCCGTCGAGCGGATCAGCGAGGAGTACGGCATCCACGACGTCAACCTGGTCAAGCCGGGCGTCGGCGAGACCACCCGGGTGCTCCTCCGCCGCGTCCCCTGGAAGATCCTCGCGAAGCGCGGCGCGGGCACGGACCTGGAGCACATCCGGCTGCTGGCCCAGCAGCGCGGCGTCCCGGTCGAGGAGGTCGACGACCTCCCGTACAGCTGTGTCGGCCTGATCCACCCCCGCTACACGCGCGGCGCGACGGGCGCGGACGGCAAGGCGGTGAAGGGCGCATGAGTACCCCGACCGCCGTGAACGGCTCCACCACCCTGGTGGCGAGCGACCTCGATCGCACGCTGATCTACTCGGCGGCCTCGCTCGACCTGTCCATGCCGGACGCGGAGGCCCCCCGGCTCCTGTGCGTCGAGGTGTACGGCCACAAGCCCCTCTCCTACATGACGGAGCCCGCCGCCGCGCTCCTCACCGAGGTGGCGGCCTCCACCGTCTTCGTGCCGACCACCACCCGCACCCGCGAGCAGTACGGACGCATCCACCTCCCCGGCCCCACCCCCCGGTACGCGATCTGCGCCAACGGCGGCCACATCCTGGTCGACGGTGTCTCCGACCGCGACTGGCAGCAGCGGGTGGAGTCCCGGATCGCCGCCGAGTGCGCGCCGCTCACCGAGGTCCGCGCCCATCTCGCGACCACCGCCGATCCGGCCTGGCTGCTGAAGGAACGGGTCGCCGAGGACCTCTTCGCCTACCTCGTCGTCGAACGGTCCCTGCTGCCCGAGGAGTGGGTGAAGGAGCTGGCGGCCTGGGCCCGCCCGCGCGGCTGGACGGTCTCCCTCCAGGGCCGCAAGATCTACGCGGTGCCGGCGCCGCTCACCAAGAGCGCCGCGATGCACGAGGTCGCCCGCCGCACGGGAGCCACGCGCACGCTCGCCGCCGGGGACTCCCTCCTCGACGCCGACCTGCTGCTCGCCGCCGATCTCGGCTGGCGCCCCGGCCACGGCGAACTGGCCGACGAGGGCTGGCGGGCCCCGCACGTGGTGGCCCTGGAGGAGCGGGGCGGGGCGGCGGGGGAGGAGATCCTGCGCCGCTTCCTGGCGGCCGCGGCTGGGTGAGTTCTCCTGCGCGCGGGCGCGCGTTGCGCGAGGCTGGGGCCATGACCAAGGGCAACGACACAACGATCACCGACGAGCTCTACCAGTACATGCTGGCCCACAACCCGCCGCTGGACCCGGTCCAGCGGGAGCTGGTGGACACCACGTACGCGCGGTTCCCCGATCACGCGGGCATGGTGTCGGCCGAGGAGCAGGCCCCGCTCCTGGCCTTCCTCGTCCGGCTGGTGGGCGCCCGGCATGTGGTGGAGGTCGGCACCTTCACCGGCTTCAGCGCCCTGGCGATGGCCCGGGCGCTGCCCGCCGACGGCACGCTGATCGCCTGTGACATCTCGGAGGAGTGGACGGCGTACGGCCGTGCGGCCTGGGAGAAGGCGGGCGTCGCGGACCGGATCGACCTGCGCATCGCCCCCGCCCTGGACACCCTGCGCGCGATGCCCGCCGAGCCGCACATCGACTTCGCCTACCTGGACGCGGACAAGGGCGGCTACATCGCGTACTGGGAGGAGCTGGTGCCCCGGATGCGGCAGGGCGGGGTCATCGCCACGGACAACGTGCTCTTCCACGGCGGGGTGACGGACCCGGAGGCGACGGGCCCGACGGCGGCGATCAAGGAGTTCAACGACCATGTGAGCGCGGACGCCCGGATGGACAGCGTCCTGCTGACGGTCGCGGACGGCCTGACGCTGTCCCGCAAGAGGTAGAGCCGGACGCCCTCCCGCAAGAGGGCGGGGCGGGGTGGGCTCAGCCGCAGCACCCGCCTCCGCAGCAGCCGCCCCCACCGCCTCCACCGGACGGTGCGGGAGCGGACCCGGCAGCGCCGCCCACGGCCACGGCGGACAGCAGCTTGACGGTGTCGTCGTGGCCCGCGGGGCAGGCGGCGGGGTCCGAGGACTGCGCCATGGGACGGCTGACTTCGAAGGTGTCTCCGCAGGTGCGGCAGCGGAATTCGTAACGGGGCATGGGCTCAGGCTAGAGCACACGCCCTACGCGCCACCGCCGCGTTCCTCGCGGATGCCGGAGACGACCCGGGCGGCGGTCCGGCGCACGGCCTCGGTCTCGGTCAGGAAGTGCCAGTAGTCGGGGTGGCGCCCTTCGAGTCCGGCGATGGCCCGCTCCAGCCGGGCGACGGAGTCGTCGAGCGGCCGCGCGTGCCGGGGATCGGGCGTGTGCCGGCCTGCCATGGCGAGACGCTGCGCGTCCCGCACCGCGAACCGGGTCCGCTCGATCTCCTGCTGCGGGTCCTTCGCCACCGCGTTCAGCCGCTGCAACCGGTCCCCGGCGGCGGAGACCGCCTCGTCCACCGCGTTGAGCAGGGCCCGGACCGTGGACAGCCGGGACGTGGCGTCCGCCCAGCGCTGTTCCTCGCGCGCCTTCGCCGCCTCGGCCAGCTTGTCCTCCGCCTGCCGTACGTTGACGGCGGCCTGCTCCGGGACCGGCTGGAGGTCCTGCCAGCAGGCGGCCGAGAACCGCCTCCGCAACTCGCTGAGCACCGGCTCCACCGAGCCCGCCCGCGTCGTCAGCGCCTGGGCCCGGGTCCGCAGGGACACCAGCCGCCGGTCGATCTCGGCGGCCCGCTCGGGCAGCCGCTCCGCCTCGGTGCGCACGGCCTCGGCGTCACGGAGCACCACATCGGCCCGCTGGAGGGTCTCGGGGACGCCGTGCTGTCCCGCGCCCTGGTTCAGCTTGGTCAGCTCGGGGGCGAGCGCGGCGAGCCGGGCGGCGAGCTCATCGGCCCGCAGCCCTGCGGCCCGCACGGCATCGAGGGCGTTGCTCGCCGCGAGAAGCGCCTGGCGGGCCCGCTCGACGGCGGGGGCGAGCCGGGCCAGCTGGGTCTCCGCGCTGCCCAGCAGCGGCCCGAGCCCCTGGGCGAACCGGTCCAGCTCGCCCTTGACCCGCACGAGGTCGTCCTTGGCCCGGGTCAGCTCGGTGCGGGCCCGGGAGGCGACGGCGGGCTCCAGGTCGTCCCGGTCCAGGTCATGGCTGTCGACGGCGGTGATGTAGGCGTGGCTGACCTCGTCGATGCGCCGGCCGAGCGCGGCGAAGTCCTCGGCCGCCTTGCGACCACGCGGGGAGCTGTCCACGGCATTGATGGTCTCGATGGAGATCCGGAGGTCCCGCTGGGCGGTGTCCAGCTCGTAGAAGGCCTCGGCGGCGGCGTCCTTGGCGGTCTGCGCCTCGGCCCGCTGGCTCTCCCCTCCGCGCCCGCCGAACCACCGGCGCGTACCGCCACCGGCGAAGGCGGCGGGCAGCACGGCCAGCACGAGAGGCAAGGGCAGCGATATCAGCGCCAGAAGATCCCTGCCACTGCGAACGGCGGACCTCGCACCCGCTCCTGCCTCCGGCCGCGCGTTGGTCGCCGTCACATCCCTCTCCCGTGCCGATTCGCCCTGCCCGGTACATTCTCCCACCAGGTAAGGACGAACACACGGGTCGGTTAGTTCGCGCTTCGCACGGTGACTTCCCCGTTGTCGCTGTAGGCCTTCACGACATGGGTGCTGTCGTCGCCGCGCGGCACGTCGACGGAGACGTCCCCGTTGTCGGCGGAGGCATCGACCTTGTACGTCTGCCCCCGCGGCAGATCGATGGTGATGCTTCCGTTGTCACTGACGGTGTCCACCAGGTCGGGCACGGAGGTGAAGCCCAGCCGGATCTCCCCGTTGTCGGCACGGGCGACCACGGAGGGGCCGGATATCCGCTCGGCCCGCACCTCCCCGTTGTCGCTCTTCAGCCTCAGCGTGCCGCTCGCGTCCCGGACCTCGATCTCGCCGTTGTCGGACGACAGGTCCAGCGCGCTGTCGAAACCGCTGGCGCTGACCGTCCCGTTGTCCGAGGCAGCGGTCACCGCGACCCCGCGCGGCACCTTCACCCGGTGCCGGGAGTCGCAGTTGCCGATGCCTTCGCACTTCACCCGGAGCGTGAGGGTGTCGTCCTCCATCCTCCAGACGGCGTCGGGCCCGCTGCCGAACACGGCCCACCCGTCGAACTGCCGCTCCACCTCGACCTGCTCCACATCGGCCGGCACGAGGTCCACGACGCCGTTCTCGGCGTCGATGTTCAGCGTCTCCCCCTTCAGCGCGAACGACTTGCGCTCGACGGGCGCGCCGTCCACGTCCGTGCCCCCGCACCCGGTGAGCGCCAGCGCCAGCAACGCCACCCCGCCCCCGAGAGCGAGGGCCCGCCCTGCGGCACCCCCGAGGCGCGCCCCGGAACGGGTGCGGGTCGGTGCGCTCGTAACGATGTCCACGGTGATCGGTCCCCCAGTGCGTGCGGTGCGTGCTGCCGGACGGCGCCACCGGACGTCGTTGCCGGTGTACTCGAACTGTAGGCAGCGGCGGCCCTCCGGCGGGATCCGGCCGGCCACCGTCTCGGGGGTGGGGTTATCCCCCGGTCCCGAACGGTTTATGAGCAGGGGCCCGGTCCATGTACGCTGTTGCCTCATCCACGGGTGCGTAGCTCAGGGGTAGAGCGCTGCTCTTACAAAGCAGATGTCGGCGGTTCGAAACCGTCCGCGCCCACCAGCACAAAGACCCCCAGCCGATCATGGCTGGGGGTCTTTGACATCCACCTCTGACATCAACGGGCGCGGTCACCCACGGTCGGGATGCTGCCGCCTCAGCATGCGGTCGAGGTGACTCACGGCCTCGCGCTGCGTGTCCTGGACGACGTGGGCATAGATGTTCATCGTCACTGCGATCTGACTGTGCCCGAGGATCTCCATCACGACACGGGGCGGGACGCCAGCGGCGGTGAGCAGGGTCGCGCAGCCGTGGCGGGCATCATGCAGCCGGATGACGCGAAGCCCTGCGGTTCCGGCGACCCGGGTGAACGAGCGGTACAGGTTGCGCGGCTCAACCGACGAATCGAAGCTCCTCCAACTTGCCCCAGGAGAGCCCGTCGTCGAATTGCACCGGACGACGTACACAGCTGATGGAGCGGTGGTGGAGTTCGCCATCGGGGTACACGCGGCATCGCGCTTCTCTTGGGAGTACAAGTTTCAGGTGCCCGACTCGGTGACGGACAAGGGAAACCCTCAGTGATCACCACGCAGGACTGGGAAGACGCCCGGCGCATCTGGAGCTATCACCAGATGGGCCACGCCCTTCATCCCTGCTCTGTTGCCATCGGGCTCGGCAGCCATGACCTCGGAGTAGCCGACACGTCGGTAGACCTCTACAAGCGCGGGCTGGTGCCGCTTCTCCTCTTCACCGGGGCCACGAGTCCCACGACGAGGGAGCGGATGCCCCGGGGTGAAGCTGTCCACTACCGGGAGCGGGCAGTCGAATTGGGGGTGCCTGAGTCTGCTGTCCTTGTGGAGCCCAGGGCCCGCAACACAGGTGAGAACATCCGCTTCGCGCGGGATGTGTTGGAGAAGGAGGGCGTTGAGGTGGCCTCCGTACTCCTCATCAGTAAGCCGTACGAGGAGCGGCGGGCATACGCCACGGCTCGCAGGCTGTGGCCCGAAGTGGAGATCGTCAGCGCTTCGACTCCGATGACGCTGGACGAGTACGTGAACTCGATTGGTGACGCGCGTCTGGTGATCGACATGCTGGTCGGCGCACTGCAACGGCTGATGATCTACCCGGATCAGGGATTCATGATCCGCCAGCCCGTACCTGCCGACGTATCCGAGGCGTACCAGCGCCTCCGCCAAGCCGGGTTCACCAGCCGACTCCTCGCGACGGATTCACGCTCTTCTTGACCGAGCCTGAGAGCTGTTACAGGTTTCTCTACCTCATCAAGGCACCCGGCTGCGCTCCGCTCCGCCGGGCGCGCTTCCCGGCTCTGGCTGCGCCCGAGCTCCTGCCTTCGGCCCGCTCGGCGCTGCCGCCGCCGACGCGCGCCCACAACTGGATAGGCCCGGGGGCATGAGACGAGAACCAAGCCCGCGGCTTCAAGAGGATGCCTCCGGCGGGGGCGCTCAGACTCCGGGATGGGACGGGGCGCCGTTCGCGAGTGCCGGCCGGAGTAGGGCGAGCGTCGTGGGGCTCCCATCCCGACCACCTTCGACCCAGGCAGAGCCGAGCAGCCGCGGCCCGGGGCGTCAAGGTCGTTCGTACAGTGGCGCGCTCCACCTTGACGCCCTGAACCACGACCGCTCCACGGTGTGTGGGTCGAAGGCGGACGGGGTGGAAGCCGGGGCGAGGGGTGGGTTGGCGATGGCAAGTGCCTGACTGTCTGTCAGTGGTGGACCTTAGGCTTCCACCATGCGCAAAGGTGCGATCAGCCGAGACGGTGTCTTCCAAGCTCTGACGGAGTATGACGACCTCGGGCAGGACGAGTTTCTGTCCAAGTACGGGTACAAGCCAGCCACTGGGTATCTCCTCTTGCACGAGGAACGAACCTACGACTCCAAGGCCATCGCTGGCGTGGCTCACAAGTTCGATCAGGGTCGAGCGCTGAGGCCTGACGAGCTGATCGGTGGAAGGTCGCACGCCGCCAGATGGCTGGCCCGACTCGGCTTTACGATCCGTTCGTCCCGGAGTCCCGACTGGACGCGTGACGAGATCATCCTTGCCTGCGATCTGGCCATGGCCAACGGCTGGAAGCGACTGGAATTTGACGACCCGCGGGTGGTTGAGCTGTCTGCGCTGCTCCAGACCATGCCGATCCATCCTGGGGAGCTGCGCAACGAGTTGTTCCGAAACCCCAACGGGGTAGCGCGTAAGACGGTTGACATCACATGCCGGCATCCCAGTTACACGGGCAAGCCGACGAACGGAAACGCCCTAGATGTCGAAGTCATGAACGACTTCCTCGCCCGGCCGACTGAGATGGCGAAGGTGGCCCGGCACATCAGGCAAGGCCTGGTCGCAGGAGAGTTTCAGGAGCTAGCACCCGAGGTCGAGGAGGAAGACGACGACTACAGCGCACCAGAGGGCAAGTTGCTGCTACGCCGCCACCGGAGCCGCGAGCGGAACAAGGCTTTGCGTAAGAGGAAGATCGACGCGGCATTGCGGCAGGGCCGTCCGCTCGCTTGCGAGGCGTGCGGCTTCGACTTCGAGCAAGTCTACGGCGACCGCGGAAGCGGATACATCGAGTGTCACCACGTTGTTCCCCTGCATGAGGCTGGCGAAGGCCGCACCAAGCTCAACGATCTCGCCCTCATCTGCGCCAACTGCCACCGCATGATCCACCGGCGCGCGCCATGGCCGACCCCTGCGGAGCTTCGAGCCTCGATAGAGCAGAAGCACGCTGACGACAGGCGCGCCGCGGCGGCTTTGACGCGACCGCGTAGGGCAGCCGACGAGCAGATGCCGAACCCGTGAGCTGACATCCACGGCCGACATCAACGTCGGTGCACAACGGCAGTCCCGGAGAGCCATGGACGGCAGTTGCGGCCCGGCCCGCCAGGGTCCATGACCACCTCCGGCCGAACTTACACAGCAGATGTCGGCGGTTCGAAACCGTCCGCGCCCACCGGGGATAAGTAGCAGGTGAGAGCCTGTTTCGGCCCCCCCAATCGCGATCGATTGGGGGGCCTTCTCATGCCGGGAGTCCCCCGAGAGGCCACATGGTCGTCAGACGGACTCCGACCGTGTGTCGACGACCCGGCCGGGAGCCGAGGCGGTGCCGTAGCCCGCTGCGGCCTGCCGCAGTTCGGTGTGGGTGGTGTGCGTATGCTGCCGCGCCTCTTCGAGCCGGGCCTCGATCTCCGGTGTGTAGCGGCCGTTCTGCGGCACGCCGGGGTCGATTTCGCTCAGGCCCAGGGCGCTCCAGGCCGCGCGCCCGGCTGCCCGGAGCAGGGTCTCGTCCGTGACGGAGAGGGCGAGCCGGTCCCGGGCCTCGGTCACGTCGCTGCGGGCCTGATAGAAGTCCGCCCGGACGACGGGGTCCGGCTCGCCCGCCCGGAGGGCGTCCACCCGGAGCCAGTACAGCTGGCGGTAGCGGAGCGCGGCGCTCAGGAGCCGGCCGGTGAGGTCCGCCACCTGCTCACGGTGCTGCTCGCGCCGGCGGCGCCGGTCGGTCAACTGCTGGGTGATCGTGACGAGGAGTCCGCCGGCGAGGGTGCCTATGACGGCGATGGCGCTTTCCCACATCAGATGTGACCCTCGTCGGTCTCGCTTCGGTCGAAGTGGTTGGGCTCGAACAGATCTTGATCGGTCATGGGGATATCGTCCCTTCTGCCGTTGGCCGTTGGAGGCCGATCCGTGTTTCTCCGGTACGCGGGCGGCTCACCCGGGCGGCCTTCGCCGCGTCGGACATCGAGCCGGGCGGTTACGGGGCGGGGCGACGGCCTGACCGAACGGCGAGGGAAATGGGGGAAGTTGATGGGGCAGACACGGGCGGAGGTCCTGGACGGGGCTGCGTGCGGGCGGTTTCCGGAGGGCGACGGGCGGGCGGCCGTGGCGTACTCGCTGCGCGGTGAACCCGGCCTGATCGTCGAGCTGGAAGAGGACGCCCGGCACCCGGTGCCCTCGCAGGCGCTGTTCCTCGCCCGCCGGGAGGAGGCGTGACCGGCTCACTCGCGAGCGCGACGGACACCGAGGTCGCGGCAGCCGCCGCGCTGGCCGGGGCGGAGGTCGTACGGGCCCGGTACGGGCGGCTCCACTCCCGTATCGACAAGGGTTCCGGGGACTTCGCCACCGACGTCGACCTGGCCGCCGAGGAGGCGATCCTCGATGTCATCCGAGCCGCCCGGCCCGGGGACGCGGTGCACGGTGAGGAGGGCGGACGGCAGGGGGTGGCCGGTGCGGAGCGGGAGTGGCTGGTGGACCCCCTGTGCGGGACGCTCAACTACGCTTCCGGCTCCCAACTCGTCGCCGTCAACGTGGCGTTGCGCAACGGCCCGGCCGCCGTGGCCGATCCGTTCAGCGGCGAGGTCTTCCTCACCGACGGGGAGGGCGCCCGGGTCCGGTCCGGAGCGCGGGGCGACGAGCGGCCGTTGGCGCCCACGGCGGACACCCGGCTGGTGGACGTGAACCTTGACCCGCCCTTCCCGAGCGCGCCCGGATTCCGGGGCGTCGACCTGCTCGCCCACCCCGGGTTCGCCGAGAACTTCCGCCCGCGCGTCGTCTCCACGACGCTGGCGCTGGCCTGGGTCGCGGCGGGCAGGCGGGCCGCCTACGTCACGGACGGCGGCGACCTGAGCGGGAGCGTGCACTTCGCCGCCGGTATCGCCCTGTGCCGGGCCGCCGACTGCGTCGTCACCGGAGTCGACGGCGCTCCGGTCGGACCGGGCGAGCCGGACGGCCGGGGGCTCGTCGCCGCCGCGGACCCCGGGACGCACGAGCTGCTCCTGTCGATGATCGATGATCGCCGGCCGCGGGCGGAAAGGCGGGAACGGTAGCAACGGTAGGAACGGTAGAAGCGACTGGATCTCCTCAGATGCGCTCCTCGGGAGGGAAGCCGGTCCAGCGCAGTTCGGCGGGCAGATGGCCGGTGTCGTTGAACAGGAGCAGTGCGGCGGGGCGGCCGGGCGAGTAACGGATCACGGTCAGTCCGGCGTTGGCGTGGTGGAGGCCCAGCCAGCGCCAGTCCGGGGCGTCCAGCGCGTCCCGGACGAGCCAGCCGACGAGGAAGTTGTGCGTGACGAGGAGTTCATGGCGGGGCTCGTCGCCCTCGACCGTTCCCGTGAACCGTGCGAGCGCCTCCTCGGCGAGACCGGGGCCCAGCTCGCGCTCCGCCGCCGGGAACTCGGCCAGCCGTGCGAGCGTCCGGTCGGCCGACTCCCTCGGCAGCTCCTCCCGCGACGGCAGGTACGGGAGGTAGTCACCGGCCGGTTCGGACCGCCGCAGGGGAACCCCCGGCAGCCGCTCGCCCACCAGCCGGGCTGTCTGCTCGGCGCGGGGGAGCGGGCCGTGGTGGATCGTGGTGATCGGGGCCCCGCGCAGCCGCTCCCCGAGCAGGGCGGCCTGGCGGCGGCCGGCCTCCGTCAGCGTGGTCTCGTCCTCGGAGGCCTCACCGTGCCGGGTCACGTACAGGTAGCGGGCAGCCGTTGCCGTCATGGTGTTCCTCCGTCGCGGTTCATGATCGTTCGACCGTCTGCGGGGACGTCGGGCCGAACCCAGGCGGTTCCGGATGCGCCGGGGCAGCGATCGGGGCACCGTGGATGCATGGCCGAGCACCCGCCCGTGATCGTCTATCCGCCTTCCGCGACCGGAGGACGGCGGGTCACCGTGCACGGCCAGATCGTGGGCCTGGCGCACGGCCGGGGCGAGGTGGCCGCGCTGCTGCGGGCCGCGGGGTTCGCCCCCGGGCCCGACAAGGTCGTCGAGCTGGACCGGCCCGGGCTGATCGAATGGCGCGGGGGCGACCTCGACACCTGGGGGTGATCCCGTGAAGCGTCGTCGGACGGTACGGGAGAGCGCGTCGATCGAACCACCGCCCGGGTACTACGCGGCCGGGGCCGAGCCTCCCGACGCGGCGCAGAGAGCGCTGATCCTGGACTGGGTCGTGAGCCGGCGCGTCGCGAGCGGCTGGCGCGTGGAGTGCCGCTCCGGGAGCCAGGTGGTGCTGGTGCGCGGACAGCCGGTGAACCATGAGCTGCACGCCTTCCTCACCGTCTTCTCGTGCCTGGTGTGGGGCGCCGTGTGGGCCGGCCTCGCCCTGGTCAACCGGGTCGAGCGGGAGGCGCTCACCGTCGACGCCCAGGGGCGCGTCGTCACGGTCAGCGCGCCGTGACCCTTCACCCGAACGGGTGCGTCCCGCTGGCTGTGCCCGGACGCCGCGAGGAACGTCGGAGGTGGCCCGCCCGTACCGCCGTGGCAGGTCAGGACAGCAGGCGCCCGGTACCCACCCGTTCCGGCCGAACCTCCGGCCGCACCGGGGCCCGTTCCGGCCGAACCTCCGGCCGCACCGGGGCCCGTTCCGGCTAAGGAGTCCTCATGTCGCAGTCCAGCACGCTCCCGCCCGGATCCTCGCCCGGATCCTCGCGCCCCGCCGAACCCCGTCCGGGCGGCAATCCGGGCAGTCCGTGGGCGGCCGGGGGAACGGTGTTCGCCGGTGTTCTGCTCTTCGTGGACGGCGTCCTCGGAGTGCTCAAGGGCATCGCGGGGATCGCCTCGAACGACGTGTACACGCGGATCAACGACTACGTCTTCAAGTTCAGCGTGAACTCGTGGGGCTGGATCCACCTCGTCCTCGGCGTGATCCTCATCCTCGTGGGCTGGGGCATCCTCAAGGGCGCGGCCTGGGCCCGCGGCGCGGGTGTCGCTCTCGCCTCCCTGAATCTCATCGCCAATTTCATGTGGCTCCCGTACACCCCGGTCTGGGCCATCGTCACCATCGCGATCGACGTCTTCGTCATCTGGGCCCTGTGCACCGACCGGTCGAGCGAGAACGACTGGGCGCGGAGCGGCTGAGCGACCGGCGCGGGCAGGGGGGCGCAGGCGGAGCGGACACCCGGCCGCGGGGCGGCCGGGTGTCCGTTGTCAGTGGGGCGGTCCACACTGGAGTCATGTGCCGCAGCATCAAAACACTCCGCCCGCCCGCCCTCCCCGAGGAAGCCACCGAGGAGGACATGCGGGCCGCCGCCCTTCAGTACGTACGCAAGGTCTCCGGATTCCGCGCGCCCGCCGCGCACAACCGGGAGGTCTTCGACCGGGCCGTCGACGAGATCACCGAGGCGACGATGAAGCTGCTCAACGGGCTTGAGATACGCGGCGCGACGCGGGGCGCTTGACCACGAACGCGGCCAGGGCGCCCGCCACGAACAGGGCCAGCACCGAGACGGCCGTGCCGAACCACGTCGAGCCCAGCCACCGGCCGCCGAAATAGCCGAGGCCCACGCTGTAACCGGCCCAGGCCAGGCCCGCCAGCGCGGACCAGGGGAGGAAGTCCCGCTTCCTGCGGTGGGCGGCGCCCGCGCCGAGGGAGACCACGGAGCGGCCCGCCGGGGCGAACCGGGCGATGATCACCAGCGCGCCGCCACCCCGGCTCAGGGCCGCGCCGAGACGTTCCTGCGCGCTGGTCAGGCGCCGGGAGCGGGCGATGGCCCGGTCCAGCCGGTCGCCCCCGCGCCAGGCGAGCCGGTACGCGACGAGGTCGCCGAGCACCGAGGCGGTGGCCGCGCACAGGATCAGCACGACGAGCGAGGGGACCTGGCCGCCGGCGCCCTCACCGGAGCCGTTGACGGTGGTGGAGCCCGCTGCCGCCGCGGTTGCGGCCGTGATGACGAGAACACCGCTGGGCAGGAGGGGCAGGAAGACGTCCAGGAGGACGGAGAGGGCGACCACCACGTAGATCCATGGGCTGCTGGTCAGCGCGGCCACACTCTCCAACACCGTCTACTACTCCCCGGTCGTGTCAACGCCGCGACGGTCGCAGGGGAGCGGCAGGGCGGCAGGTTCAGCTGTACAGCGTACGCGTGGGGCTTCTCCCGACACCGCCCAGGGCGGGTGATGTTGTGCAGGTCACGTACACCTGGCGGCCGTGCGCCCGTTAGGCGGGGAGAACGACCGGCACGAGCGAGGAGCAGCGCATGACGGCATGGATGGTACGGACGGGACACGGTCCCGCGCACCCGAATTCGGGGCGGGGGCCGACGGCGGGACCCGAGGGGGAGCCGAGGTCGCGGGGCCGGGGGACCTCACGGGTTCCGGGCGTGCTGGCGGGTGCGGCGGCACTGCTGACGCTCGCGTACGGAGCGGGCGTCGGCGTCGCCGCCGGGGAGCCCGCCCCCGGCGCCCCCGGTGGCCGTGCCACCCCTGGCGCCCATGAAGCGCACGGAGGTCAGGACGCCGGTCTCCACGCCGCACCCGCCACTCCCGTGGGCCCCGACGCGCACGGCGGCCCCGACGCCCCCGGCGGCCCCGGCGCGCACGGGGCTTCGGTGGTGGACCCGAGCCGCGCCGATGACGTCGCCGGCGCGGGCGGCACCTCGTGGATGCGGGCCGCGGGGGTGTTCTCCCCGCCCGGTTCGTTCGTCCCGTCCGACGCGCTGACGTACGACACCCGGCTGGTGCCGGCGGGCGCGCGGATCGAGATCACCGAGTTCAGGGACCCGTCCGGCACCCGGGTCGGGGCACACCTGCGAGGACTCGTGCCCGGCCGGGCGTACGGGATGCACGTGCACACCTCGCCCTGCGGCGCCGACCCGGCCGCCGCGGGCCCCCACTACCAGCACCGCCCCTCGGCGACCGCGGACCCGGTCAACGAGGCGTGGCTGGACTTCCGGACGGACGAGGACGGCGACGGGCGCGCGGAGGCCGTCCACGACTGGAACTTCCGGGAGGGCGGGGCACGGTCGGTGATCATCCACGACCGGCAGGGCGGTGCGGGGGAGCGGGCGGCCTGCTTCACGGTGCCGTTGGGGCCCGACGGCAGGGACTGACCGGGGAACACGGCGTACGCCGGAGCGCCCCGCTCCCTCCGCGAACTCGGGGGAGCGGGGCGCAGCCGTACGCTTCCGGTCTCACCGCCGGGGCCTCACCGCGCGCCGGGTCGGCGCCGGAACGCGGGGCTGGGCGGGGCCGTGGAGGGACGTGGCGCGGGGGTGGCCGGTCAGACCGGGACGGTCGGGGCCTTGTCGGGCCGCGTCGCGTCCCCGGCGGTGGCAGCGGTGCCCGTGCTCCGCGAACCGAAGAACCGGTCCAGGGCGACGGCGCCCGGGCCGGTGAAGACCAGCAGCAGGAACGCCCAGCAGAACATCGCCGACGGCTCGCCGCCGTTCTGGAGCGGCAGGAGCGCCTCCGGCTGGTGCACCTTGAAGTACGCGTAGGCCATCGAGCCCGAGGCGAGGAACGCCGCGGCACGGGTGCCGAGTCCGACGGCGACCAGAGACCCGCAGACCAGCTGGATCAGAGCGGCGTACCAGCCTGGCCAGGCACCGGTCTCGGCCTGGTTGCCGCCGAGCACCCCGAAGAGGGTGGCGGCGCCGTGGAAGGCGAAGAGCAGGCCGACGACGAAGCGGAAGAGGCTGAGCACATAGGGCTGCGCCTGATGCAAGCGGATGAGCATGGGGGGTGGGCTCCTTCGGTCGGGGTGGGGACGTGAACCGACTGGGCGCATCAGGTTAGGAAAACCTCACCAGTACTTGCAACTTCAACATTCTGTCGGGTGGCTTGAAGTCGACTAGCTCTATTGAGTGAGCGAACGCTCAAAAGCCCCTGCGAGCTGGGCTCTCCGCTTCCTCGGTGTGGCCTGCACCCGTGGCAGCGCAGACTTCCGGCCAAGCGGTGTGAGCGTCATGGGCAGGTATGCGCGGGAGTGCGTCCGGTTCCGCTTCCCGCGGCCGGCCGGTCCTCTCGGGATCGGGCGTCGTCCGCTGTCCCGCGGCCGGGCCGCCGGCCGCGCGGGTGCCGCCCGTCACCGGCCGTACTCGGCCGAAAACACCCCGGTACGCCGGCCGGGTGCGTGCGCTCGGTCGGCGTACCGGGGTGGTGACGGGGTCAGCAGCCGTTCAGCGCCGACCGGAGGGCGCTCTTCTCGGCGGAGTCGACGCTCAGGTTGTAGTGCTTCTTGACGTGGACCCAGGCGCGGACGTACGTGCACGTGTACGAGGAGCGCGGCGGCAGCCACTCGGCCGGGTCCTTGTCGCCCTTGGACTGGTTCACGTTGTCGGTGACCGCGATGAGCTGGGGGCGGGTCAGGTCGTTGGCGAACGACTGGCGCTGGGAGTTGGTCCAGCTGCTCGCGCCGGAGCGCCAGGCCTCGGCCAGCGGGATCATGTGGTCGATGTCCACGTCGGACGCGGCGCTCCAGGTGGCGCCGTCGTAGGGCGAGTACCAGCGGCCGCTGACCGCGGCGCAGGAGGAGTCCTGCTGGACGTTGGTGCCGTCGCGCTTGAGGACGACCTCACGGGTGTTGCAGGATCCCGACTGGGTGATCCAGTGCGGGAACTTGTCGCGGCTGTAGCCGCTGGACGACCCCTCCGCGCCGACGGTGAGCTGGCTGAGGTAGGTGCGCGCGGTCGCCGCGCTGACCGGGGTGGGCATGGCGGCCTGGGCGCCGGGGGCGCTGAACAGGGTGGACGTGGCGGCGAGCGCTGCGGTTGCGGCGACGACGGAGAGGCGACGCGCGTAGACACCGGACATGCGAACTCCCTTGATGTGGGGGGTGCGTGGGTGGGCGACGATCGGGCTTCGGCGGATCCCGGCCATCGTGGCGACGCCAGGTTTCTGTGGGGTGGGCGTCAGGTAACAGAGTGGCGACATGTGCACGTCACATCAAGGGGTGTGCAGGGGGAGTGACGGATCGCGGGGGCGCGCAGGTCCGTCACGGGCGGTTTGTCCGGGGGGTGTTCGGTGCTCCGGTGGAGGGGCGGGGGCGCTAGGCTTCCGCTCGCGCCCCTCGGAGTGGCCTGCGGCGTCGGGAAGTCGGGCGGACGGGGCGTGGCTCTACCGTTGCCGCGTGCTGTTTCCGGTCTCCGTCACCCTCGGCGTCGTGCTCGCCGTCCTGCTGGTCCTCGCCGCCGCCGTCGCCGCGTGGGCCTCACTGGGCCGCTCGCGCGAGATTCTCGTCGCGGGGGTGCGGGCGGCGGCCCAACTCGCCGCCGTCTCCCTGCTCATCGGCTGGGTCGTCCGCTCGGTGGCACCGCTTCTCGGGTTCGTGGCGCTGATGTTCGCCGTGGCCGTGTGGACCGCCGGCCGTCGCATCACCGGCAACCGCACCTGGCGTTGGGCCGCCGTGCTGATCGGGGCGGGAGTGCTGCCCGTCGTGGGAGCGCTGCTGGTCACAGGACTTGTGCCGCTCCGGGGTATCGCGCTCATCCCCGTCGCGGGCATCCTCATCGGCGGGGCGCTCACCGCGACCGTACTCGGCGGGCGGCGCGCGCTGGGCGAACTCGCCGCCCGGCGCGGGGAGGTGGAGGCGGGCCTGGCCCTCGGGCTGCTCGACCGGGACGCCCGGCTGGAGATCGTACGGCCGGCGGCTTCGGACGCGTTGGTGCCCGGGCTCGATCAGACCCGGACCGTCGGGCTCGTCACGCTACCGGGGGCGTTCGTGGGCATGCTGCTGGGCGGCGCCTCACCGGTGGAGGCGGGCGCCGTGCAACTCTTCGTCCTCGTCGCGCTGATGGCGGTCCAGGCGGTGGCCGTCGCGACGGTCCTGGAGCTGGTCGCGCGGGCTGGTGTACCGCGACTGAGGCTTGGGGGCGCGGGGTCTTCCGGCCGCCGTCCCGGGCCTCGTCAAGGTGCGGGCGGGTCTCAGGCCTCGTCGATGTGCAGCCGGATCGAGCCGTTCTCGGCCGCCTCCACCCGCACCCGCGTCAGGTCCGCCACATGGGCGTCCGGTGCCAGGGCCGCAGCGCGCGGGCCGACGCCCACGACGCGCATGCCTGCCGCCCGGCCCGCCGCGATGCCCGCCTCGGAGTCCTCGAACACGATGCAGTCCGCCGCGTCGAAGCCCAGCTCCGCCGCGCCCTTGAGGAAGCCCTCGGGGTCCGGCTTGCTGGCACCGACCTGCTCGGCGGTGACGCGGACGGCGGGCATCCGCAGTGCGGCCGCGCCCATCCGGGCCGTCGCGAGCGCGCTGTCGGCGGAGGTCACCAGGGCGTGCGGCAGCTCGGCGATCGCGGCCATGAACGCGGGTGCCCCGTCGATCGGTACGACGCCCTCGACGTCGGCGGTCTCCTCGGCGAGCATCACCCGGTTGTCCGCGTAGTTCTCCTCCATCGGGCGGTCCGGGAGCAGGACGGCCATCGTGGCGTACCCCTGCCGGCCGTGCACCACCTTGAGTGCGGCCTCGGGGTCCAGCCCGTGCTCCACCGCCCAGCGCCGCCAGCAGCGCTCCACCACCGCGTCGGAGTTCACGAGGGTGCCGTCCATGTCCAGAAGGAGGGCGCGTGCGGTGAGGACGGTGGCCGGCATCGGCTGCTCCAGAAATGCGGGGAGGTGTGCGAACAGCCCGGGCGCGCGTGCCGCAGGGCGGAACCAGAGCAACCCCCGCCCGCCGGTCAGGGAGTGCGGGCGGGGGCTACTTTGTTCCATCACGATACAAAAACCGGGGCCAGAACGCCAATCCCCCCGCTCGCCCTTCTCCCCTCGCCGCTCCTCACTCTCTCCTCGCCGCTCCTGGGTACGCCGGGTGACCTGGCTCAGCGGTGTCCGCGCCCGCTCGTCTCCGCCTCCAGCGCGCGCCGGGTGTTCGGTCCGTACACGCCCACCGGATCGCCCTGGATCGCCTTGTACGACTGGTAGACCGCCACCGCGTTCTCCACCCGGTCGTTGTAGTTCTGGTCGGACGGCCCCGAGTAGAGCCACAGCTCCCTGAGCCGGTTCTGCAGCACTCCGACCTCCGGGCCGCGGTCGCCGGGCCGCAGCGAAGAGCCCGCGAACTCCGCGGGCGGGGCGGCGGACGGCGAGGACGTGGGCGCGTCGCCGTCCGCCGGGGTGGGTGACGCGCTCGCCGTCGGCGACGCGGACGCGGTGGCGGTCGGCGAGGGCCCCCGGCTCTTCGTCGGCGAGGCGGACGCGGACGGCGAGACCGACGGGGCGGCCGAGCGGGACGGCGTACGGGAGGGAGTGGCCGACGCCGAGGGGGACGGGGCCACCGAGGCGGCCGGTTCGTCCTCCAGGTCCGGGACGCTCGTGGTCGCCTCCGGCAGCGCCTCGTCCCCGCTGTCGTCACCGCCGAGAAGCCCGCCGGCGAAGGCCGCCGTGCCGACCACCGCGGCCACGGCCGCCCCCACGGCGAGCGCCCCGAAGGGCCGCCTGCGGCGCGGCTGCACGGGGTCGGGGGCGAAGGCGGGGGTCGCGGCGGCCGTCCGCCTGCGGTTCCGGTCCCCGCTTCCGGCCGGTGCGGGGTACACGCCGGTGGGGGCACCCGGGCCCGCGGCCGTACCCGTACCCGCGTCCGAGCCGCCGCCCAGGAACAGCGGCATCGTGGTGGCCGCCGCGCCCGGGACGTCGGGCCCCGGCCCTCCGGCCCCGGAAGCCCACACGCCGGTCTGCCGTACGCCTTCGGTCGGGCCGGAGGCCCCGTCGGCCCACACGCCGTTCTGCCGTACGCCCTCGGTCGGGCCGGAGGCCCCGTCGGCCCACACGCCGGTCTGTCGCACGCCCTCGGTCGAGCCGGAAGCCCCGCCCGCCCCCGAGCGGTCCGGCCCCGGCCCCGCCCGGTTCGTCAGCGTCACGTACGGCCGGATGCGCAGCGGGTCGAAGTCCTCGGCCGCGGCGATCTCCGCCGTACGGGCGGCGCGCTGCTCGTCCTCCGTGAGCGGGGCCGAACCCGCGCCCGCGCCGCACCGGCACGGCACCCGGTACTCCGTGCCGGGCTCCCCGGCCGTCCGTCTACCACACTCCGGGCATGCGTGTCCGGTCATCGTGGGTCCCCTCCCCTTGAACTGCCTGCGATTATGCAGCCCGCTCCGGGGAAGCCCAACGGGCCGCAGGGGGTACGGCCCGCCCTCGGCAGGCCATAACGGGGCGAAACGTCCAGGATGGGGGTGTAGTGGATCAGCGGACACAGCGGATCGAGGAGACGCCATGGCCCAGCAGAGGAGACGCCCATGTCCCAGCAGCTGAGCCCGCCGCCCTCGGCCGCGTTCCCCGGTGAGGGGCATTCCCACCGGAGCGTCCTGGTGGCGATCGGGGCGCTGCTCCTGGGCATGCTGCTCGCGGCACTCGACCAGACCATCGTCTCCACGGCGCTTCCGACGATCGTCAGCGAGCTCGGCGGGCTCGACCATCTCTCCTGGGTGGTGACGGCCTATCTGCTGGCGGCCACAGCGGCGACCCCGCTGTGGGGCAAGCTCGGCGACCAGTACGGCCGCAAGAAGCTCTTCCAGACCGCGATCGTGATCTTCCTGATCGGCTCCGCGCTCTGCGGAGTCGCCCAGAACATGCCCCAGCTGATCGGATTCCGCGCTCTCCAAGGGCTCGGCGGCGGCGGGCTCATGGTGCTGTCGATGGCGATCGTCGGCGACCTCGTCACCCCGCGCGAACGCGGAAAGTACCAAGGACTCTTCGGCGCCGTCTTCGGTGTGACGAGCGTCCTCGGGCCGCTCCTCGGCGGCTTCTTCACCCAACACCTCAGCTGGCGCTGGGTCTTCTACATCAACCTGCCGATCGGCGTCGTCGCGCTGGGCGTCATCGCGGCCGTCCTGCACATCCCGGTCCACCGCGAGAAGCACACCATCGACTACCTCGGCACCTTCCTCATCGCGGCCGTCGCGACCAGCCTGGTGCTCATCGCCTCCCTCGGCGGCACGACCTGGGCCTGGGCCTCCCCGCAGATCATCGTGCTCGCGGTGCTCGCCGTCGTCCTGCTCGTGGCCTTCATCGCCGTCGAACGGCGTGCGGTCGAACCCGTGCTGCCGCTGAAACTGTTCCGGATCCGCACCTTCAGCCTCGTCGCCGTGATCAGCTTCGTCATCGGCTTCGCCATGTTCGGTGCGATGACCTACCTGCCGACGTTCCTCCAGGTGGTCCACGACATCACCCCGACGATGTCCGGTGTGCACATGCTGCCGATGGTGTTCGGCCTGCTGATCACCTCGACCGCCTCCGGCCAGATCGTCAGCCGGACCGGCCGCTGGAAAGTCTTCCCGCTCGCGGGCACGGCCCTCACCACCGCCGGTCTCCTCTTGCTCCACAACCTCGACGAGAACAGCTCGACCTGGCTGATGAGCGCCTACTTCTTCGTCTTCGGCGCCGGGCTCGGGCTGGTGATGCAGGTCCTCGTCCTGGTCGCCCAGAACTCCGTCTCGTACCAGGACCTCGGCGTCGCCACCTCCGGCGCCACGTTCTTCCGGTCGATCGGCTCCGCGTTCGGCGTGGCGATCTTCGGCACCCTCTTCGCCAACCGCCTGACCGGTCAGCTCACGGACGCGCTCGCCGGGCAGCCGCTGCCGCCGGGCATCGACGCGGGCAGCCTGTCCGCCGACCCCCGGGCGATCGGGCAGCTCCCCGCGGACCTGCGGCCGGGAGTCCTCAGCGCGTACTCCACCTCCATCACGGACGTCTTCCTGTACGCCGCCCCGGTCGTCCTCCTGGCCTTCGTCCTCGCCTGGTTCCTCCGCGAGGACAGGCTCCGGGGCTCGGTGACCGCCCCGGACACCAGCCAGACCCTCGCCTCCAACCCCGTCGAGCGCTCCTCGTACGACGAGTGCGCCCGCGCCCTGTCCGTGCTCGCCACCCGGGAGGGCCGCCGGGAGATCTACGAGAAGATCACCGCGCGGGCGGGGTACGACCTGCTGCCCGCGGCCAGCTGGCTGCTCCTGCGGATCAAGCGGCACGGCACGGTCGAACCCGCCCGGCTCGCCGAGACGGCTCCCGTACCGCTGCACGTGATCACCGACGCGGCCCGGCAGATCGAGGAACGCGGACTGGCCCGCCGGGAAGGTCTCCAGATGATCCTCACGGACACCGGGGCCGAGGCCGTCGTCCGGCTGTCGCAGGCCCGCGAGGACTCGCTCGCCGAGCTTCTCGGCGACTGGTGGGGGCCCGAACGCCCCACCGACCTGGTCGGACTCGTCCATGAACTGACCGCCGAGGTCAGCGGCTCGACCAGGGAGCGGCCCCACTCCCCGACGCCTCCCCGCGACCACGAGGCCCATCTGCGCCGCGACGAGCACGAGGCCCACCGCCGGGCCCTCGACGACCCGGACGGCCTCGACCACCGGGACGGCCACGGCCACCACCACCCGCCCGTCTGAGCCCGAACGGTTCACGCGCGCCGGGACCGGGTCACAGCTCCTTGGCGAACCAGCGCTCCGCGTACCGGTTGCGGCGGTGGAACGCCCGCACCTCCCGGTACCCGTGCTTCGCGTACAGCCCGCGCGCCTCGACCAGGTCGTTGCGGGTGTCCAGGCGCAGCAGACGTACGCCGTACGCCCTCGCCGCCTCCTCCACCGCGGCCAGCAGCAGCCCGCCGCCGCCCGTGCCCCGGAACGCCGGGCGCACGTACACCCGCGTCAGCTCCGCCGTACCCGCCTCGGCCTCCTCCGTGAGCACCAGCCCGGCACAGCTCGCAGCCTCGCCCCCGTACCGGCCGACGACGAACTGACCGGTCGGCGGCACGAGCAGGTCGGCCCCGTCGTCGGCCAGCCCGTCGGCGATCTCCTCGGCGGTCGCGGGCCGGTTCCAGTAGCGGCTCGCGACCTCGTCGTAGTAGTCGCGGCGCAGGGCGCTCGCGTCGGGGGAGTCGAATCGTTCGGCGGCCACGGTCCAGGTCATGTGGGGCATTCTTGCTGCCGTACGGCCTGACGACGACGTAATTACCCGTGCAGGGGGCAGCAGTGACCGACGTGTCCGCGACATCGGCGATACCCACGACCCGAGCGATTCAGCGCCTCGCCGAACGCTGGATACAGGGCGGCACGGCCGCCGCCGGAGCGGCAGCCCGAGGCCGGGGCCGTACCGAGCAGGCCGAGGGCTTCGTCTGTTCGCCCGCCGGGCTGTGGCTCGCCCTGGCCGCCGTCGCCGCGGGCGCCCGCGGCGGGACCGCGGCCGAGCTGCGGGCCCTCCTCGGCACCGCGGACCGGGAGGCCGCCCCGGCCGTCACGGAGGTGGCCCGGGAGCTGGCGACGACCGGGGCGCTGGGCGTCGCCACCCGGGTCTGGAGCCGGGTGCCCGTGCTGCGCGCGTACCGGGAGGCACTGCCGGACGTCCGCTTCGACCCGATGGACCCGGCGGCCGCCGACGCCTGGGTGCGCGAGGCCACCGGCGGGCTCATCGAGCGGCTGCCGCTGGAGATCACCGACGACACCCTGCTCGCCCTGGTCAACGTCCTGGCGCTGAAGGCCCGCTGGGAGAAGCCGTTCGAGGGGTGGCGCACCAGGGACCTGCCGTTCACCGACGCGGCCGGGGCGGTCCGCGAGGTGCCGACCATGGGCAAGGACGTGCCGGTGGCCGACGCCTGGACGGCCGGCGGGGCGTATGTCGTCGAGCTGCGCTGCGCCCAGGAACCGGGCGGCGCTCCCGGGGCCCGGGTCCGTCTCGTCCTGGGCGAGCCGGGGGCCGGCCCGGAGCGCGTGCTCCCCGTGGGCTGGGCGCCCCGGACCGCCGGGGCCCGGCTGGACGCCGACCGGGTGACCGTCGCGCTGCCGCGGCTCGCCCTGCGGACCCGGGTGCCCGTCACCGAGCAGCTGCCCGCCCTCGGCGTACGGCTGGCCACCTCCGACGACGCCGACTTCTCCGGACTCTCGCCCGAACCGCTCCTCGTATCCGACGTGATCCAGGAAGCCGTGCTGAAGATCGCGGAGGAGGGTGTGGAGGCCGCTGCCGTGACGGTGGTCGCCATGGCCCCGGCGGGCGCGGCGCCCCGGCCGCAGCGGGTGCACCACATCGCCTTCGACCGGCCCTTCGGCATCGTCGTGCTGGCCGGAGCCGACGACGTCCCCCTGTTCACCGCCTGGCAGGCGGAGACCCCCGCGGCCCCGGACGCCTGAAGCCTTCCGGCTCCCGCCTGACGCCTTCCGGCTCCCGCCTGACGCCTTCCGGCTCCCGCCTGACGCCTTCCGGCTCCCGGCCGGTGCCTCCCCGCGCGCCCCCGTCATCCCCACGGACGAATTCTTCCGGACCAAAGCAGGATGACAGTCAGGCAAAGAGGGGGTTGATTGGGTCTACCTCGTAGGGCAATGCGAGGCTTCATCCTGCATGGCCCCCACTCGAAGGGCGATGCACGGAACGGTGGGAGGGTCGGCGCAGCGTGGTGAATGCGGATCACAGTGTGCGCGGTGACGCGGCGGCGGACACGGGAGCGAGAACGGGGCTGACCAGGGCCCTGCTCTGGCTGGTCGTGGCCGCGCTCGCGGTACGGCAGGTGGCGGTGGTGCTCCGGCAGCCACCGGGGGAACGGCTCCTCGATCTGGAGACCTGGATCGGGGAGAACGGCGTCCTGCACGGCACGGGCTCGCTGTACGACAGCGGCCGGTTCACCGGGACGCCCTTCGCCGGGCTCGTCCTGAAGCCGCTCACCGCCACGGCCCAGCAGACCCTGGGCGTGGCCTGGACGTTCGGGTCCCTGCTGCTCGTCGTCGCCCTCGGCCTGGTCGCGGCCAAGGCGTTGCCCGGGCCGGTGGGTCGCCGGACGGCCCTGCTCGCGGCCCCCGTCGCGATCAGCCTGGTCATGCTGTCGCTGCCGGTCCGCAACGCCCTGCACCTGGGCCAGACCAGCATCCTGCCCGTCCTGCTGGTGCTGCTGGCGTGGTTCGTCGTCCGGGAGCACCGGGCGGCGGGCGTCCTCGTCGGTGTCGCCGCCGCCTTCCAGCCGGTGCTGCTGCTCTTCGCCGCCCTGCTCTGGCTGACCGGCAGACGGCGGGCGTCGGTGAGCGCGGGTGCGACCTTCGCCCTCGCCACGGCCGTCGCCTGGGCCGCGGCGCCGAAGGACTCGTGGACGTACTGGGTGCACCATCTCGCGGGCGCCGGACTGGGGGAGCGGCCCGACAGCCTGGCCAACCAGTCCCTGCACGGGGCGCTGCTCCGGCTCGGCCTCGAAGGGCCCGTGGAGATCGCCCTGTTCCTGGTGCTCGCCGCCGCCGTCGTGGTCCTCGGGCTGCGGCGCGCGGTGCGGTACGCCGAGGACGGTCAGGTGCTTCTCGCGGTAGCGGTGACCGGCTGCGTCGTGGTCGCCGTCTCGCCGACCGCCTGGCAGCACCAGTTGCTCTGGGTGCTCCTCGCGGTCGTCGGCAAGGTCGGCAAGCGGGCCTCCGACCGGCTGGTCTGGCCGTCCGTGGTGGTGCTCGCCGTCACCCTGCCGGGCACGATGCTGCTGCCGAACATCGAGCCGCTCTTCCCCGTACGCGACAACATCCTGCTTCTCACGGCGCTCGGCGCGGCCTGCCTCGCCCCGTTCCTGCCCCGCACCTCGCCGTACTGGCAGCACCCGGTCCCCACCGACTACGCCAAACCGGTCGCGGCGCGCTGGAGACGCGTGCCGCTCCTGCCGTTCTGGCGCCGGGTCTTCACCCGCCCGAACCTGCTGCTGGAACTCCTGCTGATCCGGGTCGTCTACGACGCCTACGCCCAGGTCCGCCTCGCCGCCCGGGCGGGCCGCCCGCTCGCCGAGGAGCACGGCCGGCAGATCCACGCCATCGAGCAGTGGCTGCACATCGACATCGAGCACTGGGTCAACCACGCCGTCGTCAAGATCGATTGGCTGCGGGAGTTCTTCGACTACTACTACTCCACGTTCCACTTCATCGTCCCGCTGACGATCCTCGGTGTGCTGTACGTGCGCCGCCCCGCCGACTACCGCTGGGTCCGCTCCTCCATCGGCTTCGCCACGCTCCTCGCGCTCGTCGGCTTCTGGCTCTACCCCCTGGCCCCGCCCCGGCTCATGCCCGGCCTCGGCTTCATCGACACCGTCCACGGGGTGCAGGACTTCGCGAAGCCCGACTACGGGACGCTGACCACCGTCACCAACCAGTACGCGGCGATGCCGTCGCTCCACTTCGGCTGGTCGCTGTGGTGCGGTGTGGTGATCGTGATGCTGGCCCCCAAGCTGTGGATGAAGGCGCTCGGCCTGCTGCACCCCCTCTTCACCATCGCCGCGATCGTGGCCACCGCCAACCACTGGGTGCTCGACGCGGTCGGCGGCGCGCTGGTCGTGGCGGCGGGCTTCGGGCTGACGTACGTGCTGTCGGGGCCGCGGAAGCTGGTGACCGACGAGGAGCGGGAAGCGGCGGCGGGCCCCGTGGAGGCGTCGCCCTCGGAACCGGTGGGACCCGCGGAACCGGTGGCAGACCCCGGCCCCGACCCCGTACCGGCCGGGAAGGTGACGGCGAGCGGCACGTAGGCACCCGGCACCCGCGGCGCTCGGTGCGCGGAGGGCAGGCCGAAGGGGTGCCGGGACAGGATTCACCCCCGGCACCCCTTCGGCGTGGATCGCCGCGTCCTTACATGGTCCGCCGGTCGCGCCCGCCCCGCCACTCGGCGGGGCGGGTCAGGATTCCGCCGCCGTGCTCACCTGAAGCTGTTTGATCCCGTTGAGCCAGGCCGACCGCAGCCGTCGCGGATCCTCCCGCAGCCGCAGATCCGGCAGCACGTCGGCGACGGCGTTGAAGATCAGGTCGATCTCCATCACGGCCAGCGACTTGCCCAGGCAGAAGTGCGGACCGCCGCCCCCGAACCCGAGGTGCGGATTGGGGTCGCGGGTGATGTCGAAGGTCTCCGGGGAGTCGAACACCTCCGGGTCGTTGTTGGCCGAGGAGTAGAAAAGGCCCACCCGCTCGCCCTTCCTGATCCGCTGACCGCCCAGCTCCAGGTCCTGGGTGGCGGTCCGTTGGAAGGAGACGACCGGCGTCGCCCAGCGCACGATCTCCTCGGCCGTGGTCTTCGGCCGCTCCCGTTTGTACAGCTCCCACTGTTCGGGATGGGTGAGGAAGGCGTGCATGCCGTGGCTGATCGCGTTACGGGTCGTCTCGTTGCCGGCCACCGCGAGCAGGATCACGAAGAACCCGAATTCGTCGGAGGACAGGTTCCCCTCGCCCTCCGCCGCGACCAGCTGCGTGACGATGTCCTGTGCCGGGCACTCCTTGCGGGCCGCCGCCAGGTTCATCGCGTACGCCACGATCTCCATCGCCGCCTCGGCGCCGGCCTCCTGCGTGATCGCGTACTCCGGATCGTCGTACGCGGCCATCTTGTTGGACCAGTCGAAGATCTTGGAGCGGTCGTCCTGCGGTACGCCGATGAGCTCGGCGATCGCCTGGAGCGGCAGCTCCACCGCGATGTTGGTCACGAAGTCGAAGGAGCCGTCCGCGTCCGCCGACGCGAGGGCCCTCTCGACGATCGAGCGGGCCCGGGAACGCAGGGCCGCCTCCAGGGAGCGCACCGCGCGCGGGGTGAAACCGCGCTGGACGATCTGGCGGACCCGGGTGTGTTCCGGTGGGTCCATGTTCAGCATGATCAGCTTCTGGACGTCGATCTGGTCGCGGCTGATCGACTCGTTGAAGCGGATGACGGCGGTGTTGGTGTTCGAGGAGAACAACTCCGGGTGCGTGGAGACGTACTTGACGTCCGCGTGGCGGGTGACCACCCAGTAGCCCTCGTCGCCGAACCCGGAGGTGTTGGGCGGCTGGGTGCACCACCAGACCGGGGCGGTCTCCCGCATCAGGGCGAACTCCGGGTGCGGTACGCGGTCTTGGAGGAGATCGGGATCGGTGAAGTCGAACCCGTCGGGCAGATGGGGGCAGCGCATGGGCACCTCTCCACTCCGGATCTGATCGCGAACCGTCCGAGTCCGATGAGCGCGCCACCCTGATTCTGACGGCCCATCAGGAATTGCCCGCAAGGTAGTAACGAGTTCTACAAGTGGCAAGGGCCGTGGCCGGATCCTTTGCCCACGGGCGGGTGCGCGGAAGCGCGGAAGGTGTCTACGGGAGTGCGGAAGGTCTCTTCCGGGGCGGAGTCGCGCGTGTGCGGTGCGTGCACACCCCTTGCGCCGCCGGGGTGGCGTCACGAGACTGCTGGACAGAACTAGAACGCGTACTAGTTCCTTCCGCGGGCGCCGGGACGCCCCCTGCGGAAGCGCGAGGAGAGGACGAGCTCATGGCCACGGAACCCGTCATCGTCGAAGCCGTACGCACCCCCATCGGCAGGCGCGGAGGCGCACTCGCCAATCTGCACCCCGCCTATCTGCTGGGCGAGACCTACCGTGAACTTCTCGGCCGCACCGGCATCCAGGCCGACTGCGTCGAACAGATCGTCGGCGGCACGGTCACCCACGCCGGCGAGCAGTCGATGAACCCGGCCCGCACCGCCTGGCTGACCGTCGGCCTGCCCTACGAGACCGCCGCCACCACCGTGGACTGCCAGTGCGGATCCTCGCAGCAGGCCGCCCACATGGTCGCCAACATGGTGGCCGCCGGGGTCATCGACGTCGGCATCAGCTGCGGTGTCGAGGCGATGTCGCGGGTGCCGCTCGGCAGCGGATCCAAGCACGGCCCGGGAAAGCCCTGGCCCGACGAGTGGAACGTCGACCTGCCCAACCAGTTCGAGGCCGCCGAACGCATCGCCCGCAAAAGCGGTCTGACCCGGGAGCGGGTCGACGCCCTCGGCCTGCTCTCCCAGCAGCGGGCGGCCGCCGCCTGGGCCGAGGAGCGCTTCAAGCGCGAGACGTACGCCGTCCAGGTCCCGACCACCGAGGAGGAGCAGGCGGCCGGGCAGGGCATGTGGCGGCTCGTCGACCGGGACGAGGGGCTGCGCGACACCTCGATGGAGGCGCTCGCCGGGCTGAAGGCGGTGATGCCGAGCGCGATCCACACCGCCGGGAACTCCTCCCAGATATCCGACGGGGCCGCCGCCATCCTCTGGTCCTCCAAGCGCATGGCCCGGGCCCTGAAACTCAAACCCCGGGCCCGGATCGTCGCCCAGGCCCTCGTCGGCGCCGACCCGCACTTCCACCTCGACGGTCCGATCGACGCGACCCGGGCGGTGCTCGGCAAGGCCGGCATGTCACTGCGGGACATCGACCTCGTCGAGATCAACGAGGCGTTCGCCTCCGTGGTGCTGAGCTGGGCGCAGGAGTTCGAGGCGGACCTCGACGGCCTGGAGAAGGTGAACGTCAACGGCGGCGCGATCGCGCTGGGCCACCCGGTCGGCGCGACGGGCGCCCGGCTGATCACCACGGCCCTGCACGAACTGGAACGCCGCGACAAGGAGTTCGCGCTGATCACGATGTGCGCGGGAGGAGCGCTGGCGACGGGAACGATCATCCAGCGGCTGTGAGAACGCCCGGCGTCCGGGGAGCCCCGGGGCCTGTCAGCCGTCCCCGGGCTCCCCGAACGCCGCCCGCGCGTCGAACGCGGCGCGGCGGGTGGCCCGGCGCAGCGCCCTCAGCAGCGTCGGGCCGAGCGTCAGGGTCAGGACCACCGTCAGCACCGCCCGCCCCAGGTCCCAGCCCAGCGAGGTCGTCGCGCAGTAGGCCAGGAAGCGGACCAGGTTCTCGTGCACCGGGGCGCCCGGGACGAACGAGATCCCCGAACCCAGCTCGGTGAGGATCACCCAGCCCTGCAGATTCATCACCGTGCCGTACGCGAACGCCGCCACGCACCCGTACACCGCGAGCATCGCCAGCTCGGCCCGCCCGCGCAGCCGGCCGGGCCCCGGCAGCAGGCCCGCGCCCATCGTGAACCAGCCCATCGACAGCATCTGGAACGGCATCCACGGCCCTACCCCGCCCGTCAGCAGCGCCGAGGCGAACATGGTCACCGAGCCGAGCACGAAGCCGAACCCGGGGCCGAGCACCCGGCCGCTCAGCACCATCAGGAAGAACATCGGCTCCAGCCCCGCCGTCCCCGCGCCGAGCGGGCGCAACGCCGCCCCGACCGCCGCCAGCACACCGAGCATCGCGACGGCCTTCGCGTCCATCCCCGACTCGGAGATCGTCGCCACCACCACCGCGACGAGCAGCGGCAGCAGCGCCGCGAACAGCCAGGGCGCGTCCTTCGCGTGCGCGAGCCCGGACTCGGCGTCCGCCAGCAGCGGCCACCCGAAGGCGACCACACCGACGGCCCCGGTCAGCAGCAGCACGGCCACCGACTTCGGCCCGAGCCGCACGGGCCGGGCAGCCCGTTCCCGTACTTCCGTCATCGCCTTCACGCCCCCGCCTCCAACGCCGTGCGCACCTGGGACACGGTCAGCCACTCCTGCGGGGCGAGGATCTTCGCCGTCTGCGGGGCGAACGCGGGGGAGGAGACCACCACCCGGCCGGTCGGGCCGTCCGCGACGACCTCCCCGTCCGCGAGGATCACCACCCGGTGCGCCAGCTCCGCCGCCAGTTCCACGTCGTGCGTCGCCAGGACGATCGCGTGCCCCTCGGCCGCGAGTCCGCGCAGTACGCCGACGAGCCGGGCCTTGGCCGCGTAGTCCAGGCCGCGCGTCGGCTCGTCCAGCAGCAACAGCGGCGGCCGCCCCGTCAGCACCAGCGCCAGGGCGAGCGCGAGGCGCTGCCCCTCGGACAGGTCCCGGGGGTGGGTGTCGTCCCCGACCCCCGGCAGCAGCTCCGACACCAGCGCCCGGCAGGTGCCCTCCGCCGCGCCCGCGTCCCGGTCGGCGGCCGCGCACTCGGCGGCCACCGTGTCCGCGTACAGAAGATCGCGCGGCTCCTGCGGTACGAGGCCGACCCGGCGCACCATCGCCCGCGGGTCCGTCCGGGCCGGGGCCAGGCCGCCGACGCGCACGGTGCCCGCGGTGGGCTCGATCATCCCGACGAGCGCGCCGAGCAGGGTGGATTTGCCGGCCCCGTTGCGCCCCATCAGGGCCACCGTCTCGCCCGGCGCCACGGCGAGCGTCACCCGCCGCAACGCCTCGACCCGGCCGCGCCGCACCCCGAGCCCGTCGACCCGGGTGACCGGATCGGCGGCGGAGGGGGTGGCCGGGGTGGCGGGCCCCCGTCCGAGGAGCCGGGCGAGGCGTCCGGGACGGGAGCGCTCCGCGGCGACCTCCCGCACCGGTGTCGTCCCGGGCCCCGACGCCGGGACCGTCGGCCCCGACGTCGGGGCGCCGCCCGTCCGCGCGGGCACCGAGGCCCCCGCCAGCCGCTCCCGCAACCCGCCCGCCCCGCGCCGGGCGTCCCGCACCGACAGGGGCAGCGGGTCCCAGCCCGCCAGCAACCCCAGCTCGACCACCGGCGGCCGGACCGGCGACACCTGCATGACCCCGCCGGGCGGCCCCATCACCGGGGGCGCGCCCGGCGCGGGCAGCAGGACGACCTGGTCCGCGTACTGCACCACCCGCTCCAGCCGGTGCTCGGCCATCAGCACGGTCGTGCCCAGGTCGTGCACCAACCGCTGGAGCACCGCGAGGACCTCCTCCGCCGCCGCCGGGTCCAGGGCGGAGGTCGGCTCGTCCAGCACCAGCACCTTCGGGTGCGGGGTGAGCACCGAACCGATCGCCACCCGCTGCTGCTGGCCGCCCGACAGGGTGGCGATCGGCCGGTCGCGCAGCTCGGCCAGGCCCAGCAGATCGAGGGTCTCCTCGACGCGGCGGCGCATCACGTCCGGGGCGAGGCCCAGGGACTCCATGCCGTACGCGAGCTCGTCCTCGACGGTGTCCGTGACGAAGTGCGCCAGTGGATCCTGGCCCACCGTCCCGACCAGATCGGCCAGTTCACGCGGCTTGTGCGTACGCGTGTCGCGGCCGTCCACCGTGACCCTGCCCGACAGCAGCCCGCCCGTGAAGTGCGGGACGAGCCCCGAGACCGTACCCAGCAAAGTCGACTTACCGACACCGGAGGGGCCGACGAGCAGCACGAGCTCGCCCTCGGGGACCGTGAGGTCGACCCCGGACAGTGTGGGGCGCTCCGTGCCCTCGTACCGCACGGAGACCCGCTCGAACCTGATCACGCCTGCTCCTTGCCGCGTCGCGCCGGTCTGTCGGTGGCCGTCCGGTTCGACGGCGGTACGGGGGCGACGAGTGCGGGCAGCAGCCCGGTCAACGCCGCCGCCGCGGGCCACAGCGGCAGCACCGGCGCGGTCAGCGGCACGACCCCGGGGCGCAGCGCCTCCGGAGCCACCGCCCCCGCCCAGATCATCGCCGCCGCGGCGACGGCACCCGAACACGCCACCAGCCAGGCCCGCACGCCCCACCGGTCCGGGCGATAGCGGGTCCGCACCGAGCGCCGCCCGCCGAGCCGCAGCCCGGCCATCGCGATGACCAGACCGGCCAGCAGCAACGGCAGCCCGTACACCGCCCCCTGCGCGGCCAGCAGCCCGTACGTACCGGCGCACACCCCGAGCAGCCCGCCCAGGGTGAGGACGTTCGTGGTGTGCCGGACGGCCGCCGGGACCTGGGCGGTACGCCCGTACCCCCGCGCGTCCATCGACGCGGCCACCGCCACCGACCGCTCCAGCGCGCCCTCCAGCACCGGCAGCCCGATCTGCGCCACGGCCCGCACCCCGCCGGCCGGCCGCCCCCGCAGCCGGCGCGCGGTGCGCAGCCGGACCACGTCGGCCACCATGTTCGGCGCGAACGTCATCGCGACCACGACGGCGACCCCGGCCTCGTACAGCGCACCGGGCAGCGACTTCAGCAGCCGCGCCGGGTTGGCCAGCGCGTTCGCGGCGCCGACGCAGATCAGCAGGGTGGCCAGCTTCATCCCCTCGTACAGCGAGAAGACCAGTTGTTCGGCGGTGACCCGGCCACCGATCCGCACCCCCTGCGCCCAGTCGGGCAGCGGCAGCTCGGGCAGGGTCAGCACGGTGTGCGAGCCGGGGATCGACGAGCCGAGGAAGACGGAGAACAGCAGCCGCAGCACCACGACGAACAGCCCGAGCTTGACGAACGCCCCGTAACTACGGGCCCATGGCGCGTCCGTACGCCGCGCCGCCACCACATACCCGGCGACCCCGACCAGCAGCCCGAGCAGCAGCGGGTTGGTGGTCCGGGACGCGGCGGTGGCGAGCCCCAGCGCCCACAGCCACCACGCCCCGGCGGGCAGCGCGTTGGCACGGTCCGCCTCGGGGGCGTACAGGGCACGGCGCAGCAGCCGGGCCGGTGCCGGGGCGGCGGTCACCGGCGGCGGCGGGCCTGGACGACGGCGGCGATGCCGAGCAGCAGGACCGCGCCGAGGCCGACGAGGAGCCCGGCGGAAGGGCCGCCGCCGCTGCCCCCGCCCGCGTCCTCGTCCGGGGCCTCGACGGTCTTCGTGGGCTCGGACGGCTTCGCGCTGCCGGTGTCGCCGGACACCTGCTCGCCGCAGCCCGTCCTCGGATAGCCGGAGATCGCGCAGAGCATGGCGCTGTCGTCGTACCGCAGCGGCTTCGCCACCGCCGCGAGCGCCTCCGCGCTGCTGGCGTCCGGCGCGACCCGGGCACAGGCCGTGCGCAGGGCGGGCGGCTTCTCCCCGTCCGGGGCGTCCGTGGTCGTCCCCGGATCGATCACCAGCGCCACCCGCTTCTTCCCGTCCTGCGCCGGGGTGTCCGCGCAGATCGCCCCGAAGTCGGGGGCGCGGCGCGGCCGGTCGGCGTCGCCGGAGTCCTCGCTCACGGCGAACCGGAAGCCCTGGACCGTACCGTCGTCCGGGCGCAGGACGGACGGCCCCTGGGTGGCGTACTCCCAGTTCTTGCCGTTGCCCTCCCAGAAGGACCAGTAGCGGTACCCGGCGGCCTGGGCGCTGCCCGCGCCGAGCAGGACGGCGGAGGCGGCGACGAGGGCGGCCAGCAGGGCGGCCAGGGGGGCGCGCAGCCGGGGGGAGGTCCGCGCACGGCCCGCGGCGGCCGTCTCCTGCGACGCGGGGCTCACGGCTGCTGCTTCTTCCGGCGCATGCTGAGCAGGAACCCGATCCCGGTGCCGGCGAGCAGCCCGATGCCGATCAGCCACCCCAGGCTCAGCCCGCCGTCGTCGCTGTCGGTGCCGCTGGAGGGCTGCGGACCGGTCGGCGTCGGGGAGGGGAGGGCGGTGGCGGCCGGGGCGGGCCCCATCGAGTTGAGCTGCTTGACGAGGTCGACGCCGCCGAAGCTGCGGGCGTCGGCGCCGGTGGCGTGCGCGGCGAGGATCAGCTGCCCGGTGGCGGCCGGGCCGCCCTGCCTCGCCCAGCCGTTGGCGTTCTTCTCCAGCCAGGCCACCGACGCCTCGGCCTTGTCCGTGTGCCCGGAGGCGGCGAGCGCGACGACCGCGTCGGCGGTGTTGCCGTAGTCGGGCTGCGGAGCGGAGTCCTCGGCGCCCGGCATCGGGGCCTGCTCCAGATACGGCTGCTTCTTCAGCGTGGCCGCGAGGAAGGAGGCGCCGTTCTGGGCGCTCTGCTCCGGGCTGAGGTCGTCGCCCTTCGTGCAGGAGGGGTCCTTGACCGCGTTGGACGTGCCGGCGGCGATGCCCTTGCCCATCAGACCGAGCACGGAGGCCGCGGTGGCGTCCATGTTGGCGGTCAGCTCGCCCTTCTTGCCCGGCTGGTAGGCGAACGCGCCGCCGTCCTTCTTCCCGCAGGCGATCGCCAGGGACTGGAGCGCGGTGTACGGGGTGCTGCCGTTCTTGGTGGTGAGCTCGTTGACCGGGACGCCGGTGCGGGCGAGCGCGCCGATGACGATGGAGGTGGAGTTCGCGTCGGACGGGCTGCCCGGGTTGTAGCCCCAGCCGCCGTCCTCGTTCTGCACGGACTTCAGCCAGTCGGCCCCGTTGTTGGCGTCCTCGCGGCGCTGGTTGATCTCGACGAGGGCCTGGACGGCGATGGCGGTGGCGTTGGTGTCCATCACCGTCGAGGCGTCGCAGGGCTTGGAGGTGTCGGCCCGGTACGAGGTGAACGCCCCGCTGTCGCACTGCTGGCCCGCCAGCCAGTCGACCGCCTGGGTCGACGGCGTGACGTACTCGATCTTCTGCGCGAGGAAGGCGAGCGACTGCCGCCACACCCCGTCGTAGGTGGGGTCCGTGGTGCCGTAGAGCCCGGCCGGCAGTTCCGCCGACGGAGAGGGGCTCGGTGCGGCGACCGCCACGGGGGCGGCGGCGCCCAGGAGCACGGCGGTGGTCGCGAGCGCGGCTGCGCTGCGGCGTACGGTCATGGCTGGCTGGGCCTCTCCTGCGAGGGCCGGACTCCCCGGGCGCACGAGGGCACCGGGCTCCGGCCCCGTATGCCTCGACGGTGCCGGCCACCGGGGTTCCGGTGGCCCGAGCCGGTCACGCTCCGCGGAGGGCGGTCCGGCTGCCGTCGGACGGACGGGTCACGGCTGGGGCGCTGCGCCGGACGGTGTCCGGCTTCCCCCTGTACGGGCATGATGACGACCTGCCCACTCTACCGGGCCGTAGGGGAGGGGCCGGGGGCGCACGTGGCGATGTACGTCACCGACGTCGCCCCTGGTGGGGGCTCGGACGGCGGCGTACGTCACCGGGGCACGGGCCGCGACGGGACACGACGGGGCGGCCGTGCGGGCCACGCCGGGGCGGGACGGTGCGGGACGGGGTGCGGGCCACGACGGGGCGGGACGGTGCGCGGGCCGCGACGGGCGGGACGTCACCCGGCTCGGGACGTCACACGGCGATGTACGTCACCGGGCTCGGGACGTCACACGGCGACGCACGCCACCCGGCTCGGGACGTCACCCGGCTCGGGACATCACACGGCGATGTACGTCACCGGGGGCCCGCCCGGGACGGCCTCCGCGCGGCCGAGCTTCACGAGCCGCCGCAGATGGGACTCGGCCTCCGACACGGCGATGGACCGCGAGCCGTGCGGGATCTGCTCCCAGGGCCGGTTCCACTCCATCCGCTCGGCGAGCTGCCACGGAGTGAGGGGCGTGGCGAGCAGGGCGAGGAGCCCGCTCAGCCGCTCCTTGTGGTGGTCCAGCAGCTCCCGCGCCCGCCCGCCCGCATCGGTGAAGGCGTGCTGGTGCGCGGGCAGCACCTCGGCCACCCCGAGCCGGCCGATCCGCTCCAGCGAGGCGAGATAGTCGCCCAGCGGATCGGTGACGGCGGTGTCGTCCGGGTCCTCGTACAGCCCGATGTGCGGACTGATCTCCGGCAGCAGGTGATCGCCGGAGAACAGCCGCCCGTTCCCGACCAGCCCGGCGGGATGCCGCTCCTCCAGATGGAGGCAGACGTGGCCCGGAGTGTGCCCGGGCGTCCGGACAGCACGCAGTTTCCGCCCGGCGAGATCGAGCAGCTCGCCGGGGACGATCTCCCGGTCCGGCAGGGCGGCACGCAGCCCGGGCAGGGTCCGCAGCCGCCCCCCGCCGCGGGCGGCGCGGAGCGGGGCGAGGTGGTCGTCCGGCGCGCCGACGGCGGCGAGCTTGCGGACGAGGTAGTCGAGCCAGGTGCCGGGCTCGGACTCCCGCGTGCGGCGGACGATCGCGGTGTCGGCCTCGTGCATCGCGATCCAGGCCCCGGACGCCTCGCGAACCTGTCCGGAGAGGCCGTGGTGGTCGGGGTGGTGGTGGGTGATGACGACGCCGTGGATGTCGCTGACGGCGGTGCCGAGGGCGGTGAGCCCGGCGACGAGGGTGTCCCAGGAGGCGGGATCGTCCCACCCGGTGTCGATGAGGACGGGCCCGCGGTCGGTGTCGAGGAGGTGGACCAGGGTGTGCCCGAGGGGGTTGTCCGGGATGGGCACCCTGATGCTGTGGACGCCCCCGCCGTGATCGGCCACCCGCGTCCCGGTCCCGTGAGTCACCTGTGCCATGGGCTCCCCTTCTCCGCTCGGGCCTCCACTGTAACGAGAACTCGTTCCAGTGGTAGCCCGGGCCTACCAAATCGCCGGGGTGCGAAGGCCGTTGACGCCGCGACCCCCGTGGACTACTGAAACAGGAACTGGTATCAGTTCTGACGAGCAGTCAGTTGAAGGTGTCCGGGTGCAGGGGTGTACGGATTCACGGGAGGCGACGGCCATGACGGAACGTACGGAGCTGGTGGAGCACGGACGCCTGTTCATCGGCGGGGAGTTCACCGATCCGCTCTCCACCGAGGTCATCGAGGTGATCTCCCCGCACACCGAACAGGTCATAGGCCGCGTGCCGCACGCATCGGAGGCGGACGTGGACCGGGCGGTCGCGGCGGCCCGCCGGGCCTTCGACGTGGGCCCGTGGCCCCGGATGGCGCTGGACGAGCGGATCGCGGTGATCACCCGGATCAAGGACGCCTTCGCCGTACGCCACGAGGATTTCGCACGCCTGATCAGCGCGCAGAACGGCACGCCGTACAGTGCGAGCGTCATGGTGCAGGCGCTGGCCGCGATGATGGTCTGGGACTCGGCGATCACGGTGGCGCGGACGTTCCCGTACGAGGAACGGCGCGACGGCGTCCTCGGCCCGCTCCTGGTACGCCGCGAACCGGTGGGCGTGGTGGCGGCGGTCGTCCCGTGGAACGTCCCGCAGTTCACGGCGGCGGCGAAGCTGGCCCCGGCGCTGCTGGCGGGCTGCACGGCGGTGCTGAAGGTCTCCCCGGAAACCCCGCTGGACGCCTACCTCTTGGCCGAGGTGGCAGAAGAGGCGGGCCTGCCGCCCGGGGTCCTCTCCATCCTCCCGGCCGACCGGGAGGTGAGTGAGTACCTGGTGGGCCACCGGGACGTGGACAAGGTCTCCTTCACCGGCTCGGTGGCGGCCGGCCGCCGCGTGATGGAGGTGGCCTCGCGCAACCTGACCCGCGTCACCCTGGAGCTGGGCGGCAAGTCGGCGGCGGTGATCCTGCCGGACGCGGACCTGGAGGCGGCGGTGGCGGGCATCGTCCCGTTCGCCTGGATGATCAACGGCCAGGCGTGCGTGGCGCAGACGCGGATCCTGGCACCGCGCTCCCGCTACGACGAGATGGCGGAGGCGTTCGCGGCAGCGGCAGGAGCACTCCGCGTGGGCGACCCCCTGGACCCGGCAACGGAACTGGGCCCGCTGGTGGCCAGGCGCCAGCAGCAACGTTCCCTGGACTACATCAGGTTGGGTCAGGAGGAGGGCGCCAAGATCCTGACAGGGGGCAACGTGCCCGCCTCCCAGGAGCGCGGCTGGTACGTCGAACCCACCCTCTTCGGCTCGGTCGACAACTCGATGCGCATCGCCCGGGAGGAGATCTTCGGCCCGGTGATCTGCCTGATCCCGTACGGAGACGAGGCCGAGGCCGTCCGCATCGCCGACGACTCGCCGTACGGCCTGAGCGGCAGCGTCTGGACGGCGGACACGGAACGCGGCATCGACATCGCCCGCCGCATCCGCACGGGCACGTACAGCGTGAACACGTTCAGCCTCGACATGCTCGGCCCGTTCGGTGGCTACAAGAACTCGGGCCTGGGCCGCGAGTTCGGCCCCGAGGGCTACGGCGAGTTCTTCGAGCACAAGATGATCCACCTGCCCGCCGGCTACCGGGAGGCGTGATGGGCGACCGCTGGCACGTGGAGGTCGACCGCTCGGTCTGCATCGGCTCCGGCATGTGCGTCAACCACGCGGGCGACGCCTTCCACCTGGACTCGGCCCGCCAGTCCCACCCGACGACGGAGAACCGCGACGCGGACGAACACGTCCTGGCGGCGGCGGAGGGCTGCCCGGTGGAGGCGATCACGCTGAGGCTGGCGGGGTCGGGGGAGGTGGTGTTCCCGCCGGAGGAGTGACCCGTTTCCAGTCTCGCTCTTCTCCGTGGCTACGAGGCTTGGGAAACTAGCCCAACGCGCGCTGCGACGAGACTTACCGTGCGCGCCCGAAAAGTAGCTGAGCTGCCCTCCGACGTGATGGTAACCATCAGAGTTTCATCTGTTTTGCGCCGGATGGAAACTTCCTTGCACCCGGGATCTGCCCATCCCTGGATGTCTAGTTCATGCACTCCGGAAAAGAAGAGGTAGAAGGTGAAGGAGTTGTAGTCCTTATCCATCCAATCGGGCCTGATGCGCTCCGGGGTCTGGGCAGTTTGGAAGCCCAGAGTGATGCTGTCTTTCCGCTCATCTGCAAGCATGTGGAAGAGGTCGCAGCGGCTGAGGTCGGGTCCCTCGTCGTACAAGCTATAGATGGATTGAGGGTCATCGAGGAAGCTGGGCCAATCAGCGGTCATAGAAATTGCTCACATGGGTGTCGGGGATGGAGGAAAATCTGCGCGCATCGATTGGACGCAGGAAGCTGTGAGGAACCTCCTCTGATCCAGATTCGGTAGCTTGGAAGGAGCTGATATGGCCGATGGTGAGGGAATTGCTGCAATTGAATTGGATTTCTAGACCTGCGCCACTGATGTTCGTTTGAATTGTCCAGTCGTTCAGGAAGGAAATGTCGATGTCAACGAAAGTTGAAGGAATCCAACCATGCACCGTAAGGTCATCGACAGCTGCAAACTGAAGATGAGCCTGCAGGGTGTTGTGCCCCAGTGTGGACCATTCGGGCGGGGCGTATTCCGGATATTCAGGAAAGTCGATCCGAGTCGTCAATGCAGGCCCGCGCCAGTCGATGTGAAATGACCTCAGGCGTACAGATTTCAGAGGCGGAATGGTGGAGTAGAAAGAACCTAGAGGGTGCGGGTTTCGTAGTAGATCAGCCCAGTGAGGTTTTCTCAGCGAAATGATCTTCGCGAAGCGGGCTGAACCATGTTGATCGGGTCCGA
>NZ_BMSG01000030.1 GCF_014649035.1 Streptomyces sindenensis
CCCGCGCCGCCCTCGTCCTCAACGGAATCTGGAAGTGATCACCATTGAGAAAACCTCAGTGATTTGTCATAGTAGTAATGTTCCTCGGTTCCGGGTATTTGGCCATTTCGAGTGTCGTCAAACGGTCTTACGTGGATATGTGCTGGCTGCGGGCCGGGCGGCTGCCCATGGTCCACGAGGACCCCTTCGACCGGCTGCTCATCGCCCAGGCGCAGGCCCACCACCTCGTGGTCGTCACCCGGAGCGACTGGATCCCGCAGTACGACGTGGCAGTTATGCGGGTCTGATCCCAGGGGTCAGACCGCCGGCTCGCCCTCCGCCTTCCGGAGCATGCCCTCCGGTGCCCGCCGCAGCGCCCGGATCGCCGGGACGCTCAGCATCACCGCCAGCAGGGCGCACGACATCACCGACGAGAAGATCAGCACCTCGTTCGCGCCGAACGCGTCCGCCGCCGGGCCCGCCAGGGCGCGGCCCAGGGGGATGACCATGATGGAGCCCGCGACGTCGTACGCCGAGACGCGGCTCAGGACCGTCAGCGGGATGTGCGACTGCACGCTCGTCGCCCACATCACGCCCCAGAACGCGAAGCCGTAACCCGCGATCACGTGCGCGACCGCCGTGGCCGCGAAGGACCATTCCAGGGCCGGGGCCAACGGGTTGAGCGCGAAGCAGAGCATCGCCAGGGCACCCGCCACCAGCGGGCGGCGCGGGCGGACCCGCATGCCGATCAGGCCGCCGATGATCGTGCCCGCGCCGTCCGCCGAGGCGATCCAGCCGTACCCGCTCGCCCCGTGCTGCTCGATCATCAGCGCCGCGCCCAGCGGCAGCGCCGGGCCGAACACGAACAGGCCGTACACGGACCAGACCGCGATCACGCCCCACAGCCACTGTCGGGACCGGAACTCCTGCCAGCCCGTCGCCAGCCTGCGCCACATCGGGGCGTCGCCCTCGTCGCGTTCCGTGTGCAGCTTGCGCAGAGGGAGGAGGACGAGGGCGCTCAGCGCGTACGCCGCCGCGATGACGATGTACGAGCCCGACACCTGCCAGTACGCGACGAGGATGCCCGCCAGGCCCGGGCCCAGCAGGGTGCTCAGCGCCTCCGAGATGCGCAGCAGCGCGTTGGCCTTCTGGATGTCCTCCGCGACCCGGGGGACCATGCTCGCCATCCCTGGCTGGAACATCGCCGTCGCGGCCCCGCTCAGCGCCATCAGCCCCATGATCTGCCACAGGGGGACGCTGTCGGAGGAGAAGAGGAGAGTGGCCAGCGTCAGCATGGCCAGCATGCGGGCCACGTCCGCGCAGATCATCATCAGCTGGGGCGTGAAGCGGTCGGCCAGCACCCCGCCGAACAGCACCAGCAGCACGATCGGGGTCATCCACGCCGCCAGCGCGTACCCGACGCCGCTCGCCCCGTGGCCCGCCCCCAGCACCGCCGTGGTCAGCGAGACCATCAGCATGCCGTCGGCCAGCAGCGACGCGCTGCGGGCCGTGAAGAACAGCCGGAACCGGGTCGACCGCCAGGGGCTCGGCAGCGCGGCCGACGGCTGCGGGAGGGTCGTGTCGTCAACGCTCATGTCACACCTGCCGGCTTCTGCCGGTCCCTTCCTCGATGATCTCCAGCCGACGCCATGCGTCGCTCCGGTCCGGCTCGGTGGGCGGGTTCTCCACGAGTACGTAGCGGTGGGGCGCCAGGACCCCCGAACCGGCGGCCGGGATGAGGGCGGTCAGCGCCCGGTGGGCCCCGGTGGGTGTCAACGGGGTTGCGCCGCAGGCGATGTACGCCGTCAGGTGCGGCTCCGCGCCGGACGCCTCGGTCACCTCCACCCGCACCGGCAGTCCGCCCACCGCCCGGCCGAGGGCCTCGCGCACGGCGTCCGGCGAGACCCAGCAGCCGTCCACCCGCAGCCAGTCGGGCCCCCGTTCGGCGGGACGCACTCCCGTCACCTCGGCCAGCGCCTCCATCCGCACGTCCCCGGCGGCGGCCGCCTCCAGGAGCAGGACCAGGCCGGAGAGGAACCCCTCCGCCTCCCGGGGGGTGAAGAGCGAGGGGGCGGCCCACAGGGAGATGTGCAGCTGGGGCGCCGTCCGGTACGTGAAGGCGAGCAGCCGGGTCGGCAGGGCCTGGGGCGGCCCCCAGGTCAGCTCGTGCTCGGCGTCGTCGCGCTCCTGGGCGTCCGTGCCCAGGAGCGGGGCGGGCAGGGCGCTCACGTCGTTGAACACCACGTCCCGGCCGAAGTGGCTGCCGCGCTCGGCGGTGACCCGGCCGATCATCTCCCACAGCCGTACGGAGTCGAACTGGCTGTGCCGGTAGGCGTTGAGCACCGCGCCCCAGGTCCTGGCGACCAGGGCGTCGAAGGCGGGCGCCCGGACGTCCAGGTGGAGCAGCGCGTCCTGGGACGTGGTGGTCACCGAACGGGCCACGCGGGCGTGGAACCGGTTGGCGCTCGGGACGGCGGTGACACAGCTGTCCTGGCCCGCCCGGTGGGCCACCAGGGCGCACCAGGCGGCCTTCAGCACGGTCGCCTCGGGGTGCCCGGTCCGGCGGGCCGCCCCGGCGAGCGCCCGGCCGCCCCGGCGGGAGCGGAGCGTCAGCTGCCGGGCCTCCTCGTCGGTCCCCGGCCTCCTGCCGCGCGGCTCCGCGAACATCTCCTGCGGTCCGGTGCGGAGGATCCGCTCCCAGTACCGCAGGGACGCCTCCGACTTCCGCAGCCCGGCCGGGGACGCCTCCACGGCGGCCAGGTCGACCGGGGGCAGGGAGGTGAGCTCCGGCAGTTCCTTGCCCGCCAGCAGTTCGGCGAACTCCTCGCGCAGGATGGCCATCGCGCTGCCGTCGGCCACCGCGTGGCTGAACGCCAGTGCCACGTGGACCGGTTGTCCGGCCACGGTGAGCAGGGTGATCCGCAGCGGGAACTCCCGATCCAGCGCGAAGCGCCCGGCCCGGGCCGCCCGTGCCACCGACTCCGCGTACCCCGCAGGGTCGTCGGGGAGTCCGGTGTGGTCGAGGACGGTCACCGTGAACGTGCCCTCGGCCGCCACGACCTGGTCGACCGGTGCGGCCCCCGGCTGGTGCGGGAAGGTGGTGCGCAGCCCCTCGTGCCGTACGGCCAGGGCGTGCAGGGCGTCGGTGACGGCCTCGGAGGTGGTGCCTTCGGGGACCGGCCACACATCGTGGATGTTGATGTGGGTGGGGTCGTCCCGCAGGATGCAGCGGATCATGTTGGCCTGGCCCATGGTGATCGGGCCACGCCGCTCCTCACCGCCCGCGTAGGCGACGGTGACCGTGGTCGTGGTGGTGTGCGGGGGGTTCGGGTGCATGGAGTCCTCGCCGACGGCTGGGGTCATCGGGTCACGGCCAGGCCCGCGTCGGCACTCGCACCGGTCAGGGCCTCCCAGTGGTCCATCAGGTGCGCGAAGTCGGCCATGTCGTCGCGGGCCTCGTCCAGGAGCCGGGAGCGGCGGCCGGCGAGCGTGTCCGCGACCGCCGTGTAGCGGCCGCCGAGCCGGCGGTAGGCGCGGTCGATGAGGTCCAGGCGGCGGGCGTTCTCCGCTCGGTGCGGATCTGCGCTGTCCCGGACAAAACCGGCCACCACGGATGCCTTGATGTGGCCCTCCGCGTCGAGCAGCGCGTCGCCGGCCGCCGCCGTCCTCGCGTACACCGCGTTCAGGTACGTCTTCGACAGCAGGAACTTCGCGAACCGGACCTGGTACGCCAGGAACCCGTCGTCCGTACGCCGCTCCTCCGTGTGGAAGTTCACGATGTGCCGGTTGTGCTGGAGGCCGGGCAACCCGGCGTCGTGGGTGAGGTGGAGCAGGAAGTAGTCCGTGCCGATGGTGTCCGTGGCGGGCGGCAGCGGCACCCGCCGGTAGACCTCGTGGTCCAGTGCCACGTTGCACATGTCCACGCGCATCGGGCTGATCGGGGCGAGCGTGGTGTGGTCGCCGTCGAACGTCCCGTTCCCCGCGCCCCGGAAGGACGCGTCGATCAGGTGGTTGCGCCAGATCTCCGGGGAGCCCTCGGGCAGCGACAGGCCGACCAGTTCGCGGTACGTGTCCGGGTCGAGGTCGCGGATCTCCGCGACGTCCACCGACATCTCGCCCACGAACGAGCCGCCCGCGACCGCCACACGCCGGTCGCCCGAGCCCGGTGGCAGCTTGCTCCTCGCCGCCGACTTCCTTATCCCGTCCGCCCGTTGGCCCAGGTAGGTGAGTTCCTGGTGGAGGGGGAAGACCGGTTCGCCGTCGACGGCCTGGTAGCGGCTGTCGGAGTCGCGGCGGTGGACGGAGGTGCAGCCCAGGGCCTCGGCGATGAGGAACGCCCGGTTGGTGCACGCCCCGTAGGAGACGCGGGAGGGCAGCATCAGGTCCAGCAGCCGGTCCGCCGAAGCCGAACCCGAAGGTATGCCGGTGCGGGCGATCGCCTCGCGGAGGAAAGCCCGCTGCTCGTTCTCGTCGAGGTGGTGGACGGTCACCCCCGGCGACGCGGGCAGCGCGGCCACCGTCTTCCGGTGTTCGGCGAGCACCGGCGCGGGTGAGGAGTCCAGGACCAGGAGGTGTATCTCCGCCCCGAACTCCCTTGCCCCGTACGCCGCTTCCTCGGCGATCGACTCGATCGTCCCGGTGCACGCCCGGTGCGTGGGCAGGGTCAGGCAGACGCGGCGCACGAAGGCTCCCCGCTCCGCGCGGCGGGTGCCGTGGTGTCGGCGTTCCCGGCGTCCCCGACCGGGTCCTGCCAGGAGGCCAGCCCCAGCAGCCGGCTGCCCAGCGGGTTCAGCTCGGCCGTCGGGTAGCGCTTGGACTCGGGCAGCACCGGGTCGCCGACCAGGGTGCGGTTCCAGCGCGGGGTGCGCAGATGGCGCCAGGACTCCACCCGGGACTTCCGCAGCCGCTCGTGCTCCTCCAGTGCGGGCATCATCGACAGGTACTGCACGGCCCGCACCCCGTTCTCGGAGAGGTTCCGCGCCACCCCGTGGGCCAGCAGGCCGTTCCAGATGAGCAGGTCACCGGGGCGCAGATCCGGCCGTACGACGGGGAGTTCGTCCCGGTCGATCGCCGGGCGCAACGGGTCCCGGTCCGCGGGCTGGGCGACCTTCCAGGCGTCGAACTGCCGGAACAGCTCCGGGCAGCACTGGAAACCGCCCGTCTCCGGCCGGGTGTCGTTGAGCGCGATGATGCCCTGCACCCGCTGCGGCGGCACGGCGAGCGTGGTGTCGATGTCCCAGTGCAACTCGATGTCGAAGCCCCGGTCCGTCGGCTCGATCAGCGCGCGGTCGCGGTTGCCCCGGTTGGGCGGGTTGAGGTTGAGCCGGTCCAGGGTGACCCACAGCTCCTCGCAGTCCCACACGTCGACGAAGGCGTCGTACACCCGCTGCGACTGCCGGTTGTCCCACAGGAGTTGGTGGTGGTAGGCCTCCACGAAGCCGTAGATGTGCAGTTGCTGGTCCAGCTCCGAGCGCAGTGGCCGGTCCTCGTACCAGCTTTCCGGGCGATCCGGGTCCAGGCCCTGGAACTTCCAGGTGAAGTCGAGCAGCCGGCGGGCCGTCGCCGCCGGTATCGCCTCGCGGACGATGACGTAGCCGTACGTCTGCCAGTGCGCGAAGTCCTCCTCGGACAGCACGCGCAGCGGACGTGATTTGTCCAGCTCCCGCAGGGCCGTCTGCGCGAGGTAGGCCTCACCGTCCGCGCTGAAGTACGGGATGTCCGACGCCGCCCGGTGCAGGCGGGGCCGGCGGCGGGGGGCGGGGGTCGTCATGAGGTTCATGGCAGGTTCTTCTCCTCGGCCGGCCGCGCGGCGACCCCGGGGGAGCGGGGTCGCCGCGGTCGGCGGGACGGATGGCAGTGCCGTGGTGCGAGGAGCCGTGACCACGTCGATCAGCAGGATTGGTCCAGACCGCCCGGACTGTCAAGTGCCGGTTACATATGGGCATATGGCATGCCGACCTGTGCCCGTTGGCCACGGAACCGATACCTTCCGTTCGGTATCTTTGGTCTAGACAACAGGTGAGCGGTGGGCCTAGTGTCCAAGGGTGTGGTCGGGTTCGTGACGACCCGTCAGTCCGCTTTTCCAGAAAGACGCGGTTCCATGAACACACCCAGCATCACCGCCCTGCCGGACATCGAGCTGAAGAGTCCCGGCGCCGGGCTGATCACGCTGGACCCGGTCCGCACCGCCCTGCTGCGGGGCCTGGACGGCCTGCTGACCGGTCTGGCCGCGCGGCTCTCCGCCCCCGAGGTGGTCGGGCCGCCCCTGCTCTCCGCCGACGGGCTGGCGCGGCTGGACTTCTTCCGCAACTTCCCCCATCTCGGCGTGTCCACGGGCCGGTTCGGCCCGGACGTGCTCGACGGGCTGGCCTCCGGCGGTTCGCCCCGGGATCTCCCGCTCCATCCGACCGGCCATGTGCTGCCGTCCGCGACCTGCTACGGCCTGCTGCTCTCCCTGGAGGGCGCGGACGTCGGCGAGGACGGGCTGCGGCTCTCGGCGGCCGGTCGCTGCTTCCGCAACGAGACCCACTACGACGGCCTGCGCCGGCTGTGGGGGTTCCACATGCGTGAGGTGCTCTACCTCGGGACCAAGGACGGGGCCGCCGAACACCAGGAGCGCGGCGGGGAGTTCATCCAGGAGGTGGCCGGGCGGCTCGGGCTTGCCCTGACCCGGGCGGCGGCCGACGACCCGTTCTACGACAACGGGGGGTCCCGAGCCCGGCTGATGGCGCTGGACCCGGTCAAGTACGAGTACAGCGCCCCCGACGGCACGGCCATCGCCTCCGTCAACCGGCACCGCAACTTCTTCGGTGAGCGGCTCGGCATCCGCGCCGGCTCCCACGGGTCCGCGTACAGCTCCTGCGTCGCCTTCGGTGTCGAGCGCTGGGTGCACGCGATGATCCTCGCCCACGGCACGGCCGAACAGGCCCTGGAGCGGCTCCGGGCCACCGCCGGGGCCTGACCTCCGCCCTGCCCTTCGGCCACCGCAACGGCTCAGTCGCCAGAACAGCAAGAGGAGCGATTTCCCCCATGGACCAGGTCTCCGCGTGGCTCCACGAGAAGAACCCCGGCCTCGACGGCCCGATCGGCGTGGACGAGGACCTCATCGAAGCCCGCCTCATCGACTCGATGGACTTCCTGGAGTTCATCGACCTCCTGGAAGAGATCTCGGGCAGCAGCATCGATCTTCAGGAGGTCACCATCGACGACTTCCGCACCCTCGCCCGCGTCAAGGAGCGCTTCCTCGACCCGGCCGGCCACGCGGAGGTCCCGGCCGGGTGAGCGCAGGCCCCGGCCGGGTGGGCGCCGGCGCCGTCGCGCTCACCGCCACCACCGCCGAGGTGCTGGACCACCCGGAGCTGGACGAGGGCCTGCTCGCCCCGTGGGAGCGGCGCCGGCTCGCGGGCATCCGGGTGCCCTCCCGGCGCGACGACGTGCTGGCGGCCCGGCTGCTGCTCCGGCTGTGCGCATCCCGGGCCACCGGACTGCCGCCCCGGGACGTCGCGCCCGCCCAGCGCTGCCCCGGGTGCGGGCGGGACGGGCACGGCCGGCCGTATCTTCCGGGCCACCCCGGTCTGGGGGCGAGTTTCAGCCACGCCGACGGTCTGACCGCGGCGGTGGTCGGGCCGGGCCCGGTCGGTATCGACGTGGAGCCCCTGACGCGTCGGCCGGGGCCCGTCTCCGTACTGCGGAGGCTGCTGCCGCCCGATGAGGTGGACGCCGCCTGCGCCGAGCCCGATCCCGGTCCGGCGCTGCTGCGGTTGTGGGTCCGGCGGGAGGCGTTGTTCAAGGCGGGGAGGGACGACGTCGGGCTGACCGAGTGGACGGACCGGCGCCGCGCGGCCGTCGTCGCCCTCGCCGGAGCGGACGGAGCGGCCAGGGCACCCGGACCGCCTCTCAGCCCGGCCCCGCTCCTCAGCCCCGCCCCGCCCCTCAGCCCCGCCCCGGCTCCGGCTCCGCCGTCAGGTCGATGAGGCGGCAGACCGTCTCGATGTCGATCTTCACCTGGGCGATCGACGCCCGCCCCGACAGCCAGGTGATCAGCGCCGAGTGCCAGGTGTGCTCGATGACCCGGACCGCCGAGAGCTGCTCCGGCGTCGGGTGCTCCAGGCCCATCGCGTCCAGAATGATCGCCGTGGTGAGCCGGGAGACCGTGTCCACCTCGGGGCTCACGCTGCGGTCCGCGAAGGTGAGGGCGCGGACCATGGCGTCCGCGAGGTGCGGTTCGCGTTGCAGGGCGCGGAAGGCGCGCATCAGGGTCTCCGCCACCCGCTGGGCCGCTTCCTCGCCGGCCGGCGGGCGCTTGCGGAGCGTGGTGTGCAGGTGCTGGAGCTGGTCCTGCATGGTCGCGACCAGCAGATGGATCTTGGACGGGAAGTAGCGGTAGAGCGTGCCCAGCGCGACCCCGGCGGCCTCGGCCACCTCCCGCATCTGCACCGCCTCGAACCCGCCCCGGCTGGCCAGCTGGGCGCTGGCGTGCAGGATGCGGCGGCGACGGGCCTCCTGGCGCTCGGTCAGCGCAGGCGCTGCCGGTCTGGCGTCCGCGGTCATGCTGTCCCCGTTCCACGATCCACGATCCATGGCTTGATCCACCCGGACAGGCGAAGCGGGCCGTCCGGGCGCGCACAGCATGCCAGGGCGTCCGTCGTGGCGCGAATCACCTGATCCGGCCGTTCCGCAGACGCTACCTGCCGGTAGATTCGACGCACGTCGAGCGATCAAGTATGAAACTTGTTCAGCTGAGTCTGAAACTTGTTCTAGATTAGCGCGACCGGTTACGCTCCGGCGAACACGCAGTCAGAAGGGGGCCGAGTGTGACCGCTGAGGCCATAGAGACAGGCCCCCGCACGGGCGACGGCAGCACCACCGGGACCGGCGACCGGCCGTTGCGCATCGCACTCCTCACGTACAAGGGCAATCCTTTCTGCGGCGGCCAGGGTGTGTACGTACGCCACCTCGGGCGGGAGCTCGCGCGGCTCGGGCACAGCGTCGAGGTCATCGGCGCCCAGCCCTACCCGGTGCTCGACGAGGGCGTCCCGCTGACCGAGCTGCCCAGCCTGGACCTCTACCGGCAGCCCGACCCGTTCCGTACGCCGAGGCGCGGCGAGTACCGCGACTGGATCGACCTCGCCGAGGTCGCCACCATGTGGACCGGCGGCTTCCCCGAACCGCTCACCTTCAGTCTGCGCGCCCGCCGCCACCTGCTCTCCCGGCGCGGCGAGTTCGACGTCGTCCACGACAACCAGACCCTCGGGTACGGGCTCCTCGGCGACCTCGGGGCCCCGCTGGTGACGACGATCCACCACCCGATCACCGTGGACCGCAGGCTCGACCTGGCCGCCGCGGCGAGCCGCCGCCGACGCGCCTCCGTACGCCGCTGGTACGCCTTCACCCGGATGCAGAAGCGGGTCGCCCGCAAGCTGGACACCGTCCTCACCGTCTCCGGCTCCTCCCGCGACGAGATCGTCGAGGACCTCGGCGTGCGCAAGGACCGGATCAGCGTCGTCCACATCGGGGCCGACACCGACCTGTGGTCGCCCGACCCCTCCGTCCCCGAGGTCCCGGGCCGCATCGTCACGACCTCCAGCGCCGACGTCCCCCTCAAGGGCCTCGTCCACCTCGTCGACGCGCTCGCCAAACTCCGCACCGAGAACCCGGCCGCCCACCTCGTGGTCGTCGGCAAGCGCGCCGAGGACGGGCCGGTCGCCCGCGCGATCGAGCGGCACGGGCTCGCGGACGCCGTCGAGTTCGTCAAGGGCATCAGCGACGCCGAGCTGGTCGACCTGGTGCGCGGCGCCCAGGTCTCCTGCGTGCCCTCGCTGTACGAGGGTTTCTCGCTGCCCGCCGCCGAGGCCATGGCCACCGGCACCCCGCTCGTCGCCACCACCGGCGGCGCGATCCCCGAGGTCTCCGGCCGCGACGGGGAGACCTGTCTCGCCGTCCCGCCCGGCGACGCGGACGCGCTGGCCGGGGCGCTGGCCCGGCTGCTGGGCGACCCGGAGCTGCGCGCCCGGCTCGGCGCTGCGGGCCGGGCACGGGTGCTGGCCAACTTCACCTGGGCCCGCGCCGCCGCCGGAACGGCCGAGCTGTACCGTCAGGCGATCGCCGCCCGCGGAGTCCGCAGGTGACCGCCGACCTCCGGGCGGCCGCGCGCCCCCGGGCGACCGCGGACCCGCTCGTCACCACCCGTACCTCCGACCTCGAAGGCAGGCCCTCGTGCTGACCGTCGACTTCACCCGCTTCCCGCTCGCCGCCGGCGACCGAGTGCTCGACCTGGGCTGCGGTGCCGGCCGGCATGCCTTCGAGTGTTATCGGCGCGGGGCGCAGGTCGTCGCCCTCGACCGGAACGGCGAGGAGATCCGCGAGGTCGCCAAGTGGTTCGCCGCGATGAAGGAGGCCGGCGAGGCCCCCGAGGGCGCCACCGCCACCGCGATGGAGGGCGACGCCCTCAACCTGCCTTTCCCCGACGACTCCTTCGACGTCGTGATCATCTCCGAGGTCATGGAGCACATCCCGGACGACAAGGGCGTCCTCGCCGAGATGGTCCGGGTGCTCAAGCCGGGCGGCCGGATAGCCATCACCGTGCCCCGTTACGGCCCCGAGAAGGTCTGCTGGACGCTCTCCGACGCGTACCACGAGGTCGAGGGCGGTCACATCCGCATCTACAAGGCCGACCAGCTCCTCGCCCGGATCCGCGAGGCCGGACTCAAGCCGTACGGCACGCACCACGCGCACGCCCTGCACTCGCCGTACTGGTGGCTCAAGTGCGCCTTCGGCGTCGACAACGACAAGGCCCTGCCGGTGCGGGCGTACCACAAGCTGCTGGTCTGGGACATCATGAAGAAGCCGCTCGCGACCCGGGTCGTCGAGCAGCTCCTCAACCCGGTCGTCGGCAAGAGTTTCGTCGCGTACGCCACCAAGCCGCACCTTCCGAAGGCCGAGGCGTGAGCACCCCCGAACGGACCGAGCACCTCGTTCTTCCCGGTGTCCTGACGGCATCCCAGGCCGCCGAGACGGTCGCCGCGATCGCCGCCGTACAGCGGGAGGACGGGGCGCTGCCCTGGTTCCGGGGGCACCACCTCGACCCGTGGGACCACACCGAGGCCGCGATGGCCCTGGACGCGTCCGGCGAACACGAGGCCGCGGCCCGCGCCTACGAGTGGCTCGCCCGCAACCAGAACGCCGACGGCTCCTGGTACGCCGCCTACCACGACGGCGATCCGCAGCAGCCGACGGACCGGAGCCTGGAGAGCAACTTCTGCGCCTACGTGGCCGTCGGCGTCTGGCACCACTACCTCGCCACCGGCGACGACGCGTTCGTCGACCGGATGTGGCCCACGGTCTACGCGGCGGTCGAGTTCGTGCTCCGGCTCCAGCAGCCCGGCGGCCAGATCGGCTGGAAGCGGGAGCCCGACGGCACCCCGGTGAACGACGCCCTGCTGACCGGATCCTCCTCGATCCACCAGGCGCTGCGCTGTGCGCTCGCCATCGCCGAGCGCCGCGAGGAGGCGCAGCCCGACTGGGAGTTGGCGACCGGGGCGCTGGCGCACGCGATCCGCAGCCACCCCGAGCGCTTCCTCGACAAGAACCGCTACTCGATGGACTGGTACTACCCGGTCCTCGGCGGCGCGCTCACCGGCGCCGAGGCCACCGCCCGTATCCAGGAGGGCTGGGACCGCTTCGTCGTTCCCGGACTCGGGGTGCGCTGCGTGCTGCCCAACCCCTGGGTGACCGGCGGCGAGAGCTGTGAACTCGCCCTGGCCCTCTGGGCGACGGGCGAGTCGGACCGGGCCCTGGAGATCCTCCAGTCCATCCAGCACCTGCGCGCCGAGGGCGGGCTGTACTGGACGGGGTACGTCTTCGAGGGCAGCAAGGCCGTCTGGCCCCAGGAGCTGACCACCTGGACGGCGGGCTCCCTGCTGCTCGCGGTGGCCGCGCTCGGAGGGGACGAGGCGACCACCGCGGTCTTCGGGGGCGAGCGGCTGCCGGTCGGCCTGGAGCCGGGCTGCTGCTGAACACCGCCCGGGGCGGGGCCGGTTCAGCGACGGAGCCGGCCCGCCACGGCGTGCCCGATGAAGAGGTAGACCGCGGCCGCGAGACCGTAACCGGCGACGACGTTCGCCCACGTCCGGTCGAACGTGAACAGGTCGTACGACCAGCCGGCCAGCCAGCGGGCCGAGTCGTGCACCCACTGCACGAAGTCGTTGCCCCGGTTGGCGTCCAGCAGGTACATCAGGATCCAGAGGATGATGATGAAGGCCAGGACGTCGGCCACGACGGCGATGACGCGGGCCGCTGAGCTGCTTCCTGAACGGGTTCTGGGAGACATGGAACTCTGGTTGCCGCTTTACGCAGGGTGAAACCCGGGCGGACCGCACCGAGTGGCGACCCTTGGGGCAGCGGGCGAGCGCGAGCGGGAGTGCCGAGGTTCGTCACTCTCGGTCAGGAGGCTCCGTCGTGCACCGTTCCGTACCGCTCCGCCGCACCCTGGCCGCGCTGCTGCTGTCCTGCAACCGGCTCGGGGCCGCGGCGGAGAACGCCAAGGGCGACCCGCTGCTGTCGAAGGCCGTCGCGCCGCTCACCGCCGGGGCCGGACGGCACCCGCCGGATATCGAAATGATCACCCCGGGTTCCGCCGGTTAGGGTGCCGCATGACGTCTCTGACCCACGACCGCTACTGCGACGAGATCCTGGCCCAGACCGACGCCCTGCGCGCGGTGCTGACCGGTGCCGATCTCGGCGTGACCGTACCCACCTGCCCCGACTGGACGCTCCGCGAGCTCGCGGTGCATGTCGGCGGCGCCCACCGCTGGGTCGGCGAAATAGTCCGCACCCGGGCCACCGAGGAGGTCCCGGAGGACAAGGTGCCCGGCCTGGAGGGGCCGGACGGCACGGACCCGGCCGCGCTGGACGCCTGGCTCGCCGAAGGCGCGGCCGCCACCGTCGCCGCGCTGCGGGAGGCCGGGCCGGACGCCGAGGTGTGGACCTGGGTGACGGAGCGGCGCACGGCCTTCTGGGCGCGCCGCATGACGCACGAGACGGCCGTGCACCGGGCCGACGCGGCGCTTGCCGCCCGCGCCCCGTACGAGGTCGACGCGGAGGTGGCCGCCGACACCATCGAGGAATGGCTCGGCATCGTCGCCCTGGCCCAGGAGGGAGGCGACCCGGAGGCGGCCGAACTCCGGGGCGGTGGACGCTCGTTGCACCTGCACGCCACCGACGTGCCCGGTGCGGAGTGGCTGATCGAGTTCGGCGAGGACCGCTTCACCTGGCGGCACGCGCACGAGAAGGCCACGGTCGCGCTGCGCGGCACGCTCACCGATCTGATGCTCGTCTTCAACCGCCGCCTGAAGCCCACCGACCCACGCGTGGAGGTACTGGGCGACGCGGCGCTGCTGGACTTCTGGCTGGACCGGTCCTCGTTCGGCTGAGCACCCTGACGACAGCGCCTAGGAGTTGAGCTCCGCCAGGACCCGTAGCGTGTGCGGGTCCGGGGCGGTGACCAGCAGATCCGTCACCGGGCCCGCGCGCCACAGCTCCAGCCGCTCCGCGATCCGGGCGCGCGGCCCGATCAGCGCGATCTCATCGGCGAACGCGTCCGGCACCGCCCGCACCGCCTCCTCCTTGCGGCCCCGGAGGAACAGTTCCTGGATCCGCCGGGCCTCTTCCTCGAACCCCATGCGGGCCATCAGATCGGCGTGGAAGTTGCGGGCCGCGTGCCCCATCCCGCCGATGTAGAAGCCCAGCATCGCCTTCACCGGCCACAGCCCCTCGGCCACGTCGTCGCAGACGTGCGCGCGGGCCATCGGCGCGACCATGAAACCGTCCCGGAGCCCGGCCAGGGAGGCTCCGTAGACGTCGGCGCGCAGCGGCGACCAGTACAGCGGCAGCCAGCCGTCCGCGATCTCCACCGTCTGCGCGATGTTCTTCGGGCCCTCCGCCCCCAGCAGCACCGGGAGCGAGGCGCGCAGCGGATGCGTGATCGGCTTCAGCGGCTTGCCGAGCCCGGTGGCGTCCGGGCCGTCGTAGGGATGGGGGTGGAAGCGGCCCGCCAGCTCGACCGGCCCCTGCCGCGCCAGCACCTGCCGGATCACCGCGACGTACTCCCGGGTCGCCGTCAGCGGGCTCCTCGGGAACGGCCGTCCGTACCACCCCTCCACCACCTGCGGCCCCGACAGGCCGAGCCCCAGCAGCATCCGGCCGCCGGAGAGATGGTCCAGGGTCAGCGCGTGCATGGCCGTCGCGGTGGGGGTGCGGGCGGCCATCTGGACGATGCCGGTCCCCAGCCGGATCCGCGCGGTGTGGGCGGCGATCCAGGTCAGCGGTGTGAAGGCGTCCGAGCCCCAGGCCTCCGCCGTCCACACCGAGTCGTAGCCGAGCCGCTCCGCCTCCTGGACCAGGGCGAGCTGGCCGGGATCCGGGCCGCGACCCCAGTACCCGAGCGCGAGTCCGAGCCGCATACCGTTCCCTCCAGCGATTGCTGACGAAGTGTCACATCGGGTCGGTGCGGGTTGGACTGTACGACAACGGCCCCCCGCCCGGAAGGGCGAGGGGCCGCGGTGTGTGCGTCGGGATCAGCCGCGCTGGATGCCCGTGGTGTCCTGGAGGACACCACGACGGCCGTCCTGCGTCTGGGCGATCAGGCTCTGGCCGCGCTGCTCCACCGCGAGGTACCAGGTGCCCGGCGCCAGCTCGGCGATCGGGTTCGGCGAACCGTCCTCGCCGTACAGCGGGCGCGCCACCGGAACGGCGAACCAGAACGGGGCGAAGTCACCCGCCGGGGCCGCGCCGCCCGGCGCGGGCTGCTGGGCCTGGGCCTGCGGCGCCTGGTCGGCCGGGGCGGGCTGGCCCTGCTGGGGCGCGCCCGGGTAGCCGTATCCCTGGCTCGGCTGGGCACCGTACGGCGCCTGCTGCTGGCCGCCCGGGTAGCCGTAGCCCTGGCTCGGCTGGGCACCGTACGGCGGCTGGCCGCCCTGCACGCCCTGCGCCGGGCCGGCCGGGCTGAGGAGCGGGGCCTTGAGGAAGGGCACCAGCGGTCCGGCGATCGCGGCGCCGGCGAGCACGATGGTGGCGAGCAGGCCGAGAATCAGGCCCGCCCCGGCGCTGCTGATGTCGAGGATCGTCCAGAAGGCGGTCCACAGCGCGAAGACGGCGAGCGCCGCACCGAACTGGCCGAGATCCAGTCCGGCGACCTTGCGGCCCGGCATCGCGCGGCTCACGATCACCAGCGCCGCCGCGATGACGCCGGCGAGGAAGATGCTCATCAGGATGCCGAGCGCGTCCCACGCGTTCGGGTTGTCGATCCGGGAGCAGTCGATGCCCGTCGGGCAGTAGCTGGAGTAGTCGAGGAAAGAGGCGATGAACAGCACGACCGCTGCTCCGATCACCACGCCGTCGCCTCGTGTGAGGGATCGGATATTCACGTGAAGGTCCTTAGTCGGTCGTCTCGTCGGGGCGGTCGTCGCTGCCGCCGGTGCGGCTCGAAGCTCGGGAGCGGCTCCCCATCGTACGGATGAATCTATCGTCTGCCCGGGCGGGTTGCTCCCGAGCCCGGGTCATGAGCGGGTATCCCCCCAATATCACCGCAGAACTACCCCTTCAGGTAGCTGGTAATGCCGTCGGCCAATCCCTGGGCCGCCTTCTGCCGCCAGCTCGCACGGGTGAGCAGTGCGGCATCCTTCGGATCACGCATATTGCCGCATTCGACGAACACTTTGGGCACGGTCGACAGATTCAGTCCGCCGAGATCATCCCGGGTGTCCAGGCCGGTATTTCCGCCGACGTAATTGGAAGGCGCGCTTCCGGTCGTGCGGGCGAAGTGTCCCGCGATCCTCGCGCCGAGATCGGCGGAACTCTTCACGATCTTCGAGGTGTCCGATCCGCCGCCCCTGACCGCGGCGGGCAGGATCACATGGAAGCCCCGGTTGCCCACCGCGGATCCGTCGGCGTGCACCGAGACCACCGCGTCGGCCTGCGCCTCGTTGCCGATCCGGGCCCGCTCGTCGATGCACGGCCCGAACGGCCGGTCCGCGTCGTGCGTCAGCCGGACCCGGGCTCCCTCGGCCTCCAGCAGCGCCCGCAGCCGGTGGGAGACGTCGAGGGTGAACCGGGCCTCCGCGTAACCGTCGTTCGTGGCCGTACCGGTCGTATCGCACTCCTTGCGACCGGTGCCGATGTCGACCTGCTGGTTGATCTCCCGGGTGTGGTCGCGGTTTCCCGGATTGTGCCCCGGGTCGATCACCACGGTCCGGCCGGTCAGCGCACCCTTCGGCAGCGGCTTCGCGGAAGCGGAGGCGGAGGCGGACGGCTCGGCAGGAGTGGGGGAGGCGGCGTCCGCGCCGGGCCGGGGCGAGGCCGCGCCGGTCCCGCCGGGTTCCGGACTGCCGCCGCACCCGGCGGCGGTCAGGCATACGGCGGCCAGCGCGGCGGCCACGGGCAGAGGCCGGGCACGGCGGGTGGGGGGAGGGCTGTCGTCGTACGGCACGCGGCGATGCTACCCATCCGGCCGTCCCGGGCGGCTCAGATCCCGGTGCCCGTGCGGCGCAGCACGCGCAGCGAGTCCGTCACCGAAACCTCCGTGAACGCGCCCGAGGCCAGCGCCCGCCCATGGATCCGGTACGGGGCCTGCCCGCCGTCGGCCGGGTCGGGGAACACGTCGTGGATCACCAGCAGCCCGCCCTCGACGACATGCGGGGCCCAGCCCTCGTAGTCGGCGTTCGCGTGCTCGTCGGTGTGCCCGCCGTCGATGAAGACGAGCCCGAGCGGTCCGCTCCACACGGCGGCGACCTGCGGGGAGCGCCCGACCAGCGCCACCACGTGGTCCTCCAGGCCGGCCCGGCGCAGGGTGCGGCGGAAGGTCGGGAGCGTGTCCATCAGCCCGACCTCCGGGTCCACCACGCTCGGGTCGTGGTACTCCCAGCCCGGCTGCTGCTCCTCGCTGCCCCGGTGGTGGTCGACGGTGAGCGCGGTCACCCCGGCACCTCGCGCCGCGTCCGCGAGAAGGATGGCGGAGCGCCCGCAGTACGTGCCCACCTCCAGCAGCGGCAGTCCGAGCGCGCCGGCCTCGGTGGCGGCGGCGTACAGCGCGAGGCCCTCGTGGACCGGCATGAAGCCCTTGGCGGCCTCGAACGCGGCGAGCGTGTCCGGGGACGGGGAGGGGGTGGCGGTCACGGGGTTCCTCCAGGTGGGGGCGGTTCTGCTGACGACGGCGCCCCATCGTGCCGTACGGTCCGGCCGGCCGTCGCAGCGGGGGCCCGCCGGACCGGGGCGACTGGAGCGGGCCCGGTGTCCGCGCTGCTCGCCAGGAGCACCGGGTGGGCGGAGGGCCGCTGCGCGGGCAGGAACGCCGCCAGCACCAGGCCGATCAGGACCGCGCCCGCGGCGATCAGGAACGAGATCCGGAACCCCTCCATGGACGGCACCTCGACCGAGCCCGTCGTCACGGAGGTGTTGGCCAGCACCATGCCGATGACGGCGCTCGACACCGAGGTGCCGATGGACCGCATCAGGGTGTTGAGGCCGTTGGCCGCGCCGGTCTCCGACGGGTCGACGGCGCCGATGATCAGGGCGGGCAGCGAGGAGTAGGCCAGGCCGATGCCCGCGCCGAGCACCACCGCGATCAGCACGGTCTGCCAGGCGGCGGAGAGCAGGCCGAGCCCGGCCCCGTAACCGACCGCGATGACCAGCATGCCGAGCATCAGCGTGGTCTTGGGGCCCCGGCGGGCCGAGATCCGGGCGTACAGCGGGGCGACGAACATCATCGTCACGCCCAGCGGGGCAACGCAGAGCCCGGCGACCACCATGGACTGCCCGAGGCCGTAACCGGTCGACGTGGGCAGTTGGAGCAGTTGCGGCAGGACCAGGGAGACCGCGTAGAAGGCGACCCCGACCATGATCGAGGCGAGGTTGGTGAGCAGCACCTCGCGGCGGGCGGTGGTGCGCAGATCGACCAGCGGCGCCGGGGTGCGCAGTTCGAACAGGCCCCACAGCACCAGGGTGACCACGGACGCGGCGAGCAGCCCCAGGGTCGGCGCCGAGGTCCAGCCCCAGTCGCTCCCCTTGGTGACCGGCAGGAGAAGGAGGACCAGGCCGAGCGAGAGTCCGAGGGCGCCGACGAGGTCGAAGGAGCCGGGCGCGCGCAGCGGAGGTTCGGGGACGAACCTGTACGTCAGCACCATCGCGAGCAGACCGAGCCCGGCCGACCCGAGGAACAGGGCGTGCCAGTCGGCGTGCTGGGCGACCAGTGCGGCGACGGGCAGCGCGAGCCCGCCGCCCACGCCGATGGAGGAGCTCATCAGGGCCATCGCCGAGCCGAGCCGCTCGCGCGGCAGCTCGTCGCGCATGATGCCGATGCCGAGCGGGATGGCGCCCATGGCGAAGCCCTGGAGCGCGCGGCCGGTGATCATCACGATCAGGTCGTCGGTGGAGGCGCAGATCAGCGAGCCGATCACCATCACGGCCAGCGAGGCGAGCAGCATCCGGCGCTTGCCGTGGAGATCGCCGAGGCGGCCCATGATCGGGGTCGAGACGGCGCCCGCGAGCAGGGTCGCGGTCATCACCCAGGTGGCATCGGCCGGAGCGGCGTCCAGCAGGACCGGCAGGTCCTTGATGACCGGGACGAGCAGGGTCTGCATGACCGCGACGGTGATGCCCGCGAACGCGAGGACGGGCACGATGCCGCCGGAGCGCCGCGCTTTCGGCGGCTCGGGAAGCTCCTGTGCGTGCCGTATCCGTCGCGTCCGTCGCATGCGTGGGGCCTCCCGGGCAGCCTTCGGTCACCCGGGCTCCCCCCAAGTGCGTGCAGGGTGAACGCTTCTGGGTGGCGCTGCTATTCCGGCTGTTCCCGCACGGATCCCGCAGTCTTCTGACCTTCCGTCAGATTGAAACGTGTTCTACTCTTGCGCCGTTCCCGTGGCTGCGACCGGTGGAGGCTCGCAAGGGCAAGGGCAAGGGCAAGGGCAAGGGCAGGGGCAGGGGCAGGGGCAGGGGCAGGGGCAGGGGCAGGGGCAGGGGCACGGCGATCGGTACCGGCACGGGGCTGAACGCCCCTTCCACCACGACGAGCAGGAGTCGGAAAGATGAAGGCCTACATCGTCGGCGTCGGCATGACGAAGTTCGAGAAGCCCGAATCCCGCGACTGGCAGTACTGGGACATGGTCCGCGAGGCGGGCGCCGCCGCCCTGACGGATGCCGGGATCCGCTACGACCAGGTCGAGCAGATCCCCGTCGGCTACTGCTTCCAGGCTTCCACGGCCGGGCAGCGAGCCGTCTACGAGCTGGGGCTGACCGGCGTCCCCGTCTACAACGTCAACAACAACTGCGCCACCGGGGCCACCGCCCTGATGCTGGCCCGGCAGTTCGTCGAGGGCGGCGGCAGCGACTGCGTCCTCGCCGTCGGCTTCGAGAAGATGGCCCGGGGCGCGCTCGGCGGGGGCTCCGGTGGGGGCTCCGGTGGGGGTTCCGGCGGGGGTCCCGGCGGGGGCGACTTCGCGACGTCGCCCGTCGCCCGGCACTACGGCGTCATGGCGGCCGGCCACGGCTTCGCGACGTCCCCGCCCACCGCCCAGATCTTCGGCAACGCGGCCCGCGAGCACATGGCGCGGTACGGGACGACGCCCGCGCAGCTCGCGGCCGTCGGGGTCAAGAACCACCGGCACTCGGTCGACAATCCGTACGCCCAGTTCCAGGACCCGTACACGGTCGAGGAGGTCCTCGCCGCCCGTACCGTCCACCGCCCCCTCACCAAGCTCCAGTGCTCGCCCACCTCCGACGGTGCGGCGGCGGCCGTCGTGGTCTCGGAACGGTTCGTCGAGCGGCACGGTCTGGGGGAGCGGGCCGTGGAGATCGCCGCCCAGGCCATGACCACCGACACCGAGGCGTCGTTCGCCTCCGGCAGCTGTATCGACGCGGTCGGCGTCCCGATGTCGAAGGCCGCCGCCGAGCAGGTGTACTCCGCTTCGGGGCTGGGCCCCGACGACCTCGACGTCATCGAGCTGCACGACTGCTTCTCCGTCAACGAACTCCTCACCTACGAGGCGCTGGGTCTTTGCGGCGAGGGGGAGTCCGGTGAGCTCGTCGAGTCCGGGGCCACGACCTACGGCGGCCGGTGGGTGGTGAACCCGTCCGGCGGGCTGATCTCCAAGGGGCACCCACTGGGCGCCACCGGCATCGCCCAGGCCGCCGAGCTGACCTGGCATCTGCGCGGCGAGGCCGGAGCCCGCCAGGTCCCCGGCGCCCGGACCGCCCTTGCCCACAACATCGGCCTGGGAGGGGCGGCGGTGGTCACGCTCCTGCGACGCGGGGCCTAGGACCTCAGGACCTAGGGGGTGCTGCCTCTCCGGTCATCGGATCGTTGGTCCGATGACCGGAAAGGCGCCCCCTGGGTGTTCGGTCCTGCTGCCTGCTGCCTGCTGCCTGCTGCCTGCTGCCCGCTGCCTGCTGCCCGCTATTCGCGGCCGGGCCCCGCCCGTGCGGGACGTTCCGGGGGCCGGGCCGGAGTAGGACCTCCGTCCCGGTGGCCGGGGCCCGGGACCTGGATCCGATACCCGATGTACGGGCCACGCGACGCCTGCGACCATGGCCGACATGCCCGATGTCTCCGCGCCCGCCGCCTCCCCCGCCTCCTCCCGCATACGCCCCAGCACCTGGGCCGTCGTGCTCGCCGCCTGCACCGGCCAGTTCCTGGTCGTCCTCGACGTCTCCGTCGTCAACGTGGCGCTGCCCTCCATGCGGGCCGACCTGGGGCTGAGCACGGTGGGCCTCCAGTGGGTCGTGAACGCCTACTCGATCGCGTTCGCCGGGTTCATGCTGCTGGGCGGGCGGGCCGCCGACATATACGGGCGCAAGCTGATGTTCCTCGTCGGGCTCGGCCTCTTCACCGCCGCCTCCCTCGCGGGCGGCCTCGCCCAGGAGGGCTGGCAGCTCCTCGCCGCCCGCGCCGCACAGGGGCTCGGGGCCGCCGTCCTCGCGCCCGCCACCCTCACGATCCTCACCGCCGCTGTGCCCGAGGGGCCGGCCAGGACGAAGGCGATCGGGACCTGGATGGCGGTCGGGGCGGGCGGCGGCGCGGCCGGCGGGCTCATCGGCGGGGTCCTCACCGACGCCCTCTCCTGGCGCTGGGTCCTCCTGATCAACGTGCCCATCGGCGCGCTCGTCCTGATCGGCGCCGCCCTGCGTGTCACCGAGGGCCGCGCGGGCGACCGCCGCCGCATCGACCTGCTGGGCGCGGTGCTGGTCACCGCGGGCCTCGCCGCCGTCGCGTACGGCATCGTCCAGACCGAGGCCGAAGGCTGGACGGCCCCCGCCACGCTCGTGCCACTGCTCTTCGGACTCGCGCTGCTGGCCGCCTTCGTGCTGGTGGAGGCGCGGACCGCCGTTCCGCTGATCCCGCTGCGCGTCTTCTCCGTACGGGCCGTCTCCTCGGCCAACGTATCGATGCTGCTCATGGGGTCGGCGACCTTCTCCATGTGGTACTTCATGACCGTGTACGCCCAGAACGTCCTGGGGTACACACCGTTGCAGGCCGGCCTCGCGCTGATCCCGACCTCGGCCGCCGTCGTCATCGGCTCCAAGCTGGCCCCGCGCCTCATGATCCGCACCGGGGCGAAGCGCCTCGCCGTCGCCGGCGTCCTGATCACCGCCGCGGGCTTCGGCTGGCAGTCCACGATGGGCGTGGACGGCTCCTACCTCACCGCGATCTGCCTGCCCGGCGTCCTGATGATGGCCGGTGCCGGTCTCGCCTCCACCCCGCTCGCCACCCTCGCCACCTCCGGCGCGGAGCCGGGCGACGCCGGACTGGTCTCGGGCCTGGTCAACACCTCCCGCACCATGGGCGGCGCGCTGGGCCTCGCGGTGCTCTCCACCGTCGCCGCCGCGCGCACCGCGGGCTCCGGCGACACGGCCGAGATCACCGCCGGATACGCCATGGCGTTCCGCACCGCGAGCGGCGTGCTGCTGGCCGGGGTGATCGTGATGCTGCTCTGGCTGCCGAACCACCGCACGCCCCGGCCCACGGCGTAAGCCCCCGCGATCTGACGCAGCGTCAGCACTCTTCCCAACTTCCGGGACCTGCGTTATACATGGGCCATCGGCATCGGCTAGAACGCGTTCTAGAAGGAGTGTGCCTGCTCCCGAAGGGGCGTGCCCTGCCGGTCTCCGCGCGACCTCGGCGCGGCCGACGGTGCGGACGTCCGCGCCGAGGTCTCTCCACCGCCACGGACCACCCAGGACACCCAGGACACTCAGGACCATCAAGGAGCTGCTTCGTCATGCCCATTGATGCCTCAGCGGCCCTCGCCGCCGAACCCCGCCGGGCCGAGATCGGCTGGGACCACAAGGACGTCCAGCTCTACCACCTCGGTCTGGGCGCGGGCACCCCCGCCACCGACCCGGACGAACTGCGCTACACCCTGGAGTCCCGGCTCCAGGTGCTGCCCAGCTTCGCCACCGTCGCGGGCGCGGGCACCGCCGCCTTCGGCGGGATGGGGGTGCGGGGGATCGACGTGGACCTCACCGCGGTCCTGCACGGCGGCCAGACCGTACGCGTCCACCGCCCGATCCCGGTGACCGCACGGGCCGTCCAGACCTCGAAGGTCGCGGCGGTGTACGACAAGGGCAAGGCCGCCGTCATCGTGCTGCGTACCGAGGCGAGCGACGACGACGGACCGCTGTGGACCAACGACGCCCAGATCTTCGTACGCGGAGAGGGCGGCTTCGGCGGGGAGCGCGGGCCGTCCGACCGGCTCACCGTGCCCGAGCGGGCCGCCGACCGTACGGTGGAGCGCCCGATCCGCGACGACCAGGCGCTGCTCTACCGGCTCTCCGGTGACTGGAACCCGCTCCACGCCGACCCCGCCTTCGCCAAGCTCGCCGGGTTCGACCGGCCGATCCTGCACGGGCTGTGCACGTACGGCATGACCCTGAAGGCGGTCACCGACACCCTCCTGGACGGTGACGTCTCCCGGATCACCGCCTACCGCACCCGGTTCGCCGGAGTGGTCTTCCCCGGCGAGACCCTCCGTATCCGGATGTGGGCGGAGGACGGCCGCGTCCAGGTCACGGTCACCGCCGCCGAGCGCGACGACGCCCCGGTGCTCGCCGACACACGCGTCGAGCACTCCTGAATCCCGTCGAACCCCTCCGAATCCCGTCGAACCCTTCTGAATCCCGCGACCACTCTTTCTTGGCAGCCGATCCGAGGGAGCCCCACCCATGCGCGCAGCCGTACTGCACGAGACAGGCCAGGAGAAGCTCGAAGTCCTCGACGACGTCGAGGCGGTGGGCTTCGGCCCGGGAAAGGTCAGGCTCCGCATCCGGGCCACCGGGCTCTGCCACTCCGACGTCTCCGCGATGAGCGGCGTCCTGCCGCAGCCCGCCCCCTTCATCCCCGGTCACGAGGGCGCGGGCGAGGTCGTGGACGTCGGCGACGGGGTGAGTGGGCTGAGCGCCGGCGACCGGGTCCTCGTCTGCTGGCTGCCCGCCTGCGGGGACTGCCCGTCCTGCAAGCGCGGCCAGACCCACCTGTGTCTGGCGGGCTTCATGAACGCGGGCACCCCCAACTTCAGGCGCCCCGGCGGGGACGTCTTCGGCTTCGCCGGCACCGGCACCTTCACCGAGGAGGTCGTCGTCGGCGCGGGCTGCGCGGTGCCGATCCCCGACGACGTACCGTTCGAGATCGCCGCCCTGATCGGCTGCGGGGTCACCACCGGACTCGGCGCGGCCATCAACACGGCCCAGGTGGAGGCCGGTTCGTCGGTCGCGGTGATCGGCTGCGGCGGTGTCGGCATCTCCACGATCCAGGGTGCCCGGGTGCGGGGCGCGGCCCAGATCGTCGCCGTCGACCCGGTCGCCTCCCGGCGTGAGGCCGCCCTCCGCTTCGGCGCCACCGAGGCCGTGGCCCCCGACGAGCTGGCCGACGCCAAGCAGCGCGTCACCGGCGGCGAGGGCTTCGACTACGTCTTCGAGGTCGTCGGCAGGTCCGCGACCGCCCGCACCGCCTACGAGACCACCCGCCGCGGCGGCACCCTGTGCGTCGTCGGGGCCGGGGCCATGGACGACACCTTCCAGGTCAACATGTTCGAGCTGTTCTTCGACGAGAAGCGCATCCTGCCCTCCATGTACGGCGGCGGGGACGTCCTGCGCTCCTACGAGCGGGCCGTCGCGCTCTGGCGGGCGGGCCGCATCGACCTGGAGTCGATGATCACCCACCGGGTCCGGCTGGACGGGATCAACGACGCCCTGGACCAGATGCGCACGGGTGAGGCGCTGCGTACCTGCGTCGAGCTCTGAACCCCGCCCGCACCCGAGGAAGCCGAGGACCGTGATGTCACTTCCCCTCCCGCTGGACGGGCTGTCCGCGATCGTCACCGGCGCGGGCCGCGGCCTCGGCCGCGCCGAAGCCCTCGAACTGGCCCGGCTCGGCGCGGCCGTCGTCGTCAACGACTACGGGCAGCCCGGCCGCGACGGCTCCGGCGAGGCGTCCGCCGCGCCCGCCGAGGAGGTCGCCGCCGAGATCCGCGCGGCCGGCGGCCGGGCCGTCGCCCACCTCGGCGACGTCTCCGACCACGAACAGGCCCGCGAACTGGTCGAGTCGGCGATCTCGGCCCACGGGCGTCTCGACATCCTGGTCAACAACGCGGGGATCCTGCGCGACCGGATGGTCTTCTCGATGACCGAGGAGGAATGGGACTCGGTCATCCGCGTCCACCTGAAAGGCCACTTCAACACCACGCACTTCGCCGCCGCCCACTGGCGCGCCCGTTCCAAGGCCACCGGCGGGCCGGTCTACGGGCGGATCGTCAACACCTCGTCGGAGGCGTTCCTCGCGGGCTCCGTCGGGCAGCCCAACTACGCGGCGGCCAAGGGCGGCATCGTCGGCCTCACCACCTCCACCGCCCTCGCCCTGGCCAAGTACGGCGTCACCGCCAACGCGATCTGCCCGCGCGCCCGGACCCGGATGACCGAGGACGTCTTCGCGGGCTTCCAGGAACCGGCGGACGGCACTCTCGATCCGCTGGCGCCCGAACACGTCTCCCCGCTCGTCGGCTATCTCGCCTCACCGGCGGCGGCCGCGGTCAACGGGCAACTGCTGGTCGTCCACGGGGGAATGGTCGCCGTCGTCGAACGGCCGCGGGTGGCGGCCCGGTTCGACGCGGCGAAGGAGACGTTCACCTTCGCGGAGCTGGACGAACTGCTCACCCCGTACTACGCGGACCGGCCGCCGAACGAGACCTTCGCCGCCGCCGAAGTGCTGGGGCTGAAGCGGCGGTAGCCGTACCCCCCGTACGCACGGGAGGCCCGGATGCACGTACGGAAGGGCCCGGATGTACGCAGGGGAGGCCCGGATGTACGCACGGGAGGCCCGGACCGGCGGTCGTCCGCCGGTCCGGGCCTCCCGTACCGCGCTGCTCGGCTGCTCAGGCCGCCGCGGATTCCGCTTCCGCGGGCCGGCGGTGCCGGCCGTGCGGCCGCACCGACGTGTTCTCCGTCGACGCACCCCCGCGGTGCTTTCCGGAACCGCCAGTTCCGGTACCCTCGTCCGCCCCCGTCGGGCGCTGCTGGGTCGTGTCGGTCCGTGCTTCGGACATGTGGGAAGTCACCCCGTTGTCATCGCTTGCCTGTGTCGCACCTACGTGTGTCGCCGGCCCCGCCACCGTCGCCCGACCCGGTCACCGTCGGTACCCGCCCGGAACGGTCGCGTAGCCCAGGCCCCGAATTCAATCAGGTCGGGCGGCTCTGTGCAGAGGCGCCTGCCCCAACGGAACGGGCTTACACACAGCAGGAGCGGCGTCGGCGGCGGATGGTTCCCCTCCGCCTTTCCCGCCACTCGTACGGCCGGTCACCGAGGAGGGTTCCACGTCCTCGGGGGCGTCCAGCAGCGCCACGCCGCAGGGCGTCGCCCCGTTCGCGTACGGCAGGCGCAGCACGCCGTCCCGGCTCCAGTATCCGGCCCCCGGCACCCAGCCCAACGGGGCCGCGAACTGGTGCAGTTGCCGGCCCGCCGGACGCCAGACGCCCACCCAGCTGCCAGGTGCCCCGTCGATCCGCAGCGCCACCGCGCAGCTCTCCGGCATGAGCATCTGGCCCGGCTGCACCGCGAACGGCGTCACGGCCACGTCCGGGAGGCGCAGGCACTCGGGGAACCTGACGGGCAGGCAGCTTCCCAGCACTCCCCAGCCGAGCCGGTCGTGGCCCGGGGCGTCGGAGCGGATCAGCAGCAGCCCGCTGTCGGCGTCCGCGAGCAGCAGCCGGTCGTTGCTCTCCGGTGCGATCTGGAGCAGCGGTGTCACCTCGCCCTGCCGCCCGAGGTCCACGGCGACCGCCTTGACCGGCCCGCCGCCCGGCTCCCGTCGGTCCAGCGCCAGCATCCGGCCCGCCCGGTCCAGCCACACCCCGCCCGAGCAGTGGCCGGGAATCCGCGCGACCTCCTCGGGCCCGAACGCGCCGCCCGCCACCCGCCACAGCGAGGCGTGGTCCTCACCGGCCGCCAGGGCGTACGCGCACCGGCCGTCCGGCGACGGCGGCAGCAGCGTCATCTCCGCGCACCCGACCGCGCCCAGCAGGAGTTCGCCGGTCCCGGGCCCGGTCGGGTAGAGCAGCGAGAACATCTGCCGGTCCGCCACCCGCCGCCGGATCAGCACCCGCCCGTCGGCGAGCGGGGCCACCTCGGAGTCCGGCTCCTCGGGCTGGTCGAGGGGGAGGGGTACGGCGTACGGCTCGGGCCCGTCCAGCGTCCACCGCTCGGGATACCAGGCGCGCTCGCCCGGCGGCCCGGGGGCGGCGGTGAGCCGGGCGGCATAGGCGCCGTCCGTGGTGAGCGTGAAGCGGCCGGGGGGCGGTGCGGCGTCGGCGAACGGCCGGGCGCCGGCCCCCGTGGGTGATGCTTCCGCTTCCTCGATTTCCCCGGCTCCCGTGTACTCCTCCGCGTCTTCCCAGTCCTCCCCGTCTTCCCGGTCAGCCCCGGCAGGCGCTTCGGGCCTTCCGGGCTCCCCGGGCTCTTCCGGTTCGGGTTCCGCTTCCGGGTCCGCCGTCGCGGCGGCCCCGGCGGTTCCCCCCTCGATGGCACAGGCAGTCATGGACTCGTCACCTCCGGCTACGCAAGCTAGTTTTCGCACTTCCAGCCGAACAACACGAGCCACCGCACTTCACACATAAGGGTGGCGATGCCCGGATTCTCCTGAGGTGTCAGGGGTGAGTGTGCTGTCGGAGAGGGGCGTGTCTATGGTTAGGCAGCCCTAATCAAACGCCCGTGCCCCCCACGCACGCACGCGGACAACTGGAGTAAGTGATGTCCCTTCGCCCCCGCGGTACCGCCGCAGTCGCCCTGGCCGTGGCGGCCGCTCTCTCCCTGTCGGCCTGCGGGGGCGGTGACGGCGGCGACGCGGACGCGGCGAAGTCCGACGCGAGCGGCGGCAAGAAGGCCGCCGTCGCCACGGGCGGCAAGGACTTCGCGGACGCGGCCAGGAAGACCGCGTCGTACGGCACGGACGCGAAGGCCGGCGAGTTCCCCCGTACGGTCACCCACGCCATGGGGAAGACCGAGATCAAGGCCGCGCCCAAGCGTGTGGTGGTGCTGGACGTCGGCGAGTTCGACAACGTCGTGTCGCTGGGCGTGAAGCCGGTCGGCTACGCGCCCAGCGAGGGCGACGCGGCCATCCCCTCGTACCTGGAGAAGGACGCGGGCGAGCCGAAGAGCGTCGGCACCATCAACAGCCTCAACCTCGAAGCCATCGCGGGCCTCCAGCCGGACCTGATCCTCGGCAGCCAGCTCCGCGCCGCGGACAAGTACGACGAGCTGTCCAAGATCGCCCCCACCGTGTTCTCCATCCGCCCGGGCTTCACCTGGAAGGAGAACTACCTCCTCAACGCCCAGGCGCTGGACCGCACGAAGCAGGCCCGGTCCGCGCTCGCCGCGTACGAGAAGAAGGCCGAGAAGCTCGGCGAGGACATCGGGCCCGGCAAGCCGACCGTGTCCATGGTCCGCTACATGCCCGACCGCCTCCGGCTCTACGCCAAGGCCTCGTTCATCGGCACGATCCTCGAAGACGTCGGCCTGCCGCGTCCGAAGAACCAGCAGATCAACGACCTCGCCGCCGAGATCAGCCCGGAGAAGATCGACGAGGCGGACGCCGACTGGATCTTCACCGGCGTCTACGGCGACCCGAAGGCCACCCAGCGCGACACCGCCCGGTCCAACCCGCTGTGGAAGAACCTGAAGGCCGTGAAGGAGGGCCGGGCCAAGGACGTCTCCGACGAGACCTGGTACCTGGGCCTCGGCGTCACCTCGGCCGATCTGGTCCTCGACGACCTCCGCGCGGACCTGGTGAAGTAGCGCCTTCTGTACGGGCCCGGCGAGGGAGTCGACGTAACGATTCGTGTCCGGCCGCCGGTCCCGGCGTACAGGGTCCGGCGGCCGGGGGCGGCGGACCACCCCGGACAGGTAGCCTTTCCCCCGTGCCCCGTCTGTCTGAAGTCATCGCCGCCCTCGACGCCCTCTGGCCCCCCGAGCGGGCCGAGGGATGGGACGCTGTCGGGACGGTCTGCGGCGATCCGGACGCGGAGATCGACCGGGTGCTGTTCGCCGTCGACCCGGTCCGTGAGATCGCCGACGAGGCCCTGAAGCTCGGCGCCCAGCTGATCGTCACCCACCACCCGCTCTATCTGCGCGGGACGACGACGGTCGCCGCCGACACCTTCAAGGGCAAGGTCGTCCACACCCTCATCAAGCACGACATCGCCCTCCACGTCGCGCACACCAACGCCGACACCGCCGACCCCGGCGTCTCCGACGCCCTCGCCGGCGCCCTCGACCTGCGCGTCACCAGGCCGCTCGTACCCGACCCCACCGACCCCGCCGGGCGGCGCGGACTCGGCCGGATCTGCGAGCCGGCCCGCCCCGAGACCCTGGCCGACTTCGCCGCCCGGGCCGCCGCCCGGCTCCCCGCCACCGCGCAGGGCATCCGGTTGGCCGGCGACCCGGAGGCCATGGTGCGCACCGTCGCCGTCAGCGGCGGCTCCGGCGACAGCCTCTTCGACGCCGTGCGCGCCGCGGGCGTCGACGCCTTCCTCACCGCCGACCTGCGCCACCATCCGGCGTCCGAGGCCGTGCAGCACTCGCCGCTCGGCCTCGTCGACGCCGCGCACTGGGCCACCGAGTGGCCCTGGTGCGAGCAGGCGGCGGCCCAGCTCGACGCGCTTTCCGACCGCCACGGATGGGACCTGCGGGTCCATGTCTCGAAGCAGGTCACCGACCCCTGGACCACCCACCATTCCTCTGGAGCCCCCAACTGAACGCCGCGCCCGCCGACCAGATCCGACTTCTCGACGTCCAGGCCCTCGACACGCGTCTCGCCCAGCTCTCCCACAAGCGTTCCTCGCTCCCGGAGCACGCCGAGATCGAGCAGCTCAGCAGCGACCTCGCGCAGCTGCGCGACCTGCTGGTCGCCTCCACCACCGAGGAGAGCGACACCGCCCGCGAGCAGACCAAGGCCGAGCAGGACGTCGACCAGGTGCGTCAGCGCGCCGTCCGCGACCAGCAGCGCCTGGACTCCGGCGCGGTCTCCTCGCCCAAGGACCTGGAGAGCCTCCAGCGCGAGATCACCTCGCTCGCCAAGCGCCAGGGCGACCTGGAGGACGTCGTCCTGGAGATCATGGAGCGCCGCGAGGCCGCCCAGGAGCGGGTCGCCGAGCTGACCGAGCGGGTCTCCGCCGTCCAGGCCAAGGTCGACGACGCCACCGCCCGCCGTGACGCGGCCACCGCCGAGCTGGACGCCGAGGCCGCCACGGTGACCAAGGACCGCCAGGTCGTCGCCGAGGTCATCCCCGCCGACCTGATGAAGCTGTACGACAAGCTCCGCGCCCAGCAGGGCGGGGTCGGCGCCGCCCGGCTCTACCAGCGCCGCTGCGAGGGCTGCCGGCTCGAACTGAACATGGCCGAGGTCAACGACGTGAAGGCCGCCTCCCCGGAGACGGTCCTGCGCTGCGAGAACTGCCACCGCATCCTGGTCCGCACCGCGGAGTCGGGCCTGTAATGAGCGTCGCCCGCCAGGTGGTGGTCGAGGCCGACGGCGGCTCCCGGGGCAACCCGGGGCCCGCCGGTTACGGCGCGGTCGTCATCGACCCCGCCACCGGGGAGCCCCTCGCCGAGGCCGCCGAGTACATCGGCGTCGCGACGAACAACGTCGCCGAGTACCGGGGCCTGATCGCCGGCCTGACGGCCGCGAAGGCGCTGTTCCCGGACGCGGGGGACGCGCTGCGGGTCCACGTCCGGATGGACTCCAAGCTGGTCGTCGAGCAGATGTCGGGGCGCTGGAAGATCAAGCACCCCGACATGAAGCCGCTGGCGGCCCGGGCCGCCGCGATCCTGCCGTCGTCCTCGGTGACGTACGAGTGGATTCCGCGCGCGCAGAACAAGCACGCGGACCGGCTCGCCAACGAGGCGATGGACGCGGGCCGCGACGGCCGGCAGTGGGAGGCGTCCACCTCGACGGCCGCCCTGGACGCCCCGTCCGCCCGCACCCCGAGTGCCCCGCCGCCACCGGTGCAGGGCCCGCCCGGCGACCAGGCCGCGGGCGCCGCCAAGGCCCGCGCGGCACTGGCGGCGGCCCGCGGTACGGCTGCCCCGGCCGACGCGCTCTTCGCCCTGCCCGGGGAGACGGCGGAAGCGCCGCTGCCTGACGGGACGACGGAACCGGGCGGGGTGCCGACGGGACCGGGCGGGGAGCCGACGGACGCCCACCCCGCCCCGCGGCAGCCCGCCGGGACCCCGCAGACCGGCTGGGGTTCGGCCCCCGACCTGGGCGCGCCCGCGACCCTCGTCCTGCTCCGGCACGGCGAGACCGCCCTCACGCCCGAGAAGCGGTTCTCCGGCAGCGGTGGCACCGACCCCGAACTCTCCGCCGTCGGCCGCGGCCAGGCCGAGCGGGCCGCCGAGCACTTCGCCGCCCTCGGCACGGTCCAGGAGATCGTCAGCTCGCCGCTGCGCCGCTGCCGCGAGACCGCCGCCGCCGTCGCCGCCCGCCTCGGCCTCGACGTCCGGATCGACGAGGGCCTGCGCGAGACGGACTTCGGCGCCTGGGAGGGCCTGACCTTCGCAGAGGTGCGGGAGCGGTACGGCGACGACCTCACCGCCTGGCTGGCCTCCCCGGACATCGCCCCGACCGGCGGCGGCGAGAGCTTCGCTCAGGTGGCCGAGCGGGTCGCCGCCGCCCGGGACCGGCTCGTCGCCCGGTACGCGGGCCGCACGGTCCTGCTCGTCACGCACGTGACGCCGATCAAGACGTTCGTCCGGCTCGCCCTCGGGGCCCCGCCCGAGGCGCTGTTCCGGATGGAGCTGTCGGCGGCCTCGGTCTCCACCGTCGCGTACTACGGGGACGGCAACGCCTCCGTACGCCTGCTCAACGACACCTCGCACCTGACCTAGCGGCGGGACCGGGCGGGGGAGAGGCGCCGACGGGGGAGCGGGTTACGCGGCGAGCGCCGCCGCCTCCGCCGCCAGGCGGGCCACCCGGTCCCAGTCCTTCGCCGCCACCGCATCCCCTGGGATCATCCAACTGCCGCCCACGCAGCCGACGTTGGGCAGGGCGAGATACGAGGGCGCGGAGGCGAGCGAGATGCCACCGGTCGGGCAGAAACGGGCCTGGGGGAGCGGTGCGGACAGAGCCTTGAGATAGGCCGTGCCGCCCGCCGCCTCGGCCGGGAAGAACTTCATCTCCCGCACCCCGCGCTCCAGCAGGGCCACCACCTCCGAGGTGGTCGAGACACCGGGCAGGAACGGCAGCCCGGACGCCTTCATCGCCTCCAGCAGCGCGTCCGTCCATCCCGGGCTGACCAGGAACCGGGCCCCGGCGGCCACCGTCTCGCGGACGTGCTCCGGTGAGATCACCGTGCCCGCGCCGACCACCGCACCCGGCACCTCGGCGGCCATGGCCCGGATCGACTCCAGCGCGGCGGGCGTCCGCAGCGTCACCTCGATCGCCGGGAGCCCGCCCGCCACCAGTGCCCGCGCCAGCGGCACCGCGTCGGCGGCGTCGTGCAGGACGACGACGGGGACGACGGGCGCGAGATCGAGCACGGAGGCGTCGGGGGCGGCTGCGGCGGAGGGCACGGCGGACGGCACGGAGGAGGTCATGGGTCCATCCTGCCGCGCTGCCACCAATATCTGCAACGAACGTTGCGTCCTGCGCAACGGATGGTCATCGGGTGCACGCCGGGAGCTTGTGCCGCCCGCTCAGTGGATCTCCGTCACCACCACGTCCAGCGACCACGGCCGCCCGGCCCGCGCGGGGGCCTCGGCCTCCACCACGTATCCGAGGTCCCGCAACACCTCCACCAGCTGCGCCGGGTCCTTGGGCCGCGCACCGGCCACCAGCAGGTCGCGCACCAGCCGGCCCTTGGTGGCCTTGTTGAAGTGGCTCACCACGGAACGCTTCTCCACCCCGTCCACGATCTGCGCGTGGAGCACCCGCACGCTCGCCGTCCGCGAGGCCACCTCGCCCTTCGGCTTCCACGCCGCCGTGTACGCGGAGGACCGCAGGTCCAGGACGAGCCCGCCGCCCGCGGCCTCGGGCAGCACGGTTTCCATCGGGGTGCGCCAGTACGTGCCGAGGGCGCCGAGACCGGGCAGCTTCACCCCCATCGAGCAGCGGTACGGCGGAATCCGGTCACCGATCCGGACCGCGCCCCACAGCCCCGAGAAGACCAGCAGCGAGGCGGCCGCCCGGCGCCGCGCGGCCGTCTCCAGCGTGGCCAGGCCGAGGGCGTCGTACAGCACGCCGGTGTACAGCTCCCCGGCCGGGCGGGTCCCGGCGGTGCGCAGCTCGGCGTTCTTGCCGACCTCGCCCGCCAGACCCACACTCAGCCCGAGCACCTCACGGGCCTTCTCCTCGTCCGCCCGGCACAGCTCGACCAGCTCGTCCAGCACCGCCGCACGGGCCGGGGCGAGCCCCGGCAGCGAAAGCGACTCCGGCTTGAGACAGGCCCCGCGCCCCGAGGCGGCCTTTCCTTCGGAGGGCGGCAACAGCACGAGCACGGCGGTTCTCCTTCGTACGTACGGCGAGCGCGGATCCGGTGGGCGTGCGGGCTCGCCGGGTCCTCGGCAAGGGTACGGGGACGGGGCGGCGGTCCCGTACGCCGACGGAATCCGGGGACCCCGGGACCCCGTCGGCGTACGGGACCCCCGCCCCGCGAGGCCCCGGGCACCGCAGGGCCCCGGGCTCCGCCCCGGATGCCGCCCGCCCCCTCCCGGCCTACGCTCGGGCCATGCCCCGCCGCCACCTGCGTATGACCGGCGCAGCCGACTGCTCGCTCGGGGCCGCCCTGCGGGCCCTGCGCACCGAACTCGACCTGCCCGGCGCCTTCCCGCCCGAGGTGCTCGCGGAGGCGGAACAGGCGGCGCGGGCCCCGGATGTGCCGGCCCACCTGGACGCCACCGACATCCCCTTCCTCACCATCGACCCACCCGCCTCCACCGACCTGGACCAGGCGATGCACCTGGAGCGCCGCCGGGACGGGCGCGGCTACCGGGTGCTCTACGCCATCGCGGACGTCGCCGCGTATCTCCGGCCGGGCGGCGCGCTCGACGCCGAGGCCCACCGCCGGGTCACCACCCTCTACCTGCCCGACGACCGGATCCCGCTCCACCCCCCAGTCCTCTCCGAGGGCGCCGCCAGCCTCCTGCCCGGCGAGACCCGCCCGGCCGCGCTGTGGCGGATCGACCTGGACGGCGACGGGGTGGCCGTCGCCACCGACGTCCGCAGGGCCCTGGTCCGCAGCCGCGCGAAGCTCGACTACGCGGGCGTCCAGCGGCAGATCGACACGGGCGCCGCCGAGGAACCCCTCGCCCTGCTCCGGGACATCGGACGGCTGCGCGCCGAACAGGAAGTGGCCCGGGGCGGCATCTCGCTCGACGTCCCCGAGCAGGAGATCGTCGAGCACGGCGGCACCTACGACCTCGCCTACCGCGCCACACTCCCCGCCGAGGCATGGAACGCGCAGATCTCGCTCCTCACCGGGATGGCCGCCGCCCGCCTCATGGCCGACACGGGCACCGGCATCCTGCGCACCCTGCCGCTCGCGCCCGACGGGGCCGTCGCCCGGCTGCGGCGCTCCGCCCACGCCCTGCGCGTCGACTGGCCGCACCACGTCCCGTACGCCGAGGTCGTCCGCTCCCTCGACCCGGGGAAGAGCAACCACGCGGCGTTCCTCCAGGAGTGCACCACCCTGCTGCGCGGCGCGGGCTACACCGTCTTCGAGGGCGGCGAACTCCCCGACCCCGCCGTGCACGCCGCCGTCGCCGACCTCTACACGCACTGCACCGCACCGCTGCGGCGTCTGGTCGACCGGTACGCGTCCGAGCTCTGCCTCGCCGCGACGGCGGGCAAGGCCCCGCCGGAGTGGGTACGGGAGGCACTCCCCGCCCTCCCGAAGGAGATGGCCGAGGGGACGCGCCGCGCGGGCACCGTGGAGCGGGCCTGCGTCGACCTGGTCGAGGCGGCGCTGCTGGAGGGGCGTGAGGGCGAACTCTTCGACGCGTACGTCGTCGACGTCCAGGACCGGGACCCGGCCGTCGGCACGGTCCACCTCCGGGACCCGGCGATCGTCGGCCGGATCGAGGGCGGCACGGCCCCGTTGCCGCTGGGGGAGCGGCTGCGGGTCCGGCTCACGCGGGCGGGGCCGGCGGCGAGGACGGTGCTGTTCGCTCCGGCGTGAGCGGGGGCGGAGGCGGCCCCGGGGTCCGGAGCGCGGCAGGGAGCGGTGCGGCGCGCTCCGGCGTGCGCGCGGGCGCCACCGGCCTCCCGGGAGCGGTGAGCGCGGCCACGGCCGCCCGCGGATCGTCCGCGTGGAACCGGAGCGTCCGCGCGCTCCCGCGCCGCCCCAGCGGCCGTACGAACTCCAGCGGCCCCGTCAGCTCCACGGTCACCGTCGTCCGGCTCCCCACCGCCAGATCCAGTGACCCGTCCTCGCCGGCCCGGACCAGCCCCCCGCCCGGGAAGCGCCGCTCGGCCCGGGCGGAGGCGATGGACGCGGCGGGCACCCGGAGGTCGAACAACGCCCCGTACCGCAGCCGCAGCGAACCGTCGGCGCCCACCAGATGCGGCCGGGTCACCGAGGCGGCGTGCAGGGCGAGGACGATGACGATCCCGTACACGTCCACCACGAGCACGATCGCGTGGACCAGCGGCCAGGGGATCACCAGGGCCAGCACCACGGTCTCGACGACGGAGACGAAGAGGAACGCCCACATGATCCCCGTCTGCGGTCCGGTGTACGAGAACGGCCTGGTCCCCTCCGGAACCCGGTGGCGGCGTCGTACGGTCCACAGCCCGAGGCTGTGCAGCGCCCGGAACTCGTGGACGATCAGCCGCCGCAGGGCGACCGGCACCGCCGCACGCACCACGGCGAGCCCGGCCTCCCGCCGGGTGCCGCCCGCCCGCCGACGGGCCGCGTACAGGGGCCACATCACGTACGCCTCCAGCGCGAGCAGCCCCACCACCAGCGCCTCGGCCCCCAGCAGAACGGCCCCCGGTACCCGCACCCCGGCCACCAGGCAGACCACCAGGGCCGGCTCCCCGGGCAGCACCGCCCACATCGCGACCCGCAGGCCCCTCGCCACGCGTCCCCTCATGACGTTCCCCTCCTCCGTACCCGCTCGGCCAGCTCCTCCATCACCCGGCGCACCACCGCGCGCTGCGCGGGCGGGTAGTCGTCGAGCAGCACCCGCCCGAACCCCGTCGCCGACGGCTCCCCCGCGGGGATGACCGCCAGGACCTCGTCGGGGACGGCGTCCACCAGCTCGGCCGCCAGGGGCGCGATCCGGGGATCGTCCACCCCGGCCCCCTCCAGTTCGTCGAGCCGCTCGTACAGCGCGAGCACACCCGGGTCCTCGGCCAGCGGCCCCAGCGCCGCGAACACCGCGGCCCCGGCCGGGTCGCCCGCCGCGTCCAGCAACGCCAGATGCTCGCGGTCCTTCGCGGCGGCCGGAGAGGCGGTGGCGGGCGCGCGATCCAGGAGCGCGGCGAGGGCGGGCGAGAGCGGCCCGTCCGAGGTGGGCGGCGCCTCCAGCAGCACGGCCAGCACCTGCCGCCGCTCCTGGATCTCCCGCTCCTGCCGCGCCAGATCGGCGTCCAGCTCCGTGAGCACCTCCGCCAGCTCCCGCCCCGCGTCATCGGCGAGCACGTCCCGCACCTCGTCCAGCGAGAGCCCGATCTCCGTCAGCCGCCGGATCCGGGCCAGCAGCACGGCATCCCGGACGGTGTACGCCCGATAGCCGTTGGCCTGCCGGGCGGGCTCGGGCAGCAGGCCGATGTGGTGGTAGTGCCGGACGGCCCGGGAGGTGACTCCCACGAGCGCGGCGATCTCTCCGATACGCATGCGGCCAGTAGAAACGTTGCCGCTGCGACAAGGTCAAGCGGCGCGTTCCTTCCCGAGCTTTCGTTGTGAGGGCGTCGCCCTGGTGGTCGAGGTCACCTCCACCAAGCCGCAGGCCGACCGCGAGGCCAAGCGTCGCTGCTACGCCCGTGGCGGTATCCCGCTCCATCTGCTCATCGACCGCGACGACAGCTCGGTGACGCTCTTCAGCGACCCGGAGCGCGACGACTACCGGCAGCTCCTCACGATCCCGTACGGCAAGCCGCTCCCGCTCCCCGAGCCCTTCGCCTTCGACCTGGAGACCGGCGACTTCGGCTGAGGGACACCGACAGGGCGGTCGGTCGGTACGGCCCGGTAGGATGGCGATCACGGCAGACGAGCCGTGCGGACGGCCGCGTGGGGATCCCCCGGATCCTCCCGAGGAACGTCCGGGCTCCACAGAGCAGGGTGGTGGCTAACGGCCACCCGGGGTGACCCGCGGGACAGTGCCACAGAAAACAGACCGCCCGGGACTTCGGTCGCGGGTAAGGGTGAAACGGTGGTGTAAGAGACCACCAGCGCCTGAGGTGACTCAGGCGGCTAGGTAAACCCCACCCGGAGCAAGGTCAAGAGGGGGCGTACCGGAGACGGAACGGCCCTGCGCGGACGTTCGAGGGCTGCTCGCCCGAGTTCGCGGGTAGACCGCACGAGGCCGGCAGCAATGCCGGTCCTAGATGGATGGCCGTCTCCCCGGCCGCCGCGAGGCGACCGGGAGACAGAACCCGGCGTACAGCACGACTCGTCTGCCGCCAGGAGCCCCTGACCGGTTCAACGCCGGTCAGGGGCTCTTGGCTGTTTTCCCCGCTTCCTTCGCCGGCCCTCAGTACTTCGTGTACGTGATCCGGTCGTAGCGGGCCGTCAGAGGCGTGCCCGGATACGTGAAGCGGCCGAGCCAGTCGTCGACCCCGATGCCCGGCCACAGGTTGGTCATGATGCGCATCGGACGGGTGGGGAGCGGGCCGCGGGAGCCGTTCTCCTGGTGGACGAGCCTGCCGTCCACGAACCAGTTGATCGTGCCCTGGTTCCACCACTCGATGGCGTAGTCGTGGTATCCGGCGGCGGCGTCGAACCCGAGGTCGATCACGGTCTCGTGGCCGCCGACGCCGTCGGTGAAGTAGTTGGTCTGCATCTGGGTGGTGTTCTTGCCGAGGATCTCGACGTCGATCTCGTCCCAGGGCTGACCGTCGCTCGGCCCTGTGTACGTGAAGAACCCGGTGACGACGCCTTCCCGTTTGACCGCCTGGAGCCGGGCCTCGAAGCGGCCGTACGAGTACAGGTCGTTGGTGCGGTACTCACCGGAGGCGTAGGGCTTGCCCGAGCAGCCGGAGGGGCAGGTCGCGACGTCGAGGTTCTGGCCCATGACGCCGCCGTTGAACCAGGTGTGGTCGGCGCGCCAGCCGACGTTGAACATGTCTCCGTTGGACCAGCCGTCGGCCTTGCTCCAGCGGCCGGTGTCGTGGGAGTCGAAAGGGTCGGTGAAGCTGCCGCCGACGGCGTGCGCGGGGGCGGCCATCGGCTGGAAGACCAGCGCGAGGGCGGCGAGCGGTGCGAGCAGCCAGCGCGGTGCGGGGAATCGGCGTGATGTCGTGGGGGAGTGCATCTCGGCCTCCTCGGGCGGAGAAACTGGGAGCGCTTCCGGAAACTAGCAGCGGCCTGTGGAGGCGACAAGAGGTCGGGCAAGCCTTGGTAAGTCTGGAAGCGCTACCGGAGTCGAGGTGTCAGGCCCGCCGTTGGGATCGGCCCGCTCACCAGTCGTGGATGCTGCCGTCCTGCAACCGGTTCACCGGGAGGTACGCCGCCTCGTACGGGTGCGCCGCCGCCAGTTCCTCGTCGAACTCCACGCCGAGACCGGGCTCCTCGCCCGGATGCAGGTGGCCGTCGGCGAAGGTGTAGGCGTGCGGGAAGACCTCCTCGGTGAGGGGGGTGTGGCCCGAGTACTCCTGGATGCCGAAGTTGTGGATCGCCAGGTCGAGGTGGACGGCCGCCGCCATTCCCACCGGTGAGATGTCCTCAGGGCCGTGCACGGCGCTCTTGATCTGGTACTGCGCGGCGAAGTCGAAGAGCCGGCGCAGCGGTGTGACCCCGCCGAAGTGCGTGACCGCGGAGCGGACGTAGTCGATCAGCTGCTCGGTGATCAGCGTCTGGTAGTCGTGCAGGGTGTTGAACACCTCGCCGATCGCCAGCGGCGTCGTCGAGTGCCGGCGGACGAGCCTCAGCCCTTCCTGGTTCTCCGCGGGCGTGCAGTCCTCCAGCCAGAAGGGCCGGTAGGGCTCCAGGTCCTTGGCGAGGCGCGCGGCCTGCACCGGGGTGAGCCGGTGGTGCGCGTCGTGCAGAAGCGGCAGCTCGGGCCCGAACTCCGCCCGTACCGCCTCGAACACGGCCGGCGTGTGCCGCAGATAGGCGTCGGTGTCCCAGTCCTCCACCAGCGGGCGGGCCTGCTGGTGGAGGACCGGGGAGCCGTCGACGCTCGTACCGTGCACGCCGTACACGGCCTTCAGGCCCGGGACGCCGGACTGGATGCGCACCGCCGGATAGCCCTCGGCGAGGCGGGCGCGCACCGAATCGAGCAGCTCCGGCAGGTCGCGGCCGTTGGCGTGACCGTAGGTGCGCACCCGCTCCCGGCTCGCGCCGCCGAGGAGCTGATACAGCGGGAGCCCCGCGACCTTGGCCTTGATGTCCCACAACGCGGTGTCCACGGCGGCGATCGCGGCCATCGTCACCGGGCCGCGCCGCCAGTAGGCGCCACGGTAGAGGTACTGCCACGTGTCCTCGATACGGTGCGGATCGCGGCCGAGAAGCAACGGGGCCACGTGATCGTCGAGATAGCTGACGACGGCCAGCTCCCGGCCGTTGAGGGTGGCGTCGCCCAGGCCGGTGACGCCCTCGTCGGTCGTCAGCCTGAGCGTGACGAAGTTGCGGCCGGGGCTGGTGACGACGACCTTCGCGTCGATGATCTTCACAGGGGCTGCTCTCTCCGGATGTGTCGGCCCGTCAGGTACTGGAGCGCTCCACCAGGTGCGTGGGCAGGATCAGCGGGCCGACGGCACGGCCCGCGACGATCCCGACGAGCATCCGGGCCATCTCACGCCCGAGATCCCGGATGGGCTGGTGGACCGTGGTCAGCGCGGGCTCGGTGAGCTGCGCGACGGCGAGGTCGTCGAACCCCACCACGGCCACGTCCTCGGGCACCGACCGGCCGGCTCCGCGCAGCGCGCGCAGCGCGCCCGCGGCCATGTTGTCATTGGCCGCGAACACCCCGTCCAGATCCGGATGCGCCTCCAGCAACCGGGCCATGGCGGCGGCCCCGGCGGCTTCGGAGAAGTCCCCGATCTCGGGCGGACGCGGTGTCAGACCGGCGAGCGTCATGGCTTCCCGGTAGCCGCGCTGCCGGGCTCTGGCCACCTCGGTGTCCAGCGGCCCGCCGATCGTGACCACCCGGGTCCGCCCGCGCGCGAGCAGGTGCTCGGTGGCGTCCCGCGCGCCGCCGACGTTGTCGATGTCCACGTACCAGCGCGGTTCGAAGTCCACCGGGCGCCCGCCGAAGACGACCGGCAGCGGGCCCTCCTTGGCGATCCGGGCCAGCGGGTCGTCCTCGTGCGAAGCCGCCAGCATCACCCCGTCGACGGCCCGGGAGCGCACGAGCCGTTCCACCCGCTCCCGGCCGCGCGGGGTGGCGGCCACGCACAGCATCATGTGCAGGTCGGCCTCCTCCAGGGCGCCGGCCACTCCGGCGACGAGCTGCCCGAAGAACGGGTCCGCCAGCACCTCCGGGTCGTCCCGCGAGATGACCAGTGCGGCCGCACCCGCCTGACGCGTGGCCAGGGCGCGCGCCTTCGGGTCGGGTACGTAGCCGAGTTTCCTGATCGCCTTCTCGACGGACTCCCGCTTGGCCCGGCTGACATGGGGAGCGTTGTTGATCACCCGGGAGGCCACCGACCGCGACACACCGGCCAGCGCGGCCACCTCGTCGAGCGTGGCGTGCCGGTGCGGCAGTTCCTCGGCCATGGACGCGGGCCTTCCCTCGCAACGGATCTGGAAGCCCTTCCATTGTGGCCTGCCCGGGGTTCTTCCGGTGTGGCTCGACCCCATGATCTGATCATCGGCATGACGGAGCATGAGACCGGGCGCCGGCCCGCACCCGACGGAGTACGGCTGCGCCTGGCGACGGCCGCGGACGCGGAAGCCGTCACGCGGGTCTTCCTGGACTCCCGGGCCGCCGCCATGCCGTATCTGCCGCGGATCCACAGCGACGAGGACACCCTCGCCTGGATGACCCATGTCGTGCTGCCCACCAGCACCGCGGTGTGGGTGGCCGAACAGTCCGGGCGGGCAGGGCAGAACAGGGAGGGCGGAGAGGGCGGAGAGGGCGGAGAGGGCGGGGAACTGCTCGGGTTCGCCGCGCTCGCCGGCGGCGACGAGCTCGATCATCTCTATCTGCGGCCCGACGCGGTGCGGCGGGGGATCGGGAGCCGCCTGCTGGCCGAGGTGCGCGGGGCCGTGGACGGGCCCATCGGCCTGTACGTGTTCCAGCGCAACACCGCCGCCCGCGCCTTCTACGAGCGGCACGGCTTCACCGCCGTCGCCTTCGACGACGGCGGCCGCAACGAGGAGAACGAGCCGGACGTCCTGTACCGCTGGACGCCGTAGCGGCGGGTCCGGTGGTCGGTCAGATGACCGGCGGGCGGCCCAGCAGCGTCATCTGCCACACCGTGGACCAGCGCATCGGGCGCCGCTCCCCGCACGGGGTGCGGACGCCCTCGGCGAAGCCGCCCGCCCAGGCGCGCAGGCCCTTCGGGTCACGGGTGCGGGCGAGGGTGAGCAGGGTCCAGGTGCCGAGGTAGGCGGGGACCAGGGGGAGGGGCAGGTTGCGGCGGGCGAGCCAGACGCGGTTGCGGGCCGTCATCCGGTAGTAGACCGCGTGCCGGGCCGGGGACGTCTTCGGGTGCTGGAGCAGCAGCTCGGGGTCGTACTCGACCTTCCAGCCGGCATCCAGCGCCCGCCAGGCCAGGTCTGTCTCCTCGTGGGTGAAGAAGAACTCCGCGGGCCACAGACCGGTCTGCGCCAGCATTTTCATCGAGAACGCGTGGCCTCCGCCCAGGAACGCCGTGACCGGGCCGCCGCGCATCGGGTCGCCCGCCCGCAGGCGCGGCACATGGCGGCGCTGCGTCTCGCCGGTCTCGTCGGCGATCCGGAAGCCGATGATGCCGAGCCGGTCGTCGGCCGCGAAGCGGTCCCGCACGCGGCGGAAGACGTCCTTGTCGACCAGCAGTCCGTCGTCGTCCAGCTCGATCACCACGTCCACGTCGCCGATCTCGGCGAGCCTGCGCAGCCCCTCGTTCCGGCCGCCCGGGCAGCCGAGGTTCTCCGGCAGCTCGATGGTGGTCACCCCGCCGTCGAGATCCTCCAGGCCGGGCGTGGAGGAGTAGTCCGGAAGGGCCGTACCGTTGCCGATGATCACGAGCCGGGTGGGCCGGACGTCCTGCATGGCCACCGACGCCAGCAGCGCCTCGACCGCCTGCGGGCGGTCTCCCATGGTCACGATGGATACGCCGATGCGCGGTGCGGACACGGTCGGTACTCCTGGAACTCGGCTGCCGGTGGCCGGCTGCTGGTCGGCAGCGGTGCCCGCGATCGTAACGCCTCGGTGTTCAGCGTGCGGTTACCGCCCGGCCATTCACCGGTCCGTCGCTGTTCAGCAGCGCGTACACGGCCATGTCCCGCGGCTCGTCGCCCACCTGCTGCCGGCCGCGCAGGAGTCCCTCCCGCCGGAACCCGACGTCCTCGGCGATCCGGGCGGAGGCGGTGTTCCACGGCTCGATGGAGAGCTGGAGGCGCGGGACGCCGAGGTCGCGCAGGGCCCACGTCGTCACCCGTCCTTCGGCGTCCGGGCCCCGCCCGCCAGGAAGTAGCCGGCCAGCACGGCGCCTGCCAGGACCAGGGCGGAGTTGACCAGGATCGCGGTGGAGACGCCGGACAGTACCGCGTCGGGCCCGTTCGCGGCCCCCGTCCGGGCGGTGACGACCGCGCTCATCACCGGAATGCCCAGGGCGATGCCCACCTGCTGCGTCATCGTCGCCAACCCGGTGGCCCGCCCCTGCTCCTCGTCCGGCAGGCCCGAGGTCGCCGTGACCATGAAGCCGACGATCATCAGCATGTTGCCGACGCCGCCGACGAAGGTGGCCGTCAGCAGGAGCCAGACCCAGGCACCGGACGTGCCGAGCGCCACGAGGGAGAGGGTGGCGGCGGCCTGGACGGTGCCGCCGAGGACGATGGCGCGGCGGTTGCCGAAGCGGCCCACCGCCCGTCCGCCGAGCACCCCGCCGAGGACCGTGCCCGCGCCGAGCACGCCGAACGCGAGGCCGGTGGCGAGTGCGGAGTAGCCCAGGACCTCCTGGAGGTAGAGGGTCAGCAGGAACACCAGCGAGGTCTCGGTGGCGAAGGCGATCAGCCCGGCGGTGTTGCCCCAGACGACGCTGCGCCGCTTCAGGACGCGGATCGGGACGAGCGGGGCCGCTGCTCGCTGCTCGATGCGGACGAACGCGACGAGGAGGACGGCTCCGGCGGCCAGCGCGGCCAGCGTGGCCGGCCTGGTCCAGCCGGTCTCGCCGGCCCGGGTGAGCCCCAGGACGAGCAGCAGCAGCCCGCCGGTGACGGCGACGGCTCCGGGCACGTCGAGTCTCGGGCGTTCCTCCGGCCTGGAGTCGGTGATCACGGTCGGGGCCAGGATCACGACGAGGGCGGCCACGGGGACGTTGATGAAGAAGGCCCAGCGCCAGGAGAGCAGGTCCGTCAGCAGCCCGCCGAGAATCGCCCCGGCGGTGAAGCCGGCCGACATCAGGGCCCCGTTGAGCCCCAGCGCCCGTTCGCGCAGCGGCCCTTCCCTGAACGCGGTGGTCAGCAGCGCGAGTCCGGCCGGGGTGACGGCCGCGGTGGCCAGGCCCTGGAGCACGCGAGCGGAGAGCAGCACCTCGGGCGAGGTGGCGAGGCCGCCGAGTACGGAGGAGAGGCCGAGGACGGCCATGCCGCCGACGAACAGGTTCTTGCGGCCCACGAGGTCGGCGACCCGGCCGAAGAGCAGGGTGAACCCGGCGGCGGCGAGCGCGAAGGAGGTGGCGATCCACTGGAGACCGGCGAGGGAGAAGCCGAGCCCCTCCCCGACGACGGGCAGCGCCACGTTCAGGATCGAGAAGTCCACCGCGATCATGAACTGGGAGCCGAGCAGCAGGGCCAGGACGAGTTTCTGGCGGCCGGACATGCGCGGGGAGGAGGCGGGCGGGTCGGCCGTGGGGCCCGCCGCGTGGTCGATGCCGGAGGATGCGGAGGATGCGGAGGACGAGGACGCGGTACTGGATGTGGGCATGGCAGGGCGCCTTCCTGGAGACGGGAAGCCCTTAACGGTCCCGTGGTTCCGTTAGGGTGGCGTCACCGTAGCAGGGGGAGTGTTGTTAATGGAACTGGAGGCCCGTTATGGCTCGGGAAGGTACTGATCGCGAGGAGCCCGGGAACGTCGGGGCCGGGAGCGTCGGGGCGGGAGGTGCGCGGGTCGAAGGCATGGGGGCCGGGGGTGTGGAGCCCGGCACCGTGCGCCCCGGCGGCCGCACCGCCCGGGTGCGGGAGGCGGTGCTGCGGGCGGCCGGTGACGCGCTGGTCGAGCACGGTTTCGACGGGCTCGACCTGGCCGACGTCGCCCGGCGGGCGGAGGTCGGCAAGACGACCGTCTACCGTCGCTGGTCCACCCCGGCCGGGCTGGTCGCCGATCTGCTCACGGACATGGCGGAGCAGTCCCTGCCGCGTACCGACACCGGATCCCTGGCCGAGGATCTCCGGGCCAACGCCCGCCTCGTGGTCCGCACGCTGACCGATCCCCGCCAGGGCCTCCTCTTCGTGGCCGTCATCGCGGCCGCCGCCTGCGATCCACGGACCGCCGAGGCCCTCCACCGCTTCTACGCGGTGCGGATCGGGGAGTGGTCCGGCTGCGTCGAAGCGGCGGTCGAGCGCGGTGAACTGCCCGTGGGGACGGACCCGGGCGAGGTGATCGCGGCGGTGTCGGCGCCGCTGTACTACCGGCTGCTCGCCAGTGGCGCCCCGCTGGACGAGGAGGCCGCCGACCGGTCGGCGGCCGCAGCCGTCGCCGCCGCGCGGGCGGGCGCGTTCGTACGGTGAGGGGCACGGGAGCCCGTGGAGAAGGCCGGGTTTCTGCCGGGCGGGACCGGCTTCGTGGCATCGAACGGGCCGTCGATAAAGTGGTGGAATGATATTCGGTAGAACCGGGTTCGGGGGGGCCGTCGCCGACTTCGAGGCGGCGGTGTCGGCGCACGACGCCAAGCGGTCCGGCAAGGCGTTCGTCCGGTTGCAGGAGACCTTCGGGCAGGCCCGGGAGCCGGAGCTGCTGGACGGCGGGCCGCGGCTCGCGGCCGTGCTGGAGCAGGTGCCGCCCGCCCCGCGTGCCGTCGTCGCCGTGCTCGTGGGGGCCTGCGTCGAGCGTGGCGCGGACGCCGAGCGCTGCGCCCCGGCGGTGCTCGCCGGGCTGCGGTGGGCCCTGGAACAGGCCGTGGCGTTCGCCGACGCCTGGACCGCGACCGGGGGCGGCGCGTTCCCCGCCCCGGACGGCGGCGAACCGGGCCCGGAGCTCGTGGAGCGGGCGGGCTTCGAGGCGGCCGTCGGCTGGGGGACGCTTCCCCAGTGGGAGATGGCCGCCGTCGCCATGCTGAACCACCCCGGCGTACGGCGCGAGGCCGGCTCCCGGGGCGACGCGCTGCGGCTGCTCGGTGCGGTGGAGCGGGCCTCCGGCCTGGAGCTGAAGTCCCTCGCCCACGCCCTCCTGGTGCTGGACGACGAACCGCTCGTCGCCCTCCACCGGTCGAGCGGCAGCGGCTACCTCCTGCGGATCTCCGGCATCGGGGACAACTTCCAGCTGCACACCCTGCTCGCCGACGCGCTCATCGGCGGCGGCCATGTGGAGGGCCGCGCGCCGTCGTCGCAGGAGGCGGCCGTCTGCCGGGAGACCCCCGGCCAGGTGGACACGGTGGGCTCCTTCGACCTGGTGGCCCCGGACGGCGGACTGATCTGGAACGAGGGCGCCCCCGCCGACATACCCGTCGTCGACGGCGTCCGGCTGCTGGTCCTGGACGAGCCGTCCTACCGGCGGACCTGGCCCGCGGGCCGCTTCTTCCCCGGCATGCGCGGTGACGTCCTGCTGGAGCGCGCCCTCGGCCCGGAGGAGACGGAGCGCTGGTACGCCCATGTCTCCCCGGCCAGGAACGCCACCGGCTGAGCCCGGCTTCCGGCCCGGACCGGGCCCGTACGCCGGAGGCCCCGGCCCCGTACGCCGGAATCCCCGGCCGTACGCCGGAGGCCCCGGCCCCGTACACCGGAGGCCACGGCCCCTACGCCGGAAGCCCCGTACGCCGGAGGCCCCCGGCCACGAACACGGCCCGCTGGGGCCGACCGGTGTCAGCCGATCCGGGTGCCCGTTCCGCTGACCCGGATCCGGGCGTCGCCCGCGCGCAGTTCGACGGTGAGGGTGCCCGGGCGGCCCATGTCCGCCCCCTGGTGCAGGGTCAGCACGGCCGCCTCCGGTACGAGTCCGAGCTCCCGTGCGTACGCGCCGAAGGCCGCCGCCGCCGCGCCCGTCGCCGGGTCCTCGACGACCCCGCCCACCGGGAACGGATCCCGGACGTGGAAGACCTCGGGCCCCTCGCGCCACACCAGTTGCAGGGTGGTCAGGTCGAGCCGGCGCATCAGCGCCTCCAGCCGCGCGAAGTCGTAGTCCAGGTCCGCCAGCCGTTCCCGGGTGGCGGCGGCCAGCACCAGGTGCCGGGCCCCGGCGTAGCCGATCCGGGGCGGCAGGGCCGGATCGAGGTCGGCGGCCGGCCAGTCCAGGGCCGCCAGCGCCTCCGCCAGGTCGGCCTCCGCGACCTCCTCGACGTGCGGCGCCACGCTGGTCAGGGTGGCTCGGAGCTCGTCGCCCTCCCGGACGACGGAGACCGGGACCGGACCCGCGGGCGTCGCGAACTCCAGCGCGCCCGGTCCGTCCCGTTCGGCCAGTGCCAGGGCCGTGGCGACCGTGGCGTGGCCGCAGAACGGCACCTCGGCCTTCGGGCTGAAGTACCGGATGGTGTACGCGCCTTCGCCGGTCCGCTCCGTCAGGAACGCCGACTCGCTGTAGCCCAGCTCCGCCGCGATCGTGAGCATCCGCTCCTCGTCGAGCCCGGTCGCGTCCAGGACGACCCCGGCGGGGTTCCCGCCCGCGGGATCGGCGGAGAAGGCGGTGTAGCGCAGGACCTCGGTCCGGTGATCAGGTGTCATGCAGCAGACAACCGGGCCGCCGCCTCTGTCATTCCCCCGTGGGAGAGGACGGGTTGCCCCCCCGGGCAGTCCTGCCCGCCCCGACGGTGGAGCTGCCGAAGGTGTAATCCCCCATGACTCCTCGTGCCCCCCGGCCGTCCCCTGGCTCCCCGCCTCAGCCCCGTCCGACGTACGGCATGTTCGTCGCCATGACCGTCGCGAACTGGACGTTCGCCTCCAGCGGCAGCTCCGCCATGTGCAGCACCGTCCGTGCCACGTCCGCCGCCGCCATCACCGGCTCCACCGCCAGCTCCCCGTTGGCCTGGAGGATCCCGGTCCGCATCCGCTCGGTCATCTCCGTCGCCGCGTTGCCGATGTCGATCTGGCCGCAGGCGATCCGGTAGGGGCGGCCGTCCAGCGACAGCGACTTCGTCAGTCCGGTGATCGCGTGCTTGGTCGCGGTGTACGCGATCGAGTGCGGGCGCGGCGCGTGGGCGGAGATCGAGCCGTTGTTGATGATGCGGCCGCCCTGCGGATCCTGCTCCTTCATCTGCCGGTACGCCGCCTGCGCGCACAGGAACGAGCCCGTCAGGTTCACGTCGACGACCGCCCGCCAGTCCGCGGCGGCCAGGTCCTCCAGCGGTACGCCGCCGGGGCCGAACGTGCCCGCGTTGTTGAACAGCAGGTCCAGCCGGCCGAACCGCTCCCGTACGGCGGTGAAGAGCGCGGCCACCTCTTCGGCGTCCGTGACGTCCGTCGTGACGCACAGCGCCTCGGCGTCCCCGGCGGCGGCCGCCGTCTCCGCCAGCGGCTCGGCCCGCCGGCCCGCGAGCGCGAGCGACCAGCCCGCGCTCGCGAGGGCGAGCGCGACGGCCCGTCCGATCCCCGACCCCGCCCCCGTGAGGACGGCGACCTTCCGCCCCGGCCGCCCTCCGTCCCCGCCGCGCGCCACCCGTTCGGTCTGCTCTGTCTGCTCCGTCTGCTCTGTGTTCATGGCCCGGCAGCGTACGGGACAGATCCGTGCACAGGGCACGCGGTGCTCATCGACCCGCCATGCGGATGTTGTGCACGCGACAACGGTGCGTCGTCCCCTCTCGCTGCCATGAATCCCGACAGCATCCGGGCCGAGGAGGGCATATGACCGCCGCACAGACCATCATGACGCCCGATCAGAGCACCCGAGCCATCGAACTCAGCACCGCCGCCCGCGTACGGGAACCGGGAGTGGGCCGCCGGCGCTTCCTGACCTCCACCGGAGCCGCCGCCGCGCTCGCCTTCGCGGTCAACCTGCCCGCCGCCGGCACGGCGAGCGCCGCCGAGGCCGACGCCCGCCGGATCACCGAGGACCCCTTCACCCTGGGCGTCGCCTCCGGCGATCCGCACCCCACGTCCGTCCTGATCTGGACCAAGCTCGCGCCCCGCCCCTTCGAACCGGGCGGCGGACTGCCGCCCGGCCGCATCGAGGTGCGCTGGGAGATCGCCCGCGACGAGCGCTTCCGCCGTATCGAGCGGCGCGGATCGGTCACCGCCCACCCCGAGTTCGCCCACAGCGTCCGCGCCGAGGTCCAGGGGCTCGACTCCGGCCGCCTCTACCACTACCGCTTCCGCACCGGCAGCTGGACCAGCCCGGTCGGCCGCACCCGCACCGCCCCCGCCCCCGGCGCCCGCAACAGCTCCCTCACCCTGGCCGCCGTCTCCTGCCAGGCGTACCACGACGGGTACTTCACCGCCCACCGCCACCTCGCGGCCGAGGACGTCGACGTCGTCTTCCACCTCGGCGACTACCTCTACGAGTACGCCGTCAACGCCACCGGCGGGGCCCGCGACTACACCGACCGCCGCCTCCCGGACCTCTTCAACCGCGAGACGACGACGCTGGAGGACTACCGGCTGCGCTACGCCCTCTACAAGTCCGACCCGGACCTGCGCGCCGCCCACGCCGCCCACCCCTTCGTCGTCACCTGGGACGACCACGAGACCGAGAACAACTACGCCGGCGAGATCCCCGAGAACGACGTCACCCCCGAGGAGTTCCTGCTCCGCCGGGCCGCCGCGTACCGCGCGTACTGGGAGAACCAGCCGCTGCGCACTTCCCAGCGCCCCACCGGACCCGACATGACCCTCTACCGCCGCCTCCGCTTCGGCCGGCTCGCCCAGTTCGACATCCTCGACACCCGCCAGTACCGCAGCGACCAGGCGTACGGCGACGGCTGGCGCACCCCCGGCCCCGAGTCCGAGGACCCCGCCCGCACCATGACCGGGGCCACCCAGGAACGCTGGCTGATCAACGGCTGGCGGGCCTCGAACGCCACCTGGAACGTCGTCCCGCAGCAGGTCACCTTCGCCCGGCGGCGCAATGTGCCCGCCGACGCCTACAAGCTCTCCATGGACTCCTGGGACGGCTACCCCGCCTCCCGGCAGCGGGTGCTGGCCGGGGCCGAGGCCGCCGGGGTGGACAACCTGATGGTCCTCACCGGCGACGTCCACGTCTCCTACGCCTTCGACCTGAAGAAGGACTTCGACGACCCCGCGTCGCGCACCGTCGGCACGGAGATCGTCACCACCTCCATCGCCAGCGGCAAGGACGGCGCGGACCGGCCCGCCAACTGGGAGAACCAGACCCGCGCCAACCCGCACCTCAAGCACTACAACGGGCGGCGCGGCTACGCGCTCGTCACCCTCGGCACGGAGGAGGCCCGCGCCGACTTCCGTACGGTCGCGGCCGTCACGACCCCCGGCGCGCCCGTCACCACCGCGGCCTCGTTCGTCACGGAGGCCGGGAACCCGGGGCTCACACCCGCGTAACAGGGCTCAGAGATCCGCCGGGTAGCGGACGCCGATGCGGTCCCGGACCGCGTCGAGCGTCCGCATCACCGCCAGCGAACCCTCCAACGGCACGAGCGGCGACTCCGGCTCGCCCGCCCGCACCGCGCGTGCCACCTCCACCGCCTCGTACTGCATGCCGGAGAGCCCCTGCGGTCCCGGCCCCGACGTGATCGTCTCCGGCTCCGCGCCCGCCCGCCGCAGCACGAAGTGGTCCGGGTGGAAGAAGTCGCGCGGGAGGTCTATCCGGCCCGCCGTGCCGATCACGGTGGCCGCCGTCGGATGGTGGCCGACGATCGAGCAGGACAGCAGCGCGGTCGCACCGGAGTCCCAGCCGAGCAGCATGCCCGTGTTCAGGTCCACGCCCTCGGGGGAGAGCAGCGCGTCGGCCTGGATCCGGTCCGGCTCGCCCAGCAGCAGGTGGGCGAAGGAGACCGGGTAGACCCCGAGGTCCAGCAGGGCCCCGCCGCCGAGGGCCGGGTCGCGCAGCCGGTGGCCCGGGGCGAAGTCGCCCGCGAAGCCGAAGTCCGCCTGGACGGTACGGATCTCGCCGATCGCCCCGTCCCGGACCAGCTCGGTCAGCCGGCGCACCACCGGGTTGAGGTAGGTCCACATGGCCTCCATCAGGAACAGACCGCGTTCCCGGGCGAGCGCGACCAGCTCCTTCGCCTCCCGGCTGTTGAGCGTGAACGCCTTCTCGCACAGCACGTGCTTCCCGGCCTTCAGCGCGAGCGAGGCCGCCGCGTGGTGCGCCGAGTGCGGGGTGGCCACGTAGACCACGTCCACCGTGTCGTCGGCGACCAGCTCCGCCCAGCTCCCGTAGGCCCGGGCGATCCCGTGCCGGTCGGCGAAGGCCCGCGCCGAGGCCTCCGTCCGCGAGGCGACGGCCACCACCTCGGCGTCCGGCAGTCCCTGTACGTCCGCCGTGAAGGTCGCGGCTATGCCGCCCGTCGCCAGAACACCCCAGCGCACCCTGTCACTCATGCCCGCCACCCCAGCCCACCCGAAAAAGGTATCGACCACTCCGGTCGAGCTGAGAGCATAGATGCGGATTCAACGATGTGGAGATGAGAATGCCGGAGAGCGGCGGCGGCCGGGCCCAGCAAGAGCACATACCCTCCTCCGGGACCGGCCCCGGAGTCCCCGGCCTTCCGGCCCCGGCGGCGAAGGCCGCCCGGCGCACCGGACTCCTGGTCACCCTGGTCCTCGGCGGGCTCACCGCCCTGCCGCCGCTGTCGATGGACATGTACCTCCCGGCCCTCCCCGCCGTCACCGACTCCCTGAGCGCCCCCGCCGCCACCATCCAGCTCACGCTGACCGCGTGCCTGGCCGGAATGGCGCTCGGCCAGCTCGTCGTCGGACCGATGAGCGACCGCTGGGGCCGCCGCACGCCGCTGCTCCTCGGCATGGTCGTCTACGTCCTCGCCACCGCGATCTGCGCCCTGGCCCCCACCGCCGGACTCCTCATCGGCTTCCGCCTCCTCCAGGGGCTCGCGGGCGCGGCCGGGATCGTCATCGCGCGGGCCGTGGTGCGCGACCTCTACGACGGCGTGGAGATGGCCCGCTTCTTCTCCACCCTGATGCTGATCTCCGGGGCCGCCCCGATCGTCGCGCCGCTGATCGGCGGGCAGGTCCTGCGGGTCACCGACTGGCGGGGCATCTTCGTCGTGCTGACCGCCGTCGGCATCGTGCTCACCCTCGTGGTGTGGAGGTGGCTGCACGAGACGCTGCCGCCCGCGGCCCGTCACACCGGCGGGGTCACCGACGCCCTGCGCACCATGCGCGGGCTGCTCGCCGACCGGGTCTTCACCGGCTACATGGTCGCGGGCGGGCTCGCCTTCGCCGTCCTGTTCGCGTACATCTCCGCCTCCCCGTTCGTCGTCCAGGAGATCTACGGTGCATCGCCGCAGACCTTCAGCCTGCTCTTCGGGCTCAACTCCATCGGCCTGATCGTCGTCGGGCAGATCAACGGCAAGCTCCTCGTGGGCCGGTTCCGCCTCGACAAGGTGCTCGGCCTCGGCCTCGCCGTGATCGTGCTGGCCGCCGTCGCGCTGCTCCTCATGACGACCGGCGTCTTCGGCGAGGTCGGGCTCGTCCCCGTAGCGGCCGGGCTGTTCGTGCTGATGTCGGCGATGGGCCTCGCGATGCCGAACACCAACGCCCAGGCCCTCATGCGGACCAAGCACGCGGCGGGCTCCGCCTCCGCGCTGCTCGGCACGTCCTCGTTCCTCATCGGGGCCGTCGCCTCCCCGCTGGTCGGCATCGCGGGGGAGGACACGGCCGTCCCGATGGCCGTCGTCCAGGTGAGCTGCGCGGTGGCGGCGGTGGGCTGCTTCCTGCTCCTGTGCCGCCCCTGGCAGCGCGCGGGACGCGAGGCCGGCGGCCTCTGAGCCCTTGAGGAGCCGGCCGGGGACGGGCCGGCCGGCGGGGGGTCAGCCCGTGCGCGGGTAGCCGATCAGATGCGTACGGTCCTGCCGGTCGGTCCAGCGGAACACCCCGACCCCCGTCGTCTCCGTCCCCGGCAGCCGGGCGTTGCGCGACAGCCGCTCGGTGCTCCAGGTCGCGAAGTCCATCGCGACCGGGAGCCCGCCGCCGGACAGCGCCTCCGAGGCGTCGCGCGCGTTCTCGGCCCCGTACGCGATGCCGTCGTCCGTCACCGTGGCCAGCGTCAGATGCGCGGTGCCGCCCTCGTCCTCGAAGCAGCGGCCCTGCTTCGCCGCCAGGTCGAAGGCGAGGTTCCCGGCGATCAGGTAGTCGCCCGAGGGGGAGAGGACCGCCTGCGGGTAGCGCCCCGGCTTTATGGCCGGCTTGTGGCACTCCACCGAGGTGAGCACCTCCCCGGTCGCCGCGTCGTGCACCGCCCACAGCTCATGGGTCGCCGCCCGCTTGGTCTTCTTGGCGGGCTGCCACTTCGCCAGTACGTGGTCCGGGGTCATCGACGTCACCACCCCGCTGTCCTTCTCGGTCCCCTTGGGCGCGACGTTCCGGCTGAACCAGCCGCCACGCACCCAGAACTCCCGCGCCCCGCCCACCAGCAGGCCGTCGGCGGTCCGGCCGTGCACCTCGGTGAGCTGCTTGCAGGCCGGGCAGCCCTTGGGATACCCGAGCTTCTCCGCGCCCAGCTCGGACACCTCACCGGTGACCGGGTCCACCAGGGTGCTGTTCGCCTTCGCGTCGCTGATCACGATGCCCGGCCCGGTCGTGGTCACCTTCGGGGCCCCGGACCACGGCACCTCGACGCGCTGCCGGTTCCCGTTCGTCACGTCGTACAGATCCAGGGCGAGGACGGTGTCCTCCGGCGAAAGGCCGTCGCCGACCTTCCCGTAGGACCAGGTCACGAAGTACTGCCGGTCGCCCTTGGCCACCGTGGCGAGCTTCGGGTAGTGCAGCGGGTCCGGCGGCCGCCAGGCCCGGCCGCGCCAGCCCAGCTCGCCGGTGGCCGTGTCGACCGTGCGCAACCGGTAGCGGTTCCCCTCGGACCGCTCCAGATAGGCCAGCAGCCCCGTGGAGTGGGAGACGGCGACATCGGGGGAGGAGCCGATGATCTCCCAGCCCCGGTCCGTCGTGTACTGGGGCGGAACGGTCAGCCGGGTCACCGGACCCGCGCTCGGCAGCACCGGCTTCGCCGTGGCGGTGGCCGCGCCGTCGTCCTTCTTCTTCCCCTCGGGGTCGCCGCCGCAGGTGGCCAGCAGCAGGAGCAGGGCGAGAAAGACCACCCCGCCGACCAGCGTCAGCCGCACGATCTTCTGCCTCATGGCTCCCCCGCTGGACCATCTTGATCTGGTGCCGTGCACGCGCGGGTCAGCGTAGCAACAGCCCTCCGGCCACGTGGAGTTCGCCGGATTCCTGTTCCGTACCGGTTACGTGAACCCCGGGTGCGGGCCCGCCCGGCCCCCGTCCCGCCCGCGTACGTCCCCGCGTACCCCCTCCGGCGACGGCGAAGCGGAATGCGGCCGACGGGCCGCCTCCGCCTACAATTCGCCGGTGAACGCCACCCTCCCCACCGCACAGTCCCTGCGCGCGGCGCTGGCCGGGCTGCTCGACGGGCTGCCGCCCAAGCAGGCCGCGCAGGCCGTCGACCGGCTGATCGCCAGCTACCGCGGGGAGACCCCGACGAACGCCCCGATCCTGCGGGACCGCTCCGACGTCGTCGCGTACGCCGCGTACCGGATGCCCGCCACCTTCGAAGCCGTACGGTCGGCCCTCGACGCCCTCGTCGAGGCCGCGCCCGGCTGGGCCCCCGCCACCCACACCGACATCGGCGGCGGCACGGGCGCGGCGAGCTGGGCGGTCGCCGGGGCCTGGGAGGGCCCGGCCACCACCGTCCTGGACTGGGCCGAACCGGCCCTCGCGCTCGGCCGGGAACTGGCCGAGGCCTCCGGTGTGCCGTCGCTCCGCGCCGCGCGCTGGGAGCGGGCCCGGATCGGGGCGGCCCTGGAGCTCGCCCCGGCCGACCTGATCACCGTCAGCTACGTCCTCAAGGAACTCCCGGCCGCCGCCAGGACCGAACTGGTCGACGCGGCCGCCGGGGCCGGGCAGGCCGTGGTGATCGTCGAGCCCGGCACCCCCGACGGCTACGCCCGGATCATCGAGGCCCGCGACCGGTTGACCGCCGCCGGGCTGCGGATCGCCGCCCCCTGCCCGCACAGCGACGCCTGCCCGATCGCGCCCGGGACCGACTGGTGCCACTTCTCGGCCCGGGTCAGCCGCTCCTCGCTGCACCGGCAGGTCAAGGGCGGCTCGCTGAGCCACGAGGACGAGAAGTTCAGTTACGTCGTCGGCACCCGCTTCCCCGCCGCCCCGGCGCCCGCCCGGATCACCCGCAAGCCGCAGATCCGCAAGGGCCTGGTCCAGCTGGAGCTGTGCACCCGGGACGAGGGGCTGGCCCGCGCCACGGTGAGCAAGCGCCACGGCGCGCTGTACCGGGCGGCCAGGGACGTCGCCTGGGGCGATCCCTGGCCGCCGGAAGGCACCGGAGGAGCCGAAAAAGCCGAAGGCTAGCCGCGCAGCTCCTGCGTACAGCACTTCACGCTGCCGCCGCCCTTGAGCAGTTCGCCCAGGTCCATCGGGACCGGCTCGTAGCCCCGGTCCCGCAGGGGACCGAGCAGCCCGGTCGCGCCCTGCGGCAGCAGCACGTGCCGCCCGTCGCTCACCGAGTTGAGCCCGAACGCCGCCGCGTCCGCCTCCCGCGCCAGCAGCGCGTCCGGGAACAGCCGGCGCAGCACCGCCCGGCTGCCCGCGGAGAACGCGTCCGGGTAGTACATGATCTCGTCGGCCGCCGCGTCCAGCACACAGAGCGCGGTGTCCAGGTGGTAGTAGCGCGGGTCCACCAGATCGAGGCCGATGACCGGCGCCCCGAAGAACTCCTGGGCCTCCATGTGTGAGAGCGGGCTGGACCGGAATCCCCGCCCGGCCAGCAGGTAGGAGGCGGTGACGGCGAAGTCCCCCTCGCCCTCGTTGACGTGTTCCGGCTCATGCACCTCGGCGAAGCCGTTCTCCCGGAACCAGTCCCGGTGGGCCCCGGCCTCCTCGAACCGCTCCCGGTACGCGAACAGCGCGCCGAGCACCCGGCCGCCGATCACCGTGGCGCCGTTGGCGGCGAAGACCATGTCGGGCAGGTCGGGGCGGGGGGTGAGCAGCTCGACGGTGTGGCCGAGGCTCCGGTAGCGGTCGCGCAGATCCTCCCACTGGGTCTGGGCGAGCGGCAGGTCGACGGGTTTGGACGGGTCCATCCACGGGTTGATGGAGTAGGTGACCCGGAAGTGCGTCGGCGCGCACATCAGGTAACGACGAGGGGTGGCCTCACGGTTCACATCCGGCTCCTCGCGATCGGCGGCCGGGGCCGCGGAACGGTGGGATGCGCACGGTCTGTGCGTGAGCCCATGGTGCGCTGCGCGCGCCGGATCCGCAGCGATTCGACGGGGCGGTCCACCGAACGCCGCGGGAGACGTCACGGGGGACGTCACGGGGGACGCGCCCGGGAGCATCACCGGAGACATTCCAAGACGATACGTATCGGTTCGTCCGGGGGTAGATTGGCCGCATGGCACCCACCAAGGCACCCGACTCCAGCCGCCGCAGCGACCGCTCCCGCCGCGCCATCCACGACGCCGCCCTCGCCCTCGTCACGGAGGTGGGATACCGGCGGACGACGATCGAGGGTATCGCCGCCCGCGCCGGGGTGGGCAAGCAGACCATCTACCGCTGGTGGCCCTCCAAGGCCGCCGTGCTGATGGACGCCTTCCTGGACCTGGCGGGCCGGGCCGCCGAGGAGGTCGGGGCCGGGCCCGGCGAGACCGCCCCGGGCATTCCCGACACCGGTGACCTGGTCGCCGACCTCAAGCTCGTCCTGCGGGCCACCGTCGACGAGCTGAACGACCCGACGCTGGAGGCCCCCACCCGCGCGCTGACCGCCGAGGGCGTCGTGGACGCGAAGCTCGGGGCCGAGTTCGTCCACAAGCTGCTCGACCCGCAGCTCGCGTTGTACGTCACACGGCTGCGGGCCGCCCAGGAGGCCGGGGACGTACGCGCCGACGTCGATCCCCGGATCGCCCTGGAACTGCTCATCGGGCCGCTGATGCACCGCTGGCTGCTCCGGACCCTGCCGCTCACCCACGCGTACGCCGACGAGATCGTCGATTACGCGATCGGCGGGCTCGCTCCGCGAACGTGACCACCCACCCCCTCCGTCGTATCCAGAATATGGGGATATCGGGCGTGATGGTGCTCACTCGGCGCAGTGGTACACGGCCCCGCTGGTGAACTCTGGCCACCCGAACCGCAGGATGGTGCGACCATGGACAGGCAACGCTGAGGTGAACTGCTGAGGTGAGGGGATAGATGGGCGCCGATTCCGGCCGTTTCCGCGGCACAGAGAGCAGGATCTCCCAGTGGCTGCGGCGACGTCCCAGATCATCGGGGGCCGACACCGACGAGTCGGCCCGGGTGGCGCTGCTCCTGGCGGTCGCCGAGGCGGGCATGCCGATCGCGCCCGCCGCCCACCCCGTCGGATACCGGTGTTCGTGCGAACGCATCGGCTGTCCCACCCCCGCCCGGCATCCCGTCTCCTTCGCCTGGCAGACCCAGTCGACCACCGACCGGGCCCAGATCGAGCGCTGGGCGGCCGGTCAGCCGCAGGCCAACTTCATCACCGCGACCGGCATGATCCACGACGTGCTGGACGTACCGCTCACCGCCGGCCGGAGCGCCCTGGAGCGACTTCTCGACGCGGGCATCGACGTCGGTCCGGTCGCCGAGTCCGGCGACGACCGGATGCTCTTCTTCACCGCCACCCGCGGCACCCCCGAGGACGAGGACGAGTGGTGGCCCTGCGAGCTGGACTGCCACCCCGAGACGATGGACGCCCACCCGGGTCTGCGCTGGCACTGCCGGGGCAGCTATGTCCTCCTGCCGCCCGCCCGGCTCCCCGGTGAGCTGGACGTCCGCTGGGTGCGCGGGCCCGAGCACGAGCTGCCCGACCCGCTGACCCTGCTGGAGACGCTCACGGATGCCTGCGCGCGGTACGTGGGCAGCGCCGAGCAGAGCGAGCTGGACCACGACGCGATCGCCTGGCCGCTGAGCCGCTGAGCCGCGCGGAATCGCGGAAGAGCTGAGCCGCGCGGAAGAGCTGAGCCGCGCAAAAGAGCTGAGCCGCGCGGAGGCGCCGATCCGCGCCGGGCGCCTATTCGCCCTTCGCCGCGATCAGGCCCGGCAGCCGGTTCAGCATCCGCACCTTGCCGCCGGAGCCCGCCTCCGCACCGGCCCCCGCGGCCCGCGGCGGCACGTGCACCAGCTGGCTGGAGACCCGCTCCTTGGTGAGGGTGCTGTTCACCTCGCCGGTGAGCAGCGCCTTCACATCCGGGTTGACCTCGGGCCGCAGCCCCTTCGCGGCGACCTGCCGCTCGAAGTGCTTGCTGTTGAAGAAGACCAGCGCCCCGCCGTCCTCGGTGCGCAGCCCCAGCGGCGCGAACGTGCTGCCCGTCAGCGGCTGGTCGACGTACTGGTACGAGAACCCCGCCCGCCGGGTGGTGCGGCGCGTCTCGCGCCAGCCGGAGGTCGAGGTGGACGGGGCGAACACGTCCGGGGTGCCGTTCTGCAGATAGCCGGTGTACGAGGCGCTCAGATCCGCGGGCGGCACGGCCAGCTCCTCATCCCGCGGCTTCACCGGGGTGGCGAGCCCGTCCCCGTCCAGAGTGAACTCCGGCACCTGGGCCGCCGGGAGGACGCCGAGGTAGGCCGCCTTCCACAGGGCGTCGGGGCCCGTCCGCACGAACACCACCAGCCAGCGGGTGTCCAGCTTCCCGCCGTCCTGGTCCCGGTTGGAGTCGGTGTCCGCGAGGAACCAGCGCGGCCAGCCCGCCTTCTTGGGGATGACGTAGGTCGCGTCGTCCAGCACCAACGGCTTGTGCGCCTTGTTGCCGTCCGGGTTGTACGTCCGGCGGGCCTTCAGCCCGGCCTGGTTGATCGCGCCGAGCGAGCCCGTCACCCGGTCCGCGTCCAGCGCCGGATCGAACGCCTTGTCCGCCGCGTTGTAGGCGTCGGTGAAGTCCTTGAGCGCCTGGGCGGCCTCGGACTTCTTCGCCCCGGGCAGCACTTCCAGCTCCCCGTGCACCGTCACACAGCCCGTCGCCGTCAGGCACAGCACCGTCGCCGTCGCGAGCCCCGCCGTCAGCCGGCCCAGCCCAGGGTGTCTCGTCATCCGCTGCTTCTGCGCCTTCCGCATCCGTCGCCCGCACTGACCGTCGAAACCCTACCGGGGCGACGAAGGGCGCGCGGGCACGGACCGGATACAGCGTCCACACCGTGACCTGCCGGCCTGATCGACAGGACACCCCCTGGAACCGCGTCAGTTCGGACGTACCGGCACGATCAGCGGTGTGCCCGTACGCGGATGGGGGAAGACCTCCACCGGCTGCCGGTAGACCTCGCCGAGCAGCTCGCCGCTGAACACCGCCTCGGGCGGGCCCAGTTCCGCGATCCGCCCGTCGTGCAGGACGGCGGCCCGGTCCGCGTACGCCGCCGCGAGCCCCAGATCGTGCAGGACGACGACCACCGCGTCCCCGGCGGCGGCCCGCTCCCGGCAGATCCGCAGCACCAGCTCCTGGTGGCGCAGGTCCAGGGCGGCGGTCGGCTCGTCGAGCAGCATCAGCGGAGCCCGCTGGGCCAGCACCCGGGCCAGCGCCACCCGCGCCTTCTCGCCGCCCGACAGCGCCGAGAACGGGCGGGCCGCGAACCGGGTCACCTCGGTCGCCGCCATCGCCGCGGCCACCGCCGCGTCGTCCTCGTCCTCCCGCTCCGTACCGGCCCAGGGCGCGCGCCCCATCCGTACGACGTCCTCCACCGGGAACGGGAAGGACAGCACGGCGGCCTGCGGCAGCACCGAGCGGCGCAGCGCCAGTTCGGGCGCGGACCAGGCGGCCGCCGGGCGGCCGTCGATCCGCACCTCGCCGCTTCCGGGGGCCAGATCGGCGGCCAGCGCGGCCAGCAGCGTCGACTTGCCGGCCCCGTTCGGTCCGACCAGGGCGACCACCTCGCCGGCGTGCGCGGTCAGGTCGACGGAGTCCAGCACCTGCCGCTGCCCGAGGCGGACCGAGAGTCCGGCGGCCTCCACGGCGGGGGAGCCGGGCGCGACGGGCGAGGGCAGCTCCCGGGTGCGTACCGCGAACAGATCTCTCAGCGTCCTCATGCCCAACCCCCTTGCTTGCGACGGGTCCTGCGCAGCAGCCAGAAGAAGAACGGGCTGCCGAAGAGCGCGGTCAGCACCCCGAGCGGCAGCTCGGCCGGGGCCGCCACCGTCCGGGCCGCGAGGTCGCCCGCCACCAGCACCAGGGCGCCGCCGAGCGCGCTGCCCGGGACGAGGAAGCGGTGACCGGGGCCGTTCGCCATCCGCAGCAGATGCGGGACGAGCAGCCCGACGAAGGAGATGATCCCGGCCACGGCGACCGCGGCCGCCGTCAGCAGCGCCACCACCAGCACCAGCACGATCCGCAGCCGCTCCACGTCCACGCCCAGGTGCCGGGCGGGCCGTTCGCCCAGCGCCAGCAGGTCCAGCTTGCGCGAGTGGAACGGGGCGATGAGCAGCCCGGCCAGCGCGCACGGCAGTACGGCCAGCACCTTGGGCCAGGTCGCCTGGGAGAGGGAGCCGAGCTGCCAGAAGGTGATCTGGGTGATCTGCGCGTTGTCCGCGAAGAAGATGAACAGGCCGATCAGCGCGCCCGCGAAGGCGTTGACGGCGATACCGGTGAGGATCAGCGTCACCACCTCGGTCCGGCCGCCGGAGCGCGACAGCGCGTAGACGAGCAGCACGGTGGCCAGTCCCGCGACGAACGCGAAGACGGTGATGGTCCAGTTGCCGAAGAAGGTCAGGCCGAGCGCGATCGAGGCGACCGCGCCGACCGCCGCGCCCGCCGAGATCCCGATCACGCCGGGTTCGGCGAGCGGGTTGCCGAACACGCCCTGCATCAGGGCGCCCGCGCAGCCGAGCGACGCGCCGACGAGCACCGCGAGGGCGACCCGGGGGAGCCGCACGTTCCACAGGACGCTCTCGCCGACCCGGTCCAGCGCCTGCCCGCCGAGCCCGATGCGGTGCTGCACGGAGGACACGACGTCCCCGAGCGGGATGTCGTACGCGCCGATCGCCGCCGACAGCAGACAGCCGGCGAGCAGGGTGAGCGAGAGCCCCACGGTGAGCAGATACGCCTTGCCGTGCGGGGACTTGGCGCCAGGCGTGTCGGGCGCGGCGCCCTTCGGCGGTCCGGCCGGGGACTTCTCCACGGGGCCGGTGCGTTCCTCGTACGAGGTGGTCACTGGCCCTTTCCGCCCTTCGCGTACAGCTGCTCGACGATCTCGGTGAGCACCCGGTCGGTGCGCGGGCCGTAGTTCAGCAGCACGCCGTCGTCGACCGTGACGACCCGGCGGTCCAGGCCGGCCGGGGTCTCCGCGATCCCCGGGATCTTCACCAGGCCGTCCATGCCGCCGACCGACTCGAACCCCTTGGTCATCAACAGGATCGCGTCCGGAGCGGCCTTGGCGAGCGCCTCGCTGGTGATGGCGGTGAAGTCCTTGTCCAGCCCCGATTCCTTCCCGGCGTCGACCGCGCCCGCGGCCTCCAGCAGCGAACTGGCCCCGGACTCCGCGCCGCCCAGCAGATAGACGGAGGCCGAACCGCGCAGATAGAGGAAGGCGACCCGGGGCTTCTTGCCGTCGGCGGGGGCCGGGACGGACTTCTGGACGTCGGCGATCCGCTTCTCGGTGCGCTTCTTCAGCTCCGTACCGGCCGACGGTACGCCGAGGGCCTCGGCGACGGTGTCGATCCGGCGGCCCACGTCGGACAGCTCCTCGGCGGGCTCGACGACGAGCAGCGGGATGCCCGCGTCCCGGATCTGGTCGATGGCCTCGGACGGTCCCGTGGTGGTGTCGGCCAGCACGATCGTCGGCTTCAGGGAGAGCACGCTCTCCGCCGAGACGTCGTGGGCGCGGGTCACCACCGGCAGTTTCTCGGCCTGTTCGAAGGTGGCGGTGATGTCCCGGGCGACGACCTGTTTGCCGAGGCCCAGGGTGAAGACGATCTCGCTGAGCGACCCCGTCAGCGGCACGATCCGCTCGGTGGAGTCGATCGTGACCTCCTTGCCGTCCGCCGAGTCGACCGTCACCGGCAGCCTCGGCGCGGGGGTACCGGCCAGCGGCTCGACCCGGTCCGCGTCGGCGGAGCTCCGGGCGGACGCGGACTTCGGCGCGGAATCGCTGCCTCCACCGCAGCCGGTCAGGACCAGGGCGAAGGCGACGGCAGCGGTGAGCGCGGCGGCGGCCCTGCCCCGGGCCGGGCGACGGCGGGCCGTCGTCGCGGCGTCCGGGCCCATCGAGGCGAAGTCCTGCGAGATGCGCACTGAGGCACCGTCCTGTCGTTCTGCTGCGTGCGGTGGGTGGTTCGGGTGCGTGGCGAGGGTGGAGGTGGCGGAGGGGTTCCGGCGCGGCCTGAACGTAGCTTAGGTTAGCCTTACCTGACTATCCAGTCCTCGGAGGGTCCCTCATGCCGTCGCCCAGATCCCCCCGCGCGCTCGCCGTCGCGCTCCTCGCGGTCCTGCTGGGAGCCCTGCTCCCCGCCGCCACCGCGCAAGCGGCAAGCCGCACGGTGCAGGGTGGACGGCTGGACTGGGGTATCAAGGCGTCCTTCCAGAGCTATGTCACCGGGCCCATCGCGAACGGCAGTTGGAACCTGACCGGCGGCGCGGCCACGGTCGGCGGCAGCCAGTTCCGCTTCCACTCGGCGACCGGCTCCTACGACCCGGACTCCGGGGCGTTCGCCTCCGGCTTCTCCGGGGGCGTGCACTTCACCGGTCACCAGAAGGCCGACGGCGGCAATGAGCTGGACCTCACGATCAGCCGCCCCACGATCCGCGTCAGCGGCGGCAGCGGCATGCTCCACGCGGATGTGGTCAGCAAGGAGCGGGGGACCGGCAAGGTCTCCGGCCGCTCCCAGGTGCCCCTGGCCAGGCTCGCCCTCGGCGGGATCAACATGAAGGGCGGTTCCACCCCCATCGCCCTCACCGGCGTCCCCACCACGCTGACCGCCGAAGGAGCCTCCGCCTTCGCCGGCTACTACACCGAGGGCACCCCGCTCGACCCGGTCAGCCTCTCCGTCGACACCAGGGGCGGCGCTGAGCCGAAGCCCTCCGCCCCCGCCAAGGAGAAGGACGAGGGCGAGAAGAAGGACAAGGCGGAGAAGAAGGACAAGGAGAAGGCGGGCCGCTTCGAGGACGCCGCCGTCGACTGGGGTGTGCGCCGCACCTTCCGCGAGTACGTCACCGGCTCCATCGGGCAGGGCACATGGACGCTCGCCGACGGTGCGGAGGACGGCGGGGCCCTGTTCCGCTTCCCGCAGGGCAAGGGAACGTACGACGCGAAGAAGGAGACGCTGGACGCGCAGTTCAGCGGCAGCATCCGCTTCACCGGCGCCCACGGCCTCGACCTGAAGTTCTCCGCCGTCACCGTCGCCGTCGCCAAGGGCGAAGGCACCCTCTCGGCCGACGTCACCAGCGAGGGCAGGACCACCACGGACGTCCCGATCGTCACCTTCGAGGCCGAGGACTTCGCGCCCGAGGACGGCCTCGCCGCCCTGACCGAAGCCCCCGCCGCCCTCACCGCCGAAGGCTCCGAGGCGTTCGGCTCCATGTACCGGGCGGGCACCGCGATGGACCCGGTCTCGCTCGCCGTGACCGTCGACGAGAAGGCCCGGCTGCCCGCGCTGCCCGACCTCGGCAGCGAGCCGACCGCGGCCGCCGAGCCCACCGGGAAGCCCGCCGAGGAGCCCTCCGCCGCACCGGCGGCCGCCTCCTCCGACTCCGGCCCGGGCGCCGGCACCTGGGCGGCCGTCGGCGGCGGTGCGCTGCTCCTTCTCGGAGCCGTGGCGGCGTTCTTCGCCCTGCGCCGCCGGTCCGCGCGGCCGGCCCCCGAGGCCGCCGACGCCACCGATTCCCCCCGGACTTCCTGACCCCGGCACCCCCATGTGTGCCTCATGGATCCTCACGCCCCTCCCCCCACGCTTCTCTTCTCTCTTCCGCCCCCTCTCCCCTTAGGAGACACACCGACATGGCAGCAAACCGCCGCCCCGCAGCCCTTGCCGCGGCCGTCGCCACGGCCGCCGCCCTCGGCGCCACCGCCTTCGCCCTCCCGGCGCTCGCCGCCGGCTCCCCGGCCGCCGGCCCTGCCGCCGCCCCGAAGTTCGAGATCGTGGACGGCACGCTGGACTGGGGCATCAAGGAGTCCTTCCGCACGTACATCGCCGGCCCCATCGCCCAGGGCGAGATCACCGTCGCCGACGGCGCTGAACAGGCCGAAGGCAACGGTGTGTTCACCTTCGTCGACGGCAAGGGCTCCTACGACGTCGGGACGCACGCCTCCGACACCGCGTTCAAGGGCGGCGTCCGGTTCGAGGGCCACCACGGCGCACTCGACGTCGAGCTGAGCGACATCAAGGCCGGCACGGGCCGGGAGACCGGCACCATCACCGCCGACTTCACCACCAAGAAGATGGACGGCACCGTCGTCACCAAGGACGACGCCCCCATCGCCGCCCTCGACATCACCGGCGCCGAGCGCGGTCGCGGCGCGAACGGCGAGACGGTCTTCACCGGCATTCCGGCCAGGCTCACCGCCGATGGCTCGGAGGCCTTCGCCGGCTTCTACGCGGAAGGCGCCGAGCTCGACCCGGCGACGCTGACGCTGAAGACCGCGGCCCCGAGCCCGACCCCGTCGGACGACCCGACCAAGGACCCGACGAAGGACCCCGACCCGACGAAGGACCCGGATCCCACCAAGGACCCGGACCCGACGACGGACCCGACCAAGGGCCCGGACCCCACCACGGACCCGACCAGGGGCCCGAGCACCGACCCCGCCCCCACCGCCTCCGAGACCGCCGCGCCCGTCAGCGGTCCGGTCGTCGACGGCACCCTCGACTGGGGCGTCAGGGAGGCGTTCCGCACGTACGTCGTCGGCACCATCGCCCACGGCAGGATCGAGACGAGCGACGGCGCGTCCGCCGGCGGCGACAGCTACCGCTTCACCAAGGCCACCGGTCTCCTCGACGCCGACAAGAACACCCTCGACGCCGCGTTCAAGGGCAGGGTGCGCTTCCTGGGCCACGAGACCCAGGGCGAGTACCTCCTCGACCTCTCCCTCAGCAACCTGAAGGTCGACATCGAGGGCACCTCCGGCACGCTCCTCGCCGACGTCTCCTCCAAGGACCGGAAGAGCGGTGAGGTCAGCGAGTTCACCGCCCTGTCCCTGGCCGACCTGAAGGTGCCCGCCGGTGCGCTCGCCGCCAAGGGCGGCATCGTGAACCTCACGGGCATCCCGGCGACGCTCACCGCGGACGGCGCCAGGGCGTTCGGCGGCTTCTACCAGAAGGGCGAGGCGCTCGACGCGCTGAACGTCGCGGTCTCCATCGACAAGGACGCCCAGCTGCCGGGCGACGCCACCGGCTCCACCGGAGGCTCCGGCTCCACCGGAGGCTCCGGCTCCACCGGCGGTCCGGGCTCCACCGGCGGCTCCACGGCGGGCGGTTCGACCGCCGCAGGCGGCACGGTCGGCGGCGGCTCCACCGGCGGTTCGGTCGGCGGCTCCGGTGCGCTGGCCTCCACCGGCTCCGACGTCCCGACCGGCGCCCTGATCGCCGCCTCCGGCGTCGTCGTGGCGGCCGGTGCCGGTGTCGTGATCGCGGCGCGCCGCCGCCGCGACACCACCGCCTGATCCACCCGCACATCCCCCGGGGCCGGGCGCGCGAGCACACCCGCTCGCGCACCCGGCCCCGGGGCCGTACCCGGCTCGCTTCCCGCCCGCGCGCCCGGCAGTGCTTGAATGCCCTGGTGAACGACTACGACGTACCCCGGGGCATCGACGTCCTGCGGGTGTTCTGCGGACCCGACGGCCGGTACGGCAACGCCCTCGGCGTCGTACGCGACGGAAGCGGCCACCCCGACGACGCGTCCCGGCAGCGGCTGACCTGTCAACTGGGCTTCAGCGAGACCGTGTTCGTCGACGATCCGGAGCGCGGCCGGGTGGACATCCACACTCCGGGGCTCCGGCTGCCGTTCGCCGGGCACCCGCTGGTGGGCGCGGCCTGGCTGCTGGACCTGGAGATCCTGGAACTGGCCGTCGGGGACGTGTTCGCGCGCCAGGACGGCGAGTTCACCTGGATCACCGCCCGCCCCGAATGGGCCCCGCCGCGCACGCTCCAGCAGTACGCGAACGCCGCCGAGGTCGAGGCGCTGCCGGGACCGCCGCCCGGCGAGGGCTGGCTCTACGCCTGGGCCTGGGAGGACGAGGCGGCCGGACGGGTGCGCGCGCGGGCCTTCCCGAGGCGGGGCGGGGAGGGAATCGTCGAGGACGAGGCGACGGGCGCCGCGGCCATGCTGCTGAGCGCCCACCTCGGCCGGGCCCTGAACATCACACAAGGACGCGGCTCCCAGATCCTCACCGCACCAGCGCCGGACGGCACGGTGGAGGTCGGGGGCCGCGTCCTGTTGGCCGCCCGGGGCCGAACCCGGGCGGCGGCAGACCGTGGAGCAGCGGTCACGCGCTGAGCGGGAAGACCTCGCCCAGCTCGCGGAAGACCGCGGTGTTCAGCGCGAAGGCGCGCTTGCACTCCTCGATGACGCGCTGCTTCTCCAGGTCGTCCGCGTTCACCCCGTCCAGCAGCTCGCGGTAACCCCGCTTGAAGGCGGCCGGGTTGGTGATCTGCTCGAAGACGTAGAACCGGACGCCGTCGCCCTTGCGCTCGAAGCCCCAGGTCTTCTCCGCCTTGTCGCGGATGATCTGACCGCCCGACAGATCGCCCAGGTAGCGCGTGTAGTGGTGGGCGATGTAGCCGGCGGGCCAGGTGCGCGCGCACTCCGCGACCCGGGCCGCGTACGCCGCGGTGGCGGGCAGCGGTTCGAGCCCCTCGCGCCAGTCGGCCCCACGCAGATGCGCCAGATCGCGCTCCAGCTCGGTGGAGCGCATCAGCTCGGGCTGGATGAACGGACCGGCGACCGGGTCGTCGCGCAGGGCCTCCGCGCCCTCCTCCAGCGCCCGGTACACGAACCACAGCTGCTCGGTGTAGCGCGTGTACGCGTCCACTCCCAGCCGCCCGCCGAGCAGGTCACTCATGAAGGTCGAGGTCTCGGCCTCGGTGTGCTGCTCGTGCGACGCGGTGCGGATGAGCGTCGAGAAGGGAGTGACGGTGGCGGTTGCGTCCAAGGCGGGCCTCCGGGGACCGAGGGGACGGGGCAGTCCAGAAAGAGACGGACATATCGGCAGGCGGCCGTCGCGACGGTGCGTGCCGATACGCCGATCCTCCTACTTAGGCTTACCTAAGTCAACTGGTTCCCGACTGCTTGTCGGTAAAAAAACACGCCAGGAAGGAGCGGAGGGCCCGATATCAGACAGTTCGGGGTGATCGGTTCGAGGTGATTACGGCAGGGTGAGGATCTCCGCTCCGGTCTCCGTGACGACCAACGTGTGCTCGAACTGGGCCGTCCGCTTCCGGTCCTTCGTCACCACGGTCCAGCCGTCCTCCCACATGTCGTACTCGTGGGTGCCCAGCGTCAGCATCGGCTCGATGGTGAACGTCATACCCGGCTGCATCACCGTGGTGGCGTGCGGGCTGTCGTAGTGCGGGATGATCAGGCCGGAGTGGAACGAGGTGTTGATCCCGTGGCCGGTGAAGTCGCGGACGACTCCGTAGCCGAACCGCTTGGCGTACGACTCGATGACCCGGCCGATGACGTTGATCTGCCGCCCGGGCTTCACCGCCTTGATGGCCCGGTTCAGGGATTCCCGGGTGCGCTCGACCAGCAGCCGGGACTCCTCGTCCACGTCGCCGCAGAGGTAGGTGGCGTTGTTGTCGCCGTGCACCCCGTTGATGTACGCGGTGACGTCGAGGTTCACGATGTCCCCGTCGCGCAGGACGGTGGAGTCGGGGATGCCGTGGCAGATGACCTCGTTGAGCGAGCTGCACAGCGACTTCGGGAAGCCCCGGTAGCCGAGGGTGGAGGGGTACGCGCCGTGGTCGATCATGAACTCGTGGGCGACCCGGTCCAGCTCGTCGGTGGTCACGCCCGGGGCGATGTGCTTGGCCGCCTCCTCCATCGCCTGCGCGGCGATACGGCCCGCGATGCGCATCCGCTCGATGGTGTCGGCGTCCTGGACCTCCGGGCCGGTGTACGGCGTCGGAGCCGGCTTCCCCACGTATTCGGGGCGCCGGATGTTTCCGGGTACGGAACGGACGGGAGTGATCTCCCCTGGTACGAGAAGCGACTGGCCAGACATGCCAGCGAGTCTAACCAGCGGCGTCGGGGCACCATGGCGGTAAGGAAAGGAGCCGTCGATGGCCCTGTTCAAGAAGCGCACGGTCGGCAAACCGGGCGAGTGGTACTACTGCCTGGAGCACAAGAAGGTCGAGGAAGGCCCGGAGTGCCCGGCGCTGAACCGTTTCGGCCCGTACACCTCCCGCGAGGCGGCCCAGCACGCGATGGACACCGCGCGCGACCGCAACCTGGAGTGGGACACGGACCCGAAATGGCACGACGAGGACAAGGGCCCATCAAGCCCGCCCGGCGGCAACCCGAGCACGTCCGGCGATTGAGGGCATCCTCTCGGCGCCTCCGGCGCTCGGGGCGCGGGGCTCGGGGCGCGGCCCCGGAACCGGGTCACCCCTCCACCCGGGCCTCCCGCCTGCGCACCGCGTCCTCGTCCGTCTCCGAGTCGTACCGCACCAGCTTCGGCAACGCGGCCGTCAACAGCGCCACCGACGCCACGCACGCCACCCCGCCCGTCCAGATCGCCGACCGGGTCCCGGTCCAGCCGGCCATCGCACCGGCCCGCACCTGACCCAGCTGCGGGCCGACGCTGTACGACAGCACCTCGATACCCGCCAGCCGCCCCCGCAGCTCCTCCGGAATGGTCTGGTTCCAGATCGTCGAGCGCCCCAGCCCGCTCAGCATGTCGCCCGCCCCCGCCACGGCCAGGCAGACCAGCACCACCCACACGCTGGAGAACCAGCCGGCCGCCGCGATCGCCAGCCCCCACGCCGCCGCCCCGAACACCACGAACAGCCCGTGCCTGCGCACCCGGCTCGTCCAGCCGCTGGTCAGCCCCAGCACCAGCGAGCCGACCGAGCCCGCCGCGTACATCAGCCCCAGCGACCACTCCGCGTCCAGCTCGTCCGCCAGGAACGGGAAGATCGTGTTCGGGAAGGCGAAGAACATCGCCGCCAGATCGATCGCGTACGTCCCCAGCAGCACCGGCCGGCTCCAGGCGTACCGCGCCCCCTCCACGATGCCGCGCAGCGACGGCTTCGACGCCTCCTTGGCGGGCGGCGCGGGGGAGAGCCGCAGACAGAGCACGACGGAGACGGCGAACGTGCACACCGTCACCGCGTACGCCGTGCCGTGACCGGCGTACGCCACCACCAGACCGGCCAGCGCCGGGCCCGCGATCGCCCCGATCTGCCAGCGCAGCGAGTTCAGTGCGGCCGCCGCCGTCTGCTGCTCGTGCGGCACGATCCGGGCCATCAGGGAGTCCAGCGCGGGCCGCTGCAGCCCGGCGAGCGCGGACACCCCGCCGGCCACCACGTACAGCGGCCACAGCAGCGGCTCCGGGAGCAGGGCGTTCACCAGCAGGATCCCGGCGAGCACCCCGAGCCCGGCCTCGGTGAGCAGGATCACCCGGCGGCGGTCCACCGAGTCCGCGAGCGCCCCGCCGTACAGTCCGAATACCACCAGCGGCACCAGCTCCACCGCGCCCATCGCCCCGACCGCGAGCGGGGAGCCCGTGAGGTCCTTGATCTGGAGCGGCAGCGCGATGAGCGCCATGAAGCTGCCGAAGTACGTGATCAGGCCCTGCACCCACAGCAGCCGGAAGTCCGGCGAGGAACGCCACGGCGAGAGATCCGGCAGCAGGGCACGCAACCGCCCCGGTCGTGACGGCGGCGGGGACGAGGGGGAGGCGGGGGGCGGGGGAGGCGCTGAGGTCACGAAGGGCCATGATCCGGACCCCGGGGTGGGGCGGGCAACGGGTTTTCCGCCCACCCCCCTCCGGCGGGCCCGGTCCGGCTACCAGCGGACCGGCGGTGGCTGGGTCAGCCGGTCGGCCAGCAGGGCGAGCCGGTCCCGGAACGTGCGCCGGCCGCCCGCCGGAGGCCGCCCGTTCTCCCCGGCGGCGGCGCTCACCAGGTGCTGCACGATGTCGAGGTCCACGTCGTCGTCCCCGGCGACCACCAGCGACTCGTGCGCCAGGCCGCCGACCTCGGGGTCGCCGCCGTCCAGGGTGAGCACCCGTGCCCCGGCCCGCCGGGCGTCGTGCACCCGCTCCAGCAGGCCCTCGCCCGGCCGCTCCGGTGCGACCAGCAGCACCGTCTCGCCGCGCCCCGCCGCCGCGATCCGGCCGAGCCCGACCGCCAGGTGCGCCGGGTCGCCCGCCGCCACCCGGTGCCGGACGAGGGTGGGTGTCAGCTCCGGCAGCCCCGACCAGGCGGACTCGTCGGACAGATGCGCCGCCAGATGCCACGGCTCGTACGCCTCGGTCCCCGCCAGCAGCAGGCGGCCGCGCGGGACGACGGAGGCGCGCAGGGCCAGCGCGAACCGGCGGGCGTCCTGCGGCCACCGGGTTCCCGCCAGCACATCGCGGAGCAGGGCGACACGTACGGCATCCATGGCCCGGCATCCTGCCCCGGTCCGCCGCCCCGGTCGCCCCCGGTCGGCCGCCCCTCACCCGAACGGAGGACGGCGCGCCGAGCGGAACCGGGCCGGAGGCCGGCCGGGCCCGCGGGGGCCGACGGGGCCGCTGCCCCGGGCGCTACCTGGCAGTAGGGTCGGCCCATGACTACACAGGACAGCAGCGGCAGCGCGCCCAAGCCCCCCGCCAAGGACCCCTGGGACCTCCCCGACGTATCCGGGCTGAGCGTCGGTGTGCTCGGCGGCACCGGACCGCAGGGCCGCGGCCTCGCCTACCGGCTCGCCCGCGCCGGGCAGAAGGTCACCCTCGGCTCCCGGGACGCGGCCCGCGCCGAGCGGGCGGCGGCCGAGCTCGGCTTCGGCGTCGAGGGCGCGGACAACGCCGAGTGCGCCCGGCGCAGCGACATCGTGATCGTCGCCGTGCCGTGGGACGGCCACGCCGAGACGCTCCAGTCCCTGCGCGAGGAACTCGCGGGCAAGCTCGTCATCGACTGCGTCAACCCGCTCGGCTTCGACAAGAAGGGCGCCTACGCCCTCAAGCCCGAGGAGGGCAGCGCCGCCGAACAGGCCGCGGCCCTGCTGCCGGACTCCCGGGTCACCGCCGCCTTCCACCACCTCTCGGCCGTGCTGCTCCAGGACGAGTCCATCGAGGAGATCGACACCGATGTCCTGGTCCTGGGCGAGGCGCGCGCCGACACCGACCTCGTCCAGGCGCTGGCAGGCCGGATCGCCGGGATGCGGGGCATCTTCGCCGGCCGGCTGCGCAACGCCCACCAGGTCGAGTCGCTGGTCGCCAACCTGATCTCGGTCAACCGCCGCTACAAGGCCCACGCCGGACTGCGCACCACCGACGTCTGACCGGGCCGGCCCCCGGGGGCGCTCCGAAACGGGTCCGGGCGCTCCCCGGGGCGGGGCACAACGGGGCATGGGGGACACTGGACGGGACCGCGACCGTTCCCGGCAGGGAGCGCGACCCGTTCCCGACAGGAGCCGTTCCCCATGCCCCGCATCGCCCTCTACGCCCTCGTCGTCTGCGTCCTCGCCGTCGTGGCGGCCGTGGTCTCCTTCGCCCAGGGCAGCCTGCTCGGGATCGTCTGGGTGCTCATCGCGGGTCTCTCGTCCAACATGACCTGGTTCTACGTACGCAGGCACCGCCTGGCCACCGCCACCACCACGGCGACCGCCTCCGACGCGGGCTGACCCCACCTCGCTCCCCGCTCCACCGCTCCCCGCTCCACCGTTCCCGGCTTCCGCCAATCCGGTCGAGCCCGCCCCTCCCCGGGCGTGCCCCGGCCGGGCGGCGCCCCCGGGGGCCGAGCATGTGACGGCCCTGCCACGCACGTGGCGGAACCGGACGAGGGAGGCCGTGTGGCAGACGCGAGGGACGACGTTTCGGGGTCGACCGTGCAGGCGGGGGACCGTACCCAGGGATTCTGGGAGGAAGTGCGGGACGCCGTCTCGACCCGGGCCGCTCTGGTCATGCTCGGGGTACTCCTGCTGCAACTGGGCTTCGCCCTCTCCTACATGGGCGCCTTCCACGCACCCGAGCCGCACCGGGTGCCGATCACCCTGGTCGCCCCGCCCGCCGTGCAGCGGGACCTGGTGGCCCGCCTCGACGCGCTGCCCGGCGACCCGCTTCGGGTCACGGCCGTCCAGGACCGTGCCGAGGCACGCGCGCGGCTGCTCGACCGCCGTACGGATGCCGCCCTCGTGGTGGATCCGGCGAGCCGCACCGACACCCTGATCGTGGCGTCGGCGGGCGGGCCCTCGGCCACCGCCGCGGCCACCGGGATCCTTCAGGAGGTCGCCCGGGCGGAGAACCGGACGATCGTCGTCCGAGACATCCGGCCGCCCGCCGCCGGAGACTCCCGGGGCCTCTCCTCCTTCTACATCGTCCTCAGCTGGACCATCGGCGGCTATCTCGCGGCCTCGGCCCTGAACATGGCGGCCGGTTCCAAGAAGCCCACCCTGCGCCGCACCCTCGTCCGGCTGGCGGCGATGCTGCCGTACGGCTTCGTCTCGGGCATCGGCGGCGCGATCATCGTGGGCCCGGTGCTGGACTGCCTGCCGGGCGCGTTCTGGGAACTCGTCGGGATCGGCACCCTCGTGGTGTTCGCCTCCGGCGCGGTGGGCGTCGCCCTCCAGTCGGTGGCGGGCACGATCGGCCTCGGCCTCACCATCCTGATCTTCACGATCCTGGGGAACCCCAGCTCCGGCGGGGTGTACCCGTCCTCGCTGCTGCCGCCGTTCTGGAGCGCGATCGGCCAGGCGCTCCCGCCGGGCGCCGGGACGACCGTGGTGCGCAACACCGTCTACTTCGACGGCAACGCCACCACCGGCGCCCTGTGGATTCTCGGCGCCTGGGCCTTCGGCGGCGTCGTGGTCGCGATCCTCGCCGCCGCCGTGCGGGCGTCCCGGGCCGCTCGCCCCGCCGCCCCGGCCGGCGGGCCCACCGCCCCGGCGGTCTGACACGGCGACCCGGGCCGCGCGGTCAGCCGACCGCGCAGCCCGGATCCTGCTCGTCGAAGAGTCCCCGCCAGAAGCGGTACAGGTCGTAGCCGCAGTACCGCTGGTACTCCTCGACGCCCAGCGCCCGCAGCAGCGTGTGGATCGCGTCGAAGAAGGCGATGTTCACCTCGGGGATCCACAGGATCGCGAACACGGCGATCAGCCCGAACGGTGCGATCGGCTCCACCTGGCGGCGGATCCGGTACGAGAGCCAGGGCTCGATCACCCCGTAGCCGTCCAGCCCCGGGATCGGCAGGGAGTTCAGGATCGCCGCCGTCACCTGGAGCATCGCCAGGAACGCCAGCGCGTACTGGAAGGCACGCGGCACCCCGTCCAGCGCGTCCAGCCAGAACGGGGCCGTACAGAGAAGCGCGAACGCCACGTTCGTCAGGGGGCCCGCCGCCGAGATCAGGCTGTGTTTCCACCGGCCGTGGATCCGCCCGCGCTCGATGTAGACGGCACCGCCGGGCAGCCCGATCCCGCCCATGATCACGAAGAGCACCGGCAGCACGACGCTCAGCAGCGCGTGCGTGTACTTCAGCGGGTTGAGCGTCAGATAGCCCTTCGCCCCCACCGACAGGTCCCCGCTGTGCAGCGCGGTGCGGGCGTGCGCGTACTCGTGGAGGCAGAGGGAGACGATCCAGGCCCCGGTGACGAACAGGAAGACCGCGAAGCCGGTGGCGTCCGCGAAGCCCGTCCACACCGCCCAGCCCGCGACCGCGGTGACGGCGGCGATACCGAGGAAGACCGGGCTGATCCTCCGGTCGCCGCGAGTGGCTGCGGTGGTCATCGGCGTTCGGCTCCTGGGGCAGGCGACGGGGAGATCGTACGGTCCGGCACGGCTGGAACGTCCGTGACCGCTCGTGGAGTTCCACCCGGTCAACGTCGGTCCGCCGCCCGTCACGGACAATGGGCTCCGTGCACTACTGCGTCCTCGGTACCACCCGGGCACTCCGCGACGACGGCACGGCCGTCACCCTCGGCGGGGCACGGCTGCGCGCCCTGCTCACCGTTCTCGCGCTGCGCCCCGGCCGGACCGTCCCGGCCGGACACCTCGTCGACGAGGTGTGGGGCGGCGACCCGCCCGCCGACGCGGCCGGCGCGCTCCAGGCCCTGGTCGGCCGGTTGCGGCGGGCCCTGGGCCGCGGCGCCGTCGAATCCGTGGCGGGCGGCTACCGGCTCGCCGCCCCGCCGGACGCCGTGGACCTGCACCGCTTCGAGCGGCTGGCGGGGGAGGGGAGCCGGGCCCTGGAGAACGGCAACGCCGCCGGTGCCCTCGCCGTCCTGGGGGAGGCCCTCGCCCTGTGGCACGGGCCCGCCCTCGCCGATCTGCCCGACCGTACGGCGATCGCGTCGCGCTGGGAGGCCCGCAGGCTCGACGCGCGGCGGGCCGCGCTCGGGGCGCTCCTCGCCCTCGGGAGACCGGGGGAGGCGCTGCCCGAGCTGGCCGTGCTCTGCGGCACCCACCCGCTCGACGAACCGCTCCAGGCCCTGCGCATCAGGGCCCTGCGGGACGCCGGACGCCCGGCCGAGGCGCTGGCCGCGTACGAAGAGGTCCGCACCCTGCTGGACGACCGCCTCGGCACCGCCCCGGGACCGGCCCTGCGGGCCCTGCACACGGAACTGCTCCGACCGGAGCCGTTCCCGCACCCCTCGGGCGCGCCCGCGCCGGGGCCTGACCCCCGGTCCTCGGGTGCGCCCGCGCCGGGGCCCGACGGCCGGTCCTCGGGTGCGCAGCGGCCCGCGCCCCGGCCCGGGTCCGGCCCGTCGGCGCCCTCGGTTCCGCGCCCGGCCCCGGACGCGGCGGCGGAGAGCAGCTCGCAGCCCGCGCCCCGGACCGCCGCAGGGCGGGAACAGGACACCGCGCAGCGGCCCGCACCCACGACCGGGGCCGCGCCCGGCCCCGAGGCCGTACCCGTGACCGGGGCCGCCCCCGGGACCGCGCCCGCGACGCAGCCGCCCGTCACCGGCCCCGGAGCCGCGGCCGCCCTCGCCCCGGAGGCCGCACCCGCCACGGCCCAGCCGCCCGCCCACGGAAACCTCCGGGCCCGGCTCACCAGCTTCGTCGGGCGCGACACCGACATGGCCGCCCTGCGCGAGGACCTCGGCCGCGCCCGGCTGATCACCCTGCTCGGGCCCGGCGGCGCGGGCAAGACCCGGTTGTCGCAGGAGGCCGCGGAGGCCGTCGCCGAGGCCTGGCCCGACGGCGTCTGGCTGGCCGAACTGGCCCCCGTCGACGACCCGGACACCGTGCCCGAGGCCGTCCTCACCGCGCTCGGCGCCCGCGAGACCGTGCTGCGCGGGGCCGGGGCGGAGGAGTTGCGAGCCACCGACCGCACGGCCGCCGACCCCGTCGTCCGGCTCACCGAACACTGCGCCCCCCGCCGGATGCTGCTCCTGCTGGACAACTGCGAGCACGTCATCGGCGCCGCCGCCGCCCTCACCGACCACCTCCTCACCCACTGCCCCCAGCTCACCGTCATCGCCACCAGCCGCGAACCCCTCGGCGTACCGGGCGAGTTCGTCCGTCCCGTCGACCCGCTGCCCGACCCGATGGCCCTGCGGCTGCTCGCCGAACGCGGGGCCGCCGCCCGCCCCGGCTTCCGTACCGACGCCGACGAGGCGACCGCCGCCGCCTGCGCCGAGATCTGCCGCCGGCTGGACGGGCTGCCGCTCGCCATCGAACTCGCCGCCGCCCGGCTGCGGATGCTCACCCCGCGTCAGATCGCCGACCGGCTCGACGACCGCTTCCGCCTCCTCACCAACGGCAGCCGCACCGTGCTGCCCCGCCAGCAGACCCTGCGCGCCGTCGTCGACTGGTCGTGGGACCTGCTGGACGCCGCCGAACGCGCGGTGCTGCGCCGCCTCTCCGTCTTCGCCGGAGGCTGCTCGCTGGCCGCCGCCGAGGAGGTCTGCGCGCTGCCCGCCGGACCGGGTGGCCCCGCCGTCGACAGCCTCGACGTGGCGGCCCTGCTCGGCTCCCTCGTCGACAAGTCCCTCGTGGTCGCCGCGCCCGGTGACGACGGGGAGATGCGCTACCGGCTGCTGGAGACGGTCGGCGAGTACGCGGGCGAGCGCCTCGACGAAGCGGGGGAGCGGGACGCGGTGGGCCGGCGCCACCTGGTCCACTTCCGGGAGCTGGCCCGGACGACCGGGCCGGCCATGCGGGGGGCGGGGCAGCGCGCGGCCATCGCGGCCATCCGCCGCGAGTACGAGAACCTGCGCACCGCGCTCCGCCACGCCGTCGCCGCCCGGGACGAGCACGAGGCGCTGTGCATCGTGCTGTCGATGTCCTGGTACTGGATGCTGCGCGACCTGCGCGCGGATGCCCGGCAGTGGGCCGAGTCCGCCTCCTCGCTGGGCCCCGACCCGTTCGCGCGGCCCGGGGTCCGGGCCCCCTCGCTGCCGGAGGCGGCCACCGACCGGCCGCCGCCGATGGACGACGACCAACTCGCGGAGGCGCGGCGCGGGTCGGCGCTGATCCAGATCGGCAGCGTGGACGACGTCTTCTCCGCCTGGTCGGACGCCGAGGGGCAGACGCGGCTCCAGATCATCGCCGACGCCTACCGGCCGGGACAGCCGCAGACCTGCCGCATGCCCGGCACGTTCTGGATGTACGCGAACATGTTCACCGGGGACATGGCCCGCACCCGCGAGGCGCTGGACGCGACGGTCGGGACCTGCCGCGCCTACGGCTACGAGTGGGAGCTGGCCGCCGCGCTTCAGCTGCGCGCCAACTTCCTGGCCGGCCACTCCGGTCACGCGGACCTGGCGCGCGTCGACGCCGACGAGAGCCTGGAGATCTTCACCCGGCTCGACGACGACTGGGGCATGGCCGAGGCCCTGGCGTCCCGGGGCGAGGCCAACGAACGGACGGGCTGCTTCAGCGAGGCCCTGGACGATTACGCAGCCGCCGTGGAGTACGCGCGGAAGATCGGTGCCCGGTCCCAGGTGGCGCTGTTGCGCGCCCGGTACGCCGGGCCGCTCGCCGAGCTCGGCCGGCTGCCGGAGGCCGAGGCCGTGCTGCGGGAGGTCTGCGAAGGGGACCGGTTCTCGAACCACGAGGCCATGCCGGTCGCCCGCATGCATCTGGCCTTCGTCCTCGGTGCGCGCGGCCGGGTGGCCGAGGCCCGCGCCCAGGTGGAGATGATCAAGGATGAGTTCACCCGGGGCGACATCGCCGTCTTCGGTGGCTTCGCCTTCGGCATGCTGGCCTGGCTGGACAACCTGGAGGGCGCCTACGCCGCCGCCCTGCGCGACGCCCTGACCGCGCTGGAGCGTTCGCGGGACCGGCTGTCCACGATGATCGCCCCTCACCTGCCCTCGGCTCACCTGACGGCGATCGCCCGAGCCCTGGCGGGGCTCGCCGCCGAGGGCGGGGCCGAGGAAGGCGCGTACGCGGACGCCGCCCGGCTGCTGGGCCTTCAGGCGGCGCTGCTGTCCCCCAAGTACGTGCCGACGGTGATCGAGCGCCGCAACCTGGCCGAGGCGGAGGAGGCCGTGCGGGCCGGCCTCGACGACGCGGCGTACACCTGGGCGTACGAGCAGGGCGGCGGCCTCACCCTCGACGAGGCCACCGCCCTGGCGGAGACGTACCGGCGGACGCGTCCGCCCACGTGACGGCCTGCGGTTCAGGCCTTGTTGCGGAACTTGGCCACCGCCAGCGGAGCCGTCACCAGCGTGATGCCGGCGGCCCAGGCGAGCGTCCACCAGGCCGAGTCGCCGACCGGGCCGCCCTGCATGAGCGCCCGCGCCGCGTCCGCGAGGTTGGAGAGCGGGTTGTAGTCGGTGAAGGCCTGGAGCCAGCCCGGCATGGTCTGGGTCGGCACGAAGATCGAGGATCCGAACTGCAGGGGCATCAGCACGAGCATCGCCGTCCCTTGAACGGCCTGGGCCGTCTTCATGGACAGCCCGAGCAGGATGAAGATCCACATGATGGCGGCGCCGAACACCGCCGACAGCGCGACCGCCGCGAGGAGCCCGAACACCGAGCCGTGCAGCTCCATGCCGACGACGAACCCCATGACCAGCAGGATGAGCATGGCGACCATCAGCCGTCCCAGCTCGACCACGATCTTGGCGATGAGCACCGAGGACCGGGCGATCGGCATTGTCCGGAACCGGTCCATCACCCCCTTGCGAAAGTCGTCGTTGACGCCGGTCCCGACGGCCATGGCGATGTTCAGCCCCATCATCGCCATCAGCCCCGGCACCAGGTAGTTCACGTACTCCTGCCGGTTCCCGCCGAGGCTGGCGCCGACCGAGCCGCCGAAGACGTACACGAACAACAGGATGAAGATGACCGGCATCAGAAGGACGTCGAACATCGACTCCGGGTCCTTCTTGATCTGGAGCATGTTGCGCCGCGCCAGGGCCCCGATGTGCCGGAGGTTGGCCCGCAGACCGATCCGGCCCTCGTCGGCCCCGGCCGTCTTCACGGGGGCGGGGCCCGGGGGCCCGGCGGGAGCTGCGGCCGGTGTGGTGGCGGTAGTGGTGCTGCTCATGCGGCGGCCTCCTGGGGAGCGGGGTCGAAGAGGGGAGAGGCCTTGTCACCGGTGATCGCGAGGAACACCTCGTCCAGGCTGGGCAGGGCGGTGGAGACATGGGCGAGCGAGAAGCCGCGTACGCCCAGCAGCCCGATGACGGCGGTCAGCTGCGCGTCGCTGAGGATCGGCACGTACAGCAGTCCCTCGTCCGGCACGGCCTGCGCCCCGGCGACGCCGTCGAGCCCGGCCTCCCGGACCGCCTGCGCCATCGCGGCCAGCTCCGCCGGGTCCGAGGGCCGGATGTGCAGGGTGCGGCCGCCGACCTTGGCCTTCAGCTCGTCGACCCCGCCCCGGGCGATGATCTTCCCCCGGTCGATGACCGTCAGCTCCTTGGCGAGCTGCTCGGCCTCTTCCATGTACTGCGTGGTCAGCAGGACGGTGGCGCCCTCGGCGACCATCCGCTGCACCTCGTCCCAGACCTCGTTACGGGTCCGGGGGTCGAGCCCCGTCGTCGGCTCGTCCAGATACAGCACGGCCGGGCTGCCGATCATCGAGGCGGCCAGGTCGAGGCGGCGGCGCATCCCGCCGGAGTACTCCATGGCCGCCCGCCTGGCCGCCTCGGTGAGCGAGAACCGCTCCAGCAGCTCGTCGGCGCGGGCCCGGGCCTGCTTGCGGGGCAGATCGAGCAGCCGCCCGATCATGTAGAGGTTCTCCCAGCCGGAGAGCTTCTCGTCGACCGAGGCGTACTGCCCGGTGAGGCCGATGACGCGGCGCAGCTCGCGGGGCTGCTTCACCACGTCGTAGCCCGCGACGACCGCGTGGCCGGCGTCGGGGGTGATCAGGGTGGACAGACAGCGTACGAGGGTGGTCTTGCCGGCGCCGTTGGGGCCGAGCACACCGAGGACGGTGCCCTCGCGCACATGGAGGTCCACGCCGTCCAGAGCTCTGGTCTCGCCGTAGTGCTTGACCAGCCCCCGCACCTCGACGGCGTTCCGGCCGTTGCTGGGGTTCTTGTCGATTCGTTCCATGCCCACCAGCAGACCAGCGCCCACCGACAGCTCACCGACAGCCCGCCGACACGGGCTCCGGGCGTGCTCCGGCGGGCTCCGGGCGTGCGACAGCCCGCCGATGGGGGATGTCGGCGGGCTGTCGGTGGTGCGGGAAATGGTCGGTGGGCGCCGCGGCCGAGGAGCGGCGGCGCCCCGGTGGATCAGTGGAAGGTGTGCTCCGCCGCCGGGAACGTGCCCCCGACGACCTCGTCCGCGAACTCCTTCGCCGCGTCACCGAGCACCTTGCGCAGGTCGGCGTACTGCTTGGTGAAGCGCGGCACCTTGCCGCCGGTCAGCCCGACCATGTCCGTGTAGACGAGCACCTGCGCGTCGGTCCCGGCACCGGCGCCGATGCCGACGGTCGGGATGTGCAGCGTACGGGTGACCTCGGCGGCCAGCTCGGCGGGGACCAGCTCCAGCACGACGGCGAACGCGCCCGCGTCCTGGACGGCCTTGGCGTCCCGCAGCAGCTGCTGGGCGGCCTCCTCGCCGCGGCCCTGGACCCGGTAGCCCATCGCGTTGACGGACTGCGGGGTCAGGCCGATGTGCCCCATGACCGGGATGCCGGCCTCGACGAGCAGCCGGATCTGCTCGTGGGACCGCTCGCCGCCCTCCAGCTTGACCGCGCCGACGCCCGACTCCTTGACCAGCCGGGTGGCGTTGCGCAGCGCCTGGACGGGCCCCTCCTGGTACGAGCCGAAGGGCAGGTCGGCGACGACCATGGCGCGCTTGGTGCCCCGTACGACGGCGGCGGACAGCATGGCGATCTCGTCCATCGTGACGGGCACGGTGGTCTCGTAACCGAGGTGGACGTTGCCCATCGAGTCGCCGACGAGCATGACCGGGATCCCGGCCTCGTCGAAGACGGACGCGGTCATCGCGTCGTAGGCGGTGAGCATGGGCCACTTCTCGCCGCGCTCGGTGGCGGCGGCGATGTCGTGGACGGTGATGCGGCGGGTGGACTTCCCCCCGTACAGCGCTTTGCTGCTGTCGGTGGGCGGGCCCGCGGGGGAGGACTGATTCTGCGCAGCCTGAAGCGACATGGCCAACGGCTCCTTCGTCATCTCGAGGCGCCCTGACGGCGTCCCCGGATCCCTTCCATGGTGGCATCCCGCCCCACCACTCGGGAAGTGGGCCCACGGGCACTCCGGGATGTGGGTCCGCACACCCCGCCGTACGGCCCCGTTGGGCAAAGCTTTAACTATACGAGACGGTCTCGTATCGAAATGGGGTTAGGCTCGTCCTCATGTCCCTACCGTCCGGCACCCCCGCCGTGCCCGCCGTGCCCCGTGTTCCCGAGGCGATCCACCGCCGCCGCTGGTGGATCCTCGCCGTCCTCATGTTCAGCCTGCTCATCGTGGTGCTGGACAACTCGATCCTGAACGTCGCGGTCAAGACCATCGCGAGCCCCGCCCCCACCGGCATCGGCGCCACCCAGAGCGAGCTGGAGTGGGCGATCAACTCCTACACGCTCGTCTTCGCCGGACTGCTGTTCACCGCGGGCCTCCTCGGCGACCGGATCGGCCGGAAGAAGGTCCTCCTGGCCGGCACCCTGGTCTTCGGCATCGGCTCCGCCCTGGCCGCCTTCTCCACCTCGCCCGGTGAGCTCATCACCTGGCGGGCCCTGATGGGCTTCGGCGCCGCGTTCGTGATGCCCGCCACGCTCGCCGTCCTGATGAACGTCTTCGAGCGAGACGAGCAGCCCAAGGCCATCGGTATCTGGGCGGGCAGCGTCGGCCTCGGCATCGCCATCGGCCCGATCACCGGCGGACTGCTCCTGGAGCACTTCTGGTGGGGCTCGATCTTCCTGGTGAACGTCCCCGTGGTCGTCATCGCCCTGATCGCCATGGCGATCATCGTCCCCGACTCCCGCGACCCGAAGCCCGGAAAGGTCGACCCGCCGGGCGTCGCGCTCTCCATCGTGGGCCTGGTCCTGCTGGTGTACGGGATCATCCGGGGCGGCGAACTGGCCGACTTCACCGACACCACCGTCATCCTCGCCATCGTCGGCGGGCTGCTCGTGCTGGCCGGATTCGTCTGGCACGAGAAGCGCAGCAGCCACCCGGCCATCGACATCACGTACTTCCGGAAGCCCGCGTTCTCCGCCGCCGTGGCCGCCATAGCGCTGGTCTTCTTCGCCCTCATGGGCGTGACCTTCTTCTCGGCCTTCTACCTCCAGAGCGTGCGCGGCTACACCGCCCTGGAGTCGGGCCTGCTGATCGTTCCGCTCGCGGCCGCCCAGATGATCTTCGCGCCCCGGGCCCGGCTGGTCGTCGACCGCTTCGGCGCCCGCGCGGTCTGTACGGCCGGCATGCTGCTCGTCGCGGCCGGACTCGCGTCGTTCGCCCTGTTCGACGCCGGTACACCGGTGTGGGTCATGTGCCTCGTCTTCTTCGTCCAGGGCACCGGGATGGCGCACATCATGCCGCCCGTCACCGTCGCCGTGATGCAGGCGCTGCCCCGCGAGAAGGCCGGTTCCGGTTCGGCAGTCAACAACACGTTCCGCCAGGTCGGCGGGGCGCTCGGCATCGCGGTCCTGGGCTCGGTGCTCTCGACCGTCTACCGGGGTGACATCGAGGGCCACCTCGGCGCGGTCCCGGCGGGGGTCAGGGACGTGGCGGGCGAGTCCATCGAGGCCACGCTCGGCGTCGCCGAGAAGCTCGGCCCGGTGGCCGGAAAGCCCCTGGCCGCCGCCGCCAACGACGCGTTCATCAGCGCCATGCACGTGACCGCGCTCGGCTCGGCGGCCGTGGCCCTGATCGGCGCCGTGGTCGTCGGCCTGTTCCTGCCCGGCCGCCCTCCGGCGACGACCGAGGCCCCCGAGGAAGCCCGGCCCCCGGCGGAGCAGCTGACCCGCTGACCCGCCGCCCCGACGAGCCCCGTCGATCCGCGTCCCCCGGGTCGGCGAGAATCGGGGCGACGGACGTACGGCGACGACGGCGCGGCGAGAGGCGGCTTCACGGTGCAAGGCCAGGACGGCGAGCGGGACCGGCGCGGGGCGAGGAACGGGGGCGAACCGCAGGCCGGGGCACCGACCGGGGCGCCGGCCAGGACGCCGGCAGAGGCTCCGGCCGGGGCGCCGGATGCGGAGCCCCGCCGCGGACGCCCCCGTTCCGCCGCGGCGGAACGGGCGATCCTGGACGCCGTGATCGCGCTCCTGGAGGCGGGCGAACCGCTCGCGGGCCTCTCCATCGAGCGCATCGCACGTACGGCGGGCGTCGGCAAGGCCACCATCTACCGCCGCTGGTCGGGCAAGGAGGAGCTGTTCGTCGACGTCGTACGGGACATGGAGCCCGACGACCCGCCGGTCTCCGGCACCGAGGGCCTCGCCGACGTCCGCGTCATGCTGGAGTCCCTGCGCACCCGCAGCCTCGCCCAGCGCTCCTCGGCGCTGCTGCACAACATCTTCGCGCAGATGAAGAGCCATCCGAAGCTGTGGAACGAGTACCACGGCACGGTCATCGCGCCCCGCCGCGTCGTGATGCTGGAGGCGGTGCGGCGCGCGGTGGCGGCCGGGGAGCTGCGCGACGATCTCGACGTGGAGCTGATCGACGACCTCTTCATCGGCCCCATGCTCGCCCGCACGGTCCACCGCCCCGACGCGCCGCTGCCCGACGACCTCGCGGACCGCATCATCACCACCCTGCTGCAGGGGCTCGCCCCGGCGGCGCGAGTGTGATCGTTCTGTCACAAGGCACCCCGGTACGCCCCGGGCCGGAACCCGTCGTCCCGCCTCCGTCGTCCTGATCTCCGTACGGCATCTCCGTACGGTCGTCGGAGGCGGGACACCGGCCGGACCGCCACGTCGGCGGCCCGGCGGCGGGCCGTCGGGCCGGCAGCGGGAAAGGCGCCGCTCATCACCTAGGGTCGAGGGCGCGGCGATGTGCAGGGCAAGGCAGTGAGGACAGCGCGATGGTGCAGGCGTACGGAGCGGACACGGACAACGGCAGCGCGGAGCAGCCCGGGGCCCGCGGATCCCGCTTCCGGGACCTGTGGCACAGGCTGCGGAACGACCGGGGCGTCTGGCGGCGCGGCATCCTCCTGGCCCTCTGCTCGGTCCTGCTGACCCTGCTGATGGTCGTCCACGCGCAGATCCCCAACCGGCTCGGCAATCTCGGCAGCCTCATCGAGACCTTTCTGCCGTGGGTCGCCGTCTTCCTCCCGGTGCTGCTGGTCCTGGGCCTGCTCCGCCGCTCGGCGACCGCATTGATCGCGCTCGTGCTGCCCGCCGTCGTCTGGCTCAACGCGTTCGGCGGCCTGCTCACCGACAAGTCCGGCGGCGGCGGCGACCTCACCGTCGCCACCCACAACGTCAACGCGGACAACCCCGACCCCCAGGGCACGGCCCAGCAGGTCGCCGGATCCGGGGCGGACGTCGTGGCCCTCCAGGAACTCCCGGGCCGACAGGTCTCCACGTACGAGAAGTCGCTGGCCGGCCGCTATCCGTACCACGCGGTCCAGGGCACCGTGGGCCTGTGGAGCAAGTACCCGCTGGCCGACACCAAGCCCGTCGACATCAAGATGGGCTGGACCCGGGCGATGCGCTCGACGGTGAAGACCCCGCAGGGCGAGGTCGCGGTGTACGTGGCCCACCTGCCGTCCGTCCGCGTGAAGCTGCACGCCGGGTTCACCGCCAACCAGCGCGACAACAGCGCCGACGCGCTCGGCGAGGCCATCGCCGACGAGCGCGTGGAGCGTGTCGTCCTCCTCGGCGACCTGAACGGCACCATGAACGACCGCTCGCTGAACGCGGTCACCGCGCAGATGCGCTCCACCCAGGGCGCGGCGGGCGACGGCTTCGGCTTCAGTTGGCCCGCCTCGTTCCCGATGGCCCGGATCGACCAGATCATGGTCAAGGGCGTCGAGCCGATGGCCTCCTGGACCCTCGCCGCGACCGACAGCGACCACCTTCCGATCGCGGCCCGCGTGGAACTGTGATCACGGCCACGCAACCGCCCGTTCACCACCCGGCATAAAACGTCTGCGACAATTTGTTCCTGTCGCATACATAAACGAGACTCAGCCGTCGCCCGGCGTCCACGCCGAGGCGACGGCTCTTCGTTCTGCCCCCGCTTCGAGATTGCGAAGGTTCCCCATGCCCCTGGCCCTGCTCGCCCTGGCCGTGAGCGCCTTCGGCATAGGCACGACGGAGTTCGTCATGATGGGCCTGCTGCCCAACGTGGCGGACGACCTCGGCACGTCGGTGCCCACCGCCGGACACCTCGTGTCGGCGTACGCGATCGGCGTCGTCCTCGGCGCACCGCTCCTCACCGGCCTGGGCTCCCGTGTCCCGCGCAAGCGGATGCTGCTGCTCCTGATGGCGCTGTTCACCGTCGGCAACCTCGCTTCCGCGCTCGCCCCCGACTTCGGCTGGCTGGTCGCGGGCCGCTTCCTCGCCGGTCTCCCGCACGGCGCGTTCTTCGGCGTCGGCGCGGTGGTCGCCGCCCGGCTGGTCGCCGAGGGCCGTCAGGCGCGGGCGGTGGCGACGATGTTCCTGGGCCTGACGGTGGCGAACATCGTCGGCGTCCCCGCCGCCACCCTCCTCGGCCAGCACCTCGGCTGGCGGGCCACCTTCCTCGTCGTCGCGGCGATCGGGCTGGCCGCGATGGCGGCCCTGGCCCGGCTGGTGCCTCGCATGCCGGTCGAGGCCCACCAGGACGTACGCCGGGAACTGCGCGCCCTCGGGAACCGCCAGGTGCTCCTCGGTCTGCTGACCGCCGTCTTCGGCTTCGCCGGGGTCTTCGCGGTCTACTCCTACCTCTCGGCCATGACCACGAAGGCGATGGGCTTCGGCGAATCCTCCGTCACCCTGGTCCTGGCCCTCTTCGGCATCGGCATGACCCTGGGCGCCCTGGCCGCGGGCCCTCTCACGGACCGTGCGCTGCGCCCGACGCTGTACGGATCGCTCGGCGCACTCGCGGTGGTCCTGGTGGTGTTCCCGTTCACGGTGCACGTGCCGTGGGCGGCGCTGGTGATGGTGGTGCTGCTGGGCGCCGTCGGCTTCATGACGACGACCCCGCTCCAGATGCTGGTGATGAACAAGGCGAAGGACGCCCCCACCCTGGCCTCCGCCTCCAACCACTCCGCCTTCAACCTGGCCAACGCGGGCGGCGCCTGGCTGGGCGGCGTGGCGATCGCGGCGGGCTGGGGCTGGACGTCCCCGGCGTTCGTGGGCGCGGTGCTGGCGGTGGCGGGCCTGGCGATCGCGGCAACGGCGGGATTCCTGGACCGGGGCGAGGGGAAGGGCTCCCGGGTGGTGGCGGCCCACTCGGCCACTCCGGCCCGTCCGGCGTGTGAGGACGGAACCGTCGCGCGGGACGAACCCGGGGCACCATCGCCGTCGACCAGGTCGAGCCACTCCGGGTAGTCGACCAGGTCGAGCCACTCCGGCTAGTCGACCAGGCCGAGCCACTCCGGCTAGCGCGACGCCCCACTCCGGCCCGTCCGGCGCTTGAGGGCGGAACCGACACGCCGGACGGGCCGGCCACCCACGTGGGAGCCCAGCCCGTCCGGCGTGTCGGTTCCGGACAAGGACGGCCGCCGGACGCCCCGGCAACCGCAACCCCGCTAAGACGACTCGCGCCAGCGATTCGTGATCGGCAACCGCCGGTCCTTCCCGAACCCCTTCGGCGAGATCTTCGTCCCCGGCGGATACTGCCGCCGCTTGTACTCCGCCGTATCCACCATCCGCAACGTCTTCGCCACCAGCTCCGCGTCGAACCCGGCCGCGACGATCGCGTCCATCCCCTGATCCCGGTCCACGTACAGCTCCAGGATCGCGTCGAGCACCTCGTAGTCCGGCAGCGAGTCCGTGTCGACCTGACCCGGCCGCAGCTCCGCGCTCGGCGGCTTGGTGATCGAGGCCTCGGGGATCGGCGGGGTCTGACCCCGCTCCTCCGCCGCCCGGTTGCGCCACTTCGCCAGCCGGAACACCGACGACTTGTAGACGTCCTTGATCGGCCCGTACGCACCGACCGCGTCCCCGTACAGCGTGGAGTAGCCGACCGCCAGCTCCGACTTGTTGCCGGGCGCCAGCACGATCTGCCCCTCCTGGTTGGAGAGGGCCATCAGCGTCGTACCGCGCAGCCGGGCCTGGAGGTTCTCCTCCGCCAGGCCGCTGAGCTCCAGCGACCCCATGTACGCGTCGAACATCGGCCCGATCGGCACCGTACGGAAGTTGAGCCCGGTACGCCGCGCCAGCTCGGCCGCGTCGTCCTTGGAGTGCTCCGAGGAGTACTTCGACGGCATCGAGACCCCGTACACGTTCTGCGCCCCGAGCGCATCGCACGCGATGGCCGCGCAGATCGCCGAGTCGATCCCGCCGGAGAGCCCGATCAGCACACTGCTGAAACCGTTCTTCGCAGCGTACGCACGGAGCCCCACGACCAGCGCCGAGTAGATCTCCTCCTCGTCCTCCAGCCGCTCCGCGTACCCGCCCGCGAGCTCCGGCTCGTACGCGGCGACCGGCTCGTCGGAGATCACCACGTGGTCGATCCGCAGCCCGTCGTCCACCACGCCCGAAGGCGCTTCGGCGGCCGCCGCGGGCAGCTCCAGATCGAGGATCACGCTGCCCTCGGAGAACTGCGGGGCGCGGGCGATGACCTCGCCCTCCTTGTCGACGACGATCGAGTCACCGTCGAAGACCAGCTCGTCCTGCCCGCCGATCATCGCCAGATAGGCCGTCGTGCAGCCGGCCTCCTGGGCCCGCTTGCGGACCAGCTCCAGCCGGGTGTCGTCCTTGTCCCGCTCGTACGGCGAGGCGTTGATCGACAGCAGCAGCCCGGCCCCGGCGGACCGGGCGGCCGGGACGCGTCCGCCGTCCTGCCACAGGTCCTCGCAGATCGCGAGGGCCACGTCGATGCCGCGGACCCGGACGACGGGCATCGAATCGCCCGGCACGAAGTACCGGAACTCGTCGAAGACGCCGTAGTTCGGCAGGTGGTGCTTGGCGAAGTTGAGCGCGATCCCGCCGCGGTGCAGCACCGCGGCGGCGTTGCGCGGGGAGCCGGCCGGCTGACCGTAGCGCGCCGCGGCGTGCTCGGAGCGGTCCAGGTAGCCGACGACGACCGGCAGTTCGCCGAAGCCCTCCGCGTCGAGCCGGGCGGCCAGTGCGCGGAGCGCCTGCCGCGAGGCCTCGACGAAGGACGACCGCAGGGCCAGGTCCTCGACGGGGTAGCCGGTCAGCACCATCTCGGGGAACGCCACGAGGTGGGCGCCCTGCTCGGCGGCGTGCCGGGTCCAGTGGACGATCGCCTCGGAGTTGCCGGCGAGGTCGCCGACGGTCGAGTCGATCTGATTCAGTGCGAGGCGTAGTTGAGGCACGTCCGCCAGTGTAATCGTCTTTCTGACGCGATGTCCCGGTGGGCCGGGCAAAATCTGCTCCGGCCCACCGGAACCGCAGGTGGGAGTGGCTGTCCGTGCCGCGCCACGGAGGGGCGCGGGAGGTCAGCCCCGGTAACCGAGGACCGTCATCATCCCCGCTTCCGCGTGGTAGACGTTGTGGCAGTGGACCATCCACAGCCCCGGGTTGTCGGCGTCGAAGTCCACCGTCAGCGACCGGTGCGGCAACACGATGGCGGTGTCCTTGCGGGCCCCGGCGGCGTTCCCGCCGAGGGCGAAGGTGTGGCCGTGCAGATGGAGCGGATGCCACATGGCCGTCCCGTTGTCGAAGATCAGCCGCACCCGCTCGCCCGCCTCCACCGGCCGCCGCCGCTTCGCGTCGTACGGCTGCCCGTCGAAGGCCCAGTCGTACCGGGCCATCCCGCCGGTGAGCCGGATCCGGATCGTCCGGTCCGGCAGCCGGGTGGGCAGTGCCACGGACGGGTCCGGGGCCAGCCGCCCCGCCTGCACCACCTTCCCCTCCAGCTCCTTCGGCCGTACGGAGGAGGCGGGCGCGGACCCGCTCCCGGTCCGCAGGACGGCGAGGGCGGCCGCCTTCTTCCCCTCCGCCACCGCCGTCAGCGGGAACACCCCGTCCCCGGCGGTGACGAGGACGTCGTACCGCTCGCCCATGCCCAGCAGCAGCGCGTCCCCCGTGGTGTGCCGGACCGGGAACCCGTCGGTGTGCGTCACGGTCATCCGGTGCCCGCCGAGCGCGACGCGGAAGGCGGTGTCGCCGCCGGCGTTGATGATCCGCAGCCGAATGCGGTCACCGGGCCGCGCCCGGAACGTCTCCGGATCGTCCGCGACCCGCCCGTTGACGAGGTGGTGCGGATAGGCGACATCACCGGCATCGCCACCGAGCAGCTCACTGCGGGCGCCCATCATCATCCGCGAGGGCCCGTCGCCGGCCCCCTTCCTCGGCTCCTCCTTCTTCGGCTCCTCCTCCGCCATGGTGTGCGCGCCGTGGTCCATCCCGCCGTGCCCGCCGCCGCTCATGCCCCCGGACAGCTCCTTGAGGACGGCGTCCGGCGTGGACCCGTCCACCCCGTCGACCCAGTCGTCGAGGACGACGACCCACTCCTTGTCGTACGCCAACGGCTCCTTCGGGTCCTCGACGATCAGCGGTGCGTACAGCCCCCGGTCCTGCTGGACGCCGGAGTGCGGGTGGAACCAGTACGTCCCCGGATGCGGCACGGCGAACCGGTAGGCGAACTCCGCCCCCGGGGCGATGTCCCGCTGGGTCAGCCCGGGAACCCCGTCCATGTCGTTGCGCAGCGCGAGCCCGTGCCAGTGCAGGGAGGTGGGCTGCGGAAGGTGGTTGGCGAGAGTGAGGGCCAGGGTGTCCCCGGCCGTCACCCGCACCTCGCGCCCGGGCAGCCGGTCCCCGTAGGCCCAGGAGGAGACGGTGGTGCCGCCGCCCAGATCGAGCCGGGCCCGGGTGGCGGTGAGGGAGACCTTCCGTACGGGCCCGGAGCCGCGCGCCGCCTCGGCGGCCTCGACCTCCTTGCCGCCGGGCGAGACGTACGTACCGGAGTCCTGGGCTCCAACGCCGGGGGAGTGGGCGCCGCCGTGGCCGCTGTTGCCGTCGGAACAGGCGGCGAGGGCCCCCGTACCGGCGACGGCGAGAGCGGCGCCGAGCACGGCGCGTCGGGGGAGTTGGTACATGGGCATGCTGAAGACACCTCTGGAGTGCTGTGGTTCGGGTCAAGGAGAAGGGGCGGAGGTGAGACGCCCACTCCTACATGCGCAGCATCGAGACGCTGGCGAGCACCGATATCGGGGGAGGCGGATTCGGCCGCAGCAGGCGCAGGAGCCCCGCCCCGACCGGCGTACCGAGAGGCCGCCCGTCGGCGCGCCGTCCGAGCAGCCAGGAACCGAGGGCGGCGAGGCCCCAGACACCGAGGACCGCGAGGCAGACGGAGAGCGGATCCATGCCGCTCATGGGGGCGTCGGCCCCGGGGGAGCCGTGCGGCGAGGGGTGCTCGCCCATGGCGGCCGGAGACTCGGACGCCGACGCGGATGCCTCCATCGGCGAGGACGCGGCCGACATCGCGGCCGCTTTGCCGTGCTCGGCCGGATGTCCGACCGTATGCATGGTGACGATGCCGAACAGCAGAGCGGCGAACAGCGTCAGCTGCCCGTACGTCACGCTCCTGCTCCGCGTCCTGCCCGCCATGCGGGCCACCCTACCCCGGGCGGGTATACGGACGGACGGCGGCCCGGCACCCCTCCGCCGAAGCGGACCGGGGGCGCCGGGCAGCCGTCACGCTCACGATGCGGCCTCTCGGGCGGGCAGTCAGCTGCGGGAGTAGACCTTCTCCGCCCAACCCGCGATCTGCTCCTCGGTGAGGTGCTGTGCGAGGTCGGCCTCGCTGATCATGCCGACCAGCTTCTTGTTCTCGACGACGGGAAGCCGGCGGATGCGGTGGGTCTGCATCTCCTCCAGGACCGCGTCCACATCGGCCTCCGCCTCGATCCACCGGGGCGTGCCCTGCGCGAGATCGCCCGCCGTGACCTTCGATGGGTCGTGCCCCTTGGCCACACAGCCGACGACGATGTCGCGGTCGGTGATGATGCCGACCATCCGGTCCGAGTCGCCGTCGGCGGAGACGGGCAGGGCGCCCACGTTGTGCTCGCGCATCAGCTGCGCCGCACGGTCGAGGGTCTCGTGGGCCGGGATCCAGCGGGCCCCGCTGTGCATGATGTCTTTGGCGGTCGTCATGGGGGATTTCCTCCTGAGTGCCGATGGCACTGCCGTACGGCCCCGAGCGCACCCATCGTCGTCGGCCGGGAGGGCACGCGCGACCGCAATCACCCGTTCGGGTGCGCCGACGCGGGGACGCGAGCTGACGCGCGGCGTCCGGGGCTCAGGACCGGGGCCGGAGCGCAGAACCGGGGCCGGGGCTCAGGACCGGGGCCGGGCCTTCCGCTCGGTGAGCATGTCGCGCATCAGCCCCAGCTCGGACTGCTGCCCCTCGACCATGCCCCGGGCGAGCCGCTGCTCCACCGGGACGGTGCACCGGGAGGCGCAGGCCTCGGCCATGGCGACGCCGCCCTTGTGGTGGTCCGTCATGAGCTGGAGGTAGAAGACCTCGGCTTCCTCGCCGTCGAGGCGCGCGAGCCGCTCCAACTCGGCGCGGGAAGCCATCCCGGCCATGAGCACGCCGTCGCCGTCGCCGTCACCGTCCGGATGATGCCCGCCGTGGGCGTGCCGGCCCCCGCCGCTGCCGCCCATCCACGCCATCGGGGGTTCGTCGCCGCCCGCGATCTTGGGCAGCCCCCACAGGTCGAGCCAGCCGAGAAGCATGCCGCGCTGGTTGGCCTGGGTGTTGGCGATGTCGTACGCGAGACGGCGTACGTCCTCGTCCTTCGTACGGTCGCGGACGATGAACGACATCTCGACGGCCTGCTGATGGTGGACGGCCATATCCCGGGCGAACCCGGCGTCGGCGGAGTCCGGGGCGGGTGCACCGGCCGCGCGGGGCGCCGGGCCGTCCTCACGGGCGGAGGCGACGGCGGCGGCCCCGGCGAAGAGCAGGGCAAGGGCCACGGCGGCCCCGGCCGCCCACCGGACGCGCGCGGTCTTCCGCCGTTCGGCACCGACCGCCGGGTCAGCCGCTTCTGCCGCGTCAGCCGTGTCCGTCACCGCGGTGCCGCTTCCAGACCGCCGGTGCAGGGAGCGCCGGGCTCGGGCGTCTGGGCGCCCTGGACGTACTGGGCGAGGAACTGGTCCACCCGCCGGTCGTCGGCGGAGTCCACGGTGACCTGCTTGCCCCAGGCGCTGAGCGTGATCGCGCCTTCCTGGCCGGTGTACGGGCTCATCAGGGTGAACGGGGTCTTCCTGACGCGCTGCGCGAGCGCGGCCACGTCGCTGTCGGCGGCCTTGTCGTTGTACGTGACCCAGACCGCACCGTGCTCCAGGGAGTGGACGGTGTTGACGTCGGGGAGGGCCTCTTCGTATACGTCGCCGTCGCAGTTCATCCAGGACGGGTTGTGGTCGCCGCCGACCGGAGGCTTCATCGGATAGCCGACGTCGCCCGCCACGTGGTTACGGGTCAGCTTCGCCGCGTCCCAGGACTTCAGCCCCTCGATGGCCCCGCCCTTGGCGTCGCCGTGCCCGTCCGGGTGCTTGCCGTCGTGGGCTGCCGAGGCGTTGTCGGACTTCTCGTCGGCCGCGGAGTTCTCCAGCAGCATGAACGAGCCGAACGCGACGAGACCGGCCACGACGGCGGCGCTCAGCCCTATGGCGACGGCCCGGTTGCGGGTGGAGCGCGCGCGAGGGTCGGGGGCCTGGGGCTGGGGGTACCGGGGGTCGAAACTCATGTCGTGTGAGTCCTTCTGCGAAGGGGCCGGGTGGCGGGGAGCGGTCCGTGGACCGGGATGCGCGGAGGGGCGGGAAGCCGCAGCGGGAGCGGGCCCCGGGGCCGTCCGCCGCTCGGTCGCCGATCGTAGTGGGTGGCCGAGTGCTCTCTCTCACACCCTGTGCGTAATCTGGGGGAAATCCCGGGTCGCGATACTGAAGTGTCCCCCTACCCCGGGCGGTGGTGCACGGACCGTCTGAACTGCAAGGATGTGGCAATGGACAAGCAGCAGGAATTCGTCCTCAGGACCCTTGAGGAGCGCGACATCCGCTTCGTGCGGCTGTGGTTCACCGACGTCCTCGGGTTCCTCAAGTCCGTCGCCGTCGCCCCGGCCGAGCTGGAGCAGGCCTTCGACGAGGGCATCGGCTTCGACGGCTCGGCGATCGAGGGCTTCGCACGGGTCTACGAGTCGGACATGATCGCCAAGCCCGACCCGGGCACCTTCCAGATCCTGCCCTGGCGTGCGGAGGCTCCCGGCACGGCGCGGATGTTCTGCGACATCCTGATGCCGGACGGCTCGCCGTCCTTCGCGGACCCGCGCTACGTCCTGAAGCGGATCCTGGCCAAGACGTCCGACCTGGGCTTCACCTTCTACACGCACCCCGAGATCGAGTTCTTCCTGCTGAAGAACAAGCCGGTCGACGGCACCCGCCCGACGCCGGCGGACAGCTCGGGCTACTTCGACCACACGCCGCAGAACGTCGGCATGGACTTCCGGCGCCAGGCGATCACGATGCTCGAATCGATGGGCATCTCGGTGGAGTTCAGCCACCACGAGGGCGCCCCGGGCCAGCAGGAGATCGACCTCCGCTACGCGGACGCGCTGTCGACGGCGGACAACATCATGACGTTCCGCCTGGTGATGAAGCAGGTGGCGCTGGAGCAGGGCGTGCAGGCGACGTTCATGCCGAAGCCGTTCTCGGAGTACCCGGGCTCGGGCATGCACACCCACCTCTCCCTCTTCGAGGGCGACCGCAACGCGTTCTACGAGTCGGGCGCGGAGTACCAGCTCTCCAAGGTGGGCCGCTCGTTCATCGCGGGCCTCCTGAAGCACGCGGCGGAGATCTCGGCCGTCACCAACCAGTGGGTCAACTCCTACAAGCGCATCTGGGGCGGCTCCTCCCGCGCGGCCGGCGCGGGCGGCGAGGCCCCCTCGTACATCTGCTGGGGCCACAACAACCGCTCCGCCCTCATCCGCGTCCCGATGTACAAGCCCGGCAAGACCGGTTCGGCCCGCGTCGAGGTCCGCTCCATCGACTCCGGCGCCAACCCGTACCTCACGTACGCGGTCCTGCTCGCCGCAGGCCTCAAGGGCATCGAGGAGGGCTACGAACTCCCGGCCGGCGCCGACGACGACGTCTGGGCCCTCTCCGACGCGGAGCGCCGCGCGATGGGCATCGAACCGCTCCCGCAGAACCTGGGCGAGGCGATCTCGCTGATGGAGAAGAGCGAGCTGGTCGCCGAGACCCTGGGCGAGCACGTCTTCGACTTCTTCCTCCGCAACAAGAAGCAGGAGTGGGAGGAGTACCGCAGCGAGGTCACGGCCTTCGAGCTGAAGAACCTGCTGCCGGTGCTGTAGCGGTGGTTCGGACGGCTGCGGTCGTCGAGGTGTGACCCCGGGGCCGGAGGCCATGAGCCTCCGGCCCCGGGGGCGTCCCGGTGGGTGCCGGGCCGGGTCTTCGGGCGCCGTGGGATCGCCGAGGGGGCCGGCTGCTCGCCCCGGAGGTTCGGAATCCTGTTGATGAGAGCCCCCACTCCATGAAGCGCGTGTCCTCGGGTCCACGACGGCGAGCCCGCGCACAGTCCTCTCCAGCGCTGTCCACTTGGACCTGAATCGACCGACGATTTCTCCGGACACCCTGGGCTGGTCGGAAGAAGGGGCTTCATGGACGAGAAGCTCATCCGGAATGGCCGTAGAGGTTTCCGTTTTCCAGGTAGTTGGCGATGCCCGAGGACCGCGCCGGCGGCGGGCGCAGCTGTGGGACAGTCCGTTCGGGTTGGCAGTTCGTTCAGGATTGACGGCCATGCCCTCCAGGGAAAGGCTTGCACCTTCCGCAGCGGCATGTGGTCCGGTGGGCGTACGCCCCGATCCCGTGAGAGAAGGTCTCCTCCCATGCCCGCGTCTTTCATGCCACCCCGTCAGGTCAGGATCGGCGACGCGGCGGCCTTTGTCGGCTGCACGCCACGGGCGATTCGCCACTACCATGCGATCGGCCTGCTTCCCGAGCCCGAGCGGGGTGGCGATGACCGTCGTCGCTACGGGTACGAGGACATGATCCGGCTGCTGTGGATCCGCAGGATGGCCGAGGCCGGGATCGCGCTGGAGGACGTTCGCGACGCTTTCACCACCGGCCGGGATTCCGCCGGTGCGGACGGCGGAGACGGTGTCGAGTCCATGTTGGAGCGTGTGGAGGAATCCCTCGCCGCTCAAGAGGCGGAACTGCGGCGGCAACGGGCCGCTGTGCAGCGGATGAGGGTCGAAGGCAGCCGGATGGGTCTGCTTTCCGACCTCGTCACCGAACGCCTCAAGGACCTGCCCGAACACTCCCTGCGCCAGGCGGACCTGGACACGCTCCTGGTCACCGAGCGGATCTTCGGCCCACTCGGAGCAGCCGTGCAGGCCACGCGGTTCGTCGCCCTGGCCATGCATCCCGCTCTGCGGGAGGAATCCGACCGCATCGACGACGCCGAGGAGGCGCTCGACGACAGCATCGCCGTCGACGACCCCCGAGTGGCCCGAGTGGCCGCCGAACGGCACGCCTTCGAAACCGCGCTGCACGCCGTCATCGAGGAGTCCGGCCTCGAGAAGGACGACGATGTGCTTCTCGACGCCTGGGACGCTGCGCACCCTGAGCCCGGCGATGACGAGGAGAACGGTTCGGGCTCCAACTCCGACAGGGTCATGAGCGTGCTCGAAGCCACCGGCAAAATGCCCTACGACTTCTCCCCGGCCCGCCTGCGCTGTATGGAGCTGGCCGAGGAACTTTCCGCCAAGAATGCTCAGCTGTAGGGGACGTGGGAGGAGGCGAACCGTCCGTAGTGATGGCTATTCCTGCACTGCTCGCGTACGTGTGGCTTCAGCGGGGGCCAATGACGACCGCATGGCCGTCATGAGCTTCTGGCGGGCTTCCCGGAAGGTGCGCCGTGCCTGCGTGCACTCCGGGGTCGTCCCGCAGGTGTCCCGCGACCACCGCGTCCCGGTACAGAAGCAGGCGGTCCGTGCGCAGCGTCTCTCTGTCCCGCTCGCGCGTGTCCCGTCGCCAACTCACCCGGTCCGTGACGAGCGTGCTGCCGACGCCGATGGCCGCCCCCCACCACTGTGGCGGCCAACGCTGTCCATTCCGTGGGCTGGAGAGTGGAAGCCTCCCCAGTCCGTCGGCCAGGGGGCGTGCTGTCCCTCCCGGGTCGCGGAGCTGGGATGAGGGGGGTGGGAATCCACGGCCTGCAACATAGTCCCGAGGTGGCTCCCGGGGACCTTTGTGCCCACCCCCCTTGACCGCGTACCTCGAAGGTCTGACCGGTCTCCAGCCACCGCACAATCTAGCGGGCGGCACTGACAACGGGCGACGTCCGGAGGGACCGTCGGTTCAGTACCGGTGCCCCGGCCAGTGCGGGTCCTCCCACCGGGCCGGGCCGGAGAGTCCGATCAGCCGGATGCGGTGGAGCAGAGTTCCGCAGCCCTCCCGGGTGCGCAGCCGGGTCGGCGCGTGGCGGACGAGCCAGGTGGTCAGCTCGCCGCGGAGGCCGCTCTCGTCCTCGTCGTCCCACGCGTCCCAGGGCAGTTGGTCGCCCAGCAGGCCGTACTCCCACGCGGCGACAGCCTCGGCCAGGTGCCGGTCGGGCACCTCGTCGTCGAGCGACTCCCAGACGGCGAGCCAGGGGACCGTCGTGGACGAGGCCTCGGCACACAGGGCGAACAGTTCGTGGACGGGAACGGCTGGCGCCGGGTCCAAGAGGCTGTGGGCCCACCAGGCGTGCAGGAACTCGCGGACCGCGGAGCTCTGCCGCGTGGGCCACAGCTGCCAGTGTCCTCGGGCGAACGAACGGCCGACCTCGTACATACCGAACATGGGCTCCACCTCGCCGCCCACCAACACCCCGGCGAACTGGGGCAGGATCCGGCGCAGCACGGCCCCGTGGTCGGCCCAGTCCGGGGCGTCCCAGGTGCGGCGGAGGAGGTCTGGAGCGAGGGGCACATCCGGGGTCTTCAGCAGCGCCAGCTCCGCAGAGCTGCCCCAGTGGCAGTCGCACTGGACCTCGTCGGCGCGCGCGGTCATTCCGCCGAAGGCATCGGCCAGCCCGTCCAGGGCGAGGTCCAGCCGGAGTTGGGTGGGGGTGGTGTCGGGGTGCATGGTGATCGGCACAGCCTCGGGGAACTCCAGGAGGCTTTCGCCTGCCGAAGATGGTCACCTTACTCATTCGGAGCGACGTTGTCGCCGGGGCCGATGGATACGACGACATCGTCGAGGGGCCCCGCAGATCGGCCACGACGCGCCGATAGATCGTGCGGTCATCGCGGATCACCACGCGGCGACTGTTGCCACCTGGTGACCCCGGCGGAGCCCCGCCCGCACCCCGCGCTCCTCGGCGGCTGGTCCGAGCGCGGGGCGCCGGCAGGGCGGGAGCGCCGGGTCCTACACCGGTGGCGTTCCCGGCGGTGACGGGGCCGGGGGAGGGTTGGGCAGCGGCGGGCCCGGGTTGGGCGGGAGCTTCGGGGGGCCGCTGCCGTGGCGGCCGTCGTTCAGGAGCTTGCGGGGCGTCAGCCCGTAGATGCCGAACGGCGGGAAGAGGTCGACGCGGCGCGGGTAGTCGCCCTCCGCGCACTCCTCGCAGAGCAGGTCGCGGCCCGCCGGGGTCTGCCGGGCGGCGGTGACCGGGGCGTTCCAGCACGCCTCGCAGTCGAGGACGTCCGTCGGGGAGAGGGTGATCATCCGGGCCTCCCGGGGTGAGCCGGTAACGCCGGGTGGGTGCTGCGCATCAGGTGCCTCCGTCGCTGGTGGGAGTGGTGGGAGTGGTGGGTGCAATGGGTGTGGTGGGGCTGATGCGGCCGGGGACGCTCGTCGCCGTCGGCCCTCACCGGCGGGTCTCCCGCCAGACGCGGACGAGCTTGGCCGCGTCGGGGCAGATCGCCCCGGTCCGGCAGGCGGTGCAGGTCGTCGTGTGGCCGAGCAGGGCGCGGTAGGCCGTGTCGGGGGTCTCGGTCGTGGTCACGTTCGCCTCTCTGCTGATCTCGGCCCAGACGTACTCGGCGGCGCGGGTACGCGTGTGCCCGTAGCGGTCCGCCGTGGCCAGGGCGGCGAGGACGGCCGTATGCGCGGTCGCGCTCAATTCGGCGGGGAGATCGGCCTCGACGCGGAAAGCGTGCGGGTCGGCGGCGACGCGCGGTTCGGTGCCCGTGGCGGCGCCGAGCATGCCGGTCAGCGCCGCGACCCGCGCTTGTGCAGAGCGCACACTTCTCCCCTGGTGAACCGAGCGTCACTCCATGTAATGCTGAATATTCAGCTTCAACCTGATGGGTTAGCTTTGTCAACCAGCGACGCCCATATCGACGCCGAACCCACGGAGCTGCTCAAATGCCACGTGATACGCCGTACTTGCAGGTGGCGGACAAGTTGCGGGCTCGCATCCGAGCCGGTGAATGGGCCGTCGGCGACAAGCTGCCGTCCCGGGCGCGGTTCGCCGAGGAGTACGGCGTCGGTCAGTCCGTGGCGCAGCGGGCCATGGAGCGTCTGATCATCGAGGGCATCCTCGAAGGCCGCGCCGGCTCCGGTACGTATGTCCGCCGGGCCCGCGAGCGTCGGCGCATGATCCGCTCACGCCACCGCGAGCAGCGGAACAAGAGTCCGTTCGCCTCGGACATGGCCGAGCTCGACCACGAGGCGGACTGGGAGTGCACCAGCACGGCCCGGGTCCCCGCTCCCGAGGACATCGCGGAGCGCCTGGCGATCGAGCCCGGCGACCTCTGCGTCGTGACGGACTACGAGTTCCTCGCCGACGGCATGCCCGTACAACTCGCCAAGAGCTGGGAGCCGATGGCCATCACGGGTGGGACGCCGGTCCTGCTCCCGGAGATGGGGCCGCACGGCAAGATGGGCGTCGTGCGGCGCATGCGCTCCATCGGCGTGGACATCGCCACCGGCATCGAACTGCCCCGCCCGGCCCGCGCGACGCGTGAACAGGCCAACCTGCTCGGGATCTCCATCGGCGACCTGGTCATCGAGATCGAGCGCACCTACTTCGACCGCGAGGGCCGCCCCGTGGAGACGGCGGACGTCGTCGTGCCGGACATCCGCTGGGAGATCGCCTACGAGATCCGCATCGACCAGCCGGACTCCGACCAGCCGGATTCCTGAGACGAGTGCCGAGGTGGCCGCGTCCCGCCGCGCCGGTCCCCTCGGCACCCGCCCTCGGCGGGTCAGGCCGTGATGACCGACGGGCCCGTGAACTCCGAGGCCAACGCGTCCATCAGGATCTCGTCGCAGACCGTGCCGAGCCAGTAGCCCGCCTCCCGGAGGGCCCCCGCGGCGCGGAAACCGGCCTTCTCGTAGGAGCGCACCGCAGCCTTGTTGGGCGCGAGCACCTTGAGCCAGACCATCCGCAGGTTCGTGACGTGGAACGCGTAGTCCAGCACCAGCCGAGTGGCGCTCGTGCCCAGTCCACGCCCCCGCGCTTCCGGGGCGAGCATCACGACGTACTCCGCCGTGCGCACCGACGAATCGGGCAGCAGCGTGGCCACGCCCGCAGGGACCGGCGTGCCCGTCGCCAGGTCGTACACCGTGAAACGGATGTTGTCTCCGCGCAGTTGGTGGGCGATGCCCTCCGTGCGGGCCTCCAGGGACACCGGCTGCTGGCGGCCGTAGCCGACCAGGAGCGCCGGGTCCTGTTCCCAGCGCCAGTACATCTCCACCAGGTCCGCCCGGTAGGGGCCGAGAGCGCAGGTGTCGGTGCCGATCCAGAGGACGGGGTCAGGGGTGGTGCTGATGGCGGGCTCCGATGGTCAGGGCCGGGGTGTACGCGCGAGTCGAGGGCGGCTCGGCGACCGGGTCGCCGTCCACAGTCTGTACCCAAGCGTGCAGGCGGACAGGGTCTGCGGCGATTCCGTGACACCAGACCACGGAAAGCCGCCGGGCCGCGAGCAGGAACGTGGCAGCGGCTGATTCTTCCAGGCAGGCAGTTCGTACGGGGGCGTGCCACGCGGTGCGGCGAACTGCGAGGACAACTTCCGATGCCTCTGCGGGCGAAGCCGGTCGGCCAGCCGTGGAAGTGGACGCCCAAAGAGCCCTGACGAGCCGGTTCATTGCCCGCTTCCTCCTGCCGGTACGCGTGATGCTCCACGTCGTGGCGAGCGCGACCGCCGCCGTCGCGCTGAAGGGGCCGGTCACCTGCGTGAGCCCGGCAGGATGCTCCGCGCCGCCCCAGCTCGCCGCAGGAGTCGGGGCCGGGAGCGGAGCGTCCCATGGTGTGGGCATCTGCGTGGGGCGCAGGGCCCCTGTGCGAATCAGATGGCCCGCAAGTGGCTGCGGCATCGTGGTCAACCGGCCGGATCGGGCCGCGTCCTGCCAGTGGGCCGCAGCTTGGGGCAACAGGCACTGCACATGGCCGTTCCGGTAGTCGATGAGGACCAGGACGTGGGGGAAGGCGACGGCACGGACATGCCGCGCGGCTTGGGCGAACGGAGTGACGTCAGTCATCATTCGGCCCCAACGGTGAGACGGTCCAGGCAGGCTCAGGTTCTCGCGCGTGCGCCGCCAGCCAGGCTTCGGATCCGAGGGCCTGCTCGAGAGCAGCCAGGGACATGGGCACGCCTGCGGCAGCTTGCCCCAGGCACTGAACCAGGCGTGTGGCATCAATCAGCCCCATTTCTGCCAAGCGGCCGTGTGCCAGTCCCAACAGTTCGGACATGTTCGCCCGAAGGCCTGCGTAGTGGTCGGCCTCGAAGCTGCCTTTCGTCTGCCGGCTCGCGACGGCATGAGGCAGGAGACCAGCCATCGCACTACTCAGAAGCGGTTTGTAGGAGTGGAGCGACGGACGTCGATCAAGGGGCGTCCTGAGCACGGCGTCCACGACCAACGGGTCGAGAAAAGGGTTGTTGAGATCGATTCCCCAGGCCGCAGCCAGCTCGGCGTCCGCGACAGCAGTGCGCGCGACTTCACGGACCTCGTCCACCAGGGTGCGTACCGAAGCGTCGAGACCGGGCAACTGATCCGGGGCCGAGCCGGCCCGATGTGCACTGGTGCTCAGCAGTGCAGGCGCGCGCGCACCAGCCCACGAGGGGCAGGGCAGCATGGGAAACCAGCAGACTCTTCCATGGTCGCTGTGTCGTCTGCCGCCGACAGAGCCGATGAGCTCGGCCAGGGCTCTGGTTCGGGACGTCCGCGATACGAGGATCGCGTCGCGGAGGAAGGGCAGAGGAGACGCGCGGCGCAGCCTGGCCCAGCCGAAGCCCTCGTTCACGGCGCGCCGGATGCGGCCGTGGCGAACGAGGTCGGCCAGATGGACCGGGGGCTGGAAGAGCAGGCTGTCGCCACCGTCGCCCGTCATGTGGGTGCGGGTTCCGAACTCCTCCCGCAGCCAGCGGAACTGTCCCGTGAGCCGAGCTTGTGTGATCGTTGAAGGGGCCGGTTCGTCGGTCGCCGGGACGGTCGACATCCCGGTGTACGGGAGGTGCTTCGCCGACAGGGCCAGAAGGCGGTGGTTGATCCGTCCTGAGTGCGCAGCGGCTGCCTGCCGCGCGTACCCGAGGTCCGCGCCCCCTGTATCGCCCTCCGGGTGGATGGTGATGGCGTTGAGTCGAGTGCCGTACGGCAGGGCGACAGTTGCGAGCGCTGCGATCGAGGTGGAGTCGAGTCCGCCTGAGAAAGTGTTGGGTAACTGATCAACTGCTGCTTGTAGTCGACGGCGGTGATCTTCGT
>NZ_BMSG01000031.1 GCF_014649035.1 Streptomyces sindenensis
CGACGCACCATGACCAGGATCATCTCTCACCACCCGATCCCCTTTGAAGACGACCCCTAGGGGCGAGCCGACCGGGGCCGGGGCCGAGGGGGCGGTGGGCGCACCGGAGGAGGCCGTGGTCAGGCGGCCCGGGTTGAGCGTCCGCCTCAAACTCACCCTGAGCTACGCCGGGTTCCTCATGGTCGCGGGGATCCTGCTGCTCGCGGCGGTGTGGGTGTACCTCCTGCAGTACGTTCCCGATGACTGGGACCAGCGCATGCTGCACGAGAACCCCAACCGCCAGCTCCTCGCGTACACCTTCGCCCCGGCGGCGGGCACCGTCCTGGCGATCCTTCTCGTCTTCGGGCTCGTGGGCGGATGGTTCCTGGCCGGCCGGATGCTCGCCCCGCTGACCCGCATCACGGAGGCCACCCGCACTGCCACGCAGGGATCGCTCTCCCACCGGATCCGGCTGCCCGGCCGCAAGGACGAGTTCCGTGAACTCGCCGACGCTTTCGACACCATGCTCGCCCGACTGGAGGCGCATGTCGCCGAGCAGAAGCGCTTCGCGGCCAACGCCTCCCACGAGCTGCGCACGCCGCTGGCCGTCTCCCGGGCGCTGCTGGAGGTGGCCCGTGCCGATCCGGACCGCGACCTCGGCGAGATCATCGACCGGCTCCATACGGTCAACAGCCGGGCGATCGACCTCACCGAGGCACTGCTCCTCCTCAGCCGGGCGGACCGGCGTTCCTTCACCCAGGAACGCGTCGATCTGTCCCTGGTCGCCGAAGAGGCCGCCGAGAGTCTCCTCCCTCTCGCGGAGGAACGCGGCGTCACCCTGGAGACGCGGGGCGACATCGCCGCCACGACCGGATCGCCGACGCTGCTGCTCCAGCTGACCGCCAACCTCGTGCACAACGCCATCGTCCACAACCTGCCGGAAGGGGGCACCGTCCAGGTCTCGACCGGCGTCCGTGCCGAGACCGTCATGCTGGTGGTCGAGAACGCCGGTGCCCCCCTTTCCCCCGAGCTCGTCCCGACGCTCACCGAACCCTTCCGGCGGGGCGCCGAGCGGCTGCGGACCCACCACGCGGGGGTCGGCCTCGGGCTGGCCATCGTCGAGACCATCACGCGCGCACACGACGGGACGCTCGTCCTCGCCCCGCGCGCCGGCGGCGGACTGCGCGTCACGGTGGAATTTCCCTCGGCCTGCGGGAGTGAGGACCGGGGACCGGCGCGGACGCTCCCCTCCCCCTGAAGCGACGGGGTCCGGACCCGGTACGGCAGGATGGTGCCATGAGCGTAGTCAAGATCAATGTGCTGACCGTCCCCCAGGAACAGCGCGAGACGCTGGAGAAGCGCTTCGCGTCCCGCGCACACGCCGTGGAGAGCTCCGACGGCTTCGAATGGTTCGAGCTGCTCCGGCCCGTCGAGGGCACGGACAACTACCTCGTCTACACGCGCTGGCGTGACGAGGCCTCCTTCCAGGCGTGGATGGAGGGCCCGATGAAGGCGGCCCACCAGGGCGGCGACGCCTCCGGCGGCGAGCGCCCCAAGCCCGCCGCGAGCGGGTCCACGGTGTGGTCCTTCGAGGTCGTGCAGCAGGCGGCGCCGAAGGGCGCGTAGTCGAGCGCGCACCGATGTGCCGGCCTGCCCGGCCGGTCCTTGACCGGCCGGGCAGGCCGCTCCCCCTGACCGCGGGGCGGCGGGAGTGCCGGCCCGGACCCCGGGCCCGCACTCCTGCGCCGTGTCAGTCCCAGGGTGCACGCGGTCTCCTCCCGGCGGTTGATTCCCCCCGTCCCGCGCGTTTTTAAGATCATTCTTCGGAGAACATCCGGGAACTTCGGGTAACGCGCGCAGAACGGACTGATCGACCGGTGGAGCACCACATGACGCTGCTGGATGTACTGCTGGACGCGGCCCGCGAAGCCCCCGGGCAGATCGTCGTGCATGTCCGTGGCGACGGAAGCGAGCTGACGGTCACCCTGCGCGAGCTTCTGGACGACTCGCTGCGGGTGGCCGGGGGCTTCCGGGATGCGGGGGTCGCGCCCGGGACCTGTGTGCCGTTGCTCGCCGATCGCAGCGAGGACTTCCAGCCGATGTTCTGGGGCGCGATGGCGGCCGGTCTCGTTCCCGTTCCGCTGGCCCCCGATGCCCGGCGGGTCCTGCCGGTGTGGGAACACCTGGGGCGGCCGCCCCTCGCTGTGGACGCCTCGGCCGGACCACTCGTCGATGAGCTGCCCGACGGTGCACGCGCCCTGCCCCTCGATGCCCTGCGCGAGGGACAGGCGCTGCGCGAACCCTCACCGGGCGGGCCCGACGACGTGGCGTTCCTGCAGTTCTCCTCGGGCAGCACCGGTGCGCCCAAGGGTGTGGAGGTGACGCACCGCGCGGTGCTGGCCAATCTGGAGCAGATACGGGCCGCCTCGGCACTGAGCGCCGACGACGTGGTGGTCAGCTGGATGCCGTACTTCCACGACATGGGGCTCATCGGTACACATCTCGCTCCGCTGGCCGCCCGGGCCCGGCAGGTCAAGATCGGCCCGCTGGCCTTCGCCAAGCGGCCCCGTCTGTGGTTCGAGGTGGCGGCCCGGCACCGGGCGACGGTGCTGTCCGCGGCCAACTTCGCCCTGGCGCTGGCCGTGCGCCGCGTTCCCGACGATGTTCTGGCCCGGCTGGACCTCTCGCCCGTACGGCTGCTGCTGGTGGGGGCGGAGCCGATCGCGCCCGCGGTGTGGCGTTCCTTCGCGGCCAAGACGCGGCCCGCGGGGCTGGATCCGGCGGCGGCCCAGCCCGTCTACGGCCTGGCCGAGGCGACGCTCGCGGTGACCTTCCCGCCGGCGGGGGACGTGGCCGAGCCGCTGGTCCTGGACCGGGCGTCGCTGAGCGGTGGTGTGGCGGTGGACGCCGAACCGGGCGTGGGAGCGGTCGAGTTGATGGACGTCGGGCGGCCGGTGGCCGGCTGCGCCGTGCGCATCGTCGATGACGGGGGCGAAATACTCGGGGACCGGCGGGTCGGGCACATCATGGTCCGCGGTCCCCAACTGGCCCGTGGCTACCACGGCCTTCCCCGCGTCAGCGCGGAGACGTTCACCGAGGGGTGGCTGCGCACCGGTGATCTCGGGTTCCTGCGGGAGGGCCGACTGTGCGTCACGGGCCGGCACAAGGACGTGCTGTTCCTCAACGGCCGCACCTTCCACGCCACGGATCTGGAAGAGGTGGCGGCGGCGACACCCGGGCTGCCGCCCGGCGCCCCGGCGGTGGTCGGTTCGACCGACCCGGTCACCGGTGCGGAGCGCGTCGTCGTGTTCGTCCCCTGGGCGCGGCCCCCGCGCGAGGCCGCGGAGGTGCTCGAACGCGTCGCGGCCCGGGTGCGCGAGGCGTTGTTCCATGACGATGTGCGGGTGCTGGCCCTGCCGCCGGGGGCGTTCCCCCGTACGACGAGTGGCAAGCTGCAGCGCCGGCGGTTGCGGGAGCGTTTCGAGGCGGGTGCGTTCGGGGCTGCCGCGCGGTCGGAGGGTGTGCGGCCGGCGGGCGGCAACGGTGCTCCGTCCTCGGCTCCCCGCGCGGACGTGCCCCGGGCCGAAGCGCCCCGGGCGCGGGCTCGGACCGTCGAGGCCGTCCGGGAGGTGTGGGCCCGGGTGTTGGCGCGGCCCGCCGAGTCGATCGGTGCGCACGAGCCGTTCGGGAGCCTCGGGGGGACGTCGCTCAAGGCGATGGAGGTCCTGGTGGCGCTGGAGGACGCCTTCGGGGTGACGCTGCCACCGGCGGTCATCCGCGACCACGGCACGGTGGCCGCCCTCGCCGGTCACCTTCTGACGGTGGCGCCCGGTCCGCCGTCGTCCGCCACCGCCACCGACGCCGGCACCGGGACGACCGGAGAAGCCGGGAAGGACGGGAAGGACGGGCAGGACGGGAAAGCCGTCGCCGCCGTCATCGGGATGGCGTGCCGGTTCCCCGGCGCCGAGACCCCCGAGGGCTTCTGGGACCTGCTCATCGACGGGTACGACGCCGTCGCCCCCGTAGCGTACGGGCGTTGGGACGACGACGTCCACGACGCCCGGGCCGTTCCCCGGAAGCGTTGGGCAGCGCTCCTGGAGGACCCGGCCGCCTTCGACGCCGACCACTTCGGTGTCGGCGAGGACGAGGCCCGCGCGCTCGACCCGCAGGCGCGACTCTTCCTCGAACTGGCGCACGAGGCACTCGAACGCGCCGGATACGCGGGGCCCCGTCGGCGTGGCCGACGGATCGGCGTGTTCGCGGCGGCGGGCGACAGCGGCTACCGCGAAGTGCTGGACCGGGCTTCGGCCGACGGCTCTCCCCTGCCGGCCTCACTCACCGGAAACCTGCCCGCCCTCATCGCCGCGCGGGTCTCCCAGAGCCTCGACCTCGACGGGCCCGCACTCGCCGTGGACACCGCCTGCTCGTCGGGTCTGGTGGCCCTGCATCTGGCCCGGCGCAGCCTGCTGGACGGCGAGTGCGACCTCGCCGTCGTCGGCGGGGTCAACCTCCACCTGACCTCGACCCCGCACCGGCTCCTGGAAGAGGCCCAGGCCCTGTCCCCCACCGGGCGCAGCCGCGCTTTCGGCGCCGATGCCGACGGCTTCGTCCCCGGTGAGGGCGGCGCGGTGATCGTCCTGACCCGTCTCGACGCGGCCCGGCTCGCGGACGACGAGGTGCTCGCGGTGGTCCGGGGCACGGCCGTCAACAACGACGGCCGCTCGATGAGCCTCATGGCACCCAATCCGCTGCGGCAGCGCGAGGTCATCACCCGGGCGTACGAGGCGGCAGGTGTAGATCCCGCGTCGGTGACCTACGTCGAGGCCCACGGGACGGGCACGGCCGTGGGTGACCCGATCGAGCTGCGGTCGCTGGCCCACGCGTTTCCCGTACGGCCCGACGGCGAGCCGCGGTTGCTCGGCTCGGTGAAGACGAACATCGGGCATCTGCTGAACGCCGCCGCGATGCCCGCTCTGGTGAAGGTCGTGCTGGCGCTGATCCACCGTCGGCTGCCGCCCTCCCTGCACCACACCCCGCCCGCGCCGGGGCTCGCCCCAGCAGGCTTCTCGGTGGTCACCGAAGCCCGGGACTGGACGTCCGCCGGGCCCCTCGTCGCGGGCATCAACGCGTTCGGTTTCGGCGGCACCAACGCCCATGCCGTACTGGAGGAAGCCCCGCCCCTGCCCCCGGGGGCCGTCTCGGCCTCGCCGTCGGGTGCCGTCCGGGAGGCCGGCGTCGAGGGACCGCACCTGCTGACGCTGTCGGCGCGGAGTGCGGGTGCGCTCCGGGACGCGGTGGGCCGCCTCGCCGCGCATCTGGAAAGCCGTCCGGAACTGGGCGAGGGCGATGTCTGCCGGACCGCGAGTACGTCCCGGGACGAGGGGCCCCACCGGCTCGCCGTCGTCGCCGACGGTGATCTGCGGGAACGGCTCACTGCCATCGCCGCCGGGACAGGCGGGGCAGACGGAGCAGGCGGGCGTACCGCGTCCGGTGGATCCCGTGGATCCGGCGTGCCCGGGGCGCATGTCGTCCGTTCCCGGCCGCGCGTGGCCTTCCTGTTTCCCGGGCAGGGTGCGCAATCCCCCGGCCAGGACCGGACGCTGTACCGCACGGCTCCGGTGTTCCGGGACACGTTCGACGAGGCGTCCGCTCTCCTCGGCGCTGTCTGCGGGCGGCCCCTGCGGGACTGGGGGCTGGACCCGGAGGTGGATCCGGCCGCGCAGGCCGTGACCGAGGTGGCGCAACCGCTCCTCGTCGCCTCCGGGGTGGCGCTCGCCCGCCAGCTGCGCAGCTGGGGTGTGGAGCCCGAAGCGGTCGCCGGGCACAGCGTCGGAGAGATCACCGCCGCCTGTGTCAGCGGGGTGCTGACGCTCCGGGAGGGGGTGCGATTCGCGGCCGAACGGGGTCGCCTCATGGGTGCGTTCACCGATCCCGGTGCCATGCTCGCCGTTCGCGGGGGTGAGGAGGCCGTCGCTGCGGCGGTGGCGGAGTCGGGCGGGAGCCTCTTTGTGGCCGCGTACAACGGGCCCGGACTCCAGGTCCTGTCCGGGACCGTCGCCGCCGTGGAGCACGCCGCTCTCGCTCTCGAAGCCCAGGGCGTCCCCACACGCCGCCTGCGGGTCTCGCGGGCCTTCCACTCACCGCTGATGCGTCCGGTGGCCGGCCGGCTCGCCGACGCGGCCCGTGCGCTGACGCCGCGGGTCCCGTCCGTGCCGCTCATGAGCACGGTCACCGGTGCCTGGCAGCCGGTCCTCGGCCCGGAGTACCTGCGCGACCACGCCGAGCGCCCGGTGCTGTTCGGGGCGGCCGTGGAACGCCTGGCCCGGGAGGGGTACGACACCTTCGTGGAGATCGGCCACGGGGCGACGCTGTCGGGTGCGGTCCGCGCGGCGGCCGAGTCGTGCGCGCCGGGTGAGTCCGGTGGTGGCGTCTCGGTGATGTGCGCCCTGCCCGGGCGTGCCGCCGAGCCGACGAACGACGCCTCGCCGCCCGCTGACGGGCGCGGCGGGCGCGGAGAGCTGCTGGAGACCGTCGGCCGGCTGTGGTCGCTCGGCATGCCGCTGGACCGGACCGCGCTCGACGCGGGCCACCGCCGGGTCCCGCTGCCCACCTACCCCTTCCAGCGCCGCCGTTACTGGGCCGGTCCATCCGCGCCCCGTCCTCTGCTGCACCGGGTCCTGTGGGAGGACGACGCCCTGCCCGGAGAGGGGGCGGGGGTGGCGGGGTCCGTGTGTTCGGTGCTGCTGACCGGACCCGACCCCGCGTCGGTCGACCGGCTCGCCTCACAGCTCGCCGCCGCGGGGGTGCGTCGGTACGGAGCGGGCGACGCCGGGCGGCCGGATGCCGTGGTCCTGGTGGCCGGGCCTGCTCCCGCCCAGGACACCGGCGATGCGCTCGACGGGGCTCTCGCTGCCGCGTCGGCCGCCTTCGGCGAGGCCCTCGTGCGGTTCGACGAGACGCACGCGGACCGGCTCCTGGTGGTGACCGAGGACGTGTATGCCACGGGCACCGTACGGGAAAGGCCGCGGCCCGCCCATGCCGTCCTCGGCGGACTCCTGCTGGCGCTGCCGCAGGAGACTCCGCGTGCTGCGGCCACCGCCCTCGACCTCTGCTCGTCGGACACCCCGTCCCAGCGTCTGACGGCCGTGCTGGCCGAGCTGGAGTCGGGTGGTACCCCGGGCGGCGCGGCCATCGTCGCCTGGCGCGCGGGACGCCGGCTCACCCGCCGTTTCGTCCCCCTGCCGACGCCCACGGGCGGCCCCGGGACGGGGCGGTCACCGCTGCCGCCCGACGGCACCTTCCTCATCACCGGGGGCGGTGGCGGAATCGGCGCCGCACTCGCCCGGGACCTCGCGGGCCGGGGCCGGCCCACCCTCGTCCTCACCGGACGCTCCCCCGGGCTTCCCGCGGACCTGGCCGACGAGCTCCGTGCGCTCGGCGCCACCGTCCACTACCGGGTGGCCGATGTCTCGGTGGAGCGGGAGGTCGACGCGCTCCTCGCCGGACTGCCCCGCCTCGACGCCCTCTTCCACGCCGCGGGTGTCGTGCGGCCCGGCACCCTGCGGAACAGGCGCCCGGAGGAGACGGCGGACGCCCTGGCCGCCAAGGCGCGGGGCACCCTGCTGCTCTCCCTGGCCCTGCACCGGCACGGGCTCGACCCGGCGGTCCGCGTCGCCTTCTCCTCCGTGAGTGCCGTGCTGCCCGGGCTGGCGGGCGCGCTGGGTGACTACGCCGGTGCCAACGCCTTCCTCGACGCGTTCGCCGCGTCGGAACGCCAGGCTGGCAGGCCCTGGCAGTCCGTGAACCTCGCCGCCCTGGCGGGGACGGGCATGGCGGCGGCTCTCGGCACCGGGGCGGAAGCGGGCTCGGCCACCGTACGGAACACCGGAGGGCGGCCCGTTGCTCTCGCTCCGGCGCTGGCGGCGCTCCGCACGGCGTGCGGTGTCGACGCGGCGCAGTTGCTGCTCGCCGATCCGGCACGGCCTTCGCCGCCCGTGGCACCGCGGTCCCCGGAAGCCCCGGCCACGGCAGCGGAAGCCACCGGAACGGGAACGGCGGTATCCGGGGGAACCGGCACCGGCTCCGGCACCGCCGCCTTGCTTCGGCGGCTGCTCGCCTCGGCGCTGCGGCTGCCCACCAGCGACGTTCCGGACGACGAGCCGTTCCTCGCTCTCGGCCTCGACTCACTCGCCGCCGTCGACCTCGTCAGGCAGCTCGAACGGGAACTCGGCAGGTCTCTGCCCGCCACCCTCTTCTTCGAGTACCGGACCGTCGCCGAACTGGCCACGCACCTCGACAGCGCGCCTGCCGTCGTCGCCCTCGCCCTCCCCGGTACGCCGGACCCCGTCCCGGACGGGTCCCCCTTCCCGCTCACCCCCGTCCAACTGGCCCTGCACACCAGCAGCCGGCTCCACCCGGATGTCCCGGCCCACGGTTACCTCCGCCAGACCGTGCGCGGCCCCCTGGACACCCGGCTCCTGGGCCGGGCGCTCGCCGCGCTCGCCGACCGGCACACCATGCTGCGGATCCGCATCGACGACTCCGCCGGCACCGAGGGCGGGACCGGTTCCGCGTCACCCGTCCAGTACGTCGCACCGCCCGCCGATCTCTCCACCTGGTACGAGGTCCGCGAGCTGCCCGGTCGTATCGAGGAGCTCGAAACGGCCCTGTGCAACCGGCCGTTCGATCTCGCCGCCGAGCCTCCCGTGCGCGCGGTCCTCGCTCGGGAGAGCCCCGAGTTCTCGCATCTGGTGCTGGTGATCCACCATGCGGCCGGTGACGGATACAGCCTCAACGTCCTCGCCGGGGAACTCTGGTCCCTCTACACCGCTTTCGCCCATGGGGAGACACCGACGCTGCCCGCGCTCGGCACCGACTTCGCGCGGTACGCGACCGCTGCCGCCGAACAGCGGTCCTCCACGGACGGCGTGCGCGATCTCGCCGCCGACCGGCGGTACTGGGCGGACCGGCTCGCCTCCCGCGGCGAGCCGTTGCGGCTGCCGTACGACGGTGATCCGTCGGCCCTTCCCTCGGCTCCCCTGACCACGCATCAGAGCGGTATCGACCTGTCGCTGACCGCCGCGTTGGAGAAGCGGGCAGCGGGCCTGGGGGTTAGCCTGTTCCATCTGCTGCTCGCCGTGCACGTGTGCTGTCTGGCCCGGTGGAGCGGGCAGCGCGAGATCGCGGTGAACGTCGCCCGCGCCCGGCGGGACGACCGGCTGGCAGGTCTGGACCGGCTCGTGGGGCCGCTGGCCGACACCCTCCCCCTGCTGTGTTCGACAGACCCGGACGAGCCGGTCGGGACCCTGGCCGGACGGCTGGCGGGGATCTGGCTGGAGAGCGAGCAGCACGCCGGGGTCACCGGCCTGGACCTGGCACGGCTGCTGCCGTCGGACCCGGTCGGGTCCGGGCCCCGGACGGCCGGTCCGGCCGGCTTCAGCTTCTCGCGCTTCCCGGCCGCCGTCGACGAGCGGTGTCCGGTGAGCGTGCGGCCGACCGCCGCCGGCACCGCCACCGCCGCGACCCGGCTGAGCCTGCTGTGCTGGCAGGACGGGGAGGTCCTGCGCTTCTCGTGGAACTTCCCCGTCCGGCTCTTCGCCCCGGAGACGGTGGCCCGCCTGGACCGTGAATTCCACGACGCGTTGGCCGCGGCGGCCGCCGCACCGGCCGCCACGGCCCTCCCGGCCTCCGGGTCCGGGCCCGCCACGCTCGTACGCCGACTGGTCGAGCGGTTCCGGGCCACCCCGGACGCGGTCGCCGTCGACACCGGCGCCGCCACCCTGACGTACGGCGAACTCGACCGTGCCTCGCAGACTCTCTCGGCCTCTCTCCTCGCCCGGGGCGTCACCCCGGGCGGCCTCGTCGGGCTCCTCACCGAGCCCGGCGCCGACACCGTCGTCGCCGTCGTCGCGGCCCTGCGTGCCGGGGCGGGCTGGGTTCCGTTGGACCCGGGGCACCCGACCGCGCGCCTGGTGGACCAGCTCACACGCTCGGGGGCCCGTGCGGTGCTCTGTCACGCCGCGACCCGCGCGGTGGGGGAGGCGCTCGGCGACGTGACCCTGGTGCCCGTCGACGTACCGGCGTCGCCGCTCCCGCAGGATCCCGTGCGCTACGGGAGCGGGGCACCCACGCCTGGCCCCTTGGCCGACGCCGATGCCGATGCCGACACCGTCACCGACGCCGACGGCATCGCGTACGTGATCTTCACCTCCGGGTCCACCGGACGGCCCAAGGCCGTGCCCATCACCCACCGGTCCTTGGAGAACTACCTCGACTGGGCCATCGAAACCTTCGGCTACGACGAGCACGACCGGCTCGCCCAGACCGCGTCGCCCTGCTTCGACGCCTCCGTCCGCCAGCTCCTCGCCCCGCTGCTCGTCGGCGCCACCGTGGTCACCGTCGACTGGGACCTGTTGCGCGATCCCGACCGGCTGCTGACCCACGTCGAACGCCGCCGAATCACCGTCTGGAGCTCCGTCCCCACACTCTGGGAACAGCTCCTCAGCGCCTCCGAGGCACGCGTACGAAGCGGTGCGCCGCTACCGGACCTTTCCGCACTGCGGTGGGTCCATGTCGGCGGCGAGGCCCTCTCCCCCGCGCACGTACGCCGCTGGTTCGACCTCTTCGGCGGCGGTCAGCGCATCGCGAACCTGTACGGCCCCACCGAGGCCACCATCAACACGAGCTGCCACATCATCCGCGACCGGCCCGGCGACCAGGTGCGGCGACTGCCCATCGGCCGCCCGGTGTCGGGTACGGAGGTGGAGGTCGTCGGTCCCGACGGGGAGGCGCTGCGGTCCGGTGAGGCGGGCGAACTCCTCATCGCCGGAATCGGTCTCACCCCGGGATACCTCGGGGAGCCCGCCCTGACCGAGGCCGCGTTCACCCTTCGGCGCGGGCGGCGCTGGTACCGCAGCGGCGACCGCGTGCGGCGTTCGCAGGACGGCACCCTGGAGTACCTCGGGCGGCTGGACGACCAGGTGAAGATCCGGGGCAACCGGGTCGAGCCGGGCGAGATCGAAGCCGTGCTCCAGACGCATCCCGACGTCACCCACGCCGTCGTGCTCGCCGAGGACGGACGCCTCGCCGCCTTCGTGACCCCCGGGCCCGGAGCAGACGGGTCGGCCGAGGCGGACGCCGTGGAACTGCGGCGCCATCTCACAGAGTCGCTGCCCGCGTACATGATTCCGTCCCGGATCACCCGCGTCGACACGATGCCTCTCACGGGCACGGGCAAGATCGATCGCCGTGCGCTGGCGACTCCCGGGCAAGCGCCTCCTCGTTCGCCCTCCCGTACGGCGGCGGCCCGCACCGCGCCCCGGACGCCGACCGAGATCCGGCTCGCCGCCATCTGGTCCGCGCTGCTCCGGGCGGACGAGGTCTGCCGCGAGGACGACTTCTTCGCCCTGGGCGGTGACTCCCTGCTCGTGCTGGAGGTGTTCGCCCGGCTGGAGCAGCAGGGCGGATCACCACTCCCCCGGCCTACCGTCATCTACCGCAACCGCACGCTCGCGGCCCTCGCCTGCGCCGTGGACGCGGCGGCGGACGAAGTCGTCGGCACCGCCGCCGTCGCTACCTCCGCCGTCGACACGGCCGCCGTCGATACGGCCGCCGTCACCGGGGTGCCCGCTCCCTTCCCTCTCACCCCCGCCCAACGGGGCTTCCTGCTGGCCGAAGCGATCGCGCCGGGCACGACGTCGTCCTGGCTCACCCGGTTCCGCCTGCACGGCCGCCTCGACACGGCCCGCTTCCAGAGCGCGGTGGACACGCTCGTCGGGCGCCACCCGATGCTGCGCACGGTCTTCCCCGCCGGGGCGCGCCCGGCCGTCCAGCAGGAACTGCCGTCCTCGCTGCGTCTTCCGGTCGACTTCGAGACCCTCACCGACCCGGGGCAGGTGGAGGAGCGCGTCACCGCCGAGCGGGCGCGCCGTTTCGAACTCTGGGCCTGGCCCCTGCTGCGTCTGCGGGTGCTCACCCTCGCTCCCGACGAGCACATCCTGGTGGCACACGCCCACCACATCATCGGCGACGGTTACAGCGCCGCGCTCCTGGTGCGGGAGCTGATCACCGTGTACGACGCCCTGGCCCGGGGCGAGGTGCCCGCTCAGGCGCCCCTGCGCAGTGCCTTCCGCGACCACGCCGTCCGCCTCGCGGAACGCGCGGATGCCACCACGACGGATCCCGGGGCCCCGCCCCGTGCCGACCGGTGGGCCCGGCTGAGCGCCCCCTACCGGCCTCCCGTGCTCTCCGCCGGTACCGACAACGGCGGTCCGTCGGACACCGGCGGTCGGTCCGACACCGGCACTCGGTCCGACACCGGTTCTCGGTCGGACACCGGTTCTCGGTCCGACACCGCGGCGAATCCGCTCTTCCACACGCACGGGTTCACGGTCGACGCCGGCCAGGTGGAGGCGTTGCGCAGTCTCGCCGTGCGCATGGGAACCACCCTCTACGCCCCCGTGCTCACCGCCTACTACCGGGCGCTCGCAGCCACCACCGGCCGGGCGGATCTGGTGCTCGGTCTCGCGGTGAGCGGCCGGGACGACGCCCTGCCCGACGTGCACCGGGTGTTCGGCCCGTTCGTCACGGCGGTTCCGCTCCGGCCCGCGGGTCCCGCATCGGGGCGGGGGGACGGCACGGGGTTCGAGGGCGATCTGCGGCGCCTCGCCGAGGAGGCCGCCGAAGCGCGGATGTACGAGGGCGCTGTGCCCTCGCTTCCCAACGGGCTGCCCCTGGCCTCGCAGTTCTTCTTCACCTATCTGGACTTCTCCGCCCTGGGCCCGGAGAGCGGACAGACGCTGACGGTCGCCCGGGAGGACGGCAACAGCGTGTACACACCGCCTCCGGCCGGTACGGATGTGTTCCTGGCGGCCGGACCGGAGGGCGGGCGGCTGCGGATCACCGTCCGCGCGTCGGCCACGGCGTTCACCCCTCGGGCGCTGGCCGCGTTCGCGGACGCGGTGCGCGAGAATCTGGCGCGCGCGGTGGCCTCCGCCGGGCCCGCAGGCACCGGCACCGGTCCCGGCGGGCCCGGCACGACGAGCCGTCCCGAGGGGCCCGGCACGTCTGACCGCGCCGGCCGGGCCGAGGCGGTGGACGCCGCGCTCGTCGGCTACCTGCCCTCCCCGGCCGACCTCGCCCGGATGGCGGGACTGCCGGAGACGGCCTTGCCTCGCGAGGAGTTGCGGAGCCTGTTGTTCCCCGACGGGCGGCCGCGGCTCCTGGAGACGCTGCGCACTCCGCTGGGCCGTTCGGGGTTCGTGTGCGTCCCCCTGTTCGCGGACGAACTCGCCCCCGGCGACGGTCTGCTCGGGCACACCACACGCGGCGTGGACCTCGCCTCGCGTCTCGGGGCGCGGGCCGTGTCCCTGGCCGGAATGATCCCGTCGCTCACCGGCTACGGCTTCGATGTCCTGCGGGCCGTCGGGACGGGCGGATCGGCTCCTGCCATCACCACCGGTCACGCGGCGACCGTCGTGTCCGTCGTCAGCACCGTGCACGCCGCGCTCGACGCGACGCGGCAGCAACTGGGCTCCCTCACCGTCGCGTTCGTGGGGCTCGGCTCGATCGGATCCTCCTCGCTGGAGCTGCTGCTCGCTCTGGCCCAGGAACCGCCCGCCCGGCTGCTGCTCTGTGACGTACCGGGCAGCCGGCCGCGTCTGAAGGAGCTGGCCGACGGCCTTCTGGAACGCCGCCTCGCCGAGGTCGTGGAGGTGTACGAGTCGGACCGGGGGCTGCCCGACGCCGTGTACGGGGCCCGTCTGATCGTCGCGGCGGTCAGCGGGGGCGGCACGCTCCTGGACGTCGAGCGTCTCCGCCCGGGTACGACGGTGGTCGACGACTCGTTCCCGCACTGCTTCGACACCACGCGCGCCTTCGGGCGGATGGAACGGGCGCAGGACGTGCTGGTCGTCGGGGGCGGGCTGCTGAGCGCCGGGCCCGCCGAGCGGCAGGTGGCCGAGGGGTTGCCGGCCGCCGCGGAGGCCGGCTATCTGGCGCAGCCGATGGTGGCGGACACCGTCGCGTCCTGTCGGCTGGAGTCCCTGCTCCACGCCTCGGATGCCGCGGTGCCGCTCGTCCACGGTCCGGTCGACGCGGCCACCGGGCTTGCCTACTGGGAAGCGGCAAAGGCGGCGGGCATCCGCGCCGCGCCCCTGCACCTCCTCACCCGCACCATCGGCCCGGGGATGATCGACGGCGTTGTCAGTGGTCGGGACTAGGTTCGTTGATGTCCCGCCACGAAGGCGTGGACGTCCCCTTCGGCATGTATGGGAGTTGGCGCGTTGTCGGTCTGGGAGCAGTCGAGTACCGCGCGGGTGATGGCGCCCGCGCGCCCGCGGAAGCTGGCCAAGGTGCCATTCGTCGAACTGGCCGACGGGCGGTTGCAGGGGGTCGTCTCCAGCGGGTCGGACATCGGGCGGGTGTACGTGTCGTCGGTGGCGGCGCGGACGTACGCGTTCGCGTGCAGCACCAACAACAACCGGCCCTGCGGCGGTGCGCGCGGCATGTTCTGCAAGCACATCCAGGCGCTCGTCGGCGAGGCGGTGCTGCAGTACGGCGCCGAGCGCGTCGCCCGTTATCTCGCGGTGGAGCCCCCGGACGGGGAACCGGACGCGCAGTCCGTCACCGCCGCCATGGCCGCGACGCGGCCCGAGAAGGGTGATTCCTCGGCGGCCGCCCAGGTGTTCAGCCGGTTCCTGCGGCACCTCGCCTATCTCGAACTGGCCCCGGTCACCGCGCCGTTGCCCGAGATGCAGTGGTTCCCGCCGACGCGGGCGGTGGCCTGATGCGCGCCGATCTGCTGTCCGATCCGGTCGAGGGGCTCGACGAGGCGCTCGCCGCCGTCGAGACCTTCGACCAGGCGCTGGTGTCCGGTCTGCTGCGGCCGGGGGCCGCACAGGCGGCCGCGGTCGCCGGGCTCGCCGAGTCCGTCGCGGGGACGCCGCTGGCCGTCCGGGTCGCGGAGGCGGCCGAGCGGGCGGCGGCCGGGGCCGCCGGGGAGGATCACTTCGTGGCGCTGGCAGCCGCCCGCGGCGCGCTGCTCGGCTCCGTGCACGACGCGTTGACGCTGCGCATCGACGAGGCCGTCGGCAGGCCCGCCCCCGAAGAGAAGCCCGGCCCGGCCACCGCCGGGCCGGAGCACGGGACGAACCTTCTCGCGGCGGCTCGTACGTGGCTGTGCGACCTCGCGCGCAGCGGCTGGCGGGGCATCGACCACGAGCTGGTCGCCGGGGCCGCCCCGGTGGTCTCCGCGATGCTGCCCGAACCGGTTCTGCGCCGTCGGGCGACGCTGCTCGACGGGTTCGCCGCCGAGCTCGCCGCGTCCTGCCCGGGGGCGACCCTGGAGCGGGTTCCGGTGCGCCGCTGGGCCGATCTGTGGTCCCGTGCCCTGCTGTTGACGGTCCCGGGCTCCGCAGGGGAGCGGCCCGACGGGTCGGTGACCGGGCGGCTGCTGCCGCTCGGCGTCGATGTGCAGGAGCATGCGACGGCCGTACAGGCCCAGGTCCATGCCGTGTTCGAGCCTGCGGACGGGGGCGCGCCCCGGCTGGTGCGTGCCGGGGTGTCGGCGCCGAAGCCCGACACGGTCGTCGGGGCGGGGCTGTGGCAGCTGCTGCGTCCCCGGATGTCGTTGCTCGGTGCCGTGAGCGAGGGCCGCTCGATGGAGCTGGCCGACATGCCGGTGACGGCCGAGGGGGATCTGGTCTGGGACGACGAGCGGGCCCGTGCGGGCGAGCCGGCCGATCCCTTCGCCACGGCGCGGGTGAGGCTGTCGGCGGCGGCGGCCTTCCGGGTCGCTCCGCTGGACCGGCATCCCGTGCGGATCGCCGTGCCGGTGCTGCTGGAGGGGTACGCCGCACACAGCGAGGAGGGGCGGCTCGCGTTCGATCTCGCCGGGCAGCGCCTTGCCGTGGACACCGACCGGATACCCGCCGCCGGCCCGCTGACGCCCGAGGCGGTCGCCGCCTCCCACTCCTGCGTCGGTCTGCTGCGCTGGGATGCCGGGGAGTTCCTCCTCCAGCCGCTCGCGGTCGAGACGACCGTGCGGAAGAAGACCGTCGCCGTGCACGCCGGGGCGTGGGCGGGCGGCACCTCCGACAAGGCCGGTCTCCGGGCGGAGAAGGCCGCCACGGATGCCGTCGCCGTGCTGCGCGAGCGCGCCGGAAGGCTGTTGCGGAAATGACCGAGGACCTCACCGGGCAGTCGCCCGGCCCCGTCGCCGACCCGTCGCCTGCCGGGCCCGACCCGTACGAGAACCGCCGTCAGGTGCTGTACTGGCGGCTCCTGGCCCGTCTCCTCGACGGTGAGGAGCAGCCCGCCCTGGAGTCGGCGAGCCTGGGGGTGGTCGAGGACATCGGCCTGCCGTCGGCGCTGCTCGATCCGGGGACATCGCTCGACTCGGTGGTGCAGCGCCATCCGGAGCTGGCCGACGAGTTCGACGGGCTGATGACGCCACAGGACGATGCGGACGGCGCCCGTGACCGGGCGGCGGAGGTACGGCGCGCCGCGCTGGTGTCGAAGGTGCTGCTCAATGTCTTCGCGACCGGTTCGAGCGCGGTGACCGCCGAGCAGTTGGCGCGCTGGCAGTCCGACGCGGGCTGGCTGGAGCGTGCGCTGGGCTGTCCGCCGGGCGGACTTCGCGGCGGACGCGCAGGGGGCGCGGGTCTGGACGCCGGCGGTCTCGGCCCCGAGCTGGCGGCGATCGAGGCGGATCTCGTGGGGCGCATGCGGTTGCGGGAGGTGCTGGCCGATCCGGCGCTGGCCGCGCGGCTGACGCCCAGCATGTCGCTGATCGAGCAGTTGCTGCGGGACAAGGGCAATCTGTCGGGTGTGGCCCTGGCCAACGCGAAGTCCCTCATCCGCCGTTACGTCGACGAGGTGGCCGAGGTGCTGCGTACGCAGGTGGAGAAGGCCACCGTCGGCGAGCTGGACCGTTCGGTGCCGCCCAAGCGGGTCTTCCGCAATCTCGACCTGGACCGCACGATCTGGAAGAACCTCACCAACTGGAGTGCGGAGGAGGAGCGGCTGTATGTGGACCGCCTCTACTACCGGCACGCGGTGCGCCGGACGACACCGCAGCGGTTGATCGTCGTCGTGGACCAGTCCGGTTCGATGGTCGACTCGATGGTGAACTGCACCATCCTGGCCTCGATCTTCGCCGGGCTGCCCAAGGTGGACGTCCATCTCATCGCCTACGACACCCGCTCGATCGACCTCACACCGTGGGTGCACGACCCGTTCGACGTGCTGCTGCGCACGAATCTCGGCGGGGGCAACGACGGGCCCGTCGCGATGGCGATGGCGCGCCCGAAGATCGCCGAGCCGAAGAACACCGTCATGGTGTGGATCTCGGACTTCTACGAGTTCGACCGTTCCCAGCCTCTGTTCGAAGGCATCGAGGCCGTTCACCGCTCCGGGGTGAAGTTCATCCCCGTCGGCTCGGTGACCAGCTCCGGGCGGCAGGAGGTCAATCCGTGGTTCCGGGAGCGGTTCAAGGCTCTGGGCACGCCGGTGGTCTCCGGGCACATCAACAAGCTCGTGCACGAACTCAAGACATTCCTCACCTGAAGTCCTGCGGGGTCCTGCGGGGTGTGGTCGCTGCCCGTCATCGCGTGCGCTCCCCTGCCGTGCCCCCCTTCTTCTCACTTTTCCCGCCTGTTCAGAAAGGCTTTTTGATGTCCGACGTGTTGCGTGCCCCCGCCGAGACCAAGTACGCCGAGGAGCTCGACTGGCTGGAGTCGATCGACGACAGCCCGAAGCCGTTCTCCTGGCGGCTCTCCCCGAAGATGGTGCGGCTGTTCATCCTGGGTTCCGAGCGCGCCGACGGCCTGGACCGGGAGATCTCACAGAAGTGGTTCGGCGACCGGAGCTTCGTCGAACGGTCCATCGTCACCCTCGCCTCCGACCGGGGTCTGCTGCTGATCGGAGACCCGGGCACCGGCAAGAGCTGGCTGGCCGAGCTGCTGTCCGCCGCGATCTCCCGCAACTCCACGCTGGTGGTGCAGGGTACGGCCGGCACCACCGAGGACCACATCAAATACGCGTGGAACGTGTCCATGGTCATCGCCAAGGGGCAGTCGCGTGAGTCGATGATCCCGTCGCCGATCATGACCGCGATGGAGACGGGCGCCATCGGCCGATTCGAGGAACTGACCCGTTCCACCAGCGATGTCCAGGACGCACTGATCTCGATCCTCTCGGAGAAGTACATCTCCGTCCCCGAGTTGCAGAACGACGGTACGGACGCGGGCGACAACATCGTCTTCGCCAAGCCCGGCTTCTCGATCATCGCGACCGCCAACAGCCGCGACCGGGGTGTGAACGACCTGTCGTCCGCGCTCAAGCGCCGGTTCAACTTCGTACGCATTCCGGTCGTGACGAACAGGAAGAGCGAGGCGGAGATCGTCCGCTTCCGCACCGAGGAGCTGCTGCGCCGCCACGCGATCGACCTGGACGTGCCGCCGACGCTCCTCGACGTCCTGCTCCGGAGCTTCGCCGATCTGCGGGCCTCCGCAGCGGCGGCCGGCAGCGACGACGAGAAGCTGGAGTCCTCGCTGTCGACGGCCGAGCAGATCGGTGTGCTGGAGGACGCCGTCCTGCACAGCAACTTCTTCGGCGAACGCACCCTGACCGCCCGGACCCTCGCCTCCTCGCTCGTCGGCTCCCTCGCCCGGCGCGACCCCGAGGACCTCGCCATCTTCAACAAGTACCTGCACGGTGTCGTCGAGCCGCGCAGCAAGCAGGAAGGCGGCTCCTGGCCGGAGTTCCTGGACGGCGGCCGCGACACGATCGCCACGCTGTCATGACCGGGTCCCCCACGAACGGGCCCGGCCGGGCGCCCTCCACCGACGGGTCCGCCCCGACGTCCGCGAACAGCCCCGGGCAGGCGTCCTTCGCGGCCTTGCGCGAGCAGCTGCACGAGGCCGCGACCGCCTTCGCGGACGGGCCCGGCGCCCTGGAGGGCATCCTCCTCGGCATGGTCGACGACGTCGACCGGGCGGTGCGCGAGCCGCTGGAGATCTTCCCGGTCTGCCACCACTCGCCCGCCTCCGCCCTGGCCATGGCCCGGCGACTGCGCGAGAAGCAGCCCAAGGTCGTGTATCTGGAGCTGTGCGAGGACATGGCGCCGCTCCTGGACGAGCTGCGCAACTGCCGCCTGCCGGTGGCGGTCCAGGCGTTCGCGAGCGACGTCGACGGGTTCCCCGCCGAGTGGGCGCCGCTGTCGGTCGTCGCCCCGATCACCGAGGCGTCCGCCGAGTACCAGGCCATCGCGTACGCCCTGGACACCCCGGGCGTCGAGCTGGTTCTCGTCGACCGGTCCTCGGACCATGTCTTCCAGTGGGACAGCCGCCACGGCGATCGCACCCCGCAGGAGCCGCCCGCTCCGGCGGACGGGGTGCCGGAGCCCGAGGCGGCGCTGCACGGCGAGGCGGTCGGCGTGGAAATCGGCGACCTGCGGCCCCGCTTCGCCGAGCTGGAGGAGCATCTGCTGCGCCACGGCAAGGTGCGGCACTGGTCGGAGTGGTGGCACCAGTACGTCGAGGTGCCGCTCGGCGACAGCGATCACGAGGCCTACCGCCAGGTGATGTTCCTGGTCGGCAGCCTGTTCCGGCGGCTCGCTCCGGGCGACGGGGACCGGGTCCGCGTGGACGAGGACCGCGAGCGGTACATGTGGACCCGGATCCGCGAGCACCTGGCAGCCGGCGGGGCGGACCCGGAGGACTGCCTGTATGTGTGCGGCGCCTTCCACGCGGCCAGCCGGGTCGAGGAGTTCGGCGTGGCGGGCAGCGGATCGTTCACCGTCTCGCCCCGGTCCGCCACTACCTGGCAGCACGGGCTGATCCCGTCCAGCCATGCCGCGATCGAGGCGCAGTTCGGGCTGGCTCCGGGGTCGGTGTCGATCGCCGCGACCCAGTGGGCGAAGAACCTCAAGCGGACCCGGGTGCAGCCCTACCGGCTGGCGGGGCAGGACGGCGCGAAGAAGCCCCGCGCGACGAAGAAGACCGCCCCGGCCATCGCCGCTCCCCCGCCGGAGGCGGCCGATGACCGGCTCTCCGGGTTCCTGCGGCGACCGCCGGTCCTCGACACGCTGGACGAGGCCGAGCTGCTGGGCTGGTCGGTGGACATCGTGCGGGCCGCGCGGCGCAGCGGCTATCTGGCGTCGACCGCCGACGCCATCGCGGTGTTCGAGACGTCGATCCTGCTCGCCGGAATGCGGGACCGGGCCAAGCCCACCCCGTACGACTTCCAGGACGCGGCGATCACCTGCATCGAGAAGGACGCGGTGCCGGGCCGGCGCGATGTGCGGCGGCTCGTCGAGATCATGATGGGCGGCGACCGGATCGGCCGGGTCGGTTACGACGCGCTGCCGCCGCTCGCCCGCGATGTGCACGACCGGCTCGCTCCGCTGGAGCTGAAGCTCCAGCAGCGGGGTGTGCAGCGTGCCCTGCTGGACCTGAACTCCCGCCCTGAGCTGGCGGCGTGCTCGGACGTGCTGTGGATGCTGCGTCGGCTGATGCCGCACGGTGCGGCCCGGCCGATCATGGGTGAGCGGAAGCTCGGCGAGAGGTCGATCCAGGAGTCGTGGGACCTGGCGCTGGGCACCCATCAGCGGGCGCTCATCGAGCTGGGGTACGAGGGCGTGAGTATCGAGCAGGTCCTCGAACAGCGGCTGCGTCGCGATGCGTACGGGCCGCGGGCGACGACGGCGGTGGTCCTCGCCGCCGTCGAGGACGCCACGCTGTATCTCGGCAGCCGTCGGCTCGCCGATGAGCTGGGTGCCCGCGCCCTGGAGGTCCTCGCCGCCGAGCGCACGGTGGACGGGGCCCCGGAGGTGCTGCGCCGGGTGCGGGGGCTGCTGGCGTACTACCGGACCGCCGAGCCGGTGCTGCCGCCGTGGGTCGAGTCGTTCGTCAAGGCCGGTTACGCGCACTACTGCACCCTGCTGCCGACGGCGTTCACGGACGAGGACGCGACCGTGGGGCAGGTGGCGGCGATGCTGGGCTTCCTGTTCAGCATGGAGAGCCTCGCGCTGTCCCTGGGCTGCGACCGGGCCCAGCTGGAGCTGGCCGTCGCCCAGTCCCGCCCCACGGACCCGGAGCGGACGGCGCTGCTGTGGGCGGCGCAGGTGCAGCTCGGTGCCCTGTCGCGGGCCGAGCTGCGGGAGCGCTGCGGTGAGCTGCTGGCCAACCCCATGGTGGTGCCAGCCTATCCACGCTATCTGAGCGGCTTCGTACACGCGTTGGTGCCGGTGCCGGGGCTGGCGGACGTGGTGGTGGAGGCCGTGTCCAACGCGTTCGGGCGGCTGCCGGACCCGGTTCTGCTGCCGTGGCTGCCGAGCCTGATCACGACCCTGCGCGCCGGAGCCGCTGATCTGGCCCCGCTGTTGATCCGGGAGGCGGGGCGAATCTTCCCGGCCCGGCTCGCGGCGCTGGACGCGTGGGTGCCGCCGTGGCGGGAGGTGCCGGAGGCGGGTGCGCCGGACGGCGGCCGGAGGAGGGCGGCCGGTGGCGGGAGCCGTGGCGCCGGACTGCTCTTCGCCCACCCGGGGACGCTCGACGCGGTCGCGGAGCTGCTGGGCTGCGACGGTACGTGGGCCGCTTCCGGCGACGGCCCGGCGGGCGCGCACGGCGCCGCACTGGCGGGCCGTCACCCGGACACCGCGATCGCGTGGGAGTCGCTGCTCACGGGTGCGTGAGCGTGGTGTGCGGTGCCGGGGCGATTTGAGCCGCCCCGGCACCGGCCCGGGCATCGCTCAGGTTCCGGTGCCGCGCCGTCGCCTCTCCGCGCCCGGCACCCGCCCGCCGCCCTTCGCCCCACCGCCCCCCTTCACCCTTCGCCCCGTTCACCGCGCCGCCTCTCCGCCCTCAGAGCCCGATGCCGCCCGTGGCGTCGATGCTCTGGCCGGTGACCCAGCGGGAGTCCTCCGAGGCGAGGAAGCCGACGACGTCGGCGATGTCGGCCGGCTGGCCCATGCGGCCGAACACGGAGTGCGCGGCGAGAACCGCCGCGGCCTCGGGCGTCTCGCGCCGCCGGGCGTTCATGTCGGTCTCCACGAAACCGGGTACCACGGTGTTCGCCGTGATGCCTCGCTCCGCCACCTCCTTTGCCACCGCAAGCGTCAGTGTCTCCAGCGCGCCCTTGGTCATGGCATAGGTCACGGACTCCGGAAAGGACCGGTGGGCGGCGGCGGACGAAATGTTGATGATCCGGCCCCGGTCCCGCATCAGGGTCAATCCCCGCTGGATGAGGAAGAGCGGCGCTTTCACGTTGACCGCGAACAGGCGGTCGAAAACCTCGGGTGAGGCGTCACTTATGCGACCCGACCCGCTCACACCGGCGTTGTTGACGAGAATGTCGAGCACGGGGTCCTCTCCCCGGTCCGCCATTCCCGCGCCGAACGCCTCGTACAGGGCTTCGACGTCCCCCGGCACCCCCAGCAGGGACCCCAGCGCGAATGCCTGTCCGCCCGCGCGCGTGATCTCCTCGACCACTTCCTGCGCCACGTCTCCCCGCGCACCGTAGTGAACGGCGACCAGGGCCCCGTCACGTGCGAGCCGCCGGGCGATCGCCCGGCCGATCCCGCGGCTGGCACCGGTGACCAACGCGACCTTTCCCGTCAGCGAACTCATGAATCGTTCCCCCTGGCTCGGCCTTTCCGCAGATTTCGCGAAGCGCATTCACCCTACCCATCGGCCGCGACGAAATGCGCGACCGCGAAGTGGTGACCGCCCCGCCCCGGCAGTGGCACCCGGAGGCGACGGGAGCCGTGGACGGGGCGGGGCGGGCCGCACCGGGCGCACGAACCCGGCATCTGTCTGCTTGATATTGCTTGAAACGGCTGCCTAATATGCAGCTTCGAGCATCGATCGCCGCGAACAGGGAGCACTGATGACGCACGTGGCTCAGGAGCTGGCCAGCCAGCCCGACTGCTGGCAGGTGGCCGCCGGCATGGCGGACGGGCTGTCCCACCGGCTTCCGGCAGCGGGCGAGCGCATCGCCGTGGTCGGCTGCGGGACCTCGTACTTCATGGCCCAGGCCTACGCTGCCCTCCGGGAGGGCAGCGGCCAGGGCGAGACCGACGCCTTCGCCGCCTCCGAGTTCCCCGCCGGGCGCCCCTACGACCGGGTCGTGGCGCTCAGCCGCTCGGGCACCACGACGGAAGTGCTCGGGCTCCTCGGCCGGATCGGTGACACGACCCGCCGCACGGTGGTCATCGGCGACCCCGACACCCCGATGGCCGCCATGGCCGACGACACGATCGTGCTCGAGTTCGCCGACGAGAAGTCCGTCGTGCAGACCCGCTTCGCGACGTCGGCGCTGACCCTGCTCCGCGCCCATCTGGGGCTGCACAGCGACGCGGTCGTCGAGGACGCCCAGGTCGCGCTCGCCGAGCCGCTGCCCGCCGGTCTGGTGGAGTGCAGCCAGTTCACCTTCCTCGGGCATGGCTGGAGCGTCGGGCTCGCCAACGAGGCGGCGCTGAAGATGCGCGAGGCCGCGCTCGCCTGGACCGAGGCGTACCCGGCGATGGAGTACCGGCACGGCCCGATCAGCATCTCCACCCGCTCCACCGCGACCTGGATGCTCGGCGAGGCCCCGTCCGGGCTGATGGACGAGGTGCACGCGACCGGCGCCCGGTGGGTGGCGGGCGGCCTCGACCCGCTGGCGGAGCTGGTCCGGGTGCAGCGGCTGGCGCTGGCCATCGCGAACACGCGCGGCCTCGACCCGGACCGGCCGCGCCACCTCACCCGCTCCGTCATCCTCAGCACCACGGCCTGACGGCGACACCACGGCCCGACACGCCGGGCCGTCCCTTCCCGCCCGCCGGTCCTCAGCCGCTCAGCCTCATCCCGGAGTCGCCATGCCCCTCGCCGCCACCGGCGATCTGATCGCCGAGGCCACCGCACAGCACCGTGCGGTCGCCGCGTTCAACGTCATCACCCTGGAACACGCGGAAGCCATCGCCGAGGGCGCGGAGGCGGCGGGGTCACCGGTGATCCTGCAGATCAGCGAGAACGCCGTCGCCTACCACCGGGGCCGGCCGCGGCCGATCGCGCGCGCCGCGGCGGAGGTCGCGGCCCAGGCCGCCGTCCCCGTCTCCCTGCACCTCGACCATGTGCAGTCGACGGAGCTGTTGCACCGGGCGGCGGACTGCGGTTTCAGTTCGGCGATGTTCGACGCCGCGCGCCTGCCGTACTCGGAGAATCTGGCGGCCACCCGCGCCGCCGTCGTCTGGGCGCACGAAAGGGGCCTGTGGCTGGAGGCCGAGCTCGGGCAGGTCGGCGGGAAGAACGGGGAGCCGCCGCTGAACGCCCATGCGCCCGGGGCGCGTACGGATCCCGAGGAGGCGCGGTCGTTCGTCGCGGCCACCGGGGTCGACGCGCTGGCCGTGGCGATCGGCACCTCGCACGCCATGACCTCGCGGGACGCCGTCATCGACCACGATCTGCTGGGCGGACTGCGGGCGGCGGTGCCGGTTCCGCTGGTGCTGCACGGTTCGTCCGGGGCCTCCGACGAGGAGCTGGCCCGCGCCGTGGCGGGCGGGATCCGCAAGGTGAACATCGGGACCGCGCTGAACATCGCGATGACCGGGGCGATACGGGAACGGCTGGCCCAGGACGACCGGGGCGTGGACCCGCGCCGGTATCTGGCGGACGGCAGGGACGCGATGGCCCGGACCGTGACCCGGCTGATGGCGGTGCTGGCCCCGGGGCGGGCGCACGCCGCGTGACGACGAGGACGGCGGGGACGGCGGGCGGTGCGCCCGTCGGCCCCGGCGTCTTCATGACGTCTCATCAGGCCCTCCCCTCCGGCCCCCAGTCCCGCAGCAGGGCCGTGAGGTCCGCCCGTACCCGACGCCCCGGGGCCGGCGCGATCGACCCCGCCGACGGCACGGCCAGTACCCGGCAGCCCGCCGCCTCCGCAGCGGCGACCCCGGTGGGGCTGTCCTCGACCGCCAGACAGGCCTCGGGCGGCAGCCCCAGCCGCGCGGCCGCCTTGAGATAGGGGTCCGGGAAGGGCTTGGAGCGGTCGCTCTCGCCGTCCGCCACGGTCGTACGGAACGCCTCGCCGCCCAGGGTGCGCAGGACCGTGTCCACCACCCGGCGCGGCGAGGCCGACACCAGAGCCGCGGGCGGGCCTTCCCTCTCCAGCCGGTCCAGCAGGACACGTGCTCCGGGCCGGAGTTCCACGCCCGCCGCGACCGAGGCGAGGAACGTGTCCTCCAGCTCGGCCTCCAGCCCGGCGACGGTGGTGGGCTCCGGGCACAGCTCCGCGAGGGTGACGGCCGTGTCGGCGCAGGTGCGGCCGAGGACCGAGGCGCCCTCCGCCTCGGTGAGATGGTGACCGTGGGCCGCCGCGACGGCACGCGACGCCTCCAGCCAGAGCGGCTCGGTGTCGACAAGCGTGCCGTCCATGTCGAGGAGCACACCGCGCGGCACGGTGGACACCTCCCGGCCGTCGAGCGTCCAGTGCGCGTCGGGCGTACGGTCCAGGGCCGCGTACACCAGGGCGGCGGCGTCTTCGTGCCGGACGGGGCGGGCGGGGCGGGCCCCGGCGGTGACGTCCGGGCCCGCGCAGGCGAGCCAGGCGGTGCGTTCGGCCGGGCTGTCGCCGCCGTGGCCGCCCTCGTCGCGGTGCCCGTGGTCGGTGACGACGAGGACGGTCCAGGCCTCGTCCCCGTACGTGGGCCGGGCGCGCAGGGCGGCGAGGAGGTCGCCCAGACGGTGGTCGGACGTCTCGACCGAGGTCTCGTACGCGGTGCCGCAGCCGAGATGGTGGGCGGTCTCGTCGGGGGCGCCGAGGTAGACGAAGGACGCCTCGGGATCCTCGTGGGTGAGGACGGCCACCGCGTCGCGCACGGTCGAGGCATCGGCCTCCTCCCAGGCGGCGGGGGTGTCGGCGGCCGGTGCGTGGTGGGTGAGCCGGGTGGGGCGACGGAGCATCGGGCCGCCGTCGGCAACGGTGACCAGCGGTTCCCAGGCCGCCGCGACATAGGTGCGGCGGCCGTCCTGACGGGCCAGGCGGGTGGCGAAGTCCGGGAAGACGCCGAGGCGGTGGCCGCTGAAGTCGTTGCTCCACACGGCGTGCTTGGTGACGCGGACGCCGGTGACGACGGTCGCCCAGCACGGGCCCGACATGGTGGGGGTCTCCTCCCCCACGGTCACCGGGGCCAGGAAGCCGGCGTCGGCCACCGCGTCCAGGTGCGGGGTGGGCACCCGGCGCAGGGTGTCGAGGCGCACCCCGTCGATGCCGACGACGAGCACACGGCGGGCACGGGACATGGCGGGTCTCCCGGTGAGGTACGTGGGGTGGGTACGGGACGGGTTCAGGCCTGTTGGTGCAGGGTGCGGGGGTCCACCGCATGGGCGAACGGCAGGCCGTGCGCGTACCGTTCGAGTTCGTCGACGGCGGCGTCGGCGAGCCGGTGGAGTTCGCCGCCCTGGGAGCCTGCGATGTGCGGGGTGAGCAGGACGTTCGGCAGGTCGTAGAGGGGCGATTCGGGAGGCAGGACTTCAGGTTCCGTATGGTCGAGGACGGCGTTCAGACGCCCGGTGACCGCTTCCTTCACCAGCGCCTCGGTGTCCACCAGGGAGCCGCGTGCGGTGTTGACGAGAGTCGCCCCGTCCCGCATCAACGCGAGGCGCGGGGCGTCGAACAGATGGCGGGTGCCGGGGAGTTCGGGGGCGTGGATGGTGACGACGTCGCTCTCGGCCGCCAGGGTGTCGAGCTCGGTGCGCTCCACGCCGAGGGCCCGGGCGTCCGCCTCGTCGAGGTACGGGTCGTGGACCAGGACGCGCAGGTCGTAGGGGCGCAGCAGTTCGATCACGCGGCGGCCGATGCGGGAGGCGCCCACGATGCCCACGGTGCGGCGGTAGTTGCCGACACCGGGGAACCGTGCGAGGAGGTTCACCCGGGAGCGTGCTTCGCGGTAGACGCGGGCGCTCCCCAGGATGTTCTTGTTGGCGAAGAGGATCGCGGCGACCGTGTACTCCGCGACCGGGAGCGCGTTGGCCGCGGCGGCGGTGCTCACGGTGATGCCCCGGTCCCAGACGTCCTGGGTGATGTGGTGTTTGACGGATCCCGCGGCGTGGACGACGGCGCGCAGCCGGGGCATGGCGCTCAGGGCGGCCGGGTCCAGCGGGGGGCAGCCCCAGCCGGTGAACAGGACCTCGGCCTCGTGGAGTCCGGTGCGCTGCGCGGAGTCGTCGGCGCCGAAGTCGGTGACGAGGAGGCGGGGGTCGAGGTCGGCGACCCGGGCGAGCCGGTCCAGGGCCTCGGGGGCGAGGATCGCGTCCCGGGTCTCGCCGCTCATCGCCAGGACGGTGCGGGGGCGGGTCGCCCGGGGCGGGGCGGGGTGGCTCACTTGACGGCTCCTGCGGTGAGGCCCGAGCGCCAGAAGCGCTGGAGGCAGAGGAAGGCGACGATCAGGGGGACGACGGCGACGAGGGAGCCGATGATGACCATCGGGTAGAGCTCCGGCTGCTGGTAGACGTTCTGGTTCCACATGAACAGGCCCAGGTTGACCGGGTAGAGCCGGTCGTCGTTGAGCATCATGAGCGCGCCGTAGAAGTTGTTCCAGCTCGCGGTGAAGGTGAACAGGAAGATGGTCACGAAGCCGGGTGCGAGCATCGGCAGGGCGACCGTGACGAAGGTCCGCACCTCGCCGGCTCCGTCGACGCGGGCGGCTTCGAGGACCTCGCCCGGCACGTACCCCTCGGAGAAGACGCGGGCCAGGTAGACGCCGAAGGGGTTGACGAGGCTGGGGATGAGGACGGCCCAGTAGGTGTTGACGAGGCCGAGTTCGGAGGCCATCAGGTACAGCGGGAGCTGGACGACGGTCGAGGGGATGAGGACGCCGACGAGGACGACCCCGAACCACTTCTCCCGGCCGCGGAAGGCGTATTTGTCGAAGGCGTAGCCGCAGGCGACGGAGATGAGGGTGGAGAGAAGCGAGGCGACGACGGTGTAGAGGAGGCTGTTGAGCATCCAGCGGACGAAGACGCCGTCGTTGTACTCGAGGAGGGCGTTGAGGTTGGTCAGGAGGTGGAAGTCGCCGACGCTGAAGGGGTTGGTGGCGAACAGGTCCCGGTAGCTCTTGGTGGAGGCGATGAGGAGCCAGGTCAGCGGCATCAGCGTGTAGACGGCGACGACGGCGAGCACGGCGTTCACCGCCACCCGGGAGGTGAGGCCGCCGGTGCGGATCCGGCGCGCGGACGGCCGTGGTGCGGTGCGACGTCCGGTCCCGTCGCGCCGGGGGGCGGCGGTCGGTGCCTCGCGGTGGGCTGTCTGGGTGCTCATGAGGCCTTCCACCGGTTGCCGAGCTTGGTGACGACGAAGGACAGCAGGCCGGCGACGAGGGCGAGCAGCAGGGAGCTCGCGGCGGCCAGGCCGTAGTCGTGGCCCTTGAAGGCCGCGGTGTAGATGAACATGGTCGGCGACCAGTCCTCGCCCATGGTGTTGGCGCGGAGTTGGACGAGTTTGGGGGCGTCGAAGAGCTGGATGGCGCCGACGCAGGTGAACAGCAGGGTCAGGACGACGGTCGGCCAGATCATGGGGATCTTGACCTGGAGAGCGGTGCGCAGAGCGCCGGCTCCGTCGACGGTCGCGGCTTCCAGGACCTCGCGGGGAACGGCCTGGAGACCCGCGTAGAAGATGATCATGTTGTAGCCGGTCCACTGCCAGGCGGAGATGTTGACGACGGAGAAGATCGCCTCGTCCTCGCCGAAGAAGTTCCAGTGCGCGCCGAACGCGTCGAGGGCGTCGGTGACGGGGCTGAGGCCGGGCGTGTAGAGGTAGAGCCAGATCAGCGAGGCGATCAGGCCGGGGACCGCGTGCGGCAGGAAGTAGGCGATCTGGAAGAAGCGTCTGGCCCGGGCCATGGACGAGTCGACGAGCAGGGCGAGGATGAGCGCGCCGCCGACCATCGCGGGGATGTAGAGGGCGCAGTAGAGGGCGATGTTCCCGAAGGAGCGGAGGAACGCTTCGTTGCCGAGAGCTTCGGTGAAGTTGCCGAATCCGGCGAAGACGCGCTCGGTTCCGCCGAATCCCAGGCCGGAGGATTCCTCCCGGTAGAGGCTCATCCAAGCCGCGTAGATCAACGGCAGGACGGTGACGGCGGCGAAGAGCACGAAGAACGGGACGGTGAACAGGGCGACGGCCCGGCGCTGTCCGCGTCGTGTGCCGGGTCCGCCCGGGGCGCCGGGCCTTACCGGTCCGGCGGATCCGGTGGTTCCGGCGGGAGGCGGCACGGCCGGGGGTGCCGGGGTCTTGGCCGGCCGGGCGAGTGGGGCTGCCACCTGGTGCTCCTTCGGCGAGGTGGGGCGGTCGGTCGGGAGGGGTGCCCGGCACGGCGGGTGCCGGGCAGCCGCGCATGGCTACTTGTCGAGATTCAGACCGCGGTCGGTGACCGCCGTCTCGCCCTTCGCCTGACCGGTGCTCAGCATCTTGGTGTGGTCACCGCCCGCGGCCATCTGCACCGAGGTGACCTGCTGCTGGACCGGGCCCCAGGTCCAGCCGGGCACGATGGTGTCGGCGGCCTCGCCGGCCAGCGCGTAGACGTCCTGGTCACCGAAGTAGGAGTTGTCGAACTGCTTCGCCGCCGCGGCACGCATGCCCTCGTTGGCCGGCAGGGCGCTGCTGGGGGTCTTGAGCGAGCTGAGGCGGGCGGTCATGGCCTCCGGGTCGGTGGTGACCCACTTGATGAACTCGGCGGCGGCCTCGGTGTGTTCGCTGCCCTTGGGCACGATGTAGGAGGTTCCGCCGTACATGCCGGTGCTCGCCTTGCCGTCCCAGGTGGGCAGGGGTGCTATGCCCCACTTGCCCTGGGAGTCGGGGTAGCTGACGGGGAAGTTCCCGGCGCTCCAGGCGGCGCCGATGATGGTGGCGACCTTGCCGGTGGCGCGTTCCTTGTTCTCGCCCTCGCCCCAGAGCGGGGTCTTGGAGGCGAGGCCCTCGGCGAGGAGGTCGTCCCAGTAGGCGGCGACCTTGCGGGAGGCCGGGTCGTCGATGTCGACCTTCCAGGCGTCGCCGTTGGTGCCGTACCACCGGGCGCCGGCCTGCCAGGCGAGGCCGGAGAGCAGGGCGGGGTCGCCGCCGCCGAAGTTGGTGATGGTGACGTCGGGATCAGCGGCGTGGATCTTCTCTGCGGCCGTACGGTATTCGGCCCAGGTCGTCGGCACGTCGACGCCGTGCTTCTTGAACAGGTCCTTGCGGTAGAACAGCTGGATGGGTGTGACGTCGAAGGGGACCGCCCAGGTGGACCCGCCGAGGTTGACCAGGGACTGGACGGCCTCGGGGAACTCCTTCTCCACCAGCTCGCCGGAGCTGGGGGTGAGGTTCTCCAGGTTGCCCTCGCTGGCGTACTCGGGCAGGGCTGAGTAGTCCATGGTCGCCACGTCGGGGGCGTTGCCGCCCTTGACCGCGTTGGACAGTTTGGTGACGCCCTCGGGGCCCGCGGGGACCATGGAGAACTTCACCTTGATGTCGGTGTGCGTCTTGTTGAAGGCGTCGGCGGTCTCCTTGGCGCCCGCGGTGGCCGACCAGAAGGTGAGGGTGACGGGGTTGCCGTCCCCGGGGCCCGAGGCGTCCGAGCCCGAGCCGCCGCAGGCGGTGACGAGCAGGGCGAGTGAGGCGGCGGACGCCGCGAGGGCGAGGCGGGACGTGCGGGCGATACAGGGCATGGGCCGGCTCCTACGAGACCTCGAACTGCGGGAGATGAGGTGAACGACACACATCATTTTGCGCAGAACCGATCGCCGTCAAGAGCGAATGACCAATTCAATCGAATCGATCATCCGGGGGCGTAGCGGCCGTTCCCGGCGCCCCTCGCCCCCTGGGAACGCGAAAAGCCGTGCCCCAGGGTCCGTTGTCCCCGGGGCGCGGCTCGTGGCGCGGTGCTTTCAGTGTCAGGGAGCGGCGGCGGCCGCCCCGCAGGAGACCCGGACCCGCAGGGTGGGCAGGATGTCCAGATGCCGACGGGCCCCGGCCCCCGGGGCCGGCGCGTCCGACGCGCCGGGTTCGGCCACGCCGAGGCGGGACAGCAGGAGCCGGGCCGCGGCGGCGCCCACGGCGTACTTGTCCGGGGCCACCGCGGTGAGCGGCAGGTCGGCGAGCGACGCGACCTCGTCGTCGTACGCGATCACCGCGAGGTCTTCGGGCACCCGCACCCCCCTGGCCTGGAGGCGGGGGATGAGGACGATCGCGTCGGCGTCGCTGTGCACGATCGCGGCGGTCACACTGCCGCTCGCCACGCCCTGGCACAGGTACTCCAGAGTTCGCTCGAAACGATCGGCCTCCGACCGCGACGGGGCCCCGTCCAACGGGGAGGTCGGCACCGGAGTCAGCCCCAGCGCCTCCACGGCGGCCCGGTAGCCGACCCGGAGCCGGGGAGCGGTCGGACTGTCCTGCACGGCGAGCGCGATCGCCCGGTGGCCGAGCCCGGCAAGGTGCGCCACCGCTTCGGCGGCCCCGTGCGCATGGTCCGAGCGCACCCGGTCCAGGCGCGCCGCCGGATGACCGAGGGGCGCCGAGCGTTCCACGAGGACGACGGGGGTCTTCGGCTCCACCGTCCACAGCCCCTCGCCCCGCTCCGGGCAGCCGCGCTCCCAGCTGGGTGTGAGCAGAAGCCCGTCGGCGCCGGTGGACAGCAGCCGCCGGGCCTGGGCGGCGTCCTCGTCGGGGAGGTAGCGGGAGAGCCCGATCGTCAGCCGGGCGCCCGCGGCCTCGACGGTCTCCCGGGCACCGCGCACCACGTCCGCGTAGTAGTACTCGGTGGTCGGCACCACCATGCCCACCACCAGCCCTTCGGCGGACGGAGCGGGGGCCGGTGCGGGCCGGGACTGCCCGGCGGGCCACACCACCGCGCCGTGCAGCCGCTCCACCAGCCCCTGGGCCGCCAGCGCCTCGACGTCCCGGCGCAGGGTGACGGCGGACATGCCGAGTTCCTCGGCGAGCTCGGCGACGCGCAGGCTGCCGCGCTCGCGGACGAGTTCGAGCACCCGCTCGTGGCGCTGGTCGACGTGCAGTCGCATGGATCCCCCTGGACTCGGAAGCGGCTGGGCTCGGGCGAACGGCGTTCCGGTGGCGGAAGCACAGGGTTCCCGTCCCCGGGCGGCCGCCGTCCGGCCTGGGTCAACCATATCGATCGCATCCGCTCGAAACGATCCGAGCGGTGGTTTGCGGCGACCCGAGCTGTGCGAGCCGGCTCCTAGGCGGGAGAGCCCTACACGCCCCAAGAAGTGATCGATACGATCAATTCGGCCAAAGTTATTGAGCGTGTCGTCCGGCGGCTGCTAGAAAGTGCCCGCCCGCTCAGAACAGTCGGATCCCGGGGTCGGTTCAGCGCCCGTTCCTTCGGTGCCGTCCACGCGCCGGGTTCCCGCCGGAGACACGTCACCGACCCGGAGCTCTCCCATGACTTCTGCCTGGTCCCGCCGTACCTTCCTGGCCACCTCCGCGGTGCTCACCGCCGCGGGCGGCGGGGCGCTGATGCTCGCCGCGCCCGGCGCCGCCTCCGCCGCCCCCGAGGACGATCCGTACGCCGCGCTCCGCACGACCTGGAGCGCGCTGATCCTCGGCGAGGGGTTCAGCCCGACAGCCGAGCCGTTCAGGAGCCGGCTGGCCGACCTCGGCGCGAAGGCGTCGCAGTGGCTGGAGGCGATGACCCCGAGGGAGGGCTCGCTCTGGCCCGACGCCGTCTTCGCGGATCCTGATCCCGACACGGACGCGGAGTCGTACGTCTTCTCGGGGCGGATGGCCGACAGCTTCATCCGCCTGAACACCATGGCCCAGGCCTACCGCCAGCAGGGCACCGGGCTGACCGGGAACACCGCCCTGCGCGACGCCGTGCTCACCGGCCTGGAGCACCTCAACACCCAGGTCTACAACGACGGACAGACCCGGTACGGCAACTGGTACAGCTGGCAGATCGGCGCGCCGCAGGCCCTGCTGGACGTGTGCGTGCTGATGTACGACGCCATCGCCCCGGCGAGGCTCGCCCGCTACTGCGCCGCCGTCGACCATTTCGTCCCGGACTCCGCCGTCGCCTCCTACACCGGGACCAGCACCGGGGCGAACCGGGTCGACCTGTGCCGGGTGCTGGCCCTGCGCGGGGTCGTCGGAGGGACCGCGGCGAAGATCGCGCTGGCCCGGGACGCCCTCTCCCCGGTCTTCCCGCTGGTGACGAAGGGCGACGGGCTGTACGCCGACGGCTCGTTCATCCAGCACACCACCGTGCCCTACACCGGCAGCTACGGATCGGTGATGCTCGGCGGGCTCGGGCTGCTGTTCGCGCTGCTGAAGGGCACCACGTGGGAGATCACCGACCCGAAGCGGCAGGTGGTGTTCGACGCGGTGGAGAACGCGTGGGCCCCGTTCCTCTACAACGGCCTGGTCATGGACTCCGTCGCGGGGCGCGCGATCAGCCGGGGCGAGGCCGACGACCACCGGCGCGGTCACCCCGTCCTGGCCTCGATCGTGCTGCTGGGGCGGGGCGCGTCGGCCGCCGAGAACGCCCGGTGGCGGGCGCTCGTCAAGGGCTGGGCGCAACGCGACTACTACAGCCTGCCGCTGAGCAACCCCTCGCTCGGGCTCACCGCGCTGGCCCGGATCAAGAGCGTCCTGGACGACACCGCCCTCACCCCGATCCCAGAACCGGCGGGCCACCGGCTCTTCCCCGACATGGCCCGGGCCACCCACCGCCGTCCCGGCTGGTCGGCGTCACTGAGCATGGCCGACCGGCGGATCACCTATTACGAGACCGGCAACGGCGAGAATCTGCGCGGCTGGCACACCGGGAACGGGATGCTCTACTGGTGGGGCGGCACCTTCGCCAACGGCCAGTACAGCGACGCGTTCTGGCCCACCGTCGACCCGTACCGGCTGCCCGGCACCACGGTCTCGCGCAAGGTGCTCGCAGACGGGGCGGGCGGCGACTGGGGCAACGCGCTCCCGGATGTGAACTGGGTCGGCGGGGTCACCGACACCAAGCGCGCCGCCGTGGGCCAGTACGTCAAGGGCCTCTCCAGCACGCTGATGGCGAAGAAGTCGTGGTTCTTCCTCGACGACACGGTGGTGTGTCTGGGCGCGGGCATCCACGGCCGCGACGGCACGACCGTGGAGACCACGGTCGACAACCGGAACCTGGGGCCGACGGGCAACGCCCCGTTCACCGTGGACGGCTCGGCGAAACCGGTCACCGCCCCCTGGTCGGCGACGCTGGCCGGCGCGTCCTGGGCGCACCTGGCCGGGCACGGCGGTTACGTGTTCCCGGGTGGGGCGAGTGTGAAGGCGCTGCGGGAGAACCGGACGGGCCGCTGGCGCGACATCAACCGGGCGGGCTCCACCGATCCGGTGTCCCGGAAGTACCTCACCCTCTGGTTCGACCACGGCACGGACCCGTCGGCCGCCACTTACGCGTACCAGCTCCTGCCTGGCGCGTCCGAACAGCGCACGGCAGCGCGGGCGGCGGACAGCGGCTGGCTGCGGGTGCTCGCCAACACGGACGACCAGCAGGGGGTGGCGGTCCCCTCGCTCGGCCTGACGGCGGTCAACTTCTGGTTCGGCGGGAGCGTCGGACCCCTGGTGGCGGACGCCCCGTGCTCCGTCATGGTGACCGAACTCGCCGACGGGACGGCGACGGTGTGCGTGAGCGACCCCATGCGGATGCGCACCAGCCTGACCCTCACCTGGAACCGGGCCGTCGCCTCGGTCGTGTCGAAGCCGGCGACGGTGACGTCGGCGACCACGGGCGCATCGCTGCGGCTCGTCTTCGGCGACCTGTCCGGGACGCGCGGGGCGACGCACACCGTGAGGGTGCGGCTGGCCTGAGCGAACGCCGTCACGCGGGGGCGTTCAGCCGCTCCTCGATCCAGCGGACGCCGAACTCCACGGCCGGGCCGGCCTCGAACAGGAAGCTCTCGGCCGCCCCGACCGCGCCGGACCGGCCGATGCCCGCGTCGAGCATGGCCCGGACGATCACCGAGAAGGGCTTCGAGGAGGCCGAGCGTGGCCGGGTCGTCCCCGCTCCGGTGCCGTGTCACCGGCCCCCCGGAACGCCGCAGCAGCTCTCGTACGTCCATGCCCCGGAGCCCAGGCAGCTCTCACGCGAAAACCCGGCTGCCCGGAGATCGCGGGGCGGACATACTGTCGGCCGGCACCACGGAACCGAGGGAGACCACCATGACGAGTGACGATCGGGTCGGGCCCCCGCTGCTGGGCGGGGAGCGCGAGACGCTGCGGGCCTTTCTCGACTACCACCGCGAAACCCTGGCCATGAAGTGCGCCGGGCTGAGCGACGAGCAGTTGCGCGAGCGGTCGATGAAGCCGTCCACGCTGTCCCTGCTGGCTCTGGTGCGGCATCTGGCAGAGGTGGAACGCGCCTGGTTCCGGAGGGTGTTCGAGGACGAGGACGCTCCGATGGTGTGGTCGGAGAAGCCCTTCGACTTCCAGGCGGCGTACGACGCGAGCGCCTCGACCGGCGCCGAGGCGTTCGCCGCCTGGAAGGCGGAGGTGGAAACCTCGCGCCGGATCGAACGGGAGGCGGCTTCGCTGGACCTGGTGGGGCGTCAGCCGCGCTGGGAGAAGGACGTCTCGCTGCGGATGGTCATGGTGCACGTCCTGCTGGAGTACGGCCGCCACAATGGTCACGCGGACCTGCTGCGGGAAGGCGTGGACGGCACGGTGGGGGCCTGAGTCCGCAGGGCGGGGGCGTGCCGGTCGGCGGTGGCCCGAGGCATCGCGGGCCTCGGCCGGTCCCCTACGCCCGTCCACCGCCGTGGGCCCGCTCATAGACTCGGCTCCATGACTCAGCCGCCGACGCCCTCCCCCCTCGTCTCCTCGTTCGCGCCCAGCGGCGCCCTGCGTGCCTCGATCAACCTCGGCAACCCGATCCTGGCCCACCGCGATCCGGCGAGCGGCGAGCCGGCCGGGGTTTCGGTCGACCTGGCACGGGAGTTCGGGCGGCGGCTCGGGGTGGCCGTGGAGTTGGTGGCCTTCGAGCGGGCCGCGCTGTCGGTCGACGCGGTGCGGGCCGAACGGGCGGACATCGGGTTCTTCGCGGTCGACCCGGCGCGGGGCGAAGGACTGCGGTTCACCGCACCGTACGTCCTGATCGAGGGCAGCTATCTGGTGCCGGAGCGCGCTTACCTGACCGAGAACGACCAGGTGGATCGTGAGGGCACGCGGATCTCGGTCGGGGCCGGATCCGCCTACGACCTCTTCCTCACCCGCGAGATCCGCCGTGCCGAGATCGTCCGGCTGGAGGGCGCCCCGCGCGCGCTCGCGGCCCTGCGGGCGGGCGAGGTCGAGGTGGCCGCCGGGATCCGCCAGTTGCTGGAGGCCGAGGCCGCGCGGGAGGCGGGCGTACGGGTGCTGCCGGGGCGGTTCATGGTGATCCAGCAGGCCATGGGGGTGCCGGCCGGACGAGGGGCGGCGGCGCAGAAGCTGCTGGCGTCGTTCGTGGAGGAGGTGAAGGCGGACGGTTTCGTCGCGGACGCCCTCCGGCGTCATGGCGTCGAGGGTGCGTCGGTGGCTCCCGAGGCCTGAACTCCCCGCCGGGCCACCGGCGGACAACCGGCGGGTGACCTGCGGACCACCGTGGTCAGCGGCGGAGGGTCAGCACGCGGGTGGTGCTGCCGTCGTCCTCCTCGATGTCCCTCACGTACGCGAAGCCGATCCTGTCCAGCAGGGTCAGCGAGGCCTCGTTCGCGGCGGCGACGGTGGCGTGGACCTCGTCCAGCCCGAGAGTGTCGAAGCCATGGGCGATGACGGCCCGGGCCAGTTCGGTCCCGAGGCCGGATCCCCACGCCGCGGGCGCCAGGGCATAGATGATCTCGTGGCCGTCGACGGTGTCGGTGCGCTTGATCTCGGCGTGCCCGACCAGTCGGCCGTCACGGCGGACGGCCCAGACGGCGAACAGGTCCTGGGCATAGACCTTGGTGAAGACCCGTCCGAACAGGGCCCGGTCCTCCGCCTCGGGGGAAGGGCCGTCACCCATCCATCGGGACACCCTGGTGTCCTGGAACAGGGCGACGAAATCCTCTTCGTCCTCGGGGACGTACGGCTCCAGCAGGAGCCGCTCGGTGCGCAGGGTCGGGGTCACGGGGCGTGACGCTACCCGGGCGGCGAGCGCCCGGGCAATCGGCTTTCCTCCGCACGGCGGGCATGGGGCCGATAAGGCGGGCCTCAGCGGCCGGCGTCGGGCGTGGGTTCCTCGCGCAGCAGTCGCAGGGCCTTCGCCCGCAGTCGTCGGCGGTGCTCGGGGTCGGTCGCCCGGTCTGCGGCCCGGCCCAGTTCCTCGGCGCGTTCGCGGGTGCGGCGGGCTCGTTCCGCCGGGCTGTCGTACAGGTTCATGGGGGGTGTCCTCCGTCGTGGGTCCTCCGTCGGCGACCGGCGTTGCGTGCGCGACCGGAGCCCCAGCGTCACCGGAGTCGGTGCGGTCCGCATCTCGTGCGGCTACGTTCGGTGACGGCGGGTGGGGCGAAGGTTTCCCGATACGACGGGCGACGGTCAGTCGGCGGTGTGGTCCGGATGCCCCTCGGTCCGCCGGGCCGCTTTCATCTCGGCCTCGTAGAGGTGGTCCCGGCCCTCGGCGAGGTCCTGTCGGATTCCCTGCTCGACCGAGCGGAACACGTCGTAGTAGGTGGCGTTGTACTCCTCGACGATCTGGAACGTCCAGTGCCCGGGGATGACGTTGCGGCCGAGGATCTCCCGTTCGACCTGATCGGCCTGTCGCCCGTGCCCTGCGGCGCGGAGCAGCCGTACGGCATCGTCGAGGGCCAGGTCGGCGCTCCCGGTGAGCTGGTGGAACGCGTACAGGGCGCCCCGGGCCCGCTCTGCCGTCTCGAGCGCCTTCGACAGGGCGCCGAGCGCCTCGACCGTCGTGTCGGTGACGCCTTCGGGGCGCCGGTGCCGGGGATCGGGCGGAGGGTTTCCGGGGTTCATGGGGCTCCTTGTCCACGTCGGGCGGCCGTTCGCTTCTCGCTTTCCTCCCCCGGAGCCCGCGACACCCGCCGAGCACGGCCGGGCGAGAGCAGGCCCACCTCATCCCTCCGCATCTTCCCTTGCTGAGGGATGCGAAGCCCTGACCGGCGCGCCGGTCAGCAGCACGGCCCCACGCCGGCCTCCGGTTGCCGCGCCGGGGCACGTCGAGGTGTCCAGCAACGTGCAGGTCGACGCGCTCGGTCCGGACTGCGGCCTCTTCACCCACGCCATCGGCCGTGCCTGGCGGCCGGTTCAGCCCCCGCCCGGCCTCGTCCGGCACGCCGACCGGGGCCAGGACATCTGGTTCCTCCCGGACCCCGACGCCCTGCGCGAGCGTCCGGCCCCGGACAGGACGGGCCGGAAGGCGGACTGGCCCCCTTCCGGCCCGGGGCTTCCCCGGGTCAGCCCTCCTCGCCGCTCTCCTCGTCCTCCTCGCCCTCGAAGGCGTCGCCGATCTCGTCGACGACCTCGGCCGCGACCATGCCGCCGACGACACCGACGGCCACGCCCGCCGCGGCCCCGGCCACCACGGCGCCCGTGCCGGGGCCCGCGCGGTGCCGGTCGCCGTGCTCGTCACCGTACGAGGGTGGCGCTCCATGGGCCTCGTGGCCGGCGATGACCTCCTTCAGCCAGGCGTCGACCTGGGCGTTCCAGTCGGTCTGCGGGGCCGCGTGGTGGGATGCGGTGAAGCGGTGGACCGTGTCGTGGCCCTCGGTGAAGAGCCCGGCGGCTTTGTCCGCCTCGATGACGACCTCCAGGCCGCCCTGCGAGGCGATGAAGGTCACCTCGATCTCGTTCACGGCGTGGGCGTGACCGGCCGGCGGGAGGATCTCGATCTCCTGGTAGCAGGGCAGCTGCTGACCGGTGCCGCGAATGTGGCCGAGCTCCAGGTCCGCGGACCTGAACACGTATCCGAGCTGCCCGAAGGCCTCCAGGATCGCCTCCTGGGCGGGCAGCGGTCCCACCGCGAGCGCGTCGAGGTCTCCCTTGTCACGCGCCCCCGCGATCTCCAACTCCGTCCGGATGCCGAGTACGGGGCCGAGGTGCTGGCCGTGGAGTTCGGTGATCGGCGTCTCCCACGGCAGGGTGACGGTGAACGGCACGGTGTGGTCGGCCCCCTCGGCCAGCCGGAAGCCGCCGCCGACGGTGAACCGTTCGAGGACGACCGTGGCCTCGACCTCCTCGTCCTGGCCCTCGCTCTCGACCCGGGCGACGAGGAAAAGGGAGATCCCGTCGACCATCACGTCCGACCCGCCGCCCCGCAGTCGGACCTCTCCGGAGAGGAGACCACCGGGCAGGGCCGGACCGGGTTGCAGAACCGTGTCGACCGAGGGGCCACCGACCCCGAGGGCTCCGAGCAACTTCTTGAACACCATGTGCGGCGTCCGCTCCTTCTGTGGATGGGCGATCGAGGGGCGTGAGCCACCTCGCCGGGCAGAAACTCCCGCGAGGTAAAGGATTTCCCAAGCCCGCGATCGCCACGCACAGTTCCGGCCATCAAGATCGCGGCTGATGACCCCGCGCCCGCACCCCGTCACCCAACGCGAGCCGATGCCCTTCGGGCGGCACCCTGTGTGACACCCGCCACTCCCCATTGCTTTGCGCTCCCTTTACTATCTATCAGACGGGTTTCGCACCCGTCCCCCACCGTCGATCCCGACGACCCGAACAGAGAAGGAGCTGCGGCACCGCAATGGGTGAGCCTCCCAGTACGAACCGTGTCATCCCCGACCCCACGCACCAGGGGACGGAGGTGACACGGTGAGCGAAGTGGTCCTTCTTCTCCTCGCCCTCGCGCTGACACTGGCCTGTGCGGTGTTCGTCGCGGCGGAGTTCTCGCTCACGACCATCGAGCGGAGCGAGCTCGAACGCGCCGCGAAGGCCGGTGAGCGCGGCGCCGAGAGCGCCCTCAAGGCGGCCAAGCGCCTCACCTTCCAGCTCTCCGGCGCCCAGCTCGGCATCACTGTGACCTCCCTGGTCATCGGCATGCTGGCCGAACCGTCCCTCGCGGTGCTGCTGCGCGGCCCGCTGGGCGCCGTCGGCCTGCCGTCCGGCGCCGTGTCCACGGTCGCCACGCTCCTCGGCGTGGCCGTGTCCACCGTGGTCCTCATGGTCGTCGGCGAGCTGGTCCCGAAGAACTGGGCGATCTCCAGCCCTCTCACGGTCGCCAAGGTCGTCGCCACCCCGCAGCGGGCGTTCACGGCCGCCTTCGGCCCGCTCATCCGCCACCTCAACAACACCGCGAACCGCTTCGTGCGGCGGCTGGGCCTGGAACCGGCCGAGGAGCTGGCCTCCGCCCGTACGCCGCAGGAGCTGGTGGCACTCGCCGAGCACTCCGCCCGCGAGGGCGCCATCGAGCAGGACTCGGCCGAGCTCTTCGTCCGCACCCTGCACCTGGCCGAGCTGTCCGCCGAGAACGTCATGACGCCGCGCGTCGACGTCCGGGCGCTGGAAGCCCACGCCACCGCGGCCGACGCGGCCAACCTCACGCTGGCCACCGGTCTGTCCCGCTTCCCGGTCTACCGGGACAGCCTGGACGAGGTCATCGGCACGGTCCACATCCGCGACGTCCTCGCTCTCGACGAGTCCGAGCGGCCCCGGACCCCGGTCACGGCGCTCGCCACCGAACCGCTCCTCGTCCCCGACTCGCTCCCCGTCGACCGGCTGCTGGCGCAGTTGCGCAAGCACCGGACGATGGCGGTGGTGATCGACGAGTACGGCGGTACGGCGGGGGTCGCCACCGTCGAGGACATCGTGGAGGAGGTCGTCGGCGAGGTCCGCGACGAGCACGACCCGCACGAGCGCCCCGACCTCGCACCGGCCGAGCCGCTCGGCGACGGCCGCCAGGTCTGGGCGGCCGAGGGCAGCATCCGGCTGGACCAGCTCGACCGGATCGGGTTCACCGCGCCGGAAGGCCCGTACGAAACGCTCGCCGGCCTGCTCGCCAATCAGCTGGCCCGCATCCCCGTCCGCGCGGACCGGGTCGAGGTCGGCGGCTGGCAGTTCGACGTGCTCGACATCGAGCACCACCGGGCCGACCGGGTCCGGATCACCGCGCCCCTGCCGGCGCTGGCCCTCGTGGAGGAGGACGCCCGATGACCACCATTCAGCTCGCCATCGGCGCGCTCACCCTCCTGACCAACGCGTTCTTCGTGGGCGCGGAGTTCGCACTCATCTCGGTCCGCCGCAGCCAGATCGAGCCGCAGGCCGTCCGGGGCAGCCGCCGTGCCAAGAGCACCCTGTGGGGCCTCGAACACCTGTCGGCCGCCATGGCCACCGCGCAGCTCGGCATCACGATCTCCTCGCTGGTACTGGGTGCCGTCGCGGAGCCGGCCATCGCCCATCTGCTGGAGCCGCCGTTCGACGCGGTCGGCGTGCCCGACGCGCTGGTCCACCCGATCGCCTTCGTGATCGCGCTGACGCTGGCGACGTATCTGCACATGCTCATCGGCGAGATGATCCCCAAGAACATCGCGCTGGCCGCTCCCGTCGCCACCGCCCTGGCGCTGGGGCCGTCCCTGGTGGCCCTGACCCGGGCACTGCGCCCGGTGATCTTCGGCATCAACGCCTTCGCCAACATGCTGCTGCGGCTGCTGAAGGTGGAGCCCAAGAACGAGGTCGCCTCGGTGTTCACCGACGACGAGCTCGTGCGTCTGGTGAAGGACTCCAGCGAGGCCGGGCTGCTGGCCCCGGCCGACGGCGAGCGGCTGCGGGACGCCCTGGAGCTCGGGACCCGGCCGGTCGGCGAGGTGATGGTCCCGCTGAACCGGACCGTCACCGTCGACCTGGGCATCACCCCGCAGGGCCTGGAGCGGGCCGCAGTCGCCTCGGGCTTCTCCCGGCTGCCGGTCACCGGCCCCGACGACGGGCTGCTGGGCTACTTCCACATCAAGGACGCCCTCGGTGTCGCGGAGCGCACCGAGGCGCTGCCGACGAGCGCCCTCCACCCGGTCATCCGGGTCGAGATCGACACTCCGCTCGACGACACCCTCACCGCGATGCGTGCCGCCGGTACGCATCTCGCGGCGGTCACCGGGGACAAGGGCACCGTCATCGGCTTCGTGACCATGGAGGACGTGCTGGACGAGCTGGTGGGGGCCGCCGCGGTCTGACCGGCCCCGCGCCGAACACCGGCGCACTAAGCGGAGGAAGAGGCGGCCCGTCGCACGACGGGCCGCCTCTTCACGCTTCCGTGCACAGGGCTCTCCCGGCCCCGCCCGAACGCGTAAGCTCGGCGAATGGCCAAGTACTTCGACGTGCACCCCGCAAACCCCCAGCCCCGCACCATCGGCACGGTGGTCGACAGTCTTCAGTCCGGTGCGCTCGTCGCGTACCCCACCGACTCGTGCTACGCCCTGGGCTGCCAGTTGGGCAACCGCGACGCCATCGACCGGATCAGGTCGATCCGGAATCTCGACGACCGGCACCACTTCACACTGGTGTGCCACGACTTCGCGCAGCTGGCGCAGTTCGTCCGCGTGGACAACGACGTGTTCCGCGCGGTCAAGGCGGCGACACCCGGCAGCTACACCTTCATCCTCCCCGCGACGAAGGAGGTCCCCCGTCAGTTGCTGCACCCGAAGAAGAAGACGGTCGGCGTGCGCATCCCGGACCACGTCGTCACCCAGGCGCTGGTCTCCGAGCTGGGCGAGCCGCTGCTCTCCAGCACCCTGCTGCTGCCGGACGAGGAGGAACCGCTGACGCAGGGCTGGGAGATCAAGGAACGGCTCGACCACGAGGTGGACGCCGTGATCGACTCGGGCGACTGCGGCACCGAGCCGACCACGGTCATCGACTTCTCCGGCGACGAGCCCGAGATCGTCCGCCGCGGAGCCGGGGACACGTCCCGCTTCGAGTGATCCGGGGCGCTTCCGGGGCAGACTGGCGGTCGTGACAGGTGAGCGACTGCGGTTCGACGGCTGGATCGCCGGTGTGGGGACCTCCTCGGGGACCCGGCTGGTGGTCGGACACTGGCCGCGTTCGCCGTTCGGGGCGTTCAGTGACGTCATGGTCGAGCATCCGGACGGTGAACGGGTCCTGCTGGCCCCGTCCCGGCGGATCGCCGATTTCGTCGCCGCCACCTACCGCTTCGACCGGATCGAGGTGGTGCCCGTGTCCGTCACGGCCGTCGCCCCGGCGAGGGCCTCCGCCTGGCTCGTCGAGGCGGGGCCGCTGCGCCTGCGACTGCGGACCGGACGCCGGTCGGCCCTCGGTCTGCTGCTCTCCGCCGTTCCCGCCCCGTTCGCCCGCAGCCCGGTCTGGGCGGCGCTGTGCGACGTACCGGCCCGGTTGCTGATGCCCGGCGTACGCACCCTGGGCCGCGCGGGCCCGGGACGGCGCGAGTGGTACGGGGCACGGGGGCTGCGGCCGGTGGTGGCGGCCGACGCCGTGCTGGACGGCGCGGGCCTGGGCGCGCTCGCCCCGCTCGAACCACCGGTCGCCTTCGGGTTCGGCTCCGCCCCGCGCGGCCCTTCTCTGGTCCGCGTCACCACAACGGTGGAACTCGCGCGCACCGGGCGGTGAGGGCCCTCGCGGCCCCCGGGGGCGGTGCGGGGGCCTCGTCCGGGCCGTCGTCGGGCCGCTCGCGAAGAGGTCCGGCCGGGGATGCGCGGGGGCGGGGTGCGTCGCAGGGTGGATCCATGGCAAATCCCCCGATCGTCATCCACCGTCCGACCCCCTCGGGCGGCCGCCGGGTGACCGTGCACTACGAAGGCCGGGACGAGATACTCGGGCTGGCCCACAGCGACCACGACGTGATCGTGTTCCTGAGCGAGGCCGGCCTCGAAGAAGCGGACCGGCTCCTCGACAACCCGGTCTGGGTGGAGTGGCGGGGCGGGCGGGCCCACAGCTACGAGGCGGCCTGACGGCCGCCGCCCCCGCACCGCCCCTGCCCCTCCGTGTCACCCCGCCGCGGCCCGCACCCGGCGGCTCACCCGCGCAGCCCGTCGAGGATGGCCGAAACCGTCTCCTCGGGTGTCTGGCCGGACGTGTCCAGCCACCGCCCGATCCGCGGCGTCCCGCTCCGCAGATGCGCGTCGAACGCCTCGACCGTCCACGCCCCGTACCCGGTCTTGCCCCGCGCCTCCTCCCGCTCGCGCACGGTTTCGGGCGAGGGGGCGAGCACGACGACGTGCAGGGGGCGGGTGCGGACCCTGTCGACGTAACGCGACAGATCCTCGCCGAGCACGATGTCCTGGACGACGGCCGTCCATCCGTCGTCCGCGTAGGCGTCGGCCACCTGCGCGGAGATCCGCTGGCGCAGATCGAGCTGGTGCCGCGCCTCCTCGGCCTCGTCGGGTGTCATCTCCGCGCGGCCGGAGACGATCATGCGGCGGAAGACGTCGCCGCGCACATGGACGGCTCGCGGCAGGCTCTCCGCCAGGAGCTGGGCGACGGTGGACTTGCCCGCCGCCATCACGCCGGTGATCAGGACGACGCAGGGGCCCAGGTCGGTGCCCGTCATGCCGTGCCCGCCTTCCTGGAATCCGCGCTCCCGAACAGTTCGCCGGCCTCGTCCGCGTCGGTCTCCCGCAGCTCGTCCTCCAGGAGGATCCACCGGGTGATGCCCACGGATTCCAGGAACGGCAGGTCGTGGCTGGCGATGAGGAGCGCCCCCTCGTAGGACTCCAGGGCGCTCGTCAGCTGGCGCACGCTGGCCAGGTCGAGGTTGTTCGTCGGCTCGTCCAGCAGGAGCAGCTGCGGGGCGGGGGCGGCGAGCATCGTCGCCGCGAGCGCGGCCCGGAAGCGTTCGCCGCCCGAGAGCGTCCCGGCCGGCTGCTCGGCGCGGGCGCCCTTGAAGAGGAACCGGGCGAGCTGGGAGCGGATCTCGTTGTCGGTGGTGCCCGGGGCGGTGCGGGCGACGTTGTCGGCGACGCTCAGCGCGTCGTCGAGGACGTCGAGCCGCTGCGGGAGGAACTTCAGCGGCACCGCCGCCGTGGCCTCTCCGGTGCTCGGTGCCAGCTCGCCGGTGAGCGTGCGCAGGAAGGTGGTCTTGCCGGCCCCGTTGCGGCCGATCAGGGCGATGCGCTCGGGTCCCTGCACATGGAGGGTGCCCTCGCGCAGCCGTCCGTGGGGGAGGCTCAGGTCCCGTACGGTCAGGACGGTGCGGCCCGCCGGTACGGCGGTGTGGGGCAGGCTCACCTTGATCTCGGCGTCGCGGCGGATGGCTTCGGCCGCTTCCTCCCTGCGCTCGCGGGCCTCTTCGAGGCGGTCCTCGTGCAGTCCGCGCAGCCGGTCCCCGGACTCCTGGGCCGAGCGTTTGCGCTCCCCCGCGACGATGCGCGGGGCCTTCCGCTGACCGTCCAGCTTCTTGTCGTGGCGCTGGCGGCGGGCCACCTTGATCCGGGTCTCCTCCAGCTCGCGCTGCTGACGGCGTACGTCGGCGTCGGCGGCGCGCAGCATCCGCCCGGCGGCCTCCTGCTGGACGGCGAGGGCCTCCTGGTAGGCGGACCAGCCGCCCCCGTACCAGCTCACCGAGCCCGAGCGGAGTTCGGCGATGCGGTCGACGCGTTCCAGCAGGTCCCGGTCGTGGCTGACGACGATCAGGATGCCGGTGCGCCAGGAGTCGACGGCGTCGTAGAGCCTGCGCCGGGCGAAGAGGTCCAGGTTGTTGGTCGGTTCGTCGAGGAGGAGGACGTCCGGGCGTTCCAGGAGCAGCGCGGCCAGACGCAGCAGGACCGTCTCTCCGCCGGACAACTGCCCGACGGTACGGTCCAGTTCGACGGCGCCGAGTCCGAGGGAGCCGAGGGTGGCCAGGGCGCGTTCCTCGACGTCCCAGTCGTCGCCGACGGTCTCGAAGTGCTCCTCCCGTACGTCGCCGGACTCGATGGCGCGCAGGGCGGCCCGCCGCTCGGCGATGCCGAGGGCGGCGTCGACGCGGAGGCCGGTGTCCAGGGTGATGTTCTGGGGCAGGTAGGCCAGGTTTCCGCCGGTGGTGACGGATCCCGACGCGGGACGCAGGAGTCCCGCGAACAGGCGCAGGAGGGTCGACTTGCCGGCGCCGTTGGCGCCGGCCAGACCGGTGCGGCCCCGGGGGACGGTGAGGGAGAGCCCGTCGAAGAGGTGCGTGCCGTCGGGCCACCGGAAGGTGAGGTTGGAGGCGGCGACGGAGGCGCCGGGCGCGGTGGGATGGCTCATGGGAGTTCTCGCAGTCGGAAGCGGAGGAACACGGGGGCTTCGTATGCGAACAGCACGCGGCGACCCGGCCGGGGCCGGAGAGTGGTGGGGAGAACAGTCCTGAGAAGGTGAGGGACGGCTCAGCACCGAGGTCGCATCCACGCGGAAGTCACGGGCGGCAGACATGCCGACTGCGTCGTGACCGTGTACGGGCCAGGGCCGTACCGCGCGATGATCGCGGACCTCAGATGCGCAACGTCCACCTCTATCGGAGACAACAGGACCCGCCCAGCGTAACGGAGGATCTCGCGGAGCGTCGAGGGGTTTTCTCTACGGCGCGTTCCGCGAGGCCGGGGCGGGAGCCCGGGAATCGGCGGCGGCGGGGGTGTGCTGGTGCCCCACGGCGTCCTCCGGGCTGCGGCGGCGGGGCAGCCTGACGTCCGGGGGCACGACGGGGGTCCGGCGGATCGCGAGGGTGCCGAGGGCGACGGCGAGTCCGGCGAGGGCGAACCCGTAGGGCGGGGTGGCCCCCATGGGGTGCGTCTCGTACACCAGGGCCGCCGAGAGCACGATCAGGACGGCGGAGAGGCGGCCGTACGGTGCGGTGGCGGCGACGACGGCCATACCCCAGAGCAGGTACCAGGGCTGGACCATGGGCGACAGGGCGACCAGTGCGAGCAGCGAGAGGCCGAGCGCGTGGGCGGGTGTGACGGTGCCACGCATCGCCCGGCGGCCCAGGACGAGGATCAGGCCGAGCGCGACCGCCAGGCCCAGTGTCTGGACGGCGGACTTGACCGGCTCCGGGTCGACGTCCAGCAGGAGGCGGGCCAGCTCGCCGAGGCCGAGGCCGAGGTCGCTGGTGACGGAGAGCGCGGTGTGGATGTTCGCGGCGACGCCCTGGGTGGTGAGCCAGCCGAATCCGGTGCCGCTGATGAGCGTGGCCCCTCCGGCGACCGCGCAGGCGATCAGTCCAGGTGCGAGGAGCCCCTTGGCCCAGCGGCGCCACTGGGGGCCGGTCGCGGCGGCGTGCACGAGGACCCCGATGAACAGCAGCGACACGGCCGCCGGTGACTTCACCATCATGGCGAGGCCGACCAGTGCGCTGCCCGCGATCCACTTTCCGCGCAGGGCGAGGACGAATCCGGCGAGCATCAGGCCGATCATCAGCCCGTCGTTGTGCACGCCGCCGACCACATGGATCAGCAGCAGCGGGTTGAGGGCGCCCAGCCACAGGGCGCGGCTCCCGCTGAGGCCGTGTTCGCGCGCCAGGCGGTGCAGGGACCAGACGATCAGGGCGAGCGAGGCGAGTGCGACGAGCCGCAGGGCCAGGACCGCGGGAACGATCGTGCCGCCGGTGGTCCGGGCGACGGCGGCGGAGATCAGCAGGAAGAGCGGCCCGTAGGGGGCGGGGGTGTCGCGCCAGTGGTTGCCGACGCTCGCGGCGGCGTCGCCGCCGATGCCACCGGGGTCCAGGGCGGAGGGACCGACGGTGTAGACGTCGTGCCCTTCGACGACCATCGAGCCCTGGGCGATGTAGCTGTAGACGTCGGCGCTGTAGAGCGGGGGCGCGAGCAGGAACGGAGCCGTCCACCAGGCGAGGGTGACGAGGGTGTGGCGCACGGTGCAGGCGCTCTTGCCGTACTGCCACCAGGCCACGACGAGCACGGTCAGCCCGACGTAGGCGACGGCGGCGGCGACCGCCTTGGTGGTGGACCCGTGGTCGGTCCATACGCCCCAGGGGTCGTGAGCCGGGAGCTTTCCGGCGAACCAGCCGCCGCCGACGATCGCCAGGGATCCCACCGCACCCAGCCGCCGGTACCCGGCCGCGCTCAAAGCCCACATGACCGGCCAACCTATCGGACGGCCCGGGCCGGCCCTCAGCCCCTCCCCGGGCTCACCCGGCCGCCCGTGGCGGTCGGTCGGCGGGCGGCCGGGTGGGACCGGCCGGTCCAGCGCGGTGACAGGGGGCCGGAGCGCTCTCGCGGAAACCGGTTGGCGCGCCCTGGAAAGCGTGCCAGGCTTCAGCCCGTATCCAAGGGGCGTAGCTCAGCGGCCAGAGCGGCGGTCTCCAAAACCGTATGTCGCAGGTTCGATTCCTGCCGCCCCTGCCATCGCCGCCCGGCCCCCGTCACCGCACGTCGCCGCGCCAGTCCCACTGGTGGCTGTCCGGCGACCGGGGGCCGTACTCGGCGCGTCCGCCGGGCCCGTAGGCGCCGATCTCGGTGACCAGCCCGACGCCGTCGCGCAGGTCCGCCTCGTCCCAGCCGGTGACGTCGAGCAGCAGCCCGTCGAGCGGGCCGCCGACCAGCTCGCGGTAGTCGTGCCCCGCCCTGGGTCCCGGGCGGGGGTCGTCGTGGTCGGTGCCGTACACCCGTCGCTGCCTCATCAGCTCGTCCATGCGGGCAGCATCCCACCGAGCACTGACAACGGCTCGGTGCGAGCGTCCATCCGGCCACCGTCCGGCGGCGGGACGTGCGGTGCCGGGCCGTCCGGGCGAGCCCGCGGGCGGCCGCCAAAATCGGCGCGCGCCCGCCCCTCGGCTGTGGCACGCTCCACCGGTGACCATCGCACCCCGCCTGATCCCCCTGCTCGAGCAGTTCGACTTCGCGTGCGAGCGGCTCCTCGCCCGCCTGGCCGGCCCCGTCATGGACAGCGGCAACGGCATGGACGTGGGCGTCACCCCGCTCGGTGACGACGAATACCTCTGGGAACCCGTGCCCGACTGCTGGTCCCTACGCCGTCGCGGCGACGGCCCCGGGGCGCGGGCCACCGCTCTGGCCGGGGCCGGTGACTGGGGACGGGACGCGGCGGACTTCCCGCATCCGTATCCCCCGCCGTTCACCACCATCGCCTGGCGTCTGAGCCATCTCTCCGAGATGCTCGCCCTGCGCGCCGACCACACCCACGGCGGCAGGACGCTCACCCGCGAGGGCTACCGCACCCCGGGGGACGCCGCCGGGGCGGTGGCCGCCTTCGAGACCGCGTCCGCCGCCTGGCGCGAGGCGCTGCTCAGCGCCGACGACACGGCCTTGGACACCGTCGGGTACAGCGCGTATCCGAACGGCAGCGACGCCGAGGATCTCTTCGTCGACGTCGTCTGGTGGGTCAACCAGGAGGTGCTCCACCACGGTGCCGAGATCGCCCTCCTCCGCGATCTGTACCGCGCCCGTCCGTCCTGAGCTGCGCTCGGCCGCCCATCGCCGGTACGCGGCCGTCGCCGCAGTCGCCGCTCCGGGTGTCCCGCCATATGATTCAGGGACTTAACGCACCGCGGAGCGGCACATGAACCGGCGTCAGACTCCCCGCTCAGCCAGCGCCGAAGACCTGCTCAACACCTTGCAGGACCTCACCGCGCGCGCTCGGCGGGAGGTGGAGTTCCACCAGGCCAGGGTGGAACTGGCGCAGGCCCTCCAGCGCGACATGCTTCCCGCGGCCCTGCCCACGCTCCCCGGTCTGCAGTCCGCGGCCCGCTACGCCCCCGCCCGTCACGGACTGGACATCGGCGGCGACTGGTACGACGGATTCCCCCTCGCGGACGGGGCGCTCGGCTTCGCCATCGGTGACGTACAGGGCCATGACGTCGAGGCCGCCGCCTTCATGGGGCAGGTCCGGATCGCGATGCGGGCCATCGCGGGCACGGCGTCCGATCCGGGCGAGATCCTGGGCCGGACGAACGATCTGCTGGTCTCCGTGGACTCGGGGCTCTTCGCGACCTGTACGTTCCTGCGGCTGGACCCGACGACCGGGGAGCTGCGCAGCGCCCGGGCCGGGCACGTGGCGTCCGTGTGGGCCACCACGGGGGGCCGCTCCGGCGTCACGGAGGACCCGGGCGGCATGCCGTTGGGCATCGAGCCCGGCGAGGGCTATCCCGTCACCCGGCGCACCCTCGCGTGCGACGGGGCCATCGTGCTGCTGACCGACGGGGTGGTCGAGGGGCCGTCGCTGCTGATCGAGGACGGCCTGGAGCGGGTCCGGCGGCTGGTCGCCGCGCACGCCGGGGCGAGCGCGGCGCGGCTGGCCGACGAGGTCCTGGGCGCGGCGGAGGTGACCGGGCACGAGGACGATGCCGCCGTCCTGGTCCTGCGGCATGCCGCCGCCCGCCGCGGAGCCCGGTGACGCCGGACCGTACCGCGCGTGTCACCTGCCGACTCCCGCCGCGGTCGGTGTCTGATGAGTGGTGTGATCCGCAGCAAGGAAGCCAGACGTCGGGCCGTGTACGTGGCACAGATCCTGGGCGTGGCCGGCGCCTACTACCTGGCGGGGCGGGTCGGGCTGACGCGCCAGGTCGTCATCGACGGCGCGGTCGTCACTCCGCTGTGGCCGCCCACCGGTATCGCCCTGGCCGCGCTGCTGTGCCTGGGCGTCCGCGTCTGGCCGGGCATCGCACTGGGCACGCTGGTCACGGTCTCCGAGATCGGAGACGCGTTCACCGTGAGCCGTCTGGCCATCATGTTCGGCAACACGGCCGCCCCGCTGGCCGCGTACGCCCTGCTGCGGAGGGTCGGCTTCCGCAATGAGCTGGCCCGGCTGCGGGACGGGGTCCTGCTGGTCTTCCTCGGCGCGTTCGCCGGGATGCTGATCAGTGCCACCGTCGGGAGCTTCACGCTCCTGCTCGACGACAAGGTCCCGCCGGGGCGGTTCTGGCTGGTCTGGGCGTCCTGGTGGGCGGGGGACGCGATGGGTGTCCTCGTGGTCACCCCGGTCCTGCTGGTCCTGCGCGGGGTGCGGTGGCCCCGCCCGAGCGACCGCTGGCTGGAGGCGTCGGTCCTCGCAGTCGCCGTGGTCGTGGTGTCGCTGATCGCCACGCGCAGCTCGCAGTCGATGATCTACGTGGTGTTCCCGGTGATCATCTGGTCGGCCCTGCGCTTCCAGCTGCCGGGCAGCGCACCGTGCGCCCTGGTCGTCTCGGTGCTCGCCATCATCGCCGGTACGGACGCGCTGGGACCGTTCGCCGGGCACAGCCTGATGCAGATCATGGCCAATCTGTCACTCCTCAACGGCTGCGTCGCGCTCACCGCGCTGCTGCTGGGGGCCATCGTCGCGGAGCACAAGAACATCCGCCGGGAGACGGAGTACGCCGTCGAGGAGCTGGAGGCCCTGGTGGAGCAGCTCGCGCCGCTGTCGGGGCCGGCCCCGGGGCGGTACGACGACAGGCCGCGGCGGCACGGCCCGCTGGACGGCGGCCCTCACCCGGATGCCCCGTGACGTGAGGCGCACGGCAGTCCCGTAACCCGCACGGGCGTATCGAAACCGGGGCGGGCCGGGCCGGTCAGTACGGCAGGGGGCGGCCGGACGGGGTGCGCAGATCGAGCGGCGGCGGCCCCGAAGGGGGCGGGGGACGACGGACGACGACTCGGATGCGGCCCACGGCCACCACCTCCTCCTGGTCAACCGGTATCTGCCCAGTCGGCGCGGCTTCACACTTTCCGCGTCCCCCGGTCCCTGGGCCCCGGGAGCTCGCCGGGTCCTGGCGCGGATGCGGGCAGAGCCCGGTGCGGTGACCCTTGATGTGCGGGGGCGCAGAGCCGACGAGGAGGACGCATGTCCGCACTGGACAAGATCAAGAAGATGCTCAAGGGCCACGAGGACCAGGCCGGCAAGGGCGTCGACAAGGCCGGCGACATGGTCGACGACCGTACGCAGGGCAAGTACAAGGGTCACGTCGACACCGCCCAGGACAAGCTCAAGCAGCAGCTGGGCACGGACCGCGACCAGGACGGGCCGCCCCGCGCCTGAGCCGCGCCGCCGGTGACCGGGTGGCCGACGTCCGGTCGCCCCATTTCCGCGCACTGGTCTGCGGCACGGATCGGCTTCCGTGCCGCAGACCAGTGCGCGGAGTGCGCCGGGGCCGCTGCGCACGGTGCCGCCGTGGTCCCGGCGGGGCCGGGCGGCGCGGGTCCGTGACAAAGGATTCCGGGGTTGCTCGCCGGATTCTTGTTATCGTCCCGCCCTCACCCCGTCTCCCGAATGTGGGAAGTGACAGCACCGGACCCCGGAAAAGTGAGCACAGCATGGGCAAGGATCACCCGACGGTCTTGATCGCGGCCGCGCAGGGCGGCGACCAGCGGGCCAAGGACCAGCTCGTCTCGGCGTACCTGCCGCTGCTCTACAACGTCGTCGGACGTGCGCTGGACGGCCATGCGGACGTGGACGACGTGGTGCAGGAGACCGTGCTGCGCATGCTCCGGGGGCTGCCCGAACTGCGCGACCCGGAGCGCTTCCGTTCCTGGCTGGTGGCGATAGCCATGAACGAGATACGTACGCACTGGCGCGAGAAGCAGGCGGGCACGATACCGGCGGACCGGCTGGACGCCGCGTACGATCTGCCGGACCCCCGCGCCGATTTCGTCGAGGTGACGATCCTGGAGCTCGGCCTGACCGGCCAGCGGCGGCAGGTGGCGGAGGCGACACGCTGGCTGGACGAGGACGACCGCGCCCTGTTGTCGCTGTGGTGGCTGGAGACCGCCGGGCATCTGTCCCGGGCCGAGGTCGCCGCCGCTCTCGAACTCACCCCGCAGCACACCGCCGTACGGGTGCAGCGGATGAAGGCCCAGCTGGAGGCGGCGCGGGTCGTCGTGGGCGCGCTGGCGGCGGATCCGCCGTGCGTGCTCCTGGAGGACATCACCGCCGGCTGGGACGGCGTCCCCTCCGCCCTGTGGCGCAAGCGGCTGGCCCGCCATGCCCGCGAGTGCACGGTGTGCTCGGGTCATGGGGCACATCTGGTGCCCGCCGAGGGGCTGCTGGTGGGCCTCGCGCTCGTGCCGGTGGCAACGGCGGCGGGAGCCGGGGCCGCTCCCGAGCTGTTCGCCACGGCGGCGCACCTCCAGGCGCCCGTTCCGGGTGCGGACGGTGCCGGGGCGGGGCGCGCCGAGCGCAGACGGGTGCAGGCCCGGCGGCGCCGTCGCAACTCCGCCGTCGCCGCGGTCGTCGCGGTCGCGGCGCTGGGCACGGGCGGCGCGGCGGTGCACCTCTACACCGACGGCGACGACCGGGACTCGACGATCGTCACGGCCGATGCTCCGGCCCCCCGTACGCAGGCGCCCACATCGGCCGCCCCCAGCTCCTCGTCCCCCTCCCCATCGGCGTCCACCTCGCCCAGCGCCTCGAAGTCGCCGAGTCCTTCGAAGAAGCCGAAGCCCAAGCCCGAGCCGGAGAAGAGCACGACGCCGCCGCCCGCACCCAGCTCCGCCGCTCCGGCTCCGAAGCCGGCCCCTCCCGCTCCCGCGCCGCCCGCCCCGTCGGGGATGGCCGAGCAGGTCGCCGAGCTGGTCAACGCCGAGCGTTCCAAGGAGGGCTGCGGCCCGGTGTCCGTCAACGGCCTGCTCAACACGGCCGCGCAGCGGCACTCCGCCGACATGGCAGCCCAGGACTACTTCTCCCACACCTCGCAGGACGGCCGGGACCCGGGCGACCGGATCACCGCCGCCGGATACCGGTGGTCGACGTACGGCGAGAACATCGCCAAGGGTCAGCGGACGCCGGCCGACGTGATGCGGTCCTGGATGGACAGCCCGGGGCACCGTGCGAACATCCTCAACTGCTCGTTCAAGGAGATCGGCATGGGGAAGCAGGATTCCGGCGGCGGTCCGGTGTGGACGCAGGTGTTCGGGGCCCGCTGACCTCGCGCGGCACGCGCGGCGTGGCCGGGGGATGCCTACGATGCGGTCATGATCGCTGAACTGGAGTGCGTGGTCCTGGACTGCCCGGACCCGAGGGAACTGGCCGGCTTCTACGCGTCGTTGCTGGGGGGCGAGGTCGACCGTCCCGACCGGCGGTGGGGGTGCGACGCGGAGTGGTCGACGCTGCACACGCCCGGTGGGCTCGTCCTCGCCTTTCAGCGGGTGGCGGACTACCGGCGGCCGCGCTGGCCCGGTCAGGAGGTGCCCCAGCAGTTCCACCTGGACTTCGGCGTGACCGACCAGGAACGGGCGCACGAGGAGGTCCTGGCGGCGGGGGCCTCGCTGCTCGACGCCGGGGACGAGAAGCGCGGCTGGCGTGTGTACGCCGATCCCGCCGGGCACCCCTTCTGCCTGGTACGTCACTGACGTACCGGCTCCGCTCCTTCGCCCCCAAGGCCCCGGGTGCGGCCGGCCGCACCCGGGGCCTTGGGGATCAGCGGATGGCCAGGGTCACCGCCGTACCGAGGCAGGTCACCGCGCCCACCGCACCGACCGAGACGGCGACGCAGCGGGCCCTGAGCCGCGCGTAGCGCCCGGTGTACTCCTCGCGCAGTTCTTCCGCTCGGTCACGGATGCGGGTGAGCGACTCCCGCGATACGGCGACGCGTTCGGTGATGAACACCCGCTCGACGTCCTCGCGCTGCGCCGTGGTCAGCCAGGGCAACTGGTCGGTGAAGCGGCGTGCCTGCCGTCGCGCCCGTTCGACTTCGGCGTTCCACAGCAGAAAGCCCTCCAGTTGTGCCAGGCCCCTGGCGCTGTCCTTGTCGGGTTTCACCTGTCCTCCTCTCCGTCACGCCGTCAGGTCCGGGGCCGACGTCACTGCTCGTGCCGGTCCCCCGGAGCGACGATGTCGGAGGTGTCGGGGCGGTTGGTGGCTTCTTCCAAGGTGCGGATCGCGGGGTGGTGCAGGTCGAACGCCGGGGATTCGGACCGGATCCGCGGCAGGGTGACGAAGTTGTGCCGCGGCGGCGGGCAGGAGGTCGCCCACTCCAGCGAACGGCCATAGCCCCACGGGTCGTCGACGCCGACCTTCTTGCCGTACCGCGCGGTCTTCCAGACGTTGTAGAAGAACGGCAGGATCGACAGGCCGAGCAGGAACGAGGAAATGGTGGAGATGGTGTTCAGCGCGGTGAAGCCGTCGGCGTCGAGGTAGTCCGCGTAGCGGCGCGGCATGCCCTCGGCGCCGAGCCAGTGCTGAACGAGGAACGTTCCGTGGAATCCGACGAAGAGCGTCCAGAACGTCATCTTCCCGAGCCGTTCGTCCAGCATCTTCCCCGTGAACTTCGGCCACCAGAAGTGAAATCCCGCGAACATCGCGAACACCACGGTGCCGAACACCACGTAATGGAAGTGGGCGACGACGAAGTACGAGTCGGAGACGTGGAAGTCCAGGGGCGGTGAGGCGAGGATGATTCCGGTCAGACCGCCGAACAGGAAGGTGACCAGGAATCCGACGGCCCACAGCATCGGGGTCTCCAGGGAGAGCGACCCTTTCCACATCGTGCCGATCCAGTTGAAGAACTTCACGCCCGTCGGTACGGCGATGAGGAACGTCATGAAGGAGAAGAACGGCAGCAGCACCGCACCCGTGACGAACATGTGGTGCGCCCACACGGTCGCGGACAGTCCGGCGATGGCGATGGTGGCCGCGATCAGTCCGATGTAGCCGAAGACCGGTTTGCGGCTGAAGACCGGGAAGATCTCGGTGACGATACCGAAGAACGGCAGGGCGATGATGTAGACCTCGGGGTGGCCGAAGAACCAGAACAGGTGTTGCCACAGGAGTGCGCCGCCGTTGGCCGCGTCGAAGACATGGGCGCCGAATTTACGGTCGGCCTCCAGCGCCAGCAGGGCCGCGGCCAGGACCGGGAAGGCCAGCAGGACCAGTACGCCGGTCAGCAGGACGTTCCAGGTGAAGATCGGCATGCGGAACATCGTCATGCCGGGTGCGCGCATGCAGATGATCGTGGTGATGAAGTTGACCGAGCCGAGGATCGTACCGAAGCCGGAGAAGGCCAGGCCCATGATCCACATGTCGGCGCCGATGCCCGGCGAACGGACCGCGTCGTTCAGCGGCGCGTAGGCGAACCACCCGAAGTCCGCGGCGCCCTGCGGGGTGAGGAAGCCCGCCACCACGATGAGCGAGCCGAAGAGGTAGAGCCAGTACGCGAACATGTTCAGCCGCGGGAACGCCACGTCGGGCGCGCCGATCTGCAGCGGCATGATCCAGTTCGCGAATCCGGCGAACAGCGGCGTCGCGAACATCAGCAGCATGATCGTGCCGTGCATCGTGAACGCCTGATTGAACTGCTCGTTCGAAATCAGCTGGATACCGGGCCGGGCCAGCTCGGCCCGCATCACCAGGGCAAGGATCCCTCCCAGGCAGAAGAACGCGAAGGAGGTGACGAGGTAGAGCGTACCGATCGTCTTGTGGTCCGTCGTGGTCAGCCACTTGATGACCACGTTGCCGGGTTCTCCGCTCCGTACCGGCATTTCGTCCTCTTCGGCGGTATCGGTCTCCACCGGTTGCGAGATGCCTCTCGTCGTCACTACGACGCTCCTTCGGTCGACGGCCCGTATGGACTCGGCGACCAGAATGGACCCGCGGCCATCTGTGCGGTGGGACATCCTTCCCCGTCCGGCGCGAGCGGCCGACAAGGACACTCAAATGGCCTACGGCGCACGCTCCGCCCCGGTCGGCGCCACGCTGAGCGCACATCAACACCCAGGGGCCGTTCGGATATTCCTTCGCGGAGATCGGAATAGTCCCTCCGAAGGCGGAGTTGGTGAAGCGACAGAACCCACCCCTCTGCACCGGGCAAGCTAAGAAAGGTCTGATCCATGAAGATCGGCATCATCGGCGCGGGCAACATCGGCGGCAATCTGACACGGCGTCTCACCGCCCTCGGGCACGAGGTCTCCGTCGCCAACTCCCGCGGACCGCAGACGCTCACCGCTCTCGCCGAGGAGACCGGGGCGACGCCCGTGACCGCGGCGGAGGCCGCCGACGGCGCCCGGGTGGTCGTGGTCACCGTGCCCTTGAAGGCCGTGCCCGACCTGCCCGCCGGATTCCTCGACGGCGCGGCGGAGGGCGTCGCGGTCATCGACACCGGCAACTACTACCCGCAGCAGCGTGACGGCCGCATCGCCGCCATCGAGGACGGGCTGCCCGAGAGCCGGTGGACGGAGCAGCAGATCGGCCACCCCGTGGTCAAGGCGTTCAACGGCACGTACGCGCAGGACATCCTGGACCGGGGTCGCCCCCAGGGCACGCCGGACCGCCAGGCGCTCCCGGTGGCCGGAGACGACCCGGAGGCCAAGCGGACGGTGCGCGGCCTCATCGACGAACTGGGCTTCGACACGGTCGACAGCGGTGGCCTGGACGAGTCGTGGCGCCAGCAGCCCGGTACGCCCGTGTACGGCAACCGGGGCGACGTCGACGCCATCGTGAAGGCGCTCTCGGAGGCGTCGCCGGAGCGCCCGGCGGAGTTCCGCGCCTGACACCGGGCGTCCTCGCGCCTGTACGTGGTGTCGGACGTGAGGCAGGACCGGTCGGGATACTCCGGCCGGGCGGGAAACGGGGGTACCCGCCCGGCCGGATCACCGGCCGTCCTCGGACGGCAGGGCCGGGTCACCGATCCCCTCGGACAGCGGCCCCCCAACGGGAATCCACCCGCGAGTGACGGGAATCTACCCGCGAGTAAGGTGTGGGTCCGGGACGTCGGCTCCACGGTCCGTCCGGCGCCCGGGCATGGTCCTCCAACGACCGTGGACAAGGAGTCGCGTCATGTCCCGCACCATGTCCGTAACGGACAGCATCATCGTCGACGCCGCCCCGGCACTGGTCTACGACCGGCTCAGCGACCCCACGGCGATGGGGCGTTGGAGCCCCGAGAACCGGGGCGCGACCGTGCGGGGCGATCGGCGCGACGCGTACGTCGGCATGGTCTTCGAGGGCCGCAACAAGCGCGGCGCGGCGCGCTGGACGACCCGGTGCACGGTGACGGCGGCCGACCCCGGCGAGCGCTTCGCCTTCCGGGTGCACGCGATCGGTCTGCGGCGCCCGCTGCTGCCGGGTCCGATCGCCACGTGGGAGTACCGTTTCGAGGCGGTGGACGGAGCGACGCGGGTCACCGAGACCTGGACCGACGACCGCCGCCGCTGGCCGGACTTTCTCGCCAACGCCTTCGACCGCCTGGCGACGGGCGGGAAGACCTTCGCGCAGTTCCAGACCGGCAATATCCGTACGACGTTGAAGCGTCTCAAGGCGGCACTGGAGGCGGACGCACCGGGAACCGGACACTGACGGGCCGGGCGGCCGCGCGCGACACGAGGGGGACGCATGGGCACCGAGGAGAGCACCGGGTTCGAACCGGCGACCGGTGACGGTCCGCCGGTCACCGAGCCCGCGGCCGCGCGGGCCGCTTCGGTGCGGACCGCGTTCGAGGGACTGCTGCAGATCCGTCGCCTCACCGGGTCGGGCCGGCCCGACCCCGAGGCCGTGCCGGCTCCGTGGGAGCTGAACCGTCCGGTACGCGCGGTCGCGTTGGCGCTGGAGAGGTCGGGGGCGACGCCTTCGGCCGTCGATCCGTCGGGGCGCCGCGTGTCGGCCGGGTACCGGGTGAGCGAAGGGGAGTCGGCGGGTTCGGTCCGGGTCGAGTGGACCGGGCCGCCCGGCAGCGGAGCCGCGCACGACGAGGAGGAGGCACTCGCCGGCTGTGCCTCGGCCTTGCGGGAGGCGGGCTGGACGGTGCTGCTCTACCGAGGGCCCCGCAGACGGCGCTATCTGGAGGTGGAGCCGCCGAGCGGGTGGTCCGGCGGGCACGCCCGGTCATGAGGCGCTGTTGTCAGACCCATGAGAGATGCTTGACGGTCCGACAGCTCTGAGGAGGAGATGCTGAGATGGACAGCGACGAACTCGCCGCGGCGCAGGCGTACGTCCGCCTGCTGGAGGCCACCCGGGCGGCTCTCGCGGACCCCGACGACGCACCGGTCTATCTGCCGCTGCTCACCTCTCCGATGCGCGAGGCCGACCGGGCCCTGCGCAGTGCGGGACTGACGGGCAACGAGGACCGGTTGTTCGCTCTCGTCCGGGCGCTGCAGCCGAGCCTTTCCGGCAGCGACAGATAGAGCCCGGCGGGGCGGGCTGTGGGGGGGCGGGCTTGTGCCGGGCGGGCTTGTGAGGGGGGGCGGGCTTGTGCGGGGCGCCTCGGGCAGCGTCCTTCCTACCCGCGCTGCCCGCCCTGCCCGTCCCGTCCGTCCCGTGCGGAGATTCCCGCGGGCCCCGGAGCGAGACCGAGTTCTTGTTCGTCGGGGCCGAGCGGTGCGAAGAACCGGGCGACCTCCTGGTCGTCGACCTCGGCGAGGGAGCCCGGCTTCCACTGCGGGGCGTTGTCCTTGTCGATGATCCGGGCCCGGACACCCTCCACGAAGTCCGGGTGCTCGAACGCCCGGCTGGAGACCCGGAACTCCTGGTCGAGTACGCCTTCCAGGCTGTCGAGCCGGGCGGCGCGGCGGACCGCGGCCAGGGTGACCTTGAGGGCGAGGGGCGACTTGGTCAGCAGTTCGTCCGCCGCCGTCAGCGCCTCGGGGACACCGCTCTCGCGCAGGTTTCGGATGATGTCCTCGACGGTGTCCGCCGTATAGCAGGAATCGATCCAGTCGCGCTGCGCGGCGAGCTCGCCGGCGGGCGGGTCCGTGGCGAACCCCTGGACGATGTCCACGACGGACGTGCCCGGACCGGCCGGTCCGGTCGACTCCCCCAATGCGTCGGTCAGGGCAGGCAGGAGGCGGGCGGGGACGTGATGATCGGCCAGGCCGCAGAGGACGGCGTCGGCGGCCCCGACGGAGCGGCCCGTGAGCGCCAGATGGGTGCCCAGTTCGCCGGGGGCGGCGGCCAGCAGGTGGGTGCCCCCGACATCCGGCACGAAGCCGATCGCGGTCTCGGGCATGGCGACGCGTGAGCGTTCGGTGACGACACGGATGCCGGCGTGGGCCGACACCCCGACCCCGCCGCCCATCACGATGCCGTCCATCAGTGCGACGTACGGCTTGGGGAATCGGGCGATGCGTGCGTTGAGCCGGTATTCGTCACGCCAGAATTCCAGGGACGCGCGCCCCGAGGCCCGGGCGTCGTCGTGCAGGGCCCGGATGTCGCCCCCGGCGCACAGGCCCCGGTCGCCCGCCCCGGACAGCAGGACCGACTGGATCGCATCGTCCTGCTCGGCTCGGGCCAGGGCCTCGTCGAGCAGCCGCACCATGGTGTGGCTGAGGGCGTTGAGGGCCTTGGGGCGGTTCAGCGTGAGGTGCATGCAGGTGCCCCTGGTCTCCAGCAGGAGGGGCCGGTCGTCGTTCATGGGTGCGCTCCGCTCGCTGGGCTCGTGGGCACGTGGGACGGGTGGGACGGCCCTCCATGGTGACGTACGGCCCTGGTCCGTCGTCCCGCGGCCCCCGGACCGGCCGCTGTGGCACTCCGGTGCATGCGGCTCGACAATTGAGGCCTACGGGATGCGCCGACGCACGGCCCCGCCGGACGACCTCCGGAGCAGGAATGACCGACGACGAACGGCGGCAGGACGCCGAAGCCTCTCCGCTCCGCCGGATCGACCGGAAGACCAACGGTGAGATCCGGCCGACGGAACGCCTCGCCATGAACCGGACCGGCAGCTTCGACTGGGACCTGGACACCCGGACCCTGGACATCGACGAGGCCGGGCTCATGGTGTTCGGGGTGGATCCGGGGACGTTCGACGCACGTCCGGGCGCCCTGCTGGAGCGCCTGGAACCGGCGGAACGGGCCCGGCTCGACGTCACGATCGACGAGGCCATCACCGGCGGCGGCAATTCCTTCAGCGTCCACTTCCGCGTGCCCCTGGACGACGGGACCACGCAGTGGACCCATGTCCAGGCCCGGATTCTGCGTTCGCAGGACGGAATGGCCCACCGGATCGTGGGGGTCGTCCGGGACGCGACGGCGGAAGTCACCCATTCGGCCTTCGTGCTCGATCTGGAAAAACGGCGGCAGCGCCAGACCAATATCGTTGAACGAACAACGAGCGCCATGTCCCGGGCGGTGACCGTGGACGATGTGACGGCCGCCCTCACCGGGCCCGGCGGACTGGCTCGCCTCGGGGCGGACGGCCTCGCCCTGGGACTCGTGGAGAATTCCGCGCTGAACATCGTCGCGCTGAGCGGGGAGTCGCTCGAAGTGCTCGACGGGCTCGGCTCCGGCGACCTCGACCGCAATCTTCCCCTCGCGGACACCATCCGCAGCGGACGCCCCCGGTTCATCACCTCGCTCGCCGCGCTGGCCCGCCGGTATCCGGAACTGGAGCCGCACCTCGGCAGGCTCGGTTTCCGGGCCGCGGCCTACCTCCCGCTGGTGGCCCAGGCGCGGTCGCTCGGCGGTCTGGCCCTCTTCTACCGCGAGCGCACGGTCTTCAACGCGGACGAGCGCATCCTGTGCCTGGGGCTCGCCGCGATCGTGGCCCAGTCGCTGCAACGGGCGATGCTCTTCGACGAGGAGCGGGAGTTCGCCACCCAGCTCCAGTCCGCGATGCTCCCGCCCCGGATACAGGACGTCGAGGGCGGCGAGATCGCGGTCCGCTACCACGCCGCGTGGAGCGGCCGTCAGGTCGGCGGCGACTGGTACGACGTGATCACGCTGCCCAAGAACCGCTACGGCCTGGTCGTGGGGGACGTCCAGGGTCACGACACCCACGCGGCCGCCATCATGGGCCAGTTGCGCATCGCCCTGCGCGCTTACGCCTCCGAGGGGCATCCTCCGGCCACCGTGCTGGCACGGGCCTCCCGCTTTCTCTCCGAACTGGACACCGACCGCTTCGCCACCTGTACGTACGCCCAGGTCGACCTGGCGTCCGGGACGGTGAAGGTCGTGCGGGCCGGGCACCTCGGCCCGTTGATCCGCCACGCCGACGGGCGGGTCGGCAGTCCCCAGGTGCGCGGCGGGCTGCCGCTGGGCACCTCGACGGACCTCCTGGACGAGGAGTATCCGGAGACCCGGCTCGATCTGGTGCCCGGTGAGACCTTCGTGCTGTACACGGACGGGCTGGTGGAGGAGCCAGGCGCCGATCTCGACGCGGGAATCGACGCGCTCCGCAACGAGGTGAGCGCCGGACCCGCGGGGGCCGAGGCGCTGGCCGACCACCTGTCGGAACGACTGTGGGAACGGTGGGGGTCGGGGGACGACGTGGCACTCCTGGTGCTGCGCCGCAGCCCGGACGTGGGGTCGTCGCACGCGCCACGCCTCCACCAGTACATCCACCAGGCGGACCCGGAAGGGCTCTCGGACGCCCGCGCGATCGTCCGTCAGGCCCTCGCCGACTGGGACATGGCCGAGTTCGCCGACGATGCGGAGCTGGTCACGGGCGAGTTGCTGGTGAACGTGCTCCTGCACACGGAGGGCGGGGCCGTTCTGACCCTGGAAGTGCTGCCCGAACCGGTGCGGCGGATCCGGCTGTCCGTCCAGGACCGGTCCAGCGCCTGGCCCCGTCGGCGTACCCCGGGCGAGACCTCCACCTCTGGCCGGGGGCTGCTCCTGCTCGACGCGGTGGCCACGCGCTGGGGGATAGAGCCCCGCGGCGAGGGCAAGGCCGTCTGGTGCGAGATCGGCCCCCCTCCCCCGTCGGCCACCAGGCCGCCGCCGGCGCTCGCCGAGGAGTGAGCCGGCGGGAAGAGGGGCGGCATGCGGAGAGAGGCGGGTGCGCGGAAGGGGTGCCCCGCACCACCGCAGTAGTGCGGGACACCCCCGACCACGGCTCGTACGGCCTCAACAGCGGCTCACGCCGGGCATCAGCCCTGGGTGGTACGCCGCTTGCGGACGGCCCACAGGATGCCGCCACCGGCCAGCAGCACGGCGACAGCGGCGCCGCCGATGACCGGCGTCGCCGACGACGAACCGGTCTCGGCCAGATCCGGCGAGCTCGGGCTCGGGGCGGGCACGGCGGGCGCGGACTCCGAGGGCTCGTCGCTCGGCGTGGCGCTCGGCTCGGGCGTCCCGGTCGACGGCGTCTCCGACGGGACGGGCTCGGTCGGCGTCGGGCTGGGCTCGCCCTCGCACACCTCCGCCGTCTTCGTCTGGTCGATGGAGTGCTTGCCGTCGCCGTCGGCGTCCTTGACGACCAGTCGGACGGTCACCGGCTTGTCGTGCTCGGGAAGCGCCAGCTTCTTGTGGAACTCACGGCCGAACGTCTCGGTGGGCAGCAGGTCCTTGCCGTCCACCGATACGGTCACCGTGTTGGGAACGTCGCTCGTGTAGTTGGTGAGGTCGACGGTCACCTCGGAGCAGGTCACGGCCCAGGTGGGGGTGTGAGCGACGGCCGGACCGGCGGAGATGACGCCTCCGGTCAGACCGACGACCGCAGCGGCCACGAGAGCTCCCGCGCCACGCCACGATCTCCTGGGTATGGTCATGGATTCTTCCTCCAGATACTTCTCATCGCCCGAATGGCGGTGGGGCGCACAGTACTGCCATCGCCAGTGATCGACGCAGCCGCCCTGCGCGTAACCCGCCGCATGAACTCCGGGCATATCCGCGCTACTTCCGGCAAGGCGGGCAGACCTCTGGCAGGCTGTCCTCCAGAGGTGGCCGAATGAGAGGGTGGAATGTGCATCTATTTTCCGCCACCCGCGAGCCTGAGCCTGGAGCATGACCCGTTCTATGCGATTGCTGCTGATCCGTCACGGCCAGACACCGTCCAACCTCGGCCATTTCCTGGACACCGCGCGGCCCGGCCCCGGGCTCACCGACCTCGGGCTGCGACAGGCGGCCGCCCTGCCCGGGGCGCTCGCCGGGGAGGACATCGCGGCGTTGTACGCCTCCACGCTGACGCGTACGCAACTCACGGCCGCGCCCCTGGCCACGGAACGGTCCATCGAGGTTCGGATCCGTGACGGAATCCGGGAACTGTCGGCGGGTGACCTGGAGATGCGGGCCGACGAGGAAGCGATCCGGCAGTACCTGGAGACCGTCTTCGCCTGGCCCGCCGGGGACCTCGCCCGCCGACTGCCCGGGGGCGAGGACGGGACTCAGGCGCTGGCCCGCTTCGACGCGGTGGTGGCCGAAGCGGCGGAGGCCGAGCAGCACGGGACGGTGGCGCTCGTCAGTCATGGTGCCGCCATCCGTGTGTGGGCAGCCGCCCGCGCGCGGAACGTCACGGTCGACTACGCCACCCGGCACGGCCTGAACAACACGGGTGTGGTGGTGGTCGAGGGATCGCCGGACTCGGGGTGGACGGCCCTCTCCTGGGCCGGAACGGTCGTCCCGGGGGTCACCGCGAGCGACGTGGCGGACGGCGGCCCCGCGGGTCGCACATTGCCGGGCCCGGAGCCGGGACCGGCAACGGGTCGCCCCAGCACCTGATCGTCACAGGGTCTTGTGCATGATGTGCATCCCTACATAGCCCTCGGTCGGGTGGTTGAAGCCCTCGGGAAGAGTGCCGATCACCTCGAAGCCGATCGATTCATAGAGCTTGACGGCGTGCGTGTTCGTTTCGACCACCGCGTTGAACTGCATGGCTCGATACCCTTCAGCACGAGCCCAGTCGACCGAGTACTGACAGAGTGCGCGCCCCACGCCCCGGCCCGAGTGAGCTGGGTCGACCATGTAGGTGGCGCTGGCGATGTGGGACCCGTTGCCCATGTGGTTGCGGTTCATCTTCGCCGTGCCCAGCACCGTCCCGGCGTCGTCGACGGCGACGACCACCCGGCTCGGCGCCGAAACGAACCACCATCCCTCCGCGTCCTCCTTACCGAGGTCGAGCGGATAGGTGAGCGTCTCGCCCGCGGAGACGATCGTGTGGAAGAACGGCCAGATGGCGGGCCAGTCCTCGGAGGTTGCTTCCCTGATCAACATGCGGACAGGATGGCCCATCCGAGCGATCTTCGCGAAGCCTTATCCGGCACCCCGGCCCCGCCACCCCAGCCTGGCCAGCAGCCCCCTCCCCGTCGTCCGGCCCATCGCAGCGGGACGTGGCGCCCCGCTCCGGGCGGGCGGTGTCGGTGTCGGTGTCGCCAACTCGGCGGCAGGCGCCTGATGCACGGGCCGAGGCCGGGCTCCGGTCCGGGCGGTCCGCGCAGGCCGGGCGTGAGGTGCCGTCAGGGCTTCTCCGTCGTCGCCGGGGCGCGGGGCCGGCCGGTCCTCGCGGGCCGCGTCCAGCTCCAGCGTCAGGTTGACCCGCCGCCAGAGAATCTCGTCCGGGTCATCGGCGAGCATCAGCTCCGCCATGGCTTCCCTGGCCGCCATGGACCCCGGACGCCCGAAGACCGGCTCCGGCCGGACCCGTACGAGATAGGCGCGTTCGTAGGGGTCGTCCATCACTTCCGCCAGTTGCACCGGGTCCAGCGCCGACGCCTGAACCGCTGTTCGCGCCCAGGGGTCCGTCGTGCGGTCCAGGAGCCGGTCGATGCGCTGCGAACGCCAGTTGCGCGCCCGCCGATCGACGCCCGACTCCAGCATTGTGCGCATCCCCGGAGGTGTCCGTCCGGCGAGCAGCTCGGGCTCCCGCGCCGCGAACGCGGCCAGCTCGTCCGCGAGATAGAGCCAGACCACCGCGCGATACCGGTTCAGATAGAACGTGACCGGTGAGACACAGCCCGCCCGAACCAGCCGGGTGAACCGTGCCGGAGCGATGTCCAGCAGGGCCGCCCCCTGCGCCGTACCGACAGTGCGGACCCGCTCGACCAGCGCATCGGGGAAGCCCGGCTGCTCCCGCAGGCGGGCGATCTCTGCCTCATGCACCCGTGGTCGCCCGCCGCCCGGTGCTCCGACGACGGCGATCAGCCCCAGGTGCACCGCCAACTCGAACTCCGCACGGCGGATCCCCAGTTCCTGGGATGCTCGCCCGGCCGCGATCGTCGCCGCCTGGTCGGCGGACGAAGCAGCGTGCCCGCCCTCCCCCGGCGTCTCCACACCCGCGTTCCCCTGGGCCGCGATGTGCGCTCGGAGCACTTCCCTGACTGCCATGACTGTTCTCCCCCGTCGGCTCGAATACTCTCCGTAATCACGGTAGCCCGAGGGAGTCACCGTCCGTCAGCCCTGTGGATAACTCTTCAGCGGCGACGAGAACGGCAGGTCAGAAGGGTTCGATGCCGTCCGGTCCGCCCTGCCGGACGGAGACTCCGAGGTGTTCACCGACCCGGTTGACGAGCAGGGTCATCTCGTAGGCGACCTGCCCGACATCGGCTTCGGCCGCGGTCAGGACGCACAGACAGCTGCCGTCGCCCGCGGCCGTCACGAAGAGCAGCGCCTCGTCGAACTCGACCATCGTCTGGCGGGCCCGGCCCGCCCGGAAGTGGCGCCCCGACCCGCGCGCCAGACTCTGCAGGCCGGACGAGACGGCCGCCAGATGCTCCGCGTCCTCTCGTGCGAGACCGCTGCTGGCCCCGGTGACCAGTCCGTCGTTCGAGAGCACCAACGCGTGCCGTATGTGTTGCACCCTGCTGGTGAGATCGTCAAGGAGCCAGTCAAGTCCCCGGTCAAGCGGCATGTGCTCGTCCTCCCCGTACCTTCGTTCCCCGTTTCCCCGCTACGCGCGCAAGCCTCGCGCACCGCTCCCGTGGGGGCAAGCGCCTCTCACCGCCCGGGGTGCCGCTTCGCGCCATGCCGGGTTCGGCCTCAGGATGGGCCCATGGCACACCACATGACCGATGAAGAATGGCGGGCCTTCCTCTCGGAGGGAACCCGCACGGCGAAGGTTTCGACGGTTCGGGCCGACGGCCGCCCGCACATCGCACCCGTCTGGTTCCTTCTCGACGGCGACTCAGTGGTCTTCAACACCGGCAAGGAGAGTGTGAAGGGGCGCAACCTCGCACGGGACGGGCAGGTCGCCCTGTGCGTCGACGACGACCGGCCCCCTTACGCGTTCGCGGTGGTGCAGGGGCAGGCCGAGCTGAGCGAGGACCCCGAGGAACTCCTGCGATGGGCGACGCGGATCGCCGGCCGCTACGTGGGGGCCGACGCCGCCGAGGAGTTCGGCCGGCGCAACGGGGTGCCCGGCGAACTGGTCGTACGGGTACGGATCGACAAGGTGGTCGCGATGGCCGACATGGCCGACTGACGGAGGGTGCCGGGCGCCGGGCCGTCAGCCGACGGCGGCGAGGAGCCGTGCGGTGTGCATGCGCCCGGCATACTCGACCGTACGGATCAGGACTTCTTTTCCCGAGGCCCGGTCGCGGGCGTCGCACAGCACGACCGGCGTGCCCCCGTCGAGGTCGAGCGCCTGCGCGACATCGTGCTCCGTGTGGTCGGGAGCGTCGGGGAAGCGGTTGACGGCGACGACGAACGGAATCCGTCGGCGCTCGAAGTGATCGACGGCGGCGAAACAGTCCTCCAGCCGCCGGGTGTCGGCGAGCACGACGGCGGCGAGGGCACCTTCGCTCAGCTCTTCCCAGAGGAACCGGAAGCGCTCCTGGCCCGGCGTGCCGAACAGATGGAGCGAGAGGCCGGAGTGAACGGTGATACGGCCGAAATCCATCGCCACGGTCGTGGTGGTCTTCCGCTCCGCACCGCCGGTGTCGCTCCGCTCCGGTCCGGCCTCGCTCTCGCTCAGTGTCTCCTCCGAGTGCAGCGGGCGGATCTCGCTGACCGAGCCGATCAGGGTCGACTTCCCGGCACCGACGCCGCCGCCCACGACGATCTTCAGAGTGAGCTCGATGTCTTCTCCGATCATGGTCCGGCCCACGTTCGCGGAGGTTCGGTGGGCGGCACGGGAATGCTCGTCGTCGTGGACGGAGTCGCCGTAGACGGACTCGGAGGGCATACGTCCCTTCTCTCGCCAGGCCCCTCTTGCCGGGGCTCTTACCGCGGCTCTTGCCGGGGCTGTCTCAGGGCTCTGCCTTCAGAGCTCTTCTCTCGAATCTCCTGGAGGTTCGTGGCCGGCTTCGCCGTCACTTCGGGCTCCAGGGACCGGTCGGGCGGACAGCATGGCAACCGTTCGGCTTCGTTCGAGCGGGTTGATCGTTCTTGACCGATGAGACTTCGTATCCGTCGCCCCTTGCCGCATCCTGCCCCCCATTGCGTCTCTCTTGGGCGGCGGGGAGAGGGCGGGAGGAGGGCGGGACGTTCCGGACGGGCCCCGGCCACTTCCGCCACGGCCCCTACACTGTTCTTTTCGGCCGTCCGGAACGGGCAGCGGTGCCGGGTCCGTGCCGGCGGCCCGGGGACGAGGGGATGCGAGCGTGTCGACAGGTTCCGGCGGCGGTCTCCAGGATCCGCCCGCGGAGGTGCTGGCGGAGGCCGCCGCGGCGTTCGGGCTCCTGGCGACACCCGCACGGCTGCACATCGTGTGGGCGCTGGCCCAGGGCGAGAGCGATGTGACGGGGCTCGCCGAACGGGTGGGCGGTACACTCCCCTCCGTCAGCCAGCACCTGACGAAGCTGAAGCTGGCCGGGCTCGTCCGGTCACGCCGTGAGGGCCGGCGGCAGGTCTATCTGGTCGACGATCCCGATGTGGTGACGGTCGTCCGGCTGATGGTCGGCCAATTGGCCGCACGCGCGGGGCACCCCTCCCCCGCGCCCGTCCGCCTGCGTGAACTCGGTGCCTGAGAGCAGTCCAGCCGCAGGCCCCGGACACCTCACCATCGGCACGCCGCCCTCCGTCGCACCGTCCCCCGGCACCGTGCCCACTCCTCTCCAGACGCTGCGCGCCCTCGACAGCGGGCCGCGCGGGCTGCTGGAGGCGGAAGCCGAGATCCGGCTCCTCCGCACGGGCGAGAACGTGCTGCCCGCCCGGCGGCCCGTCCCCTGGACCCGCCGATTCCTGCGCAGCCTCCGGGACCCCTTCACCTCCGTACTCCTCTGCCTGGGTCTGGTGTCGGCCCTCGTCGCCGCCTGGGGCACCGCCTGCGTCATCCTGGCCCTCGTCGCCGTGAGCTGTCTGCTGCGCTCCACCGAGGAGCACCGCGCCGACCGGTCGGCCGCCGCGCTGCGCGAACTGGTGGCGACCACCGCGACCGTGGTGCGCCGTACCTCGGACGACTCCTCTCCCCGGGAACGGGACGTGCCGGTCGCCGACCTGGTACCGGGAGACGTGATCCGGCTGCGGCCGGGCGATCTCGTGCCCGCCGATGTGCAGTTGCTGCGCGCCGACGGCCTCACCGTGCATCAGTCGGCCCTGACCGGGGAGTCGGCGCCGGTGGTCAAGCGGGCCCTGGACGTCGCCGACCCGGCGCTGTCGGGGGCCGGACCGTTCGCACAACCCCAGTGGTGCTTCCAGGGCAGCAGTGTCGCTTCCGGCAGCGGTACGGCGGTGATCGTGGCCACCGGCGCGGACACCCGGTTCGCCGCCACCCAGGACGGCCGGGCCGGACAGCGGGGCGCGAGCGCCTTCGAGCGTTCGGTCCGGGGGATCTCCTGGACCCTCATCCGTTTCATGCTCCTCACACCTCCCCTGGTGCTGATGGCCAACGCGGCGCTGCGCGGACGGGGGCTGGAGACGCTGCCGTTCGCCGTGGCCGTCGCGGTGGGGCTGACCCCGGAAATGCTGCCGGTCATCGTCACGACGGCGCTCGCGCGGGGCGCGGCCCGGCTGGCGCGTACCAGTGGAGTGATCGTCAAACGGCTCCCGGCGCTGCACGATCTGGGAGCGGTCGACGTGCTGTGCCTGGACAAGACCGGCACGCTGACCGAGGACCGGCCGGTCGTCGCAGCGGCGGTCGACGGCGGGGACCGGCCCGACCCCGATGTCCTGCGGTGGGCGGCGGTCAATGCCCTGTGGACACTCCAGCTGGCGGACCTGCCCGCCGCCGACGCCCTCGACGAAGCGGTCCTGGAGGCCGTTGACACCGACGGTCCGTCCGCTGCCGGGGCGTTCGGTCCGGACGCGTACGAGGGCGTCGCCGTGCTGCCCTTCGATCCTGTGCGCCGCGTCGCGACCGCCGTGGTCAGGCGGCCCGGACGGCTCGGCGCTCACACCCTGGTCACCAAGGGCGCCGTCGAGGCGGTGCTCGACCGGTGCGCCCTGGACGGGGACGAGCGCGACCGGCTGCTCTCCCTGGCCGACCGGAAGGCCGCGTCCGGGCTGCGCCTGCTGGCCGTGGCCCTGGCCGACCGGGCGTCCCGGGCGGGTGCGTACACCCCTGCGGACGAGCGGGGTCTGACCTTCGTGGGCCTGGTGGCGCTCCGGGACGTTCCGGCTCCGAGCGCCGCCGACGCGCTCGCGGTGCTCGCACGGCGGGGTGTGCGCGTCAAGGTGCTCACCGGCGACCAGCCGGGCACCGCGGCCCGGGTGTGCGCGGACCTCGATCTGCGTCCCGAGACTCACTCCGGTTCCGACGATGTGGTGACCGCCGAACAGGTGGACGCCCTGTCGGACGCGGAGCTGATCGAGGTGGCGGACCGGGCCGTCGTGTTCGCGCGCTGCACCCCCGAGCACAAGGCCCGCATCGTCTCGGCCCTGCGCGCCGGCGGTCGCACGACCGGCTTCCTCGGCGACGGCGTCAACGACCTGCCCGCCCTCGGCGCCGCCGATGTCGGCATCTGCCCCCGCAACGCCGTGGACGTGGCCCGGGAGGCGGCCGATGTCGTCCTGGCGGAGAAGGACCTCACCGCGATCGACCGTGCGGTGCTGGCGGGACGGCGCAGCAGCGGGAACATCGCCTCCTATCTGCGGATCACCCTCTCGTCGAACCTCGGCAACGTCATCGCCATGCTGACGGCCGGGCTGATGCTGCCCTTCCTCCCGATGCTCCCGGCGCAGGTGCTGGTGCAGAACCTCTGCTTCGACGCGGCGCAGCTGGCCTTCGCGTTCGACCGCCCGCCGGTGTCGGTCCTGCGCCGCCCCACCGCGCTGCGGCCGCGTGACTTCCTGCGCTTCATCACGGGTTTCGGTCTGCTCAACGCGGCCGCCGACCTCGCCACCTTCGGGGTGCTCGCGCTCGCCCTCCACCACGCGTCCGGGGACGGCGGGGAGGCTGCGTTCCACGCCGGGTGGTTCACGGAGAACCTGCTCACCCAGGCCCTCGTGATGGTTCTGCTGCGGACCGGCCGCAGCGCCGCCGAACGCCGGGCGGGCGGGCCGCTGCGGGCCGCCGCGGCCGGTCTCTCCGCGGTCGGGGTCGCCCTCCCGCTCACCCCGATCGGGCCGTTGCTGGGCATGAGCGCCCTGCCGCCGCTCTACTACCTCTTGCTCGGCTCGGTTCTGGGGCTGTACGCGGTCGCGCTCACGGCGGCCCGCCGTCGCTACGAGCGCCGCCACCTGGCCGGCGTGCCCGACGCCGCGGAAGACGCCGCGAGGGCGTCGAGGGGCGCCCGTTCCGGCCTCATGCGCTAGTTGTACAGTTGCGCAATGCGGCAAGTGTTACCGCCGTGGAGAGACCCGTACGGAGAGAAGGGCGGGACCGGAATGCTGCGCAACGGCCTGCAACCCTGGCACCTGCTGATCCTGGCGGTCGTCGTGATCGCCGTCTTCGGCTCGAAGAAGCTGCCGGACACGGCCCGCGCACTGGGCAAGTCCATGCGCATCCTCAAGAGCGAGGCCAGGGCGATGAAGGACGAGAGCACGCCCTGACGATCCGGGGAACCGAGAGTGTCGCGCCGAGCGTTTGTAACGGATAGCGGCCAGCAAAAAGTGACAAGTGACAGCAGAACGGATCCGGTCACCGGACTCGGATGCGGTGAAGCCGCGGATTTCCGGATCACAGGTGCGGACCGACCGAGGACTGGAGGAAATCATGGGTGTGACCCTGGCCAAGGGCGGCAATGTCTCCCTGTCGAAGGAGGCCCCCGGCCTCACCGCCGTGACCGTCGGGCTCGGCTGGGACGTACGGACCACGACCGGGGCCGATCACGACCTGGATGCCAGTGCGCTGCTGTGTTCCGCGGCGGGCAAGGTCCTCTCCGACAGCCACTTCGTCTTCTACAACAACCTCAACAGCCCCGACGGTTCGGTCCGCCACACCGGTGACAACCTGACAGGTGAAGGCGAGGGCGACGACGAGTCGGTCGAGGTCGATCTGTCGTCGGTTCCCGCCGAGGTCGCGAAGATCGTGTTCCCTGTCTCGATCCATGAAGCCCAGAGTCGCGGCCAGAGCTTCGGTCAGGTGCGCAACGCGTTCATCCGCGTGGTGAACCGGGCGAACGGCGTCGAGCTCGCCCGCTACGACCTGAGCGAGGACGCCTCCACCGAGACGGCGATGGTCTTCGGCGAGCTGTACCGGCACGGTGCCGAGTGGAAGTTCCGGGCCGTCGGCCAGGGTTACGCCTCCGGCCTGGCGGGCATCGCCTCGGACTACGGGGTCAACGTCTGACCGGACGGGCCGGGTTGCGGCGCTCGCACGCCTCCGCCGGTTGCGCGAGCATGTTCTCATGACCGACGACCACACCCCTCCCCACACCCATGTCCTGGACTTCTTCACCCCGCGTGCGGCCGACTGGGACAGCCGGTTCCCCGACGACGGCCCTGCCTATACGGCGGCGGCCGGCCTGCTGGGGTTGCGCCCCGGCGATGCCGTGCTCGACGCGGGCTGCGGCACGGGGCGCGCACTGCCCGCGCTGCGAGCGGTGGTCGGGCCGGGGGGCACGGTGCTGGGCGCCGACCTGACCCCGGCCATGCTGGAGGCGGCGGCGCGGGCGGGGCGTGGAGCCAGCGGGACGCTCGTGCGTGCCGATGTCGCGCGGCTGCCCCTGCGCGACGGCGCCCTGGACGCGGTGTTCGGGGCCGGGCTGATCTCGCATCTGGCCCGGCCCGAGGCCGATCTGGCGGAGCTCGCGCGCGTGGTCCGGCCGGGCGGGACCCTCGCCCTGTTCCACCCGATCGGCCGGGCGGCGCTCGCCGCGCGCCAGGGGCGCGCCGTCACCGACGACGACCTGCGGGCCGAGCCCCGGCTGCGTGAGCTGTTGGCCGGAGCGGGGTGGCGGCTGGAGTCCTACACGGACGAGGACGACCGCTTCCTCGCGCTCGTCTCCAAGCGGCACTGAGTCCGGCGGCCCCGGTCCGGCCACCCCGTGCCCCACTCGACGGTGGACCGGCCGGGGCGGTCACGTCGCGCCCCGGGCTCGACGGCGTACCGGCCGGGCGGTCGCCGTTACTCGGCGGGTGTCTGCGACGGGCGGTGGCCGGGGACCGGGCAGCCACGGACCCCCGGAGTGGGGAACGCGCCGAGCCCCGCGATCTCGTACCCGTCCGGGTATCCCTTGATCTCGGGATTCTGGCGCGCGTAGTGAGGCTTCCGCCGGGGCGGCAGGAGGCGGACGGCACGGGCCCGCATCCGCAGTGCGCCCCTCGTCAGTCCGCGAGCCAGCGGCCCCGGCCGCCGATAGCGGAAGGCCTTGAGCAGCGAGTCGTCCAGGAGTGCGAGGCTGGCGCCGCGCACCACCGGGGCGAGGGGCGCCGGATACCAGGAGCCCATCAGGGCCAAGGTGGCGTCGGAGACCCGTCGGGCTCCTTCGTCCCAGCCGAAATGCTTGTCCTCGTAGGCGTCGAGGGTGCGCTCGAAGTCCTCGTACGTTTCCGGAATGTCCTTGATGCCCATCCGTGCGCCGAGCGTGCGGTAGTAGGCGGCGAAGGCTGCCAGCTCGTGGCAGCAGAGGCGTCGCCAGCCGAAATCGTCCAGCCATCGCTTCGGTGTGACGACGAACGTGCACAGGACGTAGCGCATGTCGTCGTTGCTGATGTCGTAGGCGCGGTGCATCTGGTTGATCCGGCGGACGGCCGTGCGGCCCTCGTCGGTGTCGAAGCCGTGCTCCACCACGGTGTCGAGCAGCAGGGCGGTGTCGTCGTAACGCTTCTGGGAGCGCTCCGTCAACTCCGCCGTCTCGTCGAGGAGTCGGCCGATGCTGGGCACGGCATAGGTGCGGTAGAGGGCCAGTTCCAGCGCGCGGGTGACGTCCCAGGGGAACTCGTACGTGACGGTGAGCCGGTAGATCTCCAGGAAGTCCCGCTCGGGGTCAAGTCGCTGAATCTCCTTCAGCCGGTCGTACCGCGTCACCATGCTGTTCCCCTCGTTCGGCCGGATGCCCAACTTTACGCGGAGACCTCCCGCGCGCTCCCGCTCTTCGGCTCTCCGGACCCGGACAGGGCGGGTCCGCTCCGGCGCGCCCCTGGGATGTCAGACCCTCGACGAGGTGGTTACCGACTGGTTAGGGTGCGCCGACGGACAGGGAACGACGGGATCCAGGAGCGACGGTCCCGGGAACGGCGAACCGGGAAGCGCGGGACTGGGCGAGGAGCGGGCAGACCATGAGCGATGGGGAGGGCACCGTGGCAGGTGCGAAGGACGCGGCCGCCGACGACGCGCTGCTGGTGCTGACCGCGATGCTGCTGACGCCCTCGCGGTTCCCCGGTGTGCTGGGGGACGACTATGTCGCCGCGTGCGATGCGCTGGCGCTCGAACCGTACGAGGAGGGGTACGGGCTCATCCTCGGGCAGGACGGTGAGGGGGCGCGGTGGACGGTGGTCGTCGAGGACACCTCCCAGGTGGCCGTGGCCATCGCGGCGTGGGACTGCGGCATGGAGCATGACCTCTCCCCCGACGAGCGCTCCATGGTGTGCGCCCTGCCGGGCTGGCCGATGGACCTGGCCGTCTCGGCCCCCGGTGTCCCGGATCCGCACGATCCGGATACGGACGGGGAGGGCCCGGCGCCCCTCGCCCCGCCCGACGCGGAGGCCTGGGGTCCGGCACAGCGCCGGCTCGGCGCCGACGAGATCACCGCGCAGTGGTCGGCCTGGCGCGAGCAGATCGACGACGCGCAGTTCCCCCTGCCCGGCACCACCGGGGAGCCAGGCGGGGGCGGCGGCGCCGAGGGGCGGGCGGCGAACGACATCGACGCCGGGAACGGCACCGGAGGGGATCAGGAGAACGACCCCTCCCGTTTCCTCCGGCACCCCGGTATCCGCAGGGCCCTGTCGGAGGCGACCGCCTACACGAAGACTCCGCCGCCTCCCGGCCGGATCCGCTCCTCCTACGCCTCGGCCGACGTACGCACCCTGCGCGTCGACGGCCCGGGCTGGTCGATGGTGGCGCGGACCGACGACATCGCCCTGTTCCTGCTGGACGAAGAGCCGGGCACGGTCATTCCCGTCGGCCGCGGAACCTCACTGCCCGGCCTGCTCACGGCCCTGGACGGGCTGGCCGCCCAGGCGCCGTGACGCCCCGACCGCTGTCACGTCCCACCGACGCCCTCGATCACCGACATCCCGTGTCAGCGACGTCCTGGGTCGGCGACGTCCTGGGTCAGCGACCGATTTCCTTGCGGTTGATCCTGCGGAGCCTGCGCCGCTGGGAGGGGTCCAGCAGCAGATAGCCCGCCACGGGGACACCGATCACGACCAGCAGTGCCCACCAGAATCCGATCAGGGGCCACAGGATGGCTGCCGCGAGCACGCCCCCGACAGCGACCTTCGCACCATTCGACATGGTCCACGCCTCCTTCGCGGCCGGCGCCGCTCCTGTTGGGTGAACGCCTCCGCGCTCCCTTACGTTCCCCGGCTTCCCGCGCTACCGCAGCGGCTCACCGACGTCGTGCATATGTGCCAGCGCCTGGCGATAGGACTCGATCAGCCCGGTCTCCGTGTACGGCATGCCGATGTCGGCGCAGTACGCCCTGACCAGGGGCTGGGCGAGCCGCAGGTTGGGGCGGGGCATGCTGGGGAAGAGGTGGTGCTCTATCTGGTAGTTCAGCCCGCCGAGGAACCAGTCGGTCAGAATGCCGCCGCGTACGTTGCGCGAGGTCAGGACCTGCCGCTGGAGGTGCCCCCAGCGCTCGCCCTCGGGGTCGGGCATCTCCATCCCCTTGTGGTTGGGCGCGAAGGCCAGGCCCAGGTGGAGGCCGAACAGTGCGTGCAGCACCAGGGCGAAGACGATCGCCCTGCCCGGGGACAGCGTGCTGAACAAGAGCGTGGCGCAGAGCGCGACGTGGGCGGTGAGCAGCAGCGCCGAGACGGCCCGCTCCCGGAGGGGCTGGCGGCGCAGGAACTGGACTCCGTAGATCTTCAGCGCGATGCCTTCGAGCAGCAGCATCGGGAAGAACAGCCGGGCCTGGTTCCTGGTCAGCCAACGCGCGAAGCCCTCCCGCTGCTCCGCCTGCTTCTGGGTCCAGACCAGGGCTCCGACGCCGACGTCGGGGTCCTTGTCGATGTGGTTGGGGTTGGCGTGGTGACGCACGTGCTTGTCGTTCCACCACGCTTCGTTCATGCCGAGGAGCAGATTGGCGTGCACCAGACCGATCAGCCTGCTTGTCCTGCGATCCGAGGTTATCTGCCCGTGCCCCGCGTCGTGGGCGACGAAGGCCGTACGGGTCCACAGAACCGCCAGCGGCGGGGTGAGGAGCAGGCTCCACCAGGTGTCGCCCAACAGAACGAAGCCGGTGACCAACAGGCCCAGGGCCGCGAGATTGGCGGCGATGCCGAGAACGTACCGGTCCGTGCGCCGGTCCAGCAGACCCTGGCCCCGCGCGGCACGCAGCAGCGGAGCGAAGTCGCTTCCGGCCGCCGCGGCGCGGGGCTCGGCCGGGCGGCCCGGACTGCTTTCGTCGGCGGAATCCGCAACAGTGGCTGTCGCCTGGGGCATGACGTCTCCGGTCTCTGGATCCTCTGGGGCGCTGACCTCATCGAACGTACGGACCGAGGGCCGCCGGCAGCCATGGCGCCACCACCCTGATCCGCCTGGGGCAGACCCCCGTATCCAGTGGTGGGGCTGGCTGCACCACGACGGCCCGGCCACCAGGAAGCCGGGAATCGAATGTCGGGAAACGTGACGCACACCACACAAGCAAGCGGCGCATCAGCGAGAAAAGTGGAGTACCCTCAGCGACTCCGCCCGCTAGTCAAATTTGAGGAATCAGCCATTCCTGTGCACAGGCACCCTGCGGCAACGCCCTCCGAGATCGCCGAACTGTCCCGTTGTTCTGCGGTCTTCGTCCCCGCGGACCCGGCCCGTACCAGCATGATCGCGTTCTGGGACCAGGACGGCAGCGCCCCTTGCGCCACCTCCGGGACCGTGTCGGAGCTGACCGTCGTCGAAGCCGACCTGCGGCCCCGTACGGTTTCGGCGCTGTTCCTCCCCGTCCGGGAGGCCCTTCCGGTACTGACCCGGGCACGCGCCGCCGCGCAGGCCTCCCCCGCAATTGCCTTCTGGGGCGCCGGGGCGCTCCTCGCCCTCCAGTTCGTCGCGCGCGGTCTGCTGCTGCCGGGGCTGAGCCCCGCCGACCACGACGCCTGGCGGGTCGGACCGCTGAGCGCCGAGGACCTCGAACGCGTACGGGAGCTGGCGGCGTCGATGCCGCCCGCGGCACATGCGACTCCGGTCCCGGACATGACGTCGGACGACGGAGACACCGACGGCGACGGCGACGGCGACGGCGACGGCGACGGCGACGGCGAACCGTTGCTGCCCGAACCGGAGCGCCTGCTGCGTGCGTTCCTCGATGCCGTGGCCGACGCGATGCCCCGGACCCCGGCTGCCGGGTTCGCCGCCGCCGGTCCCGCGTTCGCCGCGCGCCAGCCCCAGCACCTGCCCGAGGGGCAGGCCTGGGCGGCCGATGTGGCGGCGGGTCACGACGCGGGCGTAAGGCTCTCGTTGCGCATCGAGGTCACGGGCCTTGCACCGCGGCAGAGCGGTGGGGAAGCGGACCACGAGACCTCCCGGGGCATGGAGGACTCCGGATCCCGCACGGGCGCGGGCGAGCCGTCGTTCCGCGCCGTGCTGCAGATCCACAGCGTCAGCGATCCCTCCCTGGTCGCCGATGCGGCCGAGCTCTGGGCGGGCGGCTCCCGGACCGCAGCCGCGTTCGGGCCGCGGGCCCGGATGGACGCTCTGCTCACCCTGCGGCGGGCCGCCCGCGCGTGGCCCCCGCTGGCGCCCCTGCTCTCCGCCGCGGTGCCGGACTCGGTGGAACCGGCCGACGAGGAGATCGCCGAACTGCTGGGGTCCGCCTCGCGCGCCCTGGCCGCCGCCGGTGTGCAGGTGCACTGGCCCAAGGAGCTGGCCAGGAAGCTCACCGCGCGCGCCGTGGTCGGCCCGGACGACGGGGACGCCGCAGGCCGGGACGCCACGGGCCCGGACGGCGACGGGCAGCGGCCCGGAACACCGGGGCGTACCGCTGCGGACACGCCCTCGTTCCTCTCGGCCGACGCGCTGCTGTCGTTCGACTGGCGGTTCGCCCTCGGGGATCAGAAGCTGACCCGCGAGGAGTTGGACCGGCTCGCCGAGTCGTCCCGGCCCATCGTGCGGCTGCGTGGCCAATGGGTGCTCATCGACCCCGAGGAGGCACGCCGGGCGCGAGCGACCCAGGACCGCAAGGTCACCCCGATCGACGCGCTGGGCGCGGTGCTGACCGGTACGACGGAGCTGGACGGCCGGCGCGTCGAGGTGACGGCGACCGGCTGGCTCCAGCGGTTGCGGGACCGGCTGGCCGATCCGGAATCCGCTGCCCAGCAGTCGATCGGGCAGCCCGAGGCGCTCACCGCGACCTTGCGCGACTACCAGGTGCGCGGGCTGAACTGGCTCAACACCATGACCTCGCTGGGGCTCGGCGGCTGTCTCGCCGACGACATGGGCCTCGGCAAGACGATCACGCTCATCGCCCTGCATCTGCACCGGCAGACCGATCGCGACGCCGCCGGTCCGACACTGGTGGTCTGTCCGACCTCGCTGATGGGCAACTGGCAGCGGGAGATCGAGAGGTTCGCCCCGGGCACCCCCGTCCGCCGCTTCCACGGCGCGTCGCGCTCCCTGGAGGAGCTGGTGGACGGTGAGTTCGTGCTGACGACGTACGGGACGATGCGCCTCGACGCGCCCCGGCTCGCCGCCGTTTCCTGGGGCATGGTCGTCATCGACGAGGCCCAGCACGTCAAGAACCCGCACTCGGCGACGGCCAAGCAGCTGCGGACGATCGGTGCCCGGGCCCGGGTCGCGCTCACCGGGACCCCCGTGGAGAACAACCTCTCGGAGCTGTGGGCGATCCTGGACTGGACGACGCCCGGTCTGCTCGGCCGGCTCGGCACCTTCCGTACGCGGTACGCCGCCGCGGTCGAGGGCGGCAACGATCCGGGCGCCGCGGAGCGGCTGGCCGCGCTGGTGCGGCCGTTCCTGCTGCGCCGCCGGAAGTCCGACCCGGGCATCGCACCCGAGCTGCCGCCGAAGACCGAGACCGACCGGGCGGTGTCGCTGACGCCGGAACAGACCGGTCTGTACGAGGCGGTGGTCCGCGAGACGCTGGCGGAGATCTCCGCCGCCGACGGCTTCGAGCGGCGGGGGCTCGTGATGAAGCTGCTGACGTCGCTCAAGCAGATCTGCAATCACCCGGCACAGTTCCTCAAGGAGGAGCGGCCACGGATCGCGGACCGGTCGGGGAAGGTCGAGCTGCTGGACGAACTGCTGGACACGATCCTGGCCGAGCGGGGCTCGGTGCTGGTCTTCACGCAGTACGTGCAGATGGCCCGGCTGCTGGAGGAACACCTGGCCGCGCGCGGGGTGGACACGCAGTTCCTGCACGGCGGTACGCCGGTGGCCCGGCGCGAGGAGATGGTGGCCCGCTTCCAGTCGGGCGAGGCGCCGGTGTTCCTGCTGTCCCTCAAGGCGGCGGGGACCGGGCTCAACCTCACCCGTGCCGGTCATGTCGTGCACTTCGACCGATGGTGGAATCCGGCGGTCGAGGCACAGGCGACGGACCGGGCGTACCGGATCGGCCAGACGCAGCCGGTGCAGGTCCACCGGCTGATCGCCGAGGGCACGATCGAGGACCGGATCGCCGGCATGCTCGCCCGCAAACAGGGCCTGGCGGACGCGGTGCTCGGCTCGGGCGAGGCCGCACTGACCGAACTGACCGATGCGGAACTGGCCGACCTGGTCGAGCTGCGAGGGGGCGCACGATGAGCGACGACTACGGATACGACTACGAGGACGATTCCCCGTACGGCACGGAGACGGAGTACGGGGCGGGCGGCACGGACGTCTCGGGCGGGGACGGCAGGGCCGGCGCGTCGCGGGACGGCGGGCGCGGACCGGAGCGTACGTTCGCGGCGCTTCCCCCCGCGCACGGCCGGGGTTTCGCCACCTCCTGGTGGGGCCGGGCGTGGCTCCAGGCCCTGGAGGACACGGCGCTGGACGGCCAGCAGCTCAAGCAGGGCCGCCAACTGGCCCGTAAGGGCGGGGTCGGGGCGGTCTCCGTACGGCCGGGGCGGATCACGGCGATGGTGCGGGACCGCGACGGCACGGCCCACCGCAGCGATGTCCTGCTCCAGCAGCTCGGTCCGGGCGCCTGGGACCGTTTCCTGGACATGGCCGTGGACCGGGCCGGGCACATCGCGGCGCTGCTGGACCGGGAGATGCCGCCGCATCTGGTCGAGGACGCGGCGGGCGCCGGGGTCGAGCTGCTGCCAGGTATCGGGGACCTGGAGCCGGAGTGCACCTGCGGAGCCTGGGACCACTGCCCGCATTCGGGTGCGCTCTGTTATCAGGTGGCCCGGCTGCTGGACGAGGACCCGTTCGTGCTGCTGCTGATGCGGGGGCGCGAGGAACGCCGACTGCTGGACGAACTCCAGGTGCGCAGCGCCGCCCGTGCGGTCCGGCCGGGGGCCGGAGGGGAGGGCGGAGCCACCGGGGGCGCGGAGCGTGAGGTTCGCGGGGTTCCGGCCGGGGAAGCGTTCGCGGCGGCCGGAATCCTGCCGCCGCTCCCCGCTCCTCCGCCGGCTCCCGACGCGCCGGGACCCGGTCCGTCCCTGGACACGGAGACCCCGCCCGCGCCCGGCATCGATCCGGCGGCGCTGGAGGTGCTGGCGGCCGACAGCGCGGTGCGGGCCCATCGGATGCTGCTGGACGCCCTGGCCCCGGGGCATGAGGAGCAGCCGCTCCCGGTGGAGCTGACCCCGCAGCAGGACGCGGTGCGACTGGCCGCGGACGCCTGGCCTGACCACCGGATCGGGGCCCGGCTGGCCGCCGGGTCCGGCCGTCCGGCCGCGGACCTGGGCGCGGCGGTACGGGCCTGGCGGTACGGCGGGGTCGCGGCACTGGCCGTGCTCGACGAGGATTGGGCGCCGGACCCGGAGGATCTGGGGCGGGCCCGGGCCCGGCTCGGCGCGGCGTGGGACGCCGGCGACCGCCCGGCGCTGCGGGCGAGCGGGCGGGCCCGCTGGACCGTGGCGGGCGCCGACCTCCAGCTCCGGCTCGACCGGGAGGGGCGATGGTGGCCCTACCGCAAGGAGCGCGGACGGTGGGTTCCCGCCGGACCGGCGGACGACGATCCGGCGGGAGCGCTGGCGGGCGCCGAGGAGGGTGAAGCGGCGGACGGGACGAGGGGGTCGGGCGCGGCGGTCTGACACCCGGCCGGTTCCCGGGGGACTGGATCATCCCGCGGCCCCTCCGGAAACCGGGAACGCTTCCGCAGCAGGGCTGGACCATCCCCGGGGGGTGGTCCTCTCCCGCAACCGGGAACGCTTCCGCGTTGTCCGGGCGCGGCGCCGCACCCGCGTCGGGCGGCGCGTGAGCGGAACCGGGCATCCGATGCGCTCGTCATGTGCTGCGACAGGAATGATCGGCCGACCGGGGCCCCGGTTGGTCCAGCCCGGTCCCAGGAGCGCTGTTGCACCGTAGAAGGATCATCCAGTACGCCGCCGCGACGGTGGGTGCGGCGGCCGTCCTGCCGTCGTCGGTCCGGGCCGTTGCCGCGCCCAAGGGCCCCACCGACTACGCGAGCGCCCGGTGGGTTCCGGCCGCCGCCGCCAACTACACCGTCCCCTCCCGGCCTTCCGAGCGCCGGATCGACCGTGTCGTCATCCATGTCGCCCAACAGTTGTTCACACCGACCACGGGCATCTTCAGTACTCCCAGCAAGCAGGTGTCGGCCCACTACGTGGTGCGCTCCGGCGACGGCCATGTCGCCCAGTGCGTCAGGGAGAAGGACATCGCCTGGCACGCGGGCAACTGGAACTGGAACACCCGGAGCATCGGGATCGAGCACGAAGGGTGGGTGGACCGCCCGGAGTTCTTCACGGACGTCATGTACGTGCGGTCCGCCGGGCTCACCGCCGACATCTGCGACCGCCACGGCATCCCGAGAGACCGGGAGCACATCGTCGGCCACCACGAGGTGCCGGGCAGCGACCACACCGACCCGGGCGTCCACTGGGACTGGGAACGCTACCTCCGGCTCGTCCGCGACGCCGCCTGAGCCCCCTCCCCCCACCGCTCGTGTTGATGACTCCCCGCAGCGAGGTTGTCGCGGGGACCGACGGCGACGACGACGGGAGAGCGCGACGGCCCTGAACGGAGGGTGAGTTGACGGATCCCTGGGTGGCTCTGGCGGCGGAGGCCGATCCCGGCGAACGGAGCGGCGCGCTGCGCCGCGCCCACGATGTGTTCACCTCGGCGGGGCGGCTGGAGCGGCCGGTGCGCGCGGTGGTCGGCGCGTCCTGGCGACGCTCGGGCGGGTCAGCCCGGACGAGGCCCTCGTCGTGGAGCTCGGCCCGGAGGAGCTGAGTTCCCGTCGGTCGGCGCATCCCCTGGCCCGGGCGATGCCCGTGATCCGCGAGCTGATGGGTGCGTACGCCACGGACGGGGAACATCTGCTGGCCGTCTGCGACGCCCACGGCCGCCTGCTGTGGGTGGAGGGCCACACGGCGGCGCGGCGGGCGGCCGGCCTGATGAATTTCGTGGAGGGTGCCCGCTGGGCCGAGTCCGTGGCGGGGACGAACGCTCCGGGGACGGCCATCGCGGTGGACCGTCCGGTCCAGGTCTTCGCGGCCGAGCACTTCCTGCGGCCGGTCCAGCGGTGGACCTGTGCGGCATCACCGGTGCACGACCCCCGTACGGGCCGGGTGCTGGGAGCCGTGGACATCACGGGCGGGGACCGGCTCGCCCATCCGCACAGTCTCGCCTTCGTCCAGGCGGTCGCCCAGGCCGTCGAGTCGCACCTCGCGCTGCTGGCTCCCGCGCCCGGCTCGGACGTCGACGCGGTACGGCTGAGTGCGCTGGGCCGGGACGAGGCGCTGCTGGTGGCCCGCGGGCGACGACTGCGGCTCAGCCGCCGGCACAGCGAGATCCTGGTCGCCCTGGCCCGTCGGCCGGAGGGCCTGAGCGGGGACGAGCTGCTGGTCGAGCTGTACGAGGACGAGTCGGTGACCCCGGTGACGCTGCGGGCGGAGCTCTCCCGGCTCCGGCGGCTGCTGGGGCCCGATCTGCTGGACTCACGCCCGTACCGGCTGGCCGTCGCGGTGGACGCCGATTTCGACACGGTGACACGCCGGCTGGGTTCGGGCGCGGTGGCGGCGGCGCTGGACGCGTACGCGGGCCCGCTGCTGCCGGGCTCCGGGGCCCCGGCGGTCGTACGGCTGCGGCAGCGGGTCGAGGAGCAGTTGCGGGCCGCGTTGATCGCCCGGGGTGATCCGGGGCTGCTCGCCGACTGGGCGTACAGCCCGTGGGGCGAGGAGGACCTGGCGGTGTGGCGCGCGCTGGCCGGGGCGGTCCCGGCGAGTCAGCGGGCGGCGTTGCAGGCCCGGGTCCGGGGACTCGACGCCGAGCAACGCGCCTGAGAACCCGCCGCACGCCCCCGTTGCAACGCCTTTGCAACGTCCCCGTGCCTAACGACCTCGTGCATGGTTGGCGGTAGCGCGTCGAGAGCCGAGGGCCGGGGGATGTGTTCACGTTCGCGTGCCGCTCGCCGTGGCGGCCTGCTGGTGCGGGAGCAGCCCGGCGACGGATTGGATGATGTCGCTCATGTGCTCGCGGCGGCCGTGGTGGCGGGCGAGGGATCGCCAGTTCTTGAGGTGGCCGATGCCGTGCTCGCCCCGGATGCGTCGTGAGGAGTGGGCTTTGCGCTGGCGCTCGTGTATCTCCTCGTACCACTCGGGCGGGTTCTTCTTGAACTTGCGGTGCGGTGGCGTCACCACGCGGCCGCCGGTCTGGGCGCCCAGGCCCTGATAGTCGGCATCGGCGGGGATCTCCACGGCCGGACCGTCGGCCAGGAGCTTGACCAGGCCCAGCTTCCGGGCGTGCGTGATGTCCGCGCAGCTCGCGGGCTCGGCCGGACTGCGGAACAGCAGCCGCCCCTCGGCGTCCGTGACGACCATGGATTTGACGGTGTTCTGCTTGTTCTTCCCGGAGATGAACTTCTCCCGGTCCTTGCGTCCGGCAGCCGGGCGACGCACCCGGACCTCGGTGCCGTCGATGATGCCGGTCTGCCCACTCGCGCCGAGATGGTCGATGACCTCGGCGAGTGTGCGCAGTCGGATGTCAGGCGCGACGGTGCAGCCCCGCTCGGCGAGCAGGGGCCGCACGTCACCGATCGCCCGCGTAATGGTGGAGAGGTCCACGCCGAACCAGCAGGCCAGCACGTCGTGCGTCGTTGCATGGCGGAGGTGCACGAGTGTGGCCAACAGGCGGTCGACGAAGACCAGCTTGTACGTGGCCCCGGCACCGACGGCCCGGCGGCGAGGGCGTGACGTCAGCACGGCCTGGTGCCGCTCGTGCCACAACGGACCGATCTCTGCGACGAGTTCTGCGATCACGTCGGACGCCGGCCCGGTGATCCGCCGGCTACGGATGATTGCTGCACGTGTCCGGCTCCGGCTCCCCACCACACGGATCATGATCAACGATCAAGGTCTCGACGCGCTACCGCCAACCATGCACGAGGCCGTTAGCCTTCCCGCATGGGACTGGACATCACCCTGCTCGCCGTTGACTGGGCCCACCTGCACACGATCCCGGCCGACGCGCGCACCGCGTGGCTGGAGGACGCCGCGTGGCCCGACGACCAGTGGCCGCCGCCTGAGAAGCACCAGCCGGGCTGGACCTGGCCGGAGGGGCCGGGCGAACCACACTGGGCGCGGTACGACTTCACCACGAGCTCGTACAAGCCGCACTTTTGGGCCGGCCGCAGGTGGGACGACGTCCGGGACGCCGCCCATCCCGAACTGCGGGCGGCTCTCGACACGTATCTGATCGCGCTGGTGTGGGAAGGGCCCGACGGCGACGTCCGGCACGACGGCCCGGTCTTCCCCGGCGACCCGTGGGATCCGAAGCCGCTCGCCGTGTGCCGGCCGGCCGACTTGCCCGCGGTCGCCGCGGCCTGGGAGCGCGCCGCAGCGCTGCTCGACACGTTGCGCGCGCCGTACACGGAGCACGCCGAGGACCCTCACGGCTGGATCACGGACTTCGACCAGTTCGCGGCGTTCGTCCAGGCGTGGAGCGTGCCTGTCGAGGAGGCCGCCCGGCGCGGCTGGGGCCTGATCGGGCTGCGCTGACCGCCGTGTCCGGCGGTGGCCGTCCGTGCGGTCATCTGACTGGGAGCACCTGCGCACGGTCGGGAAAGGCTGGCGCTCCCCGCTCGCGTCGCTGCACACCGACCCGGCGCTCACAGCCGGTTGAGCATCGATGCCGCACAGCACTGTGGCCCACTGCCCCTCCGGATGGTGGGCCACTTCCGCGGTCTTCGTCACGCCCTCGACCCGGCGGTCGGCCGCCTGGCGGGACTGTTCGGCGTGGGTCTACCCGCGCCCGCACCGCGCGGAAGGGCCGGGTCGTCGTCCCCCGAGCCCACGTTGAAGAGATGCCTCACGGACCGGTTCGGCTAGGCACCTGGGTGAGCAACACCCGCAGCAGGCGCACCAAGCTGAGCGCCGAGCAGCGCGAGCCGCTCGCCGGGCTCGGCATCAACTGGGCCACGGCCTGAGGCCCCGTCCATGACCCCATCGTCCCGCGCCCCCAGGCCCGCCGCCCGGGGGTGCGGACCGAGCCACCCGCAGATCCCCCGGCCCGGACCCTCACCTACGACTCGGGGATACCGATGCACCCGACGGACGTCCTCGTGATCGCGTCGGCCCTCACCGCGAGCTACCTCACCGGCCGCCTGCAACCCTGGCGGCGGCTCGGGGACTGGGCCGTCGATCAAATCCGGCACACCGGGCCGTGGGGCAGGGGCGGGCGTCAGGCCGCCGTCGTCCTGGCCCACGTTCTCACCGCACCGCGCACCAGTCGGCGCATCATGCGCACCCCCGCGACCATCTGTTCCCCGAAATCTGCACCAATCAGGGGCCAGTACAAGCCAATTATCGAAAGGGGCATTTCCGGCATTGATCGATCATGCGATCTCTTGAGCTGGGCAAATAACGCACAGTCACAGATGCTGACCGGGGGGCGACTTGATGCATCTCCTGGGTCCGCACTCCCGGCCTGCTATCAAATACGTTCCGGGACATGACTGAATCATTGGACGCCTTCAGTGGTGCACTGACAGCACTCCTCCTCGTCGCCTTGTCTCATCCAGACCCCCGCATGCGAGCCACCGCTGAGCGACTGCTACGGATTATCTTCCGAGCCGAATGAGCCGCGATCACAGTGGATATGTCCCGACCGAGTCGGGAGCGCCCACCCCGGTCTCGACGAGGATCGCGGCCACCTCGGCGCCAACGTCCTCGTCGAGCATGTCGGGTGATCTGCACTTGGCCTTGGTCGCCGTGCTCACGGTTCCGGCGCGGGCGTACAGTTCCAGCGTCTTGGCCTTGGACTGCTCGCTCTCGGCGGCGGCGAGCCGGAACTGAAGTCAGGCAGGCGACTGCGCCAGTAACCCGCCTTCTTCTTCCGCGCGGGCGACGGCCGCCGGGACCAAGGCGGCGGCCAGGGCGGCAGGGAAGATCATCGGTCGGTTCATGATCGCTCAACCGCTCAAGCGGCCCCACCGTCACGGCCAGCGGGGCCGGTTCGCTCCGTCGAGGCCCGTGCCGACCACGACGTCGGATGGGGCCCAGCGGACGGTGTGGAGGCGGTAGCCGACCTCCGGTCCGCGTACGGCCGTCGGCTCACATGGCCGACACCGAACTTTCGGGTGTGAGCAACGCGACCGACCAACGGTCGAAGTCCGGCGATACTCACGGCAGAACGGCCATCACCGACAACGCCGTCGCCACGATCGCCGCCATAGCGGTTCGTGAGACCGAAGGCGTGCACTCCGCGGGGCGAGGAGCGTCCAAGTTCCTGGGAGCCGTCACGGGGCAAATGTCCCGGGTCATCAGGCAGACGACGCGCAGTCCAGGTTGTAGTCGGGGAGACAGGAGTACGCGGTCCAGCCCGCACCCTTTAAGCTACCATGCGGTAATCTGATGGCTCGTCCATCAGGGGGAACGCGTGGCCGCACGGGGCGAGTCGACCAGGCGGGCAGGACCGCGGCCGCTCTGGACCGGTCGACTCCAGCCCGGTGCCACTCCTAGCTCGGCACCCTCCGCCAGGTGGCCACCGTCGGCGGGACCCGCATTCCCTCCGGGGCCGGTCCCGGGGGCCGCTCGCCGTAGAGGTTGAGCAGGCGCCGCCAGGCGTAGTGGGCGCTGCCGGAGGTGATCCGCTGCTCCAGCACGCTCGGGACGAGGGACTCCATCACCAGCCCGGTCCGGGCCAGCCGCAGCCCGCCGTGCTTACGGTGCGCGGCCGCGACCACCCGGTGACGGAGCCGGAACGCGTCCGGCTCGTCGTCGGCACCGAGCAGCGCCGGTAGCTGCTCCAGCGCCCAGTGGCCGCCCGGGCCCCACGCCGTGCCGGTGATCAGCCGTCCGGCGACCGCGTCCGGGCCGTCGCTGATCCGGAGGGTGACCGGACCGTCGGGGGTGCCGGAGCACCGCCACCAGGTCCCGTCGGGTTCCTGCCGGCAGGCCGGGCCTCCGCAGCCGCGCCGCAGCACCCGCAGTGTGCGGGCCAGGTCGTAGGGCGCGGGTGGCGCCCAGGTACGGCTGGGCATGGGCCCCAACCTACGAGGACCCGCGCCTCGCAGCCTCTATCCGGCGGCTTCGGCCCGGAAGTAGCGGTGCCAACCACAGGCGGGCTGAGCTGTCCGGTGATCGAGGTACACCCCGGGGAAGTGATGTCACGCCCATCATGACAGGTCAGAGGGTGTTTTCGTAGGAGGAACGGCACATGCGACCTGCCTTGTTCGACCCTCTCCGGGGCGCCCAGAATCTCCGTTATGAATCACTCGGGGAAAGTCGATCAGGACGACATCGTGCGAGCGCGGAATGTACTACTCGCGTCGGGACGCCGCACGCCACGCGAGGAAGTTGACGCCTACCGGGTGCTCTCCCAGGTCAGCCCCGCCGGGTACCTTCCTCTCTTGGCCAGGGCGCTGCAACGTCTGAGCTATGACACCAGCGTCGGCAAGTGGCATCCGTCCTCGCTCGCGCTGTGCGAGGAGGCGGTGGCCGCTGCGCGGTCCATCGACCCGGCCGAGACTGCCCGGGCCAATGTTCTGTACCAGGCCCTCGACTCGTGCCAGCGACAGCTGTACATGGCGGGCCGACGCGCCGAAGGACTTGCCATGCGCGCCGAGATGCTCGCCATTGGCCGTGCACAAGCCGAACTGTCCGGAGACCCCGTGGTCAAAGGCCTGCATGAGTGGGCTGCCGGACTTTCCGAGGAAGGCCGGTATGCCGAGGCTGCTGATGCCATGACCGAGCTGGTCGCAGCGATTCTGCCCGATGGGCCCGCTAGCGGGGGTCTTGCCTGGTCACTCCTGGAGTGGATCGCCGCTCTCCACAACGCTGGCCGGTCCAGCGAAGCACTCGCCGCGTTCGAAACCCTCGTCAGCATGGAAGCGGCCGAAGCCGCGAACGATCGCGGCCCGATGGCCTGCCATCTCTACTCGCTCATCGGGTACGCGCAGATGCTCGACACCCACGGCCGAGGCGAGCAGGCGGTCCTCGCGAGGCAAGAAGCACTCGCCTTGCTGGCGGAGTTGGCCGATACCGGTGAGCGGAAGTCCTGGAGTGGCTATCAGGCGTCGTTCTGGGCGGTGCTGCTGACCTTCTCCAGTGCCGAAAGCGACCGGCCTGCGCCCGATGGACCGCGTCCGCCTTCAGGAGCTGCGCCCATGCAGTGGTCGCCCGATGCCAAGCGGCGCTACTGCAACAGCCTTCAAGCCCTCCGTGAAGAGGTGGACACCCTTGCTGCGCGAGCCACCGAGGATCCGGACCAACATCTGGCCGAACTGGTCCGGCTGCATCGGGTCCTCACCGTCCGCTCCGCCATTTACTGGGAGAACCGTACCCATCTGTTCGCGGAGCGAGTGCGCTCCCTGTTCGACGACGGAGTGTGTCTGGCAGGTCGGCTGTCTCAGCACGATCCGGCAGACGGAACGCGAACACTGGCCAGGATCCTGATCGACCGATCGACCTTCCACACCGCCGCCCGCGAGTTCGGGCCCGCTCTCGACGACTTCCGCCAAGCCCTGAACTGCCTGGGGGAGGTCAACTGACCCGAGCCGGGCGACGTCCGCCGTGAGACTCGTGCACACGAGCAGCTCGCGCCAGACCGAGAAGATCGGCCATTCCGCAACTTCCAATAGCCCGGGTTACCAAGTCGAAGGCTAGAGTGTGGGCCAAGCTCCACCGCCTGGTCCTTGACGAACTCGGTGCCCGCGGCGAGCTGGACTGGTCGCGCTGCGCGATCGACTCGGTGAACATGAGGGCCCTGAAAAAGGGGACCTGACAGGTCCGAATCCTGTCGATCGGGGCAAGTACGGCTCGAAGATCCACCTGATCACGGAACGGTCGGGTCTGCCCATATCCATCGGCATCTCTGGAGCCAACCTGCACGACAGCCAGGCCCTCATGCCGCTTGTGAAGGGCACCCCGCCGATCCGCTCGCGCCGCGGTCGCCGACGGCGCAAGCCCGGAAACCTCCACGCGGACAAGGGCTACGACTACGACCACCTGCGGCGATGGTTAGGCGAACGCGGCATCACCCACCGCATCGCCCGCAAGGGAGTCGAGTCTTCCCAACGGCTGGGCCGCCACCGCTGGCCCGTGGAACGAACCACGGCCTGGCTCGCCGGCTGCCGCCGCCTTCACCGACGCTACGAACGCAAGGCCGACCACTTCCTCGCCTTCACCAACATCGCCTGCACCCTTATCTGCTATCGCCGACTCACTAGATGAGCCAGACCAGGCAACTTCAGCGCCTGTGCAAGCCCGCGCCCCACAGCGCAGAGTCTTGCATGGCCTTGGCCCCGCCATCGGGACTGCTGCACGGATGAGTGACACCTGACCTGGCTTGCTGAGAAGCGGCCTGGAAGGAT
>NZ_BMSG01000032.1 GCF_014649035.1 Streptomyces sindenensis
CGGTCGCGTCGGGCACGTACTTCACACAGACAACGATCCTCAAGCTCACGCCGGCTCTCCTGCCTACCTGGGTGTGGTCCCACCTGGGTGTCATTCGTACTGATGGAGAGAATATGGCACTCAGTACCCTCTGTAAAGGTACCCAGTGCCAAATCCCGCCCTCCGATGCTACGTTTCGCGGCATGAGCGAGGCGCGAGGACCCGAGAAGAAGGCACCCATGCGGGAGGTGCTGGCGCAGGCCGCCTTCCAGCTCTTTCTGGAGCGGGGCTTCGAGCGGACGACCGTGGACGACATCGTGGCGCGGGCCGGCGTGGGCCGGCGTTCGTTCTTCCGGTACTTCCCGTCGAAGGAGGACGCGGTCTTCCCGGACCACGAGCGCTGCCTGGCGGAGATGACCGAATTCCTGGCCGCCGCGGACGACGGCGATCCGGTCGGCGCGGTGTCCGACGCCGCGCGCATCGTGCTGCGGATGTACGCGGACAACCCCGAGTTCTCCGTGCAGCGCTATCGCCTCACCCGGGAGGTGCCGGGGCTGCGGACGTACGAGCTGTCCGTGGTGCGCCGCTACGAGCAGACCCTCGCCGGTCATCTGCGGAGCCGGTTCGGTGCGGACGGCGACGGGGCGTTGCGGGCCGAGGTGATCGCCGCGTCCGTGGTCGCCGCGCACAACAACGGGCTGCGGCTGTGGCTGCGTTCGGGCGGCGAGGGGGATCCCGAGGCGGCGGTCGACCATGCGCTCGCCCTGGTGCGCGAGGTGTGGGGGCGGCCCGCCGCCTCCGCCGCCCCGGCCGCCCCCGGGGCCTCTGCCGCCGTCCCGGCGGTTCCCCTCGCGGTCTCCGGTGGCGGTGACGGCGACGGTGAGGTGGTGGTGATGGTCGCGCGGAAGGGCACCCCGATGTGGCGCGTCGTGCAGCAGATCGAGTCGGCCGTCGGCGAGAACTGAGTATCGATGGGCACTCAGTGCCTTTACGGCCCGGCACTCAGTGCCATATGGTGCGGACGCGCCGGCAGTGCAGGTGCGGCGCGTCCGAGTCGAGCGCAGGGGGTCGAGCCGTGTCCCAGACAGGAATGGGTACCGTCCAGAAGGCGCACGAGGAGTGCGGCCTTGCCTACCACCGCTGCCGCTGGTGCGGCACCGCCTCCTTCCGGCGGCTGCTGTGCCCGGTGTGCGCGTCCAGCGAACTGGAGCCCGAACGCACCACCGGCGACGGCGTCATCGTCCGGACCGCCGTCATCCACCGCTACACCGAGGCGGCGCGCAACGAGTCCCTGGTGCGGTTCTCCGAGGGCTTCGTCTTCCGCTGCCGGGTCGTGGGGGCGGCCCCGCACCTGGTGACGGTCGGCGCACGCGTCCGGCCCGTCTCCGGGGACGAGCCGGAGACGGGCGAGGTGGTGCTGGAACTCTGCGATCCCCCCGCGCGGCAGGACTGGATCTGAACGGCCCCGGCCGCCGCGTGGGCGGTCAGCCGAGCCGGTCGACCAGTTCGGCGGCCAACGGGGCGGACGACGCGGGGTTCTGACCGGTGATCAGGTTGCGGTCGGTGATGACGAACGGCGCCCAGGGCTCACCCTCCTGGAACTCCGCGCCCGCCGCCACCAGCCGGTCCTGGAGCAGCCACTCGGCCTTCTCCGCGAGGCCCGCCTGGCTCTCCTCGGTGTTGGTGAAGCCGGTCAGCCGGTACCCGGCGAACGCGTTTGCGCCGTCGGGGCCGGTCGCGGCGAGCAGCGCCGCCGGACCGTGGCAGACCACACCCAGCGGCTTCCCCGAGGCCAGTGCGGCGGTGAGCAGCCGGCCGGAGGCCTCGTTCACCGCGAGGTCCTCCATCGGGCCGTGGCCGCCGGGGTAGAACACCGCGTCGTACGCGTCCAGGTCCACGTCCTCCAGCGCGACGGGCCGCCGCAGCTCCTCGAACGCGTCCAGCGCGGCCGCGACCCGGTCGGCGCCCTCCTGGCCGCCGTTGGCCTCGGGCGCCAGGCTGCCGCGGTCAACGGTCGGGACGACGCCGCCCGGGGTGGCGACGACCACCTCGTGGCCGGCGGCGGTGAGCGTCTCGTACGGGGTGACGGCCTCCTCGGCCCAGAAACCCGTGGGGTGCTTCGTGCCGTCCGCCAGGGTCCAGTGGTCCGCGCCGGTCACCACGAAAAGGATCTTTGCCATGTCGTACGTCTCCGTAGATCAGAGGGGTGTCGAGGGGTCGGGGTCGGGGTCGGTCGAGGGATCGGGAAGTGCTGACCTGTGCGACGGTAGGCGGGATTACCCATAGGTTTCCAATAGGCTGGCAGGTATGAGGAATAAGGATCCTGATGGGTTCGCGGGACTGGGCCGTCCGGCGGACGCGCCACCCGGTCCGGCCGATCTGAATCTCCTGCGGACCTTTCTCGCCGTGCACCGCTCGGGGTCCTTCACCGCCGCCGCCCGGTTGCTCGGCCTCTCCCAGCCGACCGTCACCGCCCAGATACGCACCCTGGAGCGGCAGGTGGGCCGGGAGCTGTTCGAGCGGCTGCCGCGCGGGGTCGCCCCCTCGCCGTACGCGGACGAGCTGGCGGCCCGCGTCGTCGCCCCGCTGGACGCCCTCGCCGAGGTCGCGGGCGACACGGTTCCGGCCGGTCAGCGCCCGGCCGACCCCGTCCACCTGGCGGGCCCCGCCGAGCTGATGTGCCTGCGAGTGCTGCCCGCGCTGGCCCCGCTCGTCGCGGACGGGCTGCTGCTGCGCGCCGCGACCGGGCTCACCGATCCGCTCCTGGACGAGCTGCGGGCCGGCCGTCACGACCTGGTCATCGCCACCACCCGGCCGCGCGGCCGGGCGTTTTCGGCGGTGCCCCTGATGGACGAGGAGTTCGTGCTGACGGCCGCCCCGCACTGGGCCGCCCGCACCGGGGGGCCGGAGAACCTCGCCGCCCGGGGGCCGGCCGCGCTGCACGGCCTGCCCCTGGTCACGTACGCCGAGGACCTGCCCATCGCCCGCCGCTACTGGCGGCACGTCTTCGGCCGCCGCCTCGACTGCCGGGCCGCCGTCACCGTGCCCGACCTGCGCGGGGTGCTCGCCGCCGTGGTGGCGGGGGCGGGCTTCTCGGTGCTGCCGCGCTACCTCTGCGCGGCCGAACTGGCCTCGGGTGCCCTCGTCGAGCTGTACGTCCCCGAGGACCCGCCGATCAACACCGCGTACCTCGTGCAGCGCCCCGGTTCCGCCGTCAACCCCCAGGTGGCGCGGGTGCGCGACCTGCTGACCGAGGCCGCCCGCGCGTGGTGAGCGACCGGTCGGCCACGGTGGGGAGGGCATGCGGCAGGACGGTCGTCAGCGTTCCCGCGGCGACCCCGGACCCCAGGACACCGAGGTACGCGAGAGTGCCGCCGGGGAGGAACCGGGCGCGTCGGCCCGGGAGCCGAGGGCCGGCGCGGGAGCGGAGGAGCCCCGAGGCGCAGGACCCCTGTGAGCGCGGCGACACCTCCGCACAGGCTCCGTCCTCAAGCGCCTGACCGGCTCGATGTGCGGCCATGATTGGGTGGGGCCATGATCGATGACTTTCTCCACGGAGCCGCCGGGGACACCGGACCGCTGGCCGAGGTCGAGGCCGCCGTGCGCGCCGCCGCCGCTGCCGAGATCGTGCCCCGCCACCGGAAGCTCGCCGCCCACGAGATCATCGAGAAGAGCGGCCCGCACGACCTGGTCACCGCCGCCGACCGGCTGGCCGAGGAACACCTCACCGCCGCCCTCACCAAGCTGCTGCCCGGCTCGGTCGTCGTCGGCGAGGAATCCGTCCACGCGGACCCGGCGGTCTACGACGCCCTCGGCGGCGACGCACCCGTCTGGATCGTCGACCCGGTCGACGGCACCCGCCAGTTCGTCCGCGGCGAGGCCGGCTTCTGCACGCTGGTCGCCCTCGCCCAGCACGGCGAGATCCACGCCTCCTGGACGTACGCCCCGGTCCTCGGCGAGATGGCCGTCGCCGTGCGCGGCCGGGGCGCCACTCTCAACGGCGCCCCGATACGCGCCGGAGCCCCCGCCCCCGGCGCCGTCCTCAACGTGGCGATGTCGCACCCCGACTACACCACCGACGCCCAGAAGCGGGCCCTGCTCGGCCTGCGCACCGAAGGCATCGCGCCCCGGCCCTGCGGCTCGGCGGGCCTGGAGTACCTCGCGGTGGCGCGCGGGGACCTCGACGGCATCGCGTTCAACTGGGAGTACGCCTGGGACCACGCGGCCGGACTGCTCTTGGTCACCGAGGCGGGCGGCGCGCAGTCGACCCTGGCGGGCGTCCCGTTCCGGATCGCGGGCGGCAACGCCCTGCCGTTCACGGCGGCCCGCGACGAGGCCACCGCCGAACGGATCCTGACGGCGCTGCGGGCGGGCGGCTGACCGGAACGGGCGGCCGGGGCCGCCCGTGGACCGGCCCGAGCCGCACGCGGATCCGCGGGGGGTCCGCGTCCGCGCTGTCGGTGGGGCCGCATACCCTGGGGGTCCGACTGCCGGCCGACGAAGGAGTCCCCAGGTGCCGTCGATGCTCGATGCGGTCGTGGTGGGCGCCGGGCCCAACGGACTGACCGCCGCGGCCGAACTGGCCCGCCGGGGCTGCTCCGTGGAGGTCCACGAGGCGCACGACACCATCGGTGGCGGAGCCCGCACCGAGGAGCTGACCCTCCCCGGGTTCCGGCACGACCCGTGTTCCGCCGTGCACCCCCTCGGGATCGGCTCGCCCGCGTTCCGGGCGATGCCCCTGGCCCGGCACGGCCTGGAATGGCTGCACCCCGAGGTCGACCTCGCCCACCCCTTCCTCGACGGCACCGCCGCCGCCCTCACCCGCTCCGTCGGTGAGAGCGCCATGACCCTGGGGGCCGCCGACGCCGGCGCCTACCGCCGCCTCATGGCCCCCTTCGTCGGCCGCTGGGACACCCTGGCCGCCGACTTCCTGCGCACCCCCTGGGAGAGCCTGCCCCGCGACCCGTACCGGCTGGCCCGCTTCGGTCTGCTCGGCCTCCAGCCCGCCACCTGGGTCTCCCGGCGCTTCCAGGGCGAGAAGGCCCGCGGCCTCTTCGCCGGGCTCGCCGCCCACGCCATAGCGCCCACCAGCGGCTTCGCCACCTCGGCCGTCGCCCTCGTCTTCGCGCTCGCCGCCCACGAGAACGGCTGGCCGGTGCCGCGCGGCGGCTCCCAGGCCATCTCCGACGCCCTCGCCTCCCTGCTCCGGGCACACGGCGGCACGATCCGCACCGGCAGCGAGGTCAAGCGGCTGGACGAACTGCCGCCCGCCCGCGCCTACGTCTTCGACACCTCGCCCTCCGCCCTCGCCCGCATCGCCGGACTCGGCAGCGCCTACCACCGCTACCGGTACGGCGCCTCCGCCTTCAAGATCGACTACGCGCTGTCCGGCCCCGTCCCCTGGACCGCGCCCGAGGCCCGCCGCGCGGGCACCGTCCACATCGGCCCCACCGCCACCGCCATCGACACCGCGCTGAAGGCCGCGGTCGAGGGCCGCGATCCCAGCGCCCCCTTCCTCATCACCGCCCAGCCCTCCCTGACCGACCCCTCACGGGCCCCCGAAGGACGCCACGTCTTCTGGGCGTACGGACATGTCCCGGCGGGCTGGGAGGGCGACGCCACCGACGTCATCGAGCGCCAACTGGAGCGCTTCGCCCCCGGGTTCCGCGATCTGGTCCTCGCCCGCGCCGTCGCCGGACCGCCCGAACTCGCCGCGCGCAACGCGAATTACATCGGCGGCGACATCGCCTGCGGGGCCTTCGCCGGCCTCCAGACCCTGATCCGCCCCAAGCTGGCCCGCGTCCCGTACGCCACCGCGCACCCCGCCGTGTTCCTCTGCTCCTCGGCCACCCCGCCCGGACCGGGGGTGCACGGCATGTCCGGTCACCACGCCGCCAAGGCCGTATGGCGGCGACTGCGGGCGGGATCCTGAAGCGGCCACCCGGCCGCGGCGGGTGCCGGACCATGCGGACCGGGCGGCGAAGGGCCCCGGCGCGCGGCATGATGTCCGCATGAGCACCTCTGTCTCTCCCGCCGTACGTCTGGTCCGCGGCGACATCACCGATCAGTCCGTCGACGTCATCGTCAACGCGGCGAACTCCTCGCTGCTCGGCGGTGGCGGAGTCGACGGCGCCATCCACCGGCGCGGCGGCCCCGACATCCTCGCCGCCTGCCGTGAACTGCGCGCCTCGCGGTACGGAAAGGGCCTGCCCACCGGACAGGCCGTCGCCACCACCGCCGGACGCCTCGACGCGCAGTGGATCGTGCACACGGTCGGCCCGGTCTTCTCCGGAGCCGAGGACCGGTCCGCCCTGCTCGCCTCCTGCTATCGCGAATCCCTGCGTCTGGCCGCCGAGTTGGGCGCCAAGTCGATCGCGTTCCCGGCGATCTCCACCGGTATCTACGGCTGGCCGATGGACGACGGGGCCCGGATCGCGGTGCGTACGGTCCTGGCGGAGACCGTGGAGCCGGTCGAGGAGGTGCGCTTCGTGCTCTTCGACGCGCACGCGTACGTGGAGTTCGAGGAAGTCCTCGCGATGCGCGGCTGAGCGCGCGCACACCCGGGGGACACCCGGTGGTCGTATGGCTGTTGGATTTCCGCGTGACCTCCATGTCGGATTTCCGCCAGCCAAGCCCCTGACCGGTGAACCATCCTGGAACCATGCACACCGACACCGAGCGCTGCGTGCGGGCCGTCCAGTCCAAGGACGCCCGCTTCGACGGCTGGTTCTTCACCGCGGTCCTCACCACCCGGATCTACTGCCGCCCCAGCTGCCCCGTCGTGCCGCCCAAGACCCGCAACATGACCTTCTACCCGAGCGCCGCCGCCTGCCAGCAGGCAGGCTTCCGGGCCTGCAAGCGGTGCCGCCCCGACACCAGCCCCGGCTCCCCGGAGTGGAACGCCCGCGCCGACGCCGTCGCCCGCGCCATGCGCCTCATCCAGGACGGGGTCGTCGACCGCGAGGGCGTGCCCGGGCTCGCGGCCCGGCTCGGCTACTCCGCCCGCCAGATCGAACGCCAGTTGCTGGCCGAGCTGGGCGCCGGACCGCTGGCCCTGGCCCGCGCCCAGCGGGCCCAGACCGCCCGCCTGCTCATCGAGACGACCGAACTCCCCATGGCCCAGGTGGCGTTCGCCGCCGGCTTCTCCTCGATCCGCACCTTCAACGAGACGGTCCGCGAGGTCTTCGCCCTGGCCCCCGGCGATCTGCGCACCCGCGCCGCCCGGGGCCCGCGCACCACCGCCGCACCCGGCGTCATCGCGCTGCGCCTGCCCTACCGGGCCCCGCTCAACCCCAGCAATCTCTTCGGCCACCTGGCCGCGACCGCGGTCCCCGGCGTCGAGGAGTGGCGCGACGGCGCGTACCGGCGCACGCTGACCCTCCCGTACGGGCACGGCGTCGTCGCCCTGAGCCCGAAACCCGACCACATCGCCTGCCGGCTCTCCCTCACCGACCCCCGCGACCTCACGCGGGCCATCAGCCGCTGCCGCTGGCTCCTCGACCTGGACGCGGATCCGGTCGCCGTCGACGCACAGCTGCGCACCGACCCGCTGCTGGCCCCGCTGGTCGACGCGGGCCCCGGCCGCCGGGTGCCGCGCACCGTGGACGGCGCGGAGTTCGCCGTACGCGCGGTGCTCGGCCAGCAGGTCTCCACCGCCGCCGCCCGCACCCACGCGGCCCGGCTCGTCACCGCCCACGGCGTCCCGGTCGACGACCCCGAGGGCGGGCTCACCCACCTGTTCCCGACCCCCGACGCGCTGGCCGGTCTCGACCCGGAGACCCTCGCGCTGCCGCGTACCCGCCGCACCACCCTCACCACGCTCGTCGCCGCCCTCGCGGAGGGCCGGCTGCGGCTCGACACCGACACCGACCGCGAACGGGCCCGCGCCGAACTGGCCGCGCTGCCCGGCTTCGGCCCCTGGACCGTCGAGTCCATCGCCATGCGGTCCCTCGGCGACCCCGACGCCTTCCTCCCCACCGACCTCGGTATCCGCCGCGCGGCCGAACGGCTCGGCCTGCGGGCCACCCCCGCGGCCCTCACCGCACGGGCCGCCGACTGGCGCCCCTGGCGGGCGTACGCCGTGCAGTACCTGTGGACGGTGGACGACCACCCCATCAACCACCTGCCCGCCTGAAGGAGGCCCCTCATGACCCCCGTAGCCCCGACCAAGCAGCACACCGTCGTCGACAGCCCTTACGGCTCGCTGACGCTCGTCGCCACCGACGGCGTCCTGTCGGCCCTCTACATGACCGACCAGCGCCACCGCCCGCCCGAGGAGACCTTCGGGGTACCGGACCCGGAGCCCTTCGGCGAGGTGATCCGGCAGCTCGGCGAGTACTTCGCCGGCGACCGCACCGTCTTCGACCTCCCGCTGAACCTGGCGGGCACCCCGTTCCAGCGGAGCGTCTGGGCGGAACTGCTGAAGATCCCGTACGGCGAGACCCGGACGTACGGCGAACTGGCCGAGGAACTCGGCAAACCGGGCGCCTCGCGGGCCGTCGGCCTGGCCAACGGCAAGAACCCGGTCGGGATCATCGTCCCGTGCCACCGCGTGATCGGAGCCTCCGGGAGCCTCACCGGATACGGCGGCGGCCTGGACCGCAAACAGCGGCTCCTCGCCTTCGAGAGCGGCGGTACGGGGGAGGAGACACCGGCCCTGTTCTGAAACGCGGGCGGGGACGCACCGAAGACCGGGCGCGGGGGCACACCGATAACCGCGGGCGGGGGCGTACCGGAACCGGCACGCCCCCGCCCCGCCGCGCGCCGGCCTCAGCCGGTGAAGATCTCCACGGCCGTCCAGACGGCGAGGCCCAGCATGCAGAGTCCGCCGATGCGCTGCACGGTCTTCAGCGGTACGCGCTTCGCGATGAACTTGCCCGCCAGCAGCGCCAGGGCCGACACCGACATCAGGGCGGCGGCCGAACCGATCGCGGTGGACCAGGTGCCGTTGCTCGCCGCGAGGTTGGCGGTGGTGATCTGTGTCAGATCGCCCCACTCGCTGATGAAGACGGCCATGAACGCGGTCGAGTAGACCGGCCAGAAACCGGTCACCGTCCTCACCTCGGTCTCGTCATCGTCGTCCCCGCCGCTGCCGCGCAGCAGGAGGAACGCGCCGAGCGCGAAGAGCGAGGCCGAGACGAGCTTGACGATCCAGTCGGGCAGCAGCCCGATGAGGCTGCCCGCACCGACGGCGATGGCGACGTGCACGATGAAGGCGGACGACGTGCCGAACCACACGTAGAGCGGGCGCATCCGCGTGCCCATGGCCAACGACGCGAACATCGTCTTGTCGGGGAGCTCCGCGAGGAAGATCAGGCCGAAGGCGGTGAGGATCGCCAGGAGGTCGAGATGCATTCCGGGTGGCTTTCTGTGCGAGCCGGGCCCCGGATCTTCGCGAAGCGCCGCTCGGGCTTTTCGGAGGACCACTCGGCCCGGCATGACGGCAGCGCCCACAGGGCGTGGACGTGTCATACAGGACCGAAGGTCTCGCCCGCCCGCGGAACCCTCCCGGAATCCACGAGCCCGGCCACCGGGAACCCGTGGGCTCCAGTGTGTCGACGACCGGTTTGCGGGGCTACTCCCCTTCGCAGCCGTCCACGATACCGCACCCGGCCCGAGAGGGTGCTGGTGTTCGAACGGCGGACGCCTCGGTAGAGTCGTGGTGATCACCCGGACCGACGGTGGTCCTCACCTGACATCGCCCCCTCTCCGTGACGGGAAGTGCCCCGATGAGCCGCCGCCGCAAGGACGTGCCCGCCCAGGGCCCCGGCCGCCCCACCGTCAGCGTCTGCCGGGGCTGCTGCTGCGGCACCGGGAAGATCCCGGGCGTCGACCACGCGGGCCAGCTGGCCCGGCTGCGCTCCGGTCTGGAGGGCGCCGCCACCGTACGGGCGGTCGAGTGCCTCGACGCCTGCGAGCAGGGCAACGTGATCGTCGTGCAGCCCTCGGCCGAGGGGCGCGGGGCCGGGGGCCGGCCGGTCTGGCTGGGCCTGGTCAACGACGAGCACGCCGAGCAGGACATCGTGACCTGGGCGGCGGCAGGCGGCCCGGGGCTCGCGGACGCGCCGGACATCCTCGACCTGTACGTCTTCAAGCCCTCGCGCCGGGTCTCGGCGGGCCTGGACGGCTGAGAGCCCTCCCGGCCGAAGGGAAGCCGCCCCTCACAGGCCCCGGGTCAGCCGGTGCAGCCGCAGGGCCAGTTGGATCTCCAGCGTCCGGGCGGGCGAGCTCCAGTCCGGGCCCAGGAGCCGGCCGACGCGCTCCAGCCGCTGCACCACCGTGTTCACATGCACGTGGAGCAGCGACTTGGTCCGGGTCAGGCTCGCGCCCTCGGCGAAATAGGCGTCCAGCGTCGTGACGAGATCGGTGCCGCGCCGGCTGTCGTAGTCGAGCACGGGCCCCAGCGTCCGCCGGACATAGCCGCCCAGGTCCGCCTGATCGCCCAGCAGTACGCCGATGAATCCCAGGTCCGCGACGGCCGCGCCGCTCCCGGTGCGGCCCAGGGCGCGCAGCGCGGAGAGGCAGCGGTCGGCCTCGCGGTGCGCGTCGGGCAGTTCGGCCGGACCTGTGGCCGGGCCTGCCGCGCCGACCGTGACGGGGAAGCCGACCGCCTGGCCCAGCTCGGCGGCGAGCGTCTGCGCGGCCGGCCCCGGAGCGTCCGACGGCGCGACCAGGACCACGTGGTCGTGGTGGAGCCCGGCCAGCCCGTCGAGCGCCTGCGCGCTGCGGGCGGACGCGGCCAGCAGCCGGTGGCGGGGGGCCACCTCGCTGTGGGCGACGAACACACTGTGCCGACGGTTCAGGTCGACGCCGAGCCGGCGGGCGCGCGCGGCCAGCGTCCCCGGGTCGCCGGTGCGCGCGAGCAGATCGCCGAGCAGCTCACCCCGGACCCGGTCCTCCGTCTCGGCGACCGAGCGGCGCAGCAGCATGAGCAGCGCGGTGACGACGCCGGCCCGCTCGAACAGCAGCCGGTCGGCGTCCGCCAGCCCGGCCCGGCCGGTCAGCGCGATGGAGCCGAGCAGCTCGGGCCCCGCGAGGACCGCGCAGACCCACGTGCCGTCCAGCGGCACCGCCCGCCCCCGGGCCCGGGAGGCCGACACCGCCGGGATCGGCTGCGGCAGCGGGTCGGCGCGGGCCCGTGCCAGCTCGGCGCCGTCCGCGTCATGGATGAGGATCCCGCCGCCCAGGATGTCCGCGAGCGCCGCCGCCACGTCGTCGGCCCCGCCGCCCTGGAGCACCAGGTCGGTGAGTTGGTCGTGCGCCTCCTCCGCGCGGCGCATCGCCTCGCTGTGCGTCCGGATGGTCTCCGACGCGGCGTTCAGGTCGACCAGCGCCGCCCGGGTCTCCTCCAGCAGCCGGGCCCCGTCGATGGCGATCGCGGCGTGGTCGGCCAGCGACGACAGCAGCGCCACCTCGGTCGCGGTGAACTCGCGGGGCGACCGGTCGGCCGCGTACAGCACGCCGATGATGCGGGCCCCGAGGCGCAGCGGTACCCCGAGGATCGCCCGCAGGCCCTCGTCCAGGACCGCGCTGTCGATGGTGGTGGTGTGGTGGAACCGGGTGTCGGCCTGGTAGTCCCCGGTCGCGTACGGGCGGGCCGTCTGGGCCACCAGTCCGCCCAGCCCCTCGCCCATGCCGAGCCGCACGCGCTGGAACGCCTCGGCCACCGACCCGTCGGTGACCCGCATGTACGTGTCGCCCGCGGCGTCGTCGTTGAGCGAGAGGTAGGCGACGTCGGTGCCGAGCAGCAGCCTCGCCCGGTGGACGATGGCCCGCAGCACGGCGTCCAGGTCCCGCAGGGCCGCCAGGTCGCTGGCCGTGTCGAACAGGGCGGTGAGCTGGGCCTCGCGCACCCGGTGCTGACCGAGCGTGCGCCGGATGCGCAGCGCCACGGCGGCGGCCTCGGCGATCTCGGCCAGCTCGGCATCGGAGGCGCCGGCCTGCCGGGCGTCGGCGGCCGGCCGGTCGAACTCCTCGGCCGCCGCGCCCTGCGCCAGCAGGTCGAGGAGCCGGCGCAGGGCGGGCGCGGAGTGCTGGGCGGGGCGTGTCACGCCGGTGAGCATACGGTGATCGCCTCCCGGAGAGGTGAGGGCCGGGCAACGGACGAGCTCTCCCGCGCCCCGTGGGAGCGGTGCGGCGCGCGGGGGAGCGGGGGCATCAGCGGCCGAGGGGCACCGAGTCCTTGACGGTCGCGGTCCGCTGGGCCGGGACGGACTGGTCCCGGCCGTCCCGGGTGAGGTCGCGGCCGCGGGTCTCCTTGGCCACCCAGACCGTCACAGCGGTGACCAGGGAGGCGAAGCAGAGGTAGACGGAGATCGGGACGGACGACTCGTAGTCCTTGAGCAGTTCGACCGCGATCAGCGGGGCGAGGGCGCCGCCGATGATCGAGGCGAGCTGGGAGCCCATCGAGGCGCCGGAGTAGCGGACCTTCGTGTCGAACAGCTCCGAGATGAACGCCGCCTGCGGACCGTACATCGCGCCGTGCAGCAGCAGGCCGAGGGTGACCGCGAGGACGATGACGGGGAACGACCTGGTGTCCAGGAGCGCGAAGAAGCCGAACGCCCAGGCCGCCATGCCGAGAGCGCCGATCAGGGTGACCGGGCGGCGGCCCAGCCGGTCCGAGAGGGCACCCCACAGAGGGATGGTGACGAAGTGCACCGCGGAGCCGATCAGGACGGCGTTCAGGGCGTCGCTCTTGGACATGTCCAGGTGCACGGTCACGTAGACGAGCAGGAAGGCGGTGAGGATGTAGTACGAGATGTTCTCGCCGAAGCGTGTGCCGATCGCGAGGAGCACCTCGCGCCAGCTCTTGCGGAACACCTCGACGACCGGGGGCTGTTCCTTCTTCCCCTGCGCGGCCGCCTCGGCCGACTTGCGCTGCGCCTCCAGGAAGACCGGGGACTCCTCGACCGAGATCCGGATCCACAGGCCGATCATGACGAGGACGCCGGACAGCAGGAACGGGACGCGCCAGCCCCAGGCGAGGAACGCCTCGTCGGACTGGACGGCCGCGAGCAGCGCCAGGACGCCGGTCGCCAGCAGATTGCCGCCGGGCGCACCGGACTGCGGCCAGGAGGCCCAGAAGCCGCGCCGTTCGTCGCCGCCGTGCTCGGAGACGAGCAGCACCGCGCCGCCCCACTCACCGCCCAGCGCGAAGCCCTGCACCAGGCGCAGGAGGGTCAGCAGGATCGGCGCCCACACCCCGATGCTCGCGTGGGTGGGCAGCAGACCCATGGCGAAGGTGGCGCCGCCCATCATGAGCAGGCTGAGCACGAGCAGCTTCTTGCGGCCGATCTTGTCGCCGTAGTGGCCGAAGACGATGCCGCCGAGCGGCCGGGCGGCGAACCCGACCGCGTACGTCAGGAACGCCAGCAGCGTGCCGACCAGTGGATCGCTGCTGGGGAAGAAGAGCGAGTTGAACACGAGCGCGGCGGCCGAGCCGTAGAGGAAGAAGTCGTACCACTCGATGGTGGTGCCGACGAGGCTGGCCGCGACGATGCGCCTGATGGATCCTGCGGGTTTCGGGGAGGGAGTTACGGCGACCATGTGCACCACTTCCAGGCGTGTGCGGGGACGATTCGGTGTCGCCATACCGTAGAAACACGCAGTTCAGAGGCGTATATGGTGGAGCACCATAGTTAGGGGCGCGAGAGTGAGTGCGTCCACCATGGCGAGGTGGCCGCGACCCCTGCGGGACCCGCCGGCGTCAGGGCTTTCGGGCGACCGCTCCGTACATGGCGATGTCCCGGCCGTCGATGCCGTCCTGCTCCGGGCCGGGGTGCCACCTGTGCACCTGGGTGATCCCCGGCTCCACCGGCTCCAGGCCCTCGAAGAACGAGGCGGCGGTGGGCAGGTCGCGCAGGACGAAGGGCATGCCCTGCTGCCGGTACTCCTCAGCCACCCGGTTGACCTCCTCCGGCGCGAAGTCCGCCGTGCCGATGGTCATCGCGAGAAAACTTCCCGGGGGCAGCGGGTCCAGCAGGCGCCGGACCAGCCGCTGGTCGTCCGGCGGCTCGATGAAGTGCATGATGCCGATGACCATGAGACCGACGGGCCGGTCCAGGTCGATGAGTTCGCGGAACTCGGGGCTGCCCAGGATGGTGTCCGGGTCGTGCATGTTCGCGTCCACGTAGGCGGTCGCGCCTTCGGGGGAACTCTGCAGGAGGGCGCGGGCGTGCGCGAGGACGATGGGGTCGTTGTCGACGTAGACCACATGCGATCGCGGCGCCACCTCCTGCACGACCTCGTGCAGATTCGGGGAGGTGGGCAGACCGGTCCCGATGTCCAGGAACTGCCGGATGCCGCGTTCCTCCGCGAGGAAGCGGGCGGCGCGGTGCATGAACCGGCGGTTCTCCATCATGTGGACGGGAAGGGCGGGCCAGTGCCGGCACATGGCGTCGCCCGCCTCGATGTCCGCGGGGTAGTGGTCCTTGCCACCCAGGATGTAGTCGTACACCCGGGCGGAGTGGGCGCGGGAGGTCACGAGACCGGCCGTGGGGTCGTGCGGCGCGTTCATGCGGAGCTTCTTTCGTCCGAGGACGGCTTGGCGAACGGCTTCGGGGGCTGCTTCGAGTACGGCTTCGAGTACGGCTTCGTCGAGGGTAGGGAGGCGCTCTCCCGGCCGCAAACGGTGCTGCCGTCCTCCCCGGCGCTCATCCCTCCGGCTCCGCCCGCAGGGCGATGACGGCGATGTCGTCCCGGCGGTGGTGCGGCGGGGGCAGCAGACCACGGATCAGGGACGGCAGCGCCAGGCCCCGGCGGGCCAGCGCGTCGGAGCGTTCGCGCAGGCGGCGGAGGTTGTCGGCGATGTCCGTGTCCGGTGTCTCCACCAGACCGTCGGTGTAGCACACCAGGGTGTCGCCCTGCCGCAGGGCCGCGTGGAGCGTGGTGCGGGTCAGGCGGTCGACGACGCACAGCGGCGGGTCCGGGGCCGTGAGGCCGTGCAGGAAGCGTGCCGGTGCGTCGGCCGGGATCAGCAGGGGTGGCGGGTGCCCGGCGTTGGACAGGGCCATCCGCCAGCCGCCGTGTTCCCTCCGCCGCAGGATCGCGTGCACCACCGTGACCATCGACGGGCTGTCGAGCGCCTGGACGACCCGGTCGAGCCGGCTCAGCGTCTTCGCCGGGCTGGCGGCCGGACCACGGTCGTACGCGAGTCCCCGCAGGATGCTGTTGACCCGTCCCATCGCCGTGGCCGCGTCGAGGTCGTGCCCCGCGATGTCGCCGATGGACAGGGCGAGCGAGTCGGCCGAGAGCCGGACGGCGTCGTACCAGTCACCGCCGACCTCCGCGGCCGAGTCCGCCGGGTGGTAGAGCGCGGCGATGGCGAGCCCCTCGACGGACGGCGGCGGGGCCAGGAAGGACTGCTGGAGCGCGAGCGCCGTGCCGCGGATGCTCTGCAGCTCCATCGTCCGGCGCAGCGGGCCGCTCATCTGCTGGAACACGTCCCTCAGCAGGGAGAGGTCCGCCTCGTCCGGCGGCGGGTTGCCCCGGCAGGTCGCGATGGTCGCCAGCGCGACGGTCCGGCCGTCCACCACCACGGGCAGCAGGGCGACGCCGGTCGCCCCGGCCTCGCGCAGCCACCGTACGGAGACGTCGGAGAGGCCCTCACCGGTCGGCCCGCCGGGCGGGAAGACCAGCAGCCGCGCCTCCTGGGCGTCGATGGCCCGCCGGGCGATCGGCCCGAGCAGGAAGTCGGCGTCCAGCGGGGGAAGGGCGGGCAGCCCGGGGGCGAGCCCCACCCGCTCCGGCAGCGCCGCGGCCGATGCGCCGGACAGGTCCCCGAGGGCCTGGGCGCCGTCCCGTACGCGGAAGACGGCCACGGCGTCGGCGAGTTCGGGCACCACGGCCGCCGCCGTCGTCAGGAAGGCCTCCGAGAGGTCGTGGGCCGCGGGCACCGCCGCCATCCTGGCCAGCAGCTTCTCCCGCATCCGGCTGCGCCAGTGCTCCTCCGCGTCGGTGGCGGTGCCGACCCACTCGACCTCCCCGTCGCCCTCGACGACGGGCGCGGCGACGATCTTGATGTGGCGGAAGCGGTCGAGGTCGCCGTCGAGCCGCACCCGGACGATCGTGTCGAGGGGGGACCGCTGCCGGGTGGCCCCGCGCCAGGCCCGCTGGAACCAGTCCCGGTCCTTGGGGTGCACGGCGTCCATCCACGAGGCGCCGGCATCGGGGTGCCAGAGCTTTTCGGCGATGCCGCCTCCCGCCAACAGGGTGACCTCGCCGTCGGGCGACATCACCCACACGGACTGCGGCACGGCGCCCATGAGCGCCTGGTACCGCCTGAGGAGACGTTCCTCGTTCACGGCCGTGCCCGCCGCCGCCCGGCCGGCGAGCCCACGGACCCGGCCGGTGGCACAGCACGTCCACCCGTCGCTGCCCGCCTCGGCCCGGCCGGGGCCAGGGGATCATCGCCGCTCATACTCCGATGATCCCCCGCATCGGGGGCCCCGGCACCCCTGCGCGCCGCCGAGGGCGCCCGGCCCGTCCGGCCCACCGGCGCCGGGCGGGGGAACCCGCCGGGTCCGCCCGGCCTCCTCAGCGGGCGCCCCAGCCCCCGTCCACCGGGAGCGAGGCGCCGGTGATGTATCCGGTGTGGGGGCCGCAGAGCCAGAGGCAGACCGCGGCGACCTCGGCGGGCTCGATCAGCCGCTTGATCGCGGAGCGCTCCAGGAGGATGCCGGAGACGACCTCCTCCGCAGGGATCCCGTGCGCGGCGGCCTGGTCCGCGATCTGCCCCTCCACCAGGGGGGTGCGGACATAGCCGGGGTTGACGCAGTTGCTGGTCACCCCGTGCGGGGCGCCTTCCAGAGCGGCCACTTTGCTCAGCCCCTCCAGGCCGTGCTTGGCGGCCACGTAGGCGGACTTGAAGGCGCTGGCCCGCAGCCCGTGCATGCTGGAGACGTTGACGATCCGGCCCCACCCACCGGCGTACATGTGCGGAAGGCACTGCCGCATCAGCAGGAACGGGGCGGTCACCATCACCTGCTGGATCAGCGCGAAGCGGGCCGGCGGGAACTCCTCGATGGGGGAGACGTGCTGGAGCCCGGCGTTGTTGACCAGGACGTCCACCCCGGCCGGCAGCGTCCCGACCGCCTCCGCGTCGGCCAGGTCCACGACGTGGGCCACCCCGCCGATCGCGGCGGCGACGGACGTGGCGTTCTCCGCCTCCCGGTCCACCACGTGCACCAGGGCCCCGGCGGCGGCGAGCGCCTCGGCGGTGGCCCGCCCGATGCCGCTGCCGCCGCCGGTGACGAGGGCGGTACGTCCCCTGAGGTCCACGGCCCCGGCGCCCGGCGCCGAGGAGGCGGAGGCTGCGTGAAATTGACTCGTCATGGCCGGAACGCTAGAGACGCCCGGCCGCACATCCCATGGCGTGAATCTCCACAGTGGGCGCGGCGGAGGTGGTGGGCACCGCCACCCGCTCCGGCCCCCGCTCCGCTACCCGTCGAGCGGGCACCGGGCGAGCCGCTCGGCCGGCGTGGCCTCCGCCGGCAGCTTCAGGGTGCGGCTCGACGGCGGACGCCGCCCGTCGTTCAGCCAGCGTTCCAGTGCCGCGGCCGCCGAGCGGTGGCACGGCACGAGCGGACGCAGTCGGCCGGGAAAGGCGTCGACGAGCGAGTCCACATGCGTACCGCCCTCGACGCGGTAGTAGCGGTGCAGCGCGCCCCGGCCCTCCTTCCGCACCATCCGCGCGTACGTGTCCGAGGTCCGGGAGATCGGGAGCAGCACGTCCAGGGTGCCGTGGAAGCTGATCAGGGGTTTCCCGATCCGGCCGGTCAGCGCGATCCTCGCGACCGCGTCGCGGACCTCGCCCGGCCGCTCCTCGTACGCGTAGTCGGCGTCGCAGGCGGGGGTGCCGGGGGCGCAGAAGGGCGTGCCGGCCTCGGTCGCACCGTCGAAACCGGGGTCGAGTTCCTCCCGGTAGATCCGCTGGGTCAGGTCCCAGTAGTACCGGTGGTGGTACGGCCACAGGAACTCCGAACCGGCCGGGTATCCGGCACCGGTCATGGTCCGGTGGGCGTCCTCGGCGCCGGCGCCCCCGGCCGCGTAGCGCGGGTAGGCGCGCAGGGCGGGCGGCAGGAAGGTGAGCAGGTTCGGTCCCTCCGCCCGCCAGAGCGCCCCCTCCCAGTCCACCCCGCCGTCGTACAGCCACGGACGGTTCTCCAGCTGCCAGCGCACCAGATAGCCGCCGTTGGACATGCCCATCGCCACGGTGCGGGAGGGAGGCCGCAGATAGCGCTGGGCGACCACCAGCCGGGCCGCGCGGGTGAGCTGGGTGAACCGGGTGTTCCACTCGGCGACGGCATCACCGGGGGCCCGGCCGTCGCGGTGGAACGCGGCCGAGGTGTTGCCCTTGTCCGTGGCGGCGAACGCGTAACCCCGGTCGAGCGCCCAGTCCCCGAAGGCCCGGTCATTGGCGTACTGCTCGCGTACCCCCGGTGAACCGGCCACCACCAGGCCGCCGTTCCAGCGGTCGGGGAGCCGGATGACGAACTGGGAGTCGTGGTTCCAGCCGTGGTTGGTGTTGCCGGTCGACGTGTCGGGGAAGTACCCGTCGATCTGGATCCCCGGCACGCCGCTGGGGGTGGCCAGGCCCTCCGGGGTGAGCCCCGCCCAGTCGGCCGGGTCGGTGTGGCCGGAGGCCACCGTCCCGGCAGTCGTCAACTCCTCCAGGCAGTCGGCCTGTTGCCGGGCGGCCCCGGGGACGCGAAGGGTGTCCTGGCGCGCGCAGTGCCCGGGACGCCCGGTGTCCGGCCCCGGAGGGGCCGCGGCGGACGGGGCCGCCGTCCAGGCCGTCAGTACGGCTGCCGCGAGGGCGGCCCCGCGCAGCCACCGGCGGCGGGCGGTGCCACGCCGTGGTCCGGCGCGCCGGGGTGTCGGTGCTTCCGTGGGCGGGGTCGGCATGAGAAGTGCCTCCGTCGGTCGGGTGATGTGCGGGCAGCCGGGGTGCGGTCACCGTAGGAAGCGGACGCGAGGCCGGGTAATGGCGATGCCCTCCACAACCGGCCCGGGAGCCGGGGGCCACGACCTGTTGCCGGGAGCACGCCCGCCTGCTATCGGGACGTGTCGGGGTGCTCCCGGCCAACGGCCCTACGGCTCAGGCCACTTGGGCCGTCGTCCGCAGGTCGTGCGCCACGGTCGGCTCCGCCCCGGTCGCGGCCCGCACCTGATCGGCCGTCACCCCGGGGGCTGCCTCCCGCAACAGAAGGCCTGCGGGGGTGACGTCCAGCACCGCGAGATCGGTGATGATCCGGTGCACGACGTCCCATCCGGTCAGCGGCGGGGCGCACGCCGCGAGGAGCTTGTGGCGGACGGTCAGGCGCTCACGCGCTTCTCGGCGCGGGGGTCGTGCGATCAGCCCCGCCCGCAGCAGGAGCCCCAGGCCCCCGTCGTCCACCCCGCAGTTGTTGACGGGACCAGGAATCCGCGGCGTCCCCCGGCGATGGTGGACGGCCACACATCGGGGCCCGCCCCGATGGTGGCGACGGCGACCCGGAACCCGGTACGAGAACGGTGATCTTCGGGGAACCGGGCCCCGGTCGGAACGCGCCGGGGTAAGGTCCGCGCATGGCCAAGGTGACCGTCAGTCTGGATGCCGAACTCGTCGTCGAAGTGATGGTCCTCGCGGGGGTGGGGAACCCGCAGGACGCCGTCGAACTCGTGGTGCGCGACTACATCGCGCGCGGACACCGCACCGAGGCTCTCGTCGCCGAGCGGGAGGGCGCGGAGCGTGAGGTGGAGATCAAACCGGAGGCGCAGCAGGGCTGACCGCCGCGGGACGGGACCGCCCCCGCGCCCACCGGGGCGGGGGCGGCCTCGCGTGCGGCCTACCGTACGGCGACGTGGTCCCCGCTCGACGACCTCGCGCCGGAGGTGGTGTTGCCGTGGTACGTCCACCGCCAGGTGCCCGGCACGGTCGCCTTCACCGTGGTCCTGAGAGCCCCCGACTTCCCCGACGTGGCCTTCTTGACCGTCTTGTACGAGGAGGACCCGGTGGCCTTGAACTGCAGGCTCACCGAGCGGCCCGCGTACCCCTGGTAGGTGTGGGTGTCCCAGTTCGCCCGGGTGATCTTGCCGGTCACGGTGATCGTCCTGCCCTTCGTGACCGGCTCGGGCGAGGCGTTGACCGTGAGCCGGGTGGCCCGCTGGACCCACACCGTGAGGTTCTCGTCGTCGATGTCGTAGGCGTCGCCCGCGAGGCGGACCCGGGCGGCGGTCTTCCAGGCCCCGGCGTCCTCGTTCCCGAAGTCGATGTGGCGGGGGTCGATGTACAGCCGCTGCTCGAAGTCGCAGACGCCCTTCGCCTTGTTCACCACCTTGCAGTCACTGCCTTCGATGGCGTTCCACAGCTCGTCCCCGTAGCCGGGCCTGCCGCGGTAGGGGAACACCGTCGGGCCGTAGTCGTACTTCAGCCTGGTGGTCATCCGGAAGGTCCCGGGCACCGCGACCTCCTCCTTCACCCCGACCACGATCGGCTTCCCGCCGTTCATCGTGACCCGGCTGAAGGCGACCCCGCCCTCCGCCGCCCCGGCCGGCACGGCCGCCACCCCGATGAACACGGCCACGGCCCCACCGGCCACCACCGCTCTCCCGATCGTCTTCTTCACGTGCGATCCGTCCCTCTCCCCTGCGCAGCCGGGGCCGGGCACGTGGGTGCGCCGGCCTGAGGCGCTTCCTCACGGCTGATCAGGAGACCGGGGGCAGGGGTGCGCGGTTGTACGTCGGGCGGCAACGATTCGATCACCGACGGCCGGCCCGTCCTGCGGCAGGGGGAAGCCCTCAGGCGACCGGCTCGCCGTCCTCCAGCTCCACCGGCCCGCCGCCGGACGCCAGCGCCGCCAGAGCTGCCCGCACCCGGCCGCCGAGGGTGCCCAGCAGGTAGTCGTCCAGGTCGGCGGGGGCCACCAGCCGCCACGACAGCAGCTCCTCCTCCTGGAGCCGGATCGCCGCCAACTGCTCGGCGGTGAGCACCCCGCCGTCGTACAGGTACGCCACGATCGGCGGGCGGCCGGGACCCCGCACCCAGTCCACGGCGAGCAGCCGCCCCGGGGCCACGTCGAGGCCGATCTCCTCCGCCGTCTCGCGCCGGGCGCCCTGCCGGGGGCCTTCGCCCGTCTCCGACTCGACGGTGCCGCCGGGCAGCGCCCAGCCCTTGCGGTAGTTCGGCTCGACGAGCAGGATCCGCCCGTCCGCGTCGCGGAAGAGCGAGGCGGCACCGGCGAGGACCCGGGGGAGCCCGGCGATGTACGTGGTGTAGTCGGCATCGGGAGTCGTCACGGCCGCCAGCGTAGTGGCCGGAGTACGGACCGCTCGGCCGTGGACGGCCATGGGCAGATCAGGGGTCGTGCGGATAGGGTCGGGGCGGCGCGACTGCCTGTTCGAAAGCAAGGGATGCAAGGTGACGGACGGAGCAGATGTGGAGACCGCCCACGTGCTCGTGGCGGCTGACAAGTTCAAGGGCTCGCTCACGGCCGTACAGGTCGCGGAGCGGGTGACGGCCGGGCTGCGGCGCGTCGTCCCCGGCCTGGCGGTGGAGACCCTGCCGGTCGCGGACGGCGGCGACGGCACGGTCGCGGCGGCGGTGGCCGCCGGATTCGAGCGCCGCGAGGCGCGGGTGACCGGCCCTCTCGGCGACCCGGTGACGGCGGCGTACGCGCTGCGCGGGGACACCGCCGTGGTGGAGATGGCCGAGGCATCGGGCCTCCAGCACCTGCCCGACGGGGTGTTCGCCCCGCTCACGGCCACCACGTACGGCTCGGGCGAGCTGCTGAGGGCCGCCCTGGAGGCGGGGGCGACGACGATCGTGTTCGGGGTCGGCGGCAGCGCCACCACCGACGGCGGTGCGGGCATGCTCGCCGCCCTCGGCGCCCGCTTCCTGGACGCGGAGGGCAAGCCCGTCGGCCCCGGTGGCAGCCCGCTCGCCGAGCTGGCCGAGGCCGACCTGTCCGGACTCGACCCGCGTCTGAAGGACGTCGACCTGATCCTGGCCAGCGACGTGGACAACCCGCTGACCGGGCCCAAGGGAGCGCCCGAGGTGTACGGGCGGCAGAAGGGTGCGAGCGAGGAGGACATCGCGGTCCTCGACGCGGCCCTCACGCACTACGCCTCGATCCTCGGCCCCGACACCGCCGCGCTGCCCGGCGCGGGCGCGGCCGGAGGCATCGGCTACGGGGCGCTGGTCGCCCTCGGCGCCCGCTTCCGCCCCGGCATCGAGGTCATGCTCGACGTCCTCGGCTTCGCGCCCGCGCTCGCCCGCGCCACGCTGGTGGTCACGGGCGAGGGCTCGCTCGACGAGCAGACCCTCCACGGCAAGGCCCCCGCCGGGGTCGCCGCCGCCGCCCGCGCGGCCGGGACCGAGGTCGTCGCGGTCTGCGGCCGCCTCGCCCTGCCCCCGGAAGCCCTGGAGAAGGCGGGCATCCGCCGCGCCTACGCCCTGGCCGAACTGGAACCGGACCCGGCGGTCTCGATGGCCCAGGCGGGCCCGCTGCTGGAACGGGCGGCGGAGTCGATCGCCCGGGACTTCCTGGCGGGCTGAGGACCGCAGACCGGCTGTCGTCGGCCCCGCCCCGTGGCGGCCTCCGTTCACGGCGGGACCGACGACAGCCGTCACGGCGGGGCGATGACAGCCGTCACGGCGGGGCGATGACAGCCGTCACGGCGGGACTGACGACAGCCGTCACGGCGGGGCCGACGACAACCGCAGCACATCCAGTGCCAGCACCAGGTCCACCAGTTCGCGCGGCCGGGACAGCGAGCGCGCGGTCAGGCGTTCCAGTCGCCGCAGCCGGTTGAACACCGTGTTGCGATGGCACCCCAGCCGGGCCGCCGCCCGCCCCACCGAACCCCCGCACTCCAGCCACGCCTCCAGCGTCTCCACCAGCAAGGACCGCTCCGCCGGCACGAGCGTCAGCAGCGGGCCGAACACCTCCGCCAGCAATCGGGTGGACAGCTCCGGACGGCTCACCAGCAGGGCCGCCGGAAGCCGCTCGTCCAGCCGGACGATCTCCCGGCTGCCCGGCTCGCACGTCAGCAGCGCCGTACCCGCCAGCCGCCGCGCCGCGCCCAGCTCCGCCAGGGAGCCCACCGCAGGACTCACACCCCCGGGACCGGCGCCCAGCTCCCTGAGCCGCGCCGCCGCCCGCGCCGGGCCCGCCGGGCCCAACAGCACTACCGCGACCTCCCGGGCCCCGCCCCGGCCCTCCGCCCCGCCCCGGCCCTCCGCCTCGCCCGGGGAACCTTCGCCCCCGCCCCACCACCAGCGCGCGCCGTCCGCGTCCGGGCCCTCGGCCACCGCCGCGTCCGGCACCGGCGTGCCCAGCACCACCACGGCGTAACGCCCCCGCTCCGGCAGCCCGAGGCCGCGCGCCGCGCGCGTCACCAGGTCCGGCGTGGCCCCGCCCGCCAACAGCGGGCCGAGCAGCGCCCCGTACCGCGTTCCACGCCGCATCCGCCGCTCCGTCCCCGGGTCCGGGCGCTCCTGATGACCGACGAGGATGCCACCGGCCCCGGTGGCGGGCCCCCGACCGTCACGGCGTCTGTGCGCGTGCACAACGAGGCCCTCCGTTCGCTGGTCGCCCGCATCGAGTCGGCTCCGCCCCGTGGACGCACGTCCCGCCCGGTGCTGATCTGTGGCACCACCCCCACGGATGAGCACGACAGATCAGCACGACACACGAATTGGCGGAAGGAGGAGGACGCATGGCAACGCTGGAGATCCGCGCCCTGTCCGTCGGCTACGGCCCGGTCCGGGCACTGCGCGACATCTCGGTCGACGTACCGGACGGCGGGATCACCGCCGTGCTCGGCGGTAACGGCGCGGGCAAGACCACGCTGCTGCGGGCCGTGTCGCGGACCCTCGGCTTCCACCGCGGGACGGGCACCGGGAGCATCCGGTTCGACGGCCGCCCCCTGGAAGGGCTGCGGCCCGCCCAGGTGGTGGCCGCCGGAGTGGTCCAGGTGCCGGAGGGCCGGCAGGTCTTCGCCCGGATGACGGTGGCCGACAATCTGCGGGCGGGCGCCCTCGGGGCACGCGGCGGGCGCAAGGAGACCGGCGCGGCGCTCGCCCGGGTGCACGAACTGTTCCCGGTGCTCGCCGACCGCGCGCACCAGCGGGCCGGGCTGCTGTCCGGCGGCGAGCAGCAGATGCTGGCCATGGGCCGCGCCCTGATGGCCGGGCCCCGGCTGCTCCTGCTGGACGAACCCTCGCTCGGCCTCGCCCCGCTGATGGCGGCCAGGATCGCCGAGACCGTGCAGGAGATCAACGCGGGCGGCACCTCCGTCATGCTCGTCGAGCAGAACGCGGCGATCGCCCTGCGCCTCGCCTCCACGGCGTACGTCCTCGACGTCGGCGAGGTCGCCCTGTCCGGGCCCGCCGACGAACTCGCCACCTCCGACGAGGTGCGCCGCCGCTATCTCGGCGTCGTCGACGAGGACGCGGCGGCGGACGCCGACCCGGCCGCCCGCGCCCGGCGCACCCTGAGCAGGTGGTCCGCGTGACGACCACCGCGACAGCCCCCCAGGACACCACCGCGGCCGCCCTCGCCGTCCAGGACGTCACCGTCCGGTTCGCCGGGCTCACCGCCCTGGACAGCGTCTCCTTCACCGTCGAACCCGGCAGCGTGCACGCCGTGATCGGACCCAACGGGGCGGGCAAGTCCACCTGCTTCAACGTCCTGTCCGGCGTCTACCGCGCCTCCTCCGGGCACGTCCGGCTCGGCGACACCGAGCTCACCGGGCTCCCGCCGCACGCCATCGCCGACCTCGGGGTCGCCCGCACCTTCCAGAACCTGGCGCTGCCCCCGCACGCCACCGTCGCCGACAGCCTCCTCCTCGGCCGCCACCGGCTGACCCGCTCCGGGTTCCTCGCCACCGGCCTGCGACTGCCCTCCGCCGTCCGAGAGGAACGACGCCACCGCGAGCGGGTCCGCGAGATCGCCGAATTCATCGGACTGGACGGGCAGTTGGAGCGACCCGCGGGATCGCTTCCGTACGGGCAGCAGAAGCTCGTCGAGCTCGGCCGCGCCCTGTGCATGGAGCCGAAGGTCCTGCTGCTGGACGAGCCGATCGCGGGCATGACCGCGGACGAGCGCCGCCGCACCGCCGCCGTCGTCGCCGACGTACGCGACAGCCTCGGCATCTCCATCGTCATGGTCGAGCACGACATGGGAGTGGTGATGCGGCTCGCGGACGCGGTGACCGTACTCGACTTCGGGCGCAGGATCGCCGGCGGCACCCCCGCCGAGGTCCAGAACGATCCGGCCGTCGTCCAGGCCTACTTGGGAGCACCTCAATGACCACGTTCGTCGAACTCCTCCTCGGCGGCCTCTCGATCGGCTCGGTCTACGCACTCATCGCGCTCGGGTTCGTCGTCATCTTCAAGGCCACCGAGGTCGTCAACTTCGCCCACGCCTCCCTGCTGTTGGCGGGCGGCTACGTCACCGCGGTGCTCCACGACGACCTCGGGTTCTGGCCCGCGCTGCTCGTCGGGATCGCCGGGGCCGCGGCCGTCGGGGCGGCCATCGAGTTCTTCGTGATGCGCCGCTACCGGGGCAGCGACCACAGCGTCCTCGCGATCGTCACCATCGGCGTCGACATCCTCCTCATCACCGAACTCACCCGCCGCATGGGCACGGACGTCCTCGCCCTCGGCGACCCCTGGGGCAACGAGGTCGTGAACATCGGCGGCATCACCCTCGCCCAGACCCGCATCGCCGCGTTCCTCGCCGCCGGGCTCCTGATCACGGTGTTCCTGCTCGCCTTCCGCTACACCTCGTGGGGCGTCTCCATGCGGGCCGCCGCCGAGAACCCGCAGACGGCGGCGCTGATGGGCATCAAGCTGGGCCGGGTGTCGCTCGCCGCCTGGGCGGTCGCCGGGGCGCTGGCCGCCGTGGCCGCGCTCTTCCTCACGGTGTTCCCGACCCCGGGCCTGGAGCGCGCCACCTCGCTCGCCGCGCTCAAGGCGTTCCCCGCCGCGATCCTCGGCGGGCTCGACTCCACCACCGGGGCGCTGGCCGGCGGACTCATCGTCGGCGTCACCGAATCCCTCGCCACCGGCTACCAGAGCGACCTGTCCTTCCTCGGCCGGGGCATCGGCGATCTGGCGCCCTACCTGGTGATGGTGGCCGTCCTGCTGATCCGGCCCGCCGGACTCTTCGGCACGAAGGAGCTGGCCCGTGTCTGACACCACCGCCGAAGCTCCCGCCGGAGCCCCCGCCGCGACCGGTTCCGCGAGCGGCGGGCCGGAGAGCCTCACGGACCGGCTGCGCAGCCCCCGTACGTACGCCGTCCTCGTCGGATCCCTCCTGCTCCTCGTCCTCCCGTTCTACCTGGACCGCTTCTGGCTCCAGTCCGGGCTGTTCGCGATGGCGGCGGCGATCGGCGCCATCGGGCTCAACATGCTCACCGGCGCCACCGGGCAGCTCTCCATGGGCCACGCGTTCTTCCTCGCCGTCGGCGCGTACGGCTACTGCGTCCTGGCGGGGGAGAGCAGCACCGAGAACGGGCACACACTGACCGGCCTCGGGCTGCCCACCTGGCTGGCCGCGATCCTCGCGGTGCTGCTCGCCGGGGCGGCGGGAGGCGTCTTCAGCCCCATCGCCGGACGGCTGCGCGGCGCCTACCTCGGCATCGCGACCCTCGCGCTGATCTTCATCGGGCAGCACGTCCTGTTCAACGCGGGCTCGCTGACCGGCGGTTACAACGGCCGGCCCGTACCGCCGCTGTCCGTCTTCGGGTTCACCTTCGACGACTCCGAACTCGTCGTCGCCGCCGTCCCGTTCGGATCGTCGGAGAAGCTCTGGTACGCGGGTCTCCTCGCGCTCCTGCTGAGCGCCCTGTTCGCCCGGGGCGTGCTGCGCGGCCGGCCCGGACGCGCCATGAACGCCATCCGCGACCACCGGATCGCGGCCGGGGTGATGGGCGTGCCGGTGGCCCGCTACCGAGCCGGGGTCTTCGTCCTGTCCTCGATGTACGCGGGCCTCGCGGGCGTCCTGCTCGCCCTGGTCTTCCAGCGGACCGTGCCCGAGTACTTCGGCATGATCCTGTCCCTCGAATACCTCGCCATGATCGTCATCGGCGGCCTCGGCAGCGTCGCGGGAGCGGTGATCGGCGCCGCCTTCGTCTCCCTGCTCCCGCAGGTGTTCACGCACTACAGCGACTCCCTGCCGCTGGTCTCCGCCCCCGGCACGGGCGGCCTGGCACCCGGTGAGGCGTCCCGCTATCTGTACGGCGCCGCGGTGGTCGCGGTGGTCCTGTTCCTGCCCGGCGGCCTCGCCCGCCTCGGCCTCACCCGTACGAAGAAGCCGAAGACTCCCAGGAATCCAGCTGTTCCGCGGCAGTCGGCGGCACCGAACCCATCAGCGGCTCCGAAGAATCCAGCGGCTCCGAAGAATCCAGCGACTCCGAACAATCCAGGGGAGAAGTCATGAAACCGAGAGTGCTCACGGCCGTCGTCGCGGCCCTCGCCGTCACCCTCGTCGGATGCAGCGGCAAGGCGACCGACGGGAAGGCGGGCGAGGAGGGCGAGGGCGGGATCAAAACCGGTCCCGGGGTCTCCTCCTCGACGATCTCGCTCGGGGTGCTGACCGACATGACGGGGGTCTACGCCTCGCTGGGCAAGAGCGTCACCCAGGCCCAGCAGCTGTGGGTCAAGCGGACCAACGACGCGGGCGGCATCTGCGACCGGAAGATCGAACTGACGGTCCGCGACCACGGATACGACCCGCAGAAGGCCATCTCCGCCTACACCGAGCTGGAGCCGAAGGTCCTCGGCTTCGCCCAGTTCATCGGCTCCCCGTTCGTCGCCGCCGTCGAGCAGCGCATCGACGGCCAGGACAAGGGCCTCGTGCTGCCGCAGGCATGGTCGGCGAACCTGCTGGGCTCCCCGTACATCCGGGTCATCGGCGCCACCTACGACGTCGAGACGATCAACCTCATCGACTACCTCCTCGCCGAGAAGCGCATCGAGAAGGGCGACAAGATCGGCCACGTGTACTTCGAGGGCGACTACGGCGAGAACGCCCTCGTCGGCTCGAAGCACGCGGCGAAGGAGGCGGGGCTCACCGTCGTCGAGCAGAAGATCAAGCCGACCGACAACGACATGACGGCCCAGGTCGCCGCCCTCAAGCAGGCCGGGGTCAAGGCCGTCGTCGTCAGCGCGGGACCCCGCCAGGCCGCCTCGCTCGTCGGCGTCGCCGCGGCCACCGGGTTCAACGTCCCGGTCGTCGGCAACAACTCGGCCTTCGCCCCCCAGCTGTTGAAGACCCAGGCGGGCCCGGCCCTGCTCAAGGACTACTACATCGCCGCCTCCACCCTGCCCATCGGCGACCCGGGCGACGGACCCGCCAAGCTCGCCAAGGAGTACGCCGCCCAGTACCCGAAGGACGTCCTCGACAACGGGGTCGTCGCCGGCTACACGGCGGCCTCCCTCTTCGGCGAGGCCCTGATGAAGGCCTGCGACGACAAGGACCTCACCCGTGAGGGCATCGACAAGGCGCTCCTCACGATCAAGGGGTACGGCACCGAGTTCGGCGTGACGCACGACTTCTCGGACCCGAAGACGCCCTCCACCCGGGAGAGCGTCATCATGAAGCCCGACGCCGGTGCCGCCGGCGGACTGAAGGTGGTCCGGCCGGCCGAGGTCGCCGCGGCGGCCGAGTCCTTCACCTCCGGCTCCTGAGCCCCGCGTCGGGAGGGGTGACCGGAGGGTGACGGGAGGTCTGACCGGGGAAGCCCGGTCAGACCTCCCGGCCGTTCATCCCGATGTAGCGGAAACGGCCCCGCTCCACGCGGTAGACGAACACCCCGGTCCCGGTGTACATCCCGTTGGCGGACTCGAAGGCATAGCTCTTGGAGACGCCCTTGTACGAGGTCGTACGCAGCGCGGGCAGCAGGTCCTGGCGCGACAGCCTCTGCCGGCCGAGCTTCTCGGCGCACGACGCGATCAGTCCGACCGCGTCGTACGCCTCGGCCGCGAACAGCGGCGGCGCCTGGTCGAAGCGCTTGCGGTAGGCGGCGGCGAACGGGTGCACCGAGGGTACGGACGCGGGATCGGCGGCCGTCGAGACGACCAGCCAGCCCGCCGCGTCCTCGCCCGCCTCGGCCAGGAACCGCGGGTCGTGCGCGGCCTGGGTGGCGATCTTCGGCCCCAGGAACCCGGCCCGGTTCAGCGACTTCGCGAACCGTCCGGCGTCCCGCAGGCCGCCCCCGTACACCACCGCCCCCGGCCGCTTCCCGACGATCCGCTCGGCCTCCGCGTCCAGGTCACGCGTGCCCTCCCGTACGGTCTCCGCGAAGACGGTGCGGCCGTTGCCGCGCAGCCCCGCGTCGAGGAAGCGGGTGGTCTGCCGGCCGTACTCGGTGCCGTCGTCGACCAGCGCCACCCGGTCGATCTCGTAGGCCCCGAGGAACTCCGCCACCGGCAGCATCTGCATGTCGTTGCGCGGCCGGGCGCACAGGAAGACCCGGTTCAGATGCCGGATGTCCCCGTCGACCACGCTGAGCAGCGGCAGCGCCGCCTCGTCGTAGGCGACCAGCGCCTCCCGGGCCGCGTCCGTGCCGGTCGCGCCGATCGCGGCCACCAGGAGCGGGTCCTCGGCGAACCGGCGCACCGCCGCCTTCGCCCGCTCCTCCCCGCCCCCGTCGTCGACCGTGGTCAGCCGCAGGGTGAACGGCGCGTCGCGCCGCGCGTTGTGCTCGGCGACCGCGAGCCGGGCCGCCCGGTCCTGGCCCCTGCCGATGGCCGCGGACGGGCCGCTGAGGTCGGCCTGGAGCCCGATGCGCAGCTCGGGCCGGGCGGTCTTCCCGTCCTTCTCGCCCCTGCCCCCGGGGTCCTTGTCGCCGCCGGAGACCAGCCAGGCGGTGGTGGAGCCCGCCGCGGCGAGCACCACGCCCCCGGTGACGTACGTGAGGAAGCGACGACGGCCGGGGGAGGGGGACACGGCGGTCGTGTCCCGGCCTCCGCTCCCGGCCCCGGTACCGGCGCCCGTGTCCGGACCGCCGAACGGGCCGCCGGGCGGTCCACCGAACGGGCCGCCCTCCGGACCACCGCCGGGACCGCCGGCCGGACCGCCGCCCGCGTCCAGGCTCGTCGCGTCGATGTCGGGCAGGGCGAGCATCCGCGCCGAGCGCTCGGCGATCAGATGAGTGACCGGGCCGGGCAGCCAGCTGCCGCCCGACAGGTCCTCGGCGAACGCCTGCCGGACGTCCGCCGTCGTCGGACGGTCCTCGGGGGCCTTGGACAGGCACGCCTCCACGACCGGGCGCAGCCCGGGCGGCAGCGCGCCCAGCTCCGCCGGATCGTGCACCGTACGGAACAGCATCGCCTCCACCGGGCCGGTGCCGAACGGCCGCCCGCCCGTCGCCGCGTACACCAGGACGCAGCCCAGCGAGAACACGTCGCTCGCCGGGCCGATCCGCCGCCCCTGCGCCTGCTCGGGCGAGAGGAAGCCGGGGGAGCCGACGATCACGTCCGTCGCCGTGAGGACGGTGTCGTCCAGGGCCCGCGCGATCCCGAAGTCGATCAGCCGGGGGCCGTCGAGCCCCAGCAGGACGTTGCCGGGCTTGACGTCCCGGTGCACCAGGCCCGCCGTGTGGACGGCCCCCAGTGCCTCCGCGAGCATCGAGCCCAGCGCCCGCACCCCGCGCTCCGGCAGCGGCCCCCCGCCGCCCACCGCCTCGCTCAGGGCGGGCCCGGGCACGAACTCGGTGGCCAGCCACGGGGCCGGCGCCTCGGTGTCGGCGTCGACCACCGGCACCGCCCACCGGTTGCGGACCTGCCGGGCGATGGCCACCTCGCGCCGGAAGCGGGCGCGGAAGCCGGTGTCGTCGGCGTACTCCGCGCGGATCAGCTTGATCGCCACCAGCGCGCCGCCGGGCGACCGGCCCAGCAGCACCACGCCCATGCCACCCGCGCCGAGGCGGCCGAGGACGCGGTACCCGGCGATCCGTGCCGGGTCGGTGGAGCGGAGCGGTTCCATCAGGGGTCAGCGCCTTTCGTCCGGGCCTGCGGTCACGTCGGTTCCGGGCCCGCGGTCACTTCAGTTCCAGCTCGACGCGGTAGAGCACCTTGGCGCCGCCCTCGGCGGCGATCCGCAGCAGGTCGGTGTTGGTGTAGCCCTTGGCGCCCTTGACCGAGACGGCCGTCGTGACCGGGCCGATCCGGGACTTGGACCAGACGTAGTCCTGGACGCCGCCCGACTCGGGGCCCGTGTACTTCCCGGCCTCGAACAGCGAGGCGTCCGCGTTGCGCACGTCCTTCGGGTCGAACTGGAGGGACATCAGACCGCTGAGGCGCTGCCCGCCGCCCAGCTCCTGGTCCGGGCACCGGAAGCTCTCCTGGACGGTGTCCTTGATCTCCCGGTCGGCCCCCGCCTCGGTCCGGTGCACGGTCACGGTCACCGCCCCCTGCACCCGGCCCTTGCCGCCCTGTGCCGGGATGTCCAGCCGCCGCGTGAAGCTGTCCAGGATGCCCGGGGGCAGCGCGGAGCGGGTCCAGACGCAGGAGTCCGGCAGCACGGGCCAGCTGCCGCCGCTCTCGTACGGGGTGTGCCGGACCATCCCCGCGGTCCAGTCGTTCTCCCCGAGCGCGGCGTCACGGGTCAGCTTCCGGGCCTGGGCCGCGTTCTTCGGGACCCGGTCCGGGTCAGGTGTGAAGTCGTAGGCGCTGGGCAGCGCGCCCGGCAGCGTCGACTGCTTCGGGTCGGGCTTCTTGGACGCGCCCGTCTTCTCCCCGCCGGTCGCGGGGCCGCCCTGCTTCGCGGATCCGCTCGGCTTCGGGCCGGGCCCGTCCTTGCCCTTCGACTCCGACCCGCCGCATCCGGCCAGCAGCGCCCCCGCCGCCGCGACCGCCGCCACACGCGTCCCCACCAGCATCAGATTCATCTCGGACCCCCCGGCCTCCCGGACCGCGCCCAGGCCGAAATGGCCCGGGTGTCGGTTGCGAGGCGATTCTAGAAGCCGGGTCCGGCGCAGGGACGGGAACTCCGTACTCACCTCGCTGCCGAAAACTCTCAGCCACCGGGAGGGCATCACCTCTGGCGGCGGGACGCGCGCGGTGGTAAGGCCGCCCTTCACGGCGCGCCGGAAACGCACGAGGGCCCGGATGCCGGGGAGCATCCGGGCCCCGAGAGCCATGTGCGTACCGCTACGGCAGCTGCGCCGCCCGCGCCTCGCGCCGGTTGTCACGAAACGTGTTCACCCGTCGCGCGGTGGCGAACAGCGGGATCACCGCGCCGAGCACCACCTGGAGCGCGCAGCCCGTCTGGAGCAGCAGCTGACCGCCGGGGGCGTCGAACGCCCAGGCGGCGAGCAGCCCCATCGCGGCCACGATCCAGCTGAGCATCGCCACCGCGAGGATGCCCCGCGGCTTGGGGTACTCCACCCGGCTCACCATCAGCCATGCCACGCCGATGATCGCGAGCAGGGTCGGCACGAAGGGCAGCTCCAGGAGCACGATCGAGACGACCGTCAGCGCTCCGAAGGGGCTCGGCATGCCCTGGAACATGCCGTCCTTCATGGTCACGCAGGAGAATCTGGCCAGCCTGAGCACCACCGCCAGCAACACGACGATCGCCGCCAGTGCCGACACCCGCTGGTGGGCGTCGTCGGCGACCATGCCGTACACGAGTACGAAGTACGCCGGCGCGAGCCCGAAGCTGATGAGGTCCGAGAGGTTGTCCAGCTCGGCACCCATCGGCGAGGAACGCAGCTTGCGCGCCACGAGCCCGTCGAACAGGTCGAAGATCGCGGCCATCAGCATGAGGATCACGGCGGTGGCGGCCGAGTGCCGGGCCATGCCCGTCTCCTCGCTGCCCGTGAGGTGCGGGATCAGGATGCCCGTGGTGGTGAAGTACACCGCCATGAACCCGCACGTCGCGTTACCGAGTGTGAGCGTGTCCGCTATCGACAACCGCATCGAGAGCGGCATGTCCTCCGTGCCGTCGACGTCGTTCTCGTCTTCGGCCTCCGGCACCCAGCCGGCCTTGGTATCGGGATCAATCACGGTCAATTCGAGTCACCCCCGCGGTGGTGGCCTGACCGACCTCGACCGCGACATCGATACCCTCCGGGAGGTAGATGTCCACGCGCGAGCCGAAGCGGATCAGGCCGATGCGCTCGCCCTGCTCCACCTTCGTGCCCTCGGGGAGGTACGGCACGATCCGACGGGCGACCGCTCCCGCGATCTGCACCATCTCGATGTCGCCGAGCTCGGTGTCGAAGTGCCAGACAACGCGCTCGTTGTTCTCGCTCTCCTTGTTGAACGCCGGAACGAACCCGCCCGGGATGTGCTCGACCGACGTCACGGTGCCGGCCAGCGGCGCGCGGTTGACGTGGACGTTGAGCGGGCTCATGAAGATCGCGACGCGGGTGCGCCCGTCCTTCCACGGCATGATGCTCTGCACCACGCCGTCGGCCGGGGAGATGACCCGGCCTTCGGTGATCTCGCGCTCGGGGTCACGGAAGAACCACAGCATGCCCGCCGCGAGCGCGGTGGTGGGCACGGCCGCTGCTGCCCAGCGCCCCGACTTGCGGGCACGGGCGAGGCTGAGGGCTGCGGTGGCGACGGTCGGCAGGAGCCACGGGGAAGCTCCGCGGGCGATGCGGACCCCGCCGCGGGATGCGGTGGAAGTGCTGTCGGGCATGAATGACCTTCGTAGCGGATGATGCCGCGCTGGCAACGGGGGACGGCGGCTTTCCGAAGATGCTATCGGTTGCCGGGCGCAACTGGGCAAGCCAGCAGCCGAGTCGGACTGACGAACGCCGCCCGTCGAGGGTGACCCGGTGTGACGTTCTTCGCCACCAGATCACCCCAAAACGGACAATCAGCCCTGGAATCGGTACTCCTCCAAGAGGCGCCGGCCAATGATCATTTTCTGGATCTCGGCGGTACCTTCACCGATCAGCAGCATCGGCGCCTCGCGGTAGAGGCGCTCGATCTCGTACTCCTTGGAGAAGCCGTAGCCGCCGTGGATACGGAAGGCGTCCTCGACGACTTCCTTGCAGTACTCGGAGGCGAGGTACTTCGCCATCCCTGCCTCCAGGTCGTTTCGTTCCCCGGAGTCCTTTTTGCGTGCTGCGTTCACCATCATCGCATGAGCGGCTTCGACCTTGGTGGCCATTTCGGCCAGTTTGAACTGGATCGCCTGGTGCTGGGCGATCGGCTTGCCGAAGGTGTGGCGCTGCTGGGCGTACGAAACGCCCAGTTCGAATGCGCGCTGCGCGACACCGCAACCACGCGCGGCGACATTCACCCGGCCGACCTCGACGCCGTCCATCATTTGGTAAAACCCTCGGCCGGTCGTGCCTCCGAGGACGCGATTGGCCGGAATGCGCAGGTCGTCCATGATGAGCTCGGTCGTGTCGACGCCCTTGTAGCCCATCTTGTCGATCTTCCCGGGGATGGTCAGGCCGGGCCGGACCTCTCCGAAGCCGGGCTCCTTCTCCACCAGGAAGGTCGTCATCGACTTGTGCGGCGCGGTGCCCTCGGGGTGGCCTTCGTCACTTCGGGCCAGAACGGCCACCAAAGTAGAGGTTCCGCCGTTCGTCAGCCACATCTTCTGGCCGTTGAGAACGTACTCGTCGCCTTCCTTGACGCCCTTCGACGAGATGGCAGAGACGTCCGAGCCGAGCGCCGGCTCGGACATCGAGAAGGCCCCGCGCACCTCGCCGAGCGCCATCCGTGGCAGGAACGTGTCCTTCTGCTCCTGCGTGCCGTGCTGCTTGAGCATGTAGGCCACGATGAAATGCGTGTTGATGATGCCCGACACGCTCATCCAGCCGCGGGCGATCTCCTCCACGCACAGCGCGTAGGTGAGCAGCGACTCACCCAGCCCCCCGTACTCCTCGGGGATCATCAGCCCGAACAGGCCGAGTTCCTTGAGTCCCTCGACGATTTCCGTCGGGTACTCGTCGCGGTGCTCCAGCTGGGTCGCGACCGGAATGATCTCCTTGTCGACGAAATCCCGGACCGTGGCCAGGATTTCCCGCTGGATGTCGTTCAGACCGGCGGTCTGGGCGAGTCGCGTCATGGCTGCTTCTCCTGTGGCTTCACGCGGTGGCCTTAAGGCTTCAGACGGTTACTTGGCGGGCGTCGGGCGGCCGGGCTGCTCCCCGCCGCGCTCCTTGATGTACGTCTCGGTGGGGACCATCACCTTGCGCCGGAACACGCAGACGACCGTGCCGTCCTGCTTGTAGCCCTTGGTCTCCACGTAGACGATGCCGCGGTCGTTCTTGGACTTCGACGGGGTCTTGTCCAGCACGGTCGTCTCGCCGTAGATCGTGTCGCCGTGGAAGGTCGGCGCGATGTGCTTGAGCGATTCGACCTCCAGATTGGCGATGGCCTTTCCGGAGACGTCCGGCACCGACATGCCGAGCAGCAGCGAGTAGATGTAGTTGCCGACGACCACGTTCTTGCCGAAGTCGGTCGTCTTCTCCGCGTAGTTGCTGTCCATGTGCAGCGGGTGGTGATTCATGGTCAGCAGACAGAAGAGGTGGTCGTCGTACTCCGTGACCGTCTTTCCGGGCCAGTGCTTGTAGACGGCACCGACCTCGAACTCCTCATACGTGCGTCCGAACTGCATGATCAGGCCTCCGGGGCTTCGAACTTGGACGTGCGCTGCATTCCGGCGGCCCGGCCCTTGCCCGCGATGACCAGGGCCATCTTGCGGCTGGCCTCGTCGATCATCTCGTCGCCGAGCATCGCGGAGCCCTTCTTGCCGCCCTCCTCGGAGGTGCACCAGTCATACGCGTCGAGGATCAGCTCGGCGTGGTCGTAGTCCTCCTGCGAGGGCGAGAACACCTCGTTCGCCGCGTCGACCTGCCCCGGGTGCAGCACCCACTTGCCGTCGAAGCCGAGGGCGGCGGCGCGGCCGGCCACCTCGCGGTAGGCGTCCACGTCACGGATCTGGAGGAAGGGGCCGTCGATCGCCTGGAGGTCGTGGCTGCGGGCCGCCATCAGGATGCGCATCAGGATGTAGTGGTAGGCGTCCGCCGGGTAGCCGGGCGGCTGCTGGCCGACGACCAGGGTCTTCATGTTGATCGACGCCATGAAGTCGGCCGGGCCGAAGATCAGCGTCTCCAGGCGGGGCGAGGCCTGGGCGATCTCGTCGATGTTCACCAGGCCCTTGGCGTTCTCGATCTGCGCCTCGATGCCGATCTTCCCGACCTCGAAGCCCATCGTCTTCTCGATCTGGGTCAGCAGCAGGTCCAGCGCCACGACCTGCTGGGCGTCCTGGACCTTCGGCAGCATGATGCAGTCGAGGTTCGGGCCCGCGCCCTCGACGACCGTGATGACGTCCCGGTACGTCCAGTGCGTCGTCCAGTCGTTGACCCGCACGACCCGGGTCTTGCCGCTCCAGTCACCGTTGTTCAGCGCGTCCACGATGTGGTGGCGGGCGCCCTCCTTGGCGAGCGGCGCGCAGGCGTCCTCCAGGTCGAGGAAGACCTGGTCGGCCGGGAGGCCCTGGGCCTTCTCCAGGAAGCGCGGGTTGGAGCCCGGCACGGCCAGGCACGAGCGGCGCGGGCGCAGGCGGTTGACCGAGGGAGTGGGCGTGGTCATGCGGGGACCTCCAGAGGGTCGAGCTTGTTCGCTTTCCGGATCTCGTCGACGATACGGCCGATGATCTCCGTGATGCCGAAGTCCTTCGGGGTGAAGACGGCGGCCACTCCGGCTTCGATGAGGGCGGTGGCGTCGGCCGGCGGGATGATGCCGCCCGCGATCACCGGGATGTCCGGCGCCCCGGCCTCGCGCAGCCGGTGCAGCACGTCGGGGACCAGCTCGGCGTGCGAGCCGGAGAGGATGGACAGGCCCACGCAGTGCACGTCCTCGGCGAGCGCCGCGTCGGTGATCTGCTCGGGGGTGAGCCGGATCCCCTGGTAGACCACCTCGAACCCGGCGTCCCTGGCCCGTACGGCGATCTGCTCGGCCCCGTTGGAGTGCCCGTCCAGGCCCGGCTTGCCGACCAGCAGACGCAGTCGCCCGGCGCCCAGGTCGGCGGCGGTCCGGGTGACCTTCTCACGGACCAGGGCGAGCGTGCTGCCCGGCTCCGCGCTGACCGCGACCGGGGCCGAGGAGACCCCGGTGGGCGCGCGGAACTCGCCGAAGACGTCCCGCAGCGCCCAGGACCACTCGCCGGTGGTGACGCCCGCGCGGGCGCACTCGACGGTGGCCTCCATCAGGTTCTCGGTGCCCGCGGCCGCCTTCTTCAGCGCGGCCAGCGCCTCCGAGGCCCGCGCCTCGTCGCGGTTGTCCCGCCACTCGTGCAGCGCCGCGACGACCCGGGCCTCGTTCTCGGGGTCGACGGTCATGATCGCGCCGTCGAGGTCGGAGGTGAGCGGGTTGGGCTCGGTGGACTCGTAGATGTTGACGCCGACGATCTTCTCGTCGCCGGCCTCGATCCGGGCCCGCCGGGCCGCGTGCGAGGAGACCAGCTCGGACTTGAGGTAGCCGGACTCGACGGCCGCCATCGCGCCGCCCATCTGCTGGATCCGGTCGATCTCCGCCAGCGACTCCTCGACCAGGGCGTCCACCTTGGCCTCGATGACGTGCGAACCGGCGAAGATGTCCTCGTACTCCAGCAGATCGCTCTCGTGCGCCAGCACCTGCTGGATCCGCAGCGACCACTGCTGGTCCCAGGGGCGGGGGAGCCCCAGCGCCTCGTTCCAGGCCGGCAGCTGCACGGCGCGGGCGCGGGCGTCCTTGGAGAGGGTGACGGCCAGCATCTCCAGCACGATGCGCTGGACGTTGTTCTCCGGCTGCGCCTCGGTCAGGCCGAGGGAGTTGACCTGGACGCCGTAGCGGAAGCGGCGCTGCTTGGCGTCGGTGATGCCGTACCGCTCGCGGGTGACGCGGTCCCAGATCCGGCCGAAGGCGCGCATCTTGCACATCTCCTCGATGAAGCGGACGCCCGCGTTCACGAAGAACGAGATGCGGGCGACCACGTCACCGAACTTCTCCTCGGGCACCTGGCCCGAGTCGCGGACCGCGTCGAGCACCGCGATGGCGGTCGACATGGCGTACGCGATCTCCTGGACCGGGGTGGCCCCCGCCTCCTGGAGGTGGTAGCTGCAGATGTTGATCGGGTTCCACTTGGGGATGCGGTTGACCGTGTACGTGATCATGTCGGTGGTCAGCCGCAGTGAGGGCACCGGCGGGAAGACGTGCGTCCCGCGCGAGAGGTACTCCTTCACGATGTCGTTCTGCGTCGTTCCCTGGAGCTTGGCCGTGTCGGCCCCCTGCTCCTCCGCGACCACCTGGTAGAGCGCCAGCAGCCACATGGCGGTCGCGTTGATCGTCATCGAGGTGTTCATCTGCTCCAGGGGGATGTCCTGGAACAGCCGCCGCATGTCACCGAGGTGCGAGACGGGAACACCGACACGGCCCACCTCGCCGCGGGCGAGGATGTGGTCCGGGTCGTATCCGGTCTGCGTGGGCAGATCGAAGGCGACCGAGAGACCCGTCTGGCCCTTGGCGAGGTTGCGGCGGTACAGCTCGTTGGACGCCTCGGCGGTCGAGTGACCGGCGTACGTCCGCATGAGCCAGGGCCGGTCCTTCTGACGTTCGTTCATCGGGGAACCTCAGACGTTGCGGAAGCGGTTGATGGCGTCGATGTGCTGCTCGCGCATTTCCTGGTCGCGCACGCCCAGACCCTCGCGGGGGGCCAGGGCGAGGACGCCGACCTTGCCCTGGTGGAGGTTGCGGTGGACGTCGTAGGCGGCCTGACCGGTGTCCTCCAGGGAGTACGTCTTGGAGAGCGTCGGGTGGATCTTGCCCTTCGCGATGAGGCGGTTGGCCTCCCAGGCCTCGCGGTAGTTGGCGAAGTGGGAGCCGATGATGCGCTTGAGGGACATCCACAGGTAGCGGTTGTCGTACTCGTGCATGTAGCCCGAGGTGGAGGCGCAGGTGGTGATGGTGCCGCCCTTGCGGGTGACGTAGACCGAGGCGCCGAAGGTCTCGCGTCCGGGGTGCTCGAAGACGATGTCGATGTCCTCGCCGCCGGTGAACTCGCGGATGCGCTTGCCGAAGCGCTTCCACTCCTTCGGGTCCTGGGTGCGCTCGTCCTTCCAGAACTTGTAGCCCTCGGCGTTGCGGTCGATGACCGCCTCCGCGCCCATCGACCGGCAGATCTCGGCCTTCTCGGGGCTGGAGACGACGCAGATCGGGTTGGCGCCGCCGGCCAGGGCGAACTGGGTGGCGTACGAGCCGAGCCCGCCGCTGGCGCCCCAGATCAGCACGTTGTCGCCCTGCTTCATGCCCGCGCCGTTGCGCGAGACGAGCTGGCGGTACGCGGTCGAGTTGACCAGGCCCGGGGCGGCGGCCTCCTCCCAGCTGAGGTGCTGGGGCTTGGGCATCAGCTGGTTGGACTTGACGAGGGCGATCTCCGCCAGGCCGCCGAAGTTCGTCTCGAAGCCCCAGATGCGCTGCTCGGGGTCGAGCATCGTGTCGTTGTGGCCGTCGGAGGACTCCAGCTCGACCGAGAGGCAGTGCGCGACGACCTCGTCGCCCGGGTTCCAGGCGTTCACGCCGGGCCCGGTGCGCAGGACGACGCCCGCCAGGTCGGAGCCGATGACGTGGTACGGCAGGTCGTGGCGCTTGGTGAGCTCGCTGAGCTTCCCGTACCGCTCCAGGAAGTTGAAGGTCGAGACCGGCTCGAAGATCGACGTCCAGACGGAGTTGTAATTCACCGAGCTGGCCATCACGGCGACGAGGGCCTCGCCGGGACCGAGTTCGGGGACCGGGACGTCGTCGAGGTGGATCGACTTGCGGGGGTCCTTGTCGCGGGATTCGAGACCGGCGAACATCTCCGCCTCGTCCTTGTGCACGGTGATGGCGCGGTAGGACTCGGGGAGGGACAGGGCCGCGAAGTCCGCGGCCGTGCTGTCCTGCGACTGGATCGCGTCCAGGATTTCCTTCACGGTGTTGCCTCCGGTGATGCGGCGTCGAGGGAACGCTTGAGGGCCCTGCTGGCAGGGGGAGCGGTGCGGTGTGGAGGTGTTGCCGTCGGTTCGGCAGGTGGAGCTGGCTTTGCTCGGTGGAGCAGAAGGTGCCTGTGACGCAGGCGTCCGGGCGCGCAGCACGGTGGTTGCGGGGACAGCCGGCGCACGTGTGAGTTCTCAGCACGCCGGCCGCCCGGACACCTTCAACGTATGGCACTCCGTGACACCTGACAAGGCACCCAGTGCCAACAATTTCTCTCACTTGTCATCTCGTGGGCACGCATGAGCAACACGATGGGCGTTACGAGACGTTCTGTCCTGCTGGCAGGCGGTCAGCGGGGCCGGCGGTACACATACGGCGTCGTGGTCCCGAGCGCCGTGAAGCCCAGCCGGGCCAGGATCGGGGCGGACATGTCGGTCGCGTCGACCTGGAGGTAGCGGTAGCCGCGCTCGGCGGCGATCCGGGCCCGGTACGCCACCAGAGCCCGGTAGACGCCCCTGCCGCGCCACTCCGCGACCGTGCCGCCGCCCCAGAGCCCCGCGAAGGCCGTCCCCGGGTACAGCTCCATCCGGGCCGAGCTGACCGGCTCGCCGTCGGCCGACGCCACGAGCGCCACGAAGTCGTCCGGGGCCTGTTCCAGCCGTGTCAGCACCTGGTGGCGCAGCCTTCCCGCGTCCGTCCCGAACGCCCGCTCGTGGGCCAGCGCCATCAGCTCCACCCCCGCCGCGTCGGTCACCACCCGCAGCTCGACCCCCGCCGGCGGGTGCGCCCCGGGCAGCCCGGTCAGCGACTCGACCGGGGCGACCAGCAGCGTCTCCGACGGCTCGGCCGCGAATCCCGCGGCCCGCAGCCGCTCGCCCAGGTCGGCCGGGCCGTCATGGGAGTAGAGCTTCCATTCGAACTCCTCGTGGCCGAGCCCGCCCCAGTGGGCGATCTGGGCCGCGATCGCCGCGTCGGCCCCTTCGGCGTCCAGGCCCGGCTCGGACCAGACCACCCCGTTCCAGTCGTCGGGCCCGCCCACCTGGCGGACCAGGGGGCCGGAGCGTTCGACGCGTACGCCGGGCCCGTCCGGGCGGGCGTACTCCCGCAGCTCGCGGTCGAACAGGTCGCGGATCTCGGTGGGTCGCATCCGTGCACCTCAGCACGGCGGCGTCCGGTGGACCAGCGGATTTCGGCCGACGCCCGCGCCGGGCGCCCCGCCGTGCGTCGAACGCGCCGCACGGGGCACACGGTGCCACAGCAAGTGATCTTGAAACGACGAGGAGACAGGGGTGGGACACCGATGGCGATACCGATCCGCCGCAGACGGGGCGACCGGCAGGGGCGCGCCTCCTTCGACCTCCGGCGCACCTCCTTCGGCTTCGCGCTGCTCGCCCTGCTCGTGGCGGGCGGCGGGCTGGCGCTGCGGGCGGTCTGGGAGAGCGCCGCCCGCCACCCGGCCTTCGCCGTGATCGTGGCCCTCTCGCTGCCCGCCCTGGCCGTCCTGCTGCTGCGCCGCCGCCGACGCGCCCGCCGGGTCGCGGCGGCTGTCACCGAGGCCGCGTACGACATCGTCGACGAGGGCCTCGCGGAGCTGGACGCCGCCGAGGCGGCCCGTGCCGAAGTCCGCCCCACCGCCCCGGAGCCGGCCGACCGCCCCGTCGACTACGCCCGACTCGACCCGTACACCTTCGAGGAGGCCGTCGCCGGACTCTGCCGCCGCGACGGCTGCGCCGACGCCGAGGTGGTGGGCGGCGCGGGGGACCTGGGCGCCGAAGTGCTGGGCACCACCCCGGACGGCCGCCGCGTCGTCGTCCAGTGCAAGCGCTACGGTCCTACGAGCCGGGCCGGCTCCCAGGACCTACAGCGGTTCGGCGGCACCTGCTACGCGGTGCACGCGGCGGACGTGGCACTCGTCGTCTCCACCGGCGGCTTCACCGAACCCGCCCTCGACTACGCCGAGCAGTGCGCCATCCTCTGCTACGGCCCCGAGGAGCTGGCCGCCTGGAGCGAGGGCGCTGCGCCCCCGCCCTGGGAGGCCGCGGCCCCCGCCGGGCAGCCGGACGCCGGGGTCAGCGGTCCTTGAGTGCCTGCTGGATCGTCCGCATGACCTCGTCCAGCGGGGCGTCCGTCCGCGCCACCGCGACCAGCACCTCGCCGTCCGCGGTCACGGCGGCCGGGGCGCGCTCGGGCTCGGCCTGGGCGGTCCGGCCGGCCCCGATGCCCGTCCCGAAGGTGTCGCGCACGATGGCGAAGGCACGGTCGAGCTGGGCCTCCACATCGCCCTGGCCGCCCGCCCGCAGCCAGCGGCGCAGCACGTGGTTGTGCGCGGTGACGACGGCGGACGCGGCGACCTCCGCGAGCAGCGGGTCGTCGTTGCCCACATGGTGGTCGCGCTCGTCGAAGTGGCCCAGGAGATAGCGGGTGAACAGCCGCTCGTAGCGGGCCACCGACGCGATCTCGGCCTCCCGGAGGGTCGGCACCTCACGGGTCAGTTTGTAACGGGCCACGGAGACGGCGGGCTTGGCCGCGTACATCTTCATGACTTCCTTGATGCCGCGGCAGACGGTGTCGAGCGGGTGCTCGTGCGCGGGGGCGGCGTTCAGGACGGCCTCGGCCCTGACGAGGGTGTCGTCGTGGTCCGGGAAGATGGCCTCTTCCTTGGAGCGGAAGTGGCGGAAGAAGGTCCGGCGGGCCACGCCCGCGGCGCCCGCGATCTCGTCGACCGTCGTCGCCTCGTACCCCTTCGTGGCGAAGAGTTCCATCGCGGCGGCGGCCAGTTCGCGGCGCATCTTGAGCCGTTGGGCGGCCGCCCGCGTCCCCGCGGTGGTCTCCGGGGCGTCGGTCGCGGCGGTGGCACGGGGTGACTTGGCGGGCTGGGACATGGCATGAACGTAACGCATCGGTGCAGGAGAGCGCGCCTGCGGGGGCGGACCGCCGGAGGGTCCCAGCAGCCCGCCCCACCCGGCTCCCGGGTCAGCGACGGGCATATTCGCGGAAGCCGCGCCCCGTCTTGCGGCCGAGGCACCCCGCGGCGACCAGGTGCTCCAGCAGCGGCGCGGGAGCCAGGCCCGGGTCGCGGAACTCCTGGTGCAGCACCTTCTCGATGGCCAGCGAGACGTCCAGGCCGACCACGTCGAGCAGTTCGAACGGGCCCATCGGGTAGCCGCCGCCCAGCTTCATCGCCGCGTCGATGTCGTCCAGCGAGGCGTAGTGCTCCTCGACCATCTTGATCGCGTTGTTGAGGTACGGGAACAGCAGCGCGTTCACGATGAACCCGGCCCGGTCCCCGCAGTCCACCGGGTGCTTGCGGATCTTTGCGCAGACCGCGCGGACCGTGGCGTGCACATCGTCGGCGGTCAGGACGGTACGGACCACCTCGACCAGCTTCATCGCGGGCGCCGGGTTGAAGAAGTGCATCCCGATGACGTCCTCGGGGCGCGCGGTCGCCCGGGCGATCGCGACGACCGGCAGGGAGGAGGTGGTGGTGGCGAGCACCGCGCCGGGCCTGCAGATCTTGTCCATCGCGGCGAACAGCTGCTGCTTGATCTCCAGGTCCTCGGCGACCGCCTCGACGGCGAGGTCGACCTCGGCGAACGCGTCCAGCGAACCGGCCGCCGTGATCCGCGCCAGCGTCTCGTCCCGGGCCTCGGCGGTGAGCCGCCCCTTGGACACCGAGCGCTCCAGGGACTTCGCGATCCGCCCCTTGGCGAGGTCCGCCTTCTCCTGGGTCCTGGCCGCCAGCACCACGCCGTAGCCGGCCTTCGCGAAGACCTCGGCGATCCCGGACGCCATGGTGCCGGAGCCCGCGACGCCCACCGACGCCACCGCGCGCCCCGCGCCCGCCTCGGCGCCGGCCGCCGGGGTCAGCGCGTCGGGCACCACGTCCTGGCCGCCCGGGGCGTCGTACGTGTAGAAGCCGCGCCCGGCCTTCCGGCCGGTCAGGCCCGCGCTGCTGAGCTGCCCGAGGATCGGGGCCGGGGCGTGCAGCCGGTCGCGGGACTCGGCGTACATGGCCTCCAGGACCGTGCGCGCGGTGTCGATGCCGATCAGGTCCAGCAGGGCGAGCGGACCCATCGGCAGCCCGCAGCCCAGCTTCATCGCGGCGTCGATGTCCTCGCGGGACGCGTAGTTCGCCTCGTACATCGCGGCGGCCTGGTTCAGGTAGCCGAAGAGCAGCCCGTCCGCGACGAACCCCGGCCGGTCGCCGACCGCGACGGTCTCCTTGCCCAGCTCCCGGGCAAGCCGGGTGACGGCCTCGACGGCGGGCGGCGCGGTCAGCACCGAGGAGACCACCTCGACCAGCTTCATCGCGGGGGCCGGGTTGAAGAAGTGCAGGCCGAGCACGCGCTCGGGGCGCTGCGACTCGGCGGCCAGCCGGGTCACCGACAGCGCGTTGGTGCCGGTGGCCAGGATCGTGGTGGGGGAGACGATCGCGTCCAGCTCCCGGAACACCTGCTGCTTGATCTCGTACGACTCCGGCACCACCTCGATGACCAGCTCGGCATCGGCGGCGGCCCGGAGGGTGTCCGCGGTACGGAAGCGGGCGAGCGCGGCGGCCCGCTCCTCCTCGGTGATCCGCCCGCGGCCCACGGCCCGTGCGGTGGACGCTTCGAGGGAGGCGACGGCCCCGAGGGCGGCCGCCTCGCTGATGTCGATGCCGATGACCTCGCGGCCCGCCAGGGCCAGGACCTCGGCGATGCCGGCGCCCATGGTGCCGAGACCGACGACGGCGATGGTGGAGAGAGGGGTGTCCATCACGGGACTCCAGGGTGAGTGACGACTGTGGGAGCACAGCGCGCGCGGCGATGAGGGAGCGGCGCGTGGTGTACGGAAGCTGCGTGTCGTGGAGCGCGGGGCCGGGGCGCGAGGAGCGCGCGCCCGGCCGTGAGGGGTGACGGACTCTGTCCCGGAGTCACGTCGCACGTAAAGCCGAACCGACAAGCACTCCGGGTGGCTGCGTCACCAGGCCACCGGAGCCTGCGGGGGAGTGTGCCCCGCTCAGATGAGATTAACCGGCGAGTAACGAGCGCGCCACCCCTGGGTTCGTGTGCCCTGGGCCACACGGGCTCGGCCGTCCCGCCCCGTACGGAGCGTGCCCGTCGATACGCTGAGCGTCATGGATGACGTCATGGACGAGGAGTTCCGTTCCCTTGTGGACCGGCTGGAGACCGAGGCGGCCGGATCGCCGCGGTACGCCCGGCTCGTCGCCGCCGAGGACCCCGAGGAGCTGGCCCGGGTCCTGGTGGAGCCGCACCAGCCCCTGTGGGCGCGCGAGATAGCCGCCTTCCGGCTCGGCTGCGCGGGCGACCGGCGGGCGTTCGAGGCGCTGGTGCTCCTGCTCAACCACCGCGACCCCGAACGCTGTGTCTCCGCCGCCCACGCCCTGGCCCGCCTGAACGACCCCCGTACACCCCGGGCCGCCGCGGCGCTCGCCACCAACGCCCTGCGCACCGCCTACGCCCTGCACCCGGTGCGCCTGCTCACCGACCTGCGGGCCCCCGAGTCGGTGCCCGCCCTCGTCGCCACCCTGCAACGCCTGCTGGCCCCGGGCGAACCCCACTGGCGCGTCGCCCTGGCCTGCGTCGAGGGCCTCGGACGGCTCGCCGACGAACAGGCCCGCCCGGTCCTCACGGCGGCCCTCCCGCATCCACGGCTCGGCGCGGCAGCGGCGGCGGCGCTCAGCCGACTGCCGGGGGAGTGAGCGGGCGGATGGGCGGAGGAGTGAGCGGGCGGACGTAACGCACTTCCGTCACCAGGGCCCCGCCCGCCATGCGTCACCAGGGTCCCGGCCGCCACGAAGGTGTCCTCGCCGCCGTCCGTCTCCCCGGCTCAGGGGCGGAAGCCGAGCAGGCCGTGCAGGCGGCTGCCCTTGCTGTTGTCCACCGACTGGGCCGCCGCCTTCTCGGCGGGCAGCGGCTTCGGCTCCGGCAGGGCGGCGCAGACCGCGTCCACCTCGCCCCGGCCGCGCGGGACCGTGCCGTCGGTCAGATAGGCCGTCAGATGCTTGTCCAGGCAGTCGTTGCCGCTCAGGGTGATGCCGTGGTTGCCGCCGCCCTCCTCCACGACGAGGCTGGAGCCCTTGAGCTTGCGGTGCATGCTGACCGCGCCGCCGTACGGAGTCGCCGCGTCGTCCGTGGCCTGGAGGATGAGCGCCGGGGGCAGCTGCCGGTTGTGCACCGGCAGGGGCCGCAGCGGAGGCACCGGCCAGTTCGCGCACGGCGCGTTGTACCAGGTGTTGTTCCAGGTCATGAACGGCGCCTTCTTGTGGATCCGGCGGCTGTCGTTGCGCCAGGTGCTCCAGTGCTCGGGCCAGCCGGCGTCACGGCACTGGACGGCCGTGTAGACCGAGTAGCCGTTGTCGCCGCTCGCGTCGACCGCGCCGAAGTTCTCGTACACCTCGACCAGCGCCTCGGCGTCCCGGTCCTTCACGTACGCGGCGAACGCCTCGGCGAGGTAGGGCCAGTAGCCGTTGTAGTAGCCGCCGGGCAGGAAGGCGTCCTCCAGTTCGCTCGCGCCGACCGTGCCGCCCGCGGGCTTCCGCGCCACGTCCGCCCGCATCCGGTACCAGGCGGCCTCGACCCGCGCGGGGTCGGTGCCCAGACCGTACGCGGCGTCGTTCTTCGCGACCCAGGCGGCGAAGGCCTTGTGCCGGTCGTCGAAGGCGTAGTCCTGGCCGAGGTTGCCCTCGTACCAGACGTCGTCCGGGTCGACGACCGAGTCCAGCACCAGTCGGCGCACGCGTTCCGGGTACAGCTTGGCGTAGACCGCGCCGAGGTAGGTGCCGTAGGAGTAGCCGAAGTAGTTGAGCTGCCGGGAGCCCAGCGCCCGGCGGATCACGTCGAGGTCCTCGGCCGCGCTGACCGTGTCCATGTACGGCAGCACGTCCCCGTGCTTCTCGCCGCAGGCCCGGGCGAAGGACTCGGCCCGGTCGCGGTTGATCCGCTCCGCCCGGTAGGACGTCGGCACCGAGTCGGGGCGCACCGGATCGAAGTGCCCGGGCAGGCAGTTCAGGGCGGGCGTGCTCTTGCCGACGCCGCGCGGGTCGAAGCCGATCACGTCGTACTGCGCGGCCACCTTCTTCGGCAGCGAGGACGCCACGAACCCGGCCATGGACAGGCCGCTGCCGCCCGGGCCGCCCGGGTTGACCAGCAGCGGGCCCTGGAAGGTCTTCGCGGTGTGCGGGACGCGGGACAGGGCGAGCGTGATCTGACGGCCCGACGGGCGGCGGTGGTCCAGCGGGGCGCGGACCTTCGCGCACTGGAGCGTCGGGTAGCTCTCGGTCGGACAGTCGGTCCACTTCAGTTTCGGGGCGGGCGGCGTGCTCGCCGGGGTGGCGGCGGCCGGGCCGGGCGCGGCGGTCAGCAGACCGGCGACGGTCGCGCCGACGGCGACCAGAATTCCTGCACGTTTCGTCATGGGGCCTCCCGGAGTGGCGGGACGCGGCGCCGGATCACCGGTCCCCGCCGCATGCTCCCCGAATTCCCTCGCGGAAGGGCCCGTTCCGCGCGGAGTCGCCCCGTACGGTCACGCCATCGGCCCCACAGGGCCCACCGGTGACCTCAGGCCCCTCCAGCCCCACCGATGGCCTCCGGGCGGCCCTCAGAGCAGGGTCAGCTGCGTCGGGCCGGGATCCGGTGCGGCGGCCGGGGCGGGCGGCGCCTGGGCGATCCGGCGGGCCTCGCCCCGGTGCGCCGGGCCGATCCCGAACTCGTCCGCCAGCTCGTGCACCTGACGGGTGATCCGGCGCTGGTACCAGGTGGGGGCGTACGCCCCGCCCGCGTACATCCGCTCGTAGCGCTCCACCAGATGCGGGTGGTGCCGCCCCAGCCAGTGCAGATACCACTCGCGCGCGCCGGGGCGCAGATGCAGGACCAGCGGGGTCACCGAGGCCGCTCCCGCCTCCGCGACGGCCGCGACCGTGGCGCGCAGCTGCTCCGGGCGGTCACCGAGGAACGGGATGACCGGGGCCATCAGGACCGAGCAGCCGATCCCGGCGTCGGTGAGGGCGCGCACCACGGCGAGCCGGCGTTCGGGGGAGGGGGTCCCCGGCTCGACCGTCCGCCACAGCTCCCGGTCGGTGAAGCCCACGGAGACCGAGACACCGATCTCGGTGACCTCGGCGGCCTGCCGCAACAGCTCCAGGTCCCGCAGGATCAGCGTGCCCTTGGTCAGGATGGAGAACGGGTTGGCCCGGTCGCGCAGGGCGGCGATGATGCCCGGCATGAGCCGGTACCGTCCCTCCGCCCGCTGGTAGCAGTCGACGTTCGTGCCCATCGCGATGTGCTCGCCCCGCCAGTGCCGGGAGGCCAGTTCGCGCTGGAGCAGCTCAGCGGCGTTGGTCTTGACGACGATCTGCGAGTCGAAGCCGATCCCGGTGTCCAGGTCCAGATAGCTGTGGGTCTTGCGGGCGAAGCAGTACACACAGGCGTGCGTGCAGCCCCGGTACGGGTTCACCGTCCATTCGAACGGCATCCGCGAGGCCCCGGGCACCCGGTTCAGGATCGAACGGGCCCGGATCTCGTGGAAGGTGATCCCTCGGAACTCCGGGGTGTCGAACGTGCGCGTGGTCACCGCGTCCGCGGCGAAGAGCGCGCTGTCCCCGGTCGTCGAGTTCTTCTCGACCAGATTGTCCCAGCGCATGGACGCCTCCTCGGTAGCACTCCCCGCAGAATAGAACATGTGTTCCCTTGATCGTGCGAGGCGAGCCGACCCTCTAGCGTGTGGGCCCTGGACGAGCCGCTACCGGACCGGGAGGCCCCGACCATGGCCAGCAAGTTCACCGAGCTCGCGATCGACTGCGCCGACCCCATGGGCCTGGCCCGCTTCTGGTGCGCGGTCCTCGACTACGAGGTGCAGGACGTGGAGGAGGGGGAGGAGGTCGTCGCCATCGGTTCGCCCGCGGTGCCCGAGGGGAAGAGGCGCCCCGGGCCGGTGCCGCCGACGCTGACCTTCGCGCGCGTTCCCGAGGGCAAGGCCGTCAAGAACCGGCTGCACATCGACGTCAACCCCACCGACCGGGAGCAGGGCGAGGAGGTCGAGCGGCTGCTCGCGCTAGGCGCCCGGCGCACCGGCATCGCACCGGACGGGGCGGGCTGGGTCGTCCTCGCCGACCCGGAGGGGAACGAGTTCTGCGTCCTCGCGACCCGCTGCCCCTGACCCCGTCCGGCCCCGATTTTGAGCGGCCGTGCCCGAGGTGGTTGGCTCAGCCCACCCCCCGAACCACGGATTGCTGGAGGAACAGCCATGGCGCAGGTCGAGGCCACCACGGAGCGGATCATCGCGGCGGACGCAGAGGCGGTGTTCGACGCGCTGGCCGACTACAAGGACGTCCGGGGCAAGGTGCTGACCGGGCACTTCAGCGAGTACGAGGTCCGGGAGGGCGGCGACGGCGAGGGCACCCTCGTCCACTGGAAGCTCCAGGCGACCAGCAAGCGCGTCCGCGACTGCCTGCTGGAGGTCAGCGAGCCGACCGACGGGCAGCTCGTCGAGAAGGACCGCAACTCCTCCATGGTCACCACCTGGACGGTCACCCCGGCCGGTGAGGGAAAGTCCAAGGCCGTCGTGGTCACGGTCTGGGACGGCGCGGGCGGCATCGGCGGGTTCTTCGAGCGGACCTTCGCCCCCAAGGGACTCGCCCGCATCTACGACGAGCTGCTTCAGAACCTCGCCACCGAGGTCGAGAAGTAGGAGCCACCGGCGATCGGGGGCCGGTCCGCCCGGCCTCCGCGCAACGACCGGCCTCACCGGAACGGGTGGTTTTCCCGGGCGGCCGGTTGTGCGCCGTAGCGGCTCCCACCGGCGCATAAGCCCTCCGCGCGCGCCGCGTACGCCCCTCGTCACGTTTGCCCCGCCTGGCCGCACGATGCGAGAAATGGGCGGCGCAGGTGCGACGAGGGGAGCGTTACGTGGTGGGCGGAATCACGCTGGTGAAGGACGGGCCGGACGGCACCGGACCCGACGGACCGGATCCGGACGGCACCGGACCCGACGGCACCGATCCGGACGGCACGGCGGCGGCGACCGTCGAAACCGCCGCGCCGCCCCCGCCACCCCCTCCGGCCGGACCCGGACCCGGGCAGGCGGCCGTGGAGATCAGCCCCCGCAAGGTCCGCATGGTCTTCCTCGGGCTGATGCTCACCCTGCTGCTCGCGGCGCTCGACCAGATGATCGTCGCCACCGCCCTGCCCAAGATCGTCGGTGAGCTGCACGGCCTGGAGAAGATGTCCTGGGCCGTCACCGCCTATCTCCTCGCCTCCACCATCGTCCTGCCGCTCTACGGCAAGCTCGGCGACCTCTTCGGCCGCAAGGGCGTCTTCCAGTTCGCCATCGTCGTCTTCATCATCGGCTCCGCCCTCGCGGGCTGGTCGCGCACCATGGACGAACTGATCGCCTTCCGGGCGATCCAGGGCATCGGCGGCGGCGGTCTCATGATCGGCGTCCAGGCGATCATCGCGGACATCGTCCCGGCCCGGGAACGCGGCCGCTACATGGGCCTCATCGGTGCGGTCTTCGGCCTGGCCTCGGTCGCCGGCCCCCTGCTCGGCGGGTTCTTCACCGACCACGCCTCCTGGCGCTGGTGCTTCTACATCAACGTCCCGTTCGGCCTGGTCACCCTCGCCGTCATCGCGGTCGTCCTCAAGCTGCCCCGGCCCGCCGTACGCCCCCGGCTCGACGTCCTGGGCGCGGCGCTCCTCGCCGCCGCCTCCACCTGCCTGGTGCTGGTGACCAGTTGGGGCGGCACCGAGTACGCCTGGGGCTCGCGCACCATCCTGGGCCTGGCGGCGGGCGCGGTCGCCACGACGGCGCTCTTCGTCGCCGTGGAACACCGCGCCGCAGAACCGATCATTCCGCTACGGCTCTTCCGCGACTCCGTCTTCAACGTCACCGGTCTGGTCGGCGCGGTCGTGGGCATCGCGCTCTTCGGCGCCGCCAGCTACCTCCCGACCTATCTCCAGATGGTCGACGGGGTCAGCGCCACCGAATCCGGGCTGCTGATGCTCCCGATGATGCTGGGCATCGTCGGCGGCTCCATCGCCTCGGGCCACCTCATCACCCGCACCGGCCGCTACCGGATCTACCCGATCGCCGGCAGCGCCGTCTCGGTGGTCGGCATGGGGCTGCTGTCCCTGCTGGAGGCGAACACCTCCCCACTCGCGTACAGCTTCTACCAGGCCGTCCTCGGCCTCGGTATCGGCCTGGTGATGTCCGTCCTCGTGCTCGCCGTGCAGAACTCCGTACGCCCCTCGGATCTCGGCACCGCCACCAGCGCCAACAACTACTTCCGGCAGATCGGCGGCAGCGTCGGCGCGGCGATCTTCGGCACGCTGTTCGCCGGGCGGCTCTCCGACGCGCTCGGCGTCCGGCTGCCCACCGGAGCGGAGTTGCCCGACCCCGAGTCGATCACCCCGCAGATCGTCCACGCGATGGAACCCGCGCTGCGCGACGCCTACATCCAGGCGTACGTCGACGCGATGCCCCGCATCTTCCTCTACCTCGTGCCGGTGCTCGTGCTCGGCCTGATCCTCGCCTGCTTCCTCAAGGAGAAACCGCTGGTGTCCCACCACAGCCCCGAAGCCGCCGCCGAGACCCCGACCGCACAGATCCCGACCGCCCGCGCCGACTCCGGTCACCTCGCCGGGGTGCCGGTGCACGGCTGCGTCCAGCACCCCGACGGCACGACCGTCCCCCGGGCCGCCCTCACCCTCATCGACGTCCAGGGGCAGCAGACCGGGCGCGGGGCCAGCGGTGAGGACGGCCGGTACGCGCTCAGCGTCCCCGGCGCCGGCTCCTACGTTCTGATCGCCGCGGCGGGCGGCCACCAGCCGCAGGCCGTCAGCGTCACCGTCGGCGAGCGCCCCGTCGAGCTGGACGTGGTGCTCGGCGGCGCCGGTCGCCTCGCGGGATCCGTGCTCACCCCCGACGGGGCGCCCGTACGCGACGCGGCCGTCACCCTCACCGACGTACGGGGCGAGGTCGTCGCCTCGACCCGCACCGGCCGCGAGGGCGGCTATGTCATCGGTGAGCTGATCGCGGGCGAGTACACCCTCGCCGCCAGCGCCCCCGCCTTCCGCCCCGCCGCCCTCCCGGTCAGCGTGCAGGCAGCCCGCGAGACCCGGCAGGACATCGAGCTGGCGGGCGGGGCCGTCCTGCGCGGCGTGGTCCGGGCCACCGGCGGACGGCCCGTCGAGGACGCCCGGGTCACCCTGCTCGACGCGGCGGGCCATGTGGTGGACACCCTCACGACCGGGGCTGACGGCTCGTTCCGGTTCGTCGATCTGCCGTCCGGCGAGTACACCGTGATCGCGGCCGGATATCCGCCGGTCGCCACGGTCCTCCAGGTCGCGGGCGGCGGCCGCACCGAGCGCGACCTGCAACTGGGCCACGAGGACTGAGCCGTACGGGCCGGGGACGGTGCGGCCTCGGGAGCCGGTGGCACCTGAGGGGCTGGGGGGACCTGAGGGTCCGGTAAGACACGAGGGTCCGGTGAGACCTGAGGGGTCGGTGGGGCCTGGGGTGCCGGTGGGGCTTCAGGGCTGAGCCCGTACCGGCTCCCGCTCCAGGTCCCGCCCAGCCTCCCGTGCCGGCTCCCGTACTCGTTCCCGTACCGGGTCCTCCCGCACCAGCCGCATCAGCGACCGCGCCCCCGGGCTCAGGCTCCGCGCCCCCGGGAGCACCACCACGCTCTCGTACACCGGCCGGTGCGGACCGGCCAGCTCCACCGCGACCAGCCGCGCCGCCTCCGGCTTACGCGAGAAGTGGTGCGGCACCACCGCGATCCCCAGCCCCTCCTGCACCAGCTCCAGCAGGCTGTGCACATCGTTGACCTCCAGGGCCACCGTCCGCCGCACCCCCGCCGCCGCGAACGCCTCGTCGGCGGCCCGGCGCGGCCCCCAGTCCGGATGGAAGTCGATGAACGACGCCCCCGGCAGCTCCTCCCACCCCACCTCGGCCCGCCCCGCGTACGGATGCCCCGCCGCGCACAGCAGCACCATCGGCTCCCGGGCCAGCGGCACCAGCTCCCCGCGCCACTCCGCCGGGCCGACCGTCGCCGCGAACGCCAGGTCCAGCCGGCCGCCCGCCACCCCGTCCAGCAGACTGCTCGTGCCCTCCTGCCGCAGCCGCAGCTCCATCTGCGGATGCTCCCGGTGGAACGCCGCCAGCAGCCGCGCCGGACTCACCCCCGCCACGCACTGCTCGACCCCCAACGTCAGCGTCCCGCGCAGCAGCCCCCGTACGGCATCGACCGCGTCGCGCGCCGCCCGCGCCCCGGCCAGCGTGCGCTCCGCCTCCACCAGCAGCGCCCGCCCCGCCTCGGTGAGCCGGACCGTGCGCGTGGTGCGGCTGAACAACGGGGTCCGCAGCTCCTGCTCCAGCGCCCGTACGGAGGCGGAGAGCCCGGACTGCGAGACGGCGAGGCGCTCGGCGGCGCGGGTGAAGTGCTGCTCCTCCGCCACGGCGACGAAGTGCTCCAGCTGCCGCAGTTCCATGATTGAGCAATGTAGACGATGAATCCGAGCGGAATCTCCTGTTGGACTGCTGGATCGATCTGAGGAAGCCTGGAGCCGTCCCCTTCAGTACCCCCGGATCTCTCCAGCGGAGCCCGCCCATGTACCTGCCGTCCCCCGACCGCTACACCGCCATGCCCTACCGGCGCACCGGCCGCAGCGGTCTGCTGCTTCCCGCGCTCTCCCTCGGCCTCTGGCACAACTTCGGGGGAGACCGGACGCCCGAGACGCAGGGCGCGATCCTGCGCCGCGCCTTCGACCTCGGCATCACCCACTTCGACCTGGCCAACAACTACGGCCCGCCGCCCGGCTCCGCCGAGGAGACCCTGGGCCGCGCCCTGGCCACCGACTTCGCCCGGCTGCGCGACGAACTCGTCATCTCCACCAAGGCCGGCTACCACATGTGGGAAGGGCCGTACGGGGAGTGGGGCTCGCGGAAGTACCTGCGCTCCTCGCTCGACCAGAGCCTGAAGCGCCTGGGTGTCGAGTACGTCGACATCTTCTACTCCCACCGCCCCGACCCGGACACCCCGCTCGAAGAGACGATGGGCGCGCTCGACTCCGCCGTACGGCAGGGCAAGGCCCTCTACGCCGGCCTCTCCAACTACTCCGCCGCGCAGACCCGTGAGGCCGCCGCGATCCTGAAGGACCTCGGCACCCCGCTCCTCATCCACCAGCCCCGCTACTCGATGCTCGACCGCCGCATCGAGGCCGACGGGCTGCCGGACGTCCTGGACGAGCTGGGCGTCGGGTCCATCGCCTACTCGCCGCTGGAGCAGGGCATCCTCACGGACCGCTACCTGCACGGTATTCCGGCCGGGTCCCGGGCGGCCGGGGACAGCCCTTTCCTGTCCGCCGACGCCGTCACCCCGCAGCTGGTGGAGCGGCTGCGTGCCCTGGACGCGCTGGCGAAGGAGCGCGGCCAGTCGCTCGCGCAGCTGGCCCTGGCGTGGGTGCTGCGCGGTGGCCGGCTCACCTCCGCCGTCGTCGGCGCGAGCAGCGTGGCCCAGCTGGAGAACAGCGTCGAGGCCGCCCGGAACCTGGACTTCACCGAGGACGAGCTGTCCCGGATCGAGGAACTGCTGCGGGACGCGAAGACGGGCTGACGCCGGTCACGTACGGGCGGAAAGGCCAGGTGCCGCGGAGCGGGACGGGCGGTGCGGCTGCCCCGGCGCGGGGCGCGCCGGGATGCCGGGAGGCGCCGCACCCGGGGGAGAAGCCCCGCCCGCATCGCGTTCACGGGGTTCGCCCGGCGGGCACGGTGTCCGCCCCGGCGGGCCGCGACGCCCGCCCGCGAGCCGCCGCGCAGGGACGCCGCTGGTCGCCCCCCGCTCAGCCGGTGGCCGTCACCGCCGTCCGCACCAGCTCCCTCACCTGGTCCACGATGTCGGCGCGGTTGCGCTCGAAGTCCGGGTCGGTGACCGTGCCCGTCCGCGGGTCGGTGTTCTCCGCGCCGAACTGGAGGACCGGGGTGTGCAGATGGCCGCCCGGCAGATCCGGAAGACTGAGCCGGTCGCGCAGCAGGGTGACCCGGTAGGCGATCTCGTTGGAGAGGTAGTCGCCGCCGCCCCCGGCCCGCGCCGTCGAGCCCGGGGTGGGGCCGTCGGGCCTGGTCACGGGCTGGGTGCCGCCCGCCGGTATCTCGGTGACCTCGGTGTTGTCGTACACCGGGAAGCGGCCCGTGCCGGCCTCGGTGAGCTGCCGGTACGGGAGGGTCGTGGACGTCCACTGCGGCTGTGTGGCCGGGTCGGCGACGGGGACGAGCCCGGTGCTGGAGGCGTTCTCGTTGTCGGCGAAGCCACCGCGCCAGGCCCCGTTGGTGCGCTCCACGTCGAAGCGGCCCTGGCGGCCCTGGCTGACCGTGGTGAACAGGTCCAGACGCGGCAGGTGCCGGGCGAGAGCCCGCTCGACGGCGCCCTCGGCGAAGTCCGCCCAGCGCACCGGGAAGACGACGGTCTCGATCCGGGCCGGCCCGTCGGGCGTCCGCACCAGCGTGCCGTCCAGGGCGAGCGCGGTCGCCCCCGAGGGGTTGCCGATCCGGACGTCCCGGTCCAGCGTGAACGGGTCGAATCCGGTGACCAGGACCCGCTTCGTCCGGTGGCCCCGGTAGTGGATGTCGTCCTGGCCGCGCGACGCCGTCTCCAGTGCGGAGCGCAGGGCTTCGCGCCGCCGGTCGTCGAGGCCGAACCGGGGCGTCCAGGCCCGCAGTTCGCGGCTGAGCGCGAGCCGGGCCCAGTACAGCGGGCGGTCGTCGCCCCGGTTCAGGTCGCCCGTGGCGGGCCCCCGCCCCTGGGCCCGGTCCACGGCGCGCCGCCACAGCTCCGAGGCGTGGCGGGTCACGGTGCGCTCGGCCTGCCCATAGCTCTTCGCGTGCTTCAGGGCTCGCTCGAAGCGCGGGGCGAAGGCGTCGAATCCGCTGCGCCGCAGGATCTCCTGCGGGGCGGCCCGGTCGAGGCGCTGCTCCTCGACGGTCGCCTCCGCCGGGGTGCGGGAGGTGTCCGAAGGAGAAGCGGCGGCGGGCAGGGCGGAGCCCGCCAGGACGAGCAGCAGCGCCATGCCGCCGAGACCGATCCGGGCCGTCGCGGGGAGTTGGTGGGTCACACGGGTCCCTTTCGTTTCACCGGGTGGGCCCCGCAGTATCGCGGCACGGCCCGAGCCGATGCCATAGGGCACTGCGGCGCGGGGACGCGTGAGACGTCACCGGACAGGCCCCGGCGCGCCGCCCCTCCCTGGCCCGCGCCGCTCGCGGGGCGTACGGTGTGGCGGCATGAAGATCCTCATCAGCGCCGACATGGAAGGCGCCACCGGAGTCACCTGGCCGGCCGACGTGCTGCCGGGGACCCCGCAGTGGGAGCGCTGCCGGTCGATGTTCACCTCCGACGTGAACGCCGCCGCGCTCGGCTTCTACGACGGCGGCGCCGACGAGGTCCTGGTGAACGAGGCCCACTGGTCGATGCGCAATCTGCTGCTGGAGCACATGGACGAACGTGTTCAGATGCTGACCGGCAAGCACAAGTCGCTCTCCATGGTGGAGGGCATCCAGCACGGCGACGTGGACGCGGTGGCCTTCGTCGGCTACCACACGGGGGCCGGTACGGAGGGCGTCCTCGCCCACACCTACCTCGCCAACTCCATCACCGGCGTCTGGCTCAACGGCGTCCGCGCCAGCGAGGGGCTGCTCAACGCGCACGTCGCCGCCGAGTACGGCGTGCCCGTCGTCCTCGTCACCGGCGACGACCTGACCTGCGTGGACGCCGAGGGGTACGCCCCCGACGCCCGGAAGGTCGCCGTGAAGGACTACGTCTCCCGGTACGCGGCGGTCTGCCGCACCCCGGCCCGTACCGCCGCCGGCATCCGGGCGGCGGCGAAAGCGGCCACCGCGCTCGCGGGCCGCCGGGACCCGGTGACCGGCTCCGCGTTCACCGTGGAGCTGGAGTTCGACGCCGAGCATCTGGCGGCGGCGGCGACCGTCGTCCCCGGCGTGGCGCCGAGCGGCGAGAGGCGTGTCGCGTACACCAGCGCGACGATGTACGAAGGAATTCGCACGTTCAAGGCGGTGACGACGATCGTGTCGGCCGCCGTGGAGGAACAGTATGGCTGAGGCCCCCGACCCGCTCGGCCCCGTGGACCGTCAGGCCCTCGACGAAGTGGTGGCGTTCACCTCCGGGCTGATCCGCATCGACACCACCAACCGGGGCGGCGGCGACTGCCGGGAGCGCCCGGCCGCCGAGTACGTCGCCGAGCGGCTCGCGGACGCCGGGATCGAGCCGACGCTGCTGGAGCGCACCCCCGGCCGGACCAACGTGGTCGCCCGGATCCCCGGCACCGACCCCACCGCCGACGCGCTGCTCGTCCACGGGCACCTCGACGTGGTGCCCGCCGAACCGGCCGACTGGACCGTGCCCCCCTTCTCCGGCGAGGTGCGCGACGGCGTCGTGTGGGGGAGGGGCGCCGTCGACATGAAGAACATGGACGCGATGGTCCTCTCCGTCGTACGGGGCTGGGCCCGCGAGGGCTTCCGCCCGGCGCGCGACATCGTCATCGCCTACACCGCCGACGAGGAGGACAGCGCCGCCGACGGCTCCGGCTTCCTCGCCGAGCAGCACGCCGACCTGTTCGAGGGCTGTACGGAGGGCATCAGCGAGTCCGGGGCCTTCACCTTCCACGCCGGTGACGGCCTCTCGCTGTACCCGATCGCGGCGGGCGAGCGCGGCACGGGCTGGCTGAAGCTGACCGCCGAGGGGCGGGCCGGGCACGGCTCCAAGGTCAACCGGGAGAACGCGGTGAGCGCGCTGGCCGCCGCCGTCGCCCGGATCGGCGAGCACGAGTGGCCCATCCGCCTCACCCCGACCGTCCGCGCCGCGATCACCGAGATCGCCGCTCTGCACGGCATCACCGCCGACCTCGACGACCCCGGTTTCGACGTCGCCCAGCTCCTCGGCAAGCTCGGCCCGGCCGCCTCCCTCGTCGAGAACACCATCCGCAACAGCAGCAACCCGACGATGCTGGACGCCGGTTACAAGGTCAACGTCATCCCCGGCCATGCCACCGCCTACGTCGACGGACGCATGGTCCCCGGTGGCGACGAGGAGTTCCACGCCACCCTGGACCGGCTCACCGGGCCGCTCGTCGACTGGGAGTTCCACCACCGCGAGACGGCCCTGACGGCGCCGGTCGACTCACCGACGTACGCCAAGCTGCGCGCCGCCGTCGAGCGGTTCGACCCGGGCGCGCACACCGTCCCGTACTGCATGTCGGGCGGCACCGACGCCAAGCAGTTCTCCCGCCTCGGCATCACCGGCTACGGCTTCACCCCGCTGAAGCTGCCCGTCGGCTTCGACTACCAGCGGCTCTTCCACGGGGTCGACGAGCGCGTCCCCGTCGACGCCCTCCACTTCGGCGTCCGCGTCCTCGACCACTACCTGCGCACCGCCTGACCGCCTGCCGACCGACCGTGCCCCGGGGGGACCGTCCTACGTGAAACCGTCCTACGTGAACACCGCGCCCGCAGCGGCGCCCTACGGCACCTGGCCCTCGCCGATCGACGCGGCGCTCGCCGCCTCCCGCGACGGCCGGCCCGACCATCTCGGCACCGTCGGGGACGAGTTCTGGTGGACCGAGCCGCGCCCCGCCGAGGGCGGCCGCCGCGCGCTGATCCGCCGCCGCGCGGACGGCACCACCGCACCCGCGCTGCCCGCCCCCTGGAACGCCCGCAGCCGGGTGATCGAGTACGGCGGACAGCCCTGGGCGGGCACGGTGCGCGAGGACGGCGAACTCCTCGTGGTGTTCGTCCACTTCACCGACCAGCGGCTGTACGCCTACGCCCCCGACGGGCCGGACGAGCCCTGGCCGCTGACCCCTGTCTCCGAGGTCGGCGGCGGGCTGCGATGGGTGGACCCGCAGCTACGCCCGGAGCAGGGCGCGGCGGGCGAAGTCTGGTGCGTGCTGGAGGAGTTCACCGGTCCCGCCCCCACCGACGTACGACGGGTCCTGGCCGCCGTACCGCTGGACGGCTCGGCGGCCGACGACCGGGCGGCGGTCCGTGAACTCTCCGACGGACGGCACCGGTTCGTCACCGGACCCAAGGTCTCCCGCGACGGGCGACGGGCCGCCTGGATCGCCTGGGACCACCCGGCGATGCCCTGGGACGGCACGGTGGTCATGCTGGCCGACATCACCGAAGCGGGCGAACTCACCGGCGTCCGGCCCCTTGTCGGGGATCTCGACGAATCGGTCTGCCAGGTGGAATGGGACCGCGACGGCAGCCTCCTGTTCGTCTCCGACCTCTCCGGCTGGTGGGAGCTCCAGCGCATCCGCCCCGACGCCGTCGCCGGCGGTGCGGTCCCCAGCAGCCGCCTCCTGCCCCCTCGGGGCGAGGAGTTCGGCGGGCCGCTCTGGAAGATCGGGCTGCGCTGGTTCCATCCGCTGGACAACGGGCTGATCGCCGTCCTGCACGGCAAGGGCGACCACCGCCTCGGCATCCTCGACCCGGAGACCGGTGAACTCGCCGACGCCCCGGGCCCCTGGACCGCCTGGTCCGACACGCTCACCGTGCACGGCAGCCGGGTCGTCGGCGTCGCGGCGAGCCCCCGCAGCGCCCCCGAGGTCGTCGAACTGGACACCACGACCGGACGCACCCGCGCCATCGGCGCACCCCACGAGGACGCGGTTGACTCCGCGTACTACCCGTCCCCCGAGCAGCGCACCTTCACCGGCCCCGACGGCCGGGAGATCCACGCCCACATCCACCCGCCGCACCACCCCGAACACACCGGCCCCGAGGGCGAGAAGCCCCCGTACGTCGTCTGGGCGCACGGCGGCCCCACCGGTCACTCCCCGCTCGTCCTCGACCTGGAGATCGCCTACTTCACCTCGCGCGGCATCGGCGTCGCCGAGGTGAACTACGGCGGCTCCACCGGTTACGGACGCGCCTACCGCGAACGGCTGCGCGGCGCGTGGGGTCTGGTCGACGTGGCGGACTGCGCGGCCGTCGCCTCGGCCCTGGTCGAGCAGGGCGCGGCCGACCCGCAGCGGCTCGCGATCCGCGGCGGCAGCGCGGGCGGCTGGACCGCCGCCGCCTCGCTGACCAGCACCGACCTCTACTCCTGCGGCACGATCCTCTACCCGATCCTGGACCTCGAAGGGTGGGCCACCGACGAGACCCACGACTTCGAATCGCGGTATCTGGAGTCCCTCGTCGGCCCGTTCTCCGAAGTGCCCGAGCGCTACCGGGAACGCTCCCCGATGAACCGCACGGACCGGCTCAACACCCCGTTCCTGCTGCTCCAGGGGCTCGACGACGTGATCTGCCCGCCCGCCCAGAGCGAGCGCTTCCTCGCCGCCGTGGCCGGCCGGGGCATCGCCCACGCCTACATCGCCTTCGCGGGGGAGAGCCACGGATTCCGGCGCACGGAGACCTTGGTCCGCGCCCTGGAGGCCGAACTCTCCCTCTACGCCCAGACGTTCGGCATCGACCGGTCCGACGTACCGCCCCTGGAGCTGACCACGTGACCCGCCAGGACGACGGCCCGGCCACCCCGCTCGCCCGGCCCGCCCGGCTGCGCCCCGGCTCCCGGGTCGCCGTCGTCGCCCCCAGCGGACCGGTCCCGGCCGGCCGGCTGGAGGAAGGTCTCACCGTCCTGCGCGACTGGGGCCTCGAACCCGTCGTCGGGCCCCATGTCCGAGCCGCGCACCCGGAGTTGGACTACCTCGCCGGGGCGGACGCGGAGCGGGCCGCGGATCTTCAGGCCGCGTGGTGCGACCCGTCCGTGGAGGCCGTGCTCTGCGCCCGGGGCGGCTACGGCGCGCACCGGATGGTCGACCTCGTCGACTGGGCGGCGATCCGGGCCGCCGGGCCCAAGGCGTTCGTCGGCTACAGCGACGTCACCGTGCTGCACGAGGCGTTCGCCCTGCGGGCCGGGTTCGCCACCCTGCACGGACCGATGGTCGCCACCGAGACGTTCCTCAAGGACGCGCCGACCCGTGAGCACCTGCGCGCCACCCTCTTCGAGCCGGAGACCGTGCGCACCCTCGGCCTCGCATCGGCCGGGGCCCTGGTCCCCGGCCGGGCCGAAGGCGTCCTGTACGGCGGCTGCGTCAGCCTGCTGGCCGCCGACACCGGCACCCCCGGCGGCCGGTCCCACGCCCGCGGCAACCTCCTGGTGATCGAGGACACCGGGGAGGAGCCCTACCGCCTCGACGGCATCCTCACCCGGCTCCTGCGCTCCGGCGCCCTGGCCGGGGTGGCCGGGGTGGCCTGCGGCTCCTGGCAGGAGTGCGGGCCGTACGAGAAGATCCGCGCCGTGCTCGCCGACCGGCTCGGCCCGCTGGGCATACCCGTGGTCGAGGAGCTGGGATTCGGCCACGGGGCGACCGCGCTGACGATCCCCCTGGGGCTGCCCGCGGTGCTCGACGCACCGGCGGACGGCGGGCGTTGCACGCTCACCGTCCAGGTGCCCGCCCTCGTCTGACCCTCCTCGGCCTTTCCCGCGATCCGCGCCCGCACCGCCTGCCGTGCGGGCGCGGACGTGCGTGCTTTCGCACGGAGAACGTGAACATCCGTCAAGAACCGCTGTCCGATGCGTTGACACGGCTATGACCTGTGTCACAGCATGAGCGCGACCCAATACTTACCGGTCGGTAAGGTGTCCTCGGTGTGGAGGTCTTCGTGTCAGGTGCTGTTTCCAGAGTGCGCGGCCCGCTCGTCGCGGTCGCCGGGGCGGCCCTCGTCGCTCCCCTCGTCCTCGCCGGCCCGGCGCGGGCCGACGCCGCCCCGTACACCGTCACCCCGCTGACGTTCACCATCGAGGCGGGCGACCGCACCTGCACGGTGGACGCCGATCTCTACCGGCCCGCCGGGGTCGACGCCGACCACCCGGCCCCCGCCGTGCTCGCCACCAACGGTTTCGGCGGCAGCAAGTCCGACGGCTCCACCGACGCCATCGGCAAGGCCTTCGCCGAACGCGGCTATGTCGGGCTCGTCTACTCGGGCCTCGGCTTCGGCGAGTCCGGCTGCCTGATCACCCTCGACGACCCCGCCGTCGACGGGCGGGCCGCGAGCGGACTCCTCGACTTTCTCGGGGGCGTTCGCGCCGCCGACGACGGGACGTCGGCCGACTTCGTCACCCGGGACGCCGACGGCGACCCCCGCGTCGGCATGATCGGCGGTTCCTACGGCGGCGCGATCCAATTGGCGACCGCGGCCGTCGACCCCCGCGTCGACGCGATTGTCCCGCTGATCACCTGGAACGACCTGGCCTACGCGCTCGCCCCCAACAACACCGGCGCGCGCACCGGCGTCACCTCCGACACCCCGGGCGTCTTCAAGTGGCAGTGGGCCAACGGCTTCTACCTGATCGGCGAGGGGCAGCCACTCCTCAACCCGAGCCTGGACCCCTCCCGGATCAACCGGCTGGACTGCCTGCACTTCGCCACCCGCGCCTGCGAGACCATCCGGCTGCTCAACTCCGGCCGTTACCCGGCGGACAGGACGAAGGAGATGCTCGCGTACGCGCGCAGCGTCTCGCCCGTCTCCTACCTCGACCGGGTCAAGGCCCCCACCCTCATCGTCCAGGGGCAGGCCGACAGCCTCTTCAACCTCAACGAGGCCACCGCCACCTACCGGACGCTCAAGGCGCAGGGCACCGAGACCAAGATGATCTGGCAGTCCTGGGGGCACAGCGGTGGCCAGGTACCCGGCGAACTCGACCTGAGTCAGGGCAATCTGGAGACCAGCCACGTCGGGCAACGGGTGCTGGCCTGGTTCGACCGCTACCTCCACCAGAACACCGGCGCCGACACCGGGCCCGCCTTCTCCTACTACCGTGACTGGCAGAGCGGCTACGGCACGGCAGCCGACGTCCCCGCCCTGTCGCAGTCCCTCTACCTCTCCGGCGACGGCAAGCTCGTCGACAACCGCTCCAAGGTCGCGCGCGGCAGCCGCCAGTACACCAACTGGCTCGTCCCCACCAGTCACTCCGAGAGCTCCATCGCCCCGCTGATCGGTCTGCCCGACCCGAAGCCGTACGACACGAAGGGCACCTACCTCGGCTGGCGCAGCGAACCCCTCACCGCGCCCCTCGACGTCGTCGGCGCGCCGAAGGCCACCCTCAAGGTCGTCTCGCCGAAGGCGGAGCGGGTCCAGAACAGCGGCGACGCCTCCGACAAACTCGTCCTGTTCGCCAAGGTCTACGACGTCGCCCCCGACGGCGGCCGGAAGCTGGTCAACCGCCTCGTCTCCCCGGTCCGGGTCCCCGACGTCTCCCGGCCCTTCACGGTCGAGCTGCCCGGCATCGTCCACCGGTACGAAAAGGGGCACCGCCTGGAGTTCGTGATCGCCGCCAGCGACACCGCGTACTTCGGCAACCGGGGCATCAAGCCCGTCACCGTCCTCCACGCCCCCGAGGACACCGGCGTACTGGAACTCCCGGTGGTCCCCGCGGGCTGACCCCCGGCCCCTTCTGCTCACCCGAACGGCGTAACACCGCCGCCCCCCGCCCCCGGCATCCGCTCATGCTGGGACCCCGGGGGGCGGCCGCGTGCACACGGCGGGCCGGACGGGCGAGGAACGAGCGAAAGGGCCGGACCCATGAGCCCCAAGGACGTATCGAGCGACAGCGGGCGCGCCCAGGGGTGGCTCACACCCGGACGCATCGTGGTGGGCGTGGTGGTCGTGCTCGTCATCGTGTTCATCTGCGTGAACACCAGCGACGTCACCATCCGGATGCTGATCCCCGAGGTGACGATGCCGCTGTGGTTCGCCCTGGCCGCCATGTTCCTGATCGGGCTCGGCTGCGGCGGCTACGTCTTCCGCCGCCGGGCAAAGTGACGGCGGGCTCACGACCGGTCACCTGGACGCCGGCGTCCTGGACCCGAGCGTCATGCCCGCCGCCGACGGCCCGTACGCCGAGGCCCTAGGTCCTCGGCACGAGCCCACCGGAGAGGTGAACCCGGAGGGGTGAACCCAGAGGAGTGAACCCGGAGGGGTGAACAACGCCCCCGGGCGGCCGGTCGGACGGTCGGTCGGTTCAGGCGGTGACGTTGCGGTCCACGTACTCGAAGATCGAGCCGTCCGGGTGCAGGGCGATCAGGTTGCGGCCCGCCGGGGTCGGCACCGGTCCCGCGATCACGCGCGCGCCCGCCCGGGTCAGCGCCTCGTTGGCCTCGTCGACATCCTTGACGGCGATGGTCGCCCCCACCTTGCGCAGCACCTCCAGTTCCGACTCCGGCCCGTTCATCAACAGGAAGCAGCCGATCGCGGCCACCGACACCCCACCGCGCTCGAAGCGCAGGGCCGACGTGCCCGTCAGCCCCTCGTAGAAGGCCACCGCGGCCTCCAGGTCGTCGACGCAGATACGCAGCGTGGTTCCCAGGATCTCCATGGGTACGAGGGTAGTTGGCGGCCGCGACCGGTGTGATCGATTCCGGGCGGGCCGGGAGCCCCGCTTCACCTCACGCCCGGCACAGCACCTCACCGTGCGGGACCATGAACCAGCCGTCGCCCTCCGCGCCCCACGAGCGCCACGCCCCGGCGATATCCGTGAGCTGCTCGGCGCTCGCGTGACCGCCCGCCACCGCCAGCTCGGCGTAGGCCGAGTCCGTCGTACGATCCGCCCACAGGCCGCTCCACCAGGTGCGGCTCTCCGGGGTGGCGAAACACCAGGCGGCCGCGGTCGGGGTGATGTCGGTGAACCCGGCCCGCCGCGCCCAGGAGAGGAGGCGGCGTCCGGCGTCGGGCTCGCCGCCGTTGCCGCGCGCCACCCGCCCGTACACGTCGAGCCATGTGTCGAGGCCGGGCGTCTGCGGATACCAGGTCATCGCCGCGTAGTCGCTGTCCCGGGCCGCGACCACGCCGCCGGGCCGGCAGACCCGCCGCATCTCGCGCAGCGCCTGGACCGGGTCGCCGACGTGCTGGAGCACCTGGTGGGCGTGGACCACGTCGAAGGAGTCGTCGGGGAACTCCAGGGTGTGCACATCGGCCACGGCGAATTCGACGTTCTCCAGGCCGCGTTCGTCCGCCACCGCGGCGGCCTGGCCCAGGATGTCGGTGGCGGCGTCCACCGCGGTGACCCGGCCGGGGGCGACCAGCGCGGCCAGATCGGCGGTGATGGTCCCGGGGCCGCAGCCGACGTCCAGCACGGCCATACCGGGGCGGAGTTCGCCGAGGAGGTAGGCGGCCGAATTGGCGGCGGTCCGCCAGCGGTGCGAGCGCAGGACCGACTCGTGGTGGCCGTGCGTGTACACGGCGGTGTCGCTGGCTGTGTCCTTCGGCATGGCGTGACGCCCTCCCTCTCCCGAAAAGCCCCCGCGCCGATGGGCGCGGTGATGGAGCCACCGTACGCCGCCATGTCGGATGATGAGATGGGCGTCTTGCCATGCGGACGTGCCGCCCTGATGTGTCAGGCCGGCATCGGGCAGTAGACCGTCAGTGCTTCCGGCAGCTTGTCGATCGTCAGCTCCGTTCCGGAGTGGGCCACTTCGCCGTCGTACGCGTACGGAGTCCCCGGCGCGAGCCCGCCGATCCGCACCCGGCGCCGCCGCACCGCCGCATGGGCGGGGGAGCGGGTCAGCGGTCCCGCCACCGCCGCCGCCAGCAGGCGCAGCGCGGGTCCCCGGCCGCCGTGGACGACCCGGACGTCCAGCAGCCCGTCCGCCAGGTTGTGGCGGCGGCCCGGGTTGGGGCCGACGCGCCGGAAGAGCCCGTTGCCGACGAAGACCAGCCACAACGGCCGCCTGCGGCCCTGGAATTCGGCCTCCAGGGGGCGTTGCCCGCGCAGCACGTGGAACGCCGCGAGCACCCCCGCCGGCCAGCCGCCGATGCGCGGTGACCAGTGTTCCCGGGTACGCACCAGGTCCGGATACACGCCGAGGGAGAAGGCGTTGAGGAAATAGCCGTCGGCTCCGTCCGCGCCCTTGGGCCCCGGCCGGAAACGGCCCAGGTCCACCCGGATCGCGTCGCCCGCCGTGAGGGCGGTGGCGGTGTCGTGGACGGTCTCGACGCCCAGGTCGTAGGCGAAGTGGTTGAGAGTGCCGCCGGGGAAGACCGCCAGGGGCATCCCGTGCGTCGCGGCCACGGAGGCCGCCAGGTTCACCGTGCCGTCGCCCCCGCAGACGCCCAGCGCCCGGCCCTGGCCGGCCGCCTTGTCGAAGGCCGCCGGCAGATCGGCGGGTGCGACCTCCATGACCGTCGCCATCGGCAGCGCCTCGCGCACCAGCGACGCGGTCGCGGTCGCCGTCCCGGATTCCCGGTTCACCACCACGACGAGGTCCTGGCCGGCGGGCAGCGCCGGGGCCTCGCCGGGCGGGCGGCCGGGAGCGGGCAGCTGGCCCCGGGTCGGCACCACCCCGCGCAGGGCGAACGCGGCTCCGATGCCGAGCACCGCACCCGCGAGCACATCGCTCGGGTAGTGGACCCCGGTGTAGACGCGGGAGGCCGCCACCGCCGCCGCGACCGGGGCCACGACCGCGCCCCAGCCCTTGGACTCCAGGGCCACCCCGGTGGCGAAGGCGGCCGCCGACGCGGCGTGGCCCGAGGGGAAGGAGGTGGTGACCGGCTGCCGCTTGAGCTGCCGCACCACCGGCACCAGGTCCGCTATCGGCCGCTCGCGGCGCACCGCACCCTTGCCGACCGTGTTGATCGCCGCCGACGCCACCGCGAGGGACGCCACCCCGCGCAGCGCGGCCCGCCGCGAACGCGCGCTGCTCCCGAGGGCCGCGATCCCGGCCGCCGCCCCGAACCAGAGCAGCCCGTGGTTGGCGCTCCGGCTCAGCCTCGGCAGCAGCGGATCGGCGCCCGGCCAGTGCCGGTCCGCGACGCTCCGGAAGGCGGCCAGGTCGCGCCCCTGCAACCAGCCGCGCAGCCGGGCGACGGCGGGGGCGCTGGAGGCGGTGGATGAGGTTCTCGGTGTGGACATGGGTCAGCGGATACCCCTCCGGGCCACGCTGAACCAGCAGGCGCGCTGAGACTCCTGCCACGAGCCGCCGTCGAACGGCGGAACGGCTGAGTGGTGACGGGCCCCGGCACGGGCGCGCGACGGGGCGGGCGGGTCGTATTGGGCGGGCGGGCCGCCCGGAACCTCCGTATAAAGAAGCCAGAGGCTGTCCGCCGGGACCCCCGGGCACGGGGTGAGTCCGGCGGGACGGGAGTCGAGGGCTCGCAGACGCGGAGCGCCGAGCGGCGGAGGAGGCCCGGATGCGGGGAACCGAGGACACCGGCCCGGCGGGGGAGCGGGCCGGCCGGCCGGGCGCTCACGATGCCCGCGCCCAGGGTGACCAGGCCCGTCGGCCCGGTCACCCGGCCGCCCGTCCGCACGAGGATCACGGCCCCGTCCGGTACGGCCCGCCCGCCCCCGACCCCGGGCTGCCCGTCCTTCCCGAGCTGGCCGCCGTCCTCGCCGCCGCCTCCGCCCGGACCCGCCCCGAACCGCCCGGCGGCGGTCCGGCCCTGCGGGAGGCGGCCCGCGGCTACTGGGACCGGCGCGGGCTGCACGGCACGGCGGGCGGGACCGCCGCCGCCCCCGGGGCCCAGCCGCTCCTGCTCGCCCTCATCGGCGCACACGGCGGGGACGTCCTCATGCCGCGCCCCTGCCCCGCCGCCTGGATGCCGCAGGCCCGCCTGCTCGGCCACCCCGCCTACCACGTGCCCACCCCGGCCGAATGCGGCGGCATCCCCGACCCGTACGCCCTGCTGGAGACCGTCCGCCGGGTCCGGGCGGAGGGCGGCCGGCCGAAACTGCTGCTCCTGTCCGTCGTGGACGACCCCACCGCCACCGTCGCCCTGCCCGAGCTGGTCCGCGAGGCCTGCGAGGCCGCCGTCGACGAGGGGCTGCACATCATCAGCGACGAGACCTGGCGCGACACCGTGCACCACCCGCGCGACACCGTCCTGCTCAGCCCGGCCGAGATGTGCCCGGACGACGTCACGGTGATCACCGACCTGTCCGGAGCGCTCCTGCCGGCCGCCTGGCCGGTCGCCGTCGCCCGCTTCCCCGACACCGCCCGCGCGGCCGTCCGGCACGCCCGCACCCTGGACATCCTCACCGCACTCGGCGCCCTCGTCGCCGGTCCGGTCGGCCACGCCGCCGCCCACGCCCTGGGCGAGCCCGACTCCGTACGCGACCGGATCCGGCGGGCCGCGGCGCTCCACACCGAGGTCGCCGCGGCCGCCCACCGCGCGGTCCTCGGCTCCGGGGCGCTGGCCCGTCCCCCGCAGGCGGGCTGTCACCTCTACGCCGACCTCGGCCCGCTCCGCTCCCGGCTGGCGGACCTGGGCGTCACGGACTCCATGGAGCTGGAGGAGTACCTCACCGACCGGCTCGGCGCGCCGGCCCCGGGCGGCCACCGGTTCGGGGACGAGCTGGGCGCCCTGCGCGTACGCCTGGGCACCGGTCCGCTGCTGGGGGCCACACCGCAGCAGCGGACGGAGTCCCTCGCCGCGGCCAAGCCCCTGGAGCTCGCGCACGTGGCACGCGCCCTGGACGGCTTCGCGGCGGTCTTCGCCGAACTGCGCTGAGTACGCCATACGGCTACGGAGCACGCCATACGGCTACTGAGTACGGCGCACGGCTACTGAGTACGGCCCACGGCCACTGAGTACGGCTACGAAGGCGCGGGGCCGAACCGCTCCCGCAGCCTGCGCCACACCGCCGGCGCCCCGCTGATCAGCAGCGTCAGGGCGACCGCCGCGACCACCCCCTGCCACGGCTCCGGGAACAGCGAACCGCCCAGGATCCCGATCAGCTGGTACGTCGCCGCCCAGGCCAGACACGCCGGAACATCGCCCCGGGCGAACTGCCGCAGCGGCATCCGGCCCAGCAGACACGCCAGCATCACCGGAATCCGCCCGGCCGGGACCAGCCGGGACAGCACCAGCACCGTTCCGCCGTGCTCCGCCAGCTTCTCCTGCGCCTGGGCCAGCCGCTCCGGTGCGGCCCGGCGGGTTATCGCCTCCAGCCACTTCGACCCGTTCTTCGAGCGCACCCCGCGCTGCCCCAGCCAGTACAGACAGATGTCCCCGAGGAACGCGGCGGCCGACGCCACCAGGAACACGAAGAGCAGGGCGAGCGGTGACGTCTGGTGGAAGGCCACCACCGCCGCCGAACTGACCAGCGCCCCCGTCGGCACCACGGGCACCAAGGACCCCAGAGCCACCAGGGCGAACAGCGTCGGATAGCCGACCGCCTGCTGGGTCGACTCGGTGGGCAGCTCTCGCACCACCTGCTGGATCTCCTGGATCACCGGCCGGCCTCCGGCCTGACCCGCTCGCCGTGCCCCAGCAGATGCACGGCCACCTCCGGCGCCCGCTTCGCCGCGTGCCGGACGAACTCATCGCCCGGCGCGTGGAACTCGTGCGGGCGCACCGCGTCCATGCCGATCGGCCAGTACGTCCCGTAGTGCACCGGCACCGCCGACCGGGGTGCGAGCCGGGTCAGCGCCTCGGCGGCCCGGGCCGGGTCCAGATGACTGTGCCCCAGATAGGGCCCCCAGCCGCCGACCGGCAGCAGCGCCACGTCCACCGGCCCCACCGCGTCGGCCATCGCGTCGAAGAGCCCGGTGTCCCCGGCGAAGTACGTTCGCGCCTCGCCCTCGACGACGTAGCCGAGCGCGGGCGACCGGTGCGGCCCGACCGGCAGCCGCCGCCCGTCGTGCAGCGCGGGGACCGCCCGCACCCGCACCTCGCCGATCCGCACCGTGTCACCCGGCCGCACCTCGGTGACGTGCAGCTGCTGCCGCCGCCGCAGCATCCGCAGCCCCGGCACCGCCGCCACCGCGCCGCTCGGCACGATCAGCCGGCTGCCGTGAGCCAGCCGGGCCAGCGACGGCAGATGCAGATGGTCGGAGTGCAGATGGGAGATCAGCACCACCTCGGCGACCGCGGCCTCCGGCGGCGGCACCTCGCCCCGGCGGCGGCGCAGATGCGCGAAGCGCCGTACGAACAGGGGGTCGGTCAGCACCCGCACCCCCGAGTCCTCGATCGTGCAGGTGGCATGACCCCACCAGGTGACCTCCACCGGCACGTCCGCCCTCCTCGCTCGATTCCCGGACGGTCCCCGTCCGGCCCCCGGGACGGTGCCCGGGCCGATCCTGGTCCGATCCGCGCGCCCCGTGACCGGGTGCGCCGCCGGTACGAGCCTATGCGCCCCCGGTGCCGTCGCGCCGACCCCCACGGGGTTCCCGTCCAAGCCCTGACCGGGCGCGACGCTGTGAAAAGCTGAAGGGCGGCCCCGGACATACCGGGCCCGGGGGCGGAGGGCGTGAGGTGGACCGGCGTGGGTGACGGGAAGTGGCGTACGGCGGGCAGGGCCCTGATGCGGGTGACCGCGGTCTGGGCGGTGTCCACCCTCACCATGCTCGTCCTGGCCGGCGCCCTGCCCGACTTCCAGCTCCAGTCCGACGACGGCGACACGATCACCAAGACGGCGTTCACCGCGGCCTGGGGCGCGGGCGCGTTCGGCCTGCTCTCCGCCCTGGTGTGGCCCGTCCTCGTCCGGTCCCTGCTCATCGTGCCCGCCCTGGTCCTCGGCGCCCTGGTCTTCTTCCTCAACGGTTCGCTGCTGCTGATAGCGCTGCGCCTGATCCCGGACGGCCGGGGCGACGCCGCGCCGGAGACCGCGGTCGTCGTCGCCGCCGTGATGTCCGCCGTCGCCTCCGCCACCTCCACCGCCCTCGCCGTCCGCGACGACGAGGCCTACCGCAGACGGCTGTCCCGGCTCGCCGACCGGCGCCGCAGACGCGGCAGATCCCCGGGCCCGGCCGAACCCGGCCGCGACGGACCGCCCGGCACGGTCTTCCTCCAGCTCGACGGCGTCGGCCACGACGTGCTGGTCAAGGCGGCGGCCGACGGGTTGATGCCGACCGTCGCCGGGTGGCTCGCCGACTCCTCCGGACACCGGCTCACCCCGTGGCGTACCGACTGGTCCAGCCAGACCGGCGCCAGCCAGCTCGCCATCCTGCACGGCAGCAACCACGACGTGCCCGCGTTCCGCTGGTACGAGAAGGAGACCCGCGCCGTCATGGTCTCCAGCCGCCCCGCGAGCGCCCTCGAAATGCAACGGCGGGCCATCCGGCGCACCCACGACGGGGGCCTCCTCACCGTCGACGGGGCGAGCCGGGGCAACCTCTTCAGCGGCGGCGCCGGACAGCTCGCCCTGGTGCTCTCCATGGCCGCCCGGCGCGGCAAGGGCCGCCGCTCCCGCGCCGGGTACTTCGCCTACTTCTCCGACCCCGCCAACGCCACCCGGACCGCCCTCTCCTTCGTCGCCGAGGTGTTCCGGGAGATCGGCCAGTCGACCCGGGCCCGCGCCCGCAAGGCCACCCCGCGGATCAAGCGCGGCGGGCTCTACCCCTTCATCCGCGCCTTCGCCACCGTCGTGGAGCGCGACGTGGTCGTCGCCGCCGTTCTCGGCGACATGTTCGCCGGACGCACCGCCGTCTACGCCGACCTCGTCGCCTACGACGAGGTCGCCCACCACTCGGGGCCCCACAGCCGCGACGCCGAGAAGGTCCTCCTCCGCCTCGACCGCTCCCTCGCCCTGATCGCCAAGATCGCCGACCACACCCCGCGCGCCTACCGGATCGTGCTCCTCTCCGACCACGGCCAGAGCCTCGGCGAGACCTTCGCGGGGAGGTACGGGCTCACGCTCAAGGACCTCGTCCGGGCGGGCTGCGGGCTGCCGGTGCCCCGCCGCGCCCAGCGCACCCGCAGCGCCTCCGAGGCTCGCGACGCGGTACGGATCGCCCTGCACCGCCCCGTCGAGGGGCAACAGGACGAGCACCCGGCCAAGCTCTCCGACCCGATCGTGCTGGCCTCCGGCAACCTCGGGCTGATCTCCTTCCCCGACATCGAGGGCCGCGCCACCCGCGAGCAGATCGAGCGCCGCCACCCGGCCCTGCTCTCCACGCTCGCCAACCACCCGGGGATCGGCTTCCTCCTCGTCGGCGGGGAAGACGGCTCCGTCGTGCTCGGGCCCGGCGGCGAGGAGGTCCCCGTCGCCGAACTGACGGACGGCGAGGGCCCGCTCGCCGGCTTCGGCACCGGGGCGGCCGACGCCGTACGCCGCACGGACACCTTCCCGCACGTCGCCGACATCATGGTCAACTCCATGTACGACCCCGCCACCGGCACCGTCCACGCCTTCGAGGAGCAGATCGGCTCGCACGGCGGCCTCGGCGGCGAACAGTCCCGGCCGTTCCTGCTCTGGCCGCGCGGCCTCACGGACCCGCTCGACATCGTGGCCGCCGAGACCGCGGAGGGCGCGCCCCCGCCGTCGGGCGGTGGCCTGGTGGGCGCGGAGGCGGTCCACCGGGTACTCACCCGATGGCTCCGGGAGTCGTCGGGGCCCCAGGTCCCGGTGCGCGCGGAGGGGTTCGCCGGGGCCGGCCCGGCGGACGAGCCCTTCCCGGCGGACACCCCGGTGCCGGCGAAGCCCCCCGTGCCGACGGAGGCTCCGGTGCCGGACGGGCCGGAAACGACGGCCTGACCGACGCCTCACGCCCGCAGGGCCAGGGCCAGGGCCAGGGTCAGGTCCGGGCCCGGGTCCAGGGCCTGGACCCGGACCTTCGGGAGGCCTGCCGCGTTCAGGCCGACTGCCGCCGTACCAGCGCCGGCGGGAAGAGCACCGAGGGCGAGGGACCGCCCGGCTCACCGATCTGCTTCAGCAGCAGCCGGGCCATCTCCGCCGCCATCTCCTCCACCGGCTGCCGGACCGTGGTGAGGGGCGGATCGCAGGCCGCGGCGGCGCTGCTGTCGTCGAAGCCGACCACCGCGACGTCGGACGGCACGTCGCGACCGGCCCGTAGCAGCACGGGCAGGGCCCCGAGCGCCATCAGGTCGGAGGCGATGAACACCCCGTCCAGATCCGGGCGGTCCGCCAGCAGCCGGCGCATCGCCGCCGCCCCGCCCAGATGCGTGAAGTCCCCCTCGGCGCAGGCCACGTCCTCGATGCCATGGGCGGCGCATGCCTCCAGGAAACCGGTCAGCCGGACCTGCCCGGCGGGCATGTCCTGCGGCCCGGTGATCGTGCCGATGCGGCGCCGCCCCTGGGCGGCGAGGTGGTCGGCCGCCAGCCGCGCCCCGGCGTGCTGGTCCACCTCCACATAGGCCAGCGGTGACGGCTTGTGCGGACGGCCCGCGAGGACGGCGGGCATCCGGGTCTCCTGGAGGAGCCCGGGCAGCGGGTCGTCGGCGTGCGTCGTGATCAGCACGACCCCGTCGACATGGCCGTGCCGGAGATAGGAGACCAGCTGCGTCCGGGACCCCTCGTCGTCGGCCAGCATCACGACCATCTGGATCCCCGCCGGGCGCAGCACGTCCAGCAGGCCGCTGACGACCCGCCCGAAATACGGGTCGGAGAACATCCGGCCGACGAACGGCTCGGACATCGGCCGCCGTTCGCGTTCGGAGACCACCAGCGCCACCGAGTCGGTCCGCCGGGTCACCAGTGAACGCGCGGCCCGGTTGGGCACATAGCCGGTGGTCGCCACCGCCTGCTCGACGACGGTGCGCAGGGCGGGGTCCACCGTGGTCGCCCCGTTGATCACCCGGGACACCGTCGCCCGTGACACACCGGCCACGGCCGCCACGTCCTCCAAGGTCGTGGGGCGTACGGGCTGCGGCACTTCGGCTGTCATGCAGCCCTTTATACCCGCAGGCAGGCGGCCCCGTTCAGCCGAGGGCCCGCCCCGCGCCCGGCAGTTGTTCCCGTCCGGCGGGGGACGCCTCGCGCGCCGTCACGAGGGCGGCGGCCGGCTCACGGCCGTCGGTCCGGCCGCCCCAGGTGATCGGGCGGGGGCAGGAGACCGGCCGGGGCCATTGTCAGTGGCAGCCGGAAGAATGGTGGTCATGACGAACTCAGCTGCTGTGCTCGCCGATGCCGCCGCCTATGCCGCCGCGGTGGAAGAAGCCTCCGTCGCCGCCGCCGCGTACTACGACACGGGCGAGAGCGGGTTGGACGACGACGCCTACGACCGGCTGGCGCGCGGCATAGCCGCGTACGAGGCGGAGCACCCGGAGGAGGTGCTCGCCGCCTCGCCGACGGGCAAGGTCGCGGGCGGGGCCGCGGTCGGCGACGTGCCGCACACGGTTCCCATGCTCTCGCTGGACAATGTGTTCTCGGCCGAGCAGTTCGCGACCTGGACCGCCTCGCTGGAGCGGCGCATCGGCAGACCGGTGACCGCGTGGAGCGTCGAGCCGAAGCTCGACGGCCTGGCGGTCGCCGCGCGCTATCGCGACGGCCGGTTCGAGCGCCTCATCACCCGGGGCGACGGCACGGCGGGCGAGGACGTCTCGCACGCGGCGGGCGCCGTCGTCGGACTGCCGGAGCGGCTGGCCGAGCCGGTCACCATCGAGGTGCGCGGCGAGATCCTCATGACGAACGACCAGTTCGAGCGGGGCAACGCGATCCGCACGGAACACGGCGGCGCCCCCTTCGCCAACCCGCGCAACGGGGCGGCGGGCACCCTGCGCGCCAAGGACCGCGCCTACCGGGTGGAGACGACCTTCTTCGCCTACGGCGCGCTGCCGCTGCCCGATTCCGGGGAGCTCGGTGAGACCCTCGCCGAACTGCCCCACAGCGAGGTTCTGGCGTACGTCGCCGGCCTCGGCGTGCACACGGCGGCGGGCACGGACGTGGCGCCGGTCCTGGCCGCCACGGTCGAGGAGGTCCAGGCGCGGGTGGACGCCATAGGCTCCCTGCGCGCCGCGCTGCCGTTCGGCATCGACGGGATCGTGATCAAGGCCGACCTGGCGGCCGATCAGCGCGAGGCGGGCTCCGGCACCCGCGCTCCCCGCTGGGCCATCGCCTACAAGCTGCCCGCCGTCGAGAAGATCACCCGCCTGGTGTCCGTCGAGTGGAACGTCGGGCGTACGGGCATCATCGCGCCGCGCGCCGTGCTGGAGCCCGTGGAGATCGACGGCTCCACCGTCGGTTTTGCCACCCTGCACAACCCCGCCGACATCACCCGCCGTGACCTGCGGCTGGGCGACCAGGTCATGGTCTACAAGGCGGGCGACATCATCCCGCGCATCGAGGCCCCCGTCGTCCACCTGCGCACCGGCGACGAGACGCCCATCGACTTCCCCGAGAGCTGTCCGCAGTGCGGCTCCGCCATCGACACGAGCGAACAGCGCTGGCGCTGCACCCGGGGCCGCAACTGCCGCCTCGTCGCCTCCGTCTCGTACGCGGCGGGCCGGGACCAGCTCGACATCGAGGGCCTCGGGGCCACGCGGGTCGTCCAGCTCGTCGACGCCGGTCTCGTCGCGGACTTCGCCGACCTGTTCACCCTGGAGCGCGAGCAGCTGCTCGCCCTCGACCGGATGGGCGAGACCTCCACGGACAATCTCCTGGCAGCCATCGAGACCGCCCGCACCCGGCCGCTCTCCCGGGTCTTCTGCGCCTTGGGCGTACGGGGCACGGGGCGCTCCATGTCACGCCGTATCGCCCGGTACTTCGCCACCATGGACCGGATCGTCGCCGCCGACGTGGAGACGCTCCAGCGGGTGGACGGCATCGGCAAGGAGAAGGCCGCCGCGGTCGTCGCCGAGCTGGTGGAGCTGGCACCGCTGATCGACAAGCTCGTCGCGGCCGGGGTGACCATGACCGAGCCGGGCGCCACCCCGCCCCCGGAGCCCGGGACGGAGGAGGAGGCAGCCGCGGCCGGGGCGGACGCGGAGGCCGGTGGCAACGGCGGCGACGGTCCCACGCTGCCCCTGGCGGGGATGACCGTGGTGGTGACGGGTGCGATGTCCGGAGCGCTGGAGAAGCTGTCGCGCAACCAGATGAACGAGCTGATCGAGCGGGCGGGCGGCAAGTCGTCCTCCAGCGTCTCCAAGCGCACCAGCCTGCTGGTCGCCGGGGACAAGGCCGGGTCCAAGCGCACCAAGGCGGAGGACCTGGGCATCCGGATCGCGGCGCCGGAGGAGTTCGCCGAGCTGATCGGCGCGTTCCTGGCGGCGGGGGAGGACGGCTGAGTCGCCGACTGCCGCACGCGGCGCCTCGGCGCGCCTGTGAATCAGCGAGGAAGTGGCGTTCCACCACCCCGTATTGCATAGTGAGGGCTCGGTCGTGCCTCACTATCAGTGGGCCGACGGGTGCGTGGGCGGCGGAGACGGCCGGCCGGGGGTGAGGGACGATGCGTTCTGTGCACGACGGGCAGCGACCGGGTCGCGCCGTCTCCCCGTGGTCCGCAGCCGCCCGGGACGTTCCGGCCTCGCGTGCCGCTGTCCCCGCCCCGCCCCGTCGTGTTCCCGCCCCGCCCGCCCCGGCCTCCGCTCCGACCGTTCCGGCCTCTGCCCGGAACGCCCCGGCCTCTGCCCCGACCGTTCCGATCACTTCCGCAACCGGCGATCGGCGAGGGCCGTTTCGCCCGGGGGCGGGCCCATGGGGGAAGGGCCCCGGACCGCTTCGTGACGGAAGCGGTGCCGGGGCGTTCGGGGCGGAACGCCGCGGGGATTCCCGAGGAGGTCTCCGGACGCGTCACCAGCCCCAGCACCAGAGCACGGAACAGCACCAGCACCAGCCCCAGCACCGGGAGCAGCACCAGCGCGAGGGTGCGGGCAACGGTGCCCCGGTCGCGCGGGGACTGGCCCTGGACCTCGGCAGCTCCCGCACCCGGGCCTGGGTGCACGGCCGAGGTCTGCTCCTCGACCCGGTCCCGGGGGCCGGCCCGCACGGGGGCGCCGAGCGGCCGGTCCGGCGTGGACGCATCGTCGACCCCGAGTCCTGCGGCCGGCTCCTCGGCCGGATCGCCGACGCGGCGCTCGGCCCCGACCGCGGCGACAGCGTGATCGTGCTCAGCCACCCCGTGCTCGCCGGCGCCGAACACCGCACCGTCGCGCGCGCCCTGCTCGCCGGGCTCGGGACGACGCGCGTCGTGGTCCTCAGCAGCGCCCGGGCCGCCGCCACGCACGCCGGACCGAGCACGACGGGCCCCCTTCTCGTTGTCGACATGGGAGCCGAGCTGACCGAGGTCACCCTCCTCGTCGGGGGCCTGGTCGCTGACGCCCGGCAGGCCGAGACCGGACTCGACGACCTCGCCGGCCTCGACCCGGCGACGCACCCGAGCGTCCTCGGCCGTACAGTGCTGGACATGATCACGTCGATGTGGCGGCACGACCGGCACGGCGCGATCCGGGGAGCCCTGCGCAAGGGCCCCGTGCTCGCGGGCGGCGGCGCGCTGCGGTCCGACGTCACCGATCACCTCGCCCGCTGCCTCGGCACCCGGGTGCGCCTGGCCGACGACCCGTCCACCACGGTCGTCCGTGGCGCCGGACAGATCCTCAGCTCCGTGCTCCGCCACCGGCCGACGCCGCCCGAGCGATCCGGCCGCCCGAGGTGACCCCGTACCCGGCACGGCCCCGGGTCCACACGCACCGGGTGCGATGTGTGCTGGCCTCGCTGCTCCTCACCGTCCTCACCCTGATCGGCGGTGCCGCCACGGCGAACGGTGCGGCGCCCGCCGCCCAGGCCACCCGGAGCCTCGCGCCCGCCGTCACGGCCGCCGCGGCTCCGCCGTCCGCCGCACCGCGGACCCACGACAGCGCGCTCGCGTCCCGGTACCACCCGGGGCACGAGAGCGCGCTCGCCTCCCGGCACCGCACCGGCCACGGCGACGCACCCGACTCCCGGCACCACCACGCCGGGCACGGCACCTCCCACGACGCCCGGCACGTCGTCTCCCAGGCCACGCACGAGCGGCCCACGGCGGGGGCCGATCCGGCGCAGGCCCCCCGGGCGGGCACCGGCCGGGCGTATCTGCTCCTCCACGCGCCACCGCCGCCGCACGACGCGCTGACCCCCGCTGCGGCGGGGCCCGCCGAGCCACGCGGCGGGGTCCACCGTGCCGCCGCGGAATCCTTTGACGCACCCGGCAGCCGTCGGGGCGCGCTTCCCGGTGTCCGGGGCCCTCCGGACAGGACCACCGGTCCCACGACCGGGCATCCGCCGTCCTGTTCCGTCCGTTCTGCCCCTTCTGCCGATCAGGCGTCGCGTCCTCGCTGAGGTGAGGGCGCTCGACGCCCCACCGGAGGATTCCCATGACTCGTGCCACCGCGGTGCGAGCGGTTCTGGCTGTCGCCGTGCTGCTCGTCTCCGTCTACATCTCCCTGACCATGTCACCCAGACTCGGCCTCGATCTCCAGGGCGGCACCCGCATCGTGCTCCAGGCCCGGGACACCGCGACCGTCGAGGCGGACCGGGAGACCACCGACCGCACCCTGGAAGTGCTGCGGCAGCGGATCGACTCGCTGGGCGTCTCCGAGCCGACCCTGACCCGTTCCGGCGAGGACCGGATCATCGTCGAACTGCCCGACGTACAGGATCCGCGTCAGGCGACCGAGGTGATCGGCCGGACGGCCCAGCTCACCTTCCACGCGGTCGAGGGCCCGGGGACCGACGGACCGGAGGAGAAGGCTCCGAACGGGAAGACCCCGGACGGAGAGACGTCGGACAGGAAGACCCCGGCCCCCGAACCCACCGCCGACGCCGACGCCGAATCCACCCCCGACGCCGACGCCGACGCCGACGCCGACCCAACCCCCACCCCCGACCGGCTGACGCTCCCCGACGAGCAGGGCCGTCTCCTCGCCCTCGGCGAACCCCGGCTCTCCGGCGCGGGCGTCGAGGACGCCACCGCCGCGTTCGACGCGCAGAGCGGAGCGGGCTGGACCGTGTCGCTGGAGTTCCGCAAGGGCGCCGGGCAGGACTGGAAGAAGCTGACCGGTGAGGCCGCCTGTCATCCCGCCGGGGACGACCGGCGGAGGGTCGCCATCGTCCTCGACGAGAAGGTCATCTCGTCGCCGCAGGTCGACCCCTCGGTCGGCTGCGGGGCCGGGCTGCCGTCCGGCGCCACCCAGATCACCGGATCGTTCAGCGCCGACGAGGCGCGCGACCTGGCGCTGCTGATCAAGGGCGGGGCCCTGCCCGTGCCCGTCGAGATCGTCGAACAGCGGACCGTCGGCCCGACCCTCGGCGCGGCGGCCATCGACGCGAGCGCGCAGGCGGCCCTGATCGGCGCGGCCGCCACCGCGCTCTTCATCACCGTCGTCTACCGCCTCCTGGGCGCGCTGGCCGCCGTGGCGCTGGGCGCGTACGGGGTGATCTCGTACGCCGCACTCGTCGCCTTCGGCGTCACCCTGACCCTCCCGGGGCTCGCCGGGTTCGTCCTCGCGATCGGGATGGCGGTCGACGCGAACGTCCTGGTCTTCGAACGGGCCAGGGAGGAGTGCGCCGACCGGCCGAAACGCTCCCTGCGCTCCGCGTTGACCACCGGGTTCCAGAAGGCGTGGAGCGCGGTCGCCGACTCCAACGTGACCACGCTGATCGCGGCCGGACTGCTCTTCTTCCTGGGCTCGGGCCCGGTCAAGGGCTTCGGCCTCACGCTCGCCATCGGGGTCGTCGCCTCGATGTTCTCCGCGCTGGTCATCGCCCGCGCCCTCACCGAGATCGCGGCGAACTCCCGCTTCGTCAGCGACTACCGGGGCGTCAACGGCATCGGCCGTCCCGGGGCCGTCCGCACGTGGCTGGTCCGCAAGGACCCGAAGCTCTACCGCGCACCGGTCCGGTGGCTCGTCGTCTCGGCGGCGCTGGTCGCCGTCGCGGTGGCCGGGATCGTGGTGCGCGGGGTGGACCTGGGCGTCGAGTTCACCGGCGGCCGGCTGGTCGAGTACTCCACCAGCCGCCCGGTCGACGTCGAGACGGCCCGGGACAGCATCGCCGCCGCCGGGTTCGGGGACGCCGAGGTCACCACGGCGGGCGAAGGCGACCTGTCCGTACGCACCGGGAAGCTCGACAACGACGGCGAACACGCCCTGCGCACCGCCCTCGCCGAGGAGGGCGGTGAGACGACGAAGGTACGGGACGAGCTGATCGGACCGAGCCTCGGTGACGAACTGCGCCGCAACGCGCTGATCGCCCTGGGCGTCGCGGTCGCCGTGCAACTGGCCTACCTGGCGGTCCGGTTCCGCTGGACGTTCGCGGTGGCGTCCGTCGTGACGATGGTGCACGACGTGATCCTGGTGGTGGGGGCCTTCGCCTGGCTGGGGCGGCCGGTGGACGGCATCTTCCTGGCCGCCCTGCTCACCGTCATCGGCTATTCGGTCAACGACTCGGTGGTGGTCTTCGACCGGGTACGGGAGCTGTGGGGGGCGAACCGGCGGACCCCGTTGGACACCATCGCCCGCCGGGCCGTCCTGCAGACCGTGCCCCGCACGGTGAACACCGGGATGGGCGCCCTGTTCATCCTGGTCGCCCTCGCGGTGCTGGGCGGCGACTCGCTGGCCGACTTCGCGCTCGCCCTGCTCATCGGCATCGTCGTCGGCACCTGGTCCTCGGTGTTCACCGCCGTACCCGGGGCCCTCACCCTGGAGCGGAGCGCCAAGGCCCCGCCGCCGCCCGCACCGGGGAAGGGGAAGGGCACATCGCGCGGAAAGGCCCGTGCGACCCGCCGCGATCCGCTCGACAACGGGGCCCGCGTCTGAGGGGAGCGCGAAGGGGCCGGGTCAGGACGGGACGTGGGCGTGCAGATAGGCGGCGGTCTCCCGGTCCGCCGGGAGGAAGGTCTCGATGGCCAGCTCGGCCACCGTCACGTCCATCGGCGTGTTGAACGTCGCGATCGACGACACGAACGACAGGACCCGGCCCCCGTGTTCGAGCAGCATCGGCAGCGCGAACGCCGAGCCGGTCCCCTCCCGGCCGCCGCCCGTTCCCCCCGTGGCGCGGGGCGTGCGGTCGGCCCGGGCCGGAGCCGGATACGCGGCCACCTCGTCGTACAGCTCGCGCAGGGCCGGCGAGCGAACGAGGGCGATCTGGCGGTCCATCTGCGCCAGCAGGTCCGCCCGCCACTCCGGGAGGTTCACGATGCGCGGAGCGAGCCCCTGCGGGTGGAGGGTGAGCCGCATGGCGTTCAGGGGCGGGGTCAGCAGCTTCTCCGGTACGCCTTCCAGCAGCAGCGCGATTCCCCGGTTGGCCGCCACCACCCCGTAGGTGCCGTCCACCACGAGCGCCGGATACGGCTCGTACGCCGCGAGCAGGCGCTCCAGGCTCTCGCGCAGCGAGGCCATCGCGGGGTCGTCGAGGGACGTCTGGGGGTAGCGGGGTGCGTAACCGGCGATCACGAGAAGGGCGTTGCGTTCCCGGACCGGGACGTCCAGGTGTTCGGCCAGTCGCAGGACCATGTCCTCGCTGGGCCGGGAGCGGCCCGTCTCGATGAACGAGATGTGGCGGGCCGAGGAGTCCGCGCGCAGGGCGAGTTCCAGCTGGCTGATGCGCCGCTGCTCCCGCCAGTCCCGCAGCAGTGGTCCCACTCCCGTGTCGGGCAAGACAGTCGTCATGCCCAGACCGTAACGTCACCGGCGGGCCGGGGACGGTGCCGGTACGGGCCGCCTGGCCCGCCGTGACGCATGTGCCGATCCACCGAGACCCACGGGAGCCGTCCCATGAGCGCCGAACCGCTGTCGCCGTCCGAGACCGAAAGCCGGCTGGAGAGCCTGCCCGGCTGGGCGCTGGAAGGGGACCGGATCACCCGGACCTTCCGGCTGCCCTCCCACTTCGCCGCCGCCGCGCTGACGGTCCACATCGCGCGGATCCAGGACGAGTTGAACCACCACTCCGATCTCACGCTCGGCTACAACACGGTGGCCCTCGCCGTCCACACGCACTCCGCGGGCGGCGCTGTCACCGAGAAGGACCTGGCCCTCGCCGCCCGGGTGGCGGCCGCGGCCCCGGCCCACGGAGCCGAATAGGCCGGTGCGAGCCGGGCAGACCGGTGCGAGCCGGATAGGCCGGTGCGAGCCGAAGAGGCCGGTGCGAGCCGGATAGGCCGGTGCGTGCCGCGGTCCGGCCCACCCGCCGCCTCCCGCTCAGGCCACCGTGCCGAACCGCGGGTGCGCGCCGAGCCACCGCGCGTAGGTCGGGCTGCGCGACACCGCCTCCGCGTACGCCTCGCGGGTCGCCGCGGCCACCGTCCCCGCCGCCGCGTCGGCGGCGGGGGAGCGGGGATGCCAGCCCACCAGATGACGCCAGCTGAGCGGAGCCCCGGCCAGCGGTCTGGTCACCAGGCCCGGTGTCGGCGGGAACGTCGCCCGGCACAGCCCGATCGCCCGCCCCACCTGCACCAGATGGACGACCGAGGACGTGTCCGTCTCGTAAACCGACACCGGGGTGAAGCCCGACCGCGCGCAGGCCGCGGTGAAGCAGTCGGCGAAACAGCCGTCGCCCGGCACGTCCGCCCAGCACTCGTCCGCGAGCGCGGCCAGATCCAGTTCCGCTTCGCCCGCCAGGGGGTGGTCCTCCGGCAGCATCACGAAGACCGGATCCACCCCGACGACTTCCCAGACGAGCCGGTCCGCCAGCGGCGGCGCGCTCTCGCCGCACGTCCCGATCAAGGCGAAGTCCAGCCGCCCGTCGATCACCAGCGAGGCGATCTCGTCCACCGACCACGCGGTGTACGTCGACACCGCCGCCGACGGGTGCGCGGCGGCCATCCGGTCCACCAGACCGCCGAGCAGCGGGCCGTGCGTGCCGCCCAGCCGGAACCGGTCCAGCGCCTCCCTCGCATTGGCGAACCGTACGGCCTCGGCCTGCAGTTCGCTGACCGCGGGCAGCACCACCCGGGCCCGCTCCAGCACCAGTTCGCCGAGCGGGGTGGCACGGGCTCCGGTGTGGTCACGCTCGAAGAGAGTGCCCCCGAGGGCCTTCTCGATCCGCCGCAGCTGAGCGCTGAGAGCGGGCTGGGCAAGCCCCAGCGTGGCGGCGGCCTTGGTGAGGCTGCCCGTGTCGGCTATCGCACGGACCGTTCGCAGATGGCGCAACTCCAGCTCCATAAGGGCAAGTTATGGCCCCTGAAGCACCCCGGCAATACATGTGCTCCGCCTACCTTTCGGTCGGTGTACACGGGCCGTACGCCGCCGGGCCCGCGCGACCCGGCGCGACGTTCCGCTTCAGCCGTGCCAGGCGCCGTCCCGGGCGGCCTCGCGGGCGAAGTCCGCGAAATCCTTCGGCTCCCGCCCCAGCACCCTCTTCACGTCGTCGGTCGTCGCAGCGTTGTGTCCGTCCAGCAGGGTGGCGAACAGCTCGGCCAGGAATGCGGCCTCCGCCCCGAACACCCCGAACTCCTCCAGCAGCGAGGCGTACGCGGGCCCCGTCACGGGCACGTACCGCACCGGCCGGCCCGCCGCCCGCCCCAGTTCCCCGGCCGCCTGCTCGAAGGTCAGGGACCGCGGGCCCGTCAGCTCGTACACCGCCCCCGCGTGCCCGTCCCCGGTCAGCGCGGCCACCACCACATCGGCCAGATCGTCGAGGTCCACGAACGGTTCCGCCGTCGTGCCCGCGGGGAAGACCAGCTCGCCGCCGATCACCCCGTCCAGCAGCGCGCCCTCGCTGAAGTTCTGGGCGAAGAACGCCGACCGGACGACCGTGACCTCCGCCGGTCCGGCGGCCCCGCGCAGCGCCTCCTCGGCGACGGCCGCCTGCGGCTCGCCCCGTCCCGACAGCAGCACCACCCTGCGCACCCCGCACGCCGCCGCCCTCCGCCCGAACGCGGCCATCGCCTCCGCCGCCCCGGGCACCGCCAGGTCCGGGTAGTGCGCCACATAGGCGGCCTCCGTACCGCGCAACGCGGCCTCCCACCCCGTGTCGTCCTGCCAGTCGAACGGCACCTCGCCGGTGCGCGAACCCGAGCGGACCGGCACACCGAGGCCCGTCAGCCGCTCCACCACCCGGCGGCCGGTCTTGCCCGTGCCGCTCGTCACCAGAACCGTGCCGGTCATCCGTCCCACGCCCCGCCCGTCGTCACCGCTGTTGCTGTTGCCGTTGTCGTCTCGTCGTGTGTACGCGTTCTCCGTCATGCCCTCCAGACTCCCGGGGCCGCGCCCGCCGGGACATGCTCGAAAGACTCAGCCACCTACTCGTGCGTCCACCCGTCTACGCTGGCGGGCCATGGACGCTCTCGCCGGACTTCTGGACGGACCCCGGGCCCGGGGCGCGTTTCTGCTCCGCATGGTGATGGAGCCGCCCTGGGCGGTACGGATCGAGGACCGGGCGCCCATCTGCCTCATGTCGGTCCGGCGCGGCGCGGCCTGCATCGTCCCGTCCGACGGAGGCGGACCCGTCCGGCTCGGCCCCGGGGACATCGCGGTGGTCCGCGGCCCCGACCCGTACACCGTCGCCGACGCACCCGGGACGACACCCCACGCGCTCGTCGGGCCCGGCGGTGTCTGCACCACGCTGCACGGCCGCCCGCTCGGCGAGGACATGGTGCTGAACGTACGGACCTGGGGCAACGCGGCCGACGGCGGTACGGCCGTCCTCGTCGGCACCTATCTCCTGGACGGGGAGATCAGCAGCCGGCTGCTCGCCGCCCTGCCCCCGCTCCTCACGGTCCCCGCCGACGCGCGGGCCCGGCCGCTGCTGGACCTGCTCGACGCCGAGATCGCCCAGGACGAGCCGGGCCAGCGGGTCGTCCTGGACCGGCTGCTGGACCTGCTGCTCATCGCCGTGCTCCGCGCCTGGTTCGCCCGGCCCGGGGCCGACGCGCCCGCGTGGTACCGGGCGCTGGGAGACCCGGTGGTGGGCACGGCGCTGCGGCTGCTCCAGGACGACCCGGCGCACCCCTGGACCGTGGCCTCGCTCGCCGCCCGCGCCGGGGTGTCCCGGGCCGGGCTGGCCCGCCGGTTCACCGAGCTGGTCGGGGAGCCGCCGATGGCGTACCTCACCGGCTGGCGGCTCGCCGTCGCGGCCGACCTGCTGCGCGAGAGCGACACCACGGTGGAGGCCGTGGCCCGGAAGGTCGGATACAGCACCCCCTTCGCCTTCAGCGCCGCGTTCAAACGGGTCAGGGGAGTCAGCCCGCAGGAGTACCGGGCCGGCCCGTCGGAAGACACGCTCGATTTGCCGGATCGGCAAAGAACCTTGCCGGGTGACCGGTCCGCGCGGAAGCTGGCCCCATGAGCAGCCACGCCGGTCACGGCCACCACGACACGCACGCCGCCGACATCGACTGGGACGTCCTGGGTCCCCTGTTGGAACAGGAAGCCGAACTCAACGGTACGCAGTACGAGGAGGCGGCCCGCTGGATCGCCGCCCTGCCCACCGCGCCGAAGGTCCGCCGGGTCCTCGACATCGGCAGCGGCCCCGGGGTCGTCTCCTGCCTGCTGGCCGAGGTCTTCCCGGAGGCCGAGGTGGTGGCCGTGGATGCCACGCCCGCTCTCCTGGAACGCGCGACGAACCGGGCGCGCCGCCTCGGGGTGATCGACCGCTTCCGGACGCTCGAAGCCGAACTCCCCTCCGACGTCGACCGGCTGGGCGAGGCCGATCTGATCTGGGCGGGCAACTCCCTGCACCACCTGGGCGATCAGCGCGCCGCGCTGGCGGGCTTCGCCGGGCTCCTGCGGACCGGCGGTACGGTCGCGCTCGTCGAGGGCGGCCTGCCCGCCCGGCGGCTGCCCCGCGACATCGGTATCGGAGAGCCCGGCCTGGAAGCACGTATGACCGCGGCCGCCGCCACCCGCTTCGAGCGCATGCGGTCCGAACTCCCGGGCGCGAAGCGGGAGATCGAGGACTGGGCGGCGCTCTTCACCGCGGTCGGCCTCGTCCCGCAGGGCACCCGCAGCTTCCTCCTCGACCTGCCCGCCCCCGTGCCCCGCCCGGTCCGCGAGCACGTCATCGCGAGCATCACCCGCGAGCGCGACGTGGTCGGCGACCTGCTGACGGCCGAGGACAGGGCCGTACTGGACCGGCTGCTGGACCCCGAGGACCCCGAAGGCCTGCACCACCGCCCCGACGTCCACCTGCTCGCCGCCCGCACGGTGCATCTGGGCCGCCGCGGCGACTGAACCAGCGCTGCCGGCCGCCGCTGCCTCACCGGCATCCCCGGACCTACGCCACCGGCTCCAACTTCCACCACTGGAAGGGGGAGTCGGTGTCCTCCCACTGCTGAACCGCGCCCCCGGCCTTGGTGGAACCGTCCGCGACCTCCATGACCAGCCCACTGATGAAACTCACCAGCGTCACCGTCCCCGGCGCCTCCGGATGCTGCTCGATCAGCCACTCCTGGGCGCCGTAGTTGTTGGCCTTCCACTGCTGGATCCGGGTGCCGTTCGACGTGTCGGCGTTCGCCACGTCCAGCCGCTTCCCGCTGTGCTCGTTGACCAGGTGGAAGAGGGCCGCGCCCTCGTGCACCGGGGACAGCCGCCACACCTGCGCGGCCGTCCCGTCGTCCGCGCCCTGCTGGACCCGGGCCCCGCTGCCCTTCGCCGCGCCGTACACCTCCAGCACCAGCTTGCTGCCGACGTTGCGGAGGCGGTACGGGCCCGCCTCGACGACCGGCGCGAGTTCGCCGCTCATGTTCCCCGTCTCTCCGATGGATGTGTGATGCGGGCCGCCGCCCGTCCGGGTGCCACGACGGCGCCCCCACCGCTCGCACGGTGGGGGCGCCGTCGTCGGCCGGGCGCCTCAGGCGCCGACGTTGAACTCCGCCGGGTCCGGGCCGAGGCGCTTGCCCTCGTCCAGGGCCGCGAAGGCGGCGAGGTCGTCGGCGTCCAGCTCGAAGTCGAACACGTCCAGGTTCTCCTTGATCCGCGACGGGGTCACGGACTTCGGGATCACGATGTTGCCGGTCTGCAGGTGCCAGCGCAGCACCACCTGGGCGGGGGTGCGGCCGTGCTTCTGGGAGACGGCGACGACCGTCGGCACCTCCAGCAGGCCCCTGCCCTGGCCCAGCGGCGACCAGGCCTCGGTGGCGATGGAGTGCTCGGCGTGGAAGGCGCGGGCCTCGGCCTGCTGGAGCTGCGGGTGCAACTCGATCTGGTTGACGGCCGGGACCACGGACGTCTCGGCGAGCAGCCGCTTCAGGTGCTCGGGGTGGAAGTTCGACACACCGATGGCCTTCGCGCGGCCGTCGGCGAGGATCTTCTCGAACGCCTTGTACGTGTCGGTGTACGCGTCCTTCGCCGGGACCGGCCAGTGGATCAGGTACAGGTCGACGTAGTCCAGGCCGAGCTTGTCGAGCGAGGCGTCGAAGGCGCGCAGCGTGCTGTCGTGGCCCTGCTCGCTGTTCCACAGCTTCGTGGTGACGAACAGTTCGTCGCGCGCGACGCCGGAGGCCGCGATGGCCTTGCCGGTGCCCGTCTCGTTCTCGTAGATCGCGGCGGTGTCGATGCTCCGGTACCCGGTCTCGATGGCCGTGGCGACCGTCTTCTCCGCCTCGTCGTCCGGCACCTGCCAGACACCGAAACCGAGCTGCGGCATGACGAGGCCGTTGTTGAGGGTGATGGAGGGGACCTGGCTCACGAGCGGTCGATCCTAACGTCGTCGGTTGATAACTCCTCCCGACAACGTCCGGGCGGGGCCGGGCATTCCCGACGCAGCCGGCCGGTCAGTGGTAGAGCGCGTCGACCTCGACCGCGTACGCCGCCTCGATCGCCTTCCGCTTCAGCTTCAGCGAGGGCGTCAGCAGCCCCAGGTCCTCGGTGAAGGGGTGGGCCAGGATCCGGAACGTGCGGATGGACTCGGCCTGGGACACGGCCGTGTTGGCGGCCACCACCGCCCGGCGGACCTCCATCTCCAGGTCCGGGTCCCGCACCAGCTCGGCCGCGCCGAGCGGGGCACGGCCCTGCATCGACAGCCAGTGGTCGACGGACTCCTGGTCCACGGTGACGAGCGCCGCGATGTACGGGCGGTCGTTGCCGACCACGATGCACTGCGCCACCAGCGGATGCGCCCGGACACGTTCCTCCAGGCCGGCCGGCGAGACGCTCTTGCCGCCCGACGTCACCAGGATCTCCTTCTTCCGTCCGGTGATCGTCAGATAGCCGTCCTCGTCCAGCGAACCGAGATCCCCGGTCGCCAGCCAGCCGTCCTGGAGCACCGCCCGGGTGGCCTCGGGGTTGCCGAGATAGCCGGAGAACACGTTCGGCCCGTGCACCCACACCTCGCCGTCGTCCGCGATGTGCACGGACGTCCCCGGGATCGGCTGCCCGACCGTGCCGTAACGGGTGCGCTCGGGCGGGTTCGCCGTCGCGGCGGCGGTCGACTCCGTCAGCCCGTACCCCTCGAAGACCGTCACCCCGGCGCCCGCGAAGAACAGTCCGAGCCGGCGGTCCATGCCGGAGCCCCCCGACATCGCGTGCCGCACCCGGCCGCCCATGGCGTCGCGGACCTTCTTGTACACGACCTTGTCGAAGAACTGGTGCTGCATCCGCAGCCCGGCCGACGGGCCGGGGCCCGCCCCGAACGCCTTCAGCTCCATGGCCTCGGCGTACTTCACCGCGATGTCGACAGCCTTGTCGAACGGCCCGGCCCTGCCTTCCGTCTCGGCCTTGCGCCGGGCCCCGTTGAACACCTTCTCGAAGATGTAGGGAACCGCCAGGATGAACGTCGGCCGGAACGTCATCAGGTCCGGCATCAGCGCGCTCGCGGACAGCTCCGGCTGGTGGCCGAGCTTGACCCGGCCACGGATCGCGGCGATCTCCACCATCCGCCCGAAGACATGAGCCAGCGGCAGGAAGAGGAGGGTCGCCGCCTCGTCGCCCGGCCTGGAGTGGAACACCGGCTCCCAGCGGCCGGCCATCGTGTCGCTCTCGAACATGAAGCTCGCGTGGGTGATCACACATCCCTTGGGGCGGCCCGTGGTCCCCGAGGTGTAGATGACGGTCGCCACGGAGTCGGGCGTCACCGCGCGCCGGTGCCGCTGCACCACCTCGTCGTCGATGTCCACGCCCGCCCCGAGCAGCTCGTCGACCGCTCCGGCGTCCAGCTGCCACAGCCGCTTCAGACGCGGCAGCCGGTCGATCACCGAGCCGACCGTCATGGCGTGGTCCTCGTGCTCGACCATCACCGCCACCACCTCGGCGTCGTGCAGCATCCACAGGACCTGCTCGGCGGAGGAGGTCGGGTAGATCGGCACCGACTGGGCGCCGACGGTCCAGAGCGCGAAGTCGAAGAGCGTCCACTCGTACCGGGTACGGGACATCAGCGCGACCCGGTCGCCGAACCGCACCCCGTGCGCGATCAGCCCCTTGGCCAGGGCCAGCACAGCATCGCGGAAGTCCCCGGAAGTCACATCGCGCCACTGGCCCCCGGCGTCCTTGCGGCCGAGCGCGACGCGGTGCGGATCATCCTCCGCGTGGTCGAAGACCACATCGGCCAGACCGCCGACCTGAGGCGGCGCCGCCATGGGTGGGACAGTGAATTCGCGCAATGACATGCTCCTCGTGGCGCTCCGCACAGCGCCGCGACGCTACCCCAAGCGGGGGCCCGGCGGGAGGGGCCCGGAACCTCCGCACACCAGGACGAGCCCCCAGGTCAACCGTCGAAATCCGGCCAGATGGGCAAGGCTCGGGCGTCCGGGGGCCCAGTTCTGCCGGAGGGGTAAGCGGCTCGCGCCGGAATCTCCACCGAATCCGACCGCCGCGACCACCGGGGCGGGCGCCGCCCGAAGAACGGTCGGCGCCCGTCCTGCGGGCCGGCGCCGGTCCGGAGGGCGGCGGCCGGCCCCCTCGCGGCAGCATCGGCAGTCCGGGAGCGGCTAACTGATCGTTTCAGAATGGGGCCGACGGTCAGTCGTCGTCGAGCTGCTGAAGGACCTG
>NZ_BMSG01000033.1 GCF_014649035.1 Streptomyces sindenensis
GCTACCAAGGTTCACCTCCCGTCACAGCAGCGGCTTGACATCACGATTGGGAAGTCCTTTCTGGGGGGTGGCCGCATGCGAGGGGTTGTCCGGCGTGCCCTGGCCGCGCCCGAAGCGGGTGTTCAGCGCCTCTTCGATCTGCTCGGGGTCGCGGCCCTTGGTCTCGGGCAGGTAGCGGCTGACGAAGAAGAACGCGGCCACGCAGATCGCGGCGAAGATCCAGAAGGTCTCGCCCTGGCCGAGGGCGGAGGCCACGGGGAGGAAGGCGAGGCTGACGATGAAGTTGGAGATCCAGTTGACCGCCGTGGCGACGCTGGACCCTTCCGCCCGGACGGACGGCGGGAAGATCTCGCCCAGCAGTGTCCAGAACACCGGTCCGAGGCCGCCGGCGTAGGCGGCGATGTAGATGACCATGAACAGCAGCGTCAGCACCGAGTTCATGCCGACCACGAAGGCGAGTCCGAGCATGAAGATCGAGACCGCCATGAGGGCCAGGGAGACGAGCACCATGACGCGGCGGCCGGCCCGGTCGACCAGCCGGATCGCGACGAGTGTCATGACCAGGTTGATCAGGCCGATGAACACGGAGTAGAAGATGGAGTTCGACGCGTTCAGGCCGGTCTGCTGGATGATGGTCGGCGCGTAGTAGATGATCGTGTTGATGCCGCCGAACTGCTGTACGGCGGCAAGGGTGAGGCCGACGACGAGGGCCGGGCGCAGGTCGGGCGTGAGGAGCCTTCTGGCCGTGCGGCCGGAGGACTCGGCGTTCCGCTTCTGCTGCTCGCGGTCCTCGGCGACCCGGTGTCGGGCCCGTGCGACCAGTTCGTCCGCCGTGGCCTCGTCGGAGACCGATGCAATTCCCTTGCGCGCCCTCTCCGCTTGGCCGTGCGTGATGAGCCACTGTGGTGACTCGGGAAGGAACCACAGGGTCGCCGCCACCATGAGGGCGGCCGGGACCGCGCCGACGGCGAACATGGCCCGCCACATCTCGCTGCTGGAGAAGGCGAGGTTGACCAGGTAGGCGATCAGGATGCCGAGGGTGATCATCAGCTGGTTCATCGTGAGCAGCCGGCCACGGATTTTCGTCGGTGAGATCTCGGAGAGGTAGACCGGCACCGTCGCCGATGCCGCACCGACCGCGAGGCCGAGGATGATACGGCCCACCATGAGGACGGGGTATCCGTTCGCGGTGCTCGCGATCGCCGTGCCGATGATGAACACCACGCCGATCAGGCCGAGCGCTTTCCTCCGGCCGAGGCCGTCGGAGAGCCGGCCGGCCGAGGTGGCGCCGATCACCGCGCCGATGAGCAGGACACTGAGCGCCGATGAGCAGGACACTGACCACGCTGCCCTGCTCGAAGGAGTTCAGGTCGAAGTCCTGCTTGATGTACAGCAGGGCTCCGGACACAACCCCGGTGTCGAAGCCGAAGAGGAAGCCGCCCAGAGCGATCGCGGCTGCTCAGCGGGTGATCTTCCGTTGCCCTTCGGGGGGAATGTTGGTCAGCGGCCCGTGGGTGCCCGGTTCCTTGGAAAAGCCCTGGACCATGTCGCTGTCCTCCGTCGTGAGCGTGCTCGACCTGGCCACATCACCACCTTTCCGGACAAAAAGATGGCGGTGCGAAGCAATCGGGTGGCTTGAAGGCACAAGAACTGGACACTCTGGCGGCCGCGGCGGGCCGGCGCTCGCCCGCAATGGCTGCTTTGGCAGGTGGTAGTGCTCCGTCCGGCCGGGCGGCCGAGGATGGCGCTGGTGCGGCCGTCGCGCAGTTTCCGGGCCGGATCAGCCGTTGAGGACGCCCCAGCCGCCCGCGTACGACTCGCCCGGGGCTAGCCGGATCAGGCCGGTACCGCTGCCCAGGGCATTCGGCGGTCCCGTCATCGGCTCGACGCCGATGCCCCGGCGGTGCGAGGCGGGCGGCACCTGGTCCGCCGTGTAGATCTCCAGCCATGGCTGGGACTCGTCCAGCCAGAATCGGGTGGCGCGCCGCGAGCCTTCCAGGCGGACCCAGGCGCGCCCGTCGGCGTCGCGGTCGAGACCGGTGAAGGCGACGTCGATGGCCTGCGTCCCGATACGGCGCGGGGTGGTGAAGTCGTACTCCGTGCCCGAGACGTCGACCGTCGGGCCGGAGGGGAGCATCCGCGCGTCGACCGGCTGGTAGCGGTGGCCGGGCAGGGTCAGCACGCAGTCGTCGAGCGGTTCGCCGGCCGTCAGGTAGGGGTGGGTGCCGTGAGCGTACGGGGCGGGGCGCGTGCCGGCGTTGCGGGTCACGAGCCGGACGGTGAGGCCCGTACCGGCGTCCAGGGTGTAGGTGACCTCCAGGTCGAGACGGAAGGGGTAGCCCGTCGACCCGTGCAGGCTGTAGACGAGGGTGACGGCGTGCGGTTCCTGCCGGACCGGCCGCCAGGTCGTCCACCGGACGAGTCCGTGGATCGCGCAGTCCAGCCCGGGTTCGGAGACGTCGAGCTGGTACTGCGTGCCGTCGAAGGTGTAGCGGCCGCGGTCGACCCGGTTGGGCCAGGGCACCAGCAGTTGGCCGAAGGCCGCCGGGGCCGGTTCGTCGGGGCTGTACGGGAGCAGGAGCGGTTCGCCCCGGTGGCTCAGCTCGCGCAGGCCCGCCCCCGTCTCGGTGACGGTCGCCGCGTAGTCGCCGGCCGTCAGGCGGTACTGCTCACCCGTGGTGTTCTCGCTCATGGACGGATGGCTGTCCCCCGGGGGGCGGAGTGCTACCGGTCGGGTCCCGGTGTCGGCCGATCGGGCGGGTTTCCTGCTCCGTACGGCTCCGTTCCGGTATCGGCCCGGAAGTCTCTCAGCCTGTCTCCTCGTGGCCTGGCCTCCGCCGGCGGGACGCGGGTGTCTCACGGGTGATGACCAGGCGGTCGTCGCCGCGAATCCCGCCTCGATCTCGACCACTACCTGGAAGCCCTGATCCGCAAGCCCGGCGCCTTGCCCGGCGGCAGTCCTGGACCAGGCCGGGGCTGCCGGCCGGTTCACCCCGGTCCACGAGGCTTGGTGGGACGCCGCGGTCAAAGCACACGGCGAACGCGACGGCCCCCGAGCCCTGATCGAAGTCCTCCTGCTCAGCTGCCACCTGCCCCGCGAACAACTCGTGGCGGGTCTCGCAGCGGCCTTGAAGAGCGGTGCCCTGACCGCGGACGCCGTCGCCCTGGAAGCACGCAAGGCGGCAGACGCCGACAACGAGCCCAGCAGGCTCCGCCGTCACCAGGGCCCGGCAGCCAGACCGGCAGGGCCCCACTGCCGGCAGCCGTCAGGGCCCATCTGCCGCCGGACAAGCGGCCTCTCCCGTCTGTCGCCCACGATGTCCAGCTTCTACGACTCCGCCCACCCGACTGCCCCCCGTCATGGAGGAGATCACCGTGTCCCTTCCCCGCCGGCGAGGGCTCACCGCGCACGCCGCCACCACCGGTGTCGACCGGGCATGCCGCATGCTCCGCCTGCCTGCCATCCGGTCCCCGTTCTCCGAGGTGGCCGAGACCGCTGAACGCGAGCAGATGTCCTGTCTCGGCTTCCTCGCCGAGTTCCTCCTGGCCGAGTGCGACGATTGGGCCCGCCGCCGCTCGGAGCGCCGTATCAAGGCCGCCGGGTTCCCCCGGGTGCTGACTCTCACTTCCCCGCCGTAGGAGATTCTCATTCCAATGTCATTTGAGATGGCGCAATTTAGAAGTCATCTCATTTGGATGACTCGGTAAAGTGTTGGCCATGGTGGGGATCGTTGAGCGGTTGGTGCCGGACGAGTTGTGGGAGTTGTTCCAGCGGGTGGTGCCGGAGGCGCCGTCGCGGCCGCAGGGTGGTGGTCGGCGTCGGCATGGCGACCGGGAGGTGCTGGCCGCGATCGTGTTCGTGGCCACGTCCGGTTGTACCTGGCAGCAGCTGCCGTCGGCGTCGTTCGGCCCGTCCGGAGCAACTGCCCACCGACGGTTCTCGGAGTGGTCGAAGGCCAGGGTGTGGGCCAAGCTCCACCGCCTGGTCCTCGACGAACTCGGTGCCCGCGGCGAGCTGGACTGGTCGCGGTGCGCGATCGACTCGGTGAACATGCGGGCCCTGAAAAGGGGGACCTGACAGGTCCGAATCCTGTCGACCGGGGCAAGTACGGCTCGAAGATCCACCTGATCACGGAGCGGTCGGGTCTGCCCATATCCGTCGGTATTTCCGGGGCCAACCTGCACGACAGCCAGGCCCTCATCCCGCTCGTGAAGGGCATCCCGCCGATCCGCTCGCGCCGCGGCCGGCGACGGCGCAAGCCCGGCAAACTCCACGCCGACAAGGGCTACGACTACACCCACCTGCGGCGATGGTTACGCGGACGCGGCATCACCCACCGCATCGCCCGCAAGGGAGTCGAGTCCTCGCAACGACTGGGCCGCCACCGATGGACCGTCGAACGCACCATGGCCTGGCTCGCCGGCTGCCGCCGCCTCCACCGACGCTACGAACGCAAGGCCGACCACTTCCTCGCCTTCACCAGCATCGCCTGCACCCTCATCTGCTACCGCAGACTCGCCAAATGAGATGACTTCTTAGCTACCAGCGCAGGGGAGATGTCAGGTCGCGGCAGACATGCCGTGAGAACTGTTGATGCAGGTGCATGAGAATCGCCTGTTCGTTCCGCTGAGAGTTGCAATACGAAGACGTCCTTGACCTGCCACTTTGTGCTGAGGTGGCCTCTCCTCGGCTTGATCCCGCAGGAAGTCCGGGTAACTCCCGCTCGTGCGGGCTGCATCGGTAGGTTGGTGGGGTATCGGTGGGCGAGGCCGGGGCACTCCCGCTCACGCGGGCTGCATACCCGTCGCAGGGCGGGTGGGGCCCTTTCGATCGAGTCACCCCCGCTCGCGCGGGCTCCACCTCGAAGCCTCCGCCCCAGGCGTGGGATGTGTCGGTTCACCCCCGCGCGCGGGCTCTACGTGGCCAGGCCCGGGATCGACCGCTTCAGGTCCGGCTCATTCCCGCTCGCGCAGGCTCTACCTGATCTGGGAGGCCGACACTGGCACGGGCACCGGGTCACTTCCGTTCGCACGGTATCCAACTTCTCCCCCGATCAAGCGACGTGCTCCCACCCGGTCACCCCTACTTGCGCGGGCTCTGGCGTGCCCGGACTTTGGTCCACGATTTGCTGGCCGAGCCATTCGCGCTCGGGCGGGCACACTCCGAGGCTATCGTCGTGGACAGGGGCAGGGTCGGATCACTTCCGCTCTCGCGGACTCTATGCGAGCCCGGTGTGCGCTGGGGTGCGGGCCCTACGCGGACGGGGTCTTCCTGGCCACGTACGCTGCCGAGCTGCTCTCGCTGGCGTGAGCTCTGCTACGCCCCTGGACCGCGAGTTGCTGGCCGAGTTATTCCTCCTCGTGCGGGTTCTACCGCTTGGTCGTCGGCCTCAGCGCACCGGACCACGGGTCACTCATGCTCGCGCGGGCTCTGCTACGCGGCGGTCACCGTCCTGGACAGGAAGTCTGGGGCACTCCCGCTTGTGCGGGCTGCAGCCAACGAGGCCGAAGCGATGGGTGTGGAAGAGCGCGTCATTCCCGCTCGCGCGGGCTCTACAGCTGCACCCCGCTTCACGCGTAGTCCGACGGCGGGTCATTCCCGCTCGCGCGGGCTTTACGGCGGCGGCTGCGGTGCGGATGCTCTTGAGTCCGGTTCACTCCCGCGCGGGCGCTGCCTGCACCCCGACTCCGAGGTCTGGCTCACCGGCGGGTCACTCCCGCTCGGGCGGGCTCTACTTGAACAGGTGCATCACGTCAGGGATTGCCCGCGGTCCACTCCCGCTCGCGCGGGCTCTACGGCTCGGTGGAGATCCACAGAGGGCGACCGCTCGAGTCAGCCCCGCTCGCGCGGGCTCCGCACCGCGCCCCCTTCGCCCAGTGCCGTCGGGGGGATGGTTCACTACCGCTCAGGCGGGCTCTACGACCGGAACAACGTCACGGCCCCCAGCGGCTACGAGAAACCCTCGCTCACGCCTGCTCCACGGGGCGCAGGGTTTTGACCGCGACGGTGACGGCGAGTCATTCCCGTTTGAGCGGGCCGTACCGGTAGATCACCGGTCATAGCCCGAATGCGCGCGGGTCTCTCCCGGTGCAGCAGGCACGTGTTGAGGACGAGGGCCGAGACAGTCCCGCTCGCGCGGGCTCTACGCGGCGCCGTCCAGCAGGAAGATCTCATTGGCCGGATCATTCCCGCTCGCGCGGGCTCTACGACCGGCGGTACACCGGCCATGAACACCGGCGGGACACCTCCACTCGCGCGGACCCTACGGCGCCGGGATGGGTGACCACCGGGCCGGCGGGTCACTCCCGCTCGCGCGGGCTCTACGTCCACCACAACCCCCACAACGCCCGCCAGATCGAGTGACTCCCGTTCGTGCGGGCTCTGCTACGCCCCTGGACCACGAGCCGCTGGCCGAGTCATTTCCCGCTCGCGCGGGCTCTTCCCGACCGGATACAGTCCCGTGAACACCGCGTGCGGGTCACTCCCGCTCGCGCGGGCCCTACCGTGGTCGACACCCTCCATCCGCTCGGGGCGGTGAGTCACTCCTGCTCACGCGGGCCGCATGCTCCGGTGATGTCTCCTCCGGTGTCGCCGTCCGAGCCGCTCCCGCTTGCGCGGCTCTACTTCCTCTGATGGAACAACTCCTCGCTCAGATCCGGGTCAGCCCCGCTCGCGCGGGCTCTACGTCTGGCCCTGGCCGAGCTGTTTGGTGATGGTCGGTTCAATCTTGCTCGCGTAGGCGCTCCACCTTCCACAGCCGAACCCTGGACGCGATTGGCGGAGCACTCCCGCTCGCGCAGGCTTTACTTTCACAGGTGCATCACGTCAGGGAGTGTCCGCGGGCCGTTCCGCTCGCGCGGGCTCCACTGGCAGAGGTCGGCCAGCCAGTAGCCGGGAGTCGGGTCACTCCCGCTTGCGCGGGTTGTTCCTCTCCTGAATGTCTCTGCTGTCATCCCTGCCAAGTCCATCGTCTCTACGAGCCCGCCCCTGTCGTCGAGTTGAACTTCGAGTACATCGCCGAGGCACTGCCGCTCGCGCAGGCACGTGTTAACGGCGAGGGCCGAGTCAGTCCCACTCGCGCAGGCCCTACACCGCGCCGGTCGGCACAACCGACGACGGACGCGAGTCAGCCCCGCTCGCGCGGGCTCTACGTCGGGGTGCTTTCTCCCACTCTGCCAGGCCGAGCCGGCTCAACTTGAGCGAGCATTACACAGCGGCACCGTTGCGCGCGAGGTTCAGGCCCGGGTCACTCCCGCTCGTGCAGGCTCAACTGGGACGACCGGCACACTGACATGGCGGTGATCGAATTAGCCCCGCTCGCGCGGGCTCTACCTCCCCGCCCTGTTCGCCGCGACGTTCGTCTCCGGCGTCGTTTACGACGCGCCTCGCCCCGTGGAATCATCTCCGCTCGCGCGGGCTCAACGCGGCCGGTACGTCCGGGCAGAGCTGCCCGGCCGAGTCAGCCCCGCTCGCGCGGGCTCTGCATCACGTCGAGCTTGAGCTTCGCGGTTCCGTCCGAGTCACCCCCGCTCGCGCGGACTCCGGCATACCTCCCCATCCGCAAAGCGATTATCGGGCGGACGGTGTCGTTTCTGTTCGCGCAGGTTCTACGACAGGATCAAAGCGCGACGGATGTACGAGAACGAGGCACTCCCGCTCGCGCGGGCTCTACTGGGACGACCGGCACACCGACATGGCGGTGATTGAATCAGCTCCGCTCGCGCGGGCTCTACTGGGGTGTGGCGAGGAGCGCGGCGGCGGCGATCGAGTCATTCCCGCTCGCACGGGCTCCACTGGGAGAGGTTGGCCAACCAGCAGCCGGGGGTCGAGTCACTCACGCTCGCGCAGGCTTTGCTGCGCCCCGACTCCGAGGTCTGGCTCACCGGCGGGGCACTCTCTCGAAAGGGCTCTACCTCGAGACAATTGTCGTCGACCGGGGCAAGATCGAGTCATTCCCGCTCGCGCGGGCTCAGTAGGAGATGCCTCCTGGAAGTCGAGGTGGCGGGGTTCACCTCCCACTTGATTCGGCGCTAGACCCGTGCCCATGGCTCAAATCTCCGCGGCTACACCCGCTCGCGCGGGCTCCACATGCAGTCCTCGTATCGAGGAGCCCCCGCTCGCGCGGGCTCTAGCCCACGCTGGACAACAAGACCTACTCACAGCGCGCGGCACCCCCGCTCGCGCGGGCTCTATGTCTCCCATAGGCGGCGCTCGGTGCGCCGGTTCGAATCAGTCCCGCTCGCGCAGGCTTTCACGCGGTCAGCAAGGACATCGTCCGCTACCGGGTCGCGTCATTCCCGCTCGCCTGAGCTTGACTCGACGCAGGGTAGGCAGCTCGCTGGCACTCTCTGATTGTGCGGGCTCTACGACGAGGAGACGTAGTCCCGCCTGCCCATCACCGAGCACTCCTGCTCGTGCTCGCGCGGGCTCCACGGCAGCAGCCATGTCGGGGGTGCGGATGCCGACGGGGCATCCCCGCTCGCGCAGGCTTTACAGGCGCCAGTCGGCACAACCAACGAAGGACGCGAGTCAGTCCCGCTCGCACGGGCTCTACGTGATCTCGCGCGCCCAGTAGTGGGTACCGTTCGAGTCAGCCCCGCTCGCGCGGGCTCTACCTTTTGACCTGGGCTTTCTGAAGTGTTTTGCCAATCACTCGCTCGTGCTGGCTGGTTGAATGATGCCACACGGGCTGGCCGCCAGGCTGGGTTCTCCGTTCTTTCGACGGTCGTGATCTGGGGAGGCTGGCGGGGTGGCAGCGTGGAGGGATGGGAGTTCTCGAGGATGTCCGGTACGAGGGTGTTGATCTTCGTCCGTGGGGGAAGTTCGATCGTGCGACGCGGATGGTGTATTCGCTGCTGTTCCACTTGATCGATGTGGGTGCGGTGGCTGGGGTGCTGTGGGACCGGTTCCTGACTCCGAGCCAGCGCGAGGTCATCAGCACAGGACTCAGCATGTCGCAGGAACGGGCGCGTTCGCTGGTGCTGTTTCTGGCTGCCATGCATGACATCGGAAAGCTGATCCCGTACTTCCAGTCTCTCGAACCTGCGGCGCAGATGCGGCTGGGGGAGGACCTGCTGGCGGACACGGGCCGTCTGGTTGAGGTTCCGCACGCTCGCGCGTCAATGCATGCGGGGCTGCATCTGCTGGGCGAGCTGGGATTCGAGCTCGGTGGCAACGACAGCCCCGCCGTACGCGCTGCTCAGTGTCTGGGCGGCCACCACGGCCGGTTTCTGCAGCTCGACGTGGACGGAGCAGCCTCCGCCCACCGGGTCCAGGCCATCTTGGGCGGGCCCGTGTGGCAGGATCTGCGCCGCCGCTACACCCGCCTGCTCTGGCACCTGTTCGGAGTCGGTGAGGCCCCGGGACGGGTGTCGGTCGAGGCTGCGGTGCTGATCACGGGGCTGACGATGGTCGCTGACCGGGTCGCGAGCCAGCGCCGGTACTGGGTGCCCAATGCGCACACTCCGTCTTTCGGCGCCGCCGAGCACCACAGTCACGCCCGCTGGCAGGCGGAGGAGGAAGTCGAGCGGATCGGCCTTGCCCGCTTCCCGCTGGACCGCGTCCCGTTCAATGCCGCCCACCCGGGTCTCGTGGAACCGAACGCTCTGCAGGCTTCCGTGATGGAGGAGCTGCCGCACCTGGTCGCCGGGCGGGGGAGTGGCATCGCTGTGGTCACCGACGCGATGGGGGCGGGCAAGAGTGTGACCGCCCTGGAGATGGTGCGGATCTTCAACGAGCACTGCGGTACCCAGGGGGTGATGTGGCTGCTGCCGTCCACGGCTGCCGCCGACCAGGTCTACGAGGTCCTGGACCAGTACGTGCGCGCACACCGGCCCGAGTACGCACCGGTGACACTGGTGCACCACCACAGCGACCTCAACGAGGCCTACACCCACCGGCGTCTGTCCCCGGAGGACGCATCCGTCCTGGACGGGCCGCCCGACGGCCCGTTCGCCGACGATCAGGACGGCCTGTTCGCCGGCGACGAGAGGGAGTGCGGTCCGGGGGCCGCAGGCCCGGACCGGTGGCTGCGCGGACGGGACAACGCGCTCCTGGCCCAGTACACCGTCTCCACCACCGACCAGGCGCAGATGGCCGCCCTCCCCGTCCGCCACAGCGCGTTGCGCATGCTGGCCCTCTCGGGCAAGACCGTCGTGGTCGACGAAGCCCACGCACTCGACCCGTTCAGCCAGCTCCAGCTGCTGCGCCTGCTGAACTGGCTGGGAGCCCTGAACAGCCCGGTCGTCCTGCTGTCGGCGACGATGCCCGCCTCCACGACCACCGAGCTGGTGCGGGCCTACCTGTCCGGTGCCGGCCGGACCGGACTCCACAGTGTTTCGTTCGCCCCCGGCTATCCCGGGTGGCTGTTCGCGGACGCGGCCACTGCCACCGCACACCGCATGCCCGAGCCGGCCCAGGACCGGCAGCGGGCCGCTCAGCGCAGGACCGCCCGCATCCGCATCCGGCCCATCACCTACCGGCGCCTCGGACAGGCCGACCGCAACATCGAGGCGGGGGAGCGCCTGGCCGTGATCGCCGACACCCTCCAGCCGGTGATCCGCGACGGCGGATGCGCCGCGGTGGTCTGCGCGACCGTCGCCGACACGCAGGACACCTACGCGTACCTGCACCGCATATGGACCGGCCCGCCCCACGACCTGGTCCTCGTCCATTCCAGGGTGGGGGAGCGGCGGCGGCATGACGCTCTGGGAGAGCTTCGCCGCGAACTGGGGCCTACCGGTCCGCGCCCGGCCCGACGCGTCTTCGTCACCACCAGCCTCCTCGACACGAGCCTGGACATCGACGTCGACCTGATGGTCAGCGATCTCGCTTCCCTGGCACGGCTGCTGCAGCGTTTGGGCCGTCTGGCTCGCTTCGCCAGCCGGTGGACCGGGACGGACCGCCGGCCAGCCTGGTGGGACCGTGACAACAGCCCGACACTGACAGTGCTGCACCCGGTCAACTCCCGCGGCGAGACCGCCCTGCCGCCCGGGTGGGGCACGGTCGAGCCCCCTGTCACCCTCCACGAGACCGCCCGGCTCCTCCCGGACCTGGAGAAGGAACCTCTCGTCGTGCCCGACGATGTACAGGCTCTCGTCGAACAGGTCCACGGCGTCACTTCCGGATTCGCGGCGGAGACAGCGCGCCTGCGGCAGATGGCCGCCGCACACCAGAACCGCACCAGCCGTCAGCAGCAGCTCAGCGCACTGCATCTGGTGCCACCGCCGAAACGCATCTCTTCTTTGGCCGACCTGCACCGCCAGCACCTCACCACCGCCCAGGCGGCAACCAGGCCCGGTGTCCTGCCCCGCCGCCTACTGCCCTGCTACCGCGGCCGCGACGGCACTTTGACCCTCGACGCAGCAGGTCTCCTCCCACTCCCGGACCAGGAACACCTCAGCACCCGCCACCTGCGCAGCATCCTGGAACACACCCTGCCTGTCCCGGCCGCCTGGGTCACCCGCGCTTCCGCCCGGCACCAGCCGCCCGCCAGCTGGAAGCAGCACCCTCTTCTCGCCGACACCCTGCTGCTACCCACCGATTCCACCACCCGTGAGAGTGAACAGTGTTTCGGCCAGCACCGGCTCCGCATGGACGAACAGCTCGGCCTTCTACACCGCAAGCAGCAGTGATCACCATGAGTGAAGACCACTATCGAAAGTATTACGCCACTACTTGATCGTCGTACTTTCTCACCGGTCGGGAGATGGTGCGGCGGCATGATTCGCTGTGCTGGCGCACCACCGAACACTTGGGCGCACATCGCACACCATGACGCCTCACAAAGGCACGGCGATGCCCCCTGCGCAGCACCGATCAAGCCTGCCTCCTTGGCCACCACGCTGCCGCACCGCAGCGAACCACTTCAGACCACGCCTTAGCCCCCCCGGCTGTCTACCGCCCGGGGCCGGGCCGCCGCACGCTCCCGCCCTCTCCGAAAAGACACGCTCTTGCCCGCGTTACCCCAACCCGACGTCACGTTCAGCGCAGCCGACCATCCGTGGATCAACGTCCGCACCGGCCCCCAGTACGACCAAGTGGGCCTGCGGGACCTGTTCCTGGACGCCCACACCATCGACGACCTCGCCCTGCCTCACCCTCCGGCAGCCTCAGCGCTCTTGCGGATCGCGGTCGCGATCACGGCCCGGATCACCGGCCTGGACGATCCCGAACTCACCGCCTCCCAGTGGAACGCCCTGCGCCGTACCTGCCTGAAGCAGGGCCGGTTCACCCCGGACGCCGTCCACGCCTACTTCGACCGTCACGCCTGGGACGTCTTCGACTTGGTGCGGCCCTGGCTGCAGGAGCCCGCGCTGCGTACCCAGTGCGACCACAGCAGCGGTATCAACGCCTTCGTGCCCGGGCGCCCGGCCGGGAACAACTTGGCGTGGTTCAGCCCGCACGGCCATCACACCGCCGAGCCCGTGCCCACCGCCGAGGCACTGCAGATCCTGCTCATTCACCACTACTACGGCCGCTCAGGCCAGTGCACCCCCCGCACCGTGGACGGGGTCACCACCGGAAGCCAGAACAGCGGGCCCCTGCGCTCCACCGTTTCCTTCCACCCTCTGGGCCGCACCCTGCACGAAACGCTTCTGGCCGGTGTGCCGGCCTTCACCGGCGACGAACAACTCCCAGGCGCCGACGCCTGCCCCTGGGAAGAGACAGCCCCCAGCACGCAGAACCCGTCAACTCTGGTGACCTGGCCCGGCCGGCTACTGACCGGACAGAGCCAGCACGCGATCCTCCTCGTGCCCGGCCCCGGCGGGAGCACCGTCACCGACGCCTACCTCACCTGGGCCACAAAAGAGCCCGAGGAAGCCGAGGAGCCCAAAGAGCCCGAGATCAGCACTGATCCCTACCTCTCCTACCGATTCATCACCGAACGCAAGAGCGTCACCCGGCGCCGCACCAAGAACCGCGCTGATGCGTCCCGGGCGTGGTGGCGGGAACTGGACACACTGGTCCTGGCCCCAGACGAACACGGCACATACGTCCGGCCGGCCGTCTTCGACACCCTCAACGACCTTCCTGAGGACCTGCGGCGCAGTCTGCGGATCCGCGTCCACGGATTCGATCAGGACGGCAAGGTCATCGACCGCCAGTGGTACACCGCGATCACCCCGCCGCTGCTGAACTGGACCCAGGAACACGACCCGGCCAAAGCCCAGCGCATCGCCGAATGCTGCCGGGAAGCCCAACAGACCGCCCAACGGCTTGCGACCGTCGCAAAGAAGGCCTGGAAGACCGCCACCCACAGCGGAGCCTCCAAGACCACGTGGGCGAACAAGGCCCTGGCCCGGTACTGGCCGAAGGCCGAGACAGTGTTCTGGCGGCTGCTGGACGAGCCCGAGACCAACGCACCCGCCGCTTTCGCGGCCGCGGCCGCGGCCGCTCTGCGGGAAGTCACCGAAGCCGCCCGGATCCGCCACAACTCCGCAGCCCACGCCGTCGCCCATGCCGTCAAGGGCCTCCACCGCCGGCGGCGGCCCTCAGCACCCCGAAAGACCGCATGATGCCCACCACCGCCGAACACCGCGCCTCCTGCGACGAGTTCGTCGCCCACATCCACGACCTGTGCGCCGAACCCGGTACCCGCGTCCGCCTCAGCCGGGGGAGAGGCAGACCTGTAGAGGAATGTGCTCCCATGGACCGCTATCTGGCCCGACGTACCGCGCGCCGGGCCGGGCGTCGCGCCTACTACACCGTCGCCAGCCTCATCGCGACAGCAGGCCCCCAGACCCACACCCCAGGGGTGCGCCCCGAACCTGAAGACCCTGCCGCCCTCATGACCACAGGAGAAGACGCCACCGGCACCCTGGGCGGCCCTCTCGTGGCCCCCACGAAACCAGCCCCCGCTCCGTCGGCGCCCGACCCCGCAGCATGGTTCGCCCGGCCGAACCTCGGCGCCACCCTCGCCGTAGCAGTCCGCACAGCCGGGCACAGCGCCGGGCGCACCGAAGACACCCTGAGTGTCCTCACCCGTCTCAGCGACGACCAACTGCACCGCCGCCTGCCCTCCACCGTCACACGCCTCCTGAAGGACAACGTCACCCCCGACTGGGGGGTCCTCCTCTACGACCTGGTGCAGCGCCCCTACCAACGTGACCAGGTCGGACTGCGCTGGCGCGACGCCTTCTACCTCGCCACCCCCGAACCCCGGCGCTCCTGAACCTCCCGGCCGCGAGCAGCCCCGCTGCTGCCTGCCGGTACTCACCGGCCAGACACCCCTGGCACAGGCCACCGGGCGGTTCACGCTCCCGACGTCCGTCCGCCCCCGGGCCACCTCCGCCCAAGCTCACCACCTTCGCCCAGGCCCACCCACAGCACCGACAGGCCTCGACCCCTTCCTGCAGCCCACGACTCCGTACTCCGCGGAGCGTCCCCGCGGCATGCCCGCCACCTCACCGAAAGAGCTCTCCATGCACGAGCCGGCCCGCTTTCTCGACCTGCACATCCTGCACCCCGTGACCGCGGCGAACCTCAACCGAGACGCCGACAACGACCCCAAAACCCTCTCCTACGGGAACGCGACGAGGGCCCTCGTCTCCCCTCAGGCGTGGAAGCGCCCCATCCGTCTCAACGTCGAGCAGGAACTGGGGGAGCACGCCGTTCGCACCCGCATGGTGCCGCCCCTCGTTGCCCGGAAGCTGCGAGAAGCCCAGTGGCCCGAGGACCTTGCCGCGTTCGCCTCCGCGCAGATCGTCCACTCCGCCAAGGACGGAGGTCTCAAGCACAACGCCAAGGACGGCAACCGCACCCAGGCCATGCTCTACCTCCCCGCCGGCGTCATCGACGACCTCGTCGCCCTGTGCGAAAAGCACCGCACGGAACTGGAGGAAGCTCTCGCCGCCCAAAACCCCAAAGACGACATCAGCCCGGTCCTGCCCACCAAAGACCTCGCCGCGCACCTGACCAGCCGCACCGCGAGCATCAACCTCTTCGGACGGATGCTCGCCGAACTGCCCGCCGGCCACGTCGAAGCGGCCGTCCAGATGGCCCCCGCCTTCTCCGTCCACCGCAGCGACCCGCAACCGGACTTCTTCACCGCCGTCGAGGACCTGCCCATGGGAGGCGACAGGGGCAGCGCCCATCTGGAGACCGCGTTCCTCACCACCAGCCTCTTCTACCGATTCGCGACCATCAACATCACCGACCTCCACCACAACCTCGGACCAAGCACCTCCACCGACACCGTCACCAGCCTTGTCGAGCTCTTCGTCCGCCACTTCATCCTCAGCATGCCCGGCGGCAAGAAGACCTCCACCGCCCCCCACACCCTCCCCGACCTCGTCCACTACACCGTCCGCGACCGCCGCTCCGTTTCCTACGGCGCCGCCTTCGAACAGCCCGTCAAAGCCGCCCCCCAGGGCGGCTACACCATCCCCGCCCGCCAGGCGCTCACCGACTACGCCACCACCGTCAGCCGCCTGCTCGGCACCCGCCACCTCATCGCCCACGGCCACACCAGCACCACCAACAAGCCCATCAAGACCCTCGGCACCCAGCACACCTCCTTCGACGACCTCGCCGCCGCCTGCGCCACCGCAGCAACCACCACCCCTGCGGGTCGGCCGTGACCGGGCTCATCCTGCGCCTGGCCGGCCTGCTCCAGTCCTCCGGCGAACGCGGCGTCTTCCACTACCGCGACACCTGCGCCTTCCCCACCCGCTCCCAGCTCATCGGCATGTTCGCCGCCGCCCAGGGCCGCCGTCGCGAACACGCCCTCGACCCCTACCCCCACCTGCAGTCACCCGGTGACACCACCGCCCCCAGCCACCGCGACCTCACCATCACCATCCGCATCGACCAGCCCGGCACCCTCTACCGCGACTTCCACACCGTCGGCGGCGGCTATCCCCGCGAAGAAGGCATCCTCACCGGCAACGGAAAGCGCCGCAAACAATCCACCGCCACTCTGGTGTCCCACCGCGACTACCTCACCGGCGCCGTCTTCACCATCGCCGTCCAAGGACCCGCCGCGCTCACCGACCACATCGCCGACACCCTCCAGCGCCCCCGCTTCGGACTGTTCCTCGGCCGCCGCGCCTGCCTCCCCGACGAACCCCTGGTCCTCAACCCCCAAAGCCCCGACCCCATCACCGAACTTCTCACCCGCACCCCCCTCACCCGCACCCAGGCACCACCACCCACCGCCACACACCTCCCCACCACCTTCGTCTGGGAACACCCGCCCCCGGGCGCCGACCCCACCACCCCGCCCGACCGGGAAAGCAACAGCGAACCCGTCAACCTCACCAGCCACGCACAGCGCCACCTGCCCCGCCGCTTGTGGATGACCACCGAACACCTCCCCGCCCACCTCCACGCCGGACCCCGGCCGCTCGACACCCTCACCGCGTACATGCACGGAGAACCCGCATGACCAGCCTCACCCGCATCGCCCTCAACCCGCACAACCGGGCAGTCAGAGCCGACCTCGCCGACGTCGACAGCCTCCACAAGACCCTCATGCGCCTGGCCCCCGACCACAACAGCCCCACCCCCCGTGCCGCCGCAGGCCTGCTGTTCCGCACCGAGTCCGGGCCGGACCCCAACCTCCTCGTCCAGACGGCCCACACGCCCGACCTCAGCGCCCTGCCCGCCGACTACGGCACCGCCCGTACCGTCGACCTGACCCCCCTGCTGAACTCCCTCACCCCAGGGCGCACCGTCCGCTACCGCATCACCGCCGCCCCCACCGTCGCCCGCTCCGCCGGCAACCCCCACCGCCACCCCGTCACCGGGAAACGCCGCGGCAAGATCACCCACCTCACCGGAGACGACGCCATCACCTGGTGGCAGACCCGTGCCCAAGCCGTCGGAATAGAGCCCGTCACTGTCTCCGGCCTCCCCAGGCCCTTCCCCCGCACCCGCCCCACCCGCACCTCCCCCCACTTCGTCCTCACCCAGTTCGACGGCATCGCCCGCATCACCGACACCACCCTGCTCACCCACGCCCTGACAACCGGCATCGGCAGAGCCAAAAGCTACGGAGCCGGCCTCCTCTCCCTCGCCCTCACCTGACCCCAGCCAGAAACCACGCCCAGTCATGCCACCTACCCCTGACCTCAACTCCCTGCGCGCGGCCGCCATCCACCGCCTCTACACCCTTGAGCAGTCAGAACAGCTCACCCGCACCCGGATCATCGGCGTCGCCGACGCCTTCGGCGTCGACCCCCGCACCGTCGACCGCTGGCTCACCAACGTCCGCGCCAACAACGGCACCTACCAACCTCCAGGCCGCACCAGCTTCACCCTCACCCCGCACATGCTCGACGCGATCGCCCGCTGGCGCGGCAACGCCACCGCCGCGTGGAAGGAACTACGTGCCGAAAACCACCCCGTCCCCTCCCTGCCCACCTTCCACCGCGCCACGAACAGAGCCCTCACCCCCGGCATGCGCGCCGGCCTCCGCGGCGGCGAGAAAGCACGGCGACGCTTCGACGTCGCCGGCGAACGCGACCGCCACCACCGCAACTACGCCTGGGAAACCGACCACGTCGAAGCCAGCGTCAAAATCCGCGTCGAAGGCCACATCCGCAAACCCTGGATCACCTTCTTCATCGACTGCGCGACCTCAGCCATCTGCGGCCTCGCCATCACACCGCAACGCCCCAGCCGCGAAGCCGTCCTCGTCGCCATCCGCGACGCCGTCCTCATCGACGAACACCACGGACCCTTCGGCGGCATCCCCACCTACCTGCGCGTCGACGGCGGCAAAGAATTCCTCTGCGCCACCGTCAAGGAAGCCCTCGGCGCCCTGGGCACCGAAATCATCGAACTGCCCCCCTTCACCCCCGAAGGCAAACCCAACGTCGAAGCCGTCAACGGCGCCATCAAGAAAACCCTGTTCGCTGGCATGCCCGGCTACACCCACGCCCCCACCCTCCGCGGCGGCAAACCCGTCGACCCCGACCAACCCCTGCTCCCCTTCGAAGAGTTCGTCCGCCTGGTCCTCGAATGGGTCCAGCGCTGGAACCACGAGAACACCCTCAGAGGCCTGAACGGCCAGACCCCCCGGGAAGCATGGGACGCCGACCCCACGCTCATCGACACCGTCACCACCGAAGCTCTCCACACCTACACCCTGGAGCGCCACGGCCGACCCCTGACCATCAACAACGGCGGGGTCCGCTGGCGCAAACGCAACTACATCGCCGACTGGATGCACGGCCGCGTCGGCGAAAAGGTCCACCTGCGCTACCTCCCGCACCACGACCACCGCATCGAGCTCTACGACCCCCAGACAGGCCGCCACCTCGGCCACGCCGTCATGGCCCAGCAAGCCACCCCCGAGCAGGGCCTCAGCCTCAAGCGCGCCCGAGCCCGCCAAGCCGACCGCCTGCGCACCCAGCTCCAGAAAGCCGAGAAGAACCGCAACACTCGCTACGCAGCCGCAACCCGCCCCGGGCCCCCCACACCTCTGGACGCCATGCCCGAAGAAGAAGCACTCGAACACCTGCGGAACCTCGACGGATTCGACCCCGCCGCAGAAGCACTCCCCGACCTCATCCAGCTCCCCGAACCCGATGCCGGCCTGACCCTGCCCATCAACCCCAACACCCCGCCACCGACCGACCCCAAGGACCAACCGTGAGTACACCCGCCACCCCACCCCGCCCCACCCAGCTACCCCCACCCAGCCAGGACCACTTCGCCGGACTCACCGGAGCCAACGCCATGGCCACCCGAGGCATGGCCGAGACCGAAACCCGCATCCTCAAAGCCATCAAACACAACGCCATCGTCTGCATCCACGGACACGTCGGCCTCGGCAAAACCTTCGCCGTCCACACGATCCTGCGCCGCCGCGCACCCGAAACCACCATCCGGCTGCGCTACAACACCGGCGCAAACATGAACGAAATCCGCACCCACCTCTGGAGCCGCCTCGGCCTACCAGGAGAACCACCGCAGGCCGTCGGCCCCTGCGACCAGCAGATCCGCGACGCACTCGAAGCAGAACCCCGCATCCTCCTCATCGACGAAGCACAAGGACTCGGAACAAAACCACTGGAGTACTTCCGCAGCCTCTGGGGCGACGACGCCCGCCGCGCCGCCATCATCCTCGTCGGCAGCGGCAACACCCGCCAGAAGATCCTCAACAACCCCGCCCTGCACTCCCGGATCCTCGACTGGTACCAGTTCAGCCCACTCACACCGACCGAGGTCCAGGCCACCATCCCCGCATACCAGAAGATCTGGTCCGCTGCACCATCCGAACTGATCCTGTACGCCGACGACATGGTGGGCCACGGATCATTCCGGAACTGGGCAAGGATCACGCTGCACCTCCACGACGCCCTGGAGGAAAACCCGAAACTCTCCCTCAACAAGGACCTCATCCGCTGGGTACTGAGCCGCATCGACCCCACCACCCGCCATACGCAACAACGCAACTGACCGCGTCAGCGCCCGCAGAGTGACCATGCCGCAGCTGCACCCAATCAAGTCTGTCGACCGGGATACGGCGAGCCGTTGCCACCCGGACGTACAGTATTGATTCGAAACGGTTCGGGTTCTGGGTCGTTGTGGTGCTGTGAGCGATCTGGTGGGGGACGCGCGGCATCTGTCGCCGTCGGCGCAGGAGGCCCTGCGGCTGCGGGCGGTGGCCGCGTTGGTGGCGGGGCGGGACCGTGAGGACGTGGCGGCGGTGTTTGGGGTGTCGCTGAAGGCGGTCGACATCTGGTGGGCGAAGTGGCGGGCCGGTGGACGGGATGCGCTGGTCATGTAGCCGCGGGGCAAGCCGGTCGGGGTACACCAGGTCCTCGGCGAGGCCGAGCAGGCCGCCGTGCGGCAGGCCGTCCTCGACCACCGGCCCTGTGACGTGGGCTTGGGCGGGCAGTTGTGGACGCGGCGGATGGTGGGCGAGCTGATCGCGAAGCTGTACCGGGTGCGACTGACCGAGCCCGGGGTGGGCAAGTACCTGAGGCGTTGGGGGCTGTCCTTCCAGCGTCCGGACAAGCGGGCCGTGGAACAGGACCCGCAGGCCGTGCGCCGCTGGCACGAGGAGACCTGGTCCGCGATCCGGACGAAGGCGTAGAAGGACGGCGGCGAGATCCTCTTCGCCGACCAGGTCGGCATCCGCTCCGACCAGGTCACCGGCCGCACCTGGGGCGAGAAGGGGAAGACACCCGTGGTGCGGCGGAGCGGGAACCGGTTCTCCGTGAACGCCATGTCTGCGATCAGCACCAAGGGCCGGATGCACTTCATGGTCTTCACCGAGAGCTTCACCGCCGAGGTGATGTGCCGCTTCCTGGACCGGCTCGCCGGCCACTTCGACCACAAGATCCATCTCGTGGTCGACGGGCACTCCGCCCACCGCTCCAAGAAGGTCCGCGACTGGCTCACCGCCCACCCCGACGACGTCGAGCTGCACTTCCTGCCCCCGTACTCGCCCGAGCTCAACCCTGACGAGCTGGTCAACGCCGACCTCAAGCACAGCCTGCCCAAACAGCACCGAGCCCGCGATCAGACCGAACTCGCCGCGGAGACCCGCCGCTTCTTCCGCAGACGCCAGCGCCAGCCGCACGTCGTCCGCGGCTACTTCGGCGGCCCGCACGTCCGCTACGTCCTGGCCGAGAACCCCATGAGTTTCTGATCAATGAGCCCTTTCCAATCTGATGGCGGCGCCATCGAGGGGCTGTTGTACAACACGAAGAAGCTCCTGGTAGACGGGTTCTCGACCAAGATCACCCGTGTCCGCCAGGAGCTTCGCGTGCTTGTCTACCCGTCGTCGATCGATCTGTCCAGCCACACCCTGCGCTATCTGACGGGACAGCTCCGTGCCCGGCAGCGCGAGATCGGAACGCGATGGCGACGGCTGCCGGTAGGCCGGCAGGCCCTGCTCGCTCTGGCGCACTTGAGATGCGGTGACACCTACGCCCAGCTCGCGGCCGGGTTCCGTATCGGTGTCGCGACGGCCTACCGCTACATACGCGAGGCCGTCGACGTCCTGGCCGCCCTCGCCCCGACCCTGGCCGAAGCGATGAAGACCGTGCGGACGAAGGCGTTCGTGATCCTGGACGGCACCCTGCTGCCAATCGACCGGATCGCCGCCGACAGCCCGTACTACTCGGGGAAGCACAAACGCCACGGCATGAACGTCCAGGTCCTCACCGACCCGTTCGGACGCCTGCTGTGGGCCTCGCCCGCACTACCGGGTTCGACCCACGACCTGACCGCCGCACGGGCTCACGGCATCATCGATGCCCTCGCCGACGAGGACGTGAAGTGCTGGGCGGACAAGGCATACCAAGGCGCCGGCCGACCGGTCCGAGTCCCGTTCCGAGGCCGACGGCTCAAGCGGTGGAAGCGACGGCACAACAGCACCCACGCCAGGATCCGCTGCCTCGGTGAGCAAGCCATGGCCACCCTGAAGGGCTGGCGCCTCCTGCGGAAACTCCGCTGCAGCACCAACCGGATCACCGACATCGTGAAGGCCATCGTCGCCCTTCACCACGCCTCAACCTGAGGTTGGAAAAAGCTCACTCACCCGAAGTTCAGCCGCGTCCTCCATGACGGCTCACCCCGACCTCCGCAAGGCAGCCTGAGCCGCAGCGAGCCGAGGGGGCACGGAGGCTGTTGTGAGCGTGTTCGGCGAGAAGCCTGGACACATGAAGCCCTACTTCATGCTTCAGCCGCTTTCGAGCGAACCGCAGGGTACTGCTCACAGCCCCCAGAAACACGATCGCTACGCTCGTGATCAACACCGGATCCACCCTTGCGCTCCCGCCTCTTCGAGCATGGGCGGCGCCCGGGCGGGCACCACGTTAACTAGTGCTGGCGGCCGGTTGTCGGCGTACTCGCCTATGTGCAGAGCCGCGTACGGATGAACGTGCAGAGCAAGGAGACCTGTGAAGCGCGGGCATCGTGGTTCGAGATGATGGAGCGGTGTCTCTTCGCTATTTCAATCAGACTGGCTGGACCGCGATCTTCAATGGCACCGACACCGAGGTCGGCCGCATGGTGCGTGTGGAGGGCTGGGACCAGGCGACCGGGACGGCCCTGGTCGTCGATCCCAAGCGTGGTGCCCTGCGTGCGGTGACTGACTACGAGGACTTCTCCCACTTGGAGCGAGCCGACCAAGTCGTGGCCGCGGTGCCTGGCGGAGGGTGGCGGGTGCACTGGAAGGACGAGGGCCCGGGTGGAACGCCGCTGACGGAACAGGTGCTGGCCTGGCTCATCACGTCGCAGGGGCGGGCGACGGCCATCACGGTCGATGCCCAGGGGCATGTCGAGGATGCCGATGGCGCCGACGTCTTCATCCCGCCGGGCCAGGACCTGGGGTCCTGATCGCAGCTGGTCAGGCCACGTCGTTCTCTCGCTCGATGGCCTGGAGGCGGTTCTTCAGCCGGTAGCTGGGGCCGTTGATGGAGATCACTTCGCAGTGGTGGAGGAGCCGGTCGAGGATCGCGGTGGCCAGGACCTCGTCGCCGAACACTTGGCCCCATTCGCTGAAGGTCTTGTTCGAGGTCAGGATGATCGAGCCCTTCTCGTAGCGCTTGGAGATGACCTGGAAGACCAGATTCGCTTCCGCTCGTTCGAGGGGCTGGTAGCCGACCTCGTCGACCACGAGGACGCCGGGCCGCAGGTAGGTGCCGAGCTTGTTCGTCAGGCGCCCGGTGGTCTCGGCGGCTTTGAGGTTGCGGACCATGTCGTCGAGGCTGGTGAAGTAGATCGAGTAGCCGGCCCGGCAGGCCGCGACCGCCAGGGCGACGGCGATGTGTGTCTTTCCGACCCCGGGCGGCCCGAGCAGGGCGGCGTTCGCCTTGCCCTCGACGAAGGAGAGGGTGGCGAGGTCCTTGACCTTCCGCGGATCGAGCTCGGGCTGGAAGGAGAAGTCGTACTCGTCGAGCGTCTTGTGGTGCGGCAGCTTCGAGAGCCGCAGGCCCTGGCGAAAGCGGCGGTCGTCGCGGACAGCCAGTTCCTCGGACAGGACCAGGTCGAGGAAGTCGAGGTAGCCCATCTTCCCCTCGTCGGCCCGACGGGTGTACTCCCTGATGGTTTCGGCGAGGTGGGGCAGGCCGAGCTTGCCGGCCGTGTTGCGGATGCGGGTGGAGACCAGCTCGCTCAAGACGTTTCCCTCGTGCTCGGGTGGGTGGTGAAGGGGCGGGTGCCGGTCAGCTCGTCATAGACCGACAGCGGACGGCGTCCGACCTCGATATGGGTGGCCGCGGCCCGGTTCAGCAGAGCCCGCAAAGGCCCTGATTCCTCGCCCCGAGGACGCTCACGACGGGGCTGCGGCAGGACATCTCCGGTGATGGTCCGGCGTCCCTTGCCCGTGGGCAGTCCGTCCCAGTGGGCTTCCTCGACGACACGGACCCCGCGGCCGATCGCCCGCGGGTGGGTCGCCAGTAGTGTCTCGCCGCTGGAGTCGGCCATGGTCGAATGCAGCATGATCTGCGACTTCGTGGCCCGGATCTCCACCAGCTGCCGGGGACGGACCCTGCGGGCGGGCACCGAGTAGAGGTTGCCGCCGAAGGCGACCAGGCAGTCCTTGCCAACCGGCCGCAGATGCCGCTCGGCAACCAGATACGGAGTCTCCGGCAGAGGCCGGAGAGCCACGTGATCACGTGCCGCCCGTTCCCCGATGATCTGCTGGTGAGTCCGGTGAGCCTGGGCCCGTCGCTGCGGGACCCAGGTAATGAAGGCGGCGTCCATCTCCTCGACGGAGGAGAACGACCGGCCGGACAGGACGTGGTCGCGGACGATCAGAACCTGGCGCTCGACACGTCCCTTGCCTGTGGGCCGGTAGGCGGCCAGGACGTCGATGTCGAAGTCGTAATGGCCGGAGAACCCGACCGCTTCCGGGTGCAGCGGAACCGCCTCGCCCGGGGCGACGTGGCGGCGGACGACGGTCTTCGTGCGGTCGTAGACGATCGTCATCGGCACCCCGCCGAAGTGCGCGAACGCGCGGCGGTGGCAGTCGAAAAACGTCTGCAGGTCCTGGCTGGTGGTGAAGCAGCAGAACGGGTCGCGTGAGTACGACAGCGTCATGTGGAAGGAGTAGACCTTCGGGATTCCCATGTGGGCGAGGATCTTGCCCTCGTCGCCCCAGTCCACCTGGGCCTGGGCGCCGGGGATCACCTCGAACCGGCGGTGCATGCCCGCCAGTTCATTGGGCGTGATGCCGAGTTCCTCGGCGATCCGGGGCCGGGCTTCCTGGACGTAGAGCTTGGTCCGCTGGTAGTTGCCGGTGAACCCGTACTCCGCCGCAAGGCGCTCGTGGACCACGGCGGCCTTCATCAGGATCTCGGCCCTCAGCATCGAGTCGACCAGCGGCGCGAACTCGTCGATCACCCTCGCCTTCGACTGACCGTTCGGCGACCGGCGCGGAGGTGCGGCGGGTCCGTCGGCTGCCAGGTATTTGCTGACCGTCCGCCAGTTCAGGCCCGTTTCCTTGGCGACCTCGGTCAGGGTCATCGCTCCGGACTCGACCAGACCACGAAAACGCCGTAGTTCCAGCCAGCGCTGCGGATCCAGGACCACGGCCACCCCATCTCTGCGACCTCGACCAACAGGCAGCAGAGTGCCGAATCCTCAACCTCAGCGCATCAGGAACCCTGCACGTTCATCCGTACGCGGTCCTGCACGTTCACGTGTACGCCGACACCGGTCGTGCTGTGACATCCAGGGCTGTGATTTCTCAGCGGTCCGGCCAGAACCCGAGCCCCGGCCGGACTCAGGCAGGAAAGGAAGTCCGCGGAGCAGAGTCCGGGGATAGGCCGTGCAGGCAAGCGGTGCTGGAAGGAGTGGAGCCAAGGCCGTCTGCTGGCCGAGCGGAAGACTGTGGGGATCACTCTGCACCAGGGTCTTCAGCCGGGCCGGTACGTCAGGTCACACGGTCGGACTCAAGGCCTGAGAAGCTGCCGGTGAGGTGGGTGCGCCCGGCGAGCTCCCAGTGCAGGTCTTCGGGGACAGCGCCGTGCGCCCAGGAGCGCAGGAAACGCGTGGCGACGAGCATGTCGAGCAAGGGGGTGAGCTCCTGGAGCGGGAGGCCGCACATGCGCGCGAGGACTTCCTGCTCGGCTGCTGGCGTGCCTGTTTCGTCCGGGAGGTGCGCGGCAAGCGCCAGTGCCAGCAGACGCGGGGTTGCTCCTAGTTGGCGAATCTCGCTCATCTGGCAGACGCGCAGGATCCAGTTGCCCGCCCGGGCACGGTCTGCGCGAGCCGGCGCCTGCATCCGCACCGCGGTGTCCAGGAGTTCCACCGAGATGCCTGCCTGCGCCGGACCGGTGGGGGAGCGCAGCCAGCAGGCAGCCTCCAGTTCGGTGAACGCAGACGGCTCCGAAGCAATCCGCATACCGCGGATCAACCCGGCGGGGATGTTCACCTTCCCGGCGGTGGTGGAACGCAGGGCGCACTGCAGGGCCAGCAGGCGAGCAGCCGCACTGGTCCGGGCAGGAAGAGCAGCAGCCAGATAGCTGAGCATCTCCCGCACGCGCACCTGCTCCGAGGGACCGTGCGGAACTCTCCTGCGCTGCCGTTGCCGGATCCGATTCACCGACGCTGCCGGAGAGGCCGTGCCGAGGACGGTATCGGGCACGACCGCGGCATGATCAGTGGCTGCCGCGCAGGCGGCGCAGGTGTCGGCGAGCCGCCAGAGCCGGCCGCCGCGCTCGCGGGTGAGGACGAGCAGGACGGGCCCGGAGCAACCGCGGTGGCGTGAGTGCCACCGACAGCCGTGTGAGTGGCACTGGCAGGTCCGAAGGTGCCTGGGCAGGAAGTCACGGCGGGCGTGAGCGGCCAGGTGGGTCAGTGCCTGAGACGGCGCCGTCCGCATGGTCGGAGCGGACGGCGAGCACTGCAAGCAGCTCAGCATGGTCCCTCCGTGTTCAGGGCGCAGCTCCACGGTCCAGATGCGTCGCACCACCGGGTGCGTCGTGCAGAGCCTCATCTGATCGGTCTTTCTCCTGGTCCTCGGCGAGCTTCATCTGCTGATGCAGTGGGCTGGGGGAGTGGGGCGGCAGCACACCGTAGTGCAGACCTCTGCCCTGCGCGGAGGTGCGGCGACCTGCGGAAATAGGGCAGAGGTCTGCACTGACAGGGCAGGTGTCTGCACCTTCGGATGGTGGGGTGACGATCTTCCCGCCCGACCCGAACCTCACCGCCCTCCGCCTGGAGCTGGCACGGCTGAGGAGCGAACACGGCTGGACCTACGATGAGCTCGCCCATCGAACCGGCCTGGCCAGGCGCACCCTCATCGAAATCGAGCAGGGCCGCACCATCGGATCACTCAAGACCTGGCACGCGATCGCCCACGCCCTCGACGTCCCCGTCGACCACCTCTTCGCCCGCCTCTGCGAAGGCCACGAACCCCCGGCCGAACCCGCCCCCTGACCGCCCGACGCGGCGGCCTGAGAGATCACCCGATCCAGTCACCAAAAGGCACTCCTGCGCGAGAGATCGCACACAGGTTCCCTTCCGTTGGGCCGTCCGCAGGACACACCGGCACGCTCCCCGCAGTACCGGCGTGTCACCTGCCACCTTCACCGCCATGTGCTCCGCCAACGCCTCATCCCCTCGCCGGTGGGACGGCACCCCTGCCCGTACCCCACGCTCACGGTCCCTGCGTGTCGCCCCCGACAGCCCCACCCGCCTCGTCCGCACCGCGCAGCAGGGCCGTTGCCCTGACTGCGGCAACCGCGTCGACTGGCACCCCCGCACGGACGCCGACGACCGAGCCGTGGGGCTCCACCCTCAAGAACTCCCCGCCGCCGCTGTGCCTGCCGTCAGCCGCTGGCACGTCAGTTCCGGCATCGCCCACCCCGCCTACGACGGCACCCTGTGGTGCCGCATCCCGCACACCGCCCTGTGCCCCGCACGCAGCGCTCCCGCAGCCCTCACCCCACAGCTCACCGCGCTGCGCCGCCACCTCGCCCTGCACACCCGCCGACTGATCAACAACGGCACCCTCACCGCACGGGCCACCCCACCTGCACCCGAGGCCACCGAATCCTGCAGACCGGCCCGGCCCATCGCTCAGCTTCTCAGCGTCCGCTACATCGCCAGCCACCCCATCGACGCCATCCAATGCGTAGCCCAGACCCGCCAGCGGCACCGCTGCACACGCTCCGTCCTCGACGACCACGCCCCGCCCGGCACCTGGAGCCTGCTCCCCACCACCCACCTCCGCCGCCGGCCCCCTTCTCTCTCCGTGGGCAGGATGGCCGTCTACGACCTGACGCATTTGCCCTATACCGAGCAGTTGCGATGGCGTCACCAGCACTGCTCCGGCCACGCCACCTCCTCAGCCGCCGACCTCGCCGTCACCGAGTGGGAACCCTTCGACCCGCGGCTCCACCACCAGCACATCCACCCACGCCTCCCCGGCAGCACGCGCACGCAGCACCACGGGACATAACGCCCGGCCCGTCACACGTCCCCGGCAACGCCCGCCACCCCACCAGCCCCGGCGCACCCGCCCCAACCCACGGAGACCCCCGGTGCCCACCCCGACCGACGAACAGACCGCCGCCGCCGACGGCTTCCACGCCGGCGACCACCTCGCCCTCCAAGCAGGAGCGGGCACAGGCAAGACCAGCACCCTCGCGCTCCTTGCCCACGGCACCAGACGCCGCGGCCGCTACATCGCCTACAACAAAGCGATCGCCCAAGACGCCGCAGCACGTTTCCCCTCCACCGTCACCTGCAAGACGGCACACGCCCTCGCCTACGCCACAGTCGGCCACCGCTACCGCGCCCGCCTCAACAGCCCCCGCCAGCCCAGCTGGAAAACCGGCCACCACCTCGGCATCACCAAGGCCATCCGCATCGGCGACCGAGACCTCTCACCCCGCGCCCTGTCCTACGCGACCCTGCGCACCGTCACCCGCTTCTGCCACTCCGCAGACCCCGCCATCGCCGACCACCACGTCCCCCGACTGCGCAACCTCGAAGACGCCGGCCACCACCGCGAACTCACCGCACTAGTCATGCCCTTCGCCCGCACAGCATGGGCCGACCTGCAAAACCCCGACGCCGGCGTCGTCCGCTTCGACCATGACCACTACCTCAAGATCTGGGCGCTGACCAAACCGAACATCCCTGCGGACTTCCTCCTCCTCGACGAAGCCCAGGACACCAACCCCGTCGTCGAGCAGGTCTTCAACGCCCAGCGCGATCATGCCCAGCTCGTCATGGTCGGGGACTCCGCCCAGGCCATCTACCAGTGGCGCGGCGCCCGCGACATCATGACCGTCTTTCGCGGCACGGCCCTGACCCTGTCCCAGTCCTTCCGCTTCGGCCCCGACCTCGCCACCGAAGCCAACCGCTGGCTCTCCATCGCCGCCGCACCCCTGCGCCTCACGGGCACCCACACGATCTCCACCACCCTCGGCTCCGTCGACCAGCCTGACGCCATCCTGTGCCGCACCAACGTCGGCGCCATGCACGAAGTCATGCAACTCCTCGATACAGGCCATCGCGTAGCTCTCACCGGGGGAGGGGAATCCCTGCGAGCACTCGCCCGCGCTGCCGACGACCTCAAAGCCGGCCGACGTACCTCCCACCCAGAACTGCTTCTCTTCCCCGCCTGGGGTGACCTGCAGGACTACGCCGCGAACGACCCCGCGGGGCGAGATCTCCAGCCGCTTGTCGACCTCGTCGACACTCACGGAACCGACGCCATCCTCAACGCTGTTCACCGTCTAGACCTCGAGAGCACCGCCCATGTCACCGTCTCGACTGCCCACAAGTCCAAGGGGCGCGAATGGGCATGCGTCAAAATCGCCGACGACTTCACCCCACCCCGCGACACCGACAAGAAAGACGCCAACGGGCGCCCTGTCCCCGGTCCTGTCGACGAAGCGGAAGCACGCCTTGCCTACGTCGCTGTTACCCGCGCCCGCCACAGGCTTGACCTGGGTGGCCTGTCATGGATCAACGATCACCCCGATGGCATTCCCACGGCGTAGCCCCTTCGGCGCTGCGGTGTTACCAGATGCCGTGTTCCAGCTCTTCCAGTGAGAGGTTCCACTGGGAGTCCTCCTCGGCGAAGGGCGTGGGGTCGAAGGCGCCGACGGTTTCCTTGAAGCGAGCCGAAAGCTCTTCGGGGTCCACGTCGTTGTCGTGGTCGACCTCGAGCTTCCGGAACTCGACGAGTGCGTAGACCAGGGACTCGACGTCGCGGTGGAGCGGGATGTAGCTGTCCGATCCCTCGGGGAACGCGTAGACCTTCCCCGACGTGGGGTCGAGGGCGATGAGCGAGGTGAAGAGGTAGCCGAGCATCCACCAGGACCGGCTCTCCGCCGGGCATGGCATGCCGTAGTGGTCGAAGCGGCTGCCGAGCGTGATCGCATCGAGGTCCGCCGGGTAGGGGTCCTCGACGTCTTCCCTGGAGGTGAACACCTCAGAGTGCGGAAGGCCCACGAAGCTCAGGAAGCCGGCGGAACGCGCGTCGAATCCGGCAGCAGTGCTTTGCGGGAAATAAATGATGTTGTCCAGGCCATAGGCCTGTACCAATTCGTTCGGAGTGATGGAGAAGTTCACGCGTATCATCCTACCCTGCTGCGAATCTACTTGCCGTGGAGATTTTTGACGTGGTTGAGATATTTAGTGTGCTCGGTATTACTTGTCTTGCCTTCCGGTGTGTAGTAGTCGGCGACGTGTGTCACCTTCAGGTCCTGCTTGAAGTAGAAGTCCAGCCAGCGTGCACATTCGGGGTTCTTTCTGCAGGGTTCTCGTTCGGTGAATATCTCGGTGAGATTTCCCTCCTTTCCGTTGTGTAGGAGTGGGCGTCCGATCATGCGTTCTGAGTGCCCGTTCTTGTTGCTGTAGCCGACGAGGATGGATTCCTTCCCGCCGGGCTCGATGTACCGGCCGGCAGCGTAGTTGGTTCCCTTGTAGTCGCCCCGGGCGGCCCTGGCGGCTTGTGTTGCCTGGACCAGGTCGTCCTGACTGCCGAAGCCGATCTTCCTTGAGGGAGCCCGGCCCGGATGCTTGGAGTCGGCGTAGAATTCGCTCTTCTCCTTCGGAGTGCTGGGGATCCATGCTTTCCCGTTGTTCAGCACAACGCCGTTGAGCCGGCTCCTGTCCTCAGTGTCGAGAGAGCTCGTTCTGCCGCTTTCGTCGAGGCGCTGCACCGATCCGTCCGCATTGAGCAGGTAGGTGCGGACGTCGTCATCCCCGTCGACCTTGCACTTCTCGAACTCCTTCTTGCGCCGCTCGTCCTCTTCTCTCTGCTCGCGCTTGCTCTTGTCGATCTTCCCGCCGTGATCTTCAAGAGTCTTCACCATCTCGTGAGCTTTTTCTTCGACGGTATCCTCGGCCTTGTCCATGACGGTGGCGAGCTTGTGGAAACGGCTGTCTTTCTTGACGGATGTTTTGCGCTGCAGCCCCCCGTTCTTGAAGGCGCCCTTCTTCTTGTCGAAGTTGGTGGCCGTCTTCTGGTAGTCGCTGGCGGAGCGTTCGAACTCGTCGAACTCGATGACCAGATCCTGGGCCATAGCGCTGCTGCCCGAGGCCATCACGTCATAGGTGCTGCCGCCGCTGAGCCGGTCCGTGAACAGCTTCTCGAGTTCCCCGAGGATCTTGCCCTCGATCTTGTCCGTGACGATCGACGTGATCCGTTCCACGGCGGTATCGATGAGCTCCTGAATGATCAGGCGTGCTGCTGCGATCGCTGCGGCGGACAGCAGGCCGCTGGCCCCGAAAGTGAAGAACATGCCGACCACACCGGCACCGGCCGTGGCCGCGGTGGCACTGAGCTTCGCGATGATCGCGATCTTGCATCCGAGAACGAGATCGGCACAGTCGTCCAGAGCATCGGCGAGTGTGTCGCATCCCTTGGCGAACGTCGACAGATCTCGTGTGGTCAGCTTGCCCCAGCGCCGGTCGATCGCTGTGACGGTTTCACCCTTGCTCTTGCCCGCAACGATGTGCGAGCAGGCGTTGTTGCCCTCTTTGACGGCATCACGAATGCCGTCGGCCAGATTCCGGTAGTCCTTGGCCGAAGCCTTGACCTCGTCCTCATCGATCTGTGGCCAGTCGATTCCGATGAGGCTCAGAACCTCCACCAGATCATCGGGCAGCTGCTTCCCCACGTGTCCCCCCCCGTCGTCCCCCGGTCGTGCTTACCCTCCGGGTACAGCTGATCAGCCGTCAACCCTGAACAGATGCAGACCCTGCGCAGGAACTACGGTCTCCTCTGCACACCATCCGGCGTCTGCTGTTCACGAGACCCTGGCGCAAGACAGACCAGATACTCGTCCATCCCCACCAGGAGTCGGCCATCCGGCGCGAGAGCGACAGCCCGGACCGGCGGCCCGGGTCTGAACGTCCGCCGCGCACCGGTATCCACCCCGATCCATTCCACCACCCCGTCTCCCCAAGCCACCGCCAGAGCCGGACCGTTCTGCGTCATAGCCGCATCGATGGAGATCACCGCAGAGTCCCGCTCGGCCAGGGCCGCAGCCATCGGAGCATGCCCCGGGCTCCAGGCCCGCACCGTGCCGTCCGCACCACCGCTGTAAACGAGGGGTACCACCCTTTGGCTGTCCACCGGGACACCCAGGGCCGCGAGAGCGTTCACCTGGCCCCGGTGCAGCACCGCAGCACCTTCCCAGTCCCCGAACGTCCGCACCTCTCCCGCGGCGTCGCCGACCGCCACGATCCCGAGGTCCGGACCCGCCGCACACGCGATCGCCGTGCCGACGTGATCCCCCAGCACCGTCAGCAACACCTCCCGGCCGGTGGGACCCTCATCGAGCAGCCGCGCGATCCCTGATCCCGTCGGCCGCGCGACCCAGCTGCCATCCGCGTGAACACGACCGGCCTCATCCAGCACCAGCACCGTGCCGTCCGCCATCACCGATACCGAGTGCGGGTGAAAGCCGCCCAGAGCAATCCGCCCCCGCGCACCGCCATCAATCATCCGCACCACGCGGACCGACCCGCTGGGCCCAGTTACCAACACGGCGCCCGCCAGGGGCCCTTCCCCTACGGCCAGAGCACTGACAGGGCCCGGCCACGGCGGTACCAGGTCACCACTGACTCGACTCCACCCCCAGCGCCACGCAGAAGCCGCAGCCGCCTCCGACAAAGCGGAAGCGAGGCTGGGGTCCGCACCGTCCCCCAGAGCGGCGAGAAGGGTCAGCGCACGAGAAGCTGACTCCTGGTCTCGGCACAGCGACTGCCCGGCCCTCAACCACGCCTCCCGCAGCCCTCCGCACTCGCCCCTCCGCGCCCTTTCGTAACCAGCGGTGACCGTCGACGCGTCAGCCCGGCAGACGGCGACCGGATCGCACAGATCCACGACAGGGCCGGACCTCGACGTCCCAGCCACCACAGGCTGCGAGGGCTGAGAGGCCCGCCACTGGGCGAAGTGCCGCTCATCACGCCACTGTTCCAGGTCCAAATCCAGCTCCGCGCAGCCGGACCCGGACAGAAGACGATGCGCAGGACTACCCGACCGGGACTCGACCACCAACCGGATGCCCGGCACGCCGACCAGGGCCAGCACCAGCTCCGCAACCGCTTCACCGCGAACATCCGGCAGCACGATCACGGTGCGACGGCCATCCGCCGCCAATATCGGGACAAGCTCCCAAGGGGCGCGGGCCACCACGCCGAGTTGGTCAGCGATCGACCACACCGTAGCCAGGACACTCTCGTCGGGAGAAGGAGGAACGACGGCGTGAACCGTCCGTTCCGCCAAGCCACCTGGCCGGCTGCCGTGATGGACGAGCCAGGCCAGCAGAGCCGACTTGCCGCATCCCTCAGAGCCGGAGACCAGGCACAGGCGCGGGGCCTGTGCATCGGCCAGCCACCCCAGCAGAGCAGCAGCCGCAGGCTCCCTTCCCCCGGCTGGACGATCCCAGCGCATCATCCACGCCGTCGCGTCTCGGCGTCATGAAGGATCAACTGCTTCAAGCCCTCTTCCCGGGACTCCGCAGTCTCCCCATAGTCGAAACTGTGCGTGAACTCCGCTTGAGGGAAAGCCTGCTGCATCCAGGCGGAGCAGTAGTGACCCGGCATGAGACAGGGCTCCAACTCGCAGTGGACCCGCCGCACCTGACCGGGCTCCACACCCTCAGAGGACAGACGCCGCCACAGTGCCTCCTCCGGATGCGGCCTGCCGACCCCCGCAACCTCGGTGGCCACCTGCTTGGCACCAGAGCTGCCGACGTACTCGAACGCCGCAGAGAACGGGAAATTCAGCGTGTGCCGGATGTCGTCGAGCACACGCGGCCACCACGATTCCCGCTCAACGAACGCAGAAGCATCAATACGCCGCAGTTCAGCCGCGAGCCCCTGGAACACAGCAGCCCCTTCTGCCAGACTGGAAACCCCGAACATCGCCGTCTGAGCCCGGTCCAAAGCCAGAAGCGAAGCGTTCAGCGCAACCACATCGGTGCTGACGAACATGTCCTCCACAGCTTCCGAGAGCACCACGGCCTGAACCGCGCCATCCGGACGTACACACAGATGTGCCAGACCATCGGAACCGATCCGCAGCCAAGCCGCCATGGGCGCAGACGGCTGCAACCCACCCATGCGCGCGGCGACCGCTCCAAGCGTCACCGGATCCTCAGCACCGGTTGCGAGGAAGTAGGGGCCAACGCCTCGCGGCACCCCGGCCTCCTGCAGGAGATTCCGTACTTCCGCAGGCAGGCTCACTCCCAGCAAACCCTGCCGGAACACGCGCAGTCCCTCTGAACCGAAATGCTGCACCAGTTCGGCAGAGGAATCAGGAGAGGGCATAGGTACCTCACGGAAAAGGGTCCGGCCGATGAACACAGCCGACCCTAGCCGAGCCCCACCACGTGAGCTCGATGGCATCCCAGCCAACCCGTCGCCGCGCACCGGCTCGATTCTCCCTCCGCACCACGGTCGGCCGACGACCGGATCACGGCTCGGGAACTTCCTGGCAAAGTTCAACGGCCCATTGCGCAGGCAGGCCGCAGGATTTCGGCCTCCAGCCGGGCCTGCTGGGCATCACGCGCAGCCGGGATGGACAGCCCCTGGCCCGAGCCGGTCAGCAACGGGACCAGAGCCTGGTGGTACCCGCCGGTGCTTTCCCGCCGGTCGGCGGTGCGATGGAGAGTGGCCGCAGGGTTCACGAGTTCTTCTTCCGTGCGGAACCGGCCCCGGGCGGTACGCGCTGTGAAGGAAAGGGCGGGTACGGCAGATGATGCGGTGATGCTTCTGGCCGCTCCTCTGGCGACGGATGCAGCGGGCGTTGCCCGCTGCGCGGCCGAGCGTCAGGGCCCGGACGCCATAGAAACCGCCCGGCCGTGCTGTCGCCAACCCGGCGCGCCGAGGCGCGGTAGTTGTCACCGACCGCACCGCACAGGCTGCGCAGGAGCCAGGTCCGGAGCAGCCGGACTGCCAACGGAGAGGCGCTGCACTTGTCACCTGCAGCCGATCGTCGGCCTTCCCGTCACCTGGTCGTAGTATGACTCGCGACGACCTCATCGCCATCCTCCGCGACCAGGCCCCGGCGTGCGGCCCTGCACGCGACGCCTTGATCGCCGCGGCTGGCTTCGTTGTCTGAGACGGCCTGGTCCCGGCGAACCGCCACGCGGGCGTCTTCCAGGGCCGGATCACCACTCCTTGAGGCGCGGTTACACAATCGATCGCCTGGCCAGCAGCATCGACATCCTCGTGCAGAACGGGGAAGAACCCCTTCGTACCGAATCCATCGACGAGGTGGACGAGGCGTCGTGGTTCACGATCTTCCTGAAACTCCACGGCGACAGCAGTGGTCGCCTGCTGCGGCGGACGCCGACCCGCCATCATGGAGTCGGCCGACATCCCCGAGCCCGACCCTCGGCCACGCAAGTGACAACGAGCCTGCCTCCGTGACAACCACCGTGCTCCGGTTGTCACGGCGCGCGGACGCGCCGGGTTATCACCCCTGTCTACAGCCTGAACTGGAGGTCGAGGATGTCGGTGAGTTCGACTTCCAGGCCGTGCGCGCGGCGGCCGTTGTCGCGGAAGTAGGTCTCGCCGAGGGCTTCGGCGGTGAGCTGGAGCAGCTGGTCCTCGTCGGCTCCTGCGGCCTGGGCGTCAAGGAGGCGGGCGGCGTGGTGGGGTGGGAGGGCGAGGGTGAGGTGGCGGATGCGGGACTGGTCGGTGGATCCGGCGGCGGCGGTGTAGCCGAACCGGGCCTGGACGTCGATCATGATGCCGTCGGTGGTGGCTGCTTTCTGCCGGGCCCGGGCTCTGACCTGCGGCTGCCACCGCGTGCGGACCTCCTCTTCCAGCCGGGCAGCCAGCTGCGGGCGGGGGTGCTTGATCCGGCCCTTCACATACCGCTCCACCGTGCGTCGGCTGATGCCGAGCAGCTCGGCGACCTGCTGGGTGCTGCCCCGGTGCCGGCGCACCAGGTAACGCATCTGGGCCCCGGCGGACTTGGGCACCGGGCGCGTGAACGCCCCCTGTACGGCCCGGCCGAGCTCTTCCTCAACAGTGACCATCCGTCCGTACGCTTCCTATTCTCCGGTGTCCCGGGCGGTGACCTCACCGCTCTTGATGTACCGGGCCAGGTTGGCGACCTTGCCCTCCGCAGCGAGCTGCTCCAGTACCCCGACACCCCACAGGACGTCCTGGGTGCCTTCGTGCTTGACCATGCCGGGGGAGACGCCGAGGCGGAAGCTGCCGGGCACGGTCTTGCCGTCCTGGTCGTAGGGCAGGACGTCCAGGGGGCTGGGGCCGTCGGCGGTGTAGACGGCGCAGTCGGAGAGGACCGCGACCGGGTAGCGGCCGGTGGCCGCGGCGAGGGCGACCATCTTGCGGTGCATGTTGATCCGGGCCCGGGAGATGACGGCGGCCCGGATGTCGGGGCGCCATGTCGGCCGGGCCAGCGCGGGCCACGCCTGCCCCGGCACCCACCCGCCGCCCCGAGCCTTCTCCTGCAGCTTGCCGATGCCGCCCTTGACGGTCATCTTCACCGCGTCCACCACGATCCCCAGCTCAGGATCCCGCCCCTTGTAACCGTCCATCGCCTTCAGGAACTCACCGGGGGGCAGCTTCTCCGCCACGCCCAGGTCGGCCATGGTGGCGACGTAGGCGTCGCGCAGCCGCTTGTACCAGCCGTCCAGGAACCGCCCGCTCCTTGGCCGCAACCACGCCTCGAGGGGGGTGACGTCGTAGCCGAGCTCGACGGCGTACGCCACGGTCGGCGTCGCATACCAGGCCGGCCCCTCAGGACGCTCTCCGGTCGGGGTGAACGGGCTGGGCAGCAGACCCCCCTGGAGGTCGCGCCACTGCTTGGCGACCTTCACCCTGCTGAGGTCGACATGGGAGAGGTCCACCAGCCACGAGCCGGGCACCGCCGGGTTGAAGACCGGGTGGGTGACGTGCTCCGGGGGTGAGTCGAGGCCGACGACGGCGCCGTTGGCGGCCGCGCCGAACGCCAGGTTCACGTCGATGCCGACCAGATGGGGCTGCATGCACTCCGCGTCGGTGAGGTCCCGCGCCCAGTCGTAGGCCTCCTCGAACAGCCGCTCCTGGGGCCCGCGGATGTGGAAGCGGGGCAGGTGGGCCAGGACGGGGTGCCCGTCGATCGCCTCGCACGGCGCGGGATCGACCGGCTCCTTGCCCAGGGAGCCGGGCCGGTGCTCGGAGTGCCGCTTGCCGTCCTGATCCGGCTCGCTGGCGCGAGTGGGCGGGTTGAGCGCGGTCATCAGCTCCAGTCCGCTCACCGCGGTGGACCCGACCGGTGTCATCACCCGCTGCGCGTACACCCCCAGCACCCGGGCCAGCTCCGCCGGCTCCAGCGTGGCGGCGTGGCCCCAGGAGCGGTCGTCCAGGGCATTCCAGGAGGGGATGCACAGCTGAACACACTGGCGCCGCCCACCGGTGACGGGGCGGTAGATCCGAGCCCACGGGCCCAGCCCGCGCCGGGTCAGCTTCCACCCCGCCCGCTCCAGCAGCTTGATGACCTTGTGGCCCTCCGGGAGCCGCCCGGCCGACCGCTCTTCGTCCGACAAGGCAGCGGGCAGGCCGTAGCGCTCGCACGCCGCTGCGGTCAGGACCAGCAGCGGGTCGGCGTCCTTACCTGACGCGTGCAGCTTCTCCGCCCCCACCCGCGCCTCGGACAGCGCCCATTCGACCAGGGAAGGCAGGGACCCCGCGGGCACGTCCAGGAGCAGGCCGCCGGTGCCGTACCCGGTCACCTGCCGCTCGTCATCGGCGTCCAGGACGAGCAGCGGACCATGCCCGTACGTGCCGGATCCTGCGGGAGCAGGGGAGCCAGCGATGGTGGCCCGGGGTGCTCCGGGGCGGCGTGAGCCGCGTGCCGGGCGCGGGGCGGCAGTCGGCGACGGCGGTGGGGCTGCAGGGGCCGGGGCGGGAGAGGCCGGTACGGGGGCGGCCACCGCCGCCACAGGCGCGGGAGGTGCTACCTCGACGACGGCGGAGGGTACGGCGGGTGCCGTGGCAGCCGGGGTGGCGGGCGGTGTGCCGCCCTCGGTGGCCGTGGGGGAGGGGTAGAGGCGGGCGAGCTGCTTCAGCAGGTGGGCGTAGGGCTCCCGCTGGGGCGGGCGGGGTTCGGTCTTGCCCGACTCCCACGCGCCGACGGTGGCCCGCCGCACGTCCAGGGTGGTCGCCACCTCTTCGAGGGTGAGCCCGTGGGCCTGCCGCAGGCGCTTGCGCTCGGCGGGCGGCGGCAGCGGCGACCGGGACGCGACGAGCGCGTCAATGGCATCGAACAACTCGGACATGGTGAACCTCCGCCACCCACTGTACCCCCGAACCGCACACTAGCCGCACAACTAGCGTTGGAATCGCGCATATTTACCGTACATAGGGGAGCGGTGGTGGTAGCGTGAAGTCGTTGGGGCCCTTGAAATGGCCTGCCGTGACGCCCGGCGGGGCGGTCGCCGCCCCGCCGCCGCCCGCACCGCCCTCAGGAGTGCTGTATGACCGTGGTTGCCGCCACCCCCGGCCTGCAGGGGAAGCGAGCGCTGTTCCCCGACCAGGCGGAAGCGGTGAACCGGCTGGCGCGGCATCTGCGGCGCCCCGGGACGCGAGGGCTGTACGTCGCGGCAACCGGAACGGGCAAAACCCTGGTCTCGATCCGCGTGGCCGACGAACTCCAGGCGCGCCTGGTCCTGTTCGTCGTGCCCACCCTCGACCTGGCCGCCCAGACCGCACTGGCATGGCGGCGCGAGGATCACACCGAGCACATGGTCATCGTCTCCTCCATGGACGCCGCCGGCCGCGACGCCCTGGTCTCCGCCCGCGTCATGTCCAGCAGCGACCCCGTCACCCTGGCCGCCCTCATGTCGGTCGTGGGGGAGAGGGAGGACCAGATCCCGGCCCTGACACTGATCTGCACCTACGACTCACTCGACAAGATCCAGGAGACCCGCAACACCGCATACGCGGTGCCGCCGTTCGACCTGGCCATCATGGACGAGGCGCACCGCATCGCCGGCCGCCCGGACAAGAAGTGGGCCGCCGTCCACGACAACCAGCGCATCCGGGCCGACCGCCGCCTCTACATGACCGCCACCCCCCGCATCTTCGCCGCCCCCGACCTGGCCGAGTCCGCCGACACCACCCGCCCCCGCCGCCGCATCCCCAACCTCCCGGGCCCGGCAGCCGACCTGTTCGCCAACTCCATGGACAACGAACAGGTCTACGGCAAAAAGATCTTCGAGTATCCGCTGGCGCAGGCGATCGAGGACGGCCGGGCACCGGACTACCGCATCGTGGTGCCCACTCTCACCGACGAGGACCTGCGCCGCCGTATCAACCTCCCCGCTCCCGACCCCGACGGTGAGGGCGAGGGACCGGACCAGGCCCTGCGTACCACCGCCCTGCACCTGGCCGTTTTGCGCGCCATGGCCGACCACGGCCTGAAGAAGGTGCTGGTCTACTTCAACCTGACCTCCGACGCCCGTCTCTTCGCCCGCGAGCTGCCCCACACCCTGCGCCAGCTCGCGGCCACCGCACCCCACTTGGTCCCCGCGACCTTGCCGGAGACGCTGTTCGTCCACGGCGAGGACACCCCCCAGCGGCGCGAGGAGACCTTCACGCGCTTCGCCCAGGCCGCCACCGCGATCCTGACCAACGCACGCCTGGTCGCCGAAGGCGTCGACATCCCCAGCGTGGATGCCGTCGTCTTCGCCGACCCCACCCGCAGCGTCGTCCGCTGCGTCCAGGCCCTGGGCCGCGCCCTGCGCCTGGACGTATCCGGCAAGACCGCCTCCCTGATCGTCCCCGTCTGCCTCCCGCCCGGCGCCAGCCCCGAAGACATCCTCGGCACCGCCTACGAGCCGGTGTGGGCGATCGCCTCCGCCCTGGCCAGCCACGACCACCGCATCCTGGAACGCCTGCCCGACAAGGCCAACCGCCTGCCCAAGGAGACCAGCGACGTCATCGAACGCCGCTGGCACTTCGACTTCACCGTCCACCCCGAACGCATCGCCCAGGCCATGGACCTGGTCTCCTTCGACCCCCGCGACCCGGCCACATCCCGCTCCCGCCGCCTCGGCCTCGCCGCCGCCCAGGCCTACCACGACCAGTACGGCCACCTCGACGTCCCCGCCGACTACACCGACCCCACCGGCCACACCCTGGGCACCTTCATCACCACCATGCGCGACGCCCGCAAAGCCGGCCGCCTGGAGGCGGACTGGATCGCCGAACTCGACGCCCTGGACATGATCTGGGACAAACACGAAGCCGCCTGGCGCTCCCACCTCGCCGCGGCCGCCGACCACCACCGCACCCACGGCCACCTCGCCGCCCCCGCCACCACCCCACTCGGCGCCTGGCTCGCCGAACAACGACACCTTGCCGCCACCGACCAGCTCACCCCAACCCGGACCGACGCCCTCACCGCCATCGACCCGAACTGGCGACTGCCTCACGGGGCGGACTGGCACCGCAAGTACCACCTCCTGCGCACCCACCTGGAGGCGGGCAACGACCCCGCCGCCCTCACGCCCGACACCCGCATCGCCGGGGTCAATATCCCCTCCTGGCTCACCCGCCAGCTCACCCGCTGGGCCACTCTCCACCCCGGCCAACGCGACCTGCTCACCGCACTCGGCCTCACCCCCGCCACCAGCCCCCTCACCCCCGCCCGCCGCACCCGCCGCACCTTCGCCCAGACCGTGCAGCTCCTGGAACTCTTCCTCCACCGCCACGGCCGCGCCCCCACCGCCCGCGAAACCCTCCGCGTCGACGGCGACACCGTCCAGATCGGCCCCTGGTTCGCCAAGACCCGCACCAAGCACCGCGAAGGCCAGCTCCCCGCCGACCACCAAGCCCTCGTCGCCGCCCTCTTCGACGGAGACTGGTGCGCCCCCGACCCCGTCCCGGCCGCCGTGGCGTAGGCCCCTGTTCTCCGCAAGCCGGCTCACCGGCCTGCGGCTGCCTCCCGGTGCTTGAGGATCGTGCAGTCGGGCCGGTTGCAGACCGTCTTGTCGCGCTTGACCGCCCACCCTCACTCACGCATCGGTTATGCACCAACACACGTATGTCACCACCCAGGGCGCCGGGCGGCACCAAGATCAAGGCGGGCGGGGCTGGGCAGAGCTGTTTCTGCAGCTCGACCCCGGCCCGATGCGCGGCGGCGTGCGGATGTACGGCAGCATGCGCATGTGACCGATCAGGAAGCCACGGAGAAGGCCAGACGGCTGGCCATGGAGCGGGCCGCCCGGTTCGGGAGGTGCGCTGCTGAGCTGGCTGCGCACCTCCCCGCCCAGCGGGCAGCCCACGACCATGCCCCAGATCCTGCTGCAAGGAATCCATTCGACCCGGCGCCTGACCCCGGAGATCTGTTCGGCGGGGGTCTGGTCGGCAGCGACGGTCTCTACGCGGAGGGGCTGAACAGCGCACTGGCCGCGATCGTCGCCCACGAGTGGCCCGGCGAGGAAACCAAACGCAGCGGGCACGTACTGGGCCCGGGTGAGCTGCTGGCCTTGATCGAGACCAAGGCGCAGGACCCGGCCGTGGAGCGGGTGGTGATGGAGAACGGCGCGGTACTGATCCTCGACCAGCATCCCGCAGCCGAACTTCCGCGGGGGCCCGCGAACACCATCTTCGACGTCGAGCGCCCCAGCGCTTCCCGCGGCACCCACATCGACATAGGAACTCTTCAAGAGGGCAACAGGCAGGCTGCGATGTCCCGTCACGGCAGAGGCACGGGGATCCTGACCCTTGCCCATGTCACGGCGCTGCTGGCCCTTGACGGGCACGACAGCCTCCACGCGATCGGTGAGCAGCAGGCCGACCGGGTTCGTGACGGCGCGCTGCGTGCGGACGCCGCCGCCCGCGAGACGGCGGCCGCGTTCCTGGACCGGATCGGCGAGGAGGAGGCCGAGCGTCGCGCCGAAACCGCGAAACCCCGTGAGGACTTGGGCTACTCGCTGGAGGAGTGCCCTGTCTGTTTCCACGAGGCCTTCCAGATCGACGGCCTTGCCCCGATCTGGGGGCGCGTGGGTTACGGCCAGTGCGTCGTGTGCTCATACATCCGGTCCCCGGACATCGCCGACGAAGAGGGGTTCGCCGCGCACCTGGCCTGGCTCGGCTTCTGACCCCGGTGCGCTCCCGCCCCAGGGCGGTCAGACCCGGGGTGCCGGGGCTGCTGGCTTGCGCGCTGTGGCCAGGTGATGCCCTGACGATGGCGGCTCTTCCCGGGCGGAGCGTCCAGGCAACGTTCCCGGTCCTCGGCAGCCGCTCGTCCGCCGCCAGGCGGCTTACGGCGAAGCCGAGGACAGGGCGGGGGAGTGCCCAGCCCGTAGGAGGACCGTCGAGGTCAGATTGGGCGCGAGAACATCTGCTCGCCGGGGAGCGGCGAGGCACCCACGTCGCGGTACCGGGAACCCCCGGGGAGGATGACCGGCTCACCTGGAGCATGGATGGTGAAGCCGTGGCGCCGGTAGAACCGGGCCAGGGCGGTGTCTTCGGCGGTGAACTGCCCGTACATGAAGAACGCGCGGTGCTCACGGTGGATTGCCATGGCCCTGGTGATCAAGGCGGAGGCGATGCCCTGACGCCGGTAGTCGTCTGCGACGGCCAGGGCCCGGAGCTTGGCGTAAGCCATCGCGGTGGCTCCCAGGGTCACGGGGTCTGCCCCGTCCCGTTCCATGCCTCCGAGGACGGACAGGGGCGGGATGCTGGAGGAGACGCCGACGATGCGCGCGGTGGGCGTGTGTTCGGCGACCAGGAAGACGAAACGCCCGGTGCCGAACTGGGTGGTGAAGGGCCCTTCTGCGTCGATGGCTTCGCACATGGGTTCGCGGTCGTCGAAGTCGCCGTGTCCTTCCATGGCGAGTGCGGCGAGCTCGGTGAACGCCTGGCCCTCCCCGCGCCGGGTTTCTCTGATCTGGATGTTGTCCGGCAGCTTGTCGGGGCGGCGGCGGCGGGGCTTGCCAGCTTTGCTGCGTCCCACGAGCGTCCTTTCTGACTGAAGTAGGCCGTGCGGCCTCGCCCAGCCGGACACGTATCTGTGAGGGCCGGCGCGGCAACACGGCTACCAGTAGGCCAAGAGGTCGCTCAGCGATGAGGGCAAAAGCGATCATCCCGCCGCTGAGGGCGAGAACGATGGCGCATTCCTTTCGCCCCACGGGCATTTGAGGCTGCCCTGGCCCCTCGTCTTGCGTGCGACGCTGCGGAGTCTTCGTGGCCCGGGTGTTGGTCAGGTTGCCGGGCGGGGCTCTCGGCCGAGCCGGTGCAAGGTGCGGCAGTGCAGGTCGCTCTCGACCCCGATGCCCAGGCTGCCGAAGAGCGGCAGGTCCTGCTTCTGCAGCGCGACCGCGGCGCGAGCGGCATCTTCCTTGTCGGGATAGATCCACAGACTGACCCGCCCGGCATCCGCGTCCTGTGCCACTTTCACGAAGAAACGCCGCTCCCGGGCTGTCTCGAGCGTGAAACGGACCGCCAGTTCGAAGGGCTTGGGTGTCCTGCCGTGAAGCAGGAGCAGAACATGACGGTGATCAGGCGCGACCTTCCACCGGGCATCGATGGTGGTGCCGGTGGACTGGATGCCTGAGGTGAAGTCCAGGCACGCCTCCGTGTAGGCCTCGTCCAGCCCTTCGACAGCGTGCCGGCTCACTGGCTGCATCAGCATCAACTCCGGCCCCACAGCGACGGTGAGGGGGAATGCCTCGGCCTCGATCACGGTCTGAACGCTCATAGACAGATCGTAGGCCGCGGCCGGAGGCATGCCCGTCTACCGACAACCGCTCAGCTGCCGCCACCTGCGGCGGGGTTCGACGGAAGGGAGGGCCCAGGCGACCGCCTGATCTGGGCCGATCCGACGAGCTCGCCGTAGACGGTCCACCGGTCGACATACGGCGAGGCTAACCCAGCACGGTTCCCGCCCGCGGCCCGTCCACCCCTCTGCAGCCTGTGCCCGGGGTTTCGTGCCCGGCCGATTCCCGGGAGGGGCACCCTGCCCGCCCCGGCCGCGGCGACACTGGGCGTACGGAGGGGTGTCAGGGCAGGGGGGCTGATGGGGTACACCGCTGTGCATCCGGTCTGGGGCCGACTGGACGTGTCGCTGGGCGACTTGGGGTGCGGGCACACCTGGGGGGAGATCCACCGGGTGAAAGGGGTGCGGCTGGCATGCCCGGAGTGCGGCGGAAGAGTCTTCGCCCGATCCTCCCGCTACGGCCTGCGCCACTTCTACCACCAGGTACGGCCGCCGGACTGCGAGCTGGCGAACGAGTCGCCGGAGCATCACTTCCTGAAACTGGAGCTGGCCATGGCGGCCCGGTCGGCCGGGTGGCGCGCGGAACTGGAGGTCAGCAGCGAAGCCGGGGACTGGCGGGCCGACGTCCTGGTCTTCGACGACCGGGACCTGCCCTTCATGGCACTGGAGGCGCAGTTGTCGCCGATGACACCGACCGAGGCCAGGATGCGTACCGACCGCTACGCGCGCGACGGGGTGGCGGTGTGCTGGGTCGCCCTGCAGGACCGCCCCTGGGCGCGCACCGTACCCACGCTCAGAGCCAGCGCCCCCGCCGAAGGAGGAAAGTCCTGGACGGTGCGGCACGGGCTGGCCCGCTACACCTGGACCCCCCGCACCCTGAAGGCGAAGGCCACGTGGGAGCACATCACCTGCCCGCTCGGCGACGCCCTCGCATGGATCCTCCAGGGGACGGTGCGCGTGCACACGGCGGTGAACGGGACGGTGTGGTGGACAGCGCCCGCCTACGAGGAACGGGCCCTGGAGCGTGCACGCCTGGAGGCGGAGGCTGAAGCCGCCGAGCGGGAGGCCGCCGCGGAGCGCCGCCGTGAACAGGCCGCGGCCGCCGACCGGCGCCGCCGGGCCGCCGAGCAGCGGGCCCTGGACCGCCAGGCCGAACTTGAGGAACGGCACAACGAGATGCAGCGGCTGGCGGGGTTCTTCCGGCGCACCGGGTTCGACCCCGCGGCCTGGGACGCCTTCACCCGGCTGGTCCGCACGGCCTCCGGCAAGGCGATCCTTTACGGGGAGCAGAGCCCCCGCTACGGCAACGGCCTGCTGGTCCACGCCCGGCACCGGGACACCGACGGCGGATACACCCTGGCCGCCGTCGTCTGCCCCGACCCGCACGCCCTCACCCACTGGCCGGAGAAGCTCGACATCCTCGTCCCCGACCACACCTGGCTCGCCCGCATCCGGGCCGCCGCCAGGGTCCCGCTACGGGTCGCCGTACTGGACCCCCGCACCGGACGCCGTACCTTCGAACGCATCCCCCCACCGTCGGTTCACCGCCCGGGGCCAGACCGCCCCGGATGAGCCCACCACAGGAGCCCGCACGCTGTTAGATTTCCTGGTCATGAGCCGCTTACCCGATCCGCCCGCGCCCGCCGTGACCTGGGAGCCCGAGGTACTGGACGCCGCCCGGGCCACCCCCGCCCCGCTGTACGCGCTGGCGCTCCCGGACACCGCCGGCCACGGCTGGAAAATCAGCCTCCTCGACGGCAGCGGCGAGGTCCGCGACGCCTTCACCGCCACCGACCTGGAGGAGGCCGACCGCGGACTCCAGCAGCGCGGGTACCTGTCCATGGCAGCGGCGATGGGCCGCGACTGGGAACGGCTGACACCCAACCGCCATGACAGCCGGCACGGCACGCCGGTCTTCCGCGACCCCGGAGAACCCCTCTGACAGCCGGCCGCCGGGCGAACGTACGCCCAGGGGCGGTTACTCGGGCGGCCGGCCGGAGACGCCGACGTACCAGTCGTCGGCCTCCGTCATCCCGTCCATGCTCGGCTGGTAGGGCTTGACGACGTCATCCGCGTCCTTGAAGTACACCGTGACGCACAACGGGTACTCCTTCCCGGTAGGCGCCGTGACCGTCTCCCGGGGGGCCACCCACACGAACTTCCCCGGCTGCTCCCACTTCTTGCGGGCGAAGGTCAAGGTGGGGTCCGCCGTTCCCCGCCGCAACAGGTCCGACCAGCTCATATCTGTCACCCCGTGAGCGTAGAGCGCGAACTCCATCGCTCGGTAGCGCGGTTGACAGACCCGGTCACTGCACACTCGCCCGTCGACCCGCCACCGCGTCGCCCTTGGCCGCGGTGCTCCCCAGACCTACAGGCCCTCTGAACCGGCTTACACACGCGCCGGCTCGCACCGGACACGCGAGTCTGCAGCCGGGCAGCTGCAGCGGGCCGTGTGGGCCAGGGCAGCCCATCCCCGCGCGGTGCGCGGCACGAGCGTGCCGTCGGCCCCTGCTGAGCAGGGTGTTCGCCGAACGGGCCCGCCGCGCCCCGGTCATGAGAGAGGATGCTCCTGTGATCATCGGGGATCTCTCAGCACGGCTGGCCGAAGCGCGCGGCCGCCTCATCATCGAGCTCAGCCGCGCGGTGACCGACTGGGGCGGGCAGGTGCCCGAAGACCCCGGGGTGGCCGAGCTGGCCGTCCTGCTGGAGGACGCTGCAGCGAACTTCCACCACGTCACCTCCCCCTCCACCCGGAGCGAACTGGCCGGTGCGGTGGGCCACCTGAGGGCTGCGGACCGCCTCGGCGGGCTCCTTCCGGCCGTGACGCTGTGGCACCTGGGCCAGGCGCTCCAACGGGCGGCCACCCTCCCGGACGCCCAAGAGCCCACCACCGTTCCCGGTGAACCTGCGACGCAGACCTGCTGAGCCGGCAGCAACGTCTCCAGCCGTCCGGATCAGGCGTACCCGAGCGGTTGCGGGCGGGCGGAGTGCTGAAGCGTTCCTGCGGTGAACCGTGTCCCCCAGGCGGGTGAGCACGCGGAACCGGCTTCACCGGGAGCGGATCACGGCCGGTAGAACGCCATGGTGATCCAGAAACTCGTGCGCGGGCTCAGCGCACTCTCCTTCGCCCTCACCGCCCTTCTCTCCGCTCCCGCCGCCCAGGCCGCCCCGACGGCCGAGGTGACCACCCTGGCCGACGCGGTCGGCCTGGTGCAGGCGGCGCAGGAGAACCGCGCCGGGTACACGCGCAGCTCCTTCAAGCACTGGAACGTGGGCGAGGACACGTCCGACGGGTGCAACACCCGTAAGGAGGTCCTCATCGCCGAGGCGGTCATCGCACCGACGGTGGAGACCGGCTGCCAGCTGACCGGCGGCACGTGGATCTCCTACTACGACCGCCAGGAAGTCACCAGCGCCGGGGCCCTGGACATCGACCACATGGTGCCGCTAGCCGAGGCCTGGGACTCCGGCGCCTCCGCCTGGACCGCGGCACGCCGCGAGGCCTACGCCAACGACCAGGAGGCGCACACCTCCCTCGTCGCGGTCACCGCACGCACCAACCGGCAGAAGGCGGACCAGGACCCGACGGACTGGATGCCACCGTCCCCCGAGGCGCAATGCCGGTACGTGGGGGAGTGGGTGGCCACCAAGCTCCGCTGGCAGCTCACCGCGGACGACCGCGAACTGGAGACGCTGAAAACGTACGCCGACGGGCCGTGCGAGGACACCATGGTCCGCTACACCCCGGCCGCCTGAACCCTCCCCGCCGCTCGGGGACCGGGCCGTCCGACCGTGCCGCGTGCAGAGTTCACCGAAACCGCAGGACAGGCAGGGTGCTGCCGTACCGCACATGACGTACGCGAGGGCATCTGCCCGCCCGGGAGGCACAGAAACCGAAGAACCGCGCACCCCCGGGTTCCCCGAAAACACCGATCCTGAAAAATCCGGGGAGGACGACCGGCCCACTTTTCAGCCCGTGGCGCACGCGAAAAATCCGATGCCTGAAAAAGTTCGCAAAAGTGGAATCAGTGAACCGGCAATCTGGCCCGTACGGCGAATGTGCAGAGCTGAATACTCGCGAAAATACAAGTTCGGGTTTTTTGGCCGGGCGGCAGATCAAGATTTCGCGGAAAATTTGGATGGCTGAGAACGAAAAACGGCTCTTCGGAGTGGATTCATCCACTCCGAAGAGCCTAGAATGACTGTGCCGGTGAATCACAGATTCACCGGCACAGTCTCGGACGTGATTCACGCGCCGGGAGTCATCGGGCGTTCGCAACCTCTGGCTCCCGGAGCTCTCCGAGACGGCCGCGAGGTTTGGACCATGGGCGTGGTCTTGGCCTCGCGGCCGCCCTAGAGGTGCTGCTGCAGCAGCAGAACCACGTGTTCATGTACGTACGGCCACAGGCGGATCGAGATCGTGACTCCGCGGTAGAGAACCCTCAGCCCCCGGCGTGCGGGATCTGCGACCCACGGCTTTCGGTGTGGGCTTGGAAGCGGGGTGCCGGACGTAGCTCTCGGGGTTCCCTGATCCGGCACCTCGGATGGCGCTGCTTCATTTGGGGTCATGCCCGTGCGATCCTTTCTTGAGTGGCTGAATTCTCCTTTCTTTCAGTACATCCTCAGTGGGGTGCTGGAGTCAAACCCGTTCTCGGGTGAGCGCGCTGATTTTCTGTGCGGCTTCCTGTGGAGGGGGATTTGCCCCCTTATCCTCGATCGCGTGAGCGAATTATTGGCTGCTGGAAATCTTTTATCCGGAGGCCTGTCACGACCGCCGCTGTGTGGCACGACGCAGCGGCCGACCCGGGCAAGGACTCCAGCCGCCCACCGACCACCCGCCCGAAACAGAGGCGACCACGAGCGGACAGCGCCCCGGTGTCAGCGCCCCTCCCTACCCTTGAGCCCAAGGCAAGTTGCGGCCCGGGCCCGGGCCTCTGCACGAGAGCGGGACGCACATGACCTCGATCTACCTCTCCTCCGACAACCCCCGCTGGGTACCGCGGACCGAGGACGACCTCCAAGCCGCGATCGACGGCGGCCTGTTCGAGGAGAACCACCACCTCGACCTCAAGAAGGCCCCGGACACCAAGAGAGACAACAGGGAACTGGCCCGGGACCTGGCCTCGTTCGCCATCGACGGCGGCACCCTGGTCATCGGCGTCCAGGAGAACAAGGAGAGCCGGACCTTCGAGCTTGCAGCCCAGCCGCTCAACGGGCTCCCGGAGAAGATCGAGTCGGTCGCCCGCACGATCCCCGACCCCCCGCTCACCGTCATCACCGAGGAGATCACCTCCAAGGCCGCGGACGGCACCGGATACCTCATCGTGCACATCCCGGCCAGCCCCGTCGCCCCGCACATGGTCGACAACAAGTACTACGGACGCGGCGACAAGACGAAGTACCAACTGGGTGACGCCGACGTCGTCTCCCTCCACGCCCGGCGGCGCAGCGCCGAAGCCGACACCCTGACCCTGCTGCGCACGGAGATGGACAACGACCCGCTGCGCAACGTCGACGACCAGTCCCACCTCTTCCTCGTGGCCCGCCCCGCAGCCGCGCGCCGCGACGTGTGCCTGCCCATCACCGGCGCCCCCGACTGGCAGACGCGCCTCACCGGTTTGGTCACCAAGGCCCGCACCAGCGAGTCCCTGCCCACCGCGCTCACGAGGTTCCACCCCGACCTCGACTACGCACACCAGCCGCAGCGCCGGGCCAGGGGAGTGGCGCTGGCCTCCAGGGGACTCAACTCCGACCGCACGTACGCCAACGAGCATCCGGAGTGGGGCGACAACAGCGTGATCGAGGTCCAGCTCTTCGAGGACGGCGGCCTGCGCCTGTACACGTCCCGCCTCTCCACCGGCGTCTCCAGCCGTTACCAGCCGGAGAAGGGCGAGGAGCAGATGCTGTTCGACGGTGCCGCCGTGCTTCTCACCTGGCGCGTACTGGAACTGATGCGGCTGGTCTCCGAAGAGGTCGGCTACCACGGCAACTGGGTGATCGGCGCCGGCGCGAACCGATTGCACGGCCGCCGACGGTACGGCGGAGAGTCGGGCTTTCCCACCAACGACCGCTACAGCGACGACACCTACGAGGAGACCACCGGCACCACCCTGGCCGAACTCCGCGACCAACCGGGCACCGTCACCCGCCGGCTCCTGGGCCCGCTGCTGCGCTCCCTGGGCTCGGAAGCCCTCTTCGCAGAGGCACTGGATGACCAGCCCTGACGGCAAACCCGGCCCCACCGGCCACCGACTCCGGGCCGGTGGCATGAGGCTCACCGACCTCCGGCCGCTGATGGCCCGCCGCCGGGACGGCGCTCTCAGCTTCGACCGCTTCCGCACCGATCCGACGGTGGCCGCCCTGCGGTGGCCCGACGACGTCCTGGAGCAGTTCCTCTTCGACCACGGCGACAACCCCGCCTTCGTCGACGACTACAACACCATCGACCTGCACACCATCACCTGGCAGCTGGAGACCCTCCCCGCCGCCCGCTTCACCGCCATGCCCACCGGAGCCTCCGACGAGGGCTGCATCGAGAACTACGCCGAGAACCCGGTGCACTGGGTCACCGTCCGGCCCCCGCAGGTCGCCCGGTGCTGGGAGAAGCGGGGGACGTGGCTGCGCCCGCCGCTCCTGATCGAGCGGCGTCTCCTTAACCCGGACACCGGCGGGCTGCAGGTCCTGGAGGGCCGGACACGCGTCGGGGTCCTGCGCGGCCGCCTGCGCGAGCACCTCCACGTCGCCCCCGACCACCGGGCCTGGGTCGGCCGCCCATGACCAGACGGGCCTCGTTTCCATGCTTACGCTGCGCTTGTCCGGCCGTTTTCACAGAGAGATACGGATGATGGAGAACCCCTCTGTACCCGGCCAGCGCCGGGACATGGCGATGCACAACGACTGGTTCGTCTCGGGCTGGGACCACGTCCTGCCGCGCCAAGCCCTCGCCCTGACCACGCTGATGGGTACCGCGGCCCAGTCCGGCTTCACCGGCTCCCTGGACGACCTTCTGCAGGAGATCTGCGGTGGCCACTGGGACATGATCGGCGGCGACCTCGACGGCGCCCTCACCTTCACCTGGCACGCTGAGGAGTGGGACTACGAGGAAGCCCCCGAAGGCCGGGAGGCATGCGAAGCGGAACGGTGGGAGAAGTTCGGCGCCATGCTCACGGCTGCCGGCTACCCGGTGCCCACCACGGTGCGTGACCTTGCCGAGCTCTACCTGACCTGGGGCCTGGCCCGCCGCCACGAAACACCCCAGGGAACCCGCTGGTCGATGCCGGCCGTCCTGCCGCTTCCCGGCGACCTGCTGCCGCTGGGCACCGAACTCACCCGGCACCTCGACAAGATCCGCTGGATCATGCGCACCGGCCCCCTCGTCGACGTCCTCGTCAACCACCTGATCGACGAACTGGGTGAACCGCAGGAAATTCTCACCTCCCTGGACCGCCTGGCCGGCGCCACCGGCCAGGACGTCAACGATGTGCGCCTGGCCGTCGCGGAACTCGTCCAGTGCGACGACGCCAAGATCCTGCGCGGACAGGAATCGGCCGACCCCGAACGCCTGGAACCGCACCACCGCTTCCGCATGATCATGGACTGGGCCCACTTCCACGACACCCGGATCGAGCTCAGCCTCGCCCCCGACGAATCATGACGCCCCGGGGGCCCAACTGCCCGCCGCGTACTGCCTCTGCCGGCGCCACCGTGGCCAGACCGGAGGACCGCAGCAGCGAGCCCGAACCGGGTCAGGCCGGGCCTTGGGCGCGTACGAGGAGCGTGCCCAGACCTTCCCCGCCCGGTGCGGGCAGGATGCGGGCGTCGACGTCGGTGAAGCCGTGGCGCTTGAGGAGGTCCGCCCACGTCTGCGGTGTGTACTGCCAGCGCAGCACGGTCAGTTCACTCTCCCTGCCCTCAAGCCACTTGCCGTGCATCGGCTGCGGTCCGTAGACGCCGGGGGAGGGCTCAGCCTGGCTGAAGGCGAAGATCCCGCCAGGTGTGAGGTTCCGGGCGACGAGCGGGAAGAGGAGCTCGGGGTCGGTGAACCACACCGCGCCCCACACGGAGTACACCGCGTCGAACGGCGTCGTGCTGGAGGTGAGGTAGTCGCCGGCCTCGGCGTGGACGAACTTGAGGCCGGGGGTGTCCTTCCACCACCGGCTAGCGCGGTCGACCTGGGCGGCGGAGAGGTCCACACCGGTCGTCGCGACACCCTGGCGGGCCAGGAACACCGCTTCCCTGCCCTCCGCAGGCCCCAGGTCCAGGGCCCGGCGCGGGTGCCCCAGCACCTCGGCTCCGGGCCCGTGGCCGGGGTACTGGGTCCACTCGAACCGGCCAACCACCGGGGCGCGCTGCTCGCCCGCTCCCCGGTAGGGCTTGTAGGTGTCCCAGTACTGGGACAGGGTGCGGGGCTCGGGTGGCATGACGTTCCTCTGGGGGCGGGGGCGGCCTTCGAGCTGGCCACCGTACCCGCGCCGCTCCACTGCCCACCGGCGAACGCCCCCGCCTCACCCCCAGGAGTGCACATGCCGGGGCCCGGCGACGCTGTGCGCGTCGCCGGGCCCCGGCCGGCCGTTGCGGCTCAGTGGCAGTTCTCCCCGGGCCGGCAGGGGCCGCACTTGCCGTAGTCCGCCTCCCACAGCTTCCAGTCGACCTCGAAACCGTTGTCGGCGATGATCTGCGCCGTCCGCTCGACGCTGCCGTCGTACTTGAAGTCGATCTCCGGAATGTGTTCCAGGAACCTGCCGTCGAAGTGCCGGTGGCAGAACTCGCGGTAGTTCCGCGTGTCCAGGATGAAGGTGTGCACCGCGATGTCGACGGTGCGGCCGCAGCACATCTCCAGGCCCTGGCCCCACTTGTCGATGGCCGTGATCAGGTAGGAGACGGCGGCGTGGAAGAGACGCGTCGCCATCACCTCGTCGAAGGGGTAGTCGCGCATGAGGAGCTGGACCTCCCGGGCCCAGACCTCGGGGTCCACGTAGTCCCGAGGGTCACGGACCCTGGGTTTGGCGGCTGTCGCCATACTGTCCTCCCGTGTGTGAGAGGCCCCGCCTCACACACGGGGCCACACCCCCAGCAAAGCGACCACCCACCCCACGCGGTGGTCAACATGCGTCCGGTGCACACCGTTTGCAGACCTTGCACACGCCATAGGCACCCCGCCCCTACGGCCTCTACCGTGGACAGGCAGACCTGTCGGCTCCTGGCGAGTGGGAGGCCCCTGTGCGCACCGATTCCCTCTGGACCTCCAGCAGGGTCACCACCGCCGTCGCCCGCCAGGACCCCGGCGCCCTCATCCGGATCGCACGCCAGCACCGGGGCTGGCGGCAGACCGACCTCGCCACACGCATCGGCTGCTCCACCTCCACCGTCTCCCGCCTGGAAACACACCACGGCTACGCCGACCTGACGCTCCTTCGGCGCGCCGCCCGCGAGGCGGGCGTCCCGACGGGTGTCCTCGCGGCGTCACTCGGGTTAGCCGGGCCACCAGCCGCTACAGTCGTCGCGGACGGGCCACGCCGTGACGAGGAGGACCCCATGCGTCGCCGTACCCTGCTCGCTGCCGCCGGCCTCACGGCCCCCACCGCCCTGCTGACCGGCGTCCAGGACGCACTCGCCAGCACCCCGGCCCCCACCGGCTCGACCATCCCGCTGGACAGACGCATCACCGCCGCACGCGGCTACTTCGACGCCGGCCAGCACAGCCACCTCCTCAAGGCCCTGCCCGGCCTCCTGGCCGACACCCGCGAAGCCGCCCGGAGCCGCCAGGACCTCGACTTCGCCCGCCTCTCCGCGTGCTACAGCCTCACCGCCCAAGTCCTGACGAAAATCGGCAGATACGACCAGTCAAGGCTCAGCGCCGACCGCGCCACCATCTACGCCGAACTCTCCGGCTCACCCCTCGCCGCCGCCGCGGCGGCCAGGGACCTGAGCATCGTCCTCCGCCACCAGAACCAGCCGGCCGCCGCCCAACGCCACATCCTCGACGCCGTCACCCGCGTGGAGAAGACCGGACTTCGAACCCCGGCCCAGGCCTCGGCCTACGCCCAGATGCTGTGCACCACCTCCTACACCGCAGCCCGCGCCGGCGACCGGGACCAGGCACTCACCATGATCCGCGACGCCACCCGCGCGGCCCGCGACCTCCCGCACGACCCGCCCCAGGGCAGGCTTTTCCCCCTCACCCCGGCCGCCGTCGACCTGTACGCCGTCGGCGTGCACTGGGCGCTCGGCGACGCCGGTGCCGCTCTCGAAGCCGGACGCAGCCTGCACGAGGGCCAGTTCACCACCCCGGAGCGCAAGGCCCGCATGCACACCGACCTCGCCCGCGCGTGGTGGCAGTGGGGCAAACCCGAGCAGACGGCCGCCGAACTGCTCAGCGCCCTGCGGGCATCACCGGGCGAGGTCCGCGACCGCCCCGCCATCCGCACCATCGTCACCGACCTGCGCACACGGCACGCCCAGACAGCCGGGGTTCGGGAACTGGCCGCGTCCCTCAGTACCAGAGCCGCCTGAGGACGCGGCAAGGAGCCCTTCGGCACACGAAAGGCGGAACTGCGCCGCACGAGGGGGCGAAGATTCGGGAGGGGGAGACGCTGACCGGGTGCGAAGGCTGTGGGGGCCGGTGATGGGGCCGGCTGGCGGGCTGCGCTCTTGGCCCTCGACATTGCCTGGACGCCCGGTTGGGCCGTAACCACCCCCGCGCCGACCAGGGAGGCTGCTGCTCTTCGGTGCTGGTGGCCCGGATCCGGCCCCATCGCCAGGATCCAAGGAGACGCCTCTTACAGTCTCACGGCATCTTGAAGGAGAGGCGAAGCCTCCCCCTGCGAGCACCCGCCTCCTGCCCGCATCTCTCCGGGCATCGGGCCTCACGGGGGCAGGGGGGAGGCTACGGTGGGCTGGTGATGACCGCTCTCGCTGTTGACCGTGCCCCGCTGCCCGCGGATCCCTCTCTGATCAGCCTCACCTACCAGCACGAACACCCGCTCCAGGCGTACGAGTTCGATGACACGCTGGAACGCTGGACGGTGACCGCGAGGATCGACGGGAACATCCTGGCCGAAGACATGGCAGCGCGCGGTGATGCCGACCAAGAGACCCTGGACGCGATCGAGGATGTGCCGGTCGGCCGCATGTCGTTCCTGAGGGTGCGCATGTTCGGCCCCGACAACCCCTTCTACGCCATGGACTCCTACACCGGGGACGTCTCGCGCATCGGCGAGCGCGTGCTGGACGTCGCCCGCGGCGAGTTCGCCCGCGACTTCGAGGAAGCGCTCGCTCACCCCGTCGGCGACCTGCTCGTCATGGACCGCGTCATCCTTGAGCCCGCATGGCGCGGCTTCGGCCTGGGCCCCGTCCTGGCGGGCGCGGCCATCCGCCGCCTCTCACCAGACTGCACCGCCGTGCTGTGCGAGCCGGGCTCGGCCGACGGACGCACAATGACCGAGGAACAGCACCGCGAGGCAGCGGCCAAGCTCGCACGCGTGTGGTCCACGGTCGGCTTCGAACCTTTCCAGCACGGCGTCCACTTCCTCGACTGCCACCTCCAGCGCCCCCTCGACCTCCTGGCCGAGCGCCAGCAGGAGTTCACCGCCCTGTGCCGCTCCTGGAGCGCCCAGCACGGACCCCGGTGAGCCGCAGGTAACTGAAGTGAACGAGCAGCTCGCGGAGTCTTCCTCCGCTGGGACACCGTCGGTGGTGGGGCAGCGCCTGCACGACTTTCTGGATGCGGAGCGAGTAGCGGACGACCTGCGCCGCTACCTCGCAATCGGCCGGCCCCCGCCCCCGCTTCTCCGTACGCATCGGCATGTCGGAGGAAGTCGACGAGGCTCCGTACGACGGCCGCCGTGGCGCGGTCGACGGCGATCGGCCGGCCACCACTGCGGTGCTGTCCGTTCTCGTGAACATCGGAGGTGGGCGGGTGCCTCCCGAACTGCTGTCGAAACGCTGCTCTACGACGTGAACAGAACCAGTCGTTTCCGCCTCGGCGTCTACAGGCCGATGCCCTCGGTGGCGGTGTCCTCCCAGAGCGTCTTCGCGTCCAGCGTCGCGGTGGTCTTGAGGTCCTGGACGTCGAGCAGGACTACCAGGGTGTAGAAGACGCCGCCCGCGGTCAGGACGGCTGCCGCGAAGGCGAAGGTCAGAGCACGCCCGACCTTTGACAAGCGCAGTTCCCGGTCGTTCGGGTCCGGTCCGGGCCGACGGTTCGGTGTCATAGGAGTGGAGACACGGCCTTCAGACCTGCGGTTGCAGCGGTCGGGAGCGCGCGGACCGATTGCGCCCTCCGTCGTCGAATGGATTGATCGACGAGCGACTCCGGTGGCGGGGCTCGCCTTGCCACGTATACCGCCCACCTCCTCCGGCCGCCGGCGCGGCGAACCGTGCGCTCCGGCGGGGAGCGTGATCAGCGAATGGCCTGTGACGCAGGTCACATCATAGATTTCCTCACGATCGGAGCGCTCGTCGCGTCCTTTTGGCACGGGCACCAAGGGGGGCACGGCCGTGACAGGGGGGCCAGGTGACCGGTAAAGATCACCGACCAATTCGCGAAGGAACCTCAGTGACGAAGTCAACCCGTGGGGACTCGGTGCCTCATCAGCGACGCTTCCGGGTTCTTGGTGGCCGCGCAGCCGAAGCCGAGCTGCCGCCGGAGTCCAGGAAGCAGTGGTGCTGGATCTGTGACCAGGAGATCAGGCTCCTTAGGCACACGGCGAGCCTCGTAGGGGAGGACAACGAAGGCGTCGTCTTCAACCTGGCGCGCGAGGCCATCTTCAATCAGTTGAAGAAGGGCCGGGTACGCACCATCAGTGGTTTCGCGCGGCAGGTCATCCTGAACAAGGCGCGTGATCACTGGCGCCGCACTGCCACGCGCTACCAGTACGAGTTCGCGGCCGGGGACACGGCCAACCTGGAGGCCGCGCTCCCGGTCGACCTCGGTGCTGCGGACCGTGCCGCGGAGATGAAGGACTACGCTGCCGCGCTGCTGTCCTGCCTGAGCAGCTCGGAGCTGACTGCGTTCGTGCTGATCGAGCTCGACGACCTCTCCTCGGACGAGGCTGCCCGTGCCATCAACGAGATGAATGGCCTGAAGGAGGAAGACGTTCTCCAGGCCCTTGCGGCTGCCAAGGAGGCGAAGAAGCGCGGTGAGCGCATCACCGTTCTCAAGGACGCCCAGGGGCGCCGGGTCATGACCGCGGAGAACGCCCGTCAGACCGTGCACCGCGCCCGGACCAAACTCAAGGAGCGCGCCGAGCGGATGCCGATGGGCATCCCGGCCACCGACTAGGACGGTACAGGAGCAGCAGCTGTTCTCTCGGGTGCAGCGGCCCCTTGGCCAGGGCCGCTGCACACCGGGAGTGGGCTGCAATCGCAACCCGCTACTGGAAAGGGGAAGAGCTACATGGAAACGCTGTCTTTCATCGTGGCGACCCGCGCTCTCCGGGTACGACGTGCCTGCGTTCGGGTGTGGGATGAGCTTTTGATCATGCTGGTGCCTCTTCTGCGTGTGCTCACGTGTGGAGGCGCTCTGCGGCCGCTTGGTCGTCGTGGAGCATCGAGGTCTCTCGCCGTCGTAGGGCCTGCCCGACTTCTGGGCTCCAAGAGGGAGTTGGTGAACGACGATGACGCGTGCATCACGAGGCCCTAGCGCCTCAGCCTCTAAATGACGCGGGCCGGAGACCTCACATTGGGTCTCCGGCTCGCGTCTCTTTGGTGCCGCGCGAGAGTAGCCCGGCACCACCCGCTCGGACGGCTGGACACCACGACGAGCGGCTGGGACCTGCCAGCCAAGGACAGCCCCATGACGATGAGGATCCCCCAGCCCAGCGCCGGAGGCCAGAACCTTCCTCCGTACGATGCGCTGATTGCGGCCTCCGAACGCGAGATTGCGCGCCGCAAGCGCGAGCTGAAGGAACTCCGACGCCAGCGTCGTCGCGCCCGGCGCGCCGATGCGGCCCAGTTCGTGCACACCCACAGCCGCGCCGGCGTCTTCTGGATCGGCACGACGGCCTTCACCTCGTCGATGGTGTGCTTCGCGGTGGGCGAGACGCAGATGGGCGCCGACCTGCTGATGTTGGCCGTCCAGGTCTGGCTGATGCTCCTGGGCCTGCCCCGGCGCTAGCTGTCCCCGTAACGCCGCACGAGGGCGAGCCCGACCACCGGGCCCGCCCTCGGCTGTTTCAGCGCCCGGTCAGCGTCCGAGCTTGGGTCCGGAGCGGCTCGGTGCGGGCGGCTGGTACCGGCGGTTCTGCTGCTCGATCCGGGCGGTCTGCGCCTCCTGGGCCTGCTGGACTTCGGCGCGTGCCCGGGTTTCTGCGCGGTGGAGCTCCGGGTGCTGCTGGGCGATCCGCTGCCGGAGCTGCTTCTCGGTACGGGCGTCGTCGGCGACGGCCCGGTACATCGAGGCGGCCTCCCGCGCCTTGTTCGCCGTGGCGGTGACGCGGGCGATGCGCCTCTGGTCGCCGGCGTCCTTCTGCTGGGCGCGGGCGGGCACCCGGGTCTGGCGCATCTCGGTGAGCCGGGCCGCGAGGGTGTCGGCGTCCGGCACCCGGTGCTCGGTGATACCGAGTACCGAGGTGTACGGGCTGTCCCGCAGGGTCTTCCAGGCGTCCGTGGCTGCCCGTCCGGCGGCCATCCGAGCTTCGGCGGCCTCGCGGTGCCCGGCGGCCCGGTCGATCTCGGCCTGCTTCTTGAGCTGGGTGTGCTCTTTGCGGGAGGTGCCCGCCATCCGCAGGGCCAGGCGGCTCTTCTCGTCGGACAGAGACAGGTGGCGCAGGTGCTCGTCGGCGGTCGCGGCGACCTTGGCGGCCTCCGTCTCCCGGGCCTCCTCGGCGCGGGCGAGGGCCAGGTGCTCGTCGGCCTGGTCCAGCAGCACGTAGATCGGCGCGACCTCGATCTGCCCGAGGGTGGTTCCGCCGGCGGCGGCGTCCTGGATCTCCTGCACCAGTGCGGCCGCGGCCTCGTCGGCGGCGTCCGCGTCCCGGTCCTCCAGACGGGCGTCGACGGGCATGGTGGCGATGAGCCGGATCAGCTCCTGGTCGGTGTGGCCGCCGTACGGGCGCTGGTTCCAGGCCCGCGTCCCCGCCAGCTCCCGCTCCTCCCGCATGTCCTCCAGGCACTGCCGCTGCTCCTTGGTGAGTTGGTACTCGCGCGGCGCGGTGGCTTCTTCCCCCCGCTGCTGGACGTGCCATGGTGAGCGGGCGCGTGCTGCCGCGGCGCTGACGGCCCTGCTGTTCGTCGGCGACGGCACCACGACGGTCGGGGCCGGGGCGGGCGGCTCTCGGAACAGGTCACTCACCATGCTGTCGGGCCGCGACTGCCCGAGGAACCGGGCGTACGCGTCGACGGCGTGCTCCAGGCGCTCTCGCTCCGTACGGGCCGCACCGAGCCGCGCCCGGGTCTCCTCCGACTCGATCACCGCGAGCGGCAGCCAGAGGTGGTTCTCCTTCTTCCCCCGCGTCAGCCCGGGGTACGCGGCGAACGCGTTCGCACCGTGCCCGTACATGAGCGAGGTGTCGCACGTCATGCCCTGCGAGGCGGCGATCGTCATCGCGTACCCCAGCGACAGGGCCCCGCCCGCGATCTGCTCCGGCGTCAGCCACGCGGACACGTACGCGTCGTCCTTCCCGCGCTCGCGGGTACGCCACGTCACCTCGACCCGCCCGTCCTCGGCGATCTCGGAGACGACGGCCCGGTACCCGTTCAGCAGGTCCGGCCCCTGCCCGCGCCTCGACCTGTAGTCGTTGGCGCGGACGCGTACGGCGTCGCCCTCGGCGAGGGTGAGCCGGTCCCCGCCGGGCAGCGCGTAGGTGCGCTCGGTGCCGAGTTCGCCGGCGGCCCGGCGGATCTGCTGCGCCCCCGCGTTGAGCGCGTCGACGTCCGCGTTCCTCGCGGCGAGGACGACCAGCTCGTCCAGGAGGTCGTGGGTGTTGGGCCAGCGGTCGCGGCGCAGCTCGTCCCAGACGGTGAGGATCTGCGAGCGGGCCTCGTCCGCCGATTCGGTGGGGTGGACGCGGCCCCGCTCGGCGAGGAGCCGCAGCGCCTGCTCGTGATCGCCGGTCCGCCACACCTCCAAGGCGTGCCGCTCGGCGGCGTCCTCCTGGGGCCGGTTCTCGCGAAGCGTGAGCCCGCCGACCAGCCGGTGGACCTCGCGGAACCAGCCGCCGGCGGCGACGGCCTGGAGCTGGAGAGGGTCGCCGATGCCGATGAGCTTGGTGCTGGTGCGGGCCGCCTCGCGCATGAGGACCTCGGCCGCCCGGTCGTCCACCATGGTGGCCTCGTCGACGACCAGGACGTCGACGCCGCTGAGTCCGGTCCCGGTGCGGATCTGCTGGAGCCAGGAGGCCACCGTGCGGGCCGGGATGCCGGACGCCTGGGTGAGCTGCTGGGCGGCCACCGCGCTCAGGCAGGCGCCCGCGTACGTGGTGCCGGTGGCGTCCCACCCGATCCGGCACCCCTCCATCAGCGTGCTCTTGCCCGCCCCGGCGACGCCGACGACGGTGTCGATGCCGTGCCCGCCGGTCAGCAGCCGCGTGACCGCCGCCCGCTGCTCCTCGGACAGCTCGAAGCCGACCGCCACCTGGAAGACACTGATGGCGGCCGCGGCCTGGTCGCCGGTCAGCGAGGCGGCCTCCTCGCAGTGCCGGGTGAGCGCCTGGTCCCGTACGTACGCCTCGGCATCCAGGATGTCCTGGGTGGTGTACCGGGCGGTCGACGTCATCACGCTGGACCCGTAGTCCGGCGCCCGGACCGCGTACCCGGCCACGTCCAGCACGTCGTCGGCGAGCTGGTCCAGGCGGCCGACGTCGTCGGCGTCCAGCCCGTACGGCAGCGCGTTGCCGACCACCGCGAGCAGCTGCGCGCGCGAACACATCTTCTCGTTCGCGGTGAGCCCGTTGGCCGGGTCGAAGATGAGGGTGGCCACGTCGGACGGCGGGGGAATCCGCGGTCCGCCGGGTCCGTCGAGTGCGGGGCCGGCCCCCGGGTCGGGCGGTCCGGGTGCGGCGGCCGCGACCATCGCGTCGACGTCGACCCCGGCCTCCTCGGCCCGCTGCCGCCAGCTCGCCCGCATCCCGGCCGCGTCGGCCGCGTGCTTGGCTCGCAGGCTCTCGGCTGCCGCACGGTCTCGCTCCTGGCGCCCGGACTCGTCCCCCGCCATCTCCACGATCCGCCCGTGCCGCCGCGAGTACAACTCGCGCACCGCCTCCGGTACGCCCTCGACCTCCCACGCGCCGGTCCGCTCGGCCCGCTCCCGCCGTACGCCGAACCGCTCGTACGTCAGCGCCCGCACCCGGGCCTTGAAGTGGGCGTCGGCGGCGGCCGCGTGCCGGTGCAGGTCCTGCCCGCTGTTGCCGATGGAGCGCCACTCGCCGTCCTCGCACAACGCCATGTTGGCGATCGTGATGTGGAGGTGGAGATGTGGGTCGCCGGGCTGCCCGTCACCCATCGGCCGGGCCGACTGGTGCTCGACCGACCATGCGAGCAGACCGCCGGTCGCGATCCGGACCGGCCGCCCGTCCTCGGAGCCGACCGCGTACCCGACCCACCGCTCGACCTCCCGGATGGTCTCGGTCTTCGCCCGGTGGACCAGGTCGCGGTACTCCTGGCTGTCGGCGTCGGGCAGCAGCCCGGCGAGCGCGCTGTCGCTCTTGGGCATGTCCAGCATCAGGTCCCAGCCGCGCACCCGGTCGTCCACCCGGGCGTCGGCGTGCTCGCGCGCGTCAGCCAGCTCCTGCTCGCCGTAGACGTCGTCCAGCAAGAGGCCGGCGGCGCGGGCGAGCTTGTGCAGGGTGCCCACCTGCATCCGGTGCCGGTCGCCCTGGCGGTGGACCATCCGCTGCTGCTGCGCGAGCACCTTCTGCTGCTTCGGCTTGCCCTCCAGCAGATCCGCGGCCGCGATCCCGCGCTCCTCGGCGGCGGCCTCGATCGCCTCGACCAGACGGGCCGTCGTGAGCTTGGCGAGCGGGTGCGCACGGGCCGACGTCCGCGTACGGATGAGCCCTGCCCCGGTCTCCGGGTGTCACCCCGCCATCAGCCTGCGGGCCGCCTCCTTGCCCTCCTCGTCCAGCACCGCACCCTCGGTCAGCCCGACCGCGGCGAGACTGCTGCCCATCCACACCAGCGCGGCGTCGCCCTCCTCCCGGAGCCGGTACTCCAACGCCCGGTCGGCCTGCTCCTGGACGACGTCCTCGGACGCCACGACCGAGCACCCGGCCTGCTCCCGCAGCCGGTACTCGACCTGCTCGTCGTCGCGGATCGCCGTCACCCACGCCATGCCCGTGTCCCCCGTTGTGTTTCTGTGTCCCGCACTGTGTCCCCGCTTGTGCGGTTGTGCATTTCCCGGCTTGCCGGGGTTCCCCCACAGGGGAACCCCCCTTCGTGCTTCCCCTATTTTTGATCATCATCATCAACGAAACAGGTGAAGGCACACACGTCGATGGCCGGAGCCGGTGCCCCGTTCCGCGGGGCACCGGCTCCGGCCATCGACGTGTGTGCTCAGGTCGTCGTGAAGATCACCATGGCAGCCGCACCGCCCCAGGCGGCGGCGGCGAGCCCGACAAGCTGCAGGGCGACCGACAGTCCACCGAGAAGGAGGAGAACTCCGGCGGCGACGAAGGCGATCGCACCGATCGCGGCGAGCGTCATACCCGCAGCCCTCCCGGCCCGCACACGAAGCGGCTGCTGGCGACGGAGCTGGCGACGACGAGCACGAGCGTCACGCCGACGGAGGCGAAGCTCGTGCTCAATCTCGGCCAGCAGCTCCTCGATCGTACGGTCCACGTACGGCGAGGCCGAGAGATTCTCGTTGCGGTCGCCATGATTGGGCGTGGTGGTCACGGCCATTCCCTCACTGAGTACCTGCCGCCGCCGGAGTCAGCTGGGCGGGGCGCCGGGTGTTTTCACCTCGGTGCAAAGCAAAAGACCAACCGGGCCCCCACTGTGAGCGGAGACCCGGCCTATTTCGTCGATGCCAGATTCTAGTCCTAGTTCGCTTTTGTCCTTTTTCGGAGCTTTCATGGCGTATGATCCATATTCTGTTGTTGTTGAGTTTTCGGGGTTCAGATCACCCGTCGGTGGCCACGCGAGTGGAGCTTCGCCGTAGCTGCAGATGGGAGGTGCGGGCCCACCGGCCCGGGCGGCCGCCCGGCCGGCCGGGCAACAAGAGCAGGAGGTCCTCGAAACGACCCCGTAGCCAGGTGGAGGCGGCCAAGACCATGGTGATCACCACCACCACGGTTCGACGGACAAGCTGAGAAAATGCGTGCACAGAGACTCCTTTGGTAGTGGGCGAGGCACTGGTAGAAGTGATCCACAGAGCACCTCGCCTACCGGTCCGAGCTTGGCCCGGTCTTCCTTTCGAGGGCGACGAACCCTCGAAGACGATCTTTTATCCAACGCTCCCTTCGCTTCGTTCTTGGAAGTGGCCGATCCGTCATGGACTGGCTAGCCACCACTCGGTGCCGCGGACCGCTCCGTCGTCGTTGCGGACGGCCCGTGCTCACCTGGAAGTGGGTAGTCAGTCGCCGGCCAGGGCCAGCCCGTCGCGCTTTCGTCGAGCGTGGCGCAGGGCATCGCGTACCGAGCCCTTCGTGGTGCCCAGGAGGTCGGCGATCATGGGCGCCTTCAGCTCGTACGCTTCCGCCAGAACGAACGCCGCCAGCTGCAGCTCGCTCATCTCGGCCTTGAGGATCTTCATGGCCGGCGCGAGATCGGCAAGACTCTGAGTCTCCGCACTGGGGTGCGCTTCCTCCTCCAGCAGGTAGACGTGATCGCCGACGAAATGCTCCGCGCGCTTGGCGAGCTCGGCGAGATGGGCTCGGACCTTCTGCCGAACTACCGCGTAGACGTACGACTCCACGCCTGAACCAAGCAAGGGGAGGCTGGGGTTCTTCTGCTCGATCGGCCCGCCGTTCTGCAATCGAAGGAAGATCGCGAACCAGACCTGGGCATCGATCTCGTCAACCACCGTGGCCTGGGCGCCGCCAGTCAGTCGGTATACGAGCCGTCGCACGGACGGCGCCATTTTCCTGAGAGCCTCCCACTGATGCTCAGCTTCAGGCGATAGCCCCTTCCCGCGTGGTCGCGGGATCCTCCTGTTCTCCTCGCTAGCACTGCTCACGGGGCCGCCCCTCTCAACTCGTACGCCCGCGAACGCCGCGTCCACGGGATCTTCTGGAAAGCAGAACCCCGGAGCTGCAGGAGTGTGAGACGAGATTCAGAAGTTTTTCGGCAGACCCCCAACTGATGTCGACAGCAACCAGAGAACGCGCGGTCCCGACAACCGCGAGTTGTCGTCCGGCGACGCGGAGGCTCGCCGCGCCCCCACCGCGGCACACCTCTGCTAGGTAGAGGCCGGAGTCGGGCCGTACGCTCGCACGAAAGCGCCCCCGGCCTATCCGGCCGAGGGCGCTTGAAGTCTGATGCGGACGGTCTGTCAGCTTTCCTCGAATCGCTTGATGGAGCAGGGCGGACAGAGCGGGATCTGACGGTGGTCGGACTCCTCGGGATAGAGCGAGGTCAAGAACGGGTCGGCGATGACCTCCACATCCGGGCGGCGCTGCATGCACTCCTCGCAGACCGGAAGCAGGGGACCGAGCAGCGCGAGCGCCTGGTCGATGCGCTCGCCGGTGCTGTCCTGTGCGTACGCCTGCGCCTCGTCGAGCAGCTCCACCACGCGGTCGATGCCGTCATGGTCGACGTCGGTGACGGAGACGGTGATCGTGCCGATGACGTCGGCGACGGCCGCCAGGACGCCGTTCTCCGGGTTGCCCGGGTCACGCAGCGCCTGGAGCGCGGCCGCGTGCGGGCCGACCAGCTCGGTACGGGTGGCGATGTCCCGGATCCGGTCGAGGCCGATCCGGACGATCGCGGCGGCCGCCGTCAGCTCCTGTTCCACGGAAGCTCATGGTGCAGACCCTTGCCGCCGCCGGCGAACTTCAGCGCGACCTTCAGAGCGAGTTGGCCTTCGACGGACTGCGCGTCGCCGAGGCCAAGGGCAACAAGGGCGGGCGCCGCCCTGCCGTCCCGGCCGACAGGGCTGGCCACGTACGCACCGCGTACCTTGGAAGGACGCTTCATCGCTGTCCTCGTTCGCGAGCATCGGGTCAGCCGCGGAACTGCCGGTCAGCCTCGACATACTCGGCAAGGTCGCCGACCACCTCCGCACTACAGAGCTGGAGCCCGTCGAGCGCGCCGCGCTCGACCAGGGGAGGGTCGTACGGCGCGGCCAGGGCTGCACCCTGCGCATTAGCGCCGTTCCTGGCGTGCTGTAGGGCGGGGGCTCGCACGCTATGCGCTGGTCCCGCTGGTCCCTGCACAGGGTCTCCAGGCCTGCTGCGGCCCCGACGACTCGTTGCCACAAGTCAGAAGACCTCTGCCGGTCAGCACCCTGCCCCACGCTGGCGCGGGGCAGGACGGAGCTCAGCCGACGGGGTTGCTGAGGCGTCGTTCGAGGTGGATCTCGGTGAAGACGGCGACCTTGGCGCGCAGTGCCCAGGGGTCGAAGGGCTTGCTGATGTAGTCGACCGCGCCGGCCGCGTACCCGCGGGCGGTGTGTTCGGGGTCGATGCCCATCGCGGTGAGGAAGATGATCGGCACGTCCCGGTTGCGGGGGCGGCGCTTGATGTGGGCGGCGGTCTCGTAGCCGTCCATTCCGGGCATCTGCACGTCCATGATGATGACGGCGAAGTCGTCGTGGTGGAGCAGTGCCTTCAGGGCGTCACGCCCGGAGGAGACGGTGACGAGTTCCTGATCCAGTGTCTCCAGCACGGCGGTCATGGCGAGCAGGTTGTCGGGCTGGTCGTCCACTACGAGGACCTTGGGCATGGGCTGCGGTTGCGGTAGTGGCAGCGGGGCCGGGTGCTCGACGGCTTCGAGCTGGCGCTCCAGCAGATCGCAGCGTGCCTCCGCACCTGCCCGCTGCTCTCGCGCCTCCTGGAGCTCGTTGCCCAGCCGGGCGACTTCCTGGCGCAGGACGTCGCGCTCGTCCAGGAGTTCGGAGACGTCAGGGTGGGCGGCTGCCAGCTGGCCGGCGCGTTCACGCTCGGCGGTGAGCGTGGCCTCCATCTGGTTGAGGCGCACCTCCAGGTCGGCGATGCGGTGCTTGCGGTCCAGCAGCGCGTCGCCCAGGACGTCGCCGCGGACGCTGGAGCGCCGCGAGACGTGGTCCGCGTCGGCCAGCTGCTGCTCGATGATCTGCGCTGCGTGCTTGGGAGAGGAGTTGGCGTCGAACGCCGACTCGTAGAGGCCGCGGACGTACTCGATGATTTCGGGGGTGACGGTGGTGCCGCGGTGCTCGGCGAGATCCGTCAGCATGTCCATGATTGCCGACCAGGGGGGCATCCGGGTGCCGTTGAGGTAGCGGGAGAACGTTCCCGGGTCGCGCTGGCGCCGTGCTGCGTACCGGCGCACCGAGACCCCGAGTCCCTCGAACAGCTCGCGCAGTACCTCGGCGAGCGCCCTCGATTCCTTCGTCAGGTCCTGTCCCAGGGGACGCAGTTCACCCATGGTTGTGTGCCTTCCCGCATGCCTCGTCGGCTCCCGGCGTGATCAGGCGGTCGAAGAACGCAGTCGCCAGGCCGGTGACGGCGAAGCCGGCGAGCACGCCGCGGGCGGCGCCTTCCCCCGCCAGCCAGGACAGTCCTCCTGCCGCAACGCTGCTGAGCGCGGCGAGCAGGAAGACCAGGGCCGATCTCAGCGGCAGTAAAGGTCGGTCCACGCGATTCCCTATTCGTCTGCCCCGCGTCGTGGAGGCGCGGAGGGAGCTCCCGCCCGGCAGGCCGCCAAGTGGGTGACAAACAGCATGGGGCGTCACGGGGGTGTTGCCGTACGTGATCGAGGCAAGAGGCAACGAAACCGCTGTTGCGCCGGGCCCACCCCACCCCGGGCCGGACGGTTCGGGCAGCTCAGGCCGCTGACCCAGCGGTGCGTTGCCAAAGGGAGTTGTGCAACGTTGGCAACACGGAAGCCGGAGCGGAGCCAACACGGGCTCAGTGTCCGCCGAACGCTCGTGCCATCAGGCTCGTCCCGCTGTGGCGGAAGGAGTCCTACAGGCAGGCTCCGGCGGCGCGTTGCGCGGAAGCGTTCCGCGGTGAACCCTCTCGCCCGTGTGGGTGACCGCAGGTCGATGGGCTTCGCCGGGTGCGAGGTTGATGGAACTCCTTGGTGATCAAGAACCTCGCGCGCGGCCTCGGCGCGCTCTCCCTTGCCCTCGTTCCCCTTTCTCTCTGCCCCTGCTGAACAGGCCGCCCCGACGGCGGAGGTGACCATCTTGGCCGACGCGGTCGGCCTGGTGGAGGTGGCCGAGGAGAACCGCACCGGTTACACGCGCTCGTCGTTCAAGCACTGGAACTCCGGCGCCGACGTGACCGACGTGTGCAACACCCGCAACGAGGTCCTCCTCGCCGAGGCGGTCGTCGCACCGACCGTGGGGGCCGGCTGCAAGCTCACCGGCGGCACCTGGACGAGCTATTACGGCGGCCAAGAGATCACCAGCGCCGGTGCACTCGACATCGACCACATGGTCCCGCTCGCCGAGGCCTGGGACTCCGGAGCCTTCGCCTGGACCGCGGCGTGGCGGGAGGCCTACGCGAACGACCAGGGAGCGCACGTCTCTCTCGTCGCGGTCACGGCCCGAAGCAACCGACAGAAGAGCGACCAGGACCCGTCCGACTCGTTGCCGCCGCGCCTCATCCACGGGGTGAGGGAGGCCCGGGAAATCCCGGTGGCCTCAGCAGCCAGAGAGGTGGCGGCACCCACGACGCAGGCTCTGATGATGGCGCCGACGCGGTTCGGGGTGAGGCGGTTGGTGTTCCTATACCGACGGGACCGTACGGGCCGGGGCCGCTACCGTCGTGGCCAGCGTGCAGGCTGGCGTGGGCTCGATCGCCGCGTCGAGCCCAGGTTAGGTCCCAGTTCCCTGTAGGTCAGGCAGCAGCTCTACCGCCGAGCCTTCTCTGAAGCAGAGATCCCCAGCTTCACAATTCACTCGTTCCTGGCCAGGACGGTCGCCTAGAGTTCGACCGCTGTACCTGGAGTCAGGAGTCGAGATGGATGTTCAGCCAGCAGTTCTCAGTGCGATGAACAGCGGAGTCGACTCCTGCGAACCACCGCGCAAGGTCGGGCGGGCCCTACGCACCGGCTACTTGAACACGACCCCGGGCAACGAGGAGCATGAGCACTTCGCGGCCCTGTGGGCGGCCATGGAGTTCCGGCTGCAGGACGGCACCTGGGGTGCCGCCCTCGGGCCGTTCCGCACCACCGACGAGAACGGTGACCTGGTTCCGAGAGCCGTGAGAGATATGGCGCCCGCGTTCTTCGATACCTGGGCCGCCTACGCCCCCGAGACGGCGCACCCCTTGGCCCGGGCCCGGCTTCACCACCTGCTCTGGGACGCCCGGCACGGAACACGGCCTATCGAGCACCTCCGCTGCGCGGTGCACAGCTACCGGGCTGGTGCCCGCACGCTGCTGACTAGGGCCGAGGAACAACAGGAGTCACCCGCCAACCCGCCCGAGCCGGGCGGGGCGGCCACCTTCGAAGCCGGGTTGGCCCGGCTTCGTGCAGCGGACGCCCTGGTGCTCGCTCACGAACTGGCTGCTACCACGCGGCGGCCGGAGTGTACGGACATCGTCTGCGAGATGATCGCCCTGGGCCATGCCGCGCTCGACTGGACGCCCCCGGTGCCGGACGTGCTCACCCGCATGACCGCCCCACTCGTGGCCAGCAAAGACAACTGGTCCGCTCTGCACGCCCTGCTGGAACGTGCCGCCGACGAGTACTGCGGAGAAGGCCGGTTCCACTACCGGGTGGAGTTCCTCGAAGAGCTCCGCCGCGTGGTGCGCACCGACGATGAGCGGCGAGACGTGAACGAAAGGATCCACCGCGCCCGTATGGAACTGGCCGACAGCAGCACCGGATTGCGGAAACTCCTCGCCCTGGAAGACGCTGCCCGACATGCTCGCGACAGCGGGCTGAGCGACGCCCTGAACGAGGTACGCCGCACACAGCAGAAGATCGGGCGGGACGAAATGCCCATGGACACCATCCGCACCCCGGTCCCCCTGCCGCCGGGCTACCTGGAGGCCGCGAGCGCGGCCATCGACGCCGCTGGCAGCATGGAGGACGCACTTCACTCCATCGCCACCACTCCCGCCACGATGAGTGACTCCGCGACCCTGCCGTCTGGGCTGCTGTCCCTGCCGACGGTGTACATCAACCCCAACGGCCCCGTCGTGACGCGCACCGTCGAGAGCGACAGCACCAGAGGAGACGGATTCCTCTCGCGGCAGCACGTCGTCGCCCTCGAAGTACACGGCCTGGCCGTCGAAGCCCAACTGGACCGAGTCCGCGACCGGTTCCGCCCAACGGCGGAGGACCTCACACCCTTCCTCGCCCGGTCCCAGCACGCTGTGGAGACTCGGATGCGCGGTCTCGCCCGCGCCTTCGAGGCCTTCTGGGAGGGCGATGTCGACACTGCCCTGTCCCTGGCGCTCCCGCGCCTTGAAGGCATCCTGCGCCGCCGACTCAAGGCAGCCGACATCGGCGTGATCACGCACGCGAAAGGGGAGACCATCGGGCAGGTCCAGCAGCTCGGCTCCCTCCTCGACAAGCTGGACGAACTCGGCTTCCCCGAGCCGTGGCCCCTCATCCTGCGGACAGTGCTGGGCAACGCCGAAGGGCAGATGAACCTCCGCAACAACGTCCTGCACGACCTGGTCGACACGCCCTCCCGGCACCGGACAGCGCTCGTGCTCCAGATCGCCCTGGCCGTGATCTTCCTCGGGGAGCAGCCACCGGCCCGGACGACGCCTGCCGGCAGCAGCCTCCGGACGCCGTTGCCGTGGAACGCCGCCGCCGATCAGCACCTGCCGTTCCCCGTGCCCGACCCCCGGGCCCACCACTTCGTCACTCAGTACGCCGACATGCACGACGTCGTCGCCGGGCTGACGGTGCCCTCAGGTATTCCGCAGTCCGCGGCAACGGTGCTGCACACCGCCCGCGAGCTCCTGCGCCACTCCTACTTCTGCTACGAGTTCTCCACCGTGGCCCTTTTGCACGCCCTGATCGCGATGGAGATCGTCCTCCGAGCCAAGATCCCCGACTCCGGCACAAAGCCGCTCAACACTCTGATCAGGCAGGGCAACGAGAGTGGCCTCCTGACCGAGAGGCAGACGGAGTTCCTCCACGACGGGCGCAAGCTCCGCAACCGCATCGCCCACGGCCAGAGGGCTCATTCCGTCATGCCCCCGCACTGGGGGGCCGGGATGCTCACTACTTCCTTCGCCTTGATCAGCGAGGTATGGGCGGCCCAGCCGACTCCACCGGCCACGACTGGCACAGATGAGGGCACAGGTATTTGAGATGGCTGACCTTGTCGTGAAGCCTGATCCCTTCACCGGGGAACCGTCCGCGGTGGGGCAGCGCCTGCACGCCGTTCTGGACGGGGACCGGGTCGTAGGCGACCTGCGCCGCTACTTCGGCATTGGCCTGCCCCCGGGTGCCGGCGTGTTCACGGGAGGCAGGTTCGAACGCCTCGCGGGCGGTGGCGACCGTCGGCGGGTCGCGAACAGGTTCACCGCGGAGGATCTGATAGCGGTGCAGACCCTGTCGGTGACCGTGCCCGCACCCGTCGCCCTTGACCTGCTGGAAGGCTCGCTGGGCACCCAACTGTGCGAACTGCTGCGAGGTATCCCGGCCGACGTCGATCTGTCCGACGCCGATGCCTCGGTCGTCGCGGACGGCTCGCCGGCGCACCAGGCCTGGTCGTTGCTGGAGAGCCAGTACAAGGTTGGATGGGTGATCGCGGGGAAACTTCTGGCCCGCAAGCGACCCCGGTTGCTGCCGGTCTATGACCGGGTCGTGCGCTGTGCGCTCGGCCGTCCGCCGTCGTTCTGGACCGAACTGCGCACCGCCCTCCGCGAGGACGACGCTGCCCTGCACCACCGGCTCCTCGGTCTCCGGCAGAGCGCGGGCCTGCCCGAGACGGTCAGCGCGCTACGGGTCGCTGACGTCGCGGTATGGATGGCCCATCCCGCCCCCGGCCACCGCTGCTCCTGAGGACCTACCGCCGCAATGGTGGGGTGCTGGAGTTCGGAGGCGGGGTCGCTCGCGGCTGGCCCCGCCCTCGCGAGCGCACCCGCCTAATGACGCCTCTTCCTGCGTATGCGGGAGCCCGTATCCTCATCTCGGGTCAGCGAGGTTCGGGGAAGCCGGGCAGTCCAAGCGGCACGGGGGCCTGTTCGGCGCTGGTTGCGGCGTTCTGCAGCAACATCCGGAATCGTTCCTCGTCCGCGGGCCGTACGGTGACCTTGCACCCGTCACCGCGACCGGCATCGAGAGCGGCCAGAGCCCGTTGTCCGTCCTTCTGCTCGGTGGCGACACGGGGATGGAAGACGAGCACAGATCCCAGTCGCAGACGCCGTCCGGCGAGCGTGACGGCGAACTCCTCGGTACTGCACCGCACGGACTGCTGATCTCCGCTGAGCAGGGCGCGCAGCCCAGGGGAGTCCTCACCGGTCAGCGTGAAGCTCAGGCGGGGCAGGAACGGGGAGATCACACACTGCCCGTCCACCAGAAGACGCGCCACGCGCAGAGCGATCCGGTCGGTCGGGGACAGCTCAGTGGGAACGGGGAAGTACTGCTCGCAGTGACGCTGCACGACCTCCAGGTCCTCGACATAGCGGCGCAGCTCCGCCACCTTCTGGTGCGTCGCCCCGGACTCCGCTGGCAGATTGCCGCCACCGACCGTCCCCATGCTCGTGCGGACCTCGAAGGCACCGCCGTTCATGATGCGCTGGCGCATCCGGAGCAGACGCAGCGCAGCAGCAGGCTCCAGCCGCTCCAGCGAGAACGTGAAACGCATCGACGCCGGCATCCCGGTCCCGCGGGGAACCAGCAGTTCCAGCTTCCCGCCCGGCAGCTCCACATGGACCGAGCGGCCGATACTGCCACTGCCCAGATGCCCCAGCGTTCCCGGGTAGGAGGCGGTGACCTGTTCCCCGTCGAGGAAGACCACATCCACCCCCCTCTCGCCCGGTGGGACGGCAACCACCGGCCGCCACCGCACCTCGATGTCCCGGTGCTCCCCGGACAGCCACTCGGGGCCGCGCACCGTCAGGCTCTGCACCGCCTCACGCGGCAGCACCACTTCTTCCGGCACACCGAACCCCAGGCTGCGCCGTACCGCTGCGGTCAGCTCCGGGGCCCAGGGACCGTTCCCTGTGACGGTGAACTCCACGGGGGAGATCTCATGCGCTCGCGGGTGCTTGCCCCGCAGCGTCTGCACCACGGTCTCGCCCTGCCGGGCGAAGTCCACCGTCCAGTGGTTATCCAGCCCGTCGACCTGCCGCCCCAGCCCCGCCACCCGCGCGTGAACATCGGGCAGGCCGCCCATCAGCATCGCCTGCTCCTGCCCGAAGACCTTCGCCGCGTCGTAGAGCTGGTTCCGGGTGAAAGATGCCTCCAGATCCGCATGTGTGGCCATCAGCCCGTCCAGCTTCGCCCGGTCCCACACCCGCACCCGCACACCCTGCCCGGCCGCCAAGGAAGCCGCGAACTCCCGCTCGGGAGTAGTCAGCGTGCAGGGCACCACAAGAACCCACTCCCACGGGCTGTGCGCCATGGCCCGGGAGAAGGACTCCTTGACAGAGCTGCGCCGCCCTTTGTACGACCCGGCGGGAAACCCGTCCGGGTAGTACTTCAGCTGGAAGATCCGCACCCGTGACCCGCTGGTCACCTTGATATCGATCCCAGCGTCCCCGCCACGCCCGTTGACCGCTTCCACACTCGCAGCGGCGTCGTACATCCGGTGCACCAGCGCTTCGACGATCCGGTCGAAACCCGGCTGCCCGATCCGATCCCACTCGATAGCCACAGGCCCCCCCGGCTCCACGCTGGTCTCGCTGGGCCCATCCTCCCACCCGGTACAGACAGCACCTGCGGCTCGCTGTCCGGCCGCCCGTACCGCCGCTGACCGCAGCTTCGTGCGGGTGGGGTCCTCCACCCGCACCCGCCCGCCAGACGCGGGCGCCTCGCCATCTCCCCCGTCCCTGCCCGCACTCCGCAAGTCCGTGACCTGATCGGATACCGAAGTGGCGGAAATCCTGGTGAAGAAGGTTCCCGCCGTGACCGGTCCCCGTACAGAAGAGAGGTTTACGGCCATGTCCCATGCCCGCGTACCGCACGGTGATTGCACCCCCGCGCGAAAACACCGTCCCTCCGCCTCTCCGTCCCGGCCTCCGTCAACGGCTGCCGCTCGCTCCGATGCTCCCTGCGCCGAGCATGGCGCGACGGATCAGCGCTGCCGCGCCGTTCTCCACCAGCGGACTCTGCTCGTCGCCTGCTGCCGCTCTCCTTGCCGCTTTCCGGAACTCCCAGGGCTACGCCCCGGCGCCGACCAGCGGGTCAGCACCGTCCCGTCGGGCGCCTCGCAGCGCAGCATCGCGCTGGGCGGCATGCCACGCACCAGCTTCAGGAGCGCCGCGCCGCCCCCGCGCCCCCTGGGGGATTGCAACGCTGCGGTTCCGGTGTACGTCTCGCCGCCCCTGCGAGTTCGTCAGGACTCGCCGGTGGGGACGCTGCGCAGCCCGCCGGTGAAGTCGCCCGGCTCCTGCTGATCGTTCCTGATGATCCGCAGAACGCTGTTGGCGAGCTGCTGCGGGTGGGCGGTCTTGGGGCTGACGCTCAGGGTCTCGTGGGTGTCGTAGGCCGTGGAGCCGTCGCCAAGGTCGCGGCCGTCCGAGCCGCAGCAACTCCCAGCGGGCCGGCTGCGGCCGCCTGCGATGCAGCGGCTTCGTCCCTGGTCACGGGGTACCGCCGGTGTCAGGAGGCTGGGGCTGCGAGGAGGGCGGCGGGGCGGACGCTGTGGGGGGCGTGGTGGGGGCTGGCGGTCTGGGGTGAGGGCGAGAATGCGGCGGGTCGGACTGTGGTCGGCGTGTGCGCCAAGCCCAGGTGGCTGAGGAGCTCCGTGGCCGCGCTGTGCCCGTCGAGGAGGGTACGCAGCGTGTGCAGGGTGAGGTAACGGTAGCTCTGCGGGGGGTGGAAGCCGCCGGTGTGGCGCAGGTGGGCGAGCGGCACAGTGTCGGTGAGCGGCTGGGGGGAGTCCAGGAGGAGCGCGGAAGCTTGGGTGGCGCCCTCCATATAAGTCATGTATTCGGCTTTTCTGATGCCGCAGTTACTGCGGTGGCGGCGCCAGATCTGGGCGGGAGCGGCGGCGTCCACGCCGGTGAGGCGGGCGGTGCCGGTCAGTGCCATGGTGGGTGACGTGGCGTAGATGATGACGGGGGTGCCGGGTGGGACGGCGACGCGCTGGCGCCGTAGTTCGACGGTCTTTTCGCCGTTGAGAATGGCTGTGGCGAACCGCGGGTGGAGCGAGAGCAGCAGGGCTCGTTCTGGCGTGTTCACCGCAGTTGGTGGCCTTCCTTGTACAGGTCACGGAACAGGTCGGGAGAGATCTTGAGGACCGACTGTACGTTGATGTTCTGTCCGTTCCGAGCGCCGAGCTCCACAAGTCGCCTGTAGCTGACGGGAGATGGAAAGAGCCCAGTGTCGGAGAAGCGCAGGGCCATCGCCCGACCGCGCTCGTCGCAGGCGGAGCGGACGTGCTCGCGTTTGTAGACCCCGAGGTGCTTGAACTGCCGGTACAGACGTTCTCCGTCATCAGTTACGCACTGGTCCAGGCGGGAGCAGCCGATCACTGCGGACACGCTGGCGCTCTTGTCGGTGCTGGCGTACCAGAGGATGCGGGCGGGGGCGGTCTCGCCCCGGGGGCGCGGGGAACGGTAGTACACATGCTCGCGGCTGAGCCCCAGCTGGTCGTCGCGTGACAGGAGCCCTTCGGGATAGCCGAACAGCTCGTAGGCCCAGGCCGGGCGGACAGGCACGAGGAAGACGGGCAGTTGCGCGTCGGTGATCTTCACGGGCCACCAGGCATGTTCGACCGCTGATGCCGCCGCTGCGGGCAGGGAGGCGGTCAATGCCGGCAGCTCGATGCCGAGCCGCCCGCTGATCGAAGCCACCCGGTCATCGAGCGCAGCACTGTCGCTGATCTGGTCGAGGACCAGGGCAACGAGCCCGGTGCCGGTCGGCCGGAAGGCGTCCTCCTCAGCGGCTGCCCGAACGGCGCGCTGCGAGTGGGGGTCGGTCAGCCGAAGAACCTCGAGGCTTTCGGCACGGCACCGCTGGCGCAGCAGGAACAGCAGCTGCCGGGCGAGGGTGGCGCCGAGGGGATGCTGCTCGTTCACACGCAGCAGCGGCACGCGCAGTTCGCCGTCGCGAGTTTCGTGACAGTAGGTGGCCAGCAACTGGCCGTCTTTGTCGACGATCTGCTGCCGGATCCACTGGTCGGGCCGGGCTGCGAAGTCACGCAGCCGGGCCTTGAACGCCTTTTGCCTCTCCCCACCGGGCTTGTTGAGGAAGACCAACTGTTGCTGCTCCTGCCCGGAGGGCACGGCTGTGGTTGTCAGTGCGGTGCCGAGAAGACTGCCGGGCTGGTAGGCCTGTGTGCGCTTCAGCTCGTCGATGGCCACCACACTGTCGGCTGGCCGCAGGATCCGCACACCGCACACCTTCTCCGCCACCGGGCTGAGCTCCAACAAGCCGGCATCACGCGTGATCAGCAGCTGTAGGCCCGCCGCGTGGGCCTGGATGACGTAGGCAAGGTCTCCACGGTCGTTGACGGTGCGGGGCAGCTCCAGACCGAGATCTTCCCAGGCCGTCTCGGTCAGGGTCCGGAGCATCCGGTCCTGATCGAGCTGCTCGAGCGGGGGCTGGCGGTAGTGGGAGAGCGCGTTGATCTGAATTCTGCGCTCAGCGGCGTCCCGGACGGCGTGGATCTCCTGGACAAGCTGGGGCAGGACAACCAGTTCGAGCAGGTCCACCAGCCACTGCGCGGACAGAGCCTTGGTCTCCTCCGCCCCGTTGCGCTCATAGCTGCTGTGCAGGTCGGCAAAGACATTGCAGTCCATCGCCGCAGTCGCCAGCGCGGGGGATTCCAGATGGGTGAACAGATCGGGGTGGCCGTGGCTGCGCCACCACACCACGAGCGGTTCGCGCGCTCCGCCGCGGCCATCGACCTCGGTGCGCGCCTGGAAGCCCAGCCGCGTCCACATCTTCTCGAGACCGTAGTCCTTGCGGCACTTGAGCAGGATGCCAAGCCGGTCGGCATGCCGTTCGGAGATGGCCTCGACCAGACGTCTGTTGATGCCCTGGCCTCGGTGGGTGTCGTCGACGCACAGATGCGTCAGGCGCACACGGTCACCTGGGAGGCCGTACAGGGCGTAGCCGACGAGTCGCGTGTCCTCGACGGCGGCCAGAAGAGTGCCCCCCTCGGCGGCCTGGTGGAACGCCGCATGCGGCAGGAACCCCAGGGTCCTACGGTTGCGGTTGCCCAGGTCGATGACAGCCGCCAGTAACTCCCCTTCGTTGGGACCCACTGCCTTGATCTGCACCAGCATCCCCGGCCCCCGTCTGATGATCCGTTAGGCACAGAGTGTGGTCGTCTTGGTCATCTTTGTCAGCCGAAAGTGCCGCACTTCCCTCACTAGAGGCTCAAACAGGCCGGAAAACGGGGGGTCTTGGGGGTGACAGCCGCCTGCGCAGGCGGCTGTCACCCCCAAGACCCCCCGGTGCGGTGCGGGGTCAGCCGATGATGGCGTGGAAGAACATCACGCCGGCTCCGAAGCCGGCGCCCGCGGCGAGGGCGGCGCCGGGCAGCGAGCGCTGGGCGAGGTAGGCCAGCACGCCGGCACCGGTGCCGGTGAGGACGCCGAGCAGGAGCACGATGGCGCTGCGCAGGCCGAGCAGCGGCTGACCAGCGGGCTGCTGGGTGTCGTGGGTCATGGTGAAGTCCGTTTCTCTTCGCGGCGTTACGCCCCTGTTGGGACGTGTAGTCGTGAATGCTCTAGCCGCTGGCCGCCGCCTTTCCCTCGCTCATGGGGCTGTGATGTGAGTCACATTATTTTTCTGTGGTTTGGACGAGGGGAGGTGCGCAGCTGGTGCCTATGACCTCTGCGACAGGCTCCAAAACGGGGCCCGTAGGGGCGGCAGAGTGCAAGGGAGCGAGCGTGCCGGATGAGATGTGCCTGGGGGGCGCCCCTCAGGGCCTCTTGCGGGAGGACCAAGAGCTCGAGGAGCTCAGCACCGCAAGCCTGTCGAGCCTGGAGCACACGCTCGTCGGGAACCATTCGGACGAATCCGTTTCTGTTGCGCGCCGTACCGCCGATGCCCACATCGTCGACATCCTGCGCGCCGACAACTTCCAGGGCCCGCGCTACGAGAAGACCACCACCCGGCTGATGGAGTACGGGTGGCTGACCATCAACAAGTGGACGGGGACCGGTGAGATCTTCGCCCAGTCCCGGCGAGCCGGCCGGCCCGTCCCGCTCCGCATGACCGCACCTGACTGGGACGCCGACGCGCGCTCCGAGGTCGCCACCGAGACCGTCGTCGCCGGCCTGGACCTGTTCCTCGAGCACGGCCTCATCCGCGGAAAGTGGAACCCGTACGGCGGCGCCAGCCTGGCCACCTACTTCGTCGGTGCCTCCATCCGCTCCTTTCGCACCGTCTATACCCGCTGGTTCCGCGGTGTACAGATGGGGCAGGCTGAGCTGGACCTGCCCCCAAGTGACCCGGACGGAGCGTCCAGCGACCGGGACATCCCCGATCAGCGCGCGACTGACCCCTTCTACGCCGCAGCCACCCACGACGAAATCAAGCGCATCCTCCCGTACATCACCGACACCAAGGTCCGTAGAGGCCTCGCCCTACGCGCGTTGGGCCACACCCAGCAGCAGGCTGCCGCCGAGGTCGGGCTGACCGAGAAGGCGCTGGAGGGCCGCATCGGCCGGCTCCGCGCCCGCATCCTCACCGACCTGGCCGAGAAGTCTGACCTCGGGGAAGAGGGAGCACGATGACCGTCCGGAAGGGCGAACCTATGGACCACCTCGCTGCGACTGATGAAGAATTCGACGCGCTGCTCGACGCCTCCAGTCTGGGAGCCCCGCACGTCGTCTCCGCCTCCGGCGACATTCCCGCCACCGCTCGGCGCTGTATGGCACACGCTGCCAGCCAGCCGCAGAGGTGGCCCGGCATGCCCGACAACACCTCACACCCACAGCAGAACGACGAAGCCGACAGCCGCCCTGCCGCGCCCACGGATACGGAACGGGCAGTGCAAGAAGTCCAGCCGATTCCCCGTGGGGCCCTGCTCGGGGCAGCAAGCAACGGCAAGAGCGCGATCTTGGCTGCCCTCTTCGCCTATCGGTGGCACAGCCTCGGCAGCAGTCGTCAACCGCTCCCGCTACAGCCCTGGTCGGAGCACGCCACATCCGGCCTACTCCGCAGCACACTGTGGCCGACGGGCGGACTCGACGAAGCCGTCAGGGCAAGCAGAGTGCAACGCGGCACCTCCCGCGGCGACGGGACGTTGATCTTCTACAGGCGCCAGGAAACGCAGCCGTGGCCCAACGTGTTGGTCTCTGCGCTGCGCAACCCAAGCGGCGAAACACGGGCGATCCTTCCCTTCACCGGCGTCTGCCGGAAGGTAATGCAGCAACTGCTCGCGCCTGACATCCAAATGCACACATCCCTTCCCCCCCACACCCTCGGCTGGACGTGGACGGAGCGGAAACAGCAGAGACTACGAAACCTGCGGCATGCGATCGAGCCATGGGTGCACCCTGTGCAACCCTTGTTCAGTACTACGCCAGCAGGTCTTCTCGTGCGTCCCGCACCAGTCGCACGCCTGCACATCGCGCGCTTCACCACTGACGCCTACATGGCGGTCGGCGGCGGACTGCTGGTCCCGAAGACAAATGGTGCGCCTCAGTACCGTCCCTGCGCCCGAGACAGCAGCAGAAGAGGTCGTGACCGGAAGCAACTCGTTGGCGCAGGCAGCATGACACTGCGGCAGACGTTGGTTGACGGGGCATACGAACTGTCCGCAGAACTACCTATGTTGTTGCACCTCGAACCACGTGAGTCACTGACGTTGACCTCAAGCTTGCACACCCGGCTGACATATCGCGTATCTGATCCCTACGCAGTGGAAGCGTGCTTTCGGGCAGACGACCAAAGCGAAACAGTGTGGATCTTTGCCCGGGACTTGCTGAGAGAGGGACTGGAAGGCAGAAACGGGCTCGGCGATGTCTCTGTCTGGCCCGACGCTGCGAAGGGAGCACGAACAAGAGTTTTTGTCCGGCTCTCCTCTCCGGAGGGATCCGCGCTGCTGTCCGCTGCGTACGCCGACATGCGAGCGTTCCTCGAAGCTGGCAGCAGCCTGGTCGCCTACGGCGCAGAGCATTCGCATCTCTTGCCAGCGCTCAACGCATTGGAGGCGACGCTAGGAGAGCTGGCACGGCCTGGCCTGTGCGACTAGACAGTTCAGTGGCACCTATCGTGCGGTCGACTCGACAGTGTGCCGAAGCACGACAGGTGTCACCAGCGCGGTCCGCTGACCTCTGGCTGAAGCCACTACGAAGCAGCGTGACTGTCACCAACGAGGCCGTGTTGTTGTCATCGACGCCGGATTGGCACGCGTGTTGTCACTACCTGCGGCGGAGCCCTGCCCCTGCGATGGACTCGAGTGGAGACCGCCCTGGTCGCGTGCCGGAGGAGCCCGAGGTCAGTCGGGAGGGGGTTGGGTGGGCGGTGGCCCGATCGAAGTCTGCTCGTGGCCCCCTGCCCATTGGCTGACCTGTTCGGTGCCCACTTCTTCAATGGCGGCGAGCAACAGGGCCCGCGCTTGGTCGTCCCGCTCGCCCACTGAGAGCAGCCGGTAGCGGTTGACCCCACGGCGCAGGGACTCCCGGGCCTGTGCCGCCAACACCCAGCGTGGACCAGGGGCGAAGACCTGGCGGAACCCGGTACAGAACAGGGCGACCCCGGCAGCAATCGTCGTCACCCACGCTGGGGCGTGTAGGCCAGCTGCTACCACCGTCGCGGAAGCGCTGGTCAGCGCACCGAGTTCGATCGCGCGGTGCGCGCGCCGCGCGGCATCTCGCCTGCGCTGGTAGAACGCCAACTCCTGCTCGGCCAGTGCAAGCAGTGGGTCGGAGGCGGAGGTCCAGGCATCAGGGTCCGGAGTCGGTCTGCGCATGCCAGCATCATCATCACCGGCGCGGGTCGGTGTCAGCCGATTCGTCAACACGCAAGCTCATCAGCCCCAAGGCCGATCTTGGTGCCAGCAAGCCTGCCTCTGTGACTCCTATCGCGCTTCGGCACAGACAGGTAGGTGCCGGGCCTGCGGCTGGTGTCCGGTCAGTAGTCGAGGTCGAGGTCGAGGTAGTCGATGTCGTTGAGAGTGACATCGGAGAGACCTGCCGCTCGGTGTCCGCCGTCCTGGAAGTAGATCTCTTTAACCGGGCCCGGGTCTCCACCATCATGATCCCACCGGATGCGGCGGCCTGCTTCTGCCGACGTTTGCGGACCATGTGCTGCCAGCGCTGCCGTACGGCGTCGTCGATCTTCGCGGCGACGTCGGCGCGGGCGTGCTTGCGGGCGCCGCGCCGGTAGCGGTTGACGGAGCCGGCGGTGACGGACTACCTCTGCTGCTGGTACTGCCCGGCCTTGCGGCTTCTGCGCGAGGGATTCCTGGTTGCCGACCGGCCCAGCAGGAGCTGGCCCTTCGTCGCCGCCGACGGGTTCCGCTACACCACGGACGGCAGGATCCCGGTCTGCGTGCATCCGGGCCGGGTAGGGTTTCAGCCGGAACGGACAGCCCCTCCGCCCGCCTCCGCGCTGGCGTCTGATCCGGGCCTGGACCCGGCGCAGACTCCGGCTGGGCACCGCCGCTGGTGGTGGCGGAAGCGGATGCGCCCTCGACGACGTGTACGGCACCAAGTCGGCGGATCTGCTGGCCGAGTACGGCGGCCGCCGAGTCCTGGTCGAGGTGAAGTCGGCGAACAACCGAGCAGCGCAGAGCCTGCCCGACAAGCTGCTCAAGCACCTGAACACCTGGCCCGGTCTGACCGGGACCGAGCCTGTTGACGGCGGCGTCCTGGTGGTGAACCACCAGATCAAGCTCCCACCCGCGCAGCGGGACGCTGAGGTCTACACCGACCGCGTGTTCGCCGACGCGCTGACCGTGCCGGTGATCGGCAGCGCCCGTCTGTTCGACTGGTGGCGCCGCGAAGACTGGGATGCCGTGCGACACGCCGTCTTCGGCGACACCGGCGGCGCGCAGCCTTCCGAGCTCGTCGTGCCGGATGCCGATCCGAAGGCGTCCGGGCGGACCGACCTGCTCTCGCGCCTACGCCGGTAGCCGGCAAATGCCTGAGCACGAGGGGCCACAACGTCTACCGCCAACGAGCACTACTCTGCTGGCGGTTCTGAATCATTCGGGCGGAGCGTGCGTCCGAGCGGATTGCGGGTGAGGGGCGTTCTCAAAGGTCGTGCAGGGTGGCTTCAAGCGCCTCCACGATGCCGCCGTGGGCTGCCGGTGCGACCCTGTGAGCCCGCCCTACGGGGGCGGGGGCCTGGTCCGCGATGCGGTCCAGTACGCGCACGAAGTTCTTGTCTGCGGTGAGGAAGGCCTCGCAGTCCGGCAGGTAGGCGGCGTGCTGGACGTCGATGGGGTTTCCGTTGGTGATTTTCATGTCCGCCTGCACGGTGTCGGCAGCCCATCGGAGCCAGGTGCGCGGCATGTGCGTTGCTTCCACCTCGTACAACCAGAACCGGTTGAAGGCCTCCCGTGAGGCGCACATGGCGTGGAGGTCCACCCGTGCGCCTACCCAGTCGGCGTAGGTGGTGTCTTCATGCGTGAGAGCGGCCCGACGGCCCTTCCAGAAGGCAAGCCAGTACACCTCCTGGCTGTAGGGCCGCCATGCCGCGATCTTCTCGCCGGGCACCCATCCGGCCTGCTGCTCCGCTGTCGTCTCCTCACTCGGTGACAACGTGATCATAGAGAGGTCACGCAGATTGAACTTGCCTTCCCGCCAGACCTCTTGCTGCTCCTTTTGATTTTCGACGAGGAGCTGCACCGTGCGTGCGGTTCGCCGGGCCGGCTCCGCGACGCGCAATCGTTCGTGCTGCTCCAGAGCCTCCCGCCAGACTCTCTTGGTCCAGTACGTGCGCCATGTCGCCTCGCGTCCGGTGTCGGGAACTGCCCGCAGCCATTCCGGGTGCAGCCGCCGCACCTCTGAGATGACCTCGGCGCCCTCCCGGTCGGCCTCGCTGCGCAACCGCTCGTCCGTCGCCGTCATCATGGCCTCGATGATGGCCGCCCGTATATCCGAACGGGGATGCTGGAGCACCTCGAGCAGGACGCTCGGAGCAGTCACCACCCGGTGCCCAAGGGAATGGGTAAGCGCCCTGAACTGCTTCCCCGCCCTCGCATCCCCCAGGTAGGACCAGATGTTGTTGTCGAGCATGATTCTCACGCCGCCGCCCTTTCCTTCGGACTCCTACCTGCACTCGCCGCCTCCGGGGGGCTGTAGAAGCTTCTCATCTTGGCAGTTCAGCCACTGCCTTCGTCCCTCACCGAGGAACCCTCGGTTTCGACGTTGACGACCAACTGACAGCTGGACCTCACCGGTTCCGGGCCGGGAAGGAAGCGGCTCGTGGCCCGGCGTCGCTTCTCGGGACCGTCCCTACTGCATCGCCGCGTAGTCGTTCGGGGCCTTGCGGAGGATCTCGATCATCTGGGCCTCGGGCAGCTTCCGGAATGCCACCGCGGACGAGTGCGCGATCTTCCGGAAGAGGATGTCAGAAGGGATCGGCGGAAGGCCGGCGAAGAGGGGGTGACGTTCCGGTCCGGCGCCTCGCTGAACTCACGGTGCAGCAGCCACACCGTCTCGGCGAACAGGGGGCACGCGGTCTCGTGCTTGCTCCACAGGCACCGCAGCGCGTCGCCGCCGGAGTCCCGGTTGATGAAGCCCCAGACGTACGACATCTCGGCCGTCTTATCCGGGAGCTTGTCATCGTTCAGGTAGCGGACCCACTCATTCAGGATGTCCTAGCGCAGTGCGCTGCGATCAGGCTCGTCGGTGCTTTGCTCGGTCGTAAGCTGGAGAAGGGCTCATCATCAAAGGTCATCCGCCGACGGTAGCGAGAGAGCACCGCCACGCCACAGCGCCCGCGCGTCAGCACGAACGAGCGCCTCCGCGACGCTTCCCTTGGCGCTACTCTGGCTGTCCGAGCGTGACCGCAGGAGGGGCAGATGGCGCACGAGGACTGGACCGTGGACCTGCTGCACGTTGGCCTGCCCCACTCGGCGTCCCGGCAGCAGCTGCTCCAGGACGTCAACCTCACCTCGATCGAGGACCTGCCCGCAGTCCTCGACGGCTGGGCTTCGGCCGCCGAGCAGCTCGAAGCAGCCCGCCCCCGCATCGAGGCCGCCCGCGCCCACATGAAGACGCGCGGCGCTCTCCCTGACGACCTGGAGACCAGGGACGTCACCGCCGACGTGCTCAGGGACGCCGAGCCGCGCCAGGGTAACCAGGGCGACCGCAGCCGGGGAGCGGTGTGACCTACCGGCTCAACTTCCCCACCGACGTCTTCGACACCTACAAGCAACTCCCCGAGCTCGCCCGGCGGGACCTCGCACTCGCCCTGATCGACGCCCAGCAGGACCCGCTCGCGTAGTCGCCGTACGGGCAGGACGACGGCATCATCCGTACCGTCGCTCAGGGCCACGTCACCGCGGTGATCCTCCTCGGCCACGACACGGCCACGTCACCGCGGTGATCCTCCTCGGCCACGACACGGCCACGATGACCGTCCTCACGATCGCGTATGCCAGCACGGCCAACGCGTAGCCCGAGACCACCTGAACCCATCAGCTCAACACAGATCAGTACCTGGATAGTTGTCCAACGAAGCCGAACCGACATCATCCGGAACCTCTCACCCGCACTCCTCCAGAATCTCCATCGCCAGAGGCACCACCCCGAAATCCGGATTCCCCGAAAGTTCTCCCTTAAGGAAGCACCCGAGCCCTCACCCTCGCAGCTAGCCCCGCGAAGCGGGTAAGGGTCAGGGAGCGCAGCGGACGGACCCTCAAGGTTCCGGGAACCGGAACCGCCTGAGGCTGCGTCAGCAGCCTCGTTTCCCTGGAGCAACGCGGAAGGGAAACCAGTCGAACTCGAAGCGCAGCGCAGAGTTCGACAGCCGCTGCTTCGCAGCGGCTGTCACTTGGTCAGACCGAGCGCAACGCGCGAGGTCCCCCTTGGAGCCTGCGCAGCAGGCTCTTACCCGCTCCGCGGG